>JAXGXJ010000006.1:0-362971 GCA_040772905.1 Thermoleophilia bacterium | reverse complement strand
AGCACGGCGGTCGGCCCTGGCCGTCACGGCCAGGGCCGACCTTTTCAATGAAAGGACAGAGATGAGCGAACATGGACAACCCGAGGCGGCAGGCGCGGTGCCTGCGTCGGGTCTCGCCAGATTCGCCAGTTCATTCGAGACTGGGCTGCGGCCCGTGTACACCTGCATCGCATACATAGGCGCGGCTGTTCTCGGTCTGCTCGTTCTCGCTGTGGTGTACTCGATCATCGGTCGGCAATTCGGGGCGGGGCTGCCCGGCTCGCAAGAGATCATCGAACAGTCGCTGGTGATCATCATCTTCACCGTGATGGGCCTGGAGCACATGGGGCACGAGAAGATGACTGTCGACGTCATCATCAAACGTTTCCCGGAGCGGCTCCAGAGGGTGATCGCCCCTATCGTCTACCTGATCGCCGTGGCTATCCTCGCCATCGCGGTCTGGCAGCTTGTGGTCTGGGGCATGAGAGTGCAAGACCGCGGACAGACGACCATGGGGACGCTGAGTCTACCTCTGTATCCCTTCACCTATCTGGCCGCTTTCGGGATCTTCACCTTGATCCCCATATACGTCATCCGGTTCCTGGCAGCCATCGATAGGGCGGTGAGGAAATGACCGATCTTCCCCTCTGGTCCTCCGCCCTCATAGGCGCGGTCATCTTCTTCGGACTCATGTTCCTGAGGATGCACGTGGGCCTGTCGTTGATGGTGGCCGGATTCGTGGGCTTCTGCCTGACTCGAGGGTTGGCCGCGGCTGAGAACACCCTCGCCACCACCATATACGAGGTGTCCTCGTCGCCCATTCTGGTGGTCATCCCTCTCTTCGTCGTCATGGGCATCATCGCCGGCGAGGGGGGTGTGATCGCCTCGGCCTTCGATGCGTTCAGGAGTTGGCTGGGACATCTCCGTGGCGGCCTTGCCATGGCCACCGTAGGGTCTTGTGCCGCTTTTGGCGCGGTCTGCGGCGACAACATCGCCACAGCCGCCGTCATGGACAAGGCCGCTCTTCCCCAGATGAGGAAGTACAAGTACGACGACAGGCTTTCCTTCGGATCCATAGCCGCAGGCGGTAATCTGGGCATCCTCATCCCTCCGAGCGCTGCCTTCGTGGTCTATGGATTCATCACCCAGCAGCCCATCGGCGATCTGTTCATTGCAGGCATCATTCCCGGTCTTCTGCTTACCGTCATGTTCATCATCCAGATAGCGGTTCAATGCAGGCTCAACCCTGGGCTCTCATCTCAATACGAGCCGGAGAGTTGGCGCACTCGGTTGGTCTCGCTTAAGGGTCTCATCGGCATCATCGTGGTGTTCGGTCTGGTGATGGGCGGATTGATGGGGGGACTGTTCACGCCCACCGAGGCCGGCGCTGCCGGCACCGTCGCCGTGCTGGTGGTGAGCCTTTTCTACCGCAAGCTCACCCTCAAAGGGTTAGGACGAGCCTTCCTGGACGCCGCGAAGACCTCGGCCATGATTCTTCTCTTGGTCATGGGCGCCCGGTACTTCAGCTACTTCCTGACGTCTACCGAGGTGGCCTCGACCCTCTCCGACGCGCTTCTCGGCGCCGGACTGCACAAGTACTCCGTCATGCTGCTGGTGATCATCTTGTACCTGGTGCTGGGTGCCCTCATGGACATCTGGTCGGTGATGATCATCACGCTGCCCATCTTCTTCAATCTGCTGACCGTCGACCTGGGCTTCTCGCCACTCCAATTAGGCGTCATCACCGTGCTGTGCATAATGACCGGCTGTATCACTCCGCCCGTGGGAGTGGTGGTGTTCACTCTGGCGGGGATGCATCGCGAAGTGCCGATGTACAAGATCTTCCGTGGGGTGTGGCCCTTCGTAGGGACGATGCTTGTCGCGTTGATTCTCATCGTCTTCATCCCGGGGCTGTCCGACTGGCTGCCAGGTCTGTTGAAGTAATCCTCCAAACTGGCGTGTCTCGAGCGACGAACGGCATGACGGGGCCCCGCCTTCGACGGGGCCCCGTCATGCCGGTGGAACGTCACATTCCGCCCGGCGCTTGACTTTCCTCAGGGCGGACGTTACGCTGGGTAAACTTCGTATACGAACTCTTATGCGTAGTATCGGCAGGTTCTGGCGAGGCAAGTTTCGACGTTGTTCTCAAGGAAGTCCGAGATGTCCGAAGAGGTAGAGACATTGGTTCCCGATGAGTTCTTCTGGCTCTGGGTGCTCATCGCTCAGACCAAGGACGCCATCCTGCGGGCACGGGAGCGGGACTACGCGCGCTACGGCATCAGCAACGAACGGCGCGCGGTGCTGTTCCTCATCGACAACAACGGGGGGTGCAGCACACCCTCCGAGATCGCCCGGGGCCTGTTCCGTGAACTGCACTCCATCACCGAACTGCTCAAGCGCATGGAGGGCGACGGTCTGGTGGTCCGGCGCAAGGGAACGGGCAGGGCCAAGGTGGAGGTGGAGTTGACCGAGAAGGGCAAGGACGTCTTCGCCCAATCGCGCTACAACGAGACCGACCAACGCATCTTCACCGTCCTCTCGAGATCAGAGCGCGAGTCGCTTGCAGCCTCCCTGTGGAAGCTGAGGAACAAAACCTTCCATGATCTGGGGCTTGCGGAGTGGCGCTTCAAATTCCCGCTGGATCCCTATGCGGGGACGGCGGAGTCGGCCGGCCAGAAGAAGCCGGCGGGACAAGAATGACGACCGTATGGGAAGGGGTGATGAGCGGTCATTCTTTGACGTGGCGTGAGGTACAAGCATCGGCTGCACTATATCTGTAGAAAGGATAGAACACGTGAGTCATCAGCTAGGCATCCCGAAGAAAGCACTGAACTCTCTCATCCAGATGGTCGACTACGACGCTCAGGTGAAACCGGGCCAGGAAGTCGTCATCCTGGCGCACATCGACGGTCTCTATGGCAGTGACAACCTGGTCGACGAGCAGGCCGTCAACTGGATGCAGACAGTGGTGCAGTCGCGCGGCGCCAACTGCTCCATACTGTGGATCGACGAGGTCATGAAGGCCCACGAGTGGCGTCTGCCTCCCATCGTCAAAGGCGCCATTGCCAATGCCGACCTGTTCATCAACACCTCCCTCGACCTGGCCATCGAAGAAGTGGCCGAGTTCCGCAAGTACATCGAAGAAGTCAAGACCTGGTACGTGCGCATGTTCCCGGTCACATCGTCGCTGCTCATGACCGATTGGGCGCAGACACCGCACGATCTGGTGGTCATGGTGCGCCACGTGAGCTCCGACCCCTTCATGGAGCATCTGGCCAAGTTCCACATGACCGATCCCAACGGCACCGACCTTGAGGGCTACACGCTCGACCCGGTGCAGCGCCCCGGCATCCCCGGCATGCCCTACAACTCCTGGCGTAGGGACGCGAGCCACTACATCCCCTACCCCGAATGGGTACATCCGCCCATCAACTGCAAAGACGTCAACGGCGTGTTCTTCTTCAACTGCATGCTGCCGTGGTGGTCCCGCTACATGGGTCTCCCCCCGGCGTGGGAGAAAGACGTGCGCGTCGACGTCGAAGACAACCGCATGGTCAAGATCTCGGGCGGCAAAGAAGCCGACGCCATCAACCGCTACCTCAAGATGATGGAGGAGAAGGTCGGCGACGGCATCTGGAAGTTCGATACCTTCCACTTCGGCATCCACCCGAACGCGAAAGTCACCAAGGACGAGTGCCCCAACGACATCTACCGGCGCATCATCGACCACTCGCACACGTCGAACGTGCACTGGCACGTGGGCTCGGCTCCGGCGAACGACAACTATCACTACTACCCGCACATCACGGCCGACATCCGCAACGTCACCCTCACGGTCAACGACCAGCTGGTGTACGACAACGGCTATCTCGAGTGCCTGCAGGATCCGCGCGTGCTCGAGGTCGCGGCCAAGTACCCCGATCTTCCCGGCGTGCCCGCGAAACTGTAAGCGGACGGAACGCCAGACAGGAGAAGACATATGAGCAGACTGTTAGCGTACGTGGGACGCAATCACATAGGTGATTTCTCCGGCGGCGGTATCGACATCTTCGAAGTGAGCAAAGATGGATCTACGATCACGCCGCTCGAAGGTGGCAGCATCGATACGCCGAAGCGCGCCGGCTTTCTCGCCTACGCGCCCAAGTCGGGCACTCTCTATGCGGTCGATGAACGCAAGACCGACGGTCGCGGCCCGAAAAGACCGCCGTCGACCATCATGTCCTTCAAGGTGGACCAGAAGACCGGGGCTCTCACCTTCCTCAACTCGCGGTATGCGCTGGGTGCCAACCCGGCCTCGGTCTGCGTGGGTCCGGAAGAGAAGTACCTGTTCACCGCCAACCACGGCTTCTTCGAGCACGTGATCAAGGTGGTCGAGACCGAAGACGGGAAGTGGGTGAACACCTTCGTCTATGACGATTCCACCGTCGTCCAGTACCCGCTCGATGCGGACGGCTCCATCGGTGAAGCCACCGACGTACACGTGCTCACCGGGCACGGCAACGACCCGAACAGTTCGCCGCAGGGTGGCGGCCATGCGCAGGCCAGCCCGCACTCGCACATCGTGGTGATCGATCCCACCGGTCATTTCCTGATCGTGTGCGAAAAAGCCGGCGAGCGGATCTATGTCTACCGCCTGGGCGGCGACAAGCTGGTGCTCGCCTCGCTGTACCAGTGCCCCATGGGCACCGGCCCGCGCCACGCGGTGTTCGACAAGAACACGGGCCGCATGTTCATGACCTGCGAGTTCTCCGACGAAATCTGGTCGTTCGACTTCGAAACCGAGACGGGCGTGCTGAAGTTCATCGACAAGCAGAACACGCTCTCGGGCTTCGAGGGCCGCAACGAGCCCGCGACCATCCAGATCCTCCCCAACGGCAAGTTCGTCTATATGAACAACCGCGGCGAGGACACCATCGTATGGTTCGCCATCTCCGAGGATGGCCATCTCGAGAAGCGCGGCAAGGTGGATGTGAGCAAGTGCCCGAACGATCCCGCCAACGCTACGCGGTGCATGACGCTCTCGCCTGACGGTTCGTTCCTTCTGGTCCCCGACCGTCCGGCCGATGTGCTTCGCAGCTTCGCTGTGAACCCGGACACCGGCGAGCTTACCGAGGTGGCGCAGCTGCCGGTGCAGAACCCGGTGTTCATCCAGTTCGTGGAGCTGTAAGCGGCCCGACCGCTCCGTCGCCGGCCCCGTGGGGACGTCCCCACGGGGTCGGCGACGAATGTCCCCCGCGCCCGGTCCGCTGCTCGTCGGGCGTCTCAGCAAGTGCCCGGCAGATGGCATGGGCATGTGGTTCATCGATGATCAGGAGTACTAGATGGCGGAACAGAAATTCACACAGTGCACGGTGGGCGGACCGGTGTGGGTCTACGTAGACGATGGCGTCATCACCCGCATGCGCCCGCTACGGTTCGACGATACCGATGCCGCCTCGTGGACCATCGAAGCCCGGGGACGTAGGTTCACCCCGCCCCGCAAGACCACGCTGCAGAGCTATGAGGTCCCGGAGCGCCAGCGGGTCTACGAGAACCGCATCCACTATCCCATGCGTCGCAAGCACTTCGACCCCAAGGGCGACCGGCACGTCGAGATGCGCGGTAAGGACGAGTTCGTACGCATCAGCTGGGACGAGGCGCTCGACCTGGTGGCCGGGGAAATCACGCGCATCCGCGAGACCTACGGCCCGGCGGCCATCACCGCCCAGACCGGCTCGCACCACAACTGGGGCTTCCTACACTACAAGCTGGGGCCGTTGGGGCGTTTTTACAACATCCTTGGGTACAGCCAGTGCCTGGACAACCCCGACAGCTGGGAGGGCTGGCATTGGGGCGCCACCCACGTGTGGGGCTACTGGTGGCGACTGGGGCACTGCGAGCAGTCCGAGCTCCTGCAGGACGCCCTGAAGAACACAGAACAGATCATCTTCTGGTCGGTGGACCCCAACAGCACCTCCTACATGTACAGCGGCCAGGAGAACCTCATCTGGCGGCAGTGGATGAAGGAGCTGGGCATCCAGTTCGTGGTCATCGACCCCTACGACAACTGCACGGCCAGCACCATGGGCGACAAGTGGATTGCACCGCGGCCTGGTACCGATGCCGCTCTGGCCGAGGCCATCGCCTATGTGTGGCTGACCGAGGACACCTACGACCACTTCTTCGTGGAGAACCGCACCCATGGGTTCGACGAGTGGAAGAAACACATCCTGGGTGAAGGTGAGGACCGGACGCCCAAGACGCCTCAGTGGGCGGCGGAGATCTGCGACGTACCGGCTCACACCATCACCGCGCTGGCGCGAGAGTGGGCGGCCAAGAAGACCATGCTCGCTGTGGCCAGCATATTCGGGGCCACCGGCGCTTGTCGCCAAGCCTACGCCACCGAGTGGTGCCGGCTGTGCATCTACCTCATGGCCATGCAGGGCTTCGGCAAGCCGGGCGTGAATTTCTGGGGCGGCACCGGCAAGGGCTCGCCTCTGGACATGAGCTTCCACATGTTCGGCTACTCCGACAACGGGTGGGACGCATTCGGCACTGTGGGCGACAAGTCCTATTTCCCCGAGGCCAACCCGGTCACTCAGAAGACCTATCGCCTCCTGTTGCCTGAGATTGTCATGGATCCTCCCGTGGAATGGATCGGAGAGGGCTTCTGCGGGAACTCCATCGAACAGCAGTATCACCGCTTCACCTGTCCAGAGCCGGGACCGAACGGTGCTCCCATCAAGATGATCCACCGTCACGGGGGTTCCTTCATCGGCACCATGACCGAGACCAACCGATGGGTGCGCATGTACCAGCATCCCAACCTGGAGTTCGTGGTCATGCAGGACTGCCACTGGTCGAGCGAGACTGTGTTTGGCGACGTCATCCTGCCGGCGACGACCAACTTCGAGCATTCCGACCTCTCCGAGTGGGGGGCGGCCGGAGGCTACGGGTTCAACGACTTCAACAGCAACCACCGTGTGTGCATCTATCAGCACAAGTGCATCGAGCCGCTGTGGGAGTCGAAGCCCGACTACGAGATCTACTCGCTGCTGGCCGAGCGGCTGGGCTTCCGCGAGCAGTACACCGAGGGGCGCGACTTCGAGGACTGGAACCGCCTGGTGTTCGAGAAGTCCGATCTGCCCAAGTACGTGACCTACGAGGAGTTCAAGAAGAAGGGCTACTTCGTGGTGCCGTGCCGGCCCGACGACGAGGAACCCGTGGTGTCGTTCCGCTGGTTCTACGAAGGCCGCGACGCCGATGTACCTTCCGAGCAGAGGACACCGCCGGGACCGCCCTTCAACGGGCCCGATCTGGCCACCCCGTCGGGCAAGGTGGAGTTCGTCAGCCAGACCCTCATGGCCTTCGACCCGGACGATGAAGAGCGTCCGCCCATGGCCCGCTACATCCCCAGCTGGGAGGGTCATGCCACCGCGGGTCTGGTGGAGAAGTACCCGCTGCAGATGATCAGTCCGCATCCTCGCTTCTCGTACCACACTCACAACGACAACAAGTCGTTCTGGCTGGACGACATCCCGCAGCACCGCGTGAAGAAGGACGGCTACGCGTGGTGGCCGGTGCGTATCAACACCGGGGATGCAGAGGCTCGCGGCATCAGAGAGGGAGACATCGTCCGGGTGTTCAACGAGCGCGGCACGGTGCTCTGCATCGCGCACGTGACCGAGAGGGTGCGACCGGGGACGGTCCACTCCTATGAAGCGTCCGCGAAGTACGACCCCTTGGAGCCGGGCACGCCGGGCAGCCCGGATAGGGGCGGGTGCGTCAACATCCTCACCCCTTCGAGGTTGGTGTCGAAGAACGCGCCCGGCGAAGCGAACAATTCCTGTCTCGTCGAAGTAGCGAAGTGGGAGGCGTAGTACATGGCAGAGCAAGAGTTCATCAACTGTTGCATAGGGGGCATGGTGAAGGTGACCGTCAAGGACGGTGTCATCACCCGCATGCGTCCCTTGCGCCTGACCGAAGAGGACGGCGGTCGCTGGACCATCGAGGCCCGGGGCAAGAAGTTCTCCGACCCGCGCAAGACCACCATCAACCCCTTCAACATCGCCGAGCGCATGCGGGTGTACGCGGAGAACCGCATCAAGTACCCCATGAAGCGCAAGAACTTCGACCCCGACGGCGAGCGGCATCCTGAGTTGCGCGGCAAGGACGAGTACGTGCGCATCAGTTGGGACGAGGCCCTCGACATCGTCACCAGCGAGATCAAGCGTATCCAGGGCACCTACGGCAAGGCCGCCATCACGGCCTTCGTCTCGTCGCACCACAACTACGGGCTCCTGTACTACAAGATGGGCCCCATGCCTCGCTTCTACAACATCCTGGGTTACACCCAGTTGCTGGACAACCCCGACTCGTGGGAGGGCTGGCACTGGGGCAGCATGCATACCTGGGGTTGGTACTGGCGCTTCGGCCAGTCCGACGCCTTCGACATGCTTGCTGAGGCACTGAAGCACACCGAGCAGGTGATCTACTGGTCGGTCGATCCCAACACGTCGGCCGGCGGCTACGGCGGCCAGGAGACCGTCATCTGGCGGGAATGGCTGAAGGAGCTGGGTATCTCGGGTATCTTTATCGACCCGTACTGCAACGCCACCGCCGCCCATATGGCCGACAAGTGGCTGGCTCCGCGGGCCGGTACGGACGCGGCGTTGGCAGAGGCCGTCGCCTACCAGTGGATCGTTGACGATACCTACGACCACTGGTTCATCGAGAACCGCACCGTCCACTTCGACGAATGGAAGGCCTACATCCTGGGCGAGACCGACGGCATCGCCAAGTCGCCGGATTGGGCGGCGCCCATCTGCGACATCCCTGCGCATACCATCAAGGCCTTCGCCAGGCAGTGGGCTTCGAAGAAGAGCATGATCGCCACCGGCACCCAGTACGGCACGGCGGGCGCCTGCCGCAACTCGTATGCCACCGAGTGGTGCAGCCTCATGATCCACCTGGCCGCTATGCAGGGCATCGGCAAGGACGGCGTGAACCTGTGGGGCGGCACGGCTCACGGCGCGCCGCTGGACATGAGCTTCAAGAGCGCCGGCTACTCCGACGTGGGTTGGGACGTGTTCGGCCTGGTGGCCAAGCGGCCCACCTTCCCCGACCGCAACGAAGTGACGCAGAAGGTCTACCGCATCCTGCTGCCCGAGGCCATCCTGGACGGGCACATCGAATGGCTGGGCGAGGGTTTCTGCGTGCAGTACGCCGAGCAGCAGTTCAAACCTATGCAGTACCCCGAGCCGGGCCCGGGCGGCGCCGAGATCCGCATGATCCACCGCCACGGCGGCTCCTTCATCAGCACCATGACCGACACCAGCAAGTGGGTGCGCATGTACCAATCGCCCAAGCTGGAGTTCGTGGTGATGCAGGATTGCCACTGGCAGAGCGAGACCAGCTTTGGTGACATCATCCTGCCGGCCAGCACCAACTTCGAGCACGAAGACATCTCGGAGTGGGCGCAGCCGGGCGGCTACGGCAACGGCAACGTGAACTGCAACCACCGCATCCTCATGTACCAGCAGAAGTGCATCGAGCCTATGTGGGAGTCGAAGCCTGACTACCAGATCTACTGTGAGTTGGCCGGGCGCCTGGGCTTCCTGGAGGAGTACACCGAAGGCAACTCGGAAGAGGACTGGATCCGCAAGGTCTTCGACTACACCGACCTGCCCAAGTACATCTCCTACGAGGAGTTCAAGAAGAAGGGCTACTTCGTGGTGCCTTCGCTTCCCGAGGACTACAAGCCCACCGTCTCGAACAAGTGGTACTACGAGGGCCGGCCGGTCGACACCCCCGACCGCTTCAATCCCCTCCAGGGCACCGACAAGGCCACCGAACTGGCCACGCCTTCAGGCAAGATCGAGTTCATCCGTACTCGGCTGCTGGAACACTTCCCGGACGACGACGAGCGGCCGCCCATGCCGCGGTACATCCCGCTGTACGAGGGTCATGAGTCCGATCTGGCCAAGACCTACCCGCTCATCATGATGACGCCGCATGCCAAGTTCTCGTATCACACCCATCAGGACAACAAGATCGACTGGTTGAACGACATCCGCCAGCATCGCATCGTCAAGGACGGGTACGCGTACTGGCCGATGCGTCTGAACCCTATCGACGCCGACGCGCGGGGAATCAAGGACGGCGATCTCGTCCTGGCCTACAACGATCGGGCGAAGGTGGTGGGTGTGGCTCTGGTCACCGAGCGCTGCCGTCCGGGGCTGGTGCATTCCTACCAGGCCGGGGCCAAGTACGATCCGCTGGAGCCCGGCAATGCCGACTCCATCGACCGCGGCGGCTGCGTGAACCTGCTCTCGCCGTCGAAGATGACCAGCAAGAACGCCTACGGCGAAGCCAACATGTCCTTTCTCGTTGAAGTCTGTAAGTGGGAGGCGTAAGAAGTGACCAGATTCGGAATAGCGATCGACGTCGACAAGTGCATCGGATGCTACAACTGCTTCCTCACCTGCCGGGATGAGTTCGCCGGTAACGAGTACCCGGGGTACTCCGCCCCTCAGCCCATGAGCGGCGCCAACTGGATCAGGGTGAGCGAGATCGAACGCGGCACCTATCCCCACGTGAAGGTGGACCACGTCCCTCTGATGTGCAGCCACTGCGATTCAGCCGCCTGCGTCAAGCTCGACCAGACCGGCGCCATCTACCGGCGTCCAGACGGCATCGTGATGATCGATCCCGTCAAGGCCAAGGGCAACAAGGACCTGGTGAAGACCTGCCCGTACCGCCGCATCGAGTGGAACGCCGAGCTTGAACTGCCGCAGAAGTGCACCATGTGCGCTCATCTGCTGGACGCGGGCGAGCCCGAGCCGCGCTGCGTGGAATCGTGCCCCAGCGGTGCCTTGGTGTTCGGCGACTTGGACGATCCCTCCAGCGAAGTGGCCAGGCTGGTGGCCGGTGGGTCGAACGAGGTCCTTCATCCCGAGTACGCCATGGGCGAGAAGGTCACCTATCGTAATCTGCCCAAGAAGTTCGTGGCCGGCACCGTGGTCTACGGCGACATCGACGAGGTTGCGACCGGCATCGAAGTGGCGCTGAGCGGCGAGGGCAGGACGATCACCACCAAGACCAACGGGTTCGGCGACTTCGAGTTCGAAGGTCTGCCTGCGAACGTCGTCTACACACTCAAGATCGCTGCTCCGGGCTACCAGGAGGCCAGCTGCCAGGCGAAGACCTCCAAGGACGTCTACGTCGGCGAGATCGTCCTGGTGAAGTAGGAACAGCATGCCTGGAATAGCCTCATACGGAGCGTACGTGCCTCTGTTCCGGCTCAGTCGGGCGGAGATCGCGCGGGCTTGGGGAGCCGCGCCTCCGCCCGGCGAGCGGGCTGTGGCCAACTACGACGAGGACAGTCTCACCATGGCCGTCGCCGCGGCTCGGGACTGTCTCGCGGGAGTGGACCGCGGCGCCATTCAGGGTCTGTACTTCGCCTCGACCACAGCTCCTTACAAAGAGAAGCAGACCGCCGCCACCATCGCGTCCGTCCTTGCTCTGCCGGCAGAGGTCATCACCACGGACTTCTCCGGCTCGCTGCGCTGCGGCACCAACGCTCTCAAGGCGGCACTGGATGCGGTCGCGGCTGGCAGCGCCAACAAAGTGCTCGTGGTAGCGGCCGAGATGCGCCTGGGGTACCCCGCGGGAGCGGCGGAGATGAACCTGGGCGACGGTGCCGCGGCGCTCCTTATCAGCGCCGACGACCTGGTGGCTGAGGTCGAGCACTTCGACAGCACGTACTACGAGATCCAGGACACCTGGCGCTCGGACCAGGACACCTTCGTCCGGGGGGCTGAAGACCGCTTCGCCATGGACGAGGGCTACCTGCGGGTCATGAGGGGCGCCATCTCGGACGCGCTCAAGAAACACGGCCTTGCGCCCTCCGACGTCGCGCAGGTGGCGCTGAACGCGCCCAACGCGCGCCAACTCAAGAGCGTCACGCAGAAGCTGGGTTTCGATGACAAGACCCAGGTGCGTGACGTGCTCCACAGTGCAGTGGGAGACACGGGTTGTGCCGCCGCGCTCATGAGCCTGGTGGCCGCGCTGGAGCGGGCCGCAGCGGGAGAGAAGCTTCTGCTGGCCTGCTACGGCAACGGGTGCGATGTGGCCGTTCTGCGGAGCACCGAGCGCATCGGTTCGCTCAGAGACCGCCGCGGTGTGCGGAGGCATCTCGATTCAAAGCTCGCCATGCACAACTACGAGCAGTACCTGCGTCTGCGCGGATTGTTGCCGCTACAGCCACCCGCCCGTCCGCCTTTGGAGATCAAGACCCCGTCGCCCGCGGCGCAATGGCGAGAAGTCGCGTGGGAGATGCGTCTCACCGGCACCAAGTGCCGCAAGTGCGGTACGCCGCAGTATCCGCCGCAGCGCGTCTGCGTCACGTGTCACACCAAGGACGAGATGGATCCGTACTCGTTCGTGGACGTGCCGGCCAAAGTGTTCTCGTTCTCTCACGACTACTTGATGCAGTCCATCGATCCGCCGGTGACCGTGACCTTCGTGGACTTCGAAGGTGGCGGTCGCATCATGTGTGACATGACCGACCGCGATCCGGCTGCGATCGAGGTCGGTCTCCCGCTGGAGATGACCTTTCGCCGTCTCTATTACGTGAACGGCATCTACAACTATTGGTGGAAATGCCAGCCGGTGAGGTGTTGACGGTGGATAGCATCAAGGACAAAGTCGCCATCGTCGGCATGGGTTGCGTGAAGTTCGGCGAGAACTGGGGCAAGAGCCTGGAAGACATGATCATCGACGCCGCCCACGAGGCGTTCGAAGACGCGGGCGTGGAGCCCAAGGACATCGAAGCCGCCTGGTGGGGCAGTGTGTTCGCCGGCGAGTCGGGATCCATCATGTCGACCCCGCTCAAGCTGGCCTATATCCCGGTCACCCATGTGGAGAACCAATGCGCCACCGGGTCGGAAGCCATCCGCGGTGCGGCATACGCCGTGGCCGCCGGTGTGTACGATGTGGTGCTCGCAGTGGGCGCGGAAAAGCTTAAGGACACCGGGTACTCCGGCCTTCCCCAGACCCGTCCCGTCGCCACCTGGAGCTATCGCATCACCACCCAGACTCCGGCCGCCGGTTTCGCCATGATGGCCACCGGCTACTTCGCCAAGTACGGTCTGAGTTTCGAGGAAGGCAAGCGGCTCCTGGCGCAGATCGCCGTGAAGAACCACTACAACGGCTCGCTCAACCCCAAGGCCCACTTCCAGCGTGAGATCACCTTGGAGCAGGCCATCAACGCGCCCATGATCGCCTACCCACTCGGCCTGTACGACTGCTGTGGCGTGAGTGACGGTGCCGCTGCGGCCGTGATCTGCCGCGCCGACATGGCCAAGGACTTCCGCTCCGACCCTATCTACATCAAGGCTGCCACCATCTGCCAAGGCGGGCGTGAAGGTTGGCTCAGCCAGGTCTACGACCTTGCTCACGTGGAGGAGACCTACCGCGGCGGCCTCGCGGCCTACAAAGAGGCCGGTATCAAGGAGCCGCGCAAGGAGATCAGCATCGCCGAGGTGCACGACTGCTTCTCCATCACCGAGCTCACCATCATGGAGGACCTCGGCTTCAGCCCGCGCGGCCGGGTGAAGGACGACATCGAAGCGGGCACGTTCACTCTGGAGGGCGAGCTTCCCGTCAACACCGACGGCGGCCTGAAGTGTTTTGGACACCCCATCGGCGCCACCGGCCTGCGCATGCTCTACGAGGTCTACAAACAGCTGCAGGGCAAGGCCGACAAACGGCAGGTGAAGGACCCTCGCCTGGGCCTCACGCACAACCAGGGCGGAGAGCCGGGCTCGGCCACGGTGAGCGTGCTCATCGCCGGCAACGAGCTGGGATGAGCAACCACACCGTCACTCGAGCTCAGCGCACGCACGGTCATGACGGCAGAAGCCGGTGCCTTGAAGAACCGCGCGGGACCCCTGAGAGGGCCGCTGCGCTGTGCCTAGTGCCTCCCATAGGGACACGCACGGCAGTCGCCGATGCATTCGCCTGTGCCGCCGCGTTTGGGGCAGCCTTCCTCCGGAAGGCTGCCCAGATCCGCGTGGTGGCCAAGCGCAACCGCGTCTGCGCTGGAGCCGGATGGATCGCAAGGCATCCTGTTGTTCGGGACTCCCTGGGCTTCATCTGTATGGGGTCGATGTGCGTGGTCGCGAAGTCGGCCGGGATGATGGTGCGAACCGTGACCTGTTCCCGAGTGGGTCGAGGGCGCGGGGCGATGGCCGTGCCTGGGTCTTCTTCCGTGGTGCGGCATGGAGTCCCTCCTGTGAAAGTAAAGCGATATATCTAAATATATCTTATCTCTTGCGCGATGTCATCGTGTCAGCGAGGCGGCTCCTGGCGAGGCATTGACGATTTCAAGAGAAGCAGACATGGCATTCATAGACAGCAGTGAGCAGTGGAGAAGCGAGGAATGACTAACACGCAGACAGAGAAGATCGTCGTCGTCGGTTCGGGCACCATGGGCGAGGGTATCGCCCAGACTTTCGCTCAGCACGGGTTCGATGTGCGCCTGGTGGCCCGCCGCGACGAGCCGATGACCCGTGCCCTGGCTCAGATCGATCAGAACGTGCGCCAGTTCATCGAGTACGGCCTCGTCGAGGAACCCCCAGAGGCGGTGCTGGCCCGCATCGAAGGCGTGGTCACCACCGACATGGAGGAGGCGGTGGCGGGCTGTACCTACGCCGTGGAGACCATCCAGGAGCTGCTGGAACCCAAGAAGGAACTGCTGGCCGGAATGATGGCGGCCGACCCCGAACTGATGATCGGCAGTAACACAGGCAGCTTCACCATCGACACCCTTACCGAGGGCCTGCCCCAGCCTCAGAACGTCATCGGCATCCACTATTTCAACCCTGCTCACATCATCCCCCTGGTGGAAGTCCATCGCGGCAGCGTCACCACCGACGCCGTGTACGAGACCACGCAGCGCCTCATGCATGCCTCGGGCAAGAACACAGTGCTGGTGCGCAAAGTCTTCCCCGGTTTCATCGTCAACCGTCTGATGGGTGCTCTGGAGCGCGAGATCGACTTCCTACTGGATGAGGGCATTGTCAGTCCAGAGGACCTGGACGTGGCCGTGAAGAGCAGCACCGGGTTCCGCTTTGCCTGTCTGGGTCCCATGGAAGTGGAAGACATGATCGGCCTCGACACGGCCATGCGTGTGTCTTCGCGGGTGTTCAAAGGCCTCAGCAACGCCACCGAACCCTCGCCCATCCTGGTGGAGAAGGTGGAGAAGGGCGAACTGGGCATCAAGTCGGGCAAGGGCTGGTACGACTACAGCGGCCGGGAGCGCACGGAAGTCCTGGAGGAGAAGAACCGCAGATTGCTGCCGCAACTCAAGCTGTTCCTCGAGAACCAGGGCCGGTAAGAAACGGCAAGAGAACCCAGGGCCGAGTGGCCCTCCATGAAGAAGGAGGATCCGATGTTCGATCTCACAGGGAAGGTCGCCATAGTGACGGGTGGGGGCGGCGGCCTGGGGCGTCCCATCGCCGTCGGTCTGGCTAGGTGCGGCGCCGATGTGGTAGTGACCAGCCGCGACAAGTCGCACCTGGAGCCGGTGGTCAAGGACATCCAGGCTGTGGGCAGGAATGCCCTTGCCGTCTCGTGTGATGTCACCGACTCCGCCTCCTGCAAGGCCATGGTGGAAGAAGTGATGAAGGACTTCGCCACCGTCGACATCCTGGTGAACGTGGCCGGCACGAACTGCCGCTTCTCCGCGGAAGAGATGCCCCCGGAGGAGTTCGAGAAGGTCATCAAGTTCAACATCCTGGGCACTTTTCTGGCCAGCCAGGCTGTGGGCACGGTCATGATCGAGAAAGGCAAAGGCAAGATCATCAACATGTCGTCGGTGCGCGGCAAAGTGGCTCCCTCAATCGGTGGCACGGCCTATGCCTCCAGCAAGGGTGGTGTGGACTCGCTCACCAAGACCATGGCTGCGGAGTGGGCCAAGTACAACATCAACGTGAACGCCATCGCGCCAGCCTTGGTGATGACCGACATGACTCGTGAGTTCTTATCCAAGCCAGAGATCTACTCGAAGATGACCGCCGAGATCCCCCTGCATCGCCTGGGCGTGCCTGACGACATCATCGGGCCTGTCATCCTGCTGGCCAGCGACGCCTCGGACTTCATGACCGGGCAGATCCTGTACATCGACGGCGGACTGTCGGCGGTCTGATCCGCAGCATTCGGGCGGGACACGCGAGATGGACGGACTACAGGAGGCGGAAGTGGAGCGGATCGCTCGGCTGACGAATCTCACGACCGGCGGCCCGGTACACGTCGACGTGCAGGATGGCAGGATCGTCCGCATCATCCCCCTGGAGTTGGACGACAGCGACGGTCCTTCGTGGACCATCCGGGCGCGGGGGCGTGAATTCACGCCCCGCGCCGCACCACGCTCGCCCCCTACATCGTCTCTCGCAAGTCCACCATCTACTCGCCGAAGCGCATCCTCACGCCTCTCAAACGGGTGGATTTCGATCCCGCCGGGGCGCCCGGCTCCACCGGCCCGGGTGGTCGCAATGCCCAGAACCGCGGCACCTCGGGCTACGAGCCCATCGGCTGGGACGAAGCTCTCGACATCGTGGCCGCCGAGATCGTGCGCATGAAGCGCGAGCGCGGACCGGCCGGGATCCTCACCTCGCCCGGCTCGCACCACCTGTGGGGCATCGTGGGCTACCGCACCAGCGCCTACTACCGCTTCATGAACCTGCTGGGATTCACCTACGGCGAGCACAACCCCGACAGCTGGGAGGGCTGGCACTGGACCGGCATGCACATGTGGGGCTTCAGCCACCGCCTGGGCATCCCCGAGCAGTACGACCTGCTGGAGGACGCCCTCAAGAACACCGAGATGATCGTGTTCTGGTCGTCGGACCCCGAAAGCACCGGTGGCGGTATCTACACCGCCTATGAGAGCACCCCGCGCCGCTACTGGTTCAAAGAACTGGGCGTGAAGATGGTGTTCATCGACCCCTACTTTAACCACACCGCCGGACTCTTCTCCGACAAATGGTTCGCGCCCCGGCTGGGCACCGACGTGGCCATGGGTCTGGCCATCGCCTTCACCTGGCTCACCGAGGACCTCTACGACAAGGAGTATGCGGCCTCCCGCACCCTGGGCTTCGACGAATGGAAGGCCTACGTGCTGGGCGCGAGCGACGGCGTGCCCAAGACCCCGGAATGGGCCGAGGGCGAGAGCGGCGTACCGGCCCGTGAGATCCGCGCCCTGGCGCGCGAGTGGGGCAGCAAGAAGACCATGCTGGCCGCGGGCGGTAAGGGCGGCTTCGGCGGCGCCTGTCGCTGCGCCACAGGCGGCGAGTGGGCCCGCACCATGATCGCGCTGGCTGCCATGCAGGGGCTGGGCAAGCCCGGTGTGAACATCTGGTCGACGACGCAAGGGGCGCCCTGCGACACCACCTTCTGGTTCCCCGGCTACAACGAGGGCGGCATATCGGGCGATCCCACCACCGCCAGCGGCATCCGCCTGGCCAACCGACTGTGGCCGGACGGCGGCGGCACCGGCACCGCGCATCACTCCACCGAGGGCCAGACCGTCTCGCGCCTGCTCATCCCCGAAGCCATGCGGCACCAGCGCTTGGAGTGGCGGGGTAAGGGCTTCTGCGGTTCCTCCATCGAGTCGCAGTTCCAGAAGTACGAATACCCCGCGCCCGGCTACTCGCACGTGGGCATGTACTACAAGTACGGGGGCTCCTTCTTCGGCACCATGACCGAGACCAACCGCTACGTGACCGCCTATCGCGAGGGTGACATCGAGTTCGTGGTCAACCAGTCCATCTGGATGGAGGGCGAGAGCAAGTTCGCCGACGTCATCCTGCCCGCCTGCACCAACTTCGAGCGCTGGGATATCGGCGAATGGGCTTGTCCCACCGGCGCCGGCGCCTCGGCGGCCGACGCCTGTAACCATCGCCTCATCGTACTGCAGAAGAAGTGCATCGAGCCGTTGGGTGAGTCGAAGTCCGACTACGATATCTTCTCGCTCCTGGCCGACCGCCTCGGCGTCGGCTACCTCTACACCGAGGGTGGCCACACCGAACTCGACTGGGTGAAGCGGCTCTTCCACGCCAGCGACTTGCCCCAGCGCATCTCATGGGAGGAGTTCGAGCGCAAGGGCTATTACATGGTGCCCGTCCCGCCGGGTCGCACGCGTACGCCGGCCCTGCGCTGGTTCGCCGAGGACCGGGTGCGCGACACCCCGGACCTGGGGCCCAAGCCGTGCGACACGGTGGGGCTGAAGGGCCTGCAGACCGCTTCGGGTAAGATCGAGTTCGTGGCCTCCAGCCTGCAGCGTTTCTACCGGGGTGGCGTCGAGGATCCGGAGCGGCCGGCCATGGGCCCGCAGTACATCCCCAGCTGGGAGGGACATCGCACCGCCGGGTTGGTGGAGAAGTACCCGCTGCAGCTGGTGAGCCCGCATCCGCGCTTCTCGCTGCACACGATGTCCGACGGCAAGGGCTCGTGGTCTGACGACATCAAGGACCATCGTGTGCTCATCGATGGGCATCACTACTGGATCCTGCGCCTGAACGCACGCGACGCGGCCGCGCGGGGCATCGGGGACGGGGATCTCATCCGGGCCTTCAACGATCGGGGCGAGGTCATCCTGGCGGCTCAGGTGACGGAACGGCTGGCTCCGGGCACGGTGCATTGCTACGAGTCCTGCGCCGACTACATCCCGCTGGGTGAACCAGGCCACTCGCCGGACACCGCGGGCTGCATCAACGTACTCACGTCCAAGCGGTTCGTGACGCCCACGTCGACGGGCATGGCATCCAATTCCTGTCTCATACAGGTGGAGAAGTGGGGGAGAACGTCAACAGTGAAGAGCGCGTAAGAAAGAGATCGACTAGGAGGAATCGTACAGTGAACCCCATCATCACAGCTTCCCTCACCGGCCCCGCAGCCACCAGCGCGCAGAG
This sequence comes from Thermoleophilia bacterium, assembly GCA_040772905.1. Taxonomy (GTDB): domain Bacteria; phylum Actinomycetota; class Thermoleophilia; order RBG-16-64-13; family RBG-16-64-13; genus JAXGXJ01. Next base: position 344,039 of record JAXGXJ010000006.1, on the reverse strand, counting down.
CCCGGCCATGCCGCGGAATCCGGAGGAGATCGCCGCGGCCGGAAAAGCCGCCTACGAGGCCGGCGCGGCCGTGCTCCACATCCACCTGCGTGACAACGACCAGTTCAGCACCGATCTGAACGTGGCCCGCAAGACGGTGCAACTCTGCCGCGAGGCCTGCCCGGGCATCGTGCAGCTCTCCACGGGCGGCTCCATGGACTACGACGAGCGCGTGAAGATCATCGAGGCCAGACCGGCCATGGCCACCCTCAACCCGGCCACCATGACTGTGGGCGACGACGAGTTCCGCAACCCGCCCAAGAAGATGTACAAGCTGGCCGAACGGATGCTCGAGCTGGGCATCAAGCCCGAGGTGGAGTGCTACGACACCGGCCACGTGGCCCTCATGCTCGACCTGCTCAAGAAGGGGCTCCTCACCGAGCCGCTGCAGGTGTCGTTCATCCTGGGTATGAAGGGTGGCGCCGCCCCTGACCCGCTGCTGCTGCGCTACATGGTGGGCGAACTGCCCGAGGGCACCAGCTGGCAGGTCATCGCCATCGGCAAGGCCAACCTTCCCATGACCACCATCGGTCTGGCCATGGGTGGCAACGCCCGCACCGGCCTGGAAGACACCCTCATGATCCGTCCGAAAGTGCTGGCCGAATCCAATGCTCAGCTGGTGGAAGCGCTGGTGAACGTGGCCCGGGCCATGCACAAGGAACCTGCTACTGTAAGCGAGGTCGTTGAACGGCTCAAACTGAATCCCGAACTTCTGGGGTAAGAAATGCGGAACGCGAACGAGATCATCGAGACCGCCCAGGGCGAAAGCCGGACGGTGCTCACCGAGATGGAGTCGAAGGAGTTGCTGAAGAGCCTGGGCATCCCTACAACGGAGATGCGCTTGGCCACCGGCAAAGAGGAGGCCGTTGCCCTGGCCGCCGAGATCGGGTATCCCTGCGTGCTCAAGGTGTCGTCGCACGACATCACGCACAAGAGCGACGCCGGCGGCGTGAAGGTGGGCCTTGCGAGTGCTGACGACGTGGCCGCGGCCTACGATGCCATCATGGCCTCCTGTCGGGCCAAGTACCCCGACGCCGTCATCGAGGGCGTGACGGTGCAGAACATGGCCAAGCCGGGACTCGAGGTCATCGTGGGCCTGGCCACCGACGCCCAGTTCGGCCCTGTCATGATGTTCGGCCTGGGCGGCGTGTGGGTGGAGGTGCTGAAAGACGTCAGTTTCAAGCTGGTGCCGCTCACCCGCTCCGACGCCCGCAAGGCGATAGGTGAGTTGAGAGCAGCCCGGCTGCTCGAGGGCTTCCGAGGCTCGGAGCCGGTCGACAAAGCTGCGCTGGAGGACATCCTGCTGAAGGTGTCGGACTTCGCACAGAACACCCCGGCGGTGGCCGAGATGGACCTCAACCCCATCTTCGTCTACCCCGATGGGGCCGTAGCCGTCGATGCCCGCGTCATCCTGGGAGCGTAGCGCCATGTCATCACCGACCGTCGAACAGTTGCGACAGATATTCAACGGCGAGCACATCGCCCTGGTGGGAGCCAGTGACAAAGAAGGCAGCTTCGGTCGCCTGTTCCTGGAGGGCATGAGGGACGCCGGCTGCAAGAACCTCTATCCCATCAACCCGCGCAAGCCCGAACTCGTGGGCATGAAGGCCTACCCCAGCATCAGCGATGTGCCGGCGCAGCTCGACGCCGCCATCCTGCTTACGCCGCCGGAGTCGGTGCTCGATCTGGTGAAGGAGTGCGTGGCCAACAAGGTGAAGGGGGCTGTGGTCTTCGCCTCCGGCTTCGGCGAGATGGGCGCGCAGGGCAAGGAACTGGAGAAAGAGATCGGCCGCGTGGGCCGCGAGGGCGGCACCCGGGTCATCGGACCCAACTGCCTGGGTTACTTCAATCCCGGGGCCGGCGTCATCACCCTGCCCCAGGTGCTCATGAAGGGCACGCCCAAGGAGCCGGGCTCGGTAGGAGGCTTCTCGCAGAGCGGTTCGTTCGTGGATTACCTGGTGTGGTTCCTGGCCACCAAGGGCCTGCGCTTCAGCACGGTGGTCAGCTGTGGCAACGAGTGCGATCTCGCCGCCGAGGACTACCTGGAGTATCTGGGGGCCGACGAGCAGACCAAGACCATCGTGGCCTACATGGAGGGCGTCAAGAACGGCCGTCGCTTCTTTGAGGTGGCCCGCGAGGTATCGCGGAAGAAGCCCATCATCTTGTGGCGCGGCGGCCTCACCGAGCAGGGTGCCAGGGCCGCGGCCTCGCATACCGGTGCGCTGGCCGGCTCAAGCGCGGTGTGGAAGGCCATGGTCAAGCAGACCGGCATCGTGGACGTGGAGAGCGTGGAAGAAGTGGTGGACTGCGCGCTGGCCTTCCACTATCTGCCGCTGCCCAAGGGGCGCCGCATCGCCATCATCGGGGGACAGGGCGGCACCGGTGTGGGCACCGCCGACAACTGTTACAACCTCGGCCTCACCCTGCCGCAACTCTCCCAGCAGACTGCCTCGCGCCTGCGCGAAGTCCTTCCGCCGGTGGGTACCTCGGTGGGCAACCCCACCGATACCGGGGTTGCCTCGCTGCTCAATCCCAGCCTGTACGCGCAGGCCATCGAGATCGTGGCCGACGATCCCAACATCGACATGATCCTGGTCATTTCGACCCCGGTCCAGGCCTGTTTGGAGCACGTGGCCTCGGCAGCCAACGCCATCGACAAACCCCTGGCGGTTTCGGTGTATGCTCTACCGGAGTCGGAGCCCGAGATCTATCGGTCGTTGAGCGAGAGGGGCGTAGCCGCGTATCCCGACCCCAAACGGGCGGCCTGGGTGCTCGCCCGCATGGCCGACTATGCGGAGTGGCGCGCCACCGAGTGATGTTCTGAAAGAACGATCCGGCGGCTGGGGTCTCTTCGGCAGGATGGGGCCCCAGCCGCCGCCGATGTACGGGCGCTCACGTGGGCGCCCCTGCTGTTATCGGCCCTGGTCGGTCGGCAAGAGGAGGAGTGCAGATGCCCAAGATAGTCGAGGCCATACTGGGAGGCATCCTCCTGGCCGCCGGCGTGGCTGCGGCCATCTTTCACTACGTCGTCGAAGGCGACACCACTTACAGCTACCTCACGCTCATCATCGCCGCGGTCCTGCTGCTGGCCGGGTGGACGCTGTTCGACCGCGGTGCCGGGATCTCTCGCAAGTGGGGGGGCCGCGGCGGCGGTGGCTCCGACGACCTCCCGGGCGGCGGCGTGAAGTAGGCCGTCTTCCGGCGTCTGCCCCGGAGCGGCACATCTCGGCTTCTTGCTCCCGCGTTTCGACAAGAGCTTGACACACGCCATCAGTTCGGTAAAATTCCTAATTAAGAAAATCTCCGGAATATGGTGGAGATGATGATCGGCCCGAAGATGATCGCGGAACGAGAGAAGAGGTTCGCGGATGCCCTCGTCACGGACGGCCTACGCATGACACATCAGCGCCTGGAAATCATCCGGGAGATCGCTGGTGCCGAAGACCATCCCGACGCGGACGAGGTCTTGCGCCGTGTGCGCACTCGTGTGCCCACACTCTCGCAGGACACCGTCTACCGAGCGCTCGCCGTGCTGGTGGAGCACGGTTTGATCGCGCGCATCACCACTCCTCGTGCCACCAGGTTCGATCCCGACAGGAGCCCGCATCAGCACTTCATCTGCGATTCCTGCGGTCGTTTGGAAGATGTGGGGGTCGACATGGTCAAGGTCCCGGAGAGCCCGTGGGTAGTACCGGGGGTCGGTGAGGTCCGCACGGTGTACGTGCAGTTGTGCGGCACCTGTATGGGCTGCAGGAGCTGAGCCCCTTGCGGCTCCTGCCGGAGCCGAGATAAGGAGTCTGACGCGTGAACGCGGCCGCGCGCCCGACGGTATGAGCAAAGCCGCAACAAGGAGAGGATCACATGGAAGCTACCAGCAGCGAGCAGTACACGCCCATGCCCCGCATCGGCGAGAAAGCCCCGGCTTTCAAGGCGATCACCACACAGGGCGAGATCGACTTCCCCAAGGACTATGAGGGTAGTTGGGTGATCCTGTTCAGCCATCCGGCTGACTTCACTCCGGTGTGCACGTCGGAGTTCATGACCTTCGCCAGCATGGAAGAGAAGTTCGCCAAGGCCGGCTGCAAACTCGTGGGTCTGTCGGTGGACGGTCTGTACAGCCACATCGCCTGGCTGCGCACCATCAAGGACAAGATCGAGTACAAGGGTATGAAAGACGTCGAGGTGAAGTTCCCTCTCATTGAGGACATCACCATGGAAGTCGCCCGCAAGTACGGCATGATCCAGCCGGGTGAGGCCACCACCAAAGCGGTGCGCGCGGTGTTCTTCATCGACCCCAAGGGTGTCATCCGTACCATCCTCTACTACCCCCTCAGCCTCGGTCGCAACTTCGAGGAGATCTACCGCGTGCTCATCGGTCTGAAGACGGCTGACGAGTTCGGCGTGGCCACCCCCGCCGACTGGCAGCCCGGCGACGACGTGATCGTCCCGACCGCAGGCTCGTGCGGCCAGGCCAAGGATCGCGTGGAGGGCAAAGAGGGCGAGATGACCTGCCACGACTGGTTCTTCTGCACCAAGAAACTGGCCAAGGACGAAGTGCTGTCCAAGGTGGTCAAGGACTAGTATCTACCGTCGGTACCGGTGACCGATGCTGCGCCGCTGGGCGCATGCGGCGCGGTCGCCGAGACCGGAGTGTGTGGCACTGGGCGCTGCGAAGGCCCGCCTCGTAGAAACGAGGCGGGCCTTCGCGTAGTTCCCCGCTTGGGTCGCCCCGGTAAGAGTCGAGTCCGAGGCTCTCCCGCCGGCGCGGGCACCGGTCAGCTACGTGGCCGTTCTATAATCAAAGCGTCCGTCGAGCCGCTCGGGCAGGCCGAACGTGTGAAATGGGGTTCAGCATGGCTGACAAAGACAGGCCGCAAGGCCGTAAGAAGCAAGTCGGATCGGGTGGAGGCGGCCTCTTCAAGAGAGGCAGTGGGCTGGGTGGTCGTACCGGCGGTCCGGTCGGCGAAGCCGACGGCTACGCCGAGAGGCGCGAAGGCACTGCGGTCCGCGACGCTGCCGGAGCAGGTGGAGGCGGACGGCCGCTGGGTGGAGGCGTACAGTCCGGAGGCGGAAGCACGGGAGGCAGTGGGCTGGGTGGTCTCGGCGGTGGGCGTGCGCCCGGGCTGGGCTGCTCGCCCAAGCTCCTTCTGGCTGCCATCGTCATCATCGCCATCATCGCCGTGATCATCTACCTCTTCTCGCGCGGCGGCGGTGGAGGGGCACTCGACGGCTCCACCGCACCCACCGACGGTGGGTTCTCCAGTCCGACCACGACCGCCTCTGCTGTCTCCTCGACTGTCGACACAGGCGGGACTCCCGTGGTGACCCAGGTCGCGCAGGCCGCGCGTGCCAAACGGACGGTGCTCAAAGGCGGCGGCAACGACACCGTCACCGTCATGGTCTACATGTGCGCCACCGACCTCGAGTCGCAGAGTGGCATGGCCACTGCCGATCTCAACGAGATGCTGTACGCCGCGGACTCCGACAAGCTGAACATCGTCATCGAGACCGGTGGCTGCATCGGCTGGCGAAACAGCGTCATCAGCAGCAACTCCAACCAGCGTTACTTCGTCACCCCTCAGGGGCTCCAACTCCTGGAGGGGAACCTGGGCAAGAGGTCCATGGTCGACCCGGCGACGCTGGCCGATTTCATCCGCTATTCCAAGGCCAAGTACCCGGCCGACCGCTACATGCTGGTCTTCTGGGACCACGGCGGCGGCTCCCTGGCCGGGTTCGGTTACGACCAGCACTTCAAGGGCGACAGCATGACGCTGGCTGAGATCGGCGCCGGCCTCAGAGACGGCGGATGCGCGTTCGACCTCATCGGGTTCGACGCCTGCCTGATGGCCACCCTGGAGACGGCCATAGTGTTGGAGCCGTACGCCGACTACATGCTGGCGTCCGAAGAGACGGAGCCCGGCATCGGCTGGTATCACACCGGCTGGGTGACCGCTCTGGCGCAGAACAGCTCGCTTCCCACCACCGAGCTGGGCAAGAGACTCATCGACGACTACGTGGCGCAGTGCCGCACGCAGGTGCCGCAGGCGCAGGCCACTCTCTCGCTTATCGATTTGGCCGAACTCAAGGGGACGGTGCCTTCCGCCTTCGCTGCCTTCGCCAGGTCCACCGATGGGCTCATCGCCCAAGACAGCTTCAAGACCGTGTCAGATGCCCGAGCCGACGCCAAGGAGTTCTCGAGCGCTTCCCAACTCAATCAGATCGATCTCATCGATTTCGCCGAGAACCTGGGCACCCCCGAAGCCCGGACGCTCGCCGGTGTTCTGCGGGGCTGCATCAAGTACAACCGTACGTCGACGAACATCACCAACTCGAACGGAGTGTCCATCTACTTCCCGCACAGCCGTTTCTCCTCGGTGAACGCGGCGCTGGCCGAGTACCAGGCCATCGGTCTCCCTGCCGAGTACGGCGAATGCATCCGCAGCTACGCGAGCCTGGCGGCTGGGGGACAGGTGACCTCGGGTGGCAGCGGGAACATGCTGGAATCGCTCCTGGGCGGCTTCTTGGGCGGCGCAGGCGGCCAAGGAGCGAGCGCCGGCTCGTCGGGCAGCGCCGGACTGGAGCAGTTGCTGGGCGCCTTCTTGGGAGGCGGCGACTTCGGCCGCATCACGGGCGGAGGCAAGGATTGGCTGGACACCGACAGGATGCAGGCTTCCTTGGACTACTACGCGGCCAACAGGTTCGACGTCTCCGCGCTCGCGCTGAAGGAGAAGGATGGCCAGCGCGTGGTCTCGCTCAGTGATGAGCAGTGGGACTTGATCCAGTTCATGGAGATGAACGTCTTCGTGGACGATGGTGAGGGCTTCATCGATCTGGGACTGGATAACGTGTATGAGTACAACTCCGACGGCGATCTCGTCATGGAGTATGACGGTACCTGGCTGGCGCTCAACGGGCAGATCGTGAGCTACTACATGGTGAGCGATGACCAGCAGGGTGAGAGCCATACCATCAAGGGCCGGGTGCCAGCCTCGCTCAACGGCCAACTGGTGGACATCATGATCGTCTTCGACGATGCCAACCCGGGAGGGATGGTGCTGGGCGCGCAGCCAAGGTACGACGCCGACCTGGAGGCCGACACTGTGGCCAAGGAAGGCTTCCTGCAGATCGCAGCCGGGGACAAGATCGACTTCCTGTGCGACTACTACACGTACGACGGCGACTACACCGACACCTACTACCTGGGTGAGCACTACACGGCCACGGGACAGTGGAAGGTGGAGAACCTACCCATCGGCGACGTGGGCTACCAGATGACCTATCGCTTCACCGACATCTACGGCAACCACTACTGGACCCAGCCGGTGAGCGACTGAGCGATTCCGAGTGTCCGCCGCGCGCCCCGTCCGGCCGAGCGGCGCCGGTCAGCGGGTGCCTCTAGATCTTGAGTCCGCCGTCGTCGGCATCGTCAGGCGTCGACCATAGGTCGTCGAAGCGCTGCGCCATGCGCTGCTGCTCGGCCGTGAGTCGCGCCTCGATCTGCGAGGCGGTCTCGTCCAGCCCGGGTCGCGTCCGTTCGGCTCGTGCCAACACGTCCTCCAGGCTCACAGGGGCTTGGCCCTGCGCGGCCTGAGCCAGGATGTGCAGTACTTCCGAGTTGAGCGAGCGTTGGTTGCGGGCGGCGCGGTTGCGGAGCCCGGCCAGCACGTCGTCAGGGATGTTCTTGATCGACAGGTTTGAGGCCATCGACGCGTCTCCTCTGGACCCTTTGCATCGTCCTCTGCGCTCTCAGATTGTAGCCGGGGCGCTGCGGTTCGTCACAGAGTCAGGCTCTGCGAACCAACCCCTCGTCTTTATCCGAACCTTACGCGCACGTGGGTAGTGTAGCTTGGTCCATCATGAGAGGAAGGAGGTCATGGGCTGTGCGCTGCGTCAAACAGGATGGGGTAGAGAGGATGACCTGGATTCGTCCCGGTACCGGCGTGAGAGTGGGGTCGATCTTTGTACTGACTGTGGCGATGGCCTTTCTGTTGGTCGTCACCTTGGGCGGAACGGCCCTCGCCACCACGCTTACCAGTCCCTATGTGGCCGTGACAGTGCAGGCCGGGCAGACGGTGAACTTTGAACTCTCGGTGAGCGACACCGTCATCCAGCGCCTCGACATGTCGCTCACAGGAGTGCCTGAGGGCTGGGAGGCGAACATCCTTGGGGGTGGGAGGCCCGTGTCGGCCATCATGACCGACCCCGCCGAGCCGTCTCGCCTCCAGTTGCAGGTGAAGGTTCCGACCGACGCGGAGAGGGGTCAGGCCACTCTTACGGTGGTGGCTCGCACGGACGCGACCTCGACCACCCTTCCCATCACGCTCACGGTGAGCGATCTGGAGGGTGGTACCACCACCATGGAGGCCGATTACACGTCCCTACGGGGGCCGGCCACTGCCAGCTACAGCTTCTCTCTGGACCTCAAGAACAGCACATTGGAGGCGCGCACCTACAATCTGTCGGTGGACGGACCGGCCAACTGGGCTCTCTCGCTCAAACCCTCAGGGGCATCTCAGGAGACTCCCACAGTGAGCGTCGAGTCACAGGCCTCACAGAAACTCAACCTGGAGGTCAAGCCTGCTCCGGGAGTGGAGATAGGCACATACGATATCGTGGTGAGCGCCGTGGGCGGCGGAGAGACGGTGCAGGTGCCTCTCCAGGTGGAGATCACCGGTACCTATACGCTCACCATGACGACTCCGGACGGTAGTCTCAACGCCGACGTCAAGGCCGGAGACACCACCAAGGTGCCGTTCGTGGTGACGAACAGCGGCACCGGTCCGCTGCAGGGTGTGAGACTCTCTGCGACTGCTCCCACTAACTGGGAGGTGGAGTTCGAGCCCGCCGTCATCGATGTGCTGAACGCCGACGAGCAGGTGACGGTCATGGCTCAGTTCACTCCCGCCGAGAACGCCATCGCCGGCGACTACGTGGTGACCATGAACGCCAGGGCCGACCAGGCTGCGGCGCAATCCGACATAAGGGTGACGGTGAAGACCTCCACTCTGTGGGGTGTGATTGGAGTGCTTGTGGTGGTGGCCGTCATCGCCATATTGGCCTTCGTGTTCCGCCGCTATGGCCATCGTTGACCCAAGGTGGGCATCATGGACTGGCAGGATAGCAACGGTGGGTCGGGCGGCTCGTCGCTGGTCATCGTCGCCAGTGGTTTGAGCAAGAGGTACGGACGGTTCACTGCGGTAGACGGTCTCGATCTCACCATAGAGAAGGGAGAGATCTTCGGTCTGCTCGGCCCGAACGGTGCCGGCAAGACCACGACCATCCTCATGTTGCTTGGTCTCACAGAGCCCACATCGGGCACGGTTGCGGTGGGCGGGTACGATCCGGCGCGGGATCCTCTTACCGTGAAATCGTTCGTCGGCTATCTGCCTGACAACGTGGGTTTCTATCCGAACATGACCGGCAGGCAGAATCTGCGCTACACAGCGTCACTCAATGGCATGCCGCGCAAGGAGGCCGACGAGCGCATCGCCGGGTTGCTGGACGAAGTGGGGCTCACCGACGCCGCCGACAAGAGGGCGGGGACGTATTCACGGGGTATGCGCCAGCGCCTGGCGGTGGCCGATGCGCTCGTCAAACGTCCCTCCATCCTCATCTTGGATGAGCCCACCATCGGCATCGACCCGGAGGGAGTGCGCGAACTCTTGGCCATGCTTTCCCGGCTGCGCGACCAGGAAGGCATGACGATCCTTCTCTCTTCGCACCTTCTTCACCAGGTCCAGGAGGTGTGCGATCGCGTGGGCATCTTCGTAGGCGGACATCTCATCGCTGCGGGGCCTGTGGAGGCGCTGGAGAGGCAGCTCGCAGCTGATGCTGACGTGGAGATCGAACTGGGAATGACGACGCCGGAGGGCGCTGCCCTGGGCCGCGCGCAGTCCGAGGCGGTAATGCGCTCGCTCGAGGCACTCCCCGGGGTGACCGGCGTGGCTGCGGACCGTGATCTCGTAGTGGTGCGGAGCGAGCGCGACGTCCGCTCAGATGCCGTGCGCACGTTGGTGGACCAGGGTCTGCTACCCGTCCACGTGCGGCGGCGCGGGCTCACTCTGGACGACATCTACGATCGCTACTTCCAGGGGGAGGTGGAGAACGTTCATGGTAGGAAGTGAGACACCCCTCGTGCTGGGATCGCCCGACGGCATCGATGCTCCCCGCACGGACGGGCTTCGTTTGCGCAAGCGCTTCTTCGCAGTGGGCATCGGTCCTGTGGCCCGCAAGGAACTGAGCGACCATCTGTCCGGTCTGCGTCTGGGTATCTTGCTGGTCCTTATAGGCGTCGCCACCGTGGCCGCGGTGTACGGCGCGAGTTCATCCATCCGCGAAGCGGCCTCCGATGCGGCCAGTGTGGAATTCGCGTTCCTCAACCTGTTCACCGTGTCCGGCCAAAGCCTGCCTTCGGTGATAAGTTTCATCGTGTTCCTGGCCCCGCTCCTGGGGATCGCCTTGGGATTTGATGCTCTGAACAGCGAGCGGTCCCAAGGGACTCTCAGCCGGTTGATGTCACAACCCATTCATCGCGACGCAGTGCTGCACGGTAAGTTCGTCGCCGGCTTGGGCGTCGTCAGCATGGCGCTGGCCGCACTCGTGGTGATCGTGGGCGGCATCGGCATAGTGCTGCTGGGGACGACCCCGTCTTGGGAAGAGGTGGGACGCCTGATCGCGTTCATCGTCGTCACTGTCGTCTATGTGGGTTTCTGGCTCGCCATAGCGCAGTTCTTCTCCGTGCTCTTCAAACAGGCGGCTACCTCGGCGCTGGCTTCCATCGCTGTGTGGTTGTTCTTCGCTGTTTTCGCGAGCCTCATAGTCGGTTTGGTGGTGAATGCCATCGCGCCGGCCGGTCAGGACGCCACCAGTGCGGAGTTGCTGAGGCACGAACAGCTCTCCACCAGTTTGAACCGCGTATCTCCGGCCACACTGTATGACGAGGCGACTACGGCACTACTCAACCCCGGGGTACGGACGCTGGGTGTCTTGGTCTACGAGCAGATAGATCGGGCTGTGGTGAGTCCGCTGAGCTTCTCGCAGAGTCTGTTGCTGGTGTGGCCACAGGTCGTCTCTCTGATTGGACTGGTGCTGATGTTCTTCGCTGTGAGCTACCTGCTCTTCATGCGAGAGGAGATCCGGGCCTAGCACAGATCCTTGCCAAGTGTGAGGTCTCCGACGAGCGACGCCCCGCGTGGCCGGGGGAGGACTGTACTTCCGGCCAGGTCGCAGACCCGTCGTCGGCAGGGCGGCTGCCGGGCCTGCCGCGGTTACACTGGGTGTGCGGTCGGACAACCTGCGGAGTAGGAGATCCACATGCGCACCGGAACTCTCGTCGCCATCATCGTCGCGGTCGTGATCGTCGTCGCCGCGGGCGTATGGTTGGGTCTGGGCTACGCGCTGGCCCGGTCCAATGGTCCTTTGGTGACCGAAGAGAGGCAGATCGGCATGTTCAGCGGGGTGGAGGTGGACGGAGAGGCCACGCTGCTCATAACAGTCGGCGACACCCCCAGCCTGCGGGTGGAGGCCCAGCAGAGCGTCTTGGAGCGTCTGCGCACGAGCGTGGAGGAAGACACGCTGCATCTGCGCGAGCGCGACGCCTGGTTGAACGTGGGCGGCCTCTGGGGTCAAGAAAGGATCACCTATCATCTGACCGTGCCCAGCCTCAAGGCTATGGATCTGAGCGGGGCCATCGCGGTCCATGGCACCGGCGCGCTCGAAACAGACGAGCTGGTGATCAGCTGCAGCGGCTCCACAGATCTCGACCTGCAGGTGCAGGCCGGCACCCTGCGATTGAAGACCTCCGGTTCGGCGGATGTCCGGCTGACCGGCTCCGCCGACAGCGTCTTCTACGACAACTCCGGCTCCACGCACGCCGCCGCCGCCGGTCTCACCAGTCAGACGGTGAGCGTGGAGTGCAGCGGTTCCTCCGACATCGAGGTGAACGCATTGGAGAGTCTGCGAGTGCGCGCCTCGGGAAGTTCGAAGGTCTCGTATTTGGGGGACCCCGTCCTCGACACCGACATCTCCGGGTCAGGTGAAGTGCGGCGCCTCGAGCAATGACCAGCCTCTCAGCCGATGAGGCATCACCGGGCTGCAGTCGACCGACCCACGTCGAAGGTATCGAATCTTCTGCTTCGGGGAACACTCGTCGCACTCGGGTTGTAGTACTTTGGACCGGGGGCGCCGAGCGGTCTGCTGTGCCTGGCAGACCAGGCCGTCCGGCAAGCAACGACGTAGAGCGAGCATGAGGAGGTAGGGCGGTGCTGGTGCGCAGGAGAGGTCCGGTCAAGACGGTGTACGCCATCGGGGCGGTGGTCATGATGATGGTCATCATGTTCCTCGCCCTTCCTGCGCGGGCCGAAGCGGTGAAGTTCCCCGATGTGAGCTCACAGGACTGGTTCGCCGAGGCGGCGGATGTGCTGTCCGACATGGGGATCGTGCAGGGCAAGTTGGACGGCACCCTACAGCCCTACGAGACCATCAGCCGGGCCGAGTTCGTGGTACTGCTGAGCCGCTCCTTGGGCTTGACCGCTCCTGTCGCTCACCCTTTCGCCGACGTCCCCTCCGGTGCCTGGTATGAGGCCGCTGTGTCGGCGCTCTATCAGGCCGGACTCGCGAACGGGGTCACGGCCACCAGTTTCGACCCCGACGGCAAGGTGTCGCGTCAGCAGGCCGCCAGCTTCATCACGCGGGCGGTGGCATGGGCCGCGGAGCAGGACCAAGAGCCTGCGCCCGAGGAGGAGTCGCAGACACCCACGCCCGACGGGGAGTCGCAGGCCCCTGTCACGGAACAGCAGCCGCAAGAGGCGTCGCAGCAGAATCTATCTCAGGCTGAGGTAGAGGCTTGGCTCGGGGGCTTCCCCGACCGTCTGTTCATCGCCGCCGTGCACCGGCTGGGCGTGGCGGACGCCTACCGCTTGGGATTGGTGAGCGGGCAACTGGACGGCCGCTTCTATCCCGTGGCGGAGGTGACGAGGGCCCAGACCATCGGCATGCTGTATGCCGCCTTCTTCAAGGGCACCGAGCCTCTTGTCACGCCCCCCGCCGCCGTTCCCACCTATCCGGCCTACCCGGACGCCGGGCTGGGCGCCCGCGGTCCGCACGTGCTCTGGCTCGAACAACGCCTCGCCCAACTCACCTATCGTCCGGGCACTGTGGATGGCGTCTTCGATGATCGCACCCGCTACGCGGTGATCGCGTTCCAGAAATGGGAAGGTCTGGCGCGGGACGGGGTCGTGGGTGCTCAGACCTGGGTGCGTTTGGCCTCCGCCTCCCGGCCGACGGCGTCTCGCTCGGACAGCGGCATCTGGATAGAGGTGAGTCTGCGCAAGCAGGTCTTCCTGTACATCGAGAACGGCATCGTCACCCGCACGCTCCCCACCTCCACAGGCAGGAGTTTCACCTACCGCTCCGCTCCGTACACCGTGTTGCGCAAGCCCATTGCCGATGGCCCCCGCTATCGCGCGCTCTATCTCGTGCCGGGCTACGTGCTGGCCATCCACGGCTACCCGTCAGTGCCCACCTACCCGGCCAGCGACGGCTGCGTGCGCCTGCCTCTGCGCGACATGGACGACCTGCGGGCTTTCGACGCCACGAACCCGATGATCCCCAACGGTACCAGGGTGTACATTGGCTGACCTCGGTGCGATCAGACGTTGTAGACCTCGCGCCCCAGGGTCTTCACCCAGTTCTGGGCGAGTGTGGCCTGGGCGTCATCGGTCTTGTCGACGCCCAGGATGACAATGGCGTTCTTGCCGATGCGTCCCAGGTGGGGGTAGAGGTAATGCACATTGATGCCGGCCGCTTTGAGCGGCTTGAGCACGGCATTCATGGCTCCGGGATGGTCGGGGATCTCCACGGCCAGAACGTCGGTCTCCTTGGGCGTGTGCCCGTTGCCGACAAGGATGTTCTTGCCTTTCTCGGGGTCGTCCACCACGAAACGCACCGTGCTGATATCGGAGGTGTCGGCCACAGAGATGGCGCGGATGTTCACGCCTTCCCGGCCCAGGATCTCGCTGATGGTGGAGAGGGTGCCGGGCACGTTGTCGAGGCTCACCGACAGCTGTTTGATGACCATCTTCAGTCCTTTGCGTAGTTGTAGCCCACGGTGAGTGCCTCTTGGTTCAGCTTCAGGAGCTTCGCCTTGCCTTCTCCCAAGATGGCGGTGAGGTTGTCGAGCATGGCCTCGAACGAGATCATGTTGCTGGCCCGGATGAGCGCGCCCAGCATGACCATGTTGGCCACCTTGATGCTCCCCACCTGCTCGGCCAGTTCCGCCGTGGGAACGGCAAGGATCTCGATGTCGCTGCGCGCCGCCTCGGTGTCGACCAGGGAGGAGTTCACGCACAGCAGGCCGCCCGACTGCAGGATGCTCTGGAAACGCACGAACGAGGGCTGGTTCATAGCCACCAGGTATTCCGGCTCCGAAGCCACCGGTGAGGCGATCTCCTCGTCGGAGACCACCACCGTGCAGTTGGCCGTGCCGCCACGTACCTCCACCCCGTAGGTGGGCAGATAGGTGACGTGCTTGCCCTCCAGCATGGCGGCCGTGGCCAAGGTGGAACCCATGGAGAGCACTCCCTGGCCGCCGAATCCCGAGAAGATGGTCCTTATGAGCATGGGACCTCCTCTTGTGCGGGAGTCTCTTCAGCCCTCGGGCGGTCGGGTTCCTTGATGACGCCCAGAGGAAACTGCTGGGTCATGACCTTGTCGACCCATTCGCAGGACTCGAGCGTGCCCATCTTCCAATTGGTGGGGCAGGGAGAGAGGATCTCGACCAAAGAGAAGCCCAGCCCGTCCAGTTGATGCTGGAAGGCGCGGGCGATGGCCCGCTTGGTCTTCATCACCCCGGCAGGGCTGGTGACGGCCACGCGCTCCAGGTAGGTGGCTCCGTCGAGGTTGGCGAACACCTCGCACACCCGCACGGGATGGCCGGCGATGATCGAATCGCGCCCGCCCGGCGTGGTGGTGGTCACCTGGTCGAGCAGCGTGGTGGGGGCCATTTGGCCGCCGGTCATGCCGTACACGCCGTTGTTGACGAAGATGATGGTGATGTTCTCGCCTCGGTTGGCGGCGTGGAAGCCCTCGGCGGTGCCGATGGCGGCCAGGTCGCCGTCGCCCTGGTAGGAGAGGATGAGGTTGTCGGGCAGGGCCCGCTTGAGCCCGGTGGCGACGGCGGCGCCGCGCCCGTGCGCGGACTCCAACACGTCGATCTCGAAGTAGTTGTAGAGCAGCATGCCACAGCCGGCCGGGGCGACGCACACGGCCTTCTCCTGCAACTGCATCTCGTCTATGACCTCCATGAGGAGGCGGTTGATGATGCCGTGCCCGCACCCGGGGCAGTAATGGAAGCGCACGGGCTTCAGCAGCTTGGGTCGGGAGTGGACGGTCTTCATACTTTCTCCCTCTTGCCGGCCGCCTGGGCCTGGTAGTAGTGGCGCGAGATGATGCGGTAGAGCTCGACCGGCATGGGGACCACGCCCCCCGGTCGCCCGTGGAAGTGCACGTGCGCCTTGCCTTCCAGAGCCAGCTTGACATCCTCTACCATTTGGCCGGCGCTCATCTCGAACACGAAGAAATCGTTCACCGTCTTCGCCATCTCCTGCAGCGCCTTGGCTGGGAAGGGCCATAGGGTGATGGGCCGCAACATGCCCACTTTCAGGCCGTCCTGCCTCAGCCGCTTGATGGCACCTTTCGCAATGCGTGCCCCGATGCCGTAGGCCACCACGACCATCTGGGCGTCATCGACGAGATATGTGTCGTAGCGCACCTCGTTCTGCTCCATGAGCTGGAACTTGCGATGCAGCTTCCAGTTGTGCTCTTCCTGCAGTTTGGTGTCGAAGATGAGGGAGTGGATCTTGCGGGCGGGACGGCCTTTGGCGCCGTCGAGCACCCAGTCCTTCTCGTAGGCAGGCGGGCACACCAGGTTGTCGAAGTCCACGGGCTCCATCATCTGACCCAGCATGCCGTCGCCCAGGATGATGACCGGGTTGCGGTACTTGTCGGCCAGGTCGAAGGCCAAGGGCACCACCTCGGTGAGTTCCTGCACCGAACCAGGCGCGAGGACGATGGTCTTGTAGTCGCCGTGGCCGCCACCGCGCGTGGCCTGGAAGTAGTCGGACTGCGCCGGCGAGATGTTGCCCATGCCGGGCCCCCCGCGCACCATGTTGACCACCACGGCCGGCAGCTCATCGGCCACCAGGTAGGAGATCCCTTCTTGCTTCAGGCTCATGCCGGGTCCGCTGGACGAGGTCATCGCCCTCGCTCCGGCCACGGATGCGCCCAGGACCATGTTGATGGCCGCGATCTCGCTCTCCGACTGCACGAACACGCGACCGGTCTCGGTCATCCGTCTGGCCATGTATTCCGTGAGCTCGTTCTGTGGCGTGATTGGATACCCGAAGTAGCAGGTGCACCCTGAGAGCACGGCGGCCTCCCCGAGGGCGGCATTCCCGCTCATGAGACGCTTCATGTGTTCATCTCTCCGACTCGATTCCAGGGCACGTGTTGACGCACGCCCCACAGTAGGTTCCTTGTCACCCCGAGCCGCACACTCGCAAGGGACGGCGGGACGACAGACAAGGGGGCGCCGGACCGCCGGCGCATCGGATAGTTTAGCGTGTCGAGCAGATGATTACCGTGGCCCGTATGCGCCCATCACGGCGGACACTTGGCGCATATGGACCTGAACTGCATGGTGCTCAGGTAGCGGTCGCCCCTATCGGGCAGCACGGTGACGATCGTGCCGTGGTCGATCATCTTGGCCACGCGCAACGCCACTGCCACGGCTGCGCCTGATGAGGTGCCCACGAACAAGCCTTCTTTGGTGGCCAGGAGTTTGGTCGTCTCCAGGGCTTCACCGTCATCGACCATCTGCTTGATATCCAGCTCTTCCGGGTGATATATGGCCGGCGGCATGGATTCGGTCATGTTCTTGAGACCTTGGATGGTGTGGCCTCTCACCGGCTCCACACCCACCACCTTCACCGATGGTTTCTGCGAGCGCAGGTACCTGCCCGTGCCCATGAGCGTGCCCGAAGTCCCCATGCCCGCTACCAGATAGTCGATCTCTCCTTGGGTCTGCCGCCAGATCTCGGGACCGGTCGTCTCGAAGTGGGCCAGGACATTGGCCTCGTTCTCGTACTGGTTGGGCATGTAGTACTTGCCCGGGAACTCGTGCACCAATTGTTGCGCGTGACGGATGGCGCCGTCGATGTTCTCCCGAGCCGGGGTGAGGAACACGTGCGCGCCCAAGCCCTCCAATATGAGGCGGCGCTCGGTGCTCACGCACTCGGGCATGCAGAGCTCCACCTGGTAGCGCTTGGCGGCGGCGATCATGGCGATGGCGATGCCGGTGTTGCCCGAGGTGGGCTCCAGAATGATCTCACCCTTGGTGAGCTCACCGGCCTCCTCGGCCTTGTTGATCATGTAGAGCGCGGGGCGATCCTTCACTGATCCACCGGGATTGCAGCCCTCTAGCTTGCAGAGGATGCGCACGCGCGGATGCGGGTTGAGGTTCGCCAACTCCACCAGGGGGGTGTTGCCTATCGCCTGCAGCAGATTCATGGGTCACGTCCTCGCTCGAGTCACATGCATTGTCGACGATAGTCCGGGCCGCATCAAGGGGCGACGCGAGTGGCGGCGCTTTTCCGCGGCGGCTGGGGTAGGCAAGGCCGGCGCCATCTCCCGGTGGATTGGTTGTAGAGTGCTATTCATGAGCTTGCGTCGACGTCCACGCCATTTCTACGGCTACCTCAACAGTGCGTTCGCCGCGGTCGCGCTCTTCCTGCTCGGGGGCGCCAACTACCTGCTTCCGGCCATGTCGGGCTTCATGAAGGACGACCTGGGTTGGAGCGCCACCGCCACGGGCGGGGCGTTCTCCGTCTATTACGTGGTCTTCGGGGGCGTCACCGTGGCATCGGGTTGGCTGGTCTTGCGCTTCGGGCCCCGCGTGCTCATCGCCGCAGGAGCGGCGGTGGTGCTGGTGTGCAGCCTGCTGCTGGCCGTCATCTCCGATCTGTGGCAGTTCTATCTGCTCGCGGTCCTCTACGCCGCCGGGGTGGCAGGCGGCGCCGTCGTGACCGGCGCCCAGCTCACCGGCAACTGGCTGCATAGGCGGCGGGGGCTCGTCATAGGTCTGCAGCTTGCCGCCACCGGC
Source organism: Thermoleophilia bacterium (assembly GCA_040772905.1). Taxonomy (GTDB): domain Bacteria; phylum Actinomycetota; class Thermoleophilia; order RBG-16-64-13; family RBG-16-64-13; genus JAXGXJ01. Next base: position 325,843 of record JAXGXJ010000006.1, on the reverse strand, counting down.
CTGGGCGGCAGCGTGCTCGCTCTCGTGGGGGAGCGGGTCATGGGAGCCTATGGCTCTTGGCGCGTCAGCTGGTTGGTGGTCGCCGCCCTCCTGGCCTTGGCGGCGGCGCTGGTGCTGGTCCTGGTACGCGACCGTCCTGAAGACCTAGGCCAACACATCGACGGCGTGAGGCATGACGGCCATCCGGCCGGAGCTCGGCCCCCGGCCTCGAAGGGCGCATACAAGTCACTGCAGTCATGGTCGGTGGCCGACGCCGCGCGGACCCCCACCCTGTGGTTGATCGTGCTCACCTTCGGCTTCAGCGACTACGTCTTTCTGGGCACTCTCTCACATCAAGTCACCTATCTCACGGGTGAGGTGGGAGTGTCGGCGGGCTCCGCGGCAGCTGCGCTCGCGCTCATGGTCGCCTTCATGGCTTTGGGTAAGGCGGGCGGAGGTTGGCTGGCTGATCGGGTGGAACCCCGCAAGACGCTGGGGCTCATGTCGCTGATGCTGGCGGCGGGTCTGCTGGTGCTGCTGCTGTGGCACGCGAGGACCGCCTTGTACGTGTATGTCGTCCTGCTGGGTGTCGGGTTCGGCGCGAGCATGGCGCAGACCTCCGCGACCCTGGCCAACTACTATGGGCGTAGGAACCTTGCCGGCGTCATGGGGCTGACACACGGGAGCGCGGCCCTGCTGGGCGCGCTGAGCACCACCCTCACCGGAGTGATTCGCGATTCCACCGGCAGCTACGTGCCCGCCTTCGTGGTGATGCTTGTACTGGCCGCGCTCGGCGCTGTCTGTGCCTTTGCTGCACCCGTCCCACATCAGCGGGGTGGATCCACGGGGACCCCGGAGCCCTGCAAGGTGTAGACTGGTGTACCGCATGGATTCTCACGACTCTACAGCGGCCATCCTCACCCAAGGACTCAGCAAAGCCTACGGCTCCCGTCTGGGCATAGCCGATGTGGACCTCCAGGTGGGCCGAGGCGAGGTGTTCGGCTTCATCGGACCCAACGGCGCCGGCAAGACCACCACCATCCGGCTTCTGCTGGGCTTGCTCCGTCCCAGCGCGGGGCGTGCGGCGGTCATGGGGCTGGACGTGCAACGCGACAGTGTCGCCGTGCGGCGCCGCGTCGGCTATCTGCCCGGGGATTTCGGTCTCGACCCGCGCATGACCGGCCGCGAACTCATCGACTACTTCACCAGCCTGCGAGACGGGGAGAGTCCCGCCGCCGATTCCCGGCGCAGGGCGGACGTATTCGCGGCGCGGCTCGAACTCGATCTGGATGTCCCCATGGGGCGCCTCAGCAGAGGCAATCGGCAGAAGATCGGGCTCATCCAGGCGCTGTGCCATCGTCCTGCTCTGCTCATCTTGGACGAGCCCACCACCGGCCTGGACCCTCTTATGCAGGACACTTTCCTGCAGATCGTCCGTGAGGCTCGTGACGAGGGTCGGACCGTGTTCCTGTCCTCGCACGTGTTGAGCGAGGTGGAGCGCGTGTGCGACAAGGTGGCCATCGTCCGCGCAGGTCGCTTGGCTGCCCTTGAGACCACTGATTCGCTGTTGGAGAAACGCGTCAAACGGGTGACGCTGGTGTTCGCCGAGCCGGTGGATGCGTCTGTGTTCGCGGCACTGCCGGGCGTGCGCGATGTGTGGAGTCGGGACAACACCGTGTCGTTGCGTCTCGACGACGGGGTGGACGCCGTGGTCAAGCTGGCCGCTCGTTTCACCGTGTCGGACATGATGGTTGAGCACCCCAGTCTGGACGAGGTGTTCATGAGCTACTACGAGCAGCGGCCGCCGGAGGGCGACCGGCCCGACGAGGGGCAGCCATGGCGGCGTTGAGAGGGCTGTGGACACTCGCGGCGCACGACCTGCGGCGCCGGCTGCGCTCCATCATCATCTGGGGCATCGCCCTGGGGGCCCTGGGAGCGCTCTACGTGGCGCTCTTCCCCACCATGGGCGGCATCCTGGAAGAGTACATGTCGCAGATGCCTGAGGAGATGCAGCAGTTCATGGACCCCAGCAGCGGGAAGTTGACTGTCGAGGAATGGCTGGAGATGGAGATGTTCAACGGCATCATCCCCATCGCGCTGCCTTTCTTCCTCATGATCATGGGCGCCCGTTCGCTGGCCGGCCGCGAAGAGCGTAAGACCATGGACCTGCTCCTCAGCAACCCGGTGCCGCGCTGGCGGCTGGTGGCCGCCTCCCTGCTCACCATGGCCATGGCCCTGGCCGCGGTTCTGCTCATCACTTGGGTGCTGACCTACATCGCCGTCCCCTTGGCCGGTGTCGACCTTACACCGGGCAGGTTGGCGGCGGGATTGCTGAGCCTGTGGCCCTTCTGTCTGTTCTTCGGCTCGCTGGCTCTGCTCTTCTCCGCATTCATGCGCCGGGGCGCGCTGGCCATCGCCGTGCCGGGCGTGGTCTTGGTGGCTATGTATGTCCTGGACGCGCTGGGGCAGGTTTCCAGCGCGGTGGAGCCCCTTCGGGTCCTCTCCCTGCAGAACCATTTCTCGGGTTCGCTGAGCGGGGATTTCCCGGGCTTGGCCTTCGGAGTGACGTTGGCCGGCGTGTGCGTGCTGGGTGCGGCGGCGGTCGCCCTTTTCGGGCGTCGGGACATCTACACCTGAGCACGTACTCGCAGTCGCCGGGGTAGCAGCTCCACGGTCAGCGGCAACGAGCCCAGGGCCTCACCGTCCACATCCAGAAGGAAGCGGCGAGCGGCCCGCTCGTCGGGGAGCCACAGTTCTATCTTCTGGCAAGCGAAGTGATGGACGGTCGGCTCCTGCAGATGGCGCCCGGTGTACACGCCGCGGACGCGGTCGGCCAGATAGGGCTTGCTGGGAGCGGTGATGGTGATCACCTCAAGCCGGCCGTCGTCGGGCATGGCCATTGGGGCCACGTCCATCCCGCCGCCGAACCAGCGTCCGTTACACACGGCGATGAGGTAGGCGGGGATGACCTCCTCGCGCGTCCGGTCTTCCCAAGTGATGCGGGCGTGGACGCGGCGCTCCTTGCTCATGGCCACGGCTCCCAAGGCGGCCAGATAGTAGCCGGCACGGCCTCCAAGGAAACTGGGAAGCCGCTCGATGTAGCGGTCCACCAGTCCTCCCAGCCCGGCGGAGAGCACGTTGATGAAGTAGTGCTCCTCGGGGAGGCCGGCGCGCCCGGGGAAACGGGCGCGCCCCACGTCCACCAGGCGCTCTCTTCCCGACACCAGGGCCTCCAGGCAGGCGTCCACACCTGTGCCAATCCCAAGGCTGCGGCGGAAATCACCGCCGGTGCCCAGGTCGATGATCCCCACCGACGGTCCGGCGGCACCGTGTCCCTGCGACACCTCCAGCACCCCGTTCGCCACTTCACTCAGGGTACCGTCTCCTCCCACAGCGACTATCAGAGGATGGCCCTCCATGGCGCCCTGTCGGGCCAGCTCCCGCGCATGTCCCCGCCGGGCGGTGAAACGGATGCTGACGTCGCCGAGGGTCGCCTCCACCCTGGCCAGCGCCCCAGCGACTCCTCTGGCCTCGCGCCGCGACCCGCAGGAGGGGTTGACGATGAGCAGCGGCGTCTTCATGCGCTCAGGCTATCACCGCACCCAGCCTCGGTGCCGACCTCGCGACGGTCGTCACTCTGCCAGCAACCGCCTCCCATGTCGACGCAGGGCGTCCAGCAGTCCGTCCAAGTGGGCGGGTGTGGTGAGCGGGTTGATGATGGTCACCCGCAGCGCACCCACGCCCTCGTGCTTCGAGGGCACGATGTAGAACTCTCCCGACTCGATGAGCCGCCGCCGGAGCTCCAGCTGGAAGGCACCCAGGGTGTCTGGCGCCGCCTCGCGCAACTCGGCCGGGATGTGGCGGAATACCACGATGTTGGCCTCGGGCTCGTGCAGAGGCTCGAAGTCCGGGGCTTCACGCAGTCTCTGGAAAAGCTCCTGTCCGAGGGCGAAGGTGACATCCACCATGTCGGCGAACAGCCCGGGGCCGAAGAGCGACCACACGCCCCACAGGCCGTACGCAGCAGCGCGTTTGGTGCACTCGACCGTGCGGGTGCCGCTGTCGTACTCGGCCAGCCCGGGGGCGGCGGGATCGAACAAGTAGGGAGCGTCCTGACGGAAGGCCTCGAAGCGGTGGGCGCGGTCGCGATAGAAGACGAAGGCGCAGAGACCGGGGACGAACATCATCTTGTGAGCGTCCCACACCACGCTGTCGGCTTGGTCGATCCCCTTAAGCAGACGCCGGTGTCGTTCACTCAGCAGCGCCGCGCCTCCATGGGCGGCGTCGACGTGCAGCCACACCTGGTGCCGGGCGCAGATCTCGGCGAGAGCGCTCAGAGGGTCGAAGGATCCCATCGGGGTGGCGCAGGCGCAGGCCACCACTGCCACGAGCGGATGTCCCTGCTTTCGCAGGCGGGTGAGTTCTGCGTCAAGACACGACGGGTCCATCCGACCTCGTGCATCCAAGGGTACGGACACGATCTGGCGGCTGCCCAGGCCCAAGATGCCGGCCGCGCGCGCCACGCTGTAGTGCGCGCCGGCATGGGCGAGAAGGACGGGGCGGGGACCCCGACCTGATATGCCCCGTTCCCACGCGTCGCCCAAGGCTACGTTGCGCGCGGTGAGCAACGCCGTGAGGTTGGCCAACGAGCCGCCGTGCGTCACCACGCCGGCGAAACTGCCCGGCGTCCAGCCGATGTACGAGCCGAGTTCCTGCACCATGGCCTGCTCGACCGCCGTGGCCCACGGGCCCATCTCGTAGATGGCCATCACCTGGTTGGTGACCGACCCCACGGCATCGAACAGGCCGGCCAGCGGTACCGGGGCGGGGACCTGATGTCCGATGTAGCGAGGATCGTGCAGATTGAGACCGCGTTCCAGCATGAGATCCACGAGGGTGGAGAACCTCTCCGCTCCGGAGCCTTCTTGCTCACCCGGCGGGCGCAGAGTTGCGCCGGCATCCCGTACGGCTTGCTCAGGCTCGGTCCATGGGAGCACAGGCATGCCGCCCTGTTGGACGCGGGCCAGGTGGGTCGCGAGGGCGCCGGCGAGGCGGTGCCCTGCATCTTCCAGCAGGGCTGGGTCGTACGCGGCGTGCACCCGTGCGCGGGCGGCCGCGAGGTCGTCGAAAGCAGACATGATGATGCGAAGCCTTCTTCTGATGATGTGCGGATCTCTCATTCTCCGTCGCCCACCCGTCGCGTGCAAGCCTTCTTCTCCTCTTCCACCTGAGATATCCTCGCTCCATGACCGGTGATCTCGAGCGACTACTCGAGCGCATGGCTGCAGCTGGAGACTTCGGTGAATGCGCCCGTCTGTTCATGGATTGGGCTCAGGACACCACCGGCTGCGAAGCCGCCATGTTGCGCCTGCGAGAGGAAGATTCTGGCGCGGGCTTCTGGATCCCCGCGCTCATCCAGCGCGGGTTCGATTGCGCGTTCCTACGCGACGAGATCTTGGTGGGCGGCGGCGAATGTCTCTGCGGCAAGGTCTGCAGCGGCTGCACCGATCAGGCGGTGCCCTTCTTCAACGAACACGGTTCCTTCGCCTGCGATCACGCCGAGACTCTGTTGAGTGGGGACGCGCTCTCCGAAGTGGAAGAGATCCGGGGTCGTTGCATGGCGGAAGGCTATCGCTCGCTCGTCATCGTGCCGCTCACCGCCGCCGATGCCTCCGTCGGATGTCTGCACTTGGCCGACAGGCGGCCGGGCATGTTCACCGAGCGACTGTCTCTGATCGAGGACGCGTGCCGCCGCGCAGGACCTCTGCTTCTACGCTATCCGCCGGCGGAGCGCGAGCCTCTTCTCATCGAGGCGCTGGAGACGGCCCTCACACCGCCCGATCTTCCTCAGCTGCCCGGCCTGGAACTGGGTGTGTCGTTCAGCTCCGCCACCGATACCGCCCATCTGGGCGGCGACTTCTACGACGTCATCCCGCTGCCCGAGGGTGACGTGGTGCTGGTGGTGGGGGACTTCTCGGGCAAGGGGATCGGCGCTGCCGGGATGGCCGCCCGAGCCCGCTACGAGATCGCCCGCCGGGTGGATGGCGAGACCCCGCTCGATCGGGTGCTCCTCCAGGCCGATCGCGCGCTCCACGCGGTACTGGGGCCGGGGAAGTTCGTCACGGCGGCCGTGTGTCGCTTCCGACCCCAGGGACAGTGTGAGGTCGCTCTGGCAGGGCATCCACGCCCGTTCATCCTGGCGCCCGGAGGGGAGGGCCGTGAGGTGTCCGCTCCCCCTAACGCTCCTTTGGGTCTCGTGATGAGGTCGGTCTACGAGGCGGGCATGCTCGAGGTGGGTCGCGATGAGATCCTGCTGCTCTACACGGACGGGATCACCGAGGCCCGCTGCGGCGGGCGTCTGTTCGACGTTGAAGGTGTCCGCGCGTTCTGGAGCGCCTCGTGCGGGTCAGCGGTGCAGGACCTCACGGAAGGACTGTGTGAGGCCAGTTCCCGTTTTGAGGACACCGCGGGCACGGACGACCGCCTGGTGCTCGCTGCGCGCCGTCGGAAGGTGTAGACGATACTGCGCAGTGCGTCCGCGCAGCGACCTCGCGCGGCGCTCCCTGCTCCCTTCAGGCCCTCCTACTTCACGGCCTCGGCATCCAGGGTCTTGATGGACTGCAGTTCCACGAACTGCCCCGCCTGGTAGACGCTCGCGCTCTGGGGCATCCCGATGACGCTCACGTACTTGTTCTCGTAAGAACCGATAGGCCCGGGGATCTGATCGCTGGGACCGAGCACGGCGATGATGTCGGCGTCCTCCGCCTTGGCCGCGTCGGAGGTCTCAACGACGGCCCAGAAGCCGCCCTCGAGGTCACGGTAGGTGAGGACCCCGACTGCCTGCACAGTGCCGTCCTTCTGCTCGTACAGGCCGGGCTTGGGCGTCTCTGAGCCGGGCTGCTCGCCTGGCTCCGGAGAACCGTCGGTGGAGGAGGTGGTATCGGTGGGAGAGGTGGCGTCAGTGGAGGTCTCAGTGGCGGGAACCGTGGTCGACGGTTCCTCGGAGTCATCGGCGCACGCTGCGAAGGCCACGGTCGAGGCCAGCAGGAGAGCAAGCAACAGCAGCACGGCAGGCACGGACAACACACTCTTCTTCATGGATCCATCTCCCTGGGTGGTTACATGTCTGGGGGTCTGACGCTCAGGGGCGGGTGACGTTCCCGCCGCAACGTGCAAACGACCGTACCGTATCATGCCATCTGACGGCGTAGTGTTTCGAGGAGGGATGATGGGCAAGTGGGAATACAAGTCCGTCCTGGTCAACCGGACGGGCAACCAGGAGGACTTCAGCTACACCTGGACCTACACCCCTTGGCAGATGCTCGGCGTGGGAGCGACCGGGCAGGAGCCCGTGCATGCCGGGCTGCAGGAATTGGGACGTGACGGCTGGGAACTGGTGGGCGTCCTCCCCACGGACGTGTGGGTGGAAGGGACCCGATCCGGCCACGCCTCCCACGGAGTACGTACCATCTCGTACACCCTGCTCTTCAAGAGGCCGTTGGTGGCGTAGGTCGATTCGGCCTAGGTAACATCGCTCTGGGACGTGGGTGACGCCTCGGGCCGCGCCCTGCACGACGTGGTGCAGGGCGCGGCCCGCATGACATCTCAGTCTTCTCGCTCGATGGTGGGGATGTGGGCGTCGACCTCGAAGCCTCCCAGCGGTTCGATAGGAAGCCCCCAGACCTTCATGCCGGCCACGATGGCCTCCTTGCGGCGTCCCTCCAGGCCGGCCTTCCACTCCGCATAGTCGCGCTCCCCGAGCAGGGCGGGGACTTCAGCGTCGTACTCCTCGACCGTGCGCGGCTGCCTGCCAGTTGCCCGGTCCCACTCACGCATGACGTCGTAGGCGTCCATGGCTCCTCCTTGTGCGGTGATGTGGCCAGAGTACCGCGAAACCGTGCGTTGGGTGAGCGCCGGGCGTCAGGCGTCACCAGCCCCAGGTGTGCGGCTCGCCCTTGAACGGCCCCTCTATCTCGCTGGTGATCCAGCCTCCGTAGAAGCCACCGGGCTGGGGCGTGACAGGCTCGCCGTCGACTGAGACCTCGTCGAACGCCCAGGCGTAGAAGGCGATATATCCGGCGATGGCTTTGTAGCCCCGACTGGGTTCCGGGTAGTACCAGGCCGCATCCTCGTGCCTGATGCGCCCCACGACCAGGGAGTAGTAGTGGGCCGCTCCTTTGTATTCACAGAAGGTGGTGCGGGCACTGGCTTCCAGGTACTCCAGAGCGACATCCACCGGGGGCAGGTAATAGACAGGAGGATGGCTGGTCTCGAGCACACGCAGCGAACACCGGCTGTCGACGATCACGTGCCCGGCCAATACCGCGTAGATATGCCGGTCCACCGCCTCCACCGCGGGCGGACGCGGATAGTCCCACACCGACTCACGCGGCCGCCGGCTCATCGTGTCTCCCGCCTGGGTCCCACCAGTGAAGCCGCCACACCGAACACGCACAAGACCGTGAAGATGAGGAAGCTCACCTGCACGCTCCTCAGCAGCCCGGGGTAGTCGCTCGGCTGGACCTCCGCCCGGCCCACCAAGAGCGCGATCACAAGGGTCGCCAGTCCCATGCTGATGCTCTGACCGCTGAGTCGCATGGTGGAGAGTGTGGCCGAGGCGATGCCCACATCTCGCTGCCTCACGCTGCCCATGACGGTGTGCGTGATGGGTGTGGCGAACAGAGCGAAGCCGATGCCCAGCCACACCAGGCCGGCGATCAGATAGGCATAGGGGGTGTCCTCGGTCAGGAAGCTTAGTGCCAGCAGGCCCAACACGGTCACGGCCATGCCGCTGGAGGAGAGCCATCGGGCTCCCACTCGGTCGGTCAGGCGTCCCACCAAGGGGGACAACAACGCTTGTACGAACGTGCCGGTCACAAGCACGAACCCAGCGGTCTGAGGGTCGAGGCCCCGATTGTACTGCAGATACAGGCTGAGCAGGAACACCATGGCCGCGGTGGCTGCATAGTTGATGAACGACGCCACGTTCGCGTAGGCGAACACGCGATTGCCTCGAATGAGGTCCGCGCGCAGGAGCGGGTCGGCGGCCCGTCCTTCCCAATAGACGAAGCCGGCCAGCCCGACCACGCCGACTGCGATGAGCGCCGCTCCGGCGACATCGGGAAGGAACGAGAAGCCTACGAGCAGCGCCGTGAGCGCCAGCGCGAACACGGCGGAGCCAAGGAAGTCGAACGTGGCGGTCTTCGGTTCACGCCATTCGAGGCGCCGGAGCTTCCACACCGCCACCGCCAGGTTGAGCGCTCCACCCACGCCCACGACGAGAAAGAGGCTGCGCCAGCCGAGGTTGTGGATGATCAGCCCGCCCAACACCGGGCCCAGTGTGAGACCCAGGTACACGCCGGAGACGTTCAGCCCCAAGGCTCGGCCCCGCGTCTCGGGGGGAAAGGCCAAGATGACCAACGCCACGGCTGTGACCGAGCCTACGGCCAAGCCCACCCCGTGGATGGCTCGCAGAGCCAGCAGCACCCCCGCGGACGGAGCGAACGCGCTCGCGAAGCAGATGACAGTGAAGATGAGCATGCCCAGCAGGTAGAAACGCATCCGCCCGTAGAGGTCGGCCAGACGCCCCAGCGGCAGCAGCGTGGCCGCCGCCATGAGGATGTACGAGAGCGAGATCCAACTGAGGGTCACCGCGGAGACACGGAACTCGGCTTCGATGAGGGGCAGGGCGATGTTGATCGAGGAGGTCATGAAAGTCACCAGGAACCCGCCCAAGGAAGACACCCAAAGGACCAAGTTCCTGCCCGAGCTGAGAGCTTGGGCCTGTATCGGCGCAGCTGCGACATGGCGTTCAGAGACTGGGTCCATCGCCCTCAGCGTAGCAGCAAGACGAGATGGGCACGAGACGGCGAGGACGATCTCGGACATGCGTTCCGCAAATCGACGCGAAGTTGTAGACTCAGGATAGGTCGACCATGGGAAGGAGCGCCGTATGGCGACCGGCGTCGAGAACCTGGTGAAGGAGTGCCTGGCTCCGGGGAGTGCGGCATGAGCCTTGAGACGACACCTCCCTGGGAGGTACTGCGGCGGCCCATCGCCATCGGGCCGCTCGTGGCCAAGAACCGCATCGAGGCCGCTCCCACTCTCACCTGCATCTGCAACCGCGATCAATCGGTAACCCGGGAGCTGGTGGAGTTCTACCGTGCCCAGGCCAAAGGGGGCGCGGGCATCATCACCGTGCATGAGACCGCCGTGGACGCCGACCGGGCCATCACCCAGCCCACGCAGCTCAACCTGGGGGACGACTTCTACATCCCCGGCTTGGCCTCCGTCGCCGAGGTGATCAAGGACGGCGGTGCGCTCGCTTCCATCCAGCTGTGCCACGGAGGTCGGCAGGCGGTGAGCGAGCTGAACGGAGGGCGCAACCCCATCGGGCCCTCGGCCCAGGTGGGTCGGTTCACCGAGGACCGGCGCCGCGGCGAACAGGTGATCGAAGAGATGACCCCGGCCATGATCGACGAGGTGGTGGACCACTTCGCCGCGGCCGCGTATCGAGCCAAACTGGCCGGGTTCGACATGATCCAGATCCACGGAGGGCATGGCTGGCTCATATCGCAGTTCATCTCTCCGGCAGTCAACAAGCGCACCGACGAGTACGGCGGCAGCCTGCAGAACCGGGCCCGCTTCGCCATGAGGGTCGCCGACGCCATCAGAGAGCGCTGTGGAGCCGACTTCCCCATCGAATGGCGGCTGAGCGCCAGCGACCTGGTGCCTGGTGGGCTTGAGATCGAGGATGCGGTCGCGTACGCGCAGCTCATGCAGGACAAGGTGGATTGCTTCCAGGTCTCCGCCGGCATGATCGCCGAACCGCGCACCTATCCCTACACGCACGTGTCGGTGTACCTGCCGCACGGCGAGAACGTGGAGCGGGCGGCGGCCATCAAGAAGGCGGTCAGCAAGCCGGTGGCGGTGGTGGGCGCCGTCATGGATCTGGAGGAAGGCGGGCGCTGGGTGGCGCAGGGCAAGGCCGACATCGTGGCCATGTGCCGTGCGCTCCTGGCCGATCCAGCTCTTCCTGTGAAGACCTTCCGGGGCCGGCAGGACGACATCATCCCCTGCATCCGCTGCAACACCTGTCTGGCCCGTGGTGTGCATCTCACGCCGGTGCGCTGCACCGTCAACCCGAAGAGCGTGCGTGAGGACTACTACCGTTGCCTGGCTCCGGCCGCCGCGACCGCGCGCAAGGTGGTGGTGGTGGGCGGCGGGCCTGCCGGCATGGTGGCCGCCGTCACCGCCGCCGAACGGGGGCATCAGGTGACGCTGCTGGAGAGGGCCGACCGGCTGGGGGGGAACCTGCTGGTATCGGCCGGACCGCCCTTCAAGGCCGACTTCCGTCGTTACTTGGCCTACCTGCTGCGGCGGGTTGACTTGCAGGTGCGGGCGGGAGCGTTGCAGGTGAGCCTGCTGAGTGAGGCCAGTCCCGACCGGGTGACGGCTGAGGCTCCGGACGCGATCGTCGTCGCCGCGGGGGCCGAGCCCATGTGGGCCGACCTACCCGCCTCTCTGGTCGCGGGGGCTTCGGGGTGGGGACGGGACAACGTCTTCTGGGCTGCTGACGTGCTGCGCGGCGGGAACATCCTTTGTGGCGGCGACGTGGTGCCGGCCGGAGATACCCTGCGCGGCAGCCAGGTGCTCTGCGCGGGCGAGGTGCTGGAAGGGGTGCAGGTGCCGGCAGAGCATGTCGTCGTGGCCGGTGCAGGAGGGATGGGGCAGGAAGCTGCCCTCGCTCTCGCCATGCAGGGCAAGAAGGTGGCGGTGGTGGATCTCCCGGGCGGATCGGACTGGGATATGACGGTCAACTTCCTTGACATCATGGCTCTGGAAGACCAGCTGGCCGCTCACGGGGTGAGTACCTATCCGGGGGTCGTCTCGCGGGAGGTGTCCGGCGGTGTCGTGGCCTGTGACGGCCCGGCGGGCGCGCCGACCACCCTACCCGCGGACGCCGTCATCGTCGCTCCCAGATTGCGGGCGCGCAGAGAAGTCTTCGATCGACTCTGCGACCTGGCTGAGGATGTGTATGTCGTGGGCGACGCCAAGGCGCCGCGCATCCTGTACAACGCCGTCCACGATGGGTTCGAAGCGGCCATCGAGATCTGATGAGGAGGTGCACGAACACCCTGTCCCCATGCGCGGATCTGAGCTGGATGAAGGTGAGGTGACGCAGGCGGCTCGACCGACGTGTGATGCCCCTAACGGTATACACTCTGCAAGAGTCCACGGTTCGACGGGCAGTGGGTGTGTGATGCTTACGCCGCGGCAGATGAAGAGAGTCGTCGTAACCGAAGACGGTCACATGCTCTGGACGGGCGGTCTTGCCAATGGCTATCCGGCAGCCAAGCACGAAGGCAAGACCGTCTATCTGAAGCGCCTCGTCTGGGAAGAGAATTTTGGACCGATCCCCGAGGGGTCGGTGGTCACGTCCACGTGCGGGCAGAGGACCTGCATCGAGCCTTCACACCTGGGACTCACCGGGCCTGGGCGGTATCCCAGTGTGCGCAACGCTCTGGGACGCTACGCCCCCGCAGTCGCGCATGCGGAGGGCGCGGACTGACCGAGTCGCGCGCGATACGTGCTGAGTATCTGACGAAGGAGGGCGGCATGGGTGAACTGGACTACGAGAACAGGTTCAGACTGCGGCCGCATGACTTCTCTGTCCTCGAGCAGTTCCAGTTCAAGTATGCTCCGGTAGGGTTCAAGTTCTTCAATGTGGAGGAAGACCTTCGCGGTCTCGACTTGCAGCCTCTGGGCCTGCGCATGACCTGGTGCCAGATGCTGCGCCGGGCCCAGGACGGCCACAGCTTCTACGCGACGGGCGACGATCACAGTTGCGAGCCCGGCGTCTTCCTCACGGGCCACGGGCCTCTCAGCGCGCTGGCCGCGGGTGGGCGCATCGGAGCCGCCTTCGACATCTATCCTGAGGAACGCGCCAATCGTCGCGTCTACCAGCATCTCAGCATGCTGGCCGAGGGCTCCACCTACGCCACCGCTTTCTCTCCCGTGGCGGGTCTGACCTTCGAGCCCGACGTGTTGGTCATCGCGTGCGATGACATGGACCAGGGGGAGGCCATCCTGCGGGCCACGCAGTGGGACACCGGAGACCCCATCGAGAGTCGCATGACCTATGTGATCGGCTGCAATTGGCTGTTCACGCATCCTTACATGACCGGCAAGATCAATGTTGTGTGGACGGGCGTCTGTCATGGGATGAGCGGCTACGAACTCCATCCCCCGGGTCTGCCGCTCGTGGCCGTCCCTTGGCCCCACATCGACCGGGTGCTGCGCAACATCCGCGAGATGCCGCGCAAGCTGCCGGCTCATACGGCGGAACGGGACGAGGCTCACCGCCGGGGCTCGCAGCGGTTGGGGGTGGAGGGCCTCATCTAGCGCCGGCGGTTCGCACCGCCCACGGCCGGCCCGGTGCAGGCGACGTCCTGGAGTCGGCGGGTGTCGGCGGTCCCCGCCTGTCTGTCCGACCTGGCTGTTAGGCTTGTCTCACACGGCGCGAGAGCGGTAGGGGGTCGGGGAGTGGGAAGGGTTCCCAGGTTATCAAAGTCGCGGTTCCAGGCGGGGCTGCAGTGTCCCAAACAGTTGTGGCTGCTCTGCCGTGCGTTCGACCGCGCAGACGCCATCAGCGAAGCTCAGCAGGCGCTCTTCGACCACGGACACCGGGTGGGGGCGCTGGGGCGCGAGTACTTCCCGGACGGTGTGTTGGTGGAGCAGGACCATCTGCATTGCGCAGAAGCCGTCAGAGCCACGCAGTACCTGTTGCGCGAAGGCTTCCCGTGCATCTACGAAGGCGCCTTCGAGCACGACGGTGCACTCGTGCGCAGTGATGTGGTCGTCCGGCGGGAGGATGGCACTTGGACCCTGGTGGAAGTCAAGTCCTCGACCGAGGTGAAGCCTCAGCACGTCACCGACCTGGGCATCCAAGCCTACGTACTGCGCGGAGCCGGGTTGGCGGTGTCGACGTGTGCCGTACTGCACGTCGACAGCAGCTTCCTTCGCCAGAGCGACGAGTGCGACGAGTACAACGACCTGCGCATGTTCGCGCTGGCGGATGTCACGGCCGATGTGGAGCGCTTCCTGCCTTCGGTGCCGGGTCTCGTGGCTCAGATGAAACGCACGCTCCTGGGGCCGTGTCCCGATATCCCCACGGGTGGGCGCTGCGAAGAGCCCTTCAGGTGCCGGTTCTACGGGTACTGCCATGAGGCATCGTCCACACTGGCGGTGGCCGGCACGGAGTCGTCCGTCTGCTGAGTCGTGCCGCAGCCGATGCAGTCTTCACGCGGCTGCCGTGTGAGTCGGCCGCGATGTCTCAGCCTTGGATCTGCTTTTCCACCACGCTGCCGCCCGCGTACTGCTCGCGCAGTTTGGGCTTCTCGATCTTGCCTGTGGCGTTCCGGGGCACCTTGGCGAAGATGATCTTCCGTGGGCGCTTGTAGCGGGGCAGCTCGGAGCAGAACTTCATGACGGCGGCCTCCTCCAGCTTGTGGCCGCGTTTCACCTCGATGATGGCAGCTGCGATCTCGCCCAGGCGCTCGTCGGGGAGCCCGATGACGGCCACGTCCTTGATGTCGGGATGGTGATGCAGGAAGTCCTCGATCTGCACGGGGTAGAGGTTCTCTCCACCCGTGATGATGACGTCCTTCTTGCGGTCGACCAGATAGATGAACCCCTCCTCGTCCTCGCGGGCCATGTCGCCGGTGAGGAGCCAGCCGTCCTTGAGGACGGCCGCGGTCGCCTCGGGGTCGTTGTAGTAGCCCTTCATGACCCCGGCGCCCTTCACCGCGAGTTCGCCTACCGCGCCCCGCGGCACCGGCTGACCGGCGTCATCCACGATCATGGTCTCCCAGCCGTAGCCTGCCTTGCCGATGGCGCCGACCTTGTGGATGTTCTCGATGCCCAGATGGACGCATCCCGGGCCGATGGACTCGCTGAGCCCGTAGTTAGTGTCGTAGAGATGGTCGGGGAAGTACTTCTTCCACGTGTGGATGAGGCTGGGCGGCACGGGCTGTGCGCCGATGTGCATCATGCGCCATTGTTCGAGTTCGTACTTGCCCAGGTCGACGTCGCCGGCCTCGATGGCGTGCAACAGGTCACTGGCCCAGGGCACCAGCAGCCAGACGATGGTCACGCCCTCGTCAGACACGGCCTCCAGGATCCATTGCGGCTTCACGCCTCTCAGCAAGACCGCCCGGCTGCCCGCCAGCAGGCTGCCGAACCAGTGCATCTTCGCGCCCGTGTGATACAGCGGCGGGATGCACAGGAACACGTCGTCACGGGTCTGCCCGTGATGTTGCTGCTCCACCACGCAGGCGGAGAGGATGCTGCGGTGGTCATGCAGGATGGCCTTGGGGAAACCCGTGGTTCCGGATGAGAAGTAGATGGCCGCGTCCTCGTCGTCGCTGATGTCGACGGCCGGCGCCTCCGACGAGCACAAAGCTACACATTCCCAGTAACTCTCGGCGAACGTGGGAGTGCAACTGTCCACGAAGAAACGTTGATCCACCTGGGGGATGCGGTCGGCGATGGCCTCCACACGGCCGATGAACTCGGGCCCGAACACCAGCGCGTCGGACTCGCTCAGCTTGAGGCAGTACTCGATCTCGTCCGCGCTGTAGCGATAGTTCATGGGCACGGCTACCGCGCCACTCTTGAGGATGCCGAAGTAGATGGGCAGCCACTCCAGGCAGTTCATCAACAGGAGGGCCACCTTGTTGCCCTTGCCCAAGCCGCGGCTGATGAGCAGGTTCGCAAATCGGTTGGCGGCTTCGTCGAACTGACGCCAGGTGATCTCGCGCCGGGAATGGATGGTGGGGTTCGTCTCGATGAGTTCATACTCTCGCCACGTGATCTCCCGCTTCTCCTCCAGGCACGGGTTGAGCTCCACCAAGCAGACCTCGTCTGCGTAGAGCGACGCGTTGCGGGCGAGTATTTCGGTTATGGGCATCAGGGCCTCCTCGCGATGGACGTGGATATGATGACACAGGGCCGGACCCCCGGCCTTGGGAGCAGCAATCCCATCAGCCGGAACGATATCCCAAATTTTTCAAGAAACACTAGCGGTCTTCAGGCCTTTCATGGATAATTGCCATCATAGGAGGAGTATCCCCTGTGTTCTCCTCGCTTCTGCGGGCGGGCTTACGGCAGGTCTGCTCCAGTGCCCACAAGGGCTGACCTTGTCCAGCTGACGTGACCAGAAAGGCGTTTGATGGTTAAGACCACCGCAATGATGGACGGTAACGAGGCCGTCGCAACTGTCGCGTACAAAGTCAACGGTGTCATCGCCATCTACCCCATCACTCCCTCCAGCCCCATGGCTGAGCATTGCGACGCGTGGAGTGCCCTGGGCAAGAAGAACCTCTGGGGCGTGGTCCCCAACATCGCGGAGATGCAGTCCGAGGCCGGCGCAGCCGCCGCCGTGCACGGGGCTCTCCAAGCAGGCTCTCTCTCGACCACTTTCACCGCCAGCCAGGGGCTCATGCTCATGATCCCCAACATGTACAAGATCGCCGGCGAACTCTCGCCCACCTGCTGGCATGTGACCGCGCGTTCGCTGGCGGCGCAGGCTCTCAGTATCTACGGCGACCATCAGGACGTGATGGCCGTGCGGCAGATCGGCTTCGCCCTGCTGGCTTCGAACTCCGTGCAGGAGGCGCACGACCTGGCATTGATAGGCAGCGCGGCCACCCTGAAGGCGCGGGTGCCCTTCATCCACTTCTTCGATGGCTTCAGGACCTCGCACGAGGTGCAGAAGCTCGAACTCATCGACGACCAGACCATCCGCGATATGATCGACGACGAACTCGTCATCGCCCATCGTCTGCGTTCCATGAGCCCCGACCGGCCCACCATCCGCGGCACCAGCCAGAACCCCGACGTGTACTTCCAGGGTCGTGAGGCGGTGAACCCCTACTACCTGGCCACGCCTCAGATCGTCCAGGATTACATGGACGAGTTCGCGGCCCACACGGGGCGGCAGTACCATCTGTTCGACTACGTGGGCGCGCCGGACGCCGAGCGCGTGCTGGTGCTCATGGGCTCGGGCGCCGAGACCGCCCATGAGACCGTCGACTACCTGAACGCTCAGGGCGAGAAGGTGGGCGTGCTGAAGGTGCGGCTGTACCGCCCGTTCTCCATCGAGCACTTCCTGGGCGCGTTGCCGGCCAGCACGAAGAGTGTGGCCGTGCTCGACCGCACTAAGGAGCCGGGTGCAGCCGGCGAACCACTGTATCTGGATGTGGTCGACGCGCTCTCCGATTCCGGCCGAGCCATCAAGGTCATCGGGGGCCGTTACGGCCTTTCGAGCAAGGAGTTCACTCCGGCCATGGTGAAGGCCGTCTTCGACGAACTGGCCAAGGACAAGCCCAAGAAGCATTTCACTGTGGGCATCAACGATGACCTGACCCACAGCAGCCTCGAGTACGACGAGCATTTCAGCACCGAGCCCGACTCGGTGGTGCGGGCGCTGTTCTATGGCCTCGGCTCCGACGGCACGGTGGGTGCCAACAAGAACTCCATCAAGATCATCGGCGAGGACACCGGCAACTACGCTCAGGGCTACTTCGTCTACGACGCCAAGAAGGCGGGCGTCATGACCACCAGCCATCTGCGCTTCGGCCCCGAGCCCATCCGCTCCACCTATCTGGTGAACAAGGCCAACTTCATCGCCTGCCATTTCTGGGCGTTTCTCGAGCGCTTCGATCTGCTCGCCGCCGCGGTGCCCGGCGCCACGTTCTTGGTGAACGCGCCGTTCCCCACTGAAGAGGTGTGGGACCGGCTGCCTCACGACGTGCAGCAGCGCATCATCGACCTCAAGATCAAGCTGTACGCCATCAACGCCTTCGAAGTGGCCAAGGCCACCGGCATGGGCGGTCGTACCAACACCATCATGCAGACCTGCTTCTTCTACCTGTCGAACATCCTTCCGCAGGAAGAGGCCGTCGCCGCCATCAAGAAGGCCATCGAGAAGACATACGGCAAGCGCGGCGAGAAGGTGGTGCAGATGAACTACGCCGCCGTCGACCAGGCCATCGCCGCGCTGCACGAGATCGAGGTGCCCTCGGCGCCCACCAGCGACGTGATGAAGCCGCCCGTGGTGCCCGAGGAAGCCCCCGAGTTCGTGCAGACTGTGACCGCCACCATCATGGCGGGGCGAGGCGAGGAGCTTGCCGTCAGCCAGATCCCGGCCGACGGTGTGTGGCCCACCGACACCACTCAGTGGGAGAAGCGCAACATCGCGCTGGAGATCCCGGTGTGGGAACCCGAGCTCTGCATCCAGTGCGGCAAGTGCTCGTTCCATTGCCCGCACGCCACCATCCGCACCAAGGTGTATGACGGCGCTGTGCTGGCGGACGCGCCCGCAACCTTCAAGTCGGCCGATGCCAAGGGCAAGGACTACGCCGGCATGAAGTGGACCGTGCAGGTGGCGGCCGAGGACTGCACGGGCTGCGGTTTGTGCGTGGAGGTATGCCCGGGCAAGGACAAGCAGGATCCCAGCCGCAAGGCCATCAACATGGCCTTCCAGCCTCCTCTCCGCGAGACGGAGCGCGAGAACTTCCACTTCTTCGAGAGCATCCCGTATGTGGATCGTTCACGGGTGCGTGTGAACAGTGTCAAAGGCAGCCAGTTGCTCGAGCCCCTGTTCGAGTTCTCCGGCGCGTGCGCCGGCTGTGGAGAGACGCCCTACGTGAAGCTCCTCACCCAGCTCTTCGGCGACCGCCTGCTCATCGGCAACGCCACCGGCTGCTCCAGCATCTACGGGGGCAACCTGCCCACCACCCCGTATGCCAAGAACGCCGACGGCCGCGGCCCCACCTGGAGCAACTCCCTGTTCGAGGACGCAGCCGAGTTCAGCTATGGCCTGCGGCTCTCAGTGGACCGTCAGACCGAGCTGGCCCGGGGCATGCTGCAGGACTTCCGGGACGTCGTGGGCGACGGCCTGGTGGACGAGATCCTTGGAGCCACTCAGAACGACGAGGCCGAGATAGCGGCCCAGCGGGTGCGAGTGGCCGAGGTCAAGCGGCTGGTGGACGCTGCGCGGGAGGCCGATCCCGACTCCAAGCGCAAGTACAAGCAGATGATCGTGGCCGCCGATTACCTGGTGAAGAAGAGCGTGTGGGGCATCGGCGGCGACGGCTGGGCCTACGACATCGGCTTCGGCGGCTTGGACCACGTCCTGGCCTCCAACCGCAACATCAACCTGCTGGTGCTCAACACCCAGGTGTATTCCAACACCGGCGGCCAGTGTTCCAAGGCCACTCCCATGGGCGCCGTCGCTCTCTTCGCGGCGGGTGGCAAGCTGAGTGGCAAGAAGGACCTGGGCAGCATCGCCGCTACCTACGGCAGCATCTACGTGGCGCAAGTGGCCATGGGCTACAGCGACGCTCAGACAGTGCGCGCCTTCATCGAGGCCGAGTCATATGACGGCCCCAGCCTGATCATCGCCTACAGCCACTGCATCAACCAGGGCATCGACATGACCAAGGGGTATGACCAGCAGAAGACCGCGGTGGAGACCGGGTCCTGGTTCCTGTGGCGCTTCGATCCTCGTCTGGCCGCCGTGGGCAAGAACCCCTGGCAGATCGACATGAAGGAACCGTCACGGCCGGTCACCGATTTCGCCTACAACGAGAACCGCTTCAACATGCTCAAGAAGTCTCATCCTGAGACGTCGGAACTCATCATGGCGCGGGCTCAGAACCATGTGTGGACGCGCTGGGGGATCCTCAAGCAGGGAGCGAACATCGCTTACGATCTGGAATCCCCGTTCGAGACGGGTGTGCTTGACGCGCAGACCCGGGCCGAGACCGGCGGCGTGACCGGCACGAACATCGGGATGAACATGCCGGCCGCGGGCGAGCCGGTGCGCAAGAAGTCGTCATGACGCCATAGTCGGGGGCTCGCAGAGGGCACGCCGACACAGGTGAGACGCGAGGACGGCCGGGGGCCGGACCGGGTACGGTCCGGCCCCCGCCTCATTCCAGACCTTCGCCGGCCTCTAGGTCCAGCGGTCGTAGCAGACGATCTCGTCCAGCGGCTTGCGGCTCTTGGGCCGGGCGCTGCCTGCCGGGTAGCCCAGAGTCATGAGTTCGATGACCTTGAACTCGGCGGGAATGCCGAGTATCTCCCGCACCTGGTCCTGGTAGAAGGCGCCTATCCAGCAGGTCCCCAGGCCTTCGGCGGCCGCGGCCAGGGCAAGATGCTCCATGGCGATGGCCACATCCACTGGATCACCCGGCACCCCGCAGCGCATGACGCGCTCGGGCATCAGGCCCACTCCGGCGACGACCACCGGCGCCTCTCCCACGTGGTGTTGGCCCGCGCAGGCGGGGATGAGGCGGCGGCGGGTCTCTGCGTCGCGCACCACCACGAAACGCCAGGGCTGCCGGTTCGAACCCGAGGGGGCCAGGCGGACGGCCTCCAAGACCCTGGCCAGCGTGTCGGCCTCCACGTCGCGGTCTTGGTAGTCGCGCACCGAGTAGCGTCGTGTCACGAGTGCAAGAAAATCCACTGTTCATCCTCCGGCGATGGGGGGCATTATCCTGATCTCATCACCATCCGCGAGCGGCTGGTCGAGACCTCCGAGCCGGCGCACATTCATACCGTTCAGGAAGACGCCCACCCACAGTGAGCCGTCTTCACGGAAGACACGGCTCTTCAGCCGCGGCTCCTTCGACAAGCAGTCTTCCAGGGCCCCACGTACGGTGTCGCCCTCACACTCCAGGCGCGACTCTCCGCCCGGAGCCACGAGTCCCACCGGCAGGCGTACGTGTGCACGGGCCATGATCGCGCTCCTTAGACTCCGTCGGGCTCCCCAGGACTACTTCAGATCAGCCGACGCTCGCCGTTCGCTCGGCCTTACTGAGGCGCAGGTTCACGGCTAGGATGTGCGGGTTCTGGCAGAACGCCACACACTGAGGATCGCCGTCACAAAGGTCGCACTTGACGGCCACATGGCGTTCGGGGTGCTCGAAGATCACGCCGTTGGGGCAGACGTCGTAGCAGGAGCCGCAGTTCGTGCAGAGCGCCTCATCCACGCGCAATACCAGGCCGACAGTGGGCTCGGCCCCGGGGATGCGCACGGTGATCTCCTCGCGCCGGATGGCCTCGACCGGGCAGACCTCCTCGCACTTGGCGCAGGCGGTCTGCAGACAGGTGCGTCCCTTCACCGATATGGTGGTGGGGTTCACGTCCACGGCCAGCCGGGACACCGAGGGGCGATACGCGCCCTCGTGCCAAGCGGAGCAGGCCAGTTCGCACATGTGGCAGCCCGTGCACTTCCTACTGTCGATCATCACATGAGGCATGACGTGGCCTTTCTCACTCTCAGGATGGAAGTCGGACATCCACTCCCACTTGGGCCAGCTTGGCCTCGGTGGGCACACCTTGTTCATCCCAGCCGCGCAACCGGTAGTACTCGCGGAGTGCGTCCTGGAACGCCTCCTCACCGATGGCTTTCCCAGCCGAGGGGCCGTCGCTGAAGGCGTGGGCCGGGTCGTAGAGCCTGCGGGGCAGAGAGTCGGTCTCCACACCCTCGCGCAGGTTGAAGAGCCGGCCCAGGTTCCAGATGCGTTCGCCCATCTCCATGATTTCGTCCTCGGTCCATTCCTTGGGCCATACCCAGCGCAGCATCCTGCCCAGCTGCTCGGGATCGACCGCCCAGAAATCGCACCAGATACCGCTGAACTTGACCGAGCTGAAGTTCTGCCCGATGAACCCGTCGGCCACACGGCCTCCGATGACCTGGGCCGCCTTCCCCTCCAGGCTGTCCGCGGGCCGCGAACCCTCGAGTATCTCGTCAGCCACGGGGTACGTGCGCATATGGCAGCCGCCCCGGTCGGAGGTGGCGTAGGCGAGGCTCATGCCGAAGGAGCCGCGAGGGTCGTATCCCGGCAGTTCCAGGTTCTTCACCTCCATGGCCAACTCGGGCACGCCGTACTTCGCGGCCAGCGCACGGGCGCCGAGCGCCAGCTCGGCGCCCGCTCCCTCCCGGCGGGCGATGAGCTCGGGCATGCGCACGTAGCCCTCCGGCTCGCCGAAGCGCACCCCGAAGTCGGCGATGCCTCTCTCGGTCATGTCCATGGCCAGAGCCACCACCGAGCCGGTGGAGATGGTATCCAGGCCGAACTCGTCGCACTCCTGGTTGAAGCGCATCAGGGCTTCGATGTCGCCCATGCCGCAGTTCGCCCCACACAGAGCGATGGTCTCGAACTCGGGACCCTCGCTCCTGACGCCTCCCACCTCGTGCACCTGCCGGCAGGAGAGCGCGCATTGATAGCAGCCGCGATTGCCTGTCTTGATCTTCTGAAAGGCCTCGGAGTTGATGCCCTCCACCTGCTCGAAGCTGCCCGCCGACCAGTTGCGTGTGGGTATGGCCCCCGCACCGTTCACCGGGTCGACCAGGATGGGCGTGCCCTCCTCGTTGGCCCAAAGATTGGCGTCGGTGAGCACGTAGTCCGCATGCAGACGGGCGGCCTCAGCCAAGAAGGCTCGGGCGTCGCCCACCGACACCGAACCCGTGCCTCTCACCGCGACGGCCTTGAGGTTTTTGGCGCCGAAGAGGGCTCCGTGTCCGCCTCGTCCGGCCTTGTGGAACTGGTCGGTGCTGAGGCAGGCCCACGGCACTCGGTTCTCGCCACCCGGACCGATGGAGAGGACTTTGACCAGCGGATGGAGATCGTTCCGGAGCGCTTCTTCGGTCTGCGAGGTCTCCAATCCCCAGTACCTGTTCTCGGCGGGGATGAACTCCACCTCGTCGTCCACGATGGAGACCACTGTGGGCGATCGGGCGGCTCCTTGGATGATCACGATGTCGTAGCCGGCGAACTTCAGTTCCGGTGCGAACGAGCCTCCCACGTAGCTGTCGTCCAGGATGCCCGTGGTGGGACTCTTGGCGCCCACCACCAGCCGCGAGGCGGTGCTGATGTTGGTGCCGGCGAACGGTCCGGTCACCAGGAACACCGGGTTCTCCGCCGCCCAGGGATCGACCCCCGCAGGGACGTACTCCCACATGTAGCGCATGAGAAGCCCTTTGCCCCCCAAGTAGCGCTCCGCCCACTCCATGTCGAGGGGTTCCACCGCCGCCGTCATGTGTGTCAGGTCTACCCGCAGTACCCGGCCTCGATAGAAGTCCAAGGGGCCCTCCTCATACGCGCCAGCACGACACCGTTCCGCCGCTGCCAAGCACCTGGGTATGCCGCTCGGCATCGTTCGGATCATCCTCATTCTACTAGTGGAGGGACGTGTCGGCATCTACGCTTCTGGGGCGGTCATACAACCGGATTCCGTACCAGGTCTTGAAGTGCTACGCTTGACTCGTCTGTGCCGCGGCATACGCCCGAAGCAACCTGCGACTCATCGGCAGTGCTCATGGGCGCCCACGTCGCGGGGGATCCGTGGGGCGCTTGTGGGACCGGCCGTAAAGGAGGGCACCTCGTGGCTAGAGTCGATGAACGCGCGGAGCAGATCGACGTCGGTGCGCACGGGCTCAGACAGCACGATCTTCGCGTCTCGACCGTCGTCTTCATGATCTTCTCTCTCGTGGCCGCGGGGGCCTATGGCATCGAAGAGATGATCCCCGCCTCGGGTGCGGGCCTCACGCTGGTGATGCTCATGGTGCTTCCCTTCGTGTGGGGGCTGCCCTTTGGCTTGGTGGCCTCGGAACTCGGCTCCGCCAGGCCTCAGGAGGGCGGCTACTACAAGTGGGTGCAGGAAGCGCTGGGCGAGTTCTGGGGCTTTCAGGCCGGTTGGTGGAGGACCATCTCGGTCTACATCGACAACACCCTGTACGTGATCCTGGCCGGCGGCTACCTGGCATCACAGTGGAACTTGAACGGCTACGAGGAGTTCGCGGCGAAAGCCGCCATGATCCTCATCTTCACTTACATCAACATCCGCGGCGTGAAGGACGTCGGCATCATCACCACCATCCTGTCCGTGCTCGTCATCGCGGCATTTGCCATCGTCGCCATCGCCGGCTTCATGAACTGGAGCGGGAACCCGTTCGAGCCCTTCACCTCACACGGCGAGATCATGGGAGTCGCGGGTATCGGCTTCGCAGAGTGGATCATGTTCATCGGCGCGGGCCTCGCCATTGGGATGTGGATGTACTCGGGCTACGAATCCATGTCCACAATCGCCGGAGAGCTCAAGAACCCGCAGGTGATCCCCAAGGCCACCCTTATCACCATCCCTCTCATCATGGCCGTCTACATACTGCCGACCATGGCTGGTCTTGCCTCCATAGGCTCGTGGGAGGAGTGGGGCACCACCGCGGAGAGCATCGGGTATGCGAGTGTGGTGACCACCTTCTGGGGGGCAGGGTTCGGCATCTTCTTCATCATCATCGCTGTCCTGGCCCAATGTTCTATCTACAACACATACATCGCGTCGGGATCGCGAGGGTTCTTCGCGCTGGCTGAGGACAATCTGGCGCCGCCGGTGCTGGTCAAGGTCGACAAGAAGCACGGCGTGCCCTACGTCGCCGTGCTGTCCGTCGCTCTGGTCAACCTGGTCCTGTGCAACTTCGCGTTCACCACGGTCGTCATCGTGGATGTGTTCCTGCTGATCTCGTCGTACATCATGGTCTACATCTCGGCGATGATCCTCAGGAAGCGGCTTCCCGCGGAAGCGTACAAGTTCAAGATCCGCGGAGGGTTCCCCTTCCTCGTGCTGCTGTGCGTCATACCCATCATCATCGGGGTGGCGTCTTTCTTCATCAACGGCACCGACTACTTCATCGGCGGCCTGCTCGGCATTCTTACCGGGCCGGTGGTGTACGTCATCTGGAAGTGGCGATACGGCGGTCTTGCCAAGAAGGACCCGGTGAAGCATCCGCTCAACCCGCGGACGCGTCTTGCCGTGGGCGACCTGAAGCGCATAGCCGGCGTCTTCTACGGCTTCGCCGCAGTGGGTTTCGTGTCGCTTCCCTGGCTGAGGTGGTTTGAGGGAGATTGGGCGGAGGAGTACTACGCCGAGACCTACGCTGACTCCTACCTCTCCGGCTTCCTGGGCAACTTCGACACCATGCTGACCGCCATTTTGGTCATCGCGATAGTCTTTGCGGCTATCGCCGTCGGTTGCACTGTGGCTGCCCTCAAACTCGAACCGAGGAAGCGCACGACGCTGCCGGCGTCCGTGGATTAGCACTTCCAACTCACGGCTCTAGGAGGTTCCGGATGAAGGTGTTGCTGGTGGGCGTGGGCGGCGTGGGTGAGGCCATCGCCGTTATCGCCAAGGACAGACCCTGGGTGGAGAAGCTCGTCCTCTGCGACTACAACCTCGACCGGGCCAAGGAGGTGCAGGCCAAGGTGGGGGCGAGTGACGAGCGCATGCCTGTGGAGTTCATCGATGCCGGCGACCAGGCCCAGATCGAGGCTCTGGCCAAGAAGCACGGTGTCGACCTCATCCACAACGCAGTCGACCCGGTGTTCAACGAGGCAATATTCGACGCCGCATACAATGTGGGCTGCACCTACATGGACATGGCGATGACCCTGTCCACCCCCCATCCCTCCGACCCGTTCAACACCCCCGGCGTCAAGCTGGGCGACTACCAGTTCGAGCGTGCCGAGCAGTGGGAGAAAAAGGGCCTATTGGCCGTGGTGGGCCTGGGTGTGGAGCCCGGCATGGCCGATGTCTTCGCCCGCTACGCCGAGAAGAACCTCTTTGACGAGATCGACGAGATCGGGGTGCGCGACGGCGCCAACCTCGAGGTGAGGGGCTACGAGTTCGCGCCCAACTTCTCCATCTGGACCACCATCGAGGAATGCCTCAATCCACCGGTCATTTGGGAGGAGGGAAAAGGCTGGCATACCACGCAACCCTTCTCCGAGCCTGAGATCTTCACTTTTCCCGAAGGTATCGGTGCGGTGGAGTGCGTGAACGTGGAACATGAAGAGGTGCTCTTGGTGCCGCGCTGGATCAAGTGCAAGCGTGTCACCTTCAAGTACGGCTTGGGTGATGAGTTCATCAATGTGCTCAAGACCATCAAGATGCTGGGCCTCGACAACCGCTTCCCCATCGACGTGAAGGGTGTGAAGGTGGCGCCGCGGGACGTGGTGGCGGCGTGTCTGCCCGACCCGGCCCATCTGGGCGACCAGATGTTCGGCAAGACCTGCGCCGGCACCTGGGTGAAGGGCACCAAGGACGGCAAGCCGCGCCAGGTGTACGTCTATCAGGTTGCAGACAACGAGACCTGCATGCGCGACTACGGGGTGCAGGCTGTGGTGTGGCAGACGGCGGTCAATCCGGTCATAGGCTGGGAATTGCTGGATAGCGGCGTGTGGACCGGCACAGGCGTGCTGGGTCCGGAAGCGTTCGATCCCGATCCCTTCATGGAGAAGATGGGCGAGTACGATTTCCCCTGGGGCCTTCAAGAGCTGGGGGCTTGAGAATAGGAGGAGAGACGATGGCAACAGAGGGCGGAAAGGTGGATCGCGCGCGGGTGGAGGAACTCACCACGCGCGAGGAGGCCCGCCTGGAGCGGGAGACGCCTCGCTCGTACGAGCTCTTCAAGCGGGCGGAGCGCACCCTGGTAAACGGGGTCTCCTCCAGTTACCAGGCGCGCGACCCGTACCCGGTGTACTTCACCCATGGGAAGGGTTCCAAGATCTACTCGGTCGACGGACGCGAGATCAGTGATTTCCACAACGGGTTCGGCTGTATGGTGCAGGGACACGCCCATCCCAAGATCGTGGAGACCATCGTCAAACGTGCGCAGTTGGGCACCCAGTTCGCCCTGCCCACCGAGGATTCGGTCATCGTGGCCGAGCATCTGGCGAAGAACTTCCGTCTGCCCAGATGGCGCTTCGTGAACTCCGGTTCAGAAGCCACCATGGACGCTATCCGTATCGCTCGGGCGTACACCGGTCGCGACGTGGTGATGAAGATCTTCGGTTCATACCACGGCCACCACGACTACGTGATGGTGTCCCTCGGCGTTGCCGATTTTGGAGCCATCGGGCCGCGCGACGACTATAAGTCCATCTCCTACGGCGCCGGGATCCCGCGCTCGTCGGTGGACATGACGGTGGCCGTGCCCTTCAACGACGCCGAGAGCATGGAGAAGCGCATCGAGCGGCTGGAGGCGGAGGGGCGTACACCCGCCTGCGTCATCATGGAAGCGGCCATGATGAACCTGGGAGTGGTGCTGCCCGAGCCCGGCTATCTGGAGGCGGTGCGTGACATCACCCGGCGGCACGGCATCGTGCTGATCTTCGACGAGGTGAAGACCGGCATCTGCACGGCTGCGGGCGGCGCGGTGGAGCGTTTCGGCGTGGTCCCCGACATGGTCACGCTCGCCAAAGCCCTGGCAGCCGGCATCCCCTCCGGCGCCATCGGTGGCAGTGAGGAAGTGATGGAGGTGGTGAGCAGCGGCAAGGTGTACCAGGTGGGCACCTACAACGGCAACCCCCTGGCCATGGCCTGCGCCCGCACCAGCTTGGAAGAGGTGATGACGCCCGCGGCCTACGATCATCTCAACTACCTGAACGACCGACTCATCCGCGAATGTGACGCCATCTGCGCCAAGTACGACTTCCCCGGTTACACCGTGGGCATCTCGTCCAAGGGCTGCGTGAACTTCGCCTCCCAGAAGATCACCGACTACGAATCGTTCATCAAGTACCAGGATGTGGGACTGTGCACCCTTGCCTGGCTCTACAACATGAACCGCGGTGTGATGATCGCCCCGGGGCGCGAGGAGGAATGGACGTTGTCGGTGCAACACACCGATGAGGACATCGACCGCTACGTGCACGCGTTCGAGGAGATGGTCCAGGAAGTGATGAGCTGATGGGCAACCAGGATCTGGTCGCGCTGCGTGGGCAGAACGTGCCCCGAGGGGTGACCCAGTACTTCCCCGTCTTCGCCGAGCGGGCCAAGAACGCGGTCATCACCGACGTCGAGGGCAAGGAGTACATCGACTTCGCCGGCGGCATCGGGGTGATGAACGTGGGACACGCCCACCCAAGGGTGGTGGCCGCCGCACAGCAGCAGGCGCAGCGCTTCTCCCATACCTCGTTCAACGTGGTCATGTACGAGTCGTACGTACGGCTTACCGAGAGGCTCAATGAGGCTGTGCCCGGCGATTTCCCCAAGAAGACCATGTTCGTGAACAGCGGGGCCGAGGCGGTGGAGAACGCGGTGAAGATCGCCCGCTACTACACCAAACGCGACGCCGTGATCGCCTTCGAGGGTGCGTTTCACGGGCGGACCCTGCTGGGCATGACCCTTACCTCCAAGGTGCTGCCCTACAAGACAGGCTTCGGTCCCTTCGCGCCTGAGGTCTACCGCATCCCCTACGCCTACTGTTACCGCTGTCCGCTGTCGCTCGCCTACCCGGGCTGCAAAGTGCGCTGCGCAGAGTTGCTCGTGCAGGCCTTCCAACAGTACGTGGAAGCCGACACGGTGGCGGCCGTCATCGTGGAGCCTGTGCTGGGGGAGGGCGGCTTCGTCCCGGCGCCGCCCGAGTATCTGCAGAGGCTCAAGGCAATCTGCGAGGCCAACGGCACGGTGTTCATCTGCGACGAGATCCAGACCGGCATGGGACGGACCGGCAAGATGTTCGCCATCGAGCACTCCGAGGTGGCTCCCGACATACTGCTCACGGCGAAGTCGTTGGGGGGAGGTTATCCGCTGGCCGGCATCACGGGTCGCGCCGATATCATGGACGCGCCGCCGCCCGGCTCCATCGGAGGCACGTACGGCGGCAACCCCGTGGCCTGTGCGGCCGCTCTGGCTGTGTTCGACATCATCGTCCAGGAAGACCTGCTGGTCCGTGCCGAAGCCATCGGTCGGCGGGTGCGCGAGAGTTTCCAGGCGCTACAGGACCGCTATCGGGTGGTGGGAGATGTCCGCGGCATGGGGGCGATGATGGCCATGGAACTGGTGAGCGATCCTGCTACCAGGGACCCCGCCCCGGCCTTGGCCAAAGAAGTGCGCTCGGGCCTGTTCGAGCGCGGCGTGCTCTGCCTGCTGGCTGGTGGCGGCGACAACGTGGTGCGCTTGCTCATGCCGCTCACCATCGAGGACGAGGTGCTGGAGCGCGGACTTCGGGCCATTGAAGAGAGTCTGGCTGTCGCGGTCGATAAACTGAAGCTCCAGTAGAGATAGAGTTTGAGCTGCTGTGGAGGTGAGACCCGCGCGGGGCGGCGTGCCGCCCCGCGCCGCTATCCGGCGGCCGCGAAGGCCTTGTCGAGCACCTCGAGCGCGTGGTCTATCTCGCCCGCCGAGACGATCAGGGGCGGCGTCAGACGGATGACGTTGCCGTACAACCCGCCTTTGCCTATCAGCAGGCTGAGCTTGCGCGTCTCTTCGAACACCCGCAGCACCTTCTGAGTGTCGGGGGCCTTGCCGCCCGCCGAGGTGGGGTCCACTACCTCGAGGGCCTGCATGAGACCCATGCCGCGCACATCGCCGATGCAGGGGTACTTCTCCTGCAAGGCCAGCAACCCCTGGCGCAGGCGGTCGCCCTGCACCTGTGCATTGTCGGCCAAGTGGTTGTCCTCGATGTACTCGATGGTGGCCAGGGCACCGCGGCAGCTCACCGGGTTGCCACCGAAGGTGGCGATGGAGAGCCCGGAGAACGTGTCGGCCACGGCCGCCGTGGCGATGGTGGCGGCCATGGGGAGCCCGTTGGCGATGCCTTTTGCGAAGGTCATGATGTCCGGCTGCACACCCCAGTGCTCTATGCCGCACCACACGCTGCCCGTGCGGCCCCACCCGGTCTGCACCTCGTCGCAGATGAAGAGCCCGCCGTACTTGCGCACGATGGGCAGTACCACCTCGAAGTACTCTTTGGGCGGGGTGATGAACCCGCCCACCCCCTGGATGGGCTCGGCCATGAAGGCGGCGATCTCGCCGTTGGTGGTGGTCTGGATGAGTTCCTCCACATCGCGCGCGCAGCGCATGTCACACGCGGGGTAGGTGAGCCCCAGGCTGCAGCGATAGCAGTAGGGGTTGTGGGCGTGTCTCACATAGGGGATGGAGTTCGGTAGGGGTCGCCAGGGCGCATGTGCGGTGATGGTGAGGGTCACTTCACTGCGGCCGGAGTAGGCGTGGCGCAGCGCGACGATGTCGGAGCGGCCGGTGGCCCGCCGGGCGAGGAAGACCGCGGTCTCATTGGCTTCGGTGCCGGAGGAGGTGAAGAAGCTCTTCTGCAGGGGTCCGGGCGTGATCTCTGCCATCTTCTGAGCAAGTTCCACCTGAGGCACATTGATATAGAGGGTGGACACGTGCTGAAGGGTCTGGTTCTGGTCGACCACCTGGGCGTTGACGGCCTCGTTGCAGTGACCCACGCTCACGGTCAGGATGCCGCCGAAGAAGTCCAGGTACTCGTTGCCCAGGGCGTCGGTGAGATACATACCCTTGCCCTTCACCAGCGTGAGGGGCTTCTGGTAGTAGGTGCCGACACAGGGGAAGAGATACTCCTTCTGCAGGCTCTCCACATGCGCGAGATCCACAAGCTCATCACCGCAGGTCCCTTGCGCTCTGTGCTCGTTCCCTTCCTGGGCCTCGTACGCCATGAGATCCTCCTCGCCTCGCGGGATGTCGTCGTGGCGCGTGGCGTCCCGCTGCTTCCATGCTGTCGACGTGTGACATACGGATCGTGTGGTCACGACGGATTCACTTATAGCCAATGCTCCGTTGCATGTCAAAGGCGGGTATCCTCTGCTATCTTGTAGCATCCGCCCGAGGCGTAGGAGTCAGAGCCTTCTTGACCAAGATGACCGCCGCACAGAAACGTAAGCGCGCACGAAAACGACTGCGTGTGTTGATCGCTGTGGGATCGGTGGTGTTCATCCTCCTGCTGGGCTTCATCATCGATTCCGCTCTCTACTACAACAAGGTGCATGCCGGCGTGACGGTCTCCGGCCACAGTCTGAGCGGGCTCACGCGCGACGAGGCCACTGTCGCGTTGCGCACGCTGGTGAACGAGGCGGCAGAAAAGCCCATAGCGCTCACCAGCGGCGGAAGAGAATGGCCCCTGCTCCCCACCGAGGTCGACACGAAGATCGACGTGGTGGGGGCGGTGCGCGATGCGATGGCGGTCACCCGCAAGAGCAACTTCCTGGTGGACGGCTTCCGGCGCTTCATCCTCTACTTCGCCGATCGTGACGTGCCCCTGGGCGGCACTGTGGACGACGAGAAGCTCGATGCCTTCCTACAGGGGGTCGCACGGCAGGTGGAAGTGCCGCCGGTCGAACCCGGACTGGCGATAGACGGTGCCGAGATCACCCCGGTGGAGGGACGCAAGGGCCGCGTGGTCGATATGCCTACCCTGCGGACCGAACTCGAGTCTCTACTTCTTACGTTGCATAGCACCTCGGTGGATATCCCCATGGTCACCAAGGAGCCTACGCTCAAGGCCGACGACACCCAGCAGGCCATCGCGCAGGTGCGCAGGATGATCGCCGCCCCGGTGACTCTGACGCAGGGGGACAACACCTGGACGCTCAGCGCCGAGCAGGTGGGTGCCTATCTGGACTTCACGGCCGAACAGCAGGACGGAGTGGCCGTGTTGGTGCCCTTCCTCTCCGCCACCAAGATGCAGCCGTTCCTGGACAAGGTGGCGGATGCCGTGTACAGAAAGCCGGTCAACGCCAGCTTCAAGGGTGATGGTGAGCAGGCCTGGGTGGTGCCCGCCGAGAACGGGCGCAAGCTCGACAGGCAGAAGACGGCTGAGGCCCTCACCGAAGCGGCGCTCAAGATGTCCGTCAGGTCTGCGAAGGTGGCCTTCACCGTCATCGAGCCCGATCGCACCACGGCGGAGGCCGAAGCCATGGGCATCACCTCGAAGCTGGCCAGCTTCACCACCAAGTGGGAGGGGACCAAAGACCGGCAGACCAACGTGCGCATCACCACGCAGTACGCCAGCAACGCGCTCCTGGCTCCGGGAGAGATCTACGATTTCGACAAGCAGATAGGGCCGCGAACGGAGGCCAGGGGATACAAGATGGCCCCCGGCATCACGGCGGGTGAGCTGGAGGACCAGCTGGGCGGCGGCATCTGCCAGGTGTCGACGACGCTGTTCAACGCCGCCCTGTTCGCCGGGCTGGAGATCGTGGAGCGCAAGAACCACTCCATCTACATCGACCACTATCCCAAGGGCCGTGATGCCACGGTGAGTGCCGGCAGCCCCAACATGCGTTTCCGCAACGACACCGACCATTACATCCTGGTACGTGGTGCGTCTGACGGCGTCACCACCACCTTCGTCATCTACGGCACGCCCACCGGACGCAAGGTGGAACTCGAGACCAGCGAGTTCTACGACATCAAGCCCATGGAGAAGGTGGAATACGCGAAGTCCTCGCTCAGTCCGGGCAAGACCGAGATCAAGACCGCCGGGCAGGAGGGCAAGTCCATCAAAGTGGTGCGGACGGTGAAGTCCAAGAGCGGCGAGGTCATCCGCAAAGACACCTTCGTCAGCATCTGGAAGATGATCCCGCAGGAGATCTACGTGGGCAAGGCTCCCACGACCTCCACGACGGCGGCACCGGACTCGACCACGACCACGAAGAAGACCACCGCCACGACGGAAGCGCCGACCACCACCATCCCCGAGGGGGAGGGGTAGGGCCACCCGCTGAGGCGGGAGACGGAGAGGCGCCATGGGCATCACCAGACTACCCAGACCCAAGACCTCCACGGGACGTGCGGTCGAAGGAACGGTGCGCAAGATCCACGCCCGCTCGGCCGCGGGCAAGCTCGGGGTGGCGGTGGGCGCGGAGATAGGCGGTGCCCTGGGCGACGGGGCGCATGTGTTCGTCACTTCCGTGGCTCGCGGGATGGGGGGCACAGACGCCGACCGGGCCTCCACAGCCGAGAAGACTCCGGCGGACGGCGCCCGTGCGGAGCGCTGGGCCGAGTACGTGGAGCAGGCCCGTCGCGAGCAACGCGAGGCACGGCGCCGAGTGGAGGAGGCGTTCCGGCAGGCTCGGGCCGAGTGGCGCTCGGCCGCGGGGGCGCATGCCGCCGACGATGGTCACAGCGCTTCGCAGGATGACGACACCGGACCGCGGACCGCGGGTCCCAGGAGCGCCGGCCGTCCGCGCGCGCATGGCCCCGAGGCTCGCTCCTGCCGGTATCGAGGCAAGGCCGTGGCCGATTACTACGAGGTGCTGGAAGTGAGCCCGCGTGCCCGCCAGGCCGTGATCGACAAGGCCTACCGGGCGCTCATGCGCGAATGCCACCCGGACCTCGGCGGTGACCCGCGCAAAGCCCAGCTCATCAACGAAGCTTACGAGGTGCTCCGCGACCCGGCTGAGCGGCGTCGGTTCGACCAGGAGAACGGCTTGGTCTGATCCAGGCAGCAGATCGCGCGCTCAGCTTCCCGCCCGACCCGAGCGCTCGGCCATGCCTGCCCCTTCTCGAACGGTCTCCCGCGCGGGCCGTCGCAACGGTGGTCCGCACCCGCTGGACCTGGTGCCCTCCCTGACGTACTCTACCTGCAAGTCACGACCCATCGTAGGAGGACTTCAGCATGAGACTGGAAGGGAAGACCGCTCTTATCACCGGTGGCGGCGCCGGCATCGGCTGCGCCATCGCCGAGGTGTTCGCTGCGGAGGGCGCGAAGGTGTGTCTGACGGGTCGCAGGCAGAGCGCTCTCGACGAGACCGTTGCCTCCTTGCCCGCTGGTTGCGCCCTCTCCTGCGCCGGTGACGTGGCCGACGTGGACGACGCCGCCAAGATGGTGGAGACGGCCCTCAGCTTCACAGGTAGACTCGACATCCTGGTCAACAACGCCGCCATCGACACGGCCGGCTCGGTCACCGACATGGCCCCCGAGCTGTGGCGCCGCATCATCGAGACCAACCTCACCGGTCCCTTCCTCATGATGAAGCAGGCGCTTCCCCACATGATCGAAGCGGGGGGCGGCTCCATCGTCAACATCGCCTCGCTGGCCGGCATCCGCTGCCTGCCCGGCATGCCCGCGTACTGTTCCTCCAAGGCGGGGCTCATCATGCTCACCAAACAGGTGGCGCTGGATTACGGCTACGCCAACATCCGCTGCAACGTGGTCTGCCCCGGCGGCACACGCACGGCCATGCTGGAGAACTCGCTCGCGCCGGCCGCCAAGGCTCTGGATACCGACTTGGACGGCGTCTTCGCGCGCATGTCGGCCAAGAGCCCGCTCCGCCGGGTGGCGTCCCCCGAGGAGATCGCCCGCATCTGCCTGTGCCTGGCCAGCGACGATTTCTCGTTCGTCACCGGCGCCGAGGTAGTGGCCGATGGCGGAGCGCACGTGGTGGATGTCAACGGCACCTGGCTCAGCGACGCCGGTCTGAAGTGGGGCGAAGCCTGAGCCGGAGTGCTCCGACGGGACCTGCGACCAGGACACCAGGACGGTGAAAGGGGCGGCCATGCGCAGTGATGAAGTGACACAAGGCGTCGCGCGCGCCCCTCACCGTTCGTTGTTGCGCGCCTTGGGTGTGGCCCGTGAAGACCGCGGGCGGCCGCTCATCGGCGTCGCGAACTCGTTCAACGAACTGGTCCCCGGTCACATGCACCTGCGCAGCATCGCCGAGCAGGTGAAATACGGCGTGTATCAGGCCGGGGGCATACCCCTGGAGTTCAATGTCATCGGGGTGTGCGACGGTCTGGCCATGAACCATGAGGGGATGAACTACTCGCTGGTGAGCCGCGAGGTCATCGCCGATTCGGTGGAAGTGATGGCCGAGGCCCACCGTGTGGACGGCCTGGTGCTCATCCCCAACTGCGACAAGATCGTGCCCGGCATGGTCATGGGTGCCGCCCGGGTCGACCTGCCCACGGTGGTGGTCTCGGGCGGACCCATGTTGGCGGGGCATCTGGGGGCGAGGCGTGTCGAGAACAAGGACGTGCTCGAGGGTGTGGGGGCGCACTTCCGAGGCAAGCTGACGGCTCAAGAGTTGGATGAGTTGGAGGAGGTGGCCTGCCCCACCTGCGGCTCGTGTGCCGGCTTGTTCACAGCCAATTCCATGAGCTGTCTCACCGAATGCCTGGGGCTGGCCCTTCCCGGCGACGGCACCATCCCGGCGGTGTACTCTGCCCGTCTGATCTTGGCTCGTAGGACCGGAGCCCAGGCTGTGGAGACGGTGCGGCGCGGCTGGAACGCCCGCCGCTTCCTGAGCGAGCGCAGTCTGCAGAACGCCTTGGTGCTCGATGCGGCCTTGGGCTGCTCCACCAACACGGTGCTTCATCTGGTGGCGATCGCGCACGAGGTGGGCATCCGACTCCCGCTGCAGACCTTCAACGACGTCTCGGCGCGCACCCCTCATCTGGTCAAGCTCTCGCCCGCCGGATCGGTCTACATGGAGGATTTCCATCGTGCCGGCGGGGTGATGGCGGCGCTCAATCGTCTGGACGAGGCCGGTCTCGTCGACGGCGAGGTCCCCACCATCTCGGGCCACGAGCTCGCCGCGCAGTACCGGGAGGCGCGGCCGCAGGACGACGAGGTCATCCGCCCTCTCGCCCGCCCCTACGGTGCCAAGGGTGGCCTGGCCATCCTGTTTGGCAATCTGGCTCCCGATGGATCAGTGGTGAAAGAGGCGGCGGTGCTGCCGCAGATGCTGGTTCACCGAGGGCCGGCGCGCGTGTTCGACGACGAGGCTTCCGCTGTGGCCGCCATCGCCGCCGATGAGATCGAGCCGGGGTGCGTGGTGGTGATCCGCTACGTGGGTCCCAAAGGCGGCCCCGGCATGCCGGAGATGCTCACCCCCACCTCCACTCTGGCCGGCTCGGGTCTGGACGACCGGGTGGCGTTGGTGACAGACGGCCGCTTCAGCGGGGTCACCCGCGGAGCTTGTGTGGGTCATGTGGTGCCCGAGGCGGCAGACGGCGGCCCCATCGCACTGGTGAAGGACGGCGACATCATCGCCATCGACATCCCCGGGCGCAGTCTGATGCTGGAGGTGGATGAAGCCGAACTCGCCCGACGCAGGTCGCGGTGGCTTCGCCCGCCCTTGACGACCGGGGGAGTCCTGGGGCGTTACGTCAGGTCGGTGAGCGGCGCCGACAGAGGAGCCGTCCTGGGCGACGAGCCCGCATAGCAGAAGACGTGGGCCCGGCTTCCGGCGGGCGGCGGTAAGGATGGTCACAACCGCGTGTTTTGCGGGTATTTTGTGGTACCCCAGGGCGTATTCTGATATCATCTCTCGCATCCGTGACGTCGACAAAGGAGCACGACATGCGGTTACGACGACTACTACGCCGGGCCGGCGTGGCGGCAGCCACGGTAGGTCTTGGAGCCGGCCTTGCCGTCCAAGGGGTGGGCTGCGCCGACGGCGGTGCGGCCGAGCCTGTACCGGGATCCACCACCAACACTTCCGTCCTTCCCGCGCTACCCGCCCTCGATCTCGACGCCCCCACTCAGTTCGAGACCGCCGCGTTCGCCTTCGGCTGATTCTGGGGCTCAGAGGCGCAGTTGGGCGGCCTCCCAGGAGTCATACGCACGCGGGTGGGCTACACCGGCGGGACGACGAAGAATCCTACTTACTACAACCTGGGCGATCACACCGAGACGGTGGAGATAGATTTCGACCCCACTCAGGTGTCGTACGAGACGCTGGTCCAGGAGTTCTTCAAGGCTCACGACGCGACGCGTTCGTCGGCGAAGCGACAGTACAT
Organism: Thermoleophilia bacterium; assembly: GCA_040772905.1. Taxonomy (GTDB): domain Bacteria; phylum Actinomycetota; class Thermoleophilia; order RBG-16-64-13; family RBG-16-64-13; genus JAXGXJ01. The sequence continues at coordinate 289,231 of JAXGXJ010000006.1, read as the reverse complement.
GTCGGCCATCTTCACCTATGACGCGGAGCAGGAACGAGTGGCTCGCGAGGTGCTGCAGCGGGTCCAGGCGGCCACGAGCCGGACCATCCAGACGCAGGTCCTGCCTGCTGAGACCTTCTATCTGGCGGAGGATTATCACCAAAAGTACGCTCTACGCGGCAATCGCCTTCTCTTCGCGGAGTTCGAAGCCATGTATCCTGACTTCTGGGATCTGGTCGATTCCGCTGCCGCCTCGCGCGTGAACGCCTACCTGTACGGTTTCGGCACGGCTGAGCAACTGGCTGCCGAGCTGGACAAGCTCGGACTGAGCGAGCGGGGCAAAGAGGCGCTGGCCAAGGCGGGACCGACCGCGGTCTGTCCCGTTCTATAGAGCCAGGAAGGGAGCCCACTATGAGCAGTCCGGACTTCGACTTCGAGGAAGTTCTCAAGAGAGCCCTCGAGAGGATCGATATCGGTCCGCACTGCAGTTGTGCAGATATCACCATGGAGGTCTTACGAGACCATCTCGACCTCCGGTGCCCGGTGGTCCGTCACGCCGCCTCTGGTTTTGCTGGAGGTGTGGGCGGCAGCGGCGGACCGTGTGGCGCCTTCTCGGCGGGGTTGATCGCTCTGGCGCTGGCCTACGCTGAGAAGGAGCAGCCCGAAGGCTGCATCGCTGAGCCCATCGAGGCCGACGTGCAGGCCTATTGGGATGCGTGGATAGATACGTACGGCTCGATCATGTGCCCCGATCTCAGCGGGTATCCGAGCCTTCGAGACGAGGCCGCTCGCGAGGATTTCGCGCAGAGCGGTGGGCCTGATCGGTGCACGGCGCGCTACATCCGCTTCGCTGCTGAGCAGGCCGCGGAGTTGGTGGCCGCCTCCAGAGCGTCCTGAGTGTGTCAGAGCCCCGCGAGGCCGGAGATCTCTCCGGCCTCGCGGGGCTCTGTTGTGTGTCCGAGATATCCGCCCTCGACCGGTGAGGGCCGAGGTCGGGCTCTGCGGGCCCGCGGCGCGGTCAGATCTCGATGGCAGCCTCGAAGCCTTCGACGACCGCCTGCAGGATGAGCCTGGGCTTCACGCAGTCACCGACCACGCTGACACATGGAGCCGCGGCCTTCAGGGCGGCCACCACCTCGGTGCGCGGCCTCAGGCCCACGGCTGAGACGATGCTCTCCGCAGGGATCTCAGTACGCTCACCATCGGAGGTCTCGGCTACCACAGTTCCCGCCCGGACCTCCACCACCCTGCAGCCGGTGCGAAGGCCCACGCCCTCCCTTTCGAGCAACGCGAGTAGGAGCGGCCTGTTGATGACGTTGAAATCGAGGGCAGCCTCGGGCAGCATCTCCACCACCGTGACGGTCCGGCCCTTGCGGGCCAGGTGCAGAGCCGCCTCGCATCCCATGCCGCCGCCGCCGATGATGACCACGTCATCATGCGTCTCGGCGAGATCGGCGAACACGTCTCCCGCCCAGACGGCACCGGCCTCAGCCAAGCCGGGGATGTCGGGCTGCGCCGGCTCGGCTCCCACCGCGATGACCAAGTGATCGGGGTGCTCCGCGCGCACGGTCTCGGAGTCGGCGTCCACACCAAGCCGCAGATCGATGGGGAGAGCGCACACTGTGCGCACCAGATACTCCTGGAACCGCTTCATCTCGTCCTTGAACGAAGGACGGGACGCGACGAACAAGTTCCCGCCCAGCCAGCCATGTTTCTCGAAGAGCACTACCTCGTGGCCCCGCTCCGCCGCGGTGATGGCCGCCTCCATGCCGCCGGGACCGCCTCCGACCACTACCACCTTCTTGCGCGCGGGGCGGTTGCACCATGGCCATCTCGGTCTCCACGCCGGTGCGGGGGTTGGTGGAGCAGCGTACGGCCAGGAAGCGTGAGCCCTTGGCCAAGCATTCGTTGCAGCGGATGCAGGGGATGACCTCATCGCCTCGTCCGGCCACGGTCTTGACGGGCAGGTCGGGATCGGCCAGCAGCGCGCGTGTCATACCCACCATGTCGGCCTGTCCGCGGGCCAGGATCTCTTCGGCCATGTCCAAGTCCATGATGGCGCCGATGACCGTCACCGGCTTACTCACCATCTCCTTCAACCTTGAGCTGAGGTGGAGGTTCTTGCCTCGGGGCAGGTAATAGGCAGGGTGCATGTGGGGCAGGAGGCCCAGGTCGGCGAATGTGCCGCACGACGTGTGCAGGCAATCCACCTTGTCTTCGATGAGGCGGGCGAAGGCGAGGGCTTCATCGGCGGTGAGCCCACCGGCGATGAGTTCATCGCCGCTGAAGCGGTATTCGATGGCTAGACCCGGGCCGCACACCTCCCGTATGCGCTCGAGCACGCGCAGCGGGAAGCGCGCCCGGTTCTCGAGGCTGCCCCCGTACTCGTCGGTGCGTTTGTTGATGAGCGGCGAGACGAACTGCGCCAACAACCAGCCGTGGCCTCCGTGCAGCATGATGAGGTCGAAGCCTGCCCGCTGCGCTCGCAGCGCGGCCGAGGCGAAGTTCTCTATCACCTGCTCGATCATCTCGGCATCCATGGGGCGGACGTCGATCGGCCGCCCGGCGATGGACTCGTGCAACGCGCTGTGCATCACCGAGGGCGCGATGGGATCCTTCCCTCCGATCAGGCCCGGAAGTGTCTGACCGCCACCGTGACACATCTCGATGGAGGCAAGGGCGCCGTAGCGATGGATGGCGTTGGTCAGCCTGCTCAGCCCCGAGATCTTGTTGTCGTTGTCCAGGTAGAGCATGCACGGGTGTGTAGGGGCGTGATCGGCGTCGATGGCCGTCTCGCCTACCGTGACGATGCCGGCTCCTCCTCGAGCCTTCACCTTGTAGTAGTCGATGAGCTCCGTGGACACCGAGCCGTCGATGTTGGCCAAGGGGATGAGACTCGGCCCCGATTCAAGCCTGTTCTTGACCGTGACGGGTCCGATCTGCAGGGGCTCGAGCAGTCTCTCGTAGCGGGCCATGGGCGACGCCTCCTGTGGCGGTCATTGCCCGCGGGCGGGGATGTGCCTGCGGGCCCGGATAGGTGTCATCTTACAAGATAGGCGGCCCGGCACCGGGAAGCCGGCCCTGGGGGCCGCACGTTGCCTGGGTGGAGGAGGGCAAACCCGGTTGCGCCTTCTTGATTCTGCCGGGTGGAGTGGCCATAGTGGCGTCGAAACCAGCAGGAGACGGAGGTCACGTGGACACGCTGGAACGGATGATCAAGGGCAAGATACCCGGCGAAGCCACCGGGATCGAGGTGAAGAAGTCCATCTGCGCCATCTGCGACCCGGTGACGCAATGCGGCCTGGACTGCTATGTGAAGGACGGCCGCGTGATCAAGGTGGAGGGGACGCTGGAAAACCCGCAGAACGCGGGCACGCTCTGCGCCCGGGGGGCTGCCCAGCGGCAATGGGTCTACCATGAGGAGCGCCTTCAGACCCCGCTCAAACGGGTGGGACCGCGTGGCAGCGGGAAGATGGTCCCCATCAGCTGGACCGAGGCCCTCGACACCATCACCGAGCGGCTGCAGACCATCAAGGCCGAGAGCGGGCCGGAGTCGGTGTTCTTCTACTGCGGCTATCCCAAACAGCCGCGGCCGTTCCTGCAACGGCTGGCCATGCTCTACGGCTCGCCCAACTACGGCACCGAGTCCAGCACCTGTTTCACGGCGGCTGTGATGGCCTCGCGCCTTGTGTACGGCGACATGACCGGCCCCAACCTCGCCGGCACCTCGTGCGCGCTCATCTGGGGCAAGAACCCCTTCCACGCGGGCACCACCATCGCCCGTCATCTTCTGGACGCGCGCGAGCGGGGGGTCAAGTTCATCGTGGTCGATCCGCGGGTGACGCCCCTCAACGGTATCGCCGACCTCCATCTGCCCTTGCGGCCCGGCACAGACGGCGCGCTGGCGCTGGCGATGGCGAATGTCATCATCTCCGAGGGGCTGTACGACCGTGAGTTCTGTGCTCAGTGGACGCGAGGCTTCGACGAGTATCGTGCGTATGCGGCTGAGTTCACCTTAGAGCGGGCGGAGCAGATCACCGGGGTCCCGGCGGAGAAGATCCGCGAGGCGGCGGTGCTCTACGCCACCAGCAAGCCGGCGGCCATGTTCTTCAGCACCATGCCTCTCGTCCACCAGACCAACGGGGTGCAGAATGAGCGCGCGCTCATGTCGCTCATCGGGCTCACCGGCAACTTCGACGTGCCCGGCGGCAACGTCGCCCAGGGTCTGAGCTGGATGCACGTGTGGGGCGCGGGGTTCGTCACCCGCGAACACGAGTTCGAATTGCCGCGTCCGTGGAGCGAACTGCCACCGCGTCTGGGACAAGAGCGCTTCCCCGTATGGACGGAGATGGTGGACGAATGCCAGACCATGGACCTGGTCCGGCAGGCCGGCGGCGGGGAGCCCTACCCGTTGAAAGCAGTGGTGGGCTTCGGCATGAACTATCGCCTGTGGCCGGGCTCCGACAAGGTGCGCGCCGCGCTCGAGGGCATGGACTTCGTCGTGGATGTCGACCTGTTCCTCACCGACACGGCCAAACTGGCCGACATCGTGCTTCCCACCTGCAGTTCGCTGGAACGCACCGAACTGCGCTGCTATCCGCAGAAGTACATCGTGTACACCACCCCGGTCATCGAGCCGGTGGGTGAGTCGCGCTCCGACATGGACATCATCTTCGCGCTGGCCGACCGGTTGGGCCTGCCCTACATGCCCGCGGACGCTCCGCCACCCAACGTGCCCGGCACGTATCTCGCCAACGGTGCTCCGGATTTCACCGGCCCCTTCGAGTCCACGCTCGACTGGATGTTGCAGCCCAGCGGCATGACCATCGCCCAGTTGAAGCCGCATCCGGCCGGCATGCCCGTGCCCGATCCCACGCCTACCTCGTATAAGAAATACGAGAAGAGCGGGTTCAAGACCCCCAGCGGCAAGATGGAGTTCGTCTCCTCGGTGCTGGAGAAATACGCCGACCGCGAGGGCATCGAGGCGCTTCCGGTGTACCACGAACCCAAGTACAGCCCGGTCGCATCGCCTGAAAGGGCGGGCGAGTATCCCTTCGTGATGAGCACAGGCACGCGCCTGCCCATGTTCATCCATTCCCGCACTTTCAGGCTCCCCTGGACACGGAGCCTGCGCCCCCACGCCGCCGTGGACCTGTGCCCGGCCGATGCGCAGGCACTGGGTATAGCTCAGGGGGACCTGGTGGAGCTCTCCACTCCCAGCGGGTCGATCCAGGTGCGGGCGAATCTCACCAACATGGTGAAGCCCGGGGTGGTCCACATGCTCCATGATTATCCGGAAGCCGACGTCAACACCCTGCTCGAGAGCGACTATGTGGACCCGGTCTCCGGTTTTCCCGGATTCAAGGCGCTTCTGTGCCAGGTGCGCAAGGTGGCGCCGGCCAGCGGTGCCGGCGGGCGCGGGGAGGTGACCCGATGAGCTACGCCTTCTACCTCGACCTCGAGCGCTGCACGGGCTGCATGGCCTGTGCGGTGGCGTGCATGGACCAGAACGACCTCGAGGTCGGCGGGCCCGGCGGAGGCACCATGGCCTGGCGCCAGGTGTTCCAAATAGAGACGGGCTCGTTCCCGGAGGCCCGGCTGCGCTACGTCTCGCTGGCCTGCATGCACTGCGAGGATGCGCCCTGTCTGGCCGTCTGTCCTACGGGTGCGATCAGCAGGCAATCCGGGACGCAGGTGGTGAAGGTCGACGCCGACCTGTGCATCGGCTGTCACAGTTGCGCCATCGCCTGTCCCTTCGGCGTGCCTCGTTTCGGGAAGGACGGCACCATGCAGAAGTGCGACTTGTGCAGCGTGCGCTTGGAGCACGGCCTGGAGCCGGCCTGCGTGCGCGTGTGCCCCACGAAAGCTCTCAGACATGGCGATCCCAATACGCTGGCGTTGGACCAGGAGAAGAAGGCAGCCGCCAGATTGGTGAGTGGGGCCTGACCAAGGCAGAAGGATACAAGGGGATCGAGCAAGGCCCCATACGTCCGCCGAGTGAAGCCGGGAGCCTGCTCATACGGGTGGGGCGCAACTGTCCCTGGAACCGTTGCCGCTTCTGCGGGGTGTACAAGGGCAGGCGCTTCTCGCGCCGTCCGCTGGAGCACGTGCTGCGCGACATCGATTCCATCGCCGACCACATCGATGCGTTGCGCGCGGGACACTGTGGGGGTGCCGTGCGTCCCGAGGAGTCGGCCGGAGTAGGGTCCGGCGTCGACTACGAGCAGGAGCGGCGGGCGCTTGGCATCGCCTACGACTGGCATGCGCGCGGCATGTCGAGCATCTTCCTGCAGGATGCCGACCCCCTGCTGATCGGGGCGGACGGCATGCTGACCATCCTGCGCCGTCTGCGCGAGCGCTTCCCGTTCGTGGAGAGGATCACCACGTATGCGCGGTCGAAGTCGGTGGCGAGACTGACGGTGGATGAGCTTCGCTGGATGCGCGAGGCCGGGCTCACGCGGGTGCATATCGGTTTCGAGAGCGGTTGCGACGAGGTGCTGGCCGTCATGACCAAAGGCGCCACCAAGGCGCTGCACGTCGAGGCCGGACGCAAGGTCAAGGACGCGGGTCTGGAGCTCTCCGCCTATTACATGCCCGGGCTGGGTGGCCGGGCGCTCTGGCGTGAGCACGCGCTCGAGACCGCCGACCTCATGAACCAGGTGGCTCCCGACTTCATCCGGCTGCGCACCCTGGCCGTGCCGCACACCATCCCGCTTGCCGAAGATGTCGCGGACGGCCGATTCGCGAAGGCAGGCGACGTGGAGAACGCGCGCGAGATCCTGCTGTTCCTGGAGAACCTCCGGGGCATCGGCTCGATGGTGGTGAGCGACCACATCCTCAACATCTCGGAACGCGTGCAGGGTAGGTTACCCGGCGACCGGGAGGGGATGATGGAGGAGTTGCGATCTTTCCTGGCTCTCGAGCCGGCCGAGCAGGTGGTCTACCGTGTGGGCAGGCGTGCCGGTCTGTTCGCCGGAGTGGCCGATATGGCAGACCCGGGCCGCCGGGCGCAGGCTGAGCGTCTGTGTCGCGACGTGGGGGCCGACCCCCACACCATCGACCGCATCACCGACCTGGCCACCAGCCGCTTCGTCTAGCGACACCCGGCCGCCGACAGGGCTTCAGGGTGTCGCCCCGTGGGTCGCCACCCGGGCGCGTGTGGCGTGGCGCCGTCCTAGCGCAGCACCGGTATGCCGCGCTCGGCGAGGTAGTCCTTCACCTGGCCCACGCTGAAGGTGCGGAAGTGGAACACCGACGCGGCCAAGACCGCCGTCGCCTTGCCTTCCACCACAGCCTCGTAGAAGTGCTCCAATGTGCCTGCGCCACCCGAAGCGATGACCGGCAGTCGCGCGGCCTCAGCGATGGCGCGCGTGAAGGGCAGGTCGTAGCCCGCCAGGGTGCCGTCGCCATCCATGCTGGTAGGCAGCAGTTCGCCTGCCCCTAGGTCTTCACAGCGGCGGGCCCACTCCACCGCATCCAGGCCGGTGCCTTTCTGGCCCCCGCTCACCACCACCTCGAAGCCCGAGGGCAGAGTGGCGCTGCGCCGGCCGTCGATGGCCACCACGATGCGTTCGGGGCCGAACTCTTTCGCTGCCTCGCCCACCAACTCGGGACGCTTGACCGCCGCCGAGTTCACCGACACCTTGGCCACGCCCAATTCGAAAAGGGCCTCCATGTCGTGCAGGGTTGCGATGCCGCCTCCCACCACGAGAGGGATGCTGATGGCCTCTGCCACCTGTTGGGCCCATTCCAGGCGGGTCTTGCGCCCTTCCACCGTGGCGGCGATGTCGAGCATGGCCAGCTCGTCGGCTCCCTCCTGCTCGTAGAAGACGGCGTTGTCCAGCGGATCGCCGGCGTCACGAAGCCCCACGAAGTGCACGCCCTTGACGACCCGCCCCTCCTTCATGTCGAGGCAGGGGATGATCTTCACCGGTCTTCTGTCGGGCTGTGCTGCGCTCTGTCCGGTCTCCTCCGGCTCTGGCATCTTCTGTCTCCTTCGGCTCTCTGTGCAGACTGGCGGACGGTCGCTCACACGGTAGCAGAAGAGTAGGCGGGCGACCGGCCTCAGCCGTCGCCGTCGGGACGTGTGAGCAGCGGGGTGCGCTCGCGGATGAGACGGACGGCCCAATCGGGCAGGAACCTCATGAGGGCCGCGGTCAGTTTCGCCGACAGACCGGGTATCACCTCCGCCTTACGCTGGAACATGCCCTCCACGCCCGCGCGGGCCACCACGGCGGGGTCCTTCATCACCCGGTACTTGACTGCCAGTTCCACAGGGACTCCCGTCTGGGAGTAGAGCGAGGTAGCCACGGCGCCGGGAGCGAGGCAGGTGACGTTCACGCCCCACATGCGCAGTTCGTGGCGGAGCGCCCCGGAGAAACTGCGCAGATAGCGTTTGGAGCTGCCGTAGTAGGCGATGCCGGGGAAGTCGCGCCACGCCGACACGCTCGACACCAGCAGGATGTGCCCGTGCCGGCGCGCGCGCATGTCGCGCCCGAAGTGCAGCGCCAGCAGTGACGGAGTGACCACGTGCAGGTGCAGCATGGCATCCGCCTGCTCTGGATCGGTCTCGGCCACCTCTCCGTAGAAGAACATGCCCGCGTTGCTTACGAGGATCTCCACTTCGATGCCCAGGCCGCGCACGTGGTCGTAGAGGGCGGCGGCGGATCCGTCTCGGGCCAGGTCCATCACCACGGGATGTACCGGCACGTCGTGTTCCGTGACCAGATCGTGCGCGCACGCTGCCAGTCGCTGTTCGTGGTGGCTCACCACGACCATGGGATGTCCGCGACGCGCCAGCTCGCGGGCGATCTCGAGACCGATGCCCGAACAGGCGCCGGTGACCAGGGCGTGCTGGTCCTGAGGAGTCCCGGCGTGGGAGGTGGATCCCTTGACTCCTCTCGCGCGGAGCCTCACATCGCCACTTCCTCTGCGACCGGGCCTTCGCAGTAGCAGCGCACTCCGTCGACACTCATGGACGCGATGCAGCGGTTGCAGTGGTCGCAGTCAGACGCGGTGAGGACACCGTCCGCCAGATGGCGCACGAAGTCGGGGTCACGGATGGTCGAGCGGCCCACCTGCACGAAGGCGAAGCCCTCGTCTACAAGGTCTTCTATCTCCCGCAGCGACTCCACCCCTCCGATGTAGCCCACAGGGATGCCTACCGCGTCGCGGATGCGTCGCGCACCTTCTAGGAGGAAGCGCGGAGAGTAGGGGTATCGCTGGACGAGCATCCAGCCGAACGCGGCCATGCCCACCTTGGTGACGAGCTTCTCTTGGGCGCGGGCGAACTCCAAGGTGGGGACGGCGCCCCGCAACATGTAGAGCGGCGTGCGCGCGGTGAAGCCGCAGGAGGGGATCAACGCGCTGGCTCCCGCGGCCTCGAACGCGATGGCCGCCTCTACCGCCTCGTCCAGTTCCAGACCGCCTTTCATGCCGTCCCGCTGGTTCATCTTCACCAGCACGGGGAAGCCGTCGCCCAATGCGGCCCGCACGCGCGCAACCACACCCACCGGGAAGCGCAGCCGGTTCCGCAGCGAGCCTCCATAGCGGTCGTCACGGCGGTTCGTCCACGGAGAGAGGAACTGACTGAGCAGATAGCCGTGGCCGGCATGCAACTCCACCGCATCGAACCCCGCCTCACGGGCGAGCGCGGCCGCCCGCGCGAAGTCCTGGGTCTTCTCCTCGATGTCGGCTTCGGTCATGGCCCGGCAATACGAGAGGCGGAACAGGCAGAACTTGGGGGAGGCACCCAGAGGTCTGCGTCCGATCACGCCGGGAGCCGCGAAGAAGCCGCAATGGCCCAGCTGGATGGAGGCCGCTGCACCTTCGGCGTGCACGGTGTCGACGAAACGGCGAAGGCCGGGCAAGAGGTCGGGTCTCATCCATAGCTCGTGGCCGAAAGCCCGTCCGTCGTAGCTCACCGAGCAGTAGGAGAGGGTCGTCATCCCCACGCCGCCCGCGGCCACACGGCGATGATGCTCGATCAGACGGTCGCTCACCTCGCCGCGGGTCGAGAGACCTTCGAAGCATCCTGCGCGCACCACGCGGTTGCGCAGCCGAAGGCCGGCCAGGTCATGAGGCTGCAGGGCGACGGACGCACAGGGAACGGTCATGCCAGCATGATAGCCTTCGCAAGCGCCCCTGTCGCCTGAGTGGACGAGAACGCGGCTTGAGCCGGTGTCACCTCGCCGGCGGCTGCTGCTCCCTCCCTCGGTCGACCGGCGGGTAGTGGGCCCCGTACCGATCCTGTGGATATGCGGTATCCCCGTACCCATCCGGGGGATGGGTGCCGTACGGCGCCGGCCCGGGCGCGCCCGGCTCCGGCCGTGAGGGGCGTGCCCCCAGAATCACCAGCACGATGCCCACCAAGAGGAACACCACTCCCGCCACTGCCAGGCCGACCGCGATGGGGAAGAGGAAATCGAACTTGGCACCCAGACTAAGATCGGCCCGTATGCCCGGGCTGGCATCGGCGTTCATGATCACCACGGTCCAATCGCCGCTCCGGACCTCCCAATCTACTGGTGGAGGCGCCGACCCGGAGAGGGCGATCTGCCAAAAACCCTGCTCGCCGGGTGGGGCGGGGGACGCGCTCCCCGGGACCGGCCTGAACTCCAGACGGGCGTCCCAGGCGGAGAAGCTCTGGACCTCGTCGTAGGCCACGCCGGCAAGGTACGCCCTCACTTGATCGGAAGGCCCTACGCCGACAAAGATCTCCTTCTCGGAGGAGATCGCACGCAGCCGCACCGTTCCGGCCCAGTCCTTGGGCACCCAATCGGTCACGTCGCCCATGCTCACGGTGAAGTCCGGGCTCACGAGCGCATACGTGTCGGTGACCACGGCTCGGGGTGAGGTCTCATAGAATCCGGTCTCGTCTCGCTGGGTCTCGTGAGCCCACAGCAGGAAGGCGCCCGGCACCAGCAGGCCCAGCCCGACGAGTATCAGAAGGGCTCCGATCACGATCGCTACTATCTTGAGGGGACGCATACCTCCTCCTTGCTCCGCGATCACCATGCGCGGCAGATACCCGAAAGTGCCTGCCCTTAAGCGGGCGCGATATGGGGATGCGGGTCCGCGAGCAGTCTCTCGAACGGCCGACGTACCCTGGGAGGCATCGTCTTGACGGTCATGGTTGCGACTGCTAGCCTGAGTCACAGGGCACGGCGAGTCGCAAGAGTGGGGCGGTTCGTGCAGCCAAGAATAGAAGTGACGGTGCTTCTCGACTGAGTGTGTGACGTGTCGAGAGGCTTTTTTTGTCCTGTAGGTGGCCGGTCGTCCGGCGATCAGCTGACGGAAGGGGTTCACGCATGAAGGTCACAGTCATCGGAGCCGCGGGGTCGGTGGGAGCACCCTCGGCCTTCTACATCGCCGCTTCCGGGTTGGCGGAAGAAGTGGTGCTCATCGACCTGCGTCCCAACGTGGTGCAGCAGCATGCGATGGACATGGGCACCGCCGTCTCGGCGCTCGATGCCGTGGTGAAGGCCGGCACGGACGAAGACCTTGCCGGTTCGGATGTGGTCATCAACGCGGCCGGGGTGCCGCAGGGTGTCATCGCCGACCGCATGGAGATGCTGCCCAAGAACCTTCCTCTTATAGAAGAGACTTCGCGGAAGCTGAAGACCTACTGCCCGGATGCCTTCGTCATCACCGCCACCAATCCGGCCGACGCCCTCAACTACGCAACCTGGCGCGCCACGGGCTTCGACCGGCACAAGGTGGTGGGATACTCGTTCAACGATTCCTTCCGCTTCCGTGAGATGGTGGCCCGCGCCAAGGGTGTGAAGGTGAGCCAAGTGGAGGCGACAGTGCTGGGCGAGCACGGCAGCTCTCAGGTGCTCCTCTTCAGCTCCGTGCGCATAGACGGGCAGCCGGTCTCGTTCACCGAGCAGGAGAAGGCCGACATCCGCGCCGAGGTCCCCAACATCCTGCGGCGTTACGAGGAGTTGCAGTCGGGCCGCACCGCGGGTTGGACCTGTGCCGTCGGACTGGCGGCCATGCTGCGCGCCATGCGGAACGACACGGGTGGCATCTATCCCTGCTCCTGCGTCGTGGAGGGCGAGTACGGCCAGAGCGGGTTCAGCATGTCTGTGCCCGTGTCTCTGGGCAGGAGCGGTGTGAAGGAGATCAAGGAGTGGGAGTTGGCCCCTGACGAACTGGAGGGCCTGGCTCGTACGGCGGCTGTGCTGAAGCGCTCCGCCGAGATCGTGGACGAATACTTCGAACGCTGACCGGGCAGATGCCCGACGAGCTGGACAGCTGTGGATGTGCGGCGGCCTACGCCCCGTCACGAAGGAGAGAGATGAGCGATAACAGCCGTTACGAACTACTCATGCAGCCGGGCAAGATCGGCCCGATCACCACACGCAACCGCATCATCAAGACGGCCAACGGGACCTCCTACATGGAGCCCGACCAGACCGTGGGCGACCGCATGATCGCCTACTACGAGCGCTTGGCCAAGGGTGGTGTGGGCTTCCTGGTGGTGGAGTCGTGCGGCACCGAATACCCGCTGGCCATCCAGCACGTCCACTATTTCCCCGACGGCAGCTACGAGGGCGTGCAGCTGCACTTCGACGACGACCGCTTCATCCCCAGCTACGCCCGTCTGGCCGAAGCGGTGCACAAACATGGCTGCCCCGTCTCCATCCAGTTCCAGCACGCCGGTCCGTGGAACCCCACGGGTCTGCTGCCGCGCGACTGGGCCATCCGCGACATCAAGTGCGCCTCGGCCATGACCGAGGAGGAGCTGCCGGGACCGGACTTCCTTCCCTGCAGGGCCATGACCAAGCAGGAAGTGGAAGACCAGATCGATCAGTGGGCTTCGGCGGCCGAGCGTGCTTACAAGGCCGGCTTCGACGCCTGCGAGATCAACCACGGCACCTTCCACCAGGGCAACACCTTCCTCTCGCGCGTGTGGAACAAGCGTGACGACGAGTACGGTCCGCAGAGCTACGAGAACCGCACCCGCTTCCTGCGCAACATCATCGTCGAGGCGAAACGGCGTTGCGGCCCCAACTTCGCCGTGCACACGCTCTTCAACATCGTCGAGTACAACCATCCGCTGGCGACCACCATCGAAGAGGGCGCCGAGATGGCCAAGCTCATCGCCGAGGTGGCCGACGGCATCAACTGCCGAGGTGAGCGCTACGGGCACCGCGGTGGCCTGCTTCAGCCCGACCGTATCCTCTATCCGTCGCACGACCTCCAGGACCTGCCCGAAGGGCTCGACTGGAGCATGAACGGTCGCGGAGCCACGGTGCCGTTGGTGGAGGCCGTAAAGGCGAAGGGCGTCAAGATCCCGGTGTGGACCGCCTGCCGTCTCGATCAGGACCTGGGCGAGGAGTACCTGCGTAAGGGCAGCCTTGATTTCGTGGGCATGACCCGTCGTCTGCTTGCCGACCCCGAGCTGCCGAACAAGGTCAAAGAGGGCCGTACCGAAGACATCCGCGTATGCCACGGCTGTCTCTACTGCTTCGATTGCCGGAACAACAACAAGAAGCTCGAGTGCCGGGTGAACGCCACCCTGGGCCGCGAGATCATCCCCGAGTACCAGGCTCGTCCCGTGGAACCCAAGAAGAAGCTGCTCGTTGTGGGCGGCGGCCCCGGCGGTATGGAAGCCGCCCGCGTGGCTGCCGAGCGCGGTCACGATGTGGTGCTCTACGAGAAGGGTTCCTACCTGGGCGGTCTCGAGCCGTTGGCGGCTATAGTCAAGGACCTTGAGACCGAGGACATGATGGGGCACGTGAAGTACTACGAGACCCAACTCAAGAAACTGGGCGTGAAGGTGCATATGAAGAAGGCCGTCACGGCCGACGTCATCCGCGCCGAGAAGCCGGATGCAGTGGTACTGGCCACGGGCGCGCTCCACACCGACTTCGACCTCAAGGGAGCCGACACCAAGACCTTCATCCCCACCCAGAAGCTGCACGGGCTGCTGAAGCTGGCGCTCAAGTTCTTCAATCCCAAGCAGATGGAGAAGCTCTCCAAGCTGTGGATGCCGGTGGGCAAGAGCGTGGTCATCATGGGCGGCGAGTTGCACGGCTGCGAGCTGGCTGAGTTCCTCACCAAGCGCGGACGCCGGGTGGTCATCGCTCACGACGGGCCTCAGTCCGAGCTGGGCCAGGGCATCTACAAGGATGATAAAGAGAACCTGTGGCCGTGGTTCAAGCTCAAACACGTGCCCATCTGGACCGACTGCAGTTACCTTGAGATCAACAAGGAAGGCTTGAAGATCCAGGTGCCCGACAAGCGCATCTTCACCCTGCGGGGTAAGAACGTCATGACCACGCAGGATTGGGGCCCCAACAACGAGCTGGTGGCCGACCTGGAGAAGATGGGCATCGAGACCTACGTCATCGGCAGCGCCAAGGACCCGGGTTGGCTCGTGGACGCCATCCGCGAGGGGGCTGAGGCCGGCTACGCCGTGTAGCGACTTCTAGGCTTCGAGTCGGAGGGGCGGAATCCGTGTCATCATGGCGGGATGCAGACTGGATATGCTGCGTGTCGGCCGCGAGGAGGTCATGGCGGACGCGCTGCCTGCGCCGCGCAAGTCGGTGAGGAGGTGCCTCATGGAGTCGGAGTCCCGACAGGTCGGAGTGAACCTGCCCAAGAAGGCGTACGAGTCGGCGTACGCATATGAACGCGACTACGGGTGCTGTCCGCAATGCGTCCTAGCCGCGCTCAAGGACGTGCTCGATGTGGGCGACGACGAGCTGTTCAAGGCGGCCCACGTGTTCTCGGGCGGAGGAGCTGTGACGGTCACCGGCACCTGTGGCGCGTTGGCGGGAGCCCTGCTCGCCGTCGGGACTCGCTACGGACGCAGTCGCGCGGACTTCGCGGCGGGGCCTTTCATGGAGTCGTTCAAGCAGGGCAAGCGCGTCATCGACGCGTTCGTGCAGGAGTTCGGCAGTACTCTTTGTGCCGACGTCCAGACCCGGTTGATGGGTAGGTCGTTCGACATGTGGGACGGCCGTGACTTCGCGGCTTTCGAGAGGGCCGGTGGCCACACCGACAAGTGCACCCACGTGGCCGGCACGGCGGCGCGCATCGCCGCGGAGATACTGTCGGAGTAGGGAACGGGCCCGCGCTTCGTCCGGGGCGACACTCGGCGTGCTCGCGGAGAGGCTACCGGCCTGAGTACAAGAGAATGACGGCTTCGGCCACTTCTTTCATCTTCTTGTTCTTGTCCATGCTCACCTTCTGGATGCGCCGGAAGGCCTCGGCCTCGCTGAGGTTCTCGCGTTCCGCCAGCAACAGTTTGGCCCGGTTCACCAGCCGGCTGGCTTCCACAGTCTCCTTGAGTGAGGTGTTCTCGGTGCGCAGAGCCTGGAGTTCGCGGAAATGGCTCACGGCCACGTGGATCGCGGGCAGCAGCTTCGACTCCTCGAACGGCTTGATGAGGTAGGCCGCCACCCCGAGTTCCACTGCCTGCTCGATGAGGTCCACATCACTGAAGGCCGTGAGGATGATCACCGGCCTGAGCTTCTCCTCGTTCATATGACGAAGGGCCGAGAAACCGTCCATACCGGGCATCTTGATGTCGAGGAACACCAGATCGGGGTCGAGTTCTCGGCACTTCTCGACGGCGTCTTCTCCGGTCGCCGCATGGCCCACCACCTGGTGGCCCATGCGCGTGAGGATCTCGGCCAGATCCATGCGGATGATGGTCTCGTCGTCCACTACAAGGATGCGCAGCGGCGTCATGCCCCCACCTCGATGGGCGATGTGTCGGTCCTTAGTGCGTCCCTGGGTATGGTGAGCCGCGCGACGGCGCCTTTCTCGCCCGGCTCCAGAGAGAAACGGCCTCGGAACTCGCCTTCGGCCATGGTCCTGACCAGAAGCAGGCCGAGTCCTGGCTGTGGGCTCGTGCCGAAGTCCAGGGGCAGGCCGGCGCCGTCATCGGCGACCAAGAGCACCAGGTCGCCATCGCCTGCGAGGAGTTCCACGCGGATGCAGCCTTCGAGCGCGTCCTTGAGTCCGTGCTTGAGGGCATTACCCACCAGTTCGTTGAGGATGATGGCCATGTTCGTGGCCTGGGGTGAGGTGAGTTCCACTGGGTCCGGAGCCACCATATCCACGCGTATCTTCCGGTCATCGCCGACCAGGCTGTTTACTACTGATGTGGCCACCTTGTGGATGAGTGCCCGTGCGTCGACACGATCCGGGGCCCCGGCGCACAGTGTCTCGTGGACGGCCGCGATGCTCATGATGCGCCCCATGCTGTCCTCCAGCGCCCGCCGGGCCGCCGGCTCGGAGAGTCGGCGGAGCTGTAGACCGAGGAGGCTGGCGATGATCTGCAGGTTGTTCTTCACTCGATGGTGGATCTCACGGGCCACTGCCGATTGTCGCTGCTTGCGGCGCATCTCTATGGCTACCGCCAGTGGCATGGTGAGGTACACCAGGAAGCCGAGTTCGGCGCCCCCCGGCCGAAGGCCGGCCGGCAGCGTCAGCGCCAGCAGCGCGGTTATGCGGTTCTCAGCAAGCACAGGCAGCGCGAGCACCGTGGTCGAATCGATCTCTGCGCAGTAGACGGAACGAGCCTCCATGGCCGCGCGCACTGCGCGCAGGTGCGCGCGCGGTGACGTGGTCTGCGTGCCCATCTCGCGGCGCAGACCCCCGTCGTCATCGACCATCCACAGCGAGTAGTCATCACCGTCGACGTGAGCGCGGATGCGCTCCGAGATGCGGAAGATGAGGCTGTCGTAGTCGGCCGCGCGCAGGATCTCGTGCGCTACCGCGCGGGAGGTGTCGATCTCGCCCGCCTGCTCCTCGATGGTCTTCTGCAGGCGGACCCTGTTGATCTCCCAGGCGATGTGGTCGGTGATGGCACCCGCGGCCTCCAGGCTGCGTAGCCGGTCCTCTCCCCGGACGAGTTCCACGCAGCCCAACAGGCTGTCCGCGCAGGCCAGCGGAAGCACTGTGCGAGTCGGGCTGTCATCGCTCGGCTCACTCTCATCCTGTTCCTCCCAGCGCGGCTCCGCCCCGATGATGACGGTGGCCCGCGCCGCCCCTGTGAGGCGTTGAAGGATGGCTTCGAAGCGCCGCACCGCACTCTCCATATCGTCCGCCGGCAGCTTGATCTCGCGTGCCTGCTGGATGGCATCCAACTCGGCCGTGCGTCGGGTCAGCGTGGACTCGACGGTGCGCAAGGTGTCGGCTTGAAGCCGGGTCCGCCGGGCGTACTCGTCCAGTTCGTCGCCGATGACCAGCGCCACCACCGACTGGTTGCAGTAGAGGGGAAGGCCCTCGTCGGTGAGCCCGAACTCGCCGAAGGTGAGGAATCCCGAGGTGGGGGCCAGCCCCGAGATGTCCAGGGTGCCTTCGCGCTCGATGTGGGGGGCATCGTCATCGACACGATAGCGGAGGAGACAGGAGAACAGAAGGATCGCGGCAGGGTCCTTCACGCGCCCGATGGTCATGGCTTTGTCCACCGCATCCCGCGTGGCGGCAGCGCGACGCGACTCGTCGGCCTGCATGAGAGCCACGGCCTGGAAGGTGTCGACCATCCAGCTGAAGGCTATGGAGCCGTCGTCCAGCGCCCTCTCGGGCACGAGCAGGTGGTAGCCGCCGAAGCCGTCGGCGGTGCCGAAGGGGACGCGCGAGAACCAGGTGCGTTCTCGCTTGAGTTCTTCCGTGCTGATGCCGCACAGTTCGGCACACACCTCGGCTGCAGGGCGGCCGTCGAGTTCGTGTATGACGTGACCGCTCGCCCGGGTGACGGTGGCGATCTTGTCGGAGGCGTGGAAGCCGTGCGCCACACCTGCGCCGAACAGGAGGTCGGTCTCCACCACGGCCAGGACGAGGGAATCCCGGTACGCACGGCCGTTGGCGATCTGGAAGTTGTCCCGCTCCAGGTCAGGAGTGCCCGAGAGGCCTCCGACGATGGGGATACGGCCCAGAGTGCGCTTCTTGAGGAAGCTGTGGATCTCGTAGCTGCACGAGTTCTGAGTGGCGGTGAGACCGGGGGCGAAAGCGAGGACGAAGATGGGAGCAAGACCCGTGGTGGGGTGGGAGAAGAAAAGAGGCCGTCCAAGCTTTGAACGGTCCTCGAAATGAGCGGCGCCGATACGGCGGGGAAGCGCGGACAAGACCGCTGCCGACCAGTCGGCGCTGACGTTCTGTCCCACGTTCACCTCGGCGGCGAGATACGGCGATGCCAGCACGGTCACCACCACGGAGCGGTCGACGGGCTCGGTGCAGATCTCACCCGCGCTCGAGGTGCCGATCATGGGACACTCGCCCAGGTGGAGCGCCACACCTCGCGCCACCTCTTCGGGATCGTAGTAACCGGACGCGAAGACGGTGGTGAGGCTGGGAGTGAAGCGGTCAAGCGACGCCACCGCACTGGCGGCGGCGGCGCTGCCGGCAAGGAACCCGTCGGGATCCCGGGATACGCCCACGCCCACTTCGATGTTCTCGGCCACCAGAGTGCCCCCGTCGGATGCTCTTCTTCATAGACGCTCGCCGCGTCAACGCCATAGATAACCATAGCGGTGACCGTGAGACCACCCGTCTTGTGAGGTGGCCGCGGTGCTGAAACACAGGCGAGACTTCCCGCATCTCGCTTGACCTCCCGCTGCGCGGCGCCTACTCTCGGTCGGTGATCCGACGTACAAGCGGCCTTTTGGGAGGCACCCGTGTCTGAAAGCGAATATGGCAAGTACTTCATCAGCGAGACGCCCCGGCACGCTGACCACCCCCAGAGCAGAGACCTGGTCAGCGACATCCCCTGGTGCGACTCCCTCTACGTGAACAAAGAGGTCGACGGCACGGTCCCGGGTGCACTCTACCTCGAGACCTGTATGATGCTGCGGCCGGGGACCGAGGAGTCCCTCATGGTGTCGCACAGCCATCCCTTCGATGAGTACCTGCTGTTCATCGGGACCAACCCAGAGGACCAGTTCGACCTGGGTGGGGAGATAGAGATGTGGGTAGGTGATGAGAAACGTATGCTCACCAAGACCACCGCTGTGTTCGTCCCCGCAGGTGTGCCACATTGCCCGTTGGTCATCCATAAGATCGACAGACCCATCATATTCATCACCACGGGTACTACTCTGGGATACGAAAAGGAAGATGATGAGGCGTAGTATGGGTATGAATCGGGGGGAGCGGCTGAACATAGTTGCTTAGCGTGCGGAGCGGCATTACAATTCTCTCTATCAGATCTATATCTTTGATGGGAGGAACATCTCATGTCGCCTGAACCGTTTGCGTTCAAACCGGCCGCCATCCCTCAGGCCGAGAGGGGACAACGCGGCAGCAGATATGTGACTACTGTAGAAAAAGTGCATGAGTATCTTGCAGAACACCCAGAGGTGGAGTCGGTGCACATCGAACTGGGTGATGTGAGTGTGAAGTCGGCAGTGGCGAGTTTCCGTAACGTCATAGCCAAGAGATATCGCGATAGTCTTCGCCTGCAGCAGCGCGCGGGCGACCTGTACATCGCTCGTCGCTAGGGAGGTATGCATGGCCAGGGCTGAAGGTAAGGTGGCGGTCGTCACCGGGGCCGCATCGGGTATCGGGTTGGCGGCTGCCGTTCTCTTCGCGCAAGAAGGGGCCAAGGTGCTGGCCATCGATGTGGATGCCGCCACCCTTGAGGCCGCGGTATCGCCGTTCGGGCCTTCAGTGCTGCCGTTTGCCGCCGACGTCACCGACGAGGAGCACATGGCCCGTGCCATGGCCACTGCTGCCGAGACGTTCGGCGGCATCGATGCGGTCATCGCCAACGCCGGCATCTTCGGGGTGCAGTCGCTCATGGAGCATGCGTCCATCGAGAACTTCAACCGCGTGATGATGGTGAACGTGGGCGGGGTGCTGGTGACCATCAAGCACGCGGTCCCGTACTTGGCGAGGCGGGGTGGAGGCAGCATAGTGATCACCTCGTCGGCGGGGGCCATCGTCGGGAACGCCGAGGCGGTCGCCTACACGGCCAGCAAGCATGCGCTCACCGGTGTGATGAAGGTGGCCGCGCGCGAGCTCGCCGACCGCAACATCCGGGTGAACACCGTCAATCCGGGCGTGGTCGACACTCCCATGATGCGTCACGTCGAGGCCGAGGTCGGGTCGGGGGACCCGCTCAAGGGAAGGGCCATACTGCAGGAACGACTCTTCCTCAAGCGCTTCGTCCAGCCGGAGGAAGTGGCCGAAATGATGCTCTTCCTGTCATCGGCCGCAGCCATCAACTGCACGGGCGGCATCTACATGATCGATCAGGGCATGCAGTACGGCGGTGCCCAGGGGGTCGGCTCTGCTCGCTAGCCGGACGCCGCATCGCGCAGGATGAGGTCGAGCACGCGCAGGTGCGATTCGCGCGAGAAGGTGCCGTCGCGAAGGTCGGACAGGCAGTGGATGTCCTCGGCCAGGAACCAGCCCACGAACTCGTGTGTGAACAGATAGGGGTCCACCTCAGGACGGATGCTGCCCTGAGTCACCCCCTCCTGCACCAAGGCGGCGATCTTCTCTTTCATGCGGTCGTTGTTGCCGGCCACATGCCGGTGCAGAGGGTCATCGCTCTGGCTCATGGTGAGGAACTGCAGATACGGGGCCGTGAACATGTCCAGGTCGGAGGCGAGCGCGTCGAAGTGACTCTCGCCCAACTCCCGCAGCCGCCTGACGACGTGCGGCTCTGAGGAGCTCTCCAGCCAGGCCAGGATCCTGCCCAGGAGATAGGAATCGGCCTCCATCAGGATCTCTTCCTTGTCGGCGAAGTGCCGGTAGGCGGCCATCTCCGAGAGACCCACCTGGGCGGAGATCTTCGACACCGTCGTGCCGTGGATGCCCAAAGTGCCGATGAGCCTCACGGCTGCTTCGATCAGCTGCTCTCTGCGTTCCTCCCGGCTGAGGCGGCGACGCCCAGGGGTCGAAGTCGGCTTCGGAGCGGGCGGGACATCGCCCTTGTGCTTCGTGCGCTCGGCCATGGCTCCTCCCGGCGGCGTCGGTGGTGGACAGAAGTATGTGTGGACACACATACTAGATTATAGTAGACTGCCAGACAAGGCTGCGGAGTGAAAGGCGCGGGCGCCTTAGTCACTTCCGGGTCGATCCAACCGACCAGTGGGGAGGTCTGCGCTGTGGCAGTAGACATGAAGGTGGACAAGGCTACCCTTCTCGCGCTGTATCGCACCATGGTGCGCATCCGCTCCTTCGAGGAGACCGCACACAAGGAGTTCCTCAAGGGGGAGATGCCGGGCTTCCTGCATCTCTACAGCGGCGAGGAGGCCATCGCCACGGGCGTGATGTCAGTACTCCAGCCCGACGACTACATCAGCAGCCATCATCGTGGGCACGGCCATCTCATCGCCAAAGGTGCCGACACCAAGCGCATGTTCGCCGAACTCTTCGGCAAAGTGGACGGCTTCTGCCGGGGCAAGGGAGGCTCCATGCACATAGCCGACAGCTCTCTGAACGTCCTGGGAGCCAACGGCATCGTAGGCGCGTGCATGCACATCGGCACCGGCGCCGCCTTCGCCTGCAAGCACAAGCACAAGGGACGCATCGCCGTCACTTTCCTGGGCGACGCCTCCACCAACCGGGGCACCTTCCACGAGGCGCTCAACCTTGCCGCCATCTGGGACCTGCCCGCCGTGTACGTGGTGGAGAACAACCTCTACGGCGTGGCCAACTGCCAGCGCGACTACATGAAAGTCGACGTGGCCGACCGGGCCGCCGCCTACGGTTTCCCCGGCGTGACCGTGGACGGCAACGACGTGGTGGCGGTACGTGAAGCCGCGCGCGAGGCCGTCGACCGGGCCCGTCGCGGCGAGGGGCCGACGCTCCTCGATTGCCGCACGTGGCGGCACTGGGGCCATTTCATCGGCGACGCGGCCACCTATCGCGATCCCGCCGAGCACGAGGCTTGGCTGAAGCGCGACCCCCTCATCATCACCGGAGACCTGCTGCGTGCCAAGAAATGGGCGAGCAAAGCCGGCTTGGAGCGTATCCAGGCCGAGGCCGATGAAGAGATGCAGGCTGCGCTGGACTTCGGGAAGCAGAGCCCCTTCCCGGCCAAGGAAGAGCTGTACACCGACGTCTACACCGACTGAGAGGGGGCGGCATGGGAACCATCACGATGAATTACGGCGAGGCCGTCGCCGACGCTCTCAAGCTCGAGATGCGTCGCGATCCCGACATCTACATCTACGGCGAGGACGTGGGTAAGTTCGGCGGCAGCTTCGGCGTCACCGGCTACGGCGTGTTCTCCGAGTTCCCCGAGCGGGTGCTTGACACCCCCATCTCCGAGACGGCCATCGTGGGCACGGCGGTGGGCGCAGCGGCGGCCGGCCTGCGCCCCTGCGTGGAGATCCTGTTCATGGATTTTCTCCCCATCGCCATGGATGAACTCTGTAACCAGGCGGCAAAGTTCCACTACATGTTCGGCGGCCAGATGAAGTGCCCTATGGTGGTGCGTACCGCGCTCGGCGCCGGTATGGGCACTGCCGCCCACCATTCACAGTCGCTGGAGGCCATGCTGTGCCACACCGCCGGCCTCAAGACGGTCATCCCGGCCACGCCCTACGACGTCAAGGGATTGCTGATCTCGGCCATCCGCGACGACAATCCCGTGGTGTTCCTCGAGCACAAGATGCTGTACGCCACCAAAGGCGAGGTCCCCGAGGGTGAGTACACCATCCCCATCGGCAAGGCCGACGTGAAGCGGGAGGGCAGCGACGTGACCCTGGTGTGCTGGTCGGCCATGGTGCGCGAGTGTCTGAGCGCCGCCGGGACCCTGGAGAAGGAGGGCATCAGCGCCGAGGTCCTCGACCTGCGCACGCTCATCCCGCTGGACAAGGACGCCATCCTGGAGTCGGTGGCCAAGACCCATCGCCTGGTGATCGTGCACGAGTCGTGCCTCACCGGCGGGTTCGGCGGCGAGATCGCGGCCATCGTGGCCAGCGAGGGCTTCGATCTTCTCGACGCTCCCATCGTGCGCGTGGCCGGTCCCGACACCCCGGTGCCGTTCTCGCCCGCGCTGGAAGCGGAGTTCATCGTGAAGGCACCCAAGATCGTGGCCGCGGTGCGCGAGTTGGTTGGTTGATCGGGTCGTCGAGTCACGGCGAGTGCCGAGAAGGGGAACGTAGATGGCTGAGATAGTCGTGATGCCCAAGTTGGGGCTGTTGATGGAGACCGGCACGGTGAGTGCCTGGCGCGCGAACGAGGGCGACGAGGTCGCCGTGGGCGATGTCATCGCCGAGATAACCACCGAGAAGATCACCTACGAGCTGGAAGCGCAGGCGGCCGGTGTGCTGCTGAAGATCCTTCTGCCCGAGGATGGCGAGGCGCCTGTGGGAGATCCCATAGGCGTCATCGGTCAGCCGGGCGAGGACATCTCCGCCTTCGGTGGGGCGGCCGCGCCTGCGGCGGCGGCCGCCGCCGAGGTAGCAGCGGCGCCTGCCACCGAGGGAGCGGCTGCGGCGCCGGCGGCGCCTGCCGCGCCGGCACCGGTGCGGGCCCCGGGAGAGCGCATCGTGGCCACACCGGCGGCCAAGAAGTTGGCCGCCGACCTCGGCATCGATCTGGCCTACGTGGCCGGCAGCGGGCCCGGCGGACGCGTGACCTTGGAGGACGTCACGGCCGCGGCCGCCGCAGCCAGCGCAGCTGCGGGCGCGGCGCCGACTGCGGAGCCGACCGGGGCTGCGGAACAGGCCGCCCCGGCCTTCGCCACGGGGACGGCCAAGAAGATGGCTGCCGACCTGGGAGTCGATCTTGCCGGTCTGAGCGGCAGCGGGCCGAGCGGGCGCATCAGGGCAGACGACGTGGCGGCCAAAGCCGGCGCGACCGTCGGAGCGGCGCCGGGTGCAGCGACCGCGGCCGCCGCCGGGACCCCGGCCGACATCCGTGGCGGCGTCGCCGAGGAGTTCCCGTACAGCGGCATGCGCCGCCTCATCGGCGAGCACATGGACCAGAGCCGCACCATCTCGCCCACGGTCACCTATTCGGCCATGGCCGACGTGCAGGCGTCCAAGGAGCTGCTGGCCCAGGTCAATGCGCACCGTCTCGCCGACGACAAGCTCAACATCACGGCTCTGCTCATCAAGGCGGTGGCGGCCTGTCTGCGGCGTATGCCGCGTTTCAACGCCACTCTGGACGGCGACCGCATCAAGGTGTGGCGGAGCGTGAACATCGGCGTGGCTGTAGCGCTGGTCGACGGTCTGATTGTGCCTGTGGTCCGCGACGCCGACTGCAAGTCGGTGAGCCACATCGGGCGCGAGGTCCGCGACTTGGCCGGCAGGGCGCGGGAGAACAAGCTGCTGCCCGATGAGGTCAGCGGCGGTACCTTCACCGTCAGCACTCTGGGCCCGTTCCGGTCGGTCGACTTCTTCAGCCCCATCATCAATCAGCCCGAGGCGGCCATCCTGGGCGTGGGCCGGATGAAGGACAGCGTGGTTGCCGTCGACGGCCAGCCGGTGGTGCATGCCACCATGGGTCTGTCGGTGACCTGCGACCATCGCATGCTCGACGGTGCGCCGGCAGCGGAGTTCCTGCGCATGTTGATGGACTATCTGGAAGACCCGCTCAGCCTGCTGGTGTAGACGCTGGGATGCCGAGTCTTCGGCCGAGGGACCGAGCCTCGGCAGGCGGGGCGTGATGTGAACGCGCTCGAGGAATGCGATCTGGGACTCGCGCGTGTCTGTCCCTGCGGACACTGTCCGCGGGGACAGGCGAGGCAGGCGGCGTCCCGTGAGATGACCCGCGACTACAGGGGGACGACTGTGATCAAGACCGATCTCGCCATAATCGGTGCCGGACCGGGTGGCTACGTGGCCGCGCTGCGCGCGGCCCAGCTGGGCATGCAGGTGACCATCATCGAGAGCGCGCATCTGGGCGGTGTGTGTCTCAACCGGGGGTGCATCCCCACCAAGGCCATGCTGCAGACCGCCGCGGTGGCTCACGAGGTCGGTCGTGCCGCGACCTTCGGCGTGGCCATCGACGGGGCCGTGCGCATCGACTACGCCACCGCGCTGGCGCGGCGCGACAAGGTGGTGGACCGCCTGAAGGGAGGCGTGCGCGGCCTGCTGAAGCACGGCAAGGTGCAGATAGTGTCGGGGCGAGCCTCGTTCTTGGGGCCGCAGACGCTGCGCGTGGAACCTGTCGCCACCGACATCGGGGCCGGCAAGGGCACCGCTCTCACCCAGCCGGAGACGGTGGAGGCCCGGCATATCATCGTGGCCACGGGATCGAGGCCGCTGGCGCTGCCGGTGCCGGGCGTCGATCTGCCGCGCGTGCTCGACTCCGATGGTGCCCTGGCGCTCACGGCGGTGCCGTCCAGCATCGTGGTGGTAGGCGCTGGTGCTGTGGGCTGCGAATGGAGCCAGATCTTCGCCCGTCTGGGCGCGCAGGTGACGCTGGTGGAGATGTTGCCGGCCGTCCTGCCCCGATCCGACGAGGACCTGGGCAAGGAGTTGGCCAAGGCGCTCAAGGCGGAAGGCATCGCCATCCACACCGGCACGTCCATCACCGCCATCAGGGACCTGGGGGCTGAGCTCGAGGTGCATCTGGTCGATCTGGCCGGCGGCAGTGGCAGCACCGTGAACGCGGAGTATGTGCTCATCGGCGCGGGCAGGGGGCCTCTCACCGAGGGGCTCGACGTAGAGGCCGCCGGAGTGGCCGTCGACGACAAGGGATGGATCACCACCGATGGCTATCAGCGTACCAACGTGCCCTCGGTGCTCGCCATCGGCGACGTGACCGGCAAGGTTCTGCTGGCCCACGTCGCCTCGCGGCAGGGCATCGTGGCGGTGGAGAAACTGGCCGGGCTAACTCCGGAACCGGTGCGCACGGAACGCATACCCACCGTCACCTACACCGACCCCGAGGTGGCCAGCGTGGGGCTCACCGAGGCCGAAGCGCGCCAGAGAGACGCCCAGGCCAAGGTGGGACGCTTCGTGTTCGCCGCCAACGGCCGGGCGTTGGCTCAGGGTGTCGAAGGCGGGCTGGTGAAGGTGGTGGCCGACTCGCGTTACGGCACAGTGCTGGGTGTGCACATGGTGGGCCCGCACGTGGGTGAGCTACTGGCCGAAGCCGTGCTCGCCCTGGAGTTGGAGGCCACGCTCGACGAGTTCACGTCGGTCATCCGCTCGCATCCCTCGCTGTCGGAAGCGGTAGGCGAGGCCGGCTTGGCCGCGCTGGGCCGCGCGTTGCACATGTGACGTCCTCCTGCGTGCCGCGGCGGATCCCGAGCGTGTGTGGTCCGATGGTCCGTGTGAGATAGAATCGGTGGACGGTGCGTGCGCGCGAAGGGAGATGGTGATGGCGGATGTGAGGGACCAAGTGAGCGCGGTGCTCTACAAGGCGGTCTCGGCCGCGATGGAGCTGCCTGTCGATGAGCTCAACGACAGCACCGAGCTCGTCAAGGACCTGGGGGCCAAGTCGGTGAACATGGTCCGCATCATCTCGGTACTCGAGGACGAACTCGATTTGGATGTGTCGTTCCAGGAACTCCGCCGACGCAAGACCATCGGCGACATCATCGACTACCTGGTCGAGCTCTACGACGAGGAGTGACCCACCCGAGGGCACAGATGACCGCCATCCTTGGCATAGGGGTTGACATCATGGCGGTGGAACGGATGCGATGCTGCCTCGGCTCACCTCCATTCATGCGGCGTGCCTTCACCGAGGCGGAGGTGAGCGCCTGTGCGTCTCACGCCGACCCGGAGAGATGCTTGGCCCGGGTGTTCGCGGGCAAGGAAGCGGTGTTCAAGTGTCTGGGGGTGGAGGCGGATGCGCTCGATTCCTGGACCGACATCGAGGTGAGCCACATGCGTGGGAGGCCGCCGACCGTGGGTCTTCACGGCGACATGGCCGCCGCCGCGCGTCGGCGCGGCGCACAGCGGGTGCTGCTGTCCTTGTCCGGCGACGGAGGATACGTAGCGGCATTCGCGGTGCTGGTGGGAGGGGTCCGCGCATGACCGTCGACCTTATGGCCCGCCTCCGAGCCGAGGCGCAGGTGTGCCCGGCGCGGGTGGTCTTCCCGGAAGCGGGCGAAGAGGTCATAGTGCGCGCTGCGCGGCGGTTGGCGGATGAGGGCCTTTGCCGCCCCGTCCTCTTGAGTTCGCGGACGGAGCTGGCGTCGACGGCGCGTGCGCTGGGCTTCGACGCGCATGATCTGGAGGTGGTGGACGCGGCCGACGAGGCGGTCCGGGAGGGTCTGGCCGAAGACCACACGCGCCTCTTTCCTGAGAGCACGGCCAAAGGCATCGAGCGCAGGCTCCGCTCGCCCCTCAACGTGGGCGCGCTCCTCGTGGCCGCGGGCCGCGCGGACGCACTGGTGGCGGGCGCCGCCAACACCACCGAGGACGTGATCCTTGCGGCCATGACGTTCATCGGTATGCAGCCCGGCTTGTCCTCTCCCTCCAGCATGATGCTACTGCGCATACCTGGCTACGACGGGCCGCAGGGTCCTTATCTTGCCTTCGCCGACTGTGCCGTGGCCGTGGCGCCTGACGCACAGGAGCTGGCCGAGATTGCTATCGCTTCCGCCCAGACCACGCGCGTGCTGCTGGGCTGGGAACCGCGGGTGGCCATGCTGTCGTTCTCCACCAAAGGTAGCGCGGAGCACGAATCGGTGGACCGGGTGCGAGAAGCCGTCCGTCTGGTGAGAGAAAGGGCTCCCGGACTCCTGGTGGACGGAGAGCTCCAGCTTGATGCTGCCGTGGTCCCCGACGTGGCGGCCCGCAAGGTGCCGGGGGGGAGCGACGTGGCCGGACGGGCCGACGTGTTGGTGTTCCCCGACCTGAATGCCGCCAACATCGCCTACAAGTGCGTGCAGAGGTTCGCCGGGGCCGACGTGTACGGCCCCTTCCTGCAGGGCTTCGCCAAGACGGTCAGCGACCTCTCCCGAGGCGCCACGGTGGCCGACGTGGTGGGAGCCGCCGTCGTCGCGAGCGTGCACGCGCGGGGATTGCAGCTGCTGCAGCGCGCTGGGGGCTAGTCAGATGCGGGTCCTCACGCTCAACTGTGGAAGCTCCTCCATCAAGTTCCAGCTCCGCAATATGGACGCAGGCAAGGTGTTGGCGAGCGGTCTGGTGAGCCGCATAGGCGAAGACGAGTCGGCCATCGAGACCACCTCCGGCGGACACAGCCGGACGCGCGCGCTCGACATCCCCGCTCATGGGCGCGGGCTGGAGTTGATCGTGGAGTCGCTCTTGGATGAGGAGTACGGGGCGCTGACCGACGTCAGCGAGGTGGCGGCTGTCGGGCACAGGGTGGTGCACGGCGGCAGCTGCTTCACTACCTCGACCCTGCTCACCAACGGGGTGATAGCCAAGATCGAAGAACTGGCCCATCTCGCGCCCCTGCACAACCCTCCCATCCTGCAGGGCATCCGGGAGTCCGTGCGTCTCCTGCCCCGGACACCTCAGGTGGCCGTGTTCGACACCGCGTTCCATGCGCACATGCCGGCCAAGGCGCACGTCTACGCGCTGCCGTACCGGCTCTACGCCCAGAGTGCGGTGCGCAGATACGGCTTCCACGGCATCTCTTTCGCCTCGGTGGCGCAGAGGACCGATCGACTGCTGGGCGGACGTCTGGCCGAGTCGAAAGTGATCATCGCCCATCTGGGCAACGGGGCCAGTATCACCGCCGTCGATGGAGGAGTGTCGGTCGACACCAGCATGGGGCTCACTCCCATCGAAGGGCTGGTGATGGGTACCCGGCCGGGCGACGTCGATCCCGGAGTGGTGTTGTTCCTCATGCGCGACCTGGGTCTCTCGGTGGAGGAGGTGGATCACCTCCTCAATAAGGAGAGCGGGCTCGAGGGGCTGTCGGGGGTGAGCAACGACATGCGTGAGGTGGAGGCGGGCGCGTCCGCGGGGGACGAGCGTTGCCGGCTGGCTCTCGAGGTCTACGCGTATCGGGTGAAGAAGTACATCGGGGCGTACGCCGCCGCCCTGGGAGGTCTGGACGTGCTGGTCTTCACCGCCGGGGTGGGAGAAAACGACCCGGCAATCAGGGCAGCCATCTGTGAGGACCTGGAGTTCCTGGGGGTGAGACTCGACCCGAAGGCCAACGACGGCGCCCGCGGGACCGAGCGGGAGATAGGCGCCACCGAAGCGCCGGTGCGTGTGTTGGTGGTGCCCACCGACGAAGAAGGCTTCATCGCCGAGCAGACTGTGGCGGTGGTCGCGAGCCTGTAGGCCGGCCTCCTTGACAGTTCCGAGAGAGTACTGCTACCGTCGGCACACGCGAGCCGCACTGCGGCTGGTGTGGTCTTGCCGAGAAGAGACTGGGAGTAAGGGTGCTTCCTGACATGCGATGGCGTGTCGGGAAGCTGTTTTTTTGGGAAGACCTCCGGCGCTGGGGACGCTGATGTATCCATCCCTGCACGACGCGGGTTGACGAGGGTCGTATCCCGGCCCTGGGAGGAAGGGTCAGTGAAGAAGCTTTGCTCCGTCGAAGAAGCGGTCGGTCTGATCAAGAGCGGCGACACGGTGAACCTCGTGGCCTCGGGGGGCGGCTTCCAGGATGCCGAGCTGGTCTATCAGGGGCTCGAAGACCGTTTTCTGCAAACAGGTGAGCCGCGTGACCTTACGCTGGTGCACGTCACCGGGGTGGGATACGGCAACGAGACCGGCATCGGCCGTCTTGCACACCCGGGCCTGGTCAAGCGGGTGGTGGGCGGCCATTGGCTCTGGTCGCGGGTGATGAGCCAACTCGCTCTCGATGAGGAGATCGAGGCCTACAACCTTCCGCAGGGCGTCATGGCCCTGCTCATGCGCGAGATCGCCGCCGGCCGTCCCGGGCTGCTGACCCGGGTGGGCCTGCACACGTTCATCGACCCGCGCCTGGAAGGCGGCAAGATGAACAAGCGGGCCACCGAGGACCTGGTCGAGCTGATCGACTTCCGGGGCGAGGAGATGCTCTTCTACAAGTCCTTCCCCATCGACGTCTGTATCGTGCGCGGGACCACCGCCGACGAGGACGGCAACATCTCGGTGGAGCAGGAGGGGCTCGATCTGCACATGCTGCCGGCCGCGCAGGCAACGTACAACAGCGGTGGGGTGGTCATCGCTCAGGTGAAGCGGTTGGCGCAGAAGGGTACGCTCAATCCGCGCATGGTGCGGGTGCCGGCGCACATGGTGACGGCCGTGGTGCTGGACTCCGAACAGTGGCAGACGGCCGAGTGCGAGTACAATCCCTCGCTGTGCGGCGAGGTGAAGGTGCCCATGCACGCCATCGGCAGTCTGGATCCGGGCCTGCGCAAGTTCATCGCCCGGCGGGCGGCGCTCGAGTTGCGTCCCGGGTCTGTGGTGAATCTCGGCATAGGGGTGCCGGATGGGGTGGCCAAC
The DNA here is from genome assembly GCA_040772905.1 of Thermoleophilia bacterium. Classification (GTDB taxonomy): domain Bacteria; phylum Actinomycetota; class Thermoleophilia; order RBG-16-64-13; family RBG-16-64-13; genus JAXGXJ01. The sequence goes on along the minus strand of JAXGXJ010000006.1, from coordinate 258,962 downwards.
GTCGCCGCCGAGGAAGGCATCATCGACGACTTCATCTTCAGCATCGAGATGGGCGTGGTCGGTGGAGTCCCCGCCAAGGGCGTGATCTTCGGTGCCGCCTGGAACCCGGAGTGCATCATGAGCATGCCCTCTCAATTCGACTTCTATCACGGCGGCGGCTTGGACATGGCCTTCTTGGGCATGGGTGAAGCCGACCCGCTGGGCAACGTGAACGTCAGCAAGCTGGGTCGCCGCATCACCGGAAGCGGCGGCTTCATCGACATCTCTCAGAACGCCAAGACCATGGTGTTCTGCGGCGCTTTTACCAACGGCGAGATCGTGCTCGACGTGGCCGACGGTAAGGTGAACATCCGCCAGGACGGGAACACGAAGAAGTTCCGCCAGCGGGTGGAACAGGTCACCTTCAGCGGCGAGTACGCCAGCAGACGAGGCCAGAAGGTCTTCTACGTGACAGAGCGGGCCGTGTTCACGCTGCAGAACGGCAGGATGCTGCTCATAGAGATCGCGCCCGGAGTCGATCTGCAGCGGGACGTCTTGGACCAGATGGAGTTCGTCCCCGACATCGCGCCGGATCTAAAGACCATGGATACGGCCATCTTCGGTCCCCAGCGTATGCGCGACAGCAATCCCGCTCTCTTCAGCGCGTTCTTGGAGGCCCACTCATCTTGAGCGCGCACGCAGGAAAGGTATAGGCCGTGCCGCAGGTGAAGGTGTCGACCATCCTTCAGTTGGTGCGCGTGCTGGGCGCCCGGGAGATGGTGGTGGAGTTGCCCGAAGGGGCTACCGTGGCCGAATTGTTGCGGTTGCTGGCCCGGCGTGCCGACGAGGGGGCTTCACGGCTCCTGTTCGCGGACCCGGAAGGGGGATCGCAGCCCGCGGTCTCCATCATGATCAACGGGAGAAGCCTGCTGTTCTTGCAGGGGATGGACACGGTCCTACAGCATGACGACCAGGTGGTCATCTTACCCGCCGTGGGTGCGGGATGAGGAGCGGCGTAGCTGCAGGGATTCGTGGGTATAGCCCCATGGTATTGTGTGGGCACTGGCAAGCAGGTCGTTCTCTCACTGCGCACACCCGCGCAGGCAGGCTGTAGACGAGGCAGAAAGGAGTCGGCGTGAGCAGCGAAGACAAGGGGAAGATGTTCTACTCGCGACGCCCGCATCACGTGGGCATCGTGGTCAGAGACATCGAGAAAGCCATCGACCATCTGGAGTCGCTTGGTATAGGCCCTTTCAAGTTCGATGACGAGCATCGGACCTTCGACATCAAGTTCCGGGGCGAGCTTCACGGCAAGCCGGCTGAGTGGACCACCCGCATCAGCAACGCCCTCATGGGCGACGTGGAACTCGAGTTGCTGGAGCCGGTGGAGGGCGAGCAGGCCCTGAAAGAGACCTTGGACGCTCAGGGTGAAGGGCTGCATCACATCGGCTGGCTCACCACCGATCTGCAGGGCGACATCGAGCGCGCCACCGCGGCGGGCTCCAAGGTGTGGACCAGCTCCATCGTGCCGGGTCAGCCCGGGTTCGTATACTTCGAGGGCTCCGACGTGGCGAACCTGGCCGTCGAGCTGCGGGAGCCGTGATCATGAGACAAGCACGCACCTACGGTCCTCACGACATCCGCATCGATAACGTCCCCGAACCCACTCCGGGCAAGGGCGAGGTGAAGGTCAAGATCGCCTACTGCGGCATCTGTGGCAGCGACCCCGAGATCTACGAGGGCACCTTCGGTCTTCTGAAGGAGCCCTGGTGGCCGCCGGCGCCGTTCACCACCGGCCATGAGGCCTCGGGCACCATCGTGGAATTGGGCCCCGACCTCCTGGGCGACTGGAAAGTGGGCCAGCGTGTGGCCATGAACTTCCGCAAGTACTGCGGCGGATGTTACTACTGCCGCAACAAGCAGGAGCAGTTCTGCGAGCACATCACCTCGTACGAAGCGGGCTTCTCTGAATACGCCGTCTACGATGAGAGCTGCCTCAACGTACTTCCCGATGACGTGAGCATGGAACGGGGCGCCATGCTCGAGCCGGTCACCATCGCCACCCATGCCGTCGACCTGGGCAACATCTGCCCGGGTAAGACCGTGGCCATCTCGGGCGGGGGCACCATCGGCCTCTTGGTGCAGCAGATCGCCATGCGCGCCGGCGCGGCCCGCGTGCTCGTGTCGGACCCCATGCCTGAGAAGCGGGCTATGGCCGAGCGGTTCGGCGCCGACTGGACCGTCGATCCCTTGACGCAGGACCTGGTGGCCCTGGGACGCGAGTACACCGACGGCCGCGGCTTCGACACGGTGTTCGAGTGCAGCGGCCACCTGTCGGCCGTGCTGCCCACCGTGAGCTTGGCCGCCAAGGACGGTACCGTTGTGTGGGCGGGAGCCTATCCCGAGGAAGCCACTGTGCCCGTGAACCCGTGCTACATGTTCGCCAACGAGCTCACCATCCGCTCGACGCTCCTGGCGCCGTACGTGTTCCCGCGTGCCTTGAAGCTCCTGTCGAAGCTCGACCTCGAGCCCATGGTCACGCAGATCGTGCCTCTGGAGGACATAGGCAAGGCGCTGGCGGGGCGTAAGACCAGCACCGATATCAAGATCCTCGTCAAGCCCTAGAGCGCAACAGCAGAAGAGCAAGTGAGGTGTCTGCATGAGTGAGAAGATCAACTGCGGCAAGTGTGACATGCTGCTGTACTTCGGGGAGGAGATCAGCCGGCGGCTGTACATGCGCGCCATCCCCAGCGAAGAAGCCGTCTTCCATGCCTACGGCGACAAGTGCCCGCGTTGTGGCCAACCCTTGTCGGACGAGTCGGTGAAGGTGGAGATCAAAAGGCGGAAGACCCATGTCTCATAGTGACGCACTCATTCAAGAGTTGGAGGCCAGGGCCAAGAAGATGGCCAACCACTGCCTGACCCAGTTCTGTACCTTCAGCCAGGGTCACGTGGGCGGCACCATGTCGGTGATGGAGATCATCACGGCCATGTACTTCCATCACATCAAGTTCGATCCCAAGAACCCCGACTGGCCCGAGCGCGATCGGGTGATCATGTCCAAGGCCCACTGCTGCGAGGCCATCTACGCGGCGCTGGTGGAGCTGGGCATGTATCCGGAAGAGACGCTGGGTACCTACTACTGCTACGCTTCGCCCTTCCAGGGGCACGCCGACCGGTGGTGTACCCCGGGCATCGACTTCTCCGGCGGCTCGCTGGGCCAGGGCCTCTCCTTCGCAGCCGGCCTTGCCCTCGCCGAGAAGCTCAACATGAAGTACAACCCGCCCTCACGCGAGGATACTTTCCTTCCCCGTTACATCGTGCGCTACAACCCCAAGTTCCGGGTGTACTGCATCATGGGCGACGGTGAGATGCAGGAAGGCCAGGTGTGGGAAGCGGCCATGTTCGCCAACAAGTTCAAGCTCGACAACCTCATCGGCATCGTCGACTACAACAAGTGGTCGCTGGACGGCCCCACCAACGACATCATGCCCATCGAGCCGTTGGTGGACAAATGGAAGGCGTTCGGCTGGTCGGTGTACGAGATCAACGGCCATGAGTTCGGCCAGATCCTCGACACACTCGACATGGTGGTGAACCAGTACGGCGACAACAAGCCGAAGCTCATCATCGCCCACACCGTGAAGGGGCGCGGGGTCTCCAACTGGGAGGCACTGCACATGCACCTGGGCCGTGGCGAAGAGATGATGAAGGGTGTCCGGGAAGGAAGGGCCAAATATGGCGACATGGAATAAGTACGTCTCGATCGGCGAGCCCGCGATGACGGGCAAGGGCATCGGCAAGGCCATCAAAGCCGCCTTCCAGAAGGATCCCAAGGCGCTCGCCATCCTGGAGGACATGCAGTTCCCCGAGATCGAGTGGTTCGTCGACAACATGTTCGACCGCATGATCGAGTGCGGTATCGCCGAGCAGAACGCCACCGGCGTGGCCGCGGCCCTGGCGGCCGAGGGCTACGTGCCGGTGACCTACAACTTCCTATTCGCCAGTATGAGCCGGGCCTACAACCAGATCCGTCAGAGCATCCTGGTCGACCGTTTCAACGTGAAGTTCCTTGCTCGCGAGGGCGTGTGGGGCGAGGTGGGCGTGTCGCACGCCACCATCGAGGGCTGGGGCAGCCTGCGTGTGCTCCCCAACCTGGTGATGATCAACCCCGCGGACGTGGTGGAAGCCGAGAAGGCCACCGAGGCAATGATGCAGTACATCGGGCCCGTGGCTCTCAAGATGGAGATGTCGCCCAACCCGTTCACGATCTTCACCGACGACTATCCCTTCAACATCGGGAAGGCCTACTCGCTGCGTGACGGCACTGACGCCACCATCATCGCCACCGGCTACATGGTCACCGAGGCCATCAAGGCCGTCGATCTGCTGGAGAAGGAGGGCCTCGACGTGGGTGTGCTCAACATGAGCACTCTCAAGCCCATCGACGAGGAAGCCATCATCGCCGCGGCCGAGCGCACCGGCGCCATCGTCACGGCCGAGAACTCCAGCGATATCAACGGCCTGGGCGACGCCGTGGCCTGTGTCCTGTGTGAGAACCTGCCCACTCCCATCGTGAAGGTGGGCGTGGAGGACGAGTTCGGCCAGTCCGGGCTCATGACCCCGGAGAAGGATGAACTCATGGAGCACTTCGCCTTCAGCGCCGAAGACCTGGTCGTCTCGGTGAAGGAGGTCATCGAGAAGAAGAAGAGGCTGGCCGCCCGCTGACGGTAGCCGCAGCAGACGTGGTGTCCTGGGCCGGCGGGGTCCCCAGTCAACGGGCCTGCCGGCCCTGTTTTCGAATCGTATCGAGGTGGAGGTTCAAGTGAAGGCTCTGATCATCGGTGGCAGCGGGCTGTTCGGCAAGAAGACCTGCTCCGCGCTGCTGGCCGATCCCGATTTCGACGGCGTGGTGGCGTTCGATGTGGTCCCGCCGGCGGACTACTGGCTCAAATCCATCGAGTCCTACGGCGACAAGTACAAGTTCGTGCGCGGCGACATCTCCGACCTGGAGCAGATCATGGCCGCCTGCGTGGAGAACGGCTGCGACCGCATCATGAACTGGGCCATGATCCTGTCCAAGGACGCCAATCCGCGGGGTAACACCAAGATCGGTCTGCTGGGCATGTGCAACGTGTTCGAGGCTGCCAGGCTGTTGAACATCAAGCGCGTGGTGTACGCGAGCTCGGAGACGGTCTATGGCGAACAGTCCGACTACGGTGACCGCGAGGTGCGTGAGGACGACCGCCTGCTGCCCTACACGGGCAGCTTCTACGCCCTGGCCAAGTGCCTGGCCGAGGTGGTGGCGTCGCAATACAAGGAGCTCTACGGCATCGAGCCCACGGCTCTCCGGCCCTGCATCGGCTACGGTCACGGCGGGAAGAACCCCATCTTCGTGCGCTGGTTCACCGACATCGTGTCGTTGCCCGCCGTCGGCGAGCCTGTGCATCTGGAATGCACCGGCGACTGGAAGTTCTCCCTGGTCATCTCCGACCAGGTGGCCGACTTCGCCCGCTTGGCCCTGAAGGCCGACTCGTCTCCGCATCCCGCCTACAACCTGGGTGGGGCGCCCACAAGCCTCAAGGACGTGGCTGCCGCGGTGAAGAAGCTCATTCCCGACGCGCAGATCACCTTCGGCGACGAGCCGGAGAACTGCGAACTGCCCTGGTTGGTGAACTGCGATCTGGCCAAGGACGACTTCGGCTGGGAGCCCTGGCCGCTGGACGAAGCGGTGCTCATCCATGCCAACGAGGCACGCGCCGACGCCGGACTCCCGCCTCTCAAACCCTGACGCCTGCACAGTAGAAGAGGAGGATCACATGGCCGACAAAGCGTGGGCCGACATGACGCCCGATGAGAAGCGGGCCTGGCGCATTGAGCGCTGGCGCAACCCAGATGTGGAATGGGCCAGTCCGGAAGCGGAGGCTGAGTACAAGGCCCGGGTCGACCGTTTCCTGGCTGCCTTCGAGTTGCGCGAGCCCGACCGGGTGCCCATCAACCTGAACGTGGGTGTGTGGCCTGCCGTCCATGCGGGCATCACCCCGTACGATGCCATGCACGACGCTGAGGCCGCCGGCAAGGCTTGGATAGACTTCAACCTGGAGTTCCAGCCCGACAGCATCGTCAGCCCGGTGCTATACACCACGCCGTCCTCGGTGTTCGAGGCCTTGGACTACCGGCTGTATTCCTGGCCGGGCCATGGGGTGGCAAAGGATGCCTGCTTCCAGTACAACGAGAAGGAATGGATGGTCCCTGAGGAATACGACCATCTCATCTCCGACCCCAGCGATTACCTGCTGCGCGTCTACTTGCCGCGCACGGTGGGCGCGTTCGCCGGCTTCGCGAACCTCACCTCGCTGTTCGACTACACCGAACTGCCCTTCGTCTCCGGCAACGTGGGCGGCTGGGCTTCGGATGAGATGATCGATGGCCTGGAGCGCATCGTGCGGGCCGCCAAGGACACCCGCGCCTGGGCCGGCATCACTTTCGGCAAGCTTGCCCAACTCAACGGTATGGGCTTCCCCGCCTACTTCGGGGGCGGCTGCAAGGCTCCGTACGACATCCTGGGCGACACCCTGCGCGGTATGCGCGGCATAGTGGTCGACCTGTATCGCTATCCCGACAAGGTGCTGGCGGCCTGCGACCGTCTTGTGTCGGTGGCGCTGGATTGGGCCCTCAAGCGCCCGCCGCTGGGGACGCCCATCGTGTTCCTGCCGTTGCACAAGGGGGCCGACGGGTTCATGAGCGACGAGCAGTTCAAGACCTTCTACTGGCCGTCGTTGCGCGCGGTGCTGCTGGGTCTCATCGAGGAAGGCATCATTCCCTTCCTTTTCGCCGAAGGACGTTACGGTTCGCGGCTCGAGGCCATTATGGACTTGCCCAAAGGGAAGACGATATGGCTGTTCGACCAGACCGACATGGCCCGGGCCAAGGAGACCATCGGCCAGGTCGCGTGCATCCAGGGCAACGTACCGCTGTCCCTGCTGCACGCCGGCACGGTGGAGCAGGTGGTGGAGTACACCAAGAACGTCATCGACGTGGCCGGCAAGGGCGGCGGCTACATCTTGGACATGGGCGCAGTAGCCGACGACGGCAAGCCCGAGAACCTGCGCGCCATGATCGAGACGGGCAAGCAATACGGGGTCTACTAGAAGGGGCAACCGGGCGGTGGCGGCGCTACGCGGCCGCCACCGGCCTGTAACAAGACAAAGGAGCAAGAGAGCGTGAAAGAGATCCGGTTCCACGGACGAGGAGGGCAGGGTGCGGTGCTGGCCGCGCGCATGCTGGCCTCGGCCTGTGCGGCGGAGGGCAGGTACGTCGCCAGCTTCCCCATGTACGGCTTCGAGCGCCGGGGCATGCCGGTGGTGGCCTTCACCCGCTTCGACGATGAGCCCATAAGGGAGAAGACGCAGATCTACACCCCTGACTGCCTCATGGTCATCGATCCCACCTTGCTGGGTTTGAAGACGCTGTTCGACGGATTGAAAGAAGACGGCGTGCTCATCCTCAACAGCGCCAAGGTGCCCACTGAGCCGCCCAGCCCCAACGTCAAGACCATGGGCGTGGTGAACGCCACCCAGATCGCCCTGTGCGAGATCGGTCGCGACATCCCCAACACGTGTCTGGTGGGCGCGCTGGCTAAGACCACCGGTTGGGTGAGCCTGGACTCGGTGCTGGCCGGCCTGGCCGACTACCTGGACGGCGACATGCTGAAGCGCAACATCCGCAATGCCGAGCGCGGATACAACGAAGTGGAGGTCGTGACATGGTAGACGCGACCGGCAAGAAGCCGTCCGCCGGGTACGCCGGTGGGACGCAGGCGCCCAGCGAGATCTTCCAGACCGAGGCGAGCTGGTCGGATGCTCGTGGCGACACGCTGTGTCTCCACACCGGGGACTGGCGTACCGAGCGTCCGGTGTTCAACAAAGAGGAGTGCAACGCCTGCGGGTTCTGCTACATCTTCTGCCCGCTGCAGTGCATCCATGACGACGAGGACGGCATCCACTACAAGGCCGACCTCGACTACTGCAAGGGATGCGGCGTGTGCGCCAAGGAGTGCCCCACCGGGGCGATAACGATGGTCCCCGAAGGAGACTACGCTGATGACTGTGGCATCGGTTAAGCAGAAGAAGGTCCTCACCGGCAACGGAGCGACCGCGTGGGCGGCCATGCTGTGCCGCCCGGACGTGGTGTCGGCCTACCCTATCACCCCGCAGAGCGAGGTCATCGAGCAGTTGGCCAAGTTCCACGCCGACGGCGTGCTCGACTGCGAGTTTGTGACGGTGGAGGGCGAGAACTCGGCCCAGAACGTGGTGTGCGGCGCCTCCATGGCCGGCGGCCGGGCCTTCACGGCCACCTCGTCCTACGGCTTGGTGTACATGTACGACGCTATGTTCAACACCGCCGGCTACCGTGCGCCCGTGGTGATGATCAACGTCAACCGCGAGCCTCCGGGCATCCATGCCGTGTGCTCCGGTCAGCAGGACATGATCTCGGTGCGCGACACGGGCTGGGTGCAGCTCATCGCGGAGAACGTGCAGGAGATCTTCGACACCACCATCATGGCCTTCCGCCTGGCCGAGGATTTCGACATCCAACTGCCTGTGATCGTCAACTACGACGGCTACTACCTGTCGTTCCTGGCCGAGTCCATCGACATCCCGGCCCAGCAGGAAGTGGACGACTATCTGGCTGTGCTCAAGACCCAGCCGCCGCGGCCGGTGTTGCGGCCGGGCGTCCCCATAGGCTGCGGCAGCCACGGCATGGGCATGGGCTACGTGGAACTGCGCAAGAAGCACATGGCTGCCATGGAGCGGGTCAAGTCCAAGGTCGACGAGATCGACGGTGAGTTCGCACAGGCCTTCGGTCGCAGCTACGGCGGGCAGGTGGAGGAGTACCGCACCGAGGACGCCGATATCGTTCTGGTGACCAGTGGCAGCGCCGCGGGCACGGCCCGCACGTTGGTCGATGCCAAACGCGACGAGGGCATCAAGGTGGGACTGGTGAAGCTCCGCCTCTACCGTCCGTTCCCCACGCAGCGGCTGGCGGAAGCGCTTAGGGGCAAGAAGGCCATCGGGGTGCTCGATCGCAGCATCGCCTTCGGATGGGACTGTGGTCCGATCTACCAAGAAGTGAGGGCGCTCACCCCCGAGATCGGCATCATGCCCATGCTCAGCTTCATCGATGGTCTGGCCAACATGGACATCACCCAGGAGCACATCGGCTGGATGATCGACGATATCGACGCCGCCGCCAAAGGGCAGGCGTACCAGCAAGTCAAATGGTTGCCGTAGGAAGGGCATGACATGGCGGAACAACGCAAGAGACAGCCGAAGGTCTGTGATTACTATCAGAACGAAGACCAGTTCGCCCCGGGCGTGGCCTTCTGCTCCGGGTGCACCCTGGAACTGAACCTCAGGTTCGTGTCGAGGGTCTTGGGCAAGGACATCATCTTCGTGGGCACGCCGTCGTGCTCGGCCCCGGTCCTGCACGGGCAGAACGTGGATGCCTGGCACAGGCACCCGTACTACGCCTGCGTGATGACCGGTGTGGCCTCCAGTGCATCCGGATTGACCCGCTACTACCAGCATGCCGGTATCGACGCCACCGTGGTATGCCATACCGGCGATGGTTGCTCCCAGGATGTGGGCTTCCAGACTCTCAGCGGGGCCGCGGAACGCAACGAGAAGATGATCTACATCACGTACGACAACGAAGGCTACATGAACACGGGCATCCAGCGCAGCAGCGCGACGCCGTTCGGGGCCTCCACCAGCACCACTCCCACCGGCCGGGCAAGCAAAGGCAAGCCCACCGGGTCGAAGAACATGCCTCTGGTCATGGCCATGCACGACATCCCCTACGTGGCCACAGCGACGCTCAGCCATCTGGAGGACTTCGCCAAGAAGTTGGTGAAGGCCAAGGAGAAAGCCAAAGAAGGTTTCGTCTACCTCCACGTGTTCTGTCCGTGCGTCGTGGGCTGGCGTATCCCCACCGACTCGTCCATCCAGGTGTGTCGCGACGCCGTACGCACCAACTACTTCCCGCTGTGGGAGATGGAGGACGGCGACTTCCGCATCACGCAGAAGGTGCCCAATCCCAAGCCGGTGGTGGAACTCACCAAGACACTGGGCAAGTTCCGGCACCTCAAGGAGGATGAGTTGGCCGTCCTGCAAGGGCAGGTGGACAAGCGTTTCCATGCGCTACAGGCGTTGTGCGCGGCCACGGCGGCCGCCGAGTAGGACTGCGCGGGCGAGGGTTGCACACAGTGGCTGGATATCGTTACAACCGGTGTACTATTAGACGTACGACGAGGTCCGTAGGTCGGCACCTGCATCCTTGAGGAGGAGACTATGCTTGTTCGTGATCGGATGTCCCGCAACCCCATCACCACCTATCCCGCGGCGACCGTGCCCGATGCCATACAGGTGATGCGGGGGAGCAAGGTCCGGCAACTCCCCGTCCTCAATGACAAAGGGAAGATGGTCGGCATCGTCTCTCTGGAAGACCTGCTGCGTGTCTCGCCCTCACCGGCTACCTCTCTGAGCGTCCACGAACTCAACTACCTTTTGGAGAAGTTGACGGTCGAGCAGGTGATGACCCGCGACGTCATCACGGTGAGCGAGGACGCGGCTCTGGAAGAGGCGGGCCGTATGATGGCCGACGCCAAGGTCAGCGGCCTGCCCGTGATGCGTGACGGCGAGTTGGTGGGCATCATCACCGAGTCGCACCTCTTCAACGTGCTGCTCGAACTGTTCGGAGCGCGGCGCAAAGGCGTGCGTGTCACCGTCACCATCCCGCGGGTCAAAGGCTCGGTGGCTAAGATCACCGGTGCGATCGCTGAGTTGGGGGGCTCCATCGTGGCCATGGGTGAGGCCGACGAGCCCGGCGAAGAGGTGTCTATCACCATGAAGATCGAGGATGTGCCTCAGGACAAGGTGGTGGAGGTGCTGAAGCCCTTGGTGCTGCGTATCAAGGACGTGCGCGAGTCCTAGGGAGAGAGGACCGCGGGCCGGCCGCGGCCGACGAGAAGTGAACGGGGCTCGGGCGCCTTGGCGCCCGCGCCCCGTGTGTCTGTCGGCGATGCGAGCCCCTGTCTCCCGCTAGACCTTCTCGATCTTCACCGCTGAGACTTTGTATTCGGCGGTGTTCGACACGGGGTCGTAGGCCGAGTTGGTGAGTTCGTTCACCGGCGTCTCGTGGAAATGGAAGGTCATGAACATGGTGCCGGGTGGCACTCGGTCGGTGATGGCCACTCCCGTCACCACCGATCCGCGACGTGAGGTCACTCGTATGGAGTCATCTTCCGTGATGCCCAGTGCCGTCGCGTCGCGCGGGTTCATCTCGGCTCGTTCGGCAGGCGCCAGCGCGTCGAGCGTGGGCGACTTGCGGGTGGAGATGTTGTACTGGTAGAGCATGCGGCCCGTGGTCAGCAGGATGGGGTAGTCATCGTTGGTGAGTTCCGCCGGCGCTTCGTATTCCACGCCCATCAGCCGCCCCCGTCCCCGAGGGAATGTGTCCTCGTGCAAGAAAGGCGTACCCGGGTGATCCAGGTCGGGGCAGGGCCACTGCAGACCGCAGGCGTCCACCCGCTGGTAGTTCATTCCCGCATAGGTGGGGGTGTAGGTTCGTATCTCTTCGAAGATCTCGGCGGGCGTGGGAGCGCCCATGTCGTAGCCCAACCTTCGACTGAGGTCGCAGATGATGTCCGAGTCGGGCCGAGCCTGACCGGGCGGCTCCACCGCCTTGCGCACCCTCTGCACACGGCGCTCGGTGTTGGTGAAGGTGCCGTCCTTCTCGGCGTAGCAGGCGGCTGGGAGCACCACATCGGCCAGCTGTGCCGTCTCGGTGAGGAAGAGGTCTTGGACCACAAGGAAGTCCAGCGCCTGGAGGGCCTTGCGCACGTGGTTGGCATCGGCGTCGGTGAGCACGGGGTCCTCACCCATGATGTACATCACCTTCACGTCGCCCGCCAAGATGGCGTCGAACATCTCGGGGATGCGGAGTCCCAGCTTGTCGCTCAGCTTGGCGCCCCACGCCTCCTCGAACAACTTCACGTTCTCCGGGCCGGCGACCGAACGGTAGTCGGAGAAGACGTTGGGCAGCGCGCCCATGTCGCAGGCGCCCTGCACGTTGTTCTGGCCGCGGAGGGGGTTGACGCCGGCATGCGGCACGCCTACGTGGCCGGTGACCATGGCCAAGTTGGCCAGGTTGATGACGTTGGCCGTCCCGGTGGTGTGCTCCGTGATGCCCAGTGTGTAGAAGATGCCGGCTCGGGGGGTGCGGGCATAGATCTCCGCGGCGACGCGGAGCTTGTCTTCGGAGACTCCGGTGATCCGGCTGGCGACATCGGGCGTGTAGTGTTGCACCACGCTCCACAGGTCGTCGTAGCCCTCGCACCGTCTCTCGATGAACTCCCCATCGGCCCAGCCCTCGTTGATGATGATGTTCATCATGCCGTTCACGAGGGCTGCATCGGTGCCGGGGATCAACTGCAGCCACACCCCGGCGCTTTCAGCCAGGGCGGCGAGCTCGGTGCGGCGCGGGTCGGCCACGACGAGACGTGCGCCGTCCCGGACGGCGCGCTTCATCTTGCCGCCGATGATGGGATGGGCCTCAGTGGCGTTGGACCCTATGACGAACAGGGCGTCGTAGTACTCCACCTCGCTGAGGGAGTTGGTCATCGCTGCGCTTCCGAACGAAGTGGCCAGACCGGCCACGGTGGGAGCGTGTCAGGTCCGTGCGCAATGGTCTAAGTTGTTGGTGCGCATCACCGCCCTCACGAACTTCTGCATGATCCAGTTCTCTTCGTTGGTGCAACGGGCGGAGCTGAGAGCTGCGAACGCATCGCCGCCGTAGGTGTCGCGCACTTCCGCAAAGCGATGGGCGATCATGTCGAGCGCCTCATCCCAACTCGCCTCACCAAGCACGCCGTCCCTGCGGATGAGCGGGGTGGTGAGTCGATCGGGGCTGTGGATCATATCGGTGTGGAAGCGCCCCTTCACGCAGAGCGCCTGTCCGTTGACCGGGGCGTCCGCCGCGGTGGTGACGGCCACCACTCGCCCGTCGACCACGTTCAGGTCGAAGTTGCAGCCTGTACCGCAGAGCGGACAGGTGGTGCGCACTCGCGTGACCTCCCACTCGTGCACGCTCTTGCGTCGGGAGTCTATCAAGGCGCCGGTGGGGCACACGTCGGTGCATTGTCCGCACGACACGCAGCCCGAGTCACGATAACTGCCGGCCTTCAGGGTGGGGTATCCGTTCCCGTCCACCTCGTACACGCCGTAACGCTCCACCTCGGAGCACACGCGCACGCAACTGTGACACTGGATGCAGCGCTTGCGGTCGAGCTCGAGCAGGCCGGGGCTCTGCAGGAGGTCGAACTGTCCCTGGCTGCCCTTGAACTCCTTGGTGCCCGCACCGTAACGGATGGCCAGGCGCTGCAGTTCGCACACCGATGCCTCATGGCAGTAGCATTGCATGCAGCGCGCGGCCTCTTTTCGGGCCGCCTCTTCGTCGAAGCCCGACTCCACCTCGTCGAACCCGCCGCGCTCGGCGACCGGGAGCACCGGCATGGGGCTGCGGCTGTCTTTGGAGAGCGGGTCCGCTCCGATGTCGAAGAACCTGGGCTTGTGTCGCTCCAAGCGGGCTCCGGGACGAGCGCAGGCCTCCGCGGGCGACTCGCCCTTCACATAGGCGTCGATGGCCACGGCGGCGCGTCGTCCGGCCGCGACGGCCTCCACCACCGTGGCAGGGCCCGTCTCGCAGTCGCCGCCGGCGAAGACGCCTTCCCGGCTGGTGAGCAGGGTGAGCTTGTCGGCCTGGATGGTCCCCCATGGCGTGAGGGCGCAGACCTGGGCCACCTCTTCGGTCTCCACTTCCTGCCCCAGAGCTAGGATGACGGTATCGGCGGCGACGGTGGACTCCGAGCCGGGTATGGGCTCGGGGCGACGCCTGCCGCTCTCATCGGGCTCGCCCAACTGCATCCTCTGGCAGACCACTCCGGTCACCTTGCCCGCATCGTGCAGCACCTGCAGGGGGGCGGTCAGGAGCATCAGCTGAGCGCCTTCCTCTTCGGCCTCCCGTACTTCGTCGGGCGTGGCCGGCATCTCCTCGCGGGTACGGCGATACGCCACGGTCACCGATCGGGCCCCCAGGCGCAACGAGGAGCGGGCGGCGTCCATGGCGGTGAAGCCACCGCCCACGACCAGCGTGCGTCCCAGAGGCTCATCCCACCGTCCGGCGTTGGCGAGGCGCAGGAAGTCCACCGCCGAGTAGACCTGCCGCGCGTCATCCATGCCGGCGATATTGCCCGTGGACCCGCACTGCGCACCTATGGCGAGGAGCACTGCGTCATACCCGTCGGCCTCCAGGCTCTCCAGGGTGAAGTGCTCACCCAAGCGACTGTTGAGCCGCAGCGTCACGCCCAGGCGGAGGATGTCGTCGATCTCCTCGGATATGACCTCACGAGGCAGGCGATAAGGGGGTATGCCGTTCAGTACCATGCCCCCAGGTCTGTCGAGCGCTTCGAAGATGGTCACGTCGTGGCCGTCCAAGGCGAGATAGTAGGCGGCGGAAAGCCCGGTGGGCCCGCTCCCCACGATGGCTATACGCTTGCCCGTGGACGGGGCGATCGGGCGATCGACGGTGTCCACAATGTGCATCCCTGCGTCCCGAGCCTCGTGCACCCTGTCGGCCGAGAAACGCTTCAGCTGACAGATGGCCACGGCCTCGCCGTCCACCTGGGCGCGCCGACAGGCGCGCTCGCACGGGCGCGGACACACGCGCCCGATGATCCGAGGCAGGGGCAACCGCTCTTTGATGATGCGGACGGCTTCGATGTCGTCACCGCGGGCGATGGCGTCCAGGTACTGGGGGATGTCGATGCCCGCCGGACAGGCGTAGTGGCAGGGTGGCTCGCAGTAGGCGTTGTGATTGGACAGGATCTCGTTCAGGCGGAGTCGGCGCAACTCGGTGAGCTTCGGGTCGAGCGTCGTGACCTCCATGCCCTCGGCGACCGTCGTCTCGCAGGCCTGCACGATCCCCAGGCCGGTGACGTCCACCTTGCACAGTCCGCAGCGCCCCGCCGGTTCCAGGCGGGGATCGTGGCACAAGGTGGGTATGAAGATATCGTGGCCGGCGGCGGCCTCCATGATGGTCGATCCGGCTCTCACCTGCACGTGCAGTCCATCGATGAACATCGAGACCTGCGCGCCGTCATCGTCCTCGCGTCTGCGACGGCTTTCAGTGTCCATCCAGAATCATCTCCTCGTCTGTAAGAGTTCCTGGCAGAGACGGACCCCGTGCATGGCGTCCGTGGTCCAGAGGTCGGTGCCCACGTAGCGGGCCACTGTCTCATCGATGGTGGCGCCCCCCAGGATGATGAGCGGCGAAGGTGTCAGATCGGCGGCGTGCTCGCGCAGGAGCGCCACGGTGTCCCGCATGGAGGTGAAGGCGGTGGACAGTAATCCGGAGAGGCCGATGATGTCGGGCGCGAAACTCAGAGCCTCTTCCAGGAATCGCGCGGGTGGCACGTTCACTCCCAGGTCCTTCACCGTGAAACCGAAACTGCGAAAGGTGAGGGCTGCTACGCTCTTGCCGATGTCGTGGATATCACCGGCCACGGTCCCGATGAGCAGGCGCCCTGAGGTCGCCGCACTCGCTTCTTCGGACGTATCGAGAGGCGCGATCTCCATGGCGCCTCTGAAGATCTCGGCGGCCATGATGAGCCCGGACAGGAAGATCTCTTCGTCCTCGTAACGGCGGCCCACGGCCTGCATGCCGTCCTTCACCGCCCGCAGGATGGTCATGGAACTCTCGCCCCGGTCTCGGGCCGCCTTGACGAGTGCCAGAGCCTCCTTCTCGCGGAGCGCCGCCACCGCGGCCGAAAGGGCGGCCAGGCTGGCTTCGTGGTCGTCGGTGCCGGCTGTCATTTGGCCTCCCCCATGGATGAGTCCGCCGCTCGAGGCGTGCACAATAGTCTAGACGTTTTCCCTTCTAGACGTCTTCCTCCACAGAGGGAGGCAGAGGGGCTCCGATGCGCGTACGCAGGCGGAACTGGTCGGCTCGGCAGAACAGTCTGCCCCAGCTCACCGGCCGGCCGTCGAAGTCGTAGAAGGTCTGCTCCAGGCAGAAGGCGGGGGAGCCCACAGGCACGCTCAGGATGGCCGCCTCCTCCGGTCCGAGACTCACCGCCTCGATAACGAGTTCGCCGCCGGGCATGCTCTCGCCTGGAGCTGCACGAAGAAGGCCTTTGAGCAGAGTCACCTGCAGTTGTGCCTCCACCAGCGGCCGGCTCTCGTCGTACACCAGTTGTTCCATCTGATACATGAGGGGGACTCCTGCCCGGGAGATGAGGCGGCGCATGAGGATGGTGCGATCGCCCACCCGACCTCCCAGGGTCGTGGCGACCCGTTCGTCAGCCGGTACGATCTTGGCCTCCAGCAGCGAGACGTCCACAGATTCGTCGTCCAGGACCTCCGTGATGGGTTGCAGGCGGAAAACGGCCTCGCTCAATTCGAGCGAGCGGACGAAGGTGCCCTTCCCCTGGGTGGTGGTGACCAACTGCCGGTCAAGGAGGATGTTGATGGCCCGTCGCACCGTCATAGGGCTCACGCCGAACTCATTACGCAGTTCGGCCTCCGTGGGCAGTTGATCCCCCGCGCGGTACTCGCCGTTGCCGATGCGCTCAGCTATGCTATCAGCGATCAGCAGATAGGCAGGTTGACTGTGGCGCCTTCCCGCGGCGCCCGCACCACCGGAGGTGACTAAGAGCCTTCTCGCCGCCAGTTGACCTCACGCTCCTCGCCGGCCGCCAATACATCCTAGGCAACAGTACACTACCACGTCTTGCGGATTTATCTATATAACTATAGTATATGCGGACACCCTGGGGGAAGACTTCGCGAAAGGAAGGGTCAGAGGGATGAAGAGCGACATCGAGATCGCACAGGAAGCAACACCGGTCCCTATAACTGAAGTCGCGGCCGGGATCGGGCTCGACCTCGACGACCTGGACCTCTACGGCAAGTACAAGGCCAAGATCCACCTGGATGTGTTCGAACGCCTCAAGGACAAGCCCGACGGCAAGCTGGTCCTTTGCACCGCCATCACGCCCACCCCCGCGGGTGAAGGCAAGACCACCACCAACGTGGGCCTCAGCATGGGGCTCAACAAGATCGGCAAGAAGGCCATCTGTACCCTGCGCGAGCCCTCCTTGGGCCCGTGCTTCGGAGTGAAGGGCGGCGCCGCCGGCGGCGGGTATGCCCAGGTGATCCCCATGGAGGACATCAACCTCCACTTCACCGGCGACATCCACGCCATCACCGCCGCTCACAACCTCTGTGCCGCGGTCCTCGACAACCATCTGTTCCAGGGCAACGAACTGAACATCAACCCCAACGACATCTCCTGGCCCCGCGTGGTCGACCTCAACGACCGCGCGCTGCGCAACATCACCATCGGCCAGGGCGGCGAGGGCGTCGAGCGCCGCACCCGCTTCGACATCACCGTGGCCTCGGAGATCATGGCCATCCTCTGCCTGGCCACCGACCTCGAGGACCTCAAGGCCCGCCTCGACCGCATCATCGTGGGTTCGACCCTGTGGGGCCGCAAGGTCACCGCGCAGGACATCAAGGTGTCGGGCTCCATGGCCGTCCTCCTCAAAGACGCGTTCATGCCCAACCTGGTGCAGACGCTGGAGAACACGCCCGCCATCATCCACGGGGGCCCGTTCGCCAACATCGCCCACGGCTGCAACTCGGTGCAGGCCACCCGTATGGCCATGAAACTGGGCGACTACTGCATCACCGAGGCCGGCTTCGGCGCCGACCTGGGGGCGGAGAAGTTCTTCGACATCAAGTGCCGCTATGCCGGCCTGGTGCCCGACTGTATCGTGCTGGTGGCCACCATCCGCGCGCTCAAGATGCACGGCGGCAAGGCTCTGGCCGATCTCAAGCAGGAGGACCTGCAGGCGCTCGGCGCGGGTATGGAGAACCTGGAGAAGCACCTGGAGAACATGCAGCTCTTCGGTCCGCCCGTGGTCGTGGCCATCAACCGCTTCCCCGATGACACTGACGCCGAGGTGGCGCTGCTCACCGAGCGGGTGGAAGCCATGGGCGCCACCGTCGTCCTCTCCGACGTGTGGGCGGAAGGCGGCGAGGGCGGCGTGGCTCTGGCCGAGGAAGTGGTGCGGCTGTGCGAGGGCGAAGGTGCCGAGAAGCCGCCCTTCCGCTTCCTCTATGACCTGGGCCTCAGCATCCCCGAGAAGATCGAGGCCATCGCGACCAAGATCTACGGGGCCGACGGGGTGGACTTCCACTACGAGGCCAACGCGGCCATCGAGCGCTTCACCCGCCTGGGCTACAACACGCTGCCCATCTGCATGGCCAAGACGCAGTCGTCGTTGTCGGACGACAAGACCAAGATCGGCCGTCCGCGCGATTGGCGCCTGACCGTGCGCGAGATCAGGTTGTCCGCAGGGGCAGGCATGGTGGTGCCGGTGTGCGGCAAGATGATGACCATGCCCGGCCTTCCCAAGAAGCCGGCGGCGGAGCAGATAGACCTGGTCGACGGCAAGATCATCGGCTTGTTCTAGTCGGGTACTGACTAGGGTATATATCTGTATCCTGGCTGCGGACACAAGGAGTCTACGTGAGCGACAGCAGATACACCGACGGGACCATACAGGCCTATCTCGACCGCTTGGCCAGCGCTGAGCCCGAGCCCGGCGGCGGCAGCGTGTCCGCCCTGGTGGGCGCGCTGGGTGCCGCTCTGGTGACCATGGTCACCGACCTGACCTTGGGCAAGGAGAAGTTCGCCGAGGTGCAGGAAGACATGGCCGGGCTGCGGAGCCAGGCCGAGCAGTTGCGCGCCGAACTGCAGGAGCTCGTGACGGAGGACGCCCGTGCCTACGCGGCCGTGGCCGCGGCCATGAAGCTGCCCAAGGACACCGACGAGCAGAAGAAGCAGCGCGAGCAGACGCTGCAGTCGGCACTGCGCGGCGCTGCCGAGGTGCCGCTGCGAGTGGCCGAGGGAGCGCTGGCGGTGGCCAAGCTCTCGCTTCCGGCCGGGGAGATGGGCAACCCGCACGCGGTCAGCGACGCCGGTGTGGCCGTCATCCTGGCAGACGCCGCCGCTCAGAGCGCGGCGCTCAACGTGAGGATCAACCTGGCCTGGATCAGCGACCAGGAGTTCAACCGCGCGTGCTGGACGCGCATCGAAGCCATCCTCAGCGAGACGGCCGGGCTTCGTGACGGCGTCCTCGCTCTCACCTACAGCAAGATCTGACGGAGGTAGCAGACGTGGCAGCGACCATCATCGACGGGAAGGCCATCGCCGCTGAGTTGCGGGCTGAACTGGCCGCCGAACTGGAAGAACTGAAAGGGCTGGGGGCCCAGCCCGGTATCGCCACCCTGCTCGTGGGCGACGATTTCGGCGCCGGCATGTACCGGGCAGCCGTTGAGAAGTTCTGCGGCGAGATGGGCCTGGGCTACCGCAACGAGACCCTGCCCGCCACCGCCACCGAGGAGGAAGTGGTGGCCGTGGTGGAGAGTCTCAACACCGACCCCGCGGTCTCGGGCATTCTGCCGCTGCGGCCCTTCCCGCCGCACGTGTCCGACTCGGCGGTCATCAACTCCATCCGCGTGGACAAGGATGTCGACTGCTTCCATCCCTTCAACATGGGCAAGCTCACCCTGGGCGAACCCACCTTCCCGCCGGCCACTCCCGCGGCCTGCATGGAGTTGCTGGAGCGCTACCTCACCAGCCAGGGCAAGGACGTCACCGACACCCTGGAAGGGGCCGAAGTGTGCGTGGTGGGCCACTCCAACATCGTGGGCAAGCCACTGGCTCTGCTGCTCCTCAACCGCAATGCCACCACCACGGTCACCCATGTGTACACTTCCAACCGCGGGAATCTCGAGAAGCACACCAAGACGGCCGACTACCTGGTCGTGGCGGCCGGCGTGCCGCAGCTCATAGGGGTGGATCAGATCAAAGAAGGTGCCGTCATCCTCGACGTCGGCATCAACCGCGTGGTCGTGTGCCCGGTGTGCGGCACGCTCAATCGCGGCAAGAAGAACCCGTGCAGGAAGTGCGGTGCCGATTTGGCTGAAGCTCAGAACAAGACCGTCGGCGACGTGGACTACGAACCCGTGGCGGAGAAAGCCGCCGCCATCACCCCCGTACCGGGCGGTGTGGGAGCCGTCACCAACATGATGCTGGCCCGCAATACCCTGCGGGCGGCGCGTCAGCAACTGGACGAGAAGTAACGATCCCCTCGGGGAAGGGAGGTCCGGCAAGTTGATCATCTCCACCAAGAAACCGTTCGAGGAGATCCTGGAGGATCTGGAGGGCGAGAAGAAGATCGTCATCCTCGGCTGCGGGGAGTGCGCTACCGCCACCCGCACAGGTGGTGAGCCCGAAGTGGTCGAGATGAAGGAGAAGCTGGAGGCGGAAGGCAAGGAAGTCGTCTTCACCGAGATCGTCCACACCGGCTGCCATGAGTTGGACGTGAAGCGCATCCTGCGCCAGAACAAGGAAGCTGTCGACCAGGCGGACGCCTTTCTAGTGCTCTCCTGCGGCGCCGGTACCCAGGCCTGTCGGGCCGCCACCGACAAGCGCGTCATCCCTGGGTGCGACCCTCTGTTCCTGGGGAACATCCAGCGCTCCATGGACTTCGTCGAGAAGTGCTCCCACTGCGGCGCCTGCGTCATCGACGACTACGGCGCCATCTGTCCTGTCACACGCTGCGCCAAGGGCCTGCTCAACGGTCCCTGCGGCGGCACCAGCCACGGCAAGTGCGAGGTCGACCCCGAGATGGACTGCGCCTGGGTGCTCATCCACGAGCAACTGAAGAAAGAGGGGCGCGAGAACAAGCGGGTGATGATCCACGAGCCCAAGGACTGGAACGTCATCCGCCGGCCCGGTGCGGTCGTCGAGCGTGGGCCAGGCAAGTTGAAGATGGGGAGCGAGAACTGATGGGCACCTACCGCGACGCATGCAACAGCGGCCGTTTCGTCATCTCGGGCGAGGTGGGACCGCCGAAGGGCACCAACGTGGAGCGGATGCTGCACGACATCGACCTGCTCAAGGACAAGGTCGACGGCCTGAACGTCACCGACAATCAGAGTGCCGTCATGCGCTTGGGCTCCCTGGTCGTCTCCGGTGAGATCGTCCGCCGCGGGGGTGACCCCATCTTCCAGACCACCTGCCGCGACCGCAACCGGCTTGGTCTGCAGACCGACCTGCTCTCGGCCGCCTTCATGGGCATCACCAACGTGCTCTGCCTCACCGGCGACCATCCCATGGTGGGCGACCACAAACAGGCCAAGGGTGTGTTCGATTTCGACTCGGTACACCTCATCCAGTGCTGCAAGAAGATGAACCAAGGCACCGACTGGGCCGGCAACGAACTGGACGGAGCCACCGATTTCTTCGTGGGCGCCGTGGTGACGCCGGAGGCCGATCCGCTCGAGCCGCAGATGTACAAGTTCGCCCGTAAGGTCGAGGCCGGGGCCGACTTCTTCCAGACCCAGGCCGTCTACGACATGGACAACTTCCAGCGCTTCATGGAGCAGGCGCGAGAGATCACTGCGGGTACCGACACCAAGATCATGGCCGGTCTGGTGATCCTCACCGGTGTGGGCATGGCCAAGTACATGAACCGCGCCGTCCCCGGCATCTTCGTGCCCGATGCCCTGCTGGAGGAGCTGGCGGCAGTGCCCAAGGAAGAGCAGATGCGCAAGGGTATGGAGATCGCCGCCAGGCACATCCGCTTCCTGCGTGACAACAAGGTGTGCGACGGTGTGCACATCATGGCCATCGGCAAGGAAGAGATCATCCCCGAGATCATCCACATGGCGAACGCGCCCGAGTGAGTGTCGGCATGGCTGAGACCCCACTGACCGATACCCCCCTGCGGATCGTCGTCCTGGGCGCAGGCCCGGGCGGCTACGTGGCGGCGCTTCGCGCCGCCCAGCGGGGCGCAGCGGTGACCCTGGTGGAGAAGGACCTGGTGGGCGGCACCTGCCTCAACCGCGGCTGCATCCCCACCAAAGCGCTGCTCGCCAGCGCCGAGGCCCTGGCGAAAGCCCGGGCGGGCGAGGAGTACGGTTTCGAGCTCATCGGCGAGGTCCGTCCCGATTTCACCCGCATCATGGAGCGCAAGAACCGGGTGGTCACCCATCTGCGTGACAACATCGAGGTGCTGCTGAAGAAGGCCAAGGTGCAGGTGGTACGCGGCAGCGGCAGCCTCACCGGGCCGGGCACCGTGCTCGTCGACACAGCCGACGGGCTGGTGACACTGGAGGCCGACCGCATCATCCTGGCCACCGGCTCGGAGCCCGCATATCTGCCCATGTTCGACTTCTCCCATCCGTCTATCTTGACCTCCACTTCAGCCTTGGAGTTGGACAAGATCCCGGCATCGCTGCTCATCGTGGGCGCCGGTGTGATCGGTTGCGAGTTCGCCTCGTTCTTCGCCGAGATGGGCACCCAGATAACCATGGTCGAGATGATGCCGCAGATGCTCCCGCTGGAGGACAAACGCCTGGCCAAACAGTTCCAGGGCGTCTACCGGAAGCGCGGCATCCAGGTGCTGCTGAAGAGCAAGGTGGAGGAGATCAGCGAGTACGCGGCCGACCACGTGGTGGCCCGGCTGTCGGACGGGTCCGAGATCCGCGCCGAGAAGGTGCTGGTGTCGGTGGGGCGCAAGCCCAACAGCGCCGGCGTGGGCCTGGAGACGGTGGGTGTGGAGACCGATCCGCGTGGGTACGTGGTGGTGGATGACTATCTCGAGACCAACGTGCCCGGCATCTTCGCCATCGGCGACGTGAACGGCGGACAGATGCTGGCGCACGTGGCGTCGTACGAGGCCCTGGTGGCCGTGGACAACTGTCTGGCCACCGCGCCCGCGGGACGGCGGGCGCGCGACCTGCGCTCCACGCCGTCGTGCACCTACTCGCACCCTGAGGTGGCAAGCGTGGGCCTCAGCGAGGAGCAGGCGGCGGAGAACGGCTACGAGCCGGTGAGTGGCACCTATCGCCTGGCGGCTTTGGGCAAGGCCATCGCTATGGGCGAGGAGACGGGTTATGTCACCCTCATCGCCGACAAGACGACCGACTTGGTGCTGGGCGCCAGCATGATGGGGGCCCATGCCACCGACGTCATCCACGAGATAGCGTTGGCGGTGCAGAACCGCCTGACGGTGGGGCAATTGGGTGAGACCATCCACGCGCATCCCACCATCGCCGAGGCGGTGATGGAGGCCGCGCATGAGGTGCACGGCGAGTCGGTGCACGTGGCTCACTGACAGAGCGGGTGGTGCTTGCATCAGCCGCGTATTACGGGGACACTGGGTACTGCAGCAGATACCCTGGGCAGTGGTTCTACAGCGAACGAAGGAGAGATCGAGATGCATGAACTAGTCGAAGCAATGGCCAACATGAAGGAGAAGGAAGCCCTTCAGATCGTCGACGATCTGCTCGCCAAAGGCGAGGACCCCCAGAAGATCCTCGACCTCTCCTCGGAAGCCATGGGTGTGGTGGGCGAGCGCTACCAGGAAGGCACCTACTTCCTGCCCGAGCTCATCATGAGCGGTGAGATGCTGCGCAAGATCGGTGAGATCTTGAAACCCAAGCTGGCCGCCAAGACCGACCAGACCAAGAAGCTGGGCACCGTGGTCCTGGGCACCGTCCGTGGCGACATCCACGACATCGGCAAGGACATCGTGGGCTTCATGCTGGAAGTGAACGGCTTCGAGGTGCACGACCTGGGCATCGACCAGCCCGAAGAGAACTTCGTGAACGCCGTCAAGGAATACAAGCCCCAGGTGCTCGCCCTTTCCGGCTTCCTGAGCGTGGCCTTCGACACCATGAAGTCCACTATCGAGCAGGTGGAGGCCGCCGGCCTGCGTGACGGCCTCAAAGTGATCATCGGCGGTGGCCAGATGGACGACACCGTCCGCAAATACACCGGCGCCGACGCCTATGGCGACGACGCCATGGCCGCTGTGGCCTTCGCCAAAGAGACTGTGGGAGCTGCGTAACATGGCAGAAAAAGCCTGGGAGGACATGACTCCCGAGGAAAGGCGCGCCTGGCGGATCGATCGCTGGCGCAACCCGGACATGGAATTCGCCTCGCCTGAGGCCGAGGCCGACTACAAAGCTCGGGTCGACCGCATCCTCGCCGCCATCAACCTCGAGACCCCCGACCGGGTGCCGGTGCGGCTCAACATGGGCTTCTGGCCCGCGCAGAGCGCTGGTATCACCGCCGCTCAGGCCATGAACGACCCGGTCGCCGGCGCAAAGGCCTGGAAGGATTTCAACTTCAAGTTCCAGCCGGACGCCTCCGTGGATCCCATACACAACACCACGCCGGCGCAGATGTTCAAGGCGTTGGACTACAAGCTGTACGCATGGCCCGGTCACGGGGTGTCCGAGACGGCCAGCTATCAGTACAACGAGAAAGAGTGGATGGCTCCTGAGGACTACGACCACCTCATCTCGGACCCCTCCGACTATCTGCTGCGCACCTATCTGCCCCGCACCGTCGGTGCCTTCGCCGGCTTCGGTAATCTGTCGTCGCTGTTCGATTTCATCGAACTGCCTTTCGTCTCCGCACACGTAGGCGCGTGGGGTACACCAGAGATGGCTGCCGGTCTCAAGCAGTTGGCTGAGGCAGCCGAGGCCCTGGGCACCTGGGCTGAGGCGGTCTTCCCGGTGATGGGTGAGGTCAAAGCGGCGGGCTTTCCGCCCTTCGCCTCCTGCGGCACCAAAGCGCCGTTCGACATCCTGGGCGACACGCTGCGTGGCACCAAGGGCATCATCGTCGATCTGTTCCGCCGCCCGGAGAAGGTGTTGGCCGCGTGCGAACGGCTCGTTCCTGTGGCCATCGATTGGGCGCTGCGTAGGCAGGGCGAACTGGTGAGCCCCATCGTGTTCATGCCGCTCCACAAAGGCGCCGACGGCTTCATGAGCGACGAGCAGTTCAAGACCTTCTACTGGCCCACCCTGCGGGCGACCTTCCTGGGTCTCATCGAGCAGGGCATGATCCCCTTCCCGTTCGCGGAAGGAAGGTACGGGACTAGGCTCGAGACCATCATGGACCTGCCCAAGGGTTCAACCATCTGGCTCTTCGACCAGACGGACATGGCCCGGGCCAAGGAGACTATCGGCCAGGTGGCGTGTATCCAGGGCAACGTGCCGCTGTCGCTCATGCATGCGGGTGACACCGACTCGGTTGTGGAGTTCACGAAGAACCTGATCGACGTCGCCGGCAAGGATGGGGGCTTCATCCTGGACGTGGGTGCTGTGGCCGACGGCGGTAAGGACGAGAACCTCGCCGCCATGGTGAACACGGCGAAAGAGTACGGAGTCTATTGATCTGCGGATTCGGTCGGGGCGGGGCGGGCGCGTGAGTGCCCGCCCCCCCCCGACCGGTCCCGGAGTGAGGAAGAGGGCGTCGTGGACAGAGTGATCCTCGCCTGCGAGATGATCGAGGACGAGGTGGGGACGGCTCTCGCTGCCATCCCCGCGGCGGCCCGGCCTCCGGTGGTGTGGGTGGAGAGCGGGTTGCACGACCGTCCGGAGCGCTTGAACGCCGCCCTGCAACATCTGGTCGACCTGCTGGACGAGGGTCATCGCACCGGCTCCCAGGTGGATCTGCCCTCCGTCAGGCCGGGGTCTGGAGCCGCCGACGGGCGGCGGACTGCGGTGACGGTGAAACCGGTCACCCAGGCTGTGCTGGCGCTGGGATTCTGTGGCAAAGGGTTGCAGGGACTGGGCTCGGAACGCGTCGAGCTCGTGTTCCCTCGGGTGGACGACTGCATCTCCCTGTTCCTCAACCATGGTTGCACACGTGAGGCGATACCGCGCGACACGCGCAGTTACTACGTCACGCGGGGATGGTTCCGCCACGACAGCTCGCTCTCGCAGGCGTTCGTCGACTTGGCGGAACGGTTCGGACCTGAACGGGCGGCGACTCTGCGGCGCGCCATGTTCGCAGGCTATGAGCGCGTGAGCCTCATCGACACGAAGGCCTACGATGTGGGTGACTGTCTGGATGTGAGCCGCGCGTATGCCGCTGAGCTGGAGTTGGAACACAAGGTGGTCGAGGGCTCCACGCAGTTGCTGCGCCGACTGTTCGCCGGTGAGCGCAACAGCGAGATCGTGACCATCGCCCCGGGAGAGAGGATCGGGTTCGGTCATCTGCTGGCCTCAGCGGGCGGCTCATGAACGGTACGAACGCGCCGGCTCGTGAGCTGCGGGCCGATCCCCGCACAGGCGGGTGTTGACGAAAGTCGGACGAGAACGAAGGAGAAGCTGACGATGGATACTCGAGTACTCAGCGCGGAACGCGAGGTGATCATCGGAGGGGATAGGCCCACCGTCTTCATCGGTGAGCGCATCAATCCCACGGGCAAGAAGCGACTGGCCGAGGCGCTGCGGGCCGGTGACCTGAGCGTCGTGCGCGAGGAGGCGCTGAACCAGGTGGCCGCCGGCGCCGACATCCTAGATGTGAACGTGGGCGCCACCGGCGTCGACGAGATCACCATGCTGCCTCAGGCTGTGCAGGCCGTGGCCGAGACCGTCAACGTGCCGCTGTGCATCGACAGCCGCAAGATCAAAGCGCTGGAAGCCGCTCTGGCCGTCTGCCCCGGCCGTCCCATCGTCAACTCGGTCACCGGCGAGGAGTCCTCATTGGAGGAGGTGCTCCCCCTGGTGAAACAGTACAACGTGCCTGTCATAGGCTTGACTCTGGACGAGAAGGGCATCCCGGCTGAGGCGTCGGCCCGGGTGGAGATCGCCTACAAGATCGTCGAGCGCGCCGAGGCTCTGGGCATCCCGCGCGAAGACGTGATCATCGACTGTCTCACCTTGTCCCTGGGGGCCAACGTGAAGGCGGGCTTGGCCACGCTGGAGGCCACCCGTCGGGTGAAGGATGAACTGGGCGTGAACCAGACGCAGGGCTGCAGCAACATCTCGCACGGCCTGCCAAACCGTCCCGCGCTCACCGGGGCCTATCTGGCTCTGGCCATCGAGGCGGGGCTCACCTGCCCCACCGTGGATGTGGCTCAAGTGCGTCTGGCCGTCCTCGCCACCGACCTGGTCTTGGGACGCGACAATTACGCCATGCGCTTCATCTCCGCATTCCGTGAGATGCAGAAGGCACAGGAGCAATGATCCTGTGACTTCCTGCGCGCCGGAGCATCGGCTGCAGTTCTACATAGGAGGGCGTTGGGTCGGACCGGCCGGCGCCCTCAACACGTTCCCCGTGATCGACCCCGCCACGGAGCAGGTGATCGCGCAGGTGGCGACCGCCTCGGCCACCGATGTCGACAGAGCCGTCTCCGCCGCCCACGACGCCTTCCCGGCGTTCAGTCTGGCCTCCCGCGAGGAGAGGCTCCAGCTGCTGTCGAGGCTGCTGGCGGCATACCGGCGACGAGCCGAGGAGATCGCGGCCGCTATGACGGCCGAAGCGGGGATACCCATCACCTTCAGCGAGAGGGTGCAGGCCCGCATAGGTGAGTGGCACCTCGAACAGACCATCAAGGAACTCGAGGCCTATCCGTTCGAAGATCAATGGGGCGGCACGCGCATCGTGCGCGAGCCCATCGGGGTGTGCGCGCTCATCACCCCGTGGAACTGGCCCATGAACCAGGTGATGGTCAAGGTGGCGCCGGCGTTGGCTGCGGGGTGCACCATGGTGCTCAAGCCCAGCCAGCACTCTCCCCTTTCGACGCTCATCTTCGCCGAGTGCATGGAGGAGGCCGGCGTTCCGCCGGGGGTCTTCAACCTGGTCAATGGCCCAGGCTCGCTGCTCGGCGGTCACCTGGCGGCGCATCCATCGGTGGACATGGTGTCCGTCACCGCCTCCACGCCCGTTGGTGCCGCCACTGCACGCGCGGCGGCCGATTCCATCAAGCGGGTGTCGCAGGAACTCGGAGGCAAGTCGGCCAACATCATCTTCGAAGATGTGGACGTCGAGAAGGTCGTGACCCAGGGTGTGAAGGCCTGCATGCGCAATTCAGGTCAGAGCTGCAACGCGCCCACCCGCATGCTGGTGGCTCGGCCCATCTACGAACAGGCGGTGGAGATCGCGGCCGCGGTCGCCGACGGTCTGGCGGTGGGAGATCCCACGTGTGCCGACACCTTCCTCGGCCCCGTGGCGGGCAGGAAGCAGTATGAGTCGGTCATCAGCTACATCAGGAACGGCCTGGCGCAGGGTGCCCGCTTGGCGGCGGGGGGGACGGCGCGTCCGGCGGGCCTGGGCCGCGGGTTCTATGTCAAGCCGACCGTCTTCGCTGACGTGGACAACTCCATGGTCATCGCTCAGGAGGAGATCTTCGGCCCGGTGCTGTGTATGATCCCCTTCCGGGATGAGGATGAGGCCGTCGGCATCGCCAACGATAGCGTATATGGCCTGTCCGGCTATTTGCAGTCGGCGGACCTGGAGAGGGCGCGCCGCGTGGCCCGCCGCATGCGGACGGGCATGGTGCACATCAATGGTGCAAACACCGACCTGGCCGCGCCCTTCGGGGGCTACAAGCGGTCGGGTAACGGACGTGAATGGGGTCGTTTCGGACTGGAGGACTATCTCGAGGTGAAGGCGGTCATGGGCTATGAGAAGCGCGATTGATGCGTTTCTCGTATGCGAGCGCCCATCCATGACAATCTCGGGTGCTCGCTGGATTACCGAGTATCCTCTGAGATAATCAGGTCCGTTGGGACAGGATGCATCCATCCGAGGGATTGGAGAAACTAGATGGCAATGCTCGAAGAACCTATCAAGGAAGTAAAGGTCCTCAAGAACTACATCAACGGCGAGTGGGTGGAGTCCAAGGGCGAGATCGTCGATGTCGTCAATCCGGCGAACATGAAGACGATATCGAAGGTGCCCATCTCCACTCGCGAGGAGATCGACGAAGCCGTGGCCGCCGCTCAGGCTGCGTACCACGATTGGCGCCGCACCACTCCGCTGGCTCGTTCGCGCATGCTCTTCCGTTTGAAAGAGCTCTTGGAGGAGAACTTCGAGAAGGCCAGCCGTATCCAGACCCAGGAACACGGCAAGTGCATCGACGAGTCGCGCGGTGAGTCCCGGCGCGGTATCGAGAACGTCGAAGTGGCGTGCGGCATCCCCACATTGATGCAGGGGTACGTCTCCGAAGACATCGCTCATGGTATCGACGAGTACTGCATCCCCACGCCCTTGGGCGTGTTCGGAGTCATTGGCCCCTTCAACTTCCCCTGGATGATCCCTCTGTGGTCCATCCCCTACGCGGTCGCCACCGGTAACACCGTGGTGGTCAAGCCTTCCAGCGAGGTGCCCAACAGCCAGCAGTTCCTCACCGAATTGGCCGAGGAAGCCGGTTTCCCGCCTGGTGTGTGGAACATGGTCCACGGCGGTCGCACCGTGGTGAACGGCATGTTGGAGCATCCCGACATCCAGGGCATCACCTTCGTGGGTTCCACGCCGGTGGCCCGGGACGTCATCTACCCGCGCTGCGGTGAGACCGGCAAGCGCGTCATCGCTCAGGCCGGCGCCAAGAACTTCATGACCATCATGCCCGACTGCGCGGTGGATCAGACCATCGCCGGCATGATGACCTCCTTCTTCGGCAACGCCGGCCAGCGCTGCTTGGCTGCTGCCAACGCGGTCATCGTGGGCGAGGACGACGACTTCTACAACGAGTTCGTCTCCAAGGTCGTGGAGATGGCCAAGAAGATCAAGGTGGGCTACGGGCTCGACGAGTCCATCCAGATGGGCCCGCTGCGCGATCCGGCCAAGAAACAGAAC
The DNA here is from genome assembly GCA_040772905.1 of Thermoleophilia bacterium. Taxonomy (GTDB): domain Bacteria; phylum Actinomycetota; class Thermoleophilia; order RBG-16-64-13; family RBG-16-64-13; genus JAXGXJ01. Next base: position 229,187 of record JAXGXJ010000006.1, on the reverse strand, counting down.
GTCCTCAACTACATCGACATCGGCCTCAAAGAAGGTGCCGAGCTCGTGCTCGACGGCCGCGACTTCACCGTGCAGGGCGACCTGCCCACCGACTGCTTCGTCGGACCCACCATCTTCTCCAATGTCGATCCCAAGTCCCGCGTGGGCTCCGAGGAGATCTTCGGCCCTGTCATGAGCATCATGCGGGCCAAGGACCTGGATGAGGCCATCAGGATCACCAACGAGAGCCCCTTCGGTAACGGCCACTCCATCTTCACCCAGAACGGAGCGCACGCCCGCTACTTCCAGTACAACGTGGTGAGCGGCAACGTGGGTATCAACATCGGTATCACGGCCGCCATGGCCTTCTTCCCCTTCGGTGGCCTGAAGGATTCGTTCTATGGCGTGTTGCACACGCAGGGCAAGGATGCGATCCGGTTCTTCACCGACACCAAAGTCGTCATCCAGCGCTGGTTCTAAGAGGGAGTAGAGTAGTACATGACACTGAACACCTGTTCCGAAGGCATCTCCTTCGGTCGTGAGTTGGAGGAAGCCTCGGCCGCCTTCTATAAGGAACTGGCCGGTCGTTTTCCCGCGCACGCCGAGACTTTCGAAGGCTACGCCACGGTCAACAACAAGAACGTCTCCAATGTACAAAGGACGTACTTCGGAGTGATCACCGACGGCATCGAGGGCTGCTATGCCTTCAACCTCGAGCCCGAAGAATACGTTATCGATGTCGATCTGCCCGAAGGCATCGCGGAGGGTGACGCACTGGCCAAGGCTCTGGCTGTGGAAGAGACCATGGTGCGCTTCTACACCGATGCGGGGGAGCAGGGCAAGGGTCTGACGGCCGATGTGGCGAGAGCCTTCTCGATGATCGCCCGTAAGAGGGGCGATCGCATAGCTGAACTGAAGAGCTTGGCCGCGAGCTGATCGAGACACCTGGGACGTCTTCGTCCCGTAGCACGTGGGTACACAGTGGGCCCCGCCGGCGGGGGGGCCCCACTGTTCATCTCAACCCAGCCATGCACTCGCCGTATGGATCAGCGGCAAGACGATGAGGCACCCGGCTGCCACCGCGGGATACAGACTGGCACGGTTGAAGTAACGCTGGGCCGGCCCGGCGCCGGGCCGGCGCCGCATCACGAGGGCGGGCCAGGTCATGGTCAGCAGAGCGGCGGCGGCCAGCAGCAGTCGACCCGGCCACGAGGCGGGCTGGAGCAGAGCCACCACGGGCATGAGCACCGCTCCGGTCACTATGGCCCGCGTCGCGGCCTCGGGGCCTCGCACTGAGGCCAAGGTGGTGATCCCGACCAGGCGGTCGTGTTCCACGTCGGCCAGGTCGTTGGAGAGGTTCCGTCCGGCGATCTCCCACAACACGAGCAGCACGAAGAAGGCGAGTGTCCCCCAGCTCAGTTCTCCTGCCGCGAACCAACCGGCCAGGCCCCCTACACCCACCATCACGCCGGCCGGGATGACTTTGAGCCACGTCCGCCGCCGCAGGCTGCAGTAGATGATCTGCAGTACAGCACAGCCCAGGAACAGCCAGGCGCAGAGCGGTCGGAGCAGATAGGCTGCCACCAATCCCACGATGCCCAACGCGACCACCCACAGCACCGCAGCCCACAGGGGAAGAGCACCTGCGGCCACAGGGTGGCGCAGGGTGGTGATATCGATGTGAGACACCTCGGGTCGCCACTCCTGCGGGTGGGCGGAGGCCAACTCGATCTCCTGCCGGTCGGCCCGCAGGTCGAGAAGGTCGTTGAGGGCATAGACGCAGAAGTAGCCGGCAATAGCGGCCAGCAGGCCGAGCAGGATCACGCGGGTGGAGGGGAGACCACCCGCCGCCAACAGAGCCCCCAACGCGGGCTCGCCCAGAGAAAGCAGAGCTGAGCGACTTCGCGCCAGGTCGAGAAGCAACAGAAGCGTTCTCATCTGGCAGACGGTATCATCCTGGGGACGAAGATGTTGCGAAGGTCTCGCTCATGTCCTAGAGTCGAGAGGTCGCCGCACATCGGCGATCATGTGTTCTGATGAAAAGGAGGGTGGATGAAGGCTCGTTGGATGGTGGTCTTCTGCGCAGTCGTGGTACTGGCAGGGAGTCTCTTCGGGGCCGCATGCGGTTCTGACGACGAGGCGAAAGCGGCATTGAGCGCGGCGCTCGACAAGGTCGAGGGCGCGGTGGCCAAGTTCCAGACTATGGGGCCCGAGTCCACGGTGGCCGACATCAAAGCCGCCCGCGATGAGGTGGCGCCTCTCTGGCAAGAGGTCTTGGCGGCTGCGAAAGACGTCAAGGACGCCGACGTGGCTGCGGCGGAGAAGGCGTGGGCCGATCTGGATCAGGCTGTGAGCTCGGTGCCCGACGACGCCAGCATCATGCAGGCGGCCGGGGTCGTGCTCGCACCTGTTCAGGCTCTTCTGAAGGCCGAGACCGACCTGAGGGCGCTGGTACCCAAGGAGAAGTGAGTCGAGGCGGGGGGGGGGGGGGGGGGGGGGGGCCGCCGGCTGTTGCCCGTACGGGCTGTCATCTTTCCCCGCTCTTAGCACTCTTTCTGCTTCATCGCTCCTGCTGAGTCTGCACTCGTCAAGGTTGTGGCTCGGCCGTGATTCATCTATCATTACCGGCGTTGACTTCAATAGGTCATGACGAAGCCGGCGACGCGTACGCTCGTCGGCTCGTTGTGTGAAGGGAGGGTTCGAAGGGTTGAGCGGCGACACCAGCCTGCTGGTAGCGGTAGTGGCAGTCGCTCTCATCTTCGACCTCCTGAACGGCTTCCACGACGGCTGCAACGCCGTCTCCACGGTCATCTACACCAAGGCTCTCAAGCCGAAGGTGGCCATCGGTCTCTCCGCTTTCTTCAACTTCGTCGGGCCTTTGGTCATGGGTGTGGCGGTGGCGAAGACCATCGGTGGAATCATCGACGCCAGCGACGCCACGGCCCATTTGGTCATCGCCGCCCTTCTGGGAGCCTGTGTGTGGGAGATAGCCACCTGGCTGTGGGCTCTACCGGTCAGTTCATCGCATGCGTTGGTGGGTGGTCTGCTCGGCTCCGGCGTGGCGGCCCTCGGGTTCGGCGGCATCCACTGGAGCAAGGTGGTCCTGGTGTTCGCCGCGCTGCTCCTCTCTCCGGTGTTGGGCATCGGCACAGGATATGTGCTCATGCGCATCAGCCGCTTCTTCTTCGCTAAGACCCGCATGAGCATCGCCCGGGCCGACCGCTTCTACCGGCACATGCAGATCCTGTCGTCCAGCTGGGTCAGCTTCAGCCATGGCTCCAACGATGCCACCAAGGTCATGGGCATCATCATCATCTTCTTGGCGGCTCAGAAGGGTCTGGGAGTCAGTGATTACGTGGGGGAACATGGCTTCCCCATCTGGGTGATACTCTCCTGCGCCGCGGCCATGGCTGTGGGCACCTTCCTCTCGGTCAAGTCGTTCCGGCTCATCCGCACTTTGGGCGAGAAGATCACCAAGCTCCATCCCATCAACGGATTCAGCGCCGAGAGCGGTGGCGCCATGGTCATCCTGCTTGCGTCGTTGTTCGGCCTTCCCGTGTCCACCACCCACGTGGTGACCTCGGCTGTGACCGGGACGGGGCTGGCGAGCAAGTTGGGTGGGGTCAGTTGGAAGGTCTTCCGTGCTATCATGCTGGCCTGGGTGGTCACCTTGCCGTTCTGCGCGATCGTGGCCGCCATTTTCTATTACCTCTTGAACCTTGTGATGTGATCGGTTAGAAGGGGCCTTCATGGCGACGTCAAGACTGAAGAAGATCCGGCGCACCCTCGGGGGCGAGACCACCCTGGAGGGGGTCATCGACGCCATGGGCAAAGAGCGCGAAGAGCAGGTGCTCGAGCGCATCGGTGAGTTCAGCGATCAGGTGGTGGTGATAGTCGGCAAGCTCCAGGATGTGGTCGAGCGATTCGCCACCGATCAGTACGAGGAGTTGCAGGCGTCGGCCCAAGAGCTCGATGCCTTGGAGAGCGCGGCAGACACCACCAAAGAGGCCATCCTCGACCGTCTCTCCACCGGTGGCGTCTTTCCCATGCACAGGGCCGACCTGGCTCGGCTGGTGGGTTCCATGGACAGTATCGCCAACTTATCGGCCGGTGCCGCCGACCGCATCGTTATGCGCCGTTTCACGCTTCCCCCGCGCATGAACGAGTTGCTGGTGGCGTTGGCTCAAGCCGACATGGATGCCGTCCAAGGGCTGCGTGACGCAGTGGTGGCTATGGGCAGCGACCTGCGCGAGGCTTTCCAACGCGCCAGCCTGGTGGACAAGATGGAGAGTAAGGCCGACGATATCTTCGCCGACCTCTATCACTGCATGTTCGAACTGGACACCGACTACAAGACCTTCCATCAGCTCAAGGCCATCATCGAGCGCCTGGAATCCATCGCCGACCGTTGCAGCCAGAACGCGGAACTGGTCCGACACATGGCGCTCGAGTATCTGGAGAACGAATAGTCGCTCTTCCCGGCATAGATCTCCGCGGCCTGCGTGCCGCGGTTCTCGCTCCCGATGAAGAGAGCATGCAGGCTGCGCGTGTCCGCCAAGCTCAGCTGACCAAACCTCTGGGCAGCATGGGAAGGCTGGAAGCGCTCTCGATCCAGCTGGCCGGTCTCTTGCGCACCGGCAGGCCGAAAGTCCCGCGCAAGGCTATCGTGGTGATGGCTGCCGACCACGGGGTGGTGCGCCAGGGGGTCAGTGCGTATCCGGCCGATGTCACTCCTCAGATGGTGGCCAACTTCTTGGCCGGCGGTGCGGCCATCAATGTCCTGGCCCGGCAGGCCGGCGCCCGCGTGACCATCGTGGATGTGGGCGTCGCGGCAGATACGACGGCCCTGCAGGGACTGGTGCAGCGCAAAGTCGCCTGGGGCACGGCCGATTTCGCCCAGGGACCGGCTATGACGCCCGAGCAAGCTGCGGCTGCCATCCAGGTGGGTATCGACGTGGCTGCTCACGAGCACGAGCTGGGCCTGGACCTCATTGCTACCGGTGACATGGGCATCGGCAACACCACCGCTTCGGCGGCCCTCACCGCCGTCCTCACGGGCGCGCCCGTCGCCGACGTCACAGGGCGGGGGACGGGGCTGGACGATGCCGGTCTGAGGCGCAAGGTCGCTGTCATCGATGCGGCTCTCGAACGCAGTAGGCCCGACCCGGCCGACGCGTTCGACGTCCTCTGCAAGGTGGGTGGATTGGAGATCGCCGGCTTGGCCGGCGTGGTCATCGGCGCGGCCGTCCGCGGGGTACCCGTGGTCATCGACGGCTTCATCTCAGGCGCCGCCGCGCTGGTCGCTGTGGGGCTCGTTCCCGAGCTGAAGCCTTATCTCATCGCCTCCCACCGGTCGGTGGAACGGGGCCATCAGGTCGCGCTCGAACATCTGGGCCTTCAAGCCCTCTTCGACTTCGATCTGCGTGTGGGTGAGGGTACCGGCGCTGCATTGGCGTTCCATATCATCGAAGCTTCGGTCCGCATCCTCGACGAGATGGCCACCTTCGCCGAGGCGGGCGTCAGCGACAAGGAGTCGTAGGTCGTGCTCGCCGACCTTCGGCGCGCGGTCGCACTCCTCACCATCCTTCCTCTGCGCGACGCGGTGCCGTCGCAGCGTCCCCTTGGACGGGCGATGGCGTTCTATCCGCTGGTGGGCGCGGCCATCGGTGGAGTACTGGCGGGGCTGACCGCACTGCTCTACTGGTCCGATCTTGGCACGCAGGCACCCTTGGTGGCCGCGGCCATCGTGTTGGCGGCGTGGGCCGCTCTTACCGGAGGGTTGCATCTCGACGGCTGGGCCGACTGTTGCGACGCGCTTTTCGTACCCGTCGACCGGGCCCGCCGGCTGGAGATCATGAAGGATCCCCGATTGGGGGGCTTCGGTGCTCTGGGGCTCGTGCTGCTGCTACTGGTGAAGTTCGCGGCGCTCACCCACGTCTTGCAGAGCGACCACCGGCTGCTGTTGGTTGTGGCGGTGCCGGCGGTGGCGCGCTGGGCTGCGGTGATGGCCGCACGGACCTTCAGCTCGGCTCGTCCCGGGGGCATGGGCGACGTGTTCCGCGCGGGCCTTGACGCGCGTGCCGTGGCCATCGCCACCCTGTTGGCCCTGGCCGCCGCTGCGCCTCTCTTGTGGCTGGGCGCTGTGGTGTGGGCGGCGGTGGTAATCGCGTTCTTGGCCCTGGCGTTCGTGGCCAGAAGCCGACTGGGCGGTCTGACCGGCGACGTCTATGGCGGCATCATCGAACTAGGGGAGACCACAGCCTTGGTGGTGATATGTTTTCTGTGAGCCCCGATTCGTCGGCGCGGCGGGCGGAGAGGCCCAGCGACCACGGGCGGACGCCGTTCAAAGTGGGGGCGACCTCGTACGTGCTTCCCGATCATATCCTCCCCAACGTCGAGTACTTGGGGCCCATCGTGGACGACGTCGAGCTCGTTCTGTTCGAGACCGACGAGTACGGCAGCAACCTTCCCGGCCCCGCGGAGATCGCTCGACTGCTGGAATTGGCCGCGGAGCACGATCTTTCGTACACTGTGCATCTGCCCCTGGATCTCCGTCTGGGTGAGGATGGGGGCCTCGACCACGTGTCTCTGATCAAAGCCCAGCGGGTCATCGAAGCGACGCAGGGACTCCGCCCCTGGGCATACACGCTTCATCTTGACGCGCGCATGCTTCCTCAGGACCCCAGTGCAGAAGCTCTGGCGGACTGGCAGGAGCGGAGCGCGCGGGCGTTGACTTCGCTCTATCCCTCGGTCGACGATCCGGCCTTGCTGTCGATTGAGAACCTGGAGGCCTGGGATCCCGAGTTCTTCGCGCCTGTGCTGGATGCGCTGCCGGTGAGTCGTGTCATCGACGTGGGGCATTTCTGGTTGCGCGATGCCGATCCCCTGGCTCACATGGAGCGCTGGTTGCATCGGACTCGCATCATCCATCTGCACGGCATCGCGGAGCGCGACCATGCCAGCCTGCAGGCCGTGCCCGCCGGACGGCTCGATCCTGTGGTGGAGTCGCTCTTGGAGGGCTTCCAGGGCGTCGTCACGCTGGAGGTGTTCTCGCTCGAGGACCTCACCTCCTCGTTGCAGGCCCTGAACGACTCGCTTCGACGCGTGGATGGAGGAGACCATTGAGCAGCAGAGAGTTCATATTCGTGCTGGGGGGAGCCCGTGGAGGCAAGAGCACCTATGCCGAACGCCTGGCCGCCGAACGAGGTGGTGAGGACGTGCTGTTCGTGGCCACGGCTCAAGCCCTCGACGACGAGATGGGCGAGCGGATCGCCAAGCATCAAGCCGCCCGCCCGCAGGGCTGGCGCACGCTTGAGGCCCCTTCGCTGGTGGGCGCGCCGCTTGTGCAAGCTGCCGCAGGGGCGAGAGTGGTGCTGGTAGACTGCCTGACTCTGCTTGCCAGCAACGCTCTTCTGGCGGGCGACGATCCTGCCGCTCTGTCGGAAATGGAAGCTCAGGCTAAAGTGGAAGTCGAGATCGACGCTCTGCTGTCGGCCCACGCGGCGAGTTCATGCATATGGATCGTGGTGAGCAACGAAGTGGGCCTGGGCATCGTGCCGGAGAACCCCCTTGCGCGGTTGTATCGCGACGTGCTGGGGCGGGCCAACCAGCGGGTGGCTGAAGCGGCCGACACGGTATGGTTCTTGGTCGCCGGTCTGCCCCAGAGGCTCAAGTAGTCAGCTGGAGGAGGCGGAAGGTGAAGATCGGTCTTGCCCAACTCAACTCCCAGAACGACAAGACCGTCAACCTGGCTGCGGCGGAGAGGGCGGTGGCCGCTCTTGCGGCTCGCGGTTGCGATCTGGTGCTGCTTCCCGAGATGTTCAACTACCGCTGGACCGATGAGGCCAACCGGGCGGAAGCCGAGCCGATCCCCGGCCCCGCAAGCAAGTGGGCGGCCGGGCAGGCCCGACGGCATGGCATCAACCTCCATCTGGGCAGTCTGATCGAGTGTCGCCAGGACGAGACCGGCACCGAGCGCCTCAACACCAGCGTGGTCTTCGACCGCGAGGGCAAAGAGACGGCCCGCTACAGCAAGATCCATCTCTTCGATGTCGATCTGCCCGGAGGTGTCAGCTATCGCGAGTCGAGCGTGGTCTCTCCCGGCGACCGCGTGGTCACCGTCGAGGTTGAAGGCGTGATCCTGGGCCTCTCCATCTGCTACGACCTGCGCTTCCCCGAGTTGTACCGTGCTCTCGCTCTCAACGGCGCCCAGGTGCTGGTGGTGCCGGCGGCCTTCACAGTACCCACGGGCATCAGTCACTGGGAGCCGCTACTCCGCGCTCGAGCCATCGAGAACGGCTGCTACGTGGTTGCCTGCGGCCAGTGGGGCCCCTCAGCGCCGGGGAAGGCTCCCTGCTTCGGCCACAGCCTGGTGGTGGACCCGTGGGGGGTGGTCGTCGCGCAGTGCAGTGAAGGCGTAGGTGTGGTGACAGCGGAGATCGATCTGGATCACCTGCAAGATGTCCGTGGTCGGATGCCGGTGCTGAAGCACCGCCGCCCGGACGTCTTCGGCTGAGAGAAGGCCGACCGGCCCGACCCAAGAATGATGGCCTCTCCCGGTCGACCCGCATCCCTCGGAAGTACCGCCAGACGCAGCTGGAGCGAGCCTCATCTCTGAGCAGCTCGAAGGGGGTGAAGGCGCCTCGAGGGAGGAGTCGCACCAGCGCAGCCGGAACGAGGCACCTTCACCACCTTGGAATGACTCAGAAGTCCATCTCGAAGTGATACACCCCGTCAGTGAGCTTGCTCCGCACCTTCAACCCGCTGCGGTTGACGACTGACTGCATGGGTTTGTTGTCGCGCATGACCTCGGCGGTGAAGCCGGCGATGCCGTTCCGCTTGGCGATGTTGGTGAGATGCTTCAGGATGAACGACCCGATGCCCTTGTTCTGCCAGTCATCGCGCACCACGAAGGCTACCTCGGCCCGGTTGCTCTTCTGGTCGAGGTAGTAGCGGCCGATGGCGATGATCTCATCGCCTGACGCCTCCGGCACCGTCCCCACTATGGCCACCTCGTTGCGGTGGTCCACATACACGAAATTCTGCATCTGTTTGCGCGGGATGCGCTTCATATGCGACATGTAACGGTAGTAGACCGTCTCCTGCGAGAGTGAGTAGAACAGGTCGCGCGTGGCCGGTTCGTCGGTGGGGTGGATGGGACGGAAGCTGATGAGCGTCCCGTCGTCCAAGAGCATGGTGGTCTTGAGCTCCTTGGGCCCGATGAAGATGCGGCCTTCGACGTCCTCCATCTCCGGACGGACGTACTTGTACTCGATGGCCTTGGACAGCAGTTCCTCGCGGAAGTCGGGATGCGCGATGGAGATGAGGGCCATGGCCCGCTCCTGTACCGTCTTGCCGTGCAGGTAGGCGATGCCGTACTCGGTCACCACGTAGTGCACCCGCCCACGGCTGGTGACCACGCCACCGCCGGGCTTGATGGTGGCGACGATGCGCGACACCTTGCCCCTCTCGGCAGTGGAGGGGAGGGCGATGATGGCCCGTCCGTCATCTGAACGTGCCGCGCCCTCGTTGAAGTCCGCTTGGCCGCCGATGCCGGAGTAGAACTGCGTGCCCAGGGAGTCGGCGCACACCTGGCCGGTGAGGTCGACCTCCAAGGCCGTGTTGATGGCCACCATCTTGTTCTGCTGCCCGATGATGAACGGGTCGTTCACGTACTCGGTGGGGTTGAACGAGAAGAGCGGGTTGTTGTCCACGTAGTCATAGAGACGCTTGGTGCCCATGGCGAACGACGTGACGATCTTTCCTCGGTCCAGCGACTTCTGATTGCCGGTGATGACACCTGCCTCGACCAGATCGACTATGGCGTCGGTGACGACCTCGGTGTGCACGCCCAGGTCCTTCTTCTCTTTGAGGAATTCCACCACGCCGTGGGGCACCCGGCCGATACCCACCTCCAGGGTGGCACCGTCTTCTACCAGAGAGGCGATGTGCTCCCCGATGGCCCGGCTGATGTCGTGCGAACTCTCCACCAGATCGCCGGTGAGCACGTCGTCGATGATGTAGCCCATCTGCGTGGTCTCGGTGAGGGGTTCGTCCACCGGCACCAGGATGTCGAGGTCGTAGACGCTCATGAAGCTGTCGCCCATGGTCCAGGGCATCTGCGGGTTTACCTGCGCGATGACAAGGCCGGCGTTGGCGGCCGCGCTCTTGACGATGTCCACCGAGATGCCCAGGCTGCAACGGCCGTTCGCATCGGGAGGCGTCACCTGGATGAGCGCCACGTCGATGGGCATGCGGCCACTGGAGAAGAGATGGGGCACGTCGGACAGGTTGATGGGCGTGTAGTCGCCGTATCCCGCCTGGATGGTCTTGCGCACGTTGGCGCCTACGAAGAACGAGTTCACCGAGAAGTGGTCGGAGAGTTCCTTGTACGCGTACGGAGCCTCACCCAAGGTGATGGAATGGATGATCTGGGTGTCGGCCAACTCGGAGTGGCGGGCCACTAAGGCCTTGACCAGGCGTAGAGGCTGCGAGCCGGCTGTGGAGATGAAGATACGCTGTCCAGGACGTACGTGGGCGACCGCCTCCTCCGCGGTCATGACCATGCTGGCGTACTTCTGCTGCCAATCGGCGTCGTAACGGGCGGCTGATTTGTCGGTCATCGTGCACCCCCTGCCCTCAACTGGATTCGTGCATCGGCAGCGACGGAATCCTGCCCCGGTGCACCCACGATGAAGGGGTTGATGTCGAGTTCGTCTATCTGCGGGAAGTCGGTAACCAGCTGGCTGATGCGCTGCAGTGCCTCGCCGATGGCGGAGAGGTTGACGCCCTCCTGCCCACGGACACCCGTGAGCAAGGTGTAGGACCGTGTGCCCATGAGCATCTGCATGGCCTCGTCCTGAGTGATGGGGGCCAAGTGGAAGGTGACGTCTTTCATCACTTCCACGAAGATGCCGCCCAGGCCGAACATGAGCATGGGGCCGAACTGCGGGTCGCGTGTCATGCCCAGGATGACCTCTCGGCCCTTGGGCACCATGTGTTCCAAATACACGCCCTCCAGGACGGCATCGGGCATGCTGCGCGTGATGCGCAACATCATCAGCTCGAAGGCGTCGGCCACGTCCTGTGGGCTGTTGAGGTTGAGCTTGACGCCACCCACGTCCGACTTGTGGATGATCTGAGGGGAGACGATCTTCATGGCCAACGGATAGCCGATGCGGGGCGCTATATCCATGGCCTCTTCCACGGACGTGACCAGCCGACCCTCGGGCACGGTGAAATCGTAGGCGCGCAGGATCTCTTTGGCCCTGGCCTCGCCCATGTACTGACGGCCCGTGCGGAGCTGCCGGGTGATGATGCGCTCCACCCGGCGTTTGTTCACGGGGAAGCGGGCCACCACGCGCGGTGGGCGGCGTCGCCAGGCTGCATAGTCGACCATGGCCTTGAGTGCGGCCGCGGCTCGCTCGGGGGAGGGGTAATCGGGCAGGTTGGCCGCCACCAGTTCGTCGCGGCCCGGTGTGACGTCGGCGCCGCCCATGAAGGCCGCCAACACCGGCTTCTCGCCGTTGGCTCGGGCTGCGATGGCCCGTGCAGTCTCGAGGGGCTGTGTCATGGCCTGTGGGGTGAGGATGATGATGATGGCGTCGACCGTGGGGTCGCTTTGCGCAGCATCCACCGCCTGAGCGTACCGTTCGGGCCCCGCGTCCCCAAGCACGTCGATGGGGTTGCCCACGCTGGCTGCCGCCGGCAGCTTCTCGCGCAGGGCGTCCGCCGTCTCAGGATGGAGAGAGGCCACCCTCAGGCCTGCGTGCTCCACGGCGTCGGCGGCCATGATGCCGGGGCCGCCGGCATTGGTGATGATGGCCACGCGGTCACCCTTGGGAAGGGGCTGCATGGCCAGCGCGGTGGCGTAGTCGAACAGGGCTTCGAAGGTCTCGGCGCGGATGACGCCGGCGCGCTTGAAGGCGGCGCCGTAGGCGATGTCGGCTCCGGCCAGGGCTCCGGTGTGTGACGAGGCGGCCTTGGAGCCGGCCGAGGTAGTGCCCGCCTTGAGGATGACCACAGGCTTGACCTGAGCCACCGATTCAGCCACCCGTACGAACTCGTCTCCCGAGAGGATGCTCTCCAGATAGCCCACGATGACCTTGGTCTGCGGGTCGTCTGCGAAGGCCGCCAACAGGTCGGTCTCGTCGATGTCGGCCTTGTTGCCGATGCTGATGAGGCTGGCCAAGCCCATCTTGCGGGCCTGCGCCCAATCCAAGATGGCGGTGCAGAGGGCACCGGACTGCGACAGGACCGAGATGCCACCGGGTTTGGGCATGTAGTTGGCGAACGTGGCGTCCATCTTGTGGTGCGTGTTCATGAGACCCAAGCAGTTGGGACCCATCAGACGGGCGCCGCGCGAGCGACACATCTCCGCGATCTCTCTCTCCAGAGCCGCGCCCTCTTCGTCGACCTCCTTGAAGCCGGCCGTGATGACCACGACCGCCTTGGCTCCCGCTCGCAGCGAACTGAGCACGGCGTCCTTGACCGCCTTGGTGGGGACGGCGATGACACTCATCTCGATGTCTTTGCCGTACTCCTCCAGGCTGGTGTAGAACTTCTGCCCCATGAGCTCACCGCCGGAAGGGTTGATCGGCACGATCTCCCCCTCGAATCCCCCCTTGATCAAGTTCACGGTGACGGCGTTGCCCACCTTCCCCGCCGTCATCGAGGCTCCCATCACCGCGATCGAACTGGGATACAGCAGAGACTCAAGCATCGATCCAACACGTCCTCTCAACAAAGATGAATATGCGCTCTGCCCGATTTGCAGAGACGCCGTGGCATACGCGTGACATTCTACTCCACCCCGGCCCTCACGGGCACCCCTCCCGACCCTGCGCCCTGACGTGGGATGCTCCCGCGCTCCGGATGCCCCGTGTGTACGACCCCTGCGTGGCCTGTACTGGGCGGGCAGGCTACAATTGACGGCGAGCGGTGGTCCGAGGCTCTGAGATCATCGCCTGAAGGAACGAGGTGTGGCCCGTGCGTAACACGTTGAAGGCCGTCGTGGCGCTTTTGGCCGTACTGGCCCTGTGCGCCCCGCTGATGCTCTGGTCGACCGAGACCCCCACAAGCCTGGTGGATCGTGCGGCTGCGACCGTCACCGTACCGCCCACAGTGGTGGTTCCCACCAGCGGCTCGGCCCTTGACTCCACCACCACCACGACGGCTGTCGAGCCCGAAGAACCGCAGCCCTCCACCACGACCACAACTGAGCCTCTGCGCATCACCGTGGCCGCCGTGGGCGACGTGCTCACTCACATGCCCATAGTCAACTCGGCCCGCAACGCCAAGGACGGCACCTACGACTTCCGGCCCGTCTTCGCCCCGGTGGCGCCATATCTGAAGGGCGCCGACTACGCAGTCGCTAACCTGGAGACCCGCTTGGCCGGAGCCGACAAAGGCTACAGCGGCTACCCCCGCTTCAACAGCCCCGAGCAGTTGGGCTACTCGCTTCGTGCCGTAGGTTTCGACCTGATCGCCACCGCGAACAACCACTCGCTCGACATGGGCTACGAGGGGATCGTCACGACGCTCGACAACCTCGACCGTGCCGCGCTCGACCACGTGGGGACATACCGCTCGAGCGCGGAACAGGCGCAGCCGTTCGTGGCGAACATCGAAGGCATCAACGTGGGCTTCGTCAATTACACGGCCACTCTGAACGGACTGGTCGCCCCGAAGGACAAGCAGTACGCAGTGAACAGGTTGGACGTAGAGGCGGTGGTGCAGGAAGCGGCCCGATGCCGCCTCTGGGGGGCGGAAGTGGTCATAGCCCTGCTCCACTTCGGCAACGAGTACGAGCGCGAGCCCAGCACTGCGCAGAGGGAGATATCGCAGGAATTGCTGGCACGCGGTGTGGACGTGATCATCGGGTCGCACCCCCACGTGGTGCAGCCTATCGAGCATGTGCTGCAGTACAGTGAGAGGAAGGTCACCGACAAGTACGTGGTGTACTCGCTGGGCAACTTCGTGTCGGCTCAACGTTGGCGCTATTCCGACAGCGGCCTGGTGGCCTACGTCCACATGGAGCGGAGGGGGCTGCGTACCTATGTGACCGGAGTCAGCTACATGCCCGTGTACGTGCAGCGCTCGACCATCACAGGTCGCACCACGTACCGCGTGGTGCCGGTGTTGCCCGGGGTGACGCCGGAGAGCGACCTGCCCCTCAGTTCAGCCGACGAGGCGCGCATGACGGCGGTGTGGGAGGAACTGCGGCCTCTCCTCTACAACCCGGACGAGGGTATCGCTCCGCTCGACCGGGCCGATCTGGCGCGATAGCGGCGCGAGCTTCCATCTGATAGCATCCCCGCCCATGGTGGAGATCGAGTTCAACAGGCCTGTGGATGTAGCTGTATTGGCCCAGTTCTTCGCGCGCTGCGGGTGGGCGGACCCTTCCGCCGAGGCGAAACTGGAGTGGGCTTTGGCAGCCTCCGAGGATTGGGTCGTGTGCCGCTTGGACGGCGAGCTCATCGGTTTTGGACGCTCCTGTCGCCTCGACGCCGTGCGGCGCGTCGTGTTCGACGTGGTGGTGGACGCCCGTTACCGGGAAGGGGCCCTGAGGGGGCAGATCGTGAGTCTTCTCTCCGTGCACGCTGGACGCCTGGAGGAAGTGTCCGTCTTCTCGGAGATCTATCCTCTGGGGTCTTCCTGGTCGCCCGGGCTGGAGCATGTGGGAGAGGCCATGGGTATCGTGGAGGCGCCGGCGGACGCCTATCTGGGGACGCAGAAGACTGTGCGGAGTGGAGGCGAGGAATGACTGCTCACAAGGTGACCTGCATACCGGGGGACGGCATCGGCCCGGAGATCATGGCGGCTACGAAGGTCGCAGTGGCAGCCACCGGCGTCGCCGTCGAATGGGTGGACGTCGAGGCGGGGGCCGACGTCATGGAGAAGTACGGCACCCCGCTTCCTCAGCAAGTGGTGGATTCCATCCGCGAGACCAAGGTGGCCATCAAGGGGCCGGTCACCACGCCGGTGGGCTCCGGCTTTCGCAGCGTCAACGTGGCTCTGCGCAAGGAGCTCGACCTCTATGCCAACCTCCGTCCGGCAGTGAGCATCCCCGGGGTGCGCAGCCGCTACGAGGACGTGGACCTGGTGGTAGTGCGGGAGAACACCGAGGACCTCTACGCCGGCGTGGAACACATGGTGGGCTGTGATGCGGCCGAATCCATCAAGATCATCACTCGGCGAGGTTCGGAGCGCATTGCGCGCTTCGCGTTCGAATACGCCCGGCGCGAGAAGCGGCACAAGGTCACCGCAGTGCACAAGGCCAACATCATGAAGCTCTCCGACGGTCTGTTCTTGGACGTGGCTCGCGGGGTGGCCGCGGAATATCCCGATATCGAGTTCGAAGATCGCATCGTCGACAACATGTGCATGCAGTTGGTGCAGAAGCCTGAGCTGTATGACGTGCTGCTGTGCCCGAACCTCTACGGCGACATCCTGAGTGACCTGTGCGCTGGCTTGGTGGGGGGGCTGGGCGTGGCTCCGGGTGCCAACATCGGTGAGGGCATCGCGGTGTTCGAGCCGGTGCACGGTTCGGCGCCCAAGCACGCCGGGCTCGACAAGGCCGACCCCACGGCGCTCATCCTCTCCGCGGTGCTCATGCTGGCCCACCTGGGCGAGGCGGAGGCCGCGAACGCCCTCTTTGCGGGCGTTCGCGCCGTTATCGGGCGCGGAGAGAGGGTCACCTACGACCTGGGTGGCACCTCAGGCACCGCCGACATGGGCAAGGCCATCGCCGAAGAGGTGCGGACGCTCAGGGGGTGAAAGAGGGGGCGACGGGCGGGAGCATCCCTTCCGGCAGCCATCCGTCTTCCGTCCACCCGCGCTCACGCCAGTAGAGGCCTATCCTCTTCCTCAGCTCCTCGCGGTCGAGGGCGGGCGCTCTGTCCGTGGCCTCGCGGAAGAAGCGCTCAGCTACTGTGTCGTCGTCGGGAGTGCAGCCGAGCGCGAAGTTGAGGCGTCGGATGCGGCTGATTGTGCGCTGCGAGAGTCGTTTGAGCTCCTCTCTGGTCACCGGACCGCCGTTGAGGTGCGCAACCAGGGGCAGCATCTGTTCCCAGGGCAGCAGATCGCGATAGAAGCGGCACATGGTCAGACTGTCCATGATGGTCATGCGGTCTTCCCAGTCGACGTACGTGGTGACGAACTGCTCGTCGTCGAGACCCTCCAGCAGGCCGCCCAGTTCGGGCTTGTAGAACGTGGCCCGCAGATGGCAGGCACCTCGCACGCTCAGCGCGTTGCTGAGGGCCATGCCCTTCAGTCGCCGGGGTTCGTAGCCGGCCGGGTCCATGCCCTTGCTGGTGATGGACCAGTCGCTCATGCCCCAGACCTCCAAGGCGTGATCCAGCCCTTCGGCCAGGGTGTCTCCCATGGGAGAGGAGCGATGCGCGACCTGGGTCAGCAACTCCCCGATGGCGGCGATGTCGCCGGCCGCGGGACCTTCGGGCAGCATGCCCACCTCGTGGGCCTTGATGGCTGCCGCCGCCAGGTTGCCCGCGCTTATGCTGTCCAGGCCGTAGCGGTTGCAGAGCTCGTTCAAGAAGGCTATGTCGCGGGCATGCTCCACCATGGCCGAGCCCCCGAATGAGTACAAGGTCTCGTACTCGGCCGCATGTATCCGGCGACCTGCATGCGGCCCGTCCTTGAGGGTGAGGGTGTGGCGGCAGCGGATGGGGCAGGGGGGACAGCCCTCGCTGGAATAGTCGGCCCACTGTCGCCAGCGGTCGGCCTCCAGAGTGTCGCGGTGGGGCGCGGTGCCCCTGGTGAAGAAGTCGGTGGGGAAAGCGCCGTACTCGTTGGTGAGCGCAGCCACTGCCGGGGTCCCATAGCGCCGGTAGCCTTCCACCAGCGGAGACTCGGCGCCGGCGCGCGCGAGTTCGCGGCGCGCCGTGGCGAACTCTTCGCCCACCTCCGACCTTGTCGCTCCCGGGGAGGTGACGGTCACCGCTTTGAGCTTCTTGCTGCCGAACACGGCTCCCATGCCTCCGCGTCCCAAGGCGTGGGCTTCCTCGTGCATCACCGACGCCATCCGGGCCAGGTTCTCGCCCGCCACGCCGATGGCCAGCACCGCGGAGCGCTTCTGCAGCGCGGCGAGCAGTTGCTCCTCCACCTCGGCGGGCTCCCGTCCCCACAGATCGTCCGCGGGTACTATCTCTGCGCCGGCGCGGGACAGATGCAGTCGCGCCGGGGTCTGTGCAGCCCCTCGGATCACTACCGCGTCCCAGCCGGTCTCGGTGAACGCCCGGCCGAAGGAACCGCCGCAGTAGCACTCCAGCCAGACTCCGGTCAAAGGGCTGCGTGTGAAGGCGCCGAACCTATTGGATCCCGACACGCCGAAGGCCGCCAACGGGGAAGGGGTCATCACCACCACGTTGCCGGGGGCGAGGGGATCCACCGAAGGGTCGAGAAAGCGCTCGAGAAGCTGCGCCCCCAGGATCTTGCCCCCAAGACCGAGGGAGCGCTCCACCTCCACCGTCTCGACTGTGGTCGTCCCGGCGGTGAGATCGACCAGGAGTATGTCGCAGGTGACGGCCATTGTCAGGCGCTGACCTCGGCCATGGTGCGCTCCAGGATGTCGAGGCCGCGCTCGAGCGTCTCGTCCTCTATGGTGAGCGGTACCAGGATGCGCAGCACGTTGTAGTAGGTGCCGGCGCCGATGTTCACCACGCCGTTCTGGTAGAGCCTGGTGCGGAGCCGCTTGGCGAAGTCGGTCGCCGGCCTCTTGGTCGTGGGGTCTTCGACCAGTTCCATGCCCACCATGGCCCCCAGGCCCCTCACGTCTCCGATGACGGGATACCGCTCCTGCAGAGCCAAGAACCGGGACTTGAGGCGCCCGCCGATCAAGTCCGCCCGGGCGAGCAGCCCTTCGCTCTCGATGACCTCCAGGACGGCCAGCCCCGCCCGGCAGCCGGTGGGACTGCCCCCATACGTGGTGCCGATGCCGCTGGCATGGACGCCGTCCATGATCTCCTGTTTGCCGGTGATCCCCGAGATGGGGAAGCCGCCGCCCAGAGCTTTGGCCGTGCAGACGATATCGGGTTCCACGCCCCAGTGCTCCATGGCGAACCACTTGCCGGTCCGACCGATGCCCGTCTGGATCTCGTCGGCGATGAGCAGGATGCCGTGCCTGTCGCAGATCTCCTTGATCTTGCCCATGTACTCAGGCGGCGGGACGATGAACCCGCCCTCGCCCAGCACCGGTTCGGCGATCACGGCTGCCACGTCGCCGGCATCTACGAGCTTGTCGAAGGCCTGCTCCAGAAAGGCCGTGCAGGCGCAGCCGCAGGACGGATGGGTGAGCCGCAGCGGGCAGCGGTAGCAGTAGGCGAAGGGGATGTGGTAGACCTCGGGCGCGAAGGGGCCGAAGCCCTTCTTGTACGGGTCCACCTGAGAGGTGAGGCTGAGGGTCATGTACGTCCGGCCGTGGAAGGCGTCGTCGAAGGCGATGATGGACTTGCGCCCCGTCACGTAGCGAGCGATCTTCACCGCGTTCTCAACCGCTTCGGCGCCCGAGTTCATGAAGAAGGTGCGCTTGGGCGAGTCGCCGGGCACCAGTTCGTTGAGGCGCTGCGCCAGCCGCAAGTACGACTCGTAGCCGAAGAGACCGAAGCAGGTGTGGGAGTAGAGCTCGGCTTGGTCTTTGATCGCCTCCACCACTTTGGGATGGGCGTGACCCACGGCCATCACTCCGATGCCGGCGGCGAAATCGATGTACTCCCTGCCCTCCACGTCGGTGATGATGGCGTTGCGGGCTCGAGACACGAACACGGGCAGCGTCATGGGGGCACCCTGCGGTACCACCTCAGCTCTGAGGGCGGCAAGTTCGGCGTTGTTCATGGCTCCTCCATCTGTCCGGTCCGCAGCCCCCGCCCTTCGGGGACTGGCTGCTCTATGGGAGGGAGCGTACCACGCGATGCGGATACCGGGCACCGCTGCCGTACAGCGACTGGCGCGTCTCGTCAGACCCGAGGTCCGCGTCGTTGCGTTTGGTGCGCAAGTGGACTGCGTCGGTAGTGTCCCGGCCGCAGCGTGGGTCCATGCCGTGGTTTGCATAGCTCTGGCGGGCGAGTAAACTAGAAAACTGTCGCGTTCCATCCTTTTTTTGAGGAGTCAGTCTTGAAGAGCACCAGTCAGAGCGTCTTCTCCGGTCCCGCCCGTGCCCCGCACCGTTCGTTGCTGCGCGCACTCGGGGTGAGCCGCGACGACATCGGCCGGCCGCTCATCGGCATCGCGAACTCATACAACGAATGGATACCCGGCCACATCCATCTCAACACCATCGCCCAGCAGGCCAAGTACGGGGTGTGGCAGGCCGGTGGCGTGCCGCTGGAGTTCAACGTCATCGGCGTGTGCGACGGCATCGCCATGAACCATGAAGGCATGCACTACTCCCTGGTCTCGCGCGAGGTCATCGCTGATTCGGTGGAGATCATGGCCAAGGCTCACGCCCTGGATGGTCTGGTGCTCATCCCCAACTGCGACAAGGTCGTCCCCGGCATGGTCATGGCTGCGGCGCGCTTGGATATCCCCGTGGTCATCATCTCGGGCGGCCCCATGCTGGCCGGCGATTATCGCGGGCGCAAGGTGAGCCTCAGTCAGATATTCGAGGGTCTGGGCGGCTACCTGAAGGGTGACCTGACCTCTGACGACCTCTGTGAGTTGGAGGATTCGGTCTGCCCCACCTGCGGCTCGTGCGCCGGCCTCTTCACCGCCAACTCCATGAGTTGCGTCACCGAGACTCTGGGCCTGGCTCTGCCCGGCGACGCCACAATACCGGCGCCGTTCTCTTCTCGTCTCATCCTGGCCCGGCAGACGGGCGTGGCTGCTGTGGAGATGGTGCGGCAGGGCAAGACGGCCCGGCATTTTCTCACTCCTGCCAGCCTGCGCAACGCGCTGGCGGTGGATGCGGCTCTGGGCTGCTCCACCAACACAGTGCTCCACCTCATGGCCATCGCCAATGAAGCCGAGGTCGACGTCAAGCTGGAGGATTTCAACGAGGTGGCGGCCAAGACACCCAACCTGGTGAAACTCTCGCCGTCGGGCAACAACCACATGGAAGACCTCCATCGCGCCGGTGGCATCATGGCCGTCATGAAGCGCTTGGGCGAGGCCGGTCTGGTGGACGGCACCGTGCCGACGGTGAGCGGCGCACATATGGCTGAGCAGTATGGTGCCGCAGCCATCCGCGACGACGAGGTCATCAGGCCGCTCGATCGGCCCTACCGTGAGACCGGCGGCCTTGCCATGCTGTTCGGCAACCTCGCGCCTCGTGGCGCCGTGGTCAAGGAGTCGGCAGTGCTCCCGCAGATGTTGGTGCACCGCGGGCCCGCCCTTGTCTTCGACGACGAACCGACTCTCATGAAAGCCATCGAGGAAGGTCGCATCGTGCCGGGCACGGTGGTCGTCATCCGCTACGTGGGCCCCAAGGGTGGCCCGGGCATGCCTGAGATGCTCACGCCCACGTCGGCGCTGGCGGGTGCGGGCCTGGATGACAGCGTTGCCCTCATCACCGACGGCCGCTTCAGCGGGGCCAGCCGCGGCGCCAGCATCGGCCACGTGGCTCCTGAGGCCCTGGACGGCGGCCCCATCGCTCTGGTGAAGGACGGCGACACGATCAGCATCGACATCCCGGCGCGCTCGCTGACGCTGGATATCGACGATGAGGAGATGGACCAGAGGAGGAAGGCGTGGCAGCGCCCGGCTCGAACGCATTCGGGCGTGCTGCGCCGCTACGTAGCCATGGTCCAGGGAGCCGACACCGGCGCGGTACTGGGCGGAGGAGAGTAGTACCTCCGACGGCGCGGCAGCGCGCGGCCATCGGCGACCATCCTTCCAGGCGTCTGCTCCCGTGCAGGGCGGCGGACTCAGAGTCGCATCACTTGAGACGACGGAGCGCAGCATGAAAGCATCCAGAGTGATCCTCGAAGCGCTGAAGCGCGAAGGGGTCGACACCATATTCGGGTTTCCGGGCGGGTCTGTGATCCCGCTTTACGATGCCCTCTACGATTTTGATATCAACCACATCTTGGCGCGCCACGAGCAAGGTGCCGGTCACGCCGCCGACGGTTACGCTCGAGCCTCGGGCAAGGTGGGCGTGTGCGTTGCCACCTCGGGGCCGGGGGCGACCAACCTGGTCACACCCATCGCTAACGCGTACATGGACAGCGTGCCGATGGTGGCCATCACAGGGCAGGTGAGCCGCCATCTGATCGGACTGGACTCCTTCCAGGAGGCCGACATCACCGGCATCACGCTGCCCATCGTCAAGCACAACTATCTGGTCAAGCGTTCGGAAGACCTGCCGCGCATCATCCGGGAGGCCTTCCACATCGCGGGCACGGGCCGCCCCGGCCCCGTTCTCATCGACATCCCCGTGGACGTGACCAAGGAAGACATGGAATACGACCCCACGGTCGTTCCTGCCATGAGACTCCCCGGCTACAAGCCGACTGTCAAGGGCAATGCCAAGCAGATCAGGGAGGCGGCCCGAGTCATCGCCGCGGCTGAACGGCCGGTCATCTATGCAGGCGGGGGCGTGATCATCGGCAACGCTTCCGACGAGTTGCGGGAGTTGGCGCTGTACGGCCACATACCCGTCACCACCACGCTTACGGGCAAGGGTTGTTTCCCCGAGGAGCACGAGCTTTCCATGGGCATGCTGGGCATGCACGGTACCCAGTACGCCAACTACGCCATCAGTCAGTCCGACCTCATCATCGCGGTGGGCGTCCGTTTCGACGACCGGGTCACCGGCAATCTAGCGGCGTTCGCCCCTCATGCCGGTTTCGTGCATGTCGATGTCGACCCCGCGGAGATCTCGAAGAACGTGGCCGTGGACGTGCCTATCGTCGGCGACGCCAAGCGTGTGTTGGGTTCCCTTCTTGCCGAACTCAAGACGCTCGACCTCAGCCCCGACCGTCATCTTCCTTGGATGGAGCAGGTGGAAGCATGGAAGCGCGACCACCCGCTGGTGGTCCGGCAGGACGAGGGTGGCGACATCATGCCCGAATGGGCCATCCACAAGATCTGGGAGGTCACCAAGGGCGAAGCCGTGGTGTGCACCGAGGTGGGGCAGCATCAGATGTGGGCCGCTCAGCACTACCTGGGGCGTCATCCCCGCCGGTTCATCACCTCGGGCGGGTTGGGCACCATGGGCTTCGGCTTCCCTGCTTCCATCGGCGCGCAGGTGGCGCGCCCCGGTGAGTTGGTGATCGACATCGCCGGCGACGGCTCGTTCCAGATGACCCTGCAGGAACTCGCCACGGCCGTGCAGTACTGCCTGCCGGTGAAGGTGTGCATCATCAACAACCAGTATCTGGGCATGGTGCGGCAGTGGCAGGAGCTCTTCTGGCAATGCCATTACAGCCAGACCTGCATGGAAGCGCAGCCTGACTTCGTCAAGCTGGCCGAGGCTTACGGGGCCGAGGGGTACCGGGCCACGAAGCCTGACGAACTCGAGGAGGTGCTGCGCACGGCTTTCGCCAGCCCCGCGCCGGCCGTCATCGATATCCGCGTCAAGCGCGAGGCCAACGTCTATCCCATGATCCCGGCTGGTGGCACTGTGCACGACATGATGGAGGGGGACTGATGAAGCACGCACTCTCCGTTCTGGTGGAGAACCGACCCGGCGTGCTCGTCCGGGTGGCCGGGCTGTTCGCGCGGCGGGGGTTCAACATCGACAGTCTGGTGGTGGCTGAGACCGAGAACCCCGCGGTCTCGCGCATGACCATCACTGTGGACGAGCAGGATCAGCCGGTGGAGCAGGTGACCAAGCAGCTGCACAAGCTCATCAACGTCATCAAGATCACCGACCTCGAGCCCGGCGACAGCGTGGAGCGCGAGCTGTTGATGGTCAAGGTGAAGGCCGATGCCTCCACTCGTTCTGAGATCATGCAGATCGTCGAGATCTTCCGCGCGAAGATCGTCGACGTCAGCCAGGAGGTGCTGATCATCGAGATGACCGGCACTCGCGAGAAGGTGAGCGCTTTCATGGATCTGCTCACTCCCTTCGGGGTGGTGGAGTTGATGCGCACCGGGCGGCTGGCTATGGGGCGCGGGAAGCGGCCCACCTGAGTCGAGTGCCGTTCGCCTTGGAGTGGGATGTCCCGGTCCGGGCCGAAGCACATGTTGTGTTACCCTGCCATGACGCACCAGGCATAGGAGGTCAGAGGAACCCATGTTGTACGAAAAGGATGGAGATCTGAGTCTGTTCGAAGGCAAGACCGTGGCCGTCATCGGTTTCGGCAGCCAGGGACACGCTCATTCACAGAACCTCAGGGACAGTGGGGTGAAAGTGGTGGTGGCCGAGGCTCCGGGCACGCCTGCCTGGGACAGGGCTGCCGCCGCCGGCTTCGAAGTCATGACGGCCAATGCGGCTGCTGCCGCCGCCGACGTCATCATGATGGTGGTCCCCGACCAGACGCAGAAGGTCGTGTACGAGAACGCCATCCGTGACAACCTCAAAGACGGCGACATGCTCATGTTCGCCCACGGCTTCAACATCCACTTCAACCAGATCGTCCCGCCGGCCACCGTGGACGTCACCATGATCGCCCCCAAGGGCCCCGGTCATCTGGTGCGCCGCGTGTACACCGAGGGTGGGGGGGTGCCCGCGCTTCTGGCCGTCTACCAGGATGCCAGCGGGCAGGCCAGGCAGAAGGCCTTGGCCTACGCGAAGGGCATCGGCGCGCTGCGCGCCGGCGTGATCGAGACCACCTTCAAGGAAGAGACCGAGACCGACCTGTTCGGCGAGCAGGCCGTTCTCTGCGGCGGCGTGAGCGAGCTCATCCGCGCCGGCTTCGAGACGTTGGTGGACGCGGGCTACCAGCCGGAAGTGGCCTACTTCGAATGCCTGCACGAGCTGAAGCTCATCGTGGACCTCATCCACGAGCACGGCATCAGCGGCATGCGCTACTCCATCTCCGACACCGCCGAGTACGGCGATCTCACGCGGGGTCCGCGCATCATCAGCGAGGAAGTGCGCGAAGAGATGGCCATCATCCTGGAGGAGATCCAGACCGGCGAGTTCGCTCGGGAATGGATCCTGGAAAACATGGCCGGCCGTCCCGTCTACAACGCCATCAGGCGCGAGGATGCTGAGCACGAGATCGAGGTCGTGGGCGCCGAGCTGCGGGCCATGATGCCCTGGCTGGGCAAGGGCGGCAAGCTGGAATAGCCGGTCCTTCCGACCCGACGGTCGGATTGTCCCAAGGGCGACCGTCTGGTGAAGCAGACCACGGGGGCGCAGCCCCGGCTCACGCCGGGGCTGCCCCCCGCTCTTTCTCCGTCTTCCCGTCGACCCCGCTTGAGTCAGGCGTTCCCCCAGATAGACCGTGACGTGTTGCACCAGCGCACGGGCCACCCCGGTGGTGGAGCGGTCCTTGCCCCGGATGAGATTGAGTTCGCGAACGGGGGCCTCTTCGATGGGGATGAGCACGATGCCTTCGTTGCCCCCCGCGTCAAGCGCCATGCGCGGCAGCGTGGAAATGCCCAGGCCCGCGCGCACGAAGCCCTTCACCGACTCGAACGACCCGGTGTGGTACGCCACTCGTGGTTCGAAACCCACCCGACGGCACGCGTCGATGAACTGCGCGGTGACGTTGAACGAGATGGTGGGGAAGACGAAATCCTCCTGGGTGAGTTCGGCGAGGTTCACCACCGTGCGGGAGCTGAGGACGTGGTCCCTGGGCACCGCCAAGAGGAGGTCCTCGGCTCCGAGCGGGATGACCTCCAGGGTCTGGGGCGATCCCGGCGCCGTCACCACGGCGAAGTCCACGGTCCCCTCCATGACAGCATGCTGCAGTTCCAAGTCGCTTCCCTCGAGCATATGTACGCTCACGCGCGGGAAGTCGCGGCGAAAGGCTGCCAGCAGCCCGGGGACCACGTAGGCGGCAACGGACGGGTTGGCGCCCATGCGTACCTCACCGGCCTCCACGCCCAGGTGCTCACGCAGGATGCGCACCGCCTCATCGGCTCTCAGGAGGACCGATTGAGCAAGGGGAAGAAACAGGCGGCCGTCGGGGGTGAGGGCGATCTTGCGATGTTCGCGGTCGAACAACTTGGTGCCCAGTTCTATCTCCAGCCTGCGCATCTGATAGCTGAGGGCCGGCTGCGAGACTCTCAAGACCTCTGCCGCCTTGGTGAAGCTCAGCGTCTCGGCGATGGTCACGTAGTACTTGAGTTGGCTCAGTTCCATACCTTTTCCATAACTGAATCTTATCTCATATATATAGATAATATATTGGACTTATGGTCTAACGAGCACTACACTATCACTGGCTGAGCACTGAGAGACACGCGGACGGGATCCCCCCCTCCCGTACGGGTGCCAGAGCTGAGCAGTTTTTCCCGCAGCATAGCCGACTCTCCCCCAACGGAGTCGGCTATGCTAATTTGTGGACTTTGTCGGTGGCCGGTCGCCAGTGCCCCGGTCGACCCATCCTTCAGGCGGAGATTACACTGTGGCACGCATCTTTCCTAGGACCAGCGGTGCGCTGCGCGGGATGCGCTGCTGGCTGGAGACTCCCACGCGCGTGTGTGTGGCGGCGGAAGTCGCACTGGCTCTGGCCGGTGTGATATGGGGAGCCAACTTCGTACTGGTGAAGTTCGCCATCGAGCGTATGGGGCCGTTCTACTATCTGGGTCTGCGCTTCTTGGTGGCCACGGTCATCTTGGCACCGTTCTGCGTGGGCCGATTGCGCCGGCTTAACCGTCAGGGCTGGTTGGTGGGCATCGGCGTGGGGGTGCTGCTCTTCGCCGGCTTCGCTCTGCAGACGGTCGGTCTAGAGACCATCTCGCCTGGACTGTCGGGGTTCCTCACCAGTCTGTACGTCATCGTGGTTCCGCTGGTGCTCTTCTTCTTCACGCGTCGCTGGCCCTCGCCTCTGCTCGCCGTGGGTGTGGTCGTGGTGGTGGCGGGGCTGGCCGTGCTCTCCATCTACGGCAGTTTCGGTTTCGGTTGGGGTGAGATACTCACCCTTCTTGCCACGCTGTTCTGGGCGTTGCACATCCTGGGGGTGAGCTACGGCTCCAGTCGCATCAGCACCATCGCCTTTGTCGAACTGCAGATGGTGACGGTGGCCGTGCTGTCGCTGATCGTCGCCTTCGCCATCGAACGTCCCGTGCTGTTTCCGGGCTGGGAGGCCAGCGGCGCCGTGCTGTGGACCGGGGTGATGGGTGGAGTGGTGGCGTACGTGTTCGTGGTGTTCGGCCAGCGCTACACGCCTCCGACCCTCGCAGGGGTGTTGATGAGCCTGGAGGCTGTGTTCGCATTGATCACGTCCATCATCGTGGGCTACGACAGCCTCACTCTGCGCACTCTGGTGGGCTTCGTGCTGGTGTTCGTCGGGACCACGGTGGCGCGCATAGGGTCTGACCGCGACCCCGAACTGGCTGCCGAGCCGGCTCCGCCTGGCCCCTGAGCCCGTCTGCATCCCGGCATCGGGGTGCAAATGCGGTCGGTGAGGGTAATATTAGGCCGACGACCTGGAGGAGGGCAGGGTGGACAAGATCATCGGGAACCTGGACAAGGCCAAACTCAAGCTCGACGAAGCCTTCTTCTATCTTGATGAGATCGAAGAACTCATCCAAGAGGACGAACTGAGCGAGGAAGCCGGAGCGAAGGTATCGCAGGCCACTGAGAGACTGGCCGGCGAACTTTCGGCTTTGAGCGGTCGCGTGGCCGAACTGGAAGAGATCCTGGTGGCTCTCGATCAGCAGGGATCCTCATCCGCCGACGAAACTCACGACGCGGGTCCCGGCGGCGGCTCTCCTTCCTGAGCGAGGATGCCGGCGGATAGCGACCACATCGGGTCGCGCGGCGGCGCTGCGCGGCCGCCGCTCCTTGTGAGCGCCTGTCTGGTGGGACTCGACACCCGCTTGGATGGGCGGTGCCGCCGTTTTCCCTCTGTAGCCTCGCTTGCGTCGCGCTTCACGCTCATCCCTGTGTGTCCCGAGCAATTGGGAGGGGCTCCTACACCTCGTCACGCGGCCGAGATCTCCGGCGGGGCGGGCGCTGAAGTGCTTGCCGGCGAAGCCCGCGTCTTCAGCGTCGAGGGTGCCGATGTCACCGACCTCTTTCTGCGCGGAGCGGAACAGGTGGCCCGTATCGCCCGGCTTGCCGGCTGCGGGGCGGCTGTGCTCAAGGCGCGGAGCCCCTCTTGTGGTGTGGGCACGACATACGACGGTAGTTTCAGCCACACTCTCCAGCTTGGTTCGGGAGTCACGGCGGCGCGCCTACAGCAGGAAGGTCTCTCGCTCTACACCGAGGAGGACTGCAGCGCACTCCTGGCCGGGGACGCGCCGGCCTGACGCACCAGAAAGACGCACGAAGCCGAGAGCCTCGACTGAAGCGTTGGGCGCCGGGTGCCCGTCGATGGGGAGTTCAGCTCTCGCTGGGTGCGAGACGTTCGTGCAACTCGGGGATGTACTCCTCCAAGACGGGGAAGTCGCGCAGTTCTTTGTGGATGGCGGCCTGCATGAACTGGTCGACCCACCAGAACACGTTCTGGGTACGCACGTTGCGACGCAGCTGGCGCATGCGGTAGCGCCGCTCTCCTGCCGGCATGCGGAAGGCGTTGTAGATGGCGTCCGCCGTCTGTTCCACGTCGTAGGGATTGACCACCATGGCCCAGCGTCCCAGCTGGGCGGCGGCGCCCGCGAACTGGCTCAGTATCAGCACTCCGGCTTCGTCCGTGCAGCAGGCGCAGTATTCCTTCGCCACCAAGTTCATGCCGTCTTTGAGGGGCGTGACGAGCGCGATGTCGGCGGTCTGATAGAGCGCCAGCAGTTCCTCGTTGGGGACGCTGCGGAAGAAGTAATGGATGGGGACCCAGCCCATCTCGCTGTAGCGCCCGTTGATCTCGCCCACCAGTCGTTCGATCTCGGTCTTGAGTTCATCGTACTTGGGTATGCCCACCCGGCTGGGGACCACCACCTGGAAGAGACGGATGCGCCCGCGCACCTCGGGGAAGCGCTCCAGTAGGTTGGCGAACGCGTGCAGGCGCTGAGGGATGCCTTTTGTGTAGTCCAGACGGTCGACGCCCAGGACTATCTGGCTGTCCTCGTAGCGCGTGCGGAAGGAACGCGCCTTGTCTGCGACTTGGGCCGAGGAGGCCCGGCCGGCGAACTCGTCGAAGTCGATACCGATGGGGAAGTTGCCCACCCGCATCTCGCGGTCGTCCAACTTCACCACATGTAAGTGCTTCTCGGCCCGCACCCGGACGTTCTTAGCGAGGGTACGGACACACTGCAGGAAGTTGCGCCGGTCGCGCAGGGTCTGGAAGCCCAGAAGGTCGTAAGACAGCAGGGAGGTGAGTACGGCCTGCCGCTCCGGCAGCTTCATGAAGATATCGGGCGAGGGGAAGGGTATGTGCAGGAAGAAAGCCAGTTCAGCCTCGCACTGCATCTCGCGCAGGTGATGGGCTACGTCCATGAGCTGGTAATCGTGGATCCACACGAAATCCTCGGCTCTGCAGTCGAGCATGAGCGCTTCGGCGAACTTGCGGTTCACCTTCACGTAGGTGTGCCAGTAGTCGGGATCGAACTCACACCGCGTCTGCAGGTCGTGGAACAGAGGCCAGACGCTCTCGTTGGAGTAGCCGTGGTAGTACTTGTCGACTTCCTCGCTGGTGAGCGTGACCGGCTGCAGGGTGTACCCAGATCCGCGTGCAGCCTCGGCGAACACTTCATCCACGTCCGGGATCTCTTCGAACACTCCCGGCCAGCCTATCCAGATGCCGCCTCGGTTGCGAAGGACAGGCACCAGTGCGGTGACCAGACCTCCGGAACCGGGCTTGAGGGTCCACTTGTCGGCGGCACCCTTCTCCAAGACGTAGGGCAGCCGGTTCGAGACGACGATGAGTCTCTTGGTCGCTTCTGCGCTCACGAGTCCTCCTCGTTGTGACGACTGGACGGGATGGCTATCCGAGTTCGATGCGGTCGGCGTTGCCGTGAGTAAGGGCCACCACCATGGTGAGGTACTCGCGCAGATGGCGCGTGATGAGGAAGTTCTGGCGCACCAGTTCGCGGGCGTTCTCGCCTATCTGAGCCATACGCGGCCGGTCGAACAGCAGGTAGCGGATGCGCATGGCGGCTCCTTCGGGAGTGTCGACCAGGAAGCCGGTGCGATGGTTCATCAGCTGCAGCCGGATGCCTCCCGTGTTGCCGCCGATGACCGGCTTGCTCTTCCACATGGCCTCGGTGACGGTCAGGCCGAAGCCCTCACGCAGCGATTTCTGCATGACGATGTCGGCACCCGTCTGCAGCGCGTTGATGGTGCGGTCGCTGTAGTGCCCTGAGGAGAGGATGTGTATGTCGGCATCGCCGTCCGCGGCCTCGTGCACCTCTTGCAGCACGCCTGCTCCCTCGGGATCGTCCACCGCGCCTCCGCCGGCGAGCACCAGTTGCAGGTTGGGAACGAACTCACGGGCCAGCTGGAAGGCCTGGATGACTCCCAGCGGGTCCTTGAAGCGGTCGAAGCGTGACACCTGGAGGATCATGGGCCTGCTCGAGTCGATGCCGAACTCCTCCAGGGTGGCCCGCACCTCCTCGGCCGGGAGGGGCTGGTTCTTCTCGCTCAGCGGGTCGATGCTGGGCGGGATGAGGAACACCGGGTGCGGCATGGGCTGGGCGAAGGCGTCGAGTGAGAACACGCTGGCATCATAGGCGCCCAAGAAGCGGCGCAGATAGCGCCACACCGGCCGGTACGGATGGCTGAGGTCGATGTGGCAGCGCCATATCCAGGTGCCTTTCCGCCCCGGGCAGAGGCCCAGGAGCGGTGCGGGCTGGGGATCATGGATGAAGACCACGTCGGCGTCCTCCAGGGTGGGGCGCAGCCATTCGGCGTTGTGGGCGTTCACCTCTTCGTACACGCGCAGCAAATGCTCGGGGATGCGGATGCTCTTGCCCTGGAGCGCGTTGTGGAAGGACTTCGTGCAGCTGAAAAAATCGTCGTTGCCCTCGATTACCTCCCAGCTGGTGTCGAGCCCCAGCTCCCGCATGAGTGGGACCATCTTCTCCAGGATCTCGGCGACGCCGCCTCCCCGGCGGGTGGAGTTGACGTGTACCACCTTCACGCCGCCCAGGAGTCGTGCCAGCTGACTCAGCTGGTCGACCGCGTCCGCTCCCGCGTGGAAGGCATACTGCTCCAACAAGCTCTGGCCGGACGCCTGTCCCATGGTAGTCTCCGGTCCCTCGGCGGGGGCGGCGCTCATGTCGTCACCTGCTCTCTCGTGTCCTCCACCGCTCGATCCGGTGCGGGGATGTCCGTTGCCGACTCCGGTCCAAAGTGACGTGAGAAGAGCGAAGCCAGATGGTCGCGGACCACGTAGAGCGATTCGAAATAGGGGTCGACCGCGGCCAGGTCCTGGATGACCGGCACGTACTCAGGGCCCAGACCCATCAACCAGGCGCGGAAATCATCCACTCCCACCGGGTCTCTCCGTCGGGCGTCGATGAAATGGTAGAAGATGCTCCCCACCGAGAGTTCAGGCAGGACCAGTTGCAGCTCGGCCGGGTCGGACAGTCGCCGTGCCGTGTCGAACACCACGATCACCCCGCGCACGAAATGGAACTGCTGGTCGCTGCGGGCGAACAAGACCAACTCCGTCTCGTCCAGCCGGGCGTCGATGACCTCAAGCAGTTCCTGGCGGAGGTCTTCCATGTCGGGGTGTTCCGCCGGGTCGATGACCGCCAAGCGCTCAGCCGCGGTGTTGTCATGCAGGCTGTGGTAGCACCAAGCGGCAAAATCGTTGTTGAACTCACGGTCAGAGAACTGTGGGCGCAGGAGAGTCCCCCAGAAATGGTGGTAGATGGACCCGGGATGGATGTCGCGGAGGATGTCACGGAGTTCGCGCAGGGTCTGAGCTCGCCGGCCTGTGGCGATGCTGCCCAAGGCGCAGTCCTTGATGGCGAAATCGATCATACGAACCTCTCGAGAACGCTGCCTGTCAGTCTACCTGACTACCCGCTGCCGCAGCGCTTCAATCCTGAGACAGGTCGCCGAGTAGGTCGGAAGGGGTGGCGAAGGCAGCCAGCAGGCGCGCGGCCTCCCGCACGTCATGTACCCGGAAAAGCGCTTCTGTGCAGGTGATACTGTCACCCACGAACACGGTCACGCCCTGCTCGCCCACGGCCCGGAACATATCCTCGTCGGTGAGATCGTCTCCCATGCAGACGGGGCAATGCTCGGCGGACGTGAGACCCAATCGCTCCAGAAGCCACAGAACTGCCTGTCCCTTGTCCCAGTGGTCGTCGGGACGCAGTTCATGCACCAGCTTGCCCGATTTCAGCGCCAACTGAGGGACGAGCGCGGCGAGTTCCCCGACCACGGCGGCCACGTGCTCGTGCAGCGCAGGCGAGACCAGGCGGTAGTGCACCGACAGCGACAGGTCCTTCTGTTCCACCACCACACCCTGGATGGTTCCCAATGCGCTCTCCAACCGGCGCCCGACGGTCCGCAGCGCACTCCGAGCCTCGCTGCCGACCTCCAAGCGGACCTCCGACCCGGGAGGCCCCACGATGCATCTCCCATGGTCCGCAGCATAGAACAGCGAGTGGAGCCCGATCTTCTCTTGCACGTCTTCCAAGCCGCGGCCCGAGACAACGCACACCACATATCGCGCAGAGAGCGAGCGCAGTAATCCTCGCGTGGTCTCAGGAAGTCGCGCCGACTCAGGTCGGGGGGCGATGGGCGCCAACGTGCCGTCGAAGTCGAGGAAGAAGACAGGCGTCCGTCCCCCGATACGCGCCTTCAAAGGACCGAGCAGGGCCTCAGCCGGAGCGTGGTCCCTGGGTGTGTGCGCCTGACAGTCGTCTGTGCTCATCGCGCGCCTCTCTCACATACTTGCAAAATGTGTACCTCTTTGATGTATGATTGTCTAGCATCGATAGGAGGCTCTCCCGGCGACGTGCATTCATCGTTCACTCGTTCGTCCGCAGGTGCATCCGAACGCATGCGGTTCTGTCATTGTGGAATCTGTGGAGGAAGCGATGAGCACGGCGAGGCTGTATGTGGGAAACCTTTCCTATGGCACCACCAAGGAGACGCTGGAGAAGACGTTCGCTCAATTCGGCGAAGTAGTCTCTGTCAGCATCATCACCGACCGGCAGACAGGTCGTCCCAAGGGCTTTGCGTTCGTGGAGCTTAGCACGCCCGAGGAGGCCGATGCGGCCAAGTCCGCCCTGAACGGCACCGAACTTGACGGTCGCTCGCTCAACATCGACAACGCGCGCGAGCAGGAGCGCCGGCCGGGCGGCTTCGGCGGTGGCCGAGGCGGGTACGGCGGCGGCTACGGTGGCGGCGGCGGTGGCTACGGCGCGGGTGGCGGAGGTTACGGCGGCGGCCACGGAGGATCGCGCTGGTAGAGGCGCCCGGCAGCCTGCGGCTGCCACGGATATATGGAGAGACTGACGTCGACAGAGGCGCCGGGATAGCGGCGCCTCTGTTCATCTCTGGGCACCCGGCGTTGCAGGTCCGCTGTCGCTGGCGACCGTGAGGATGGCCAGGTCGTCGACCAAGGTCCCGCGACAGAAGGCAAACGCGGCCTCGAAGAGTTGGTGCGGCACGGCCGCGGCCGGGGAGTCGGGTAGGGATTCGAGCACGCCGCGCACCCCGTCTTCTCCGAAGAATTCGGTCTGCGTGGCTCGGCATTCGGTGAGACCGTCGGTGTACAGCACGAGCATGTCCCCTCTCCGCATAGGGGCGTAAGAGTCGCGGAACACGGCTTCGGGGAACACGCCGATGACGGGTGAGGTGACCTCCAGCATCTCGGTGCTGCCGTCCACCCGCCGAATGACGCCCGGAGGGTGTCCCGCAGCGGAGTAGCTCAGCTCTTCCTTCTCGAGGTCGAGGACGCCGTAGAAGGCGGTCAGGAAGTGGCCGCCGGCTCGTGCGGTGGCCCCGGTCTTCACCGTCACCAGGTTCGCTCTGCGGAGGGCCTCGCTGGGGGTGACGGCCTCGTAGGCGAAGGCCTTGATGGTGTCCCGAGCCAAGGAGGTGAAAGCGGCTGCGTCCAAGCCGTGTCCGGAGACATCGCCGATGATGATCCCCACCGAATCGGGGCCCAGGGTGAAGACATCGTAGAAGTCACCTCCCACTCGGCCCGCCAGGGTGGAGGGACGGTACAGATGACCGAAGGTGATGCCTTCGATCCGTTCGGGCGTGGTGAGCAACGCCTCTTGGAGTACATCGGCGATCTGGCGCTGCTGATGCTCGCCCTCGCGGAGGGCCTCCTCGCTCTGCTTGAGTTCACGGAACAGCAGCGCGTAAGGCCGCGACAGCGCCGTTTGTACGACCGCCTTGTAGATGAGGTAGAAGGTGATGAGCTTGAAGAGGTGGCCCACCATGTTGGTGGGGCCGAACGGCGAACTGTAGACGGTGAAGAGCAGCTCGGAGATGACGGTCGCACCTATGGAGAGGGCAAGGAGTGCCAACACTCCTCTCTCGAACGCGTCGCGCCTCCACCACAGCAGTCCCAGGGCCGTCAGCAGGAAGATACACACCACGTACTCGCTCACCACCTTGAAGGTGGTCAGTCCGACACCCTCCGCGTAGGCGGAGGGAAAAAGACCGGTGAACACGAGGGTCAACAGCGCGGTGGTCAGGATGCCGAAACCGGCGACGTACCAGTAAGGTCGTCTCTTGCGCGCCAGCAGGAAGGGTGCGATGAGCAGAGCCAGCACGTGCAGATAACGACCTACCAACCACAACTGTGTCGGTAGATCGGTGTCGTAGCTGGGGAACACCACCATGCCGTCGTACGCAAGGGTGTGGACCAGGTCGACGAGGGCCACGAAGAGCAGAGCCGCGCCCACAAGTAGCACATAGTTGTTCGCCGAATAGGCCCGCGTGTTCCAGGACACGACGAAGACGGCCGAGGCCACCACTATGCTGAAGCCCTCCACCAGGCCGTGGAAGAGGTTGTAGCTATAGAGGCTGGTGAGGTAGAGGCAGGCCAGTACGACCAGGCCCCCGACCGCGCGCAGGTAGGTCATACCCGCACCTTATCAGGCGTGTGAGTCCGCGCCTAGCGCCGCCCCGAGGGCGGCGGCGTCTGTGATCGGCGCCAGGCAGGCTCCCTGGCGGCAGAGCCACGCAGTCGCCCTGGGCGCTCCGCCATCCTGGGCGGCGGCTTCTCTCCCTTGAAGGAGGGGGATGACCGTGTGTCCGCCCGGCGCCATCCCGGCGAGCACCAGGTCGGGAGAAAAGGAAGCCGAGGCCGTCTTCCACATGGACTCCATCTGCGCCGAGTCGAGTCCGCCCACCAGGGCGAGTTCGCGCAGGCCGCGATGCCCAAGGAGATGTGCCGTGAGCCAATGCGCGAAGGCCCCCGGGGCGCGATCGAGCGCGTTCTCCATGGTGGCTATCGTCTCTTGCCACGAATCCCAGTGACGGGCGTCTCCCGTGTATGCGGCCAGCTTAAGCAGGCCCAGCGCCGCGGCTGAGTTGCCGCAGGGTAGAGGAGTGTCGCTCGTGTGCCGGGGTCGGGCGATGAGACTCTCGTGATCAGACCTGGTGTCGTAGAATCCGCCGCCCTGGCGGGGGAAGAGATGTGGGATCGCCTCCAGCAGGTCTCGTGCGCATATGAACCAGCGCTCGTCAAAAGTGGCCTGGTAGAGCGCCAGCATGCCCTCGGCCACCAAGGCGTGATCTTCCAGGAAGCCGGCATGGGACCCACGGCCGTCCTTCCAGGTGTGCGAAACGCTCCCATCGGGCCGGACCAAGTGCTCCAGGAGGAACGTGCCGCACTCGACCGCGACGCCCAGGTAGACCGGGTCGGCGAATGCCCGGGCTGCGTCGGCCAGTGCGGCCAGAGCCAGGCCGTTCCAGGAAGCGATGATCTTGTCATCGCGGCCGGGCCTGATGCGGCGCTCGCGGATCTGGAAGAGCGCGTCCTTGGCACGGGCCAGCAGGACTGCGTCGGTCTGGTCCGTGGGAGGTGTGACGAGATGGAGGATGTTGCTGCCCTCGAAGTTGCCCCCGGGGGTGACGCCATAGGCGCGGCGCAGCGCCGCCGCCTCTGCGGGCGGCAGCGCTGCGCCGATCTCGTCGTCAGCCCACACGAAGAACCTGCCCTCCACGCCTTCAGAGTCGGCGTCTTCGGAGCTGAAGAAGCCCCCTTTGGCATGTCTCATGTCGCGCAGCAGGTAGTCGAGGGTCTCCTCCACCACCTGTCGGTATCGTTCCGCGCCGCACGACTGCCAGGCGTGCAGGTAGCAGCGGGCCAACTGCGCGTTGTCGTAGAGCATCTTCTCGAAGTGAGGCACGAGCCACTCGTCATCGGTGGAGTAGCGGTGGAAGCCTCCCCCCAGATGGTCGTAGATGCCGCCCTCCGCCATGGCGTCGAGGGTCTTCTCCACCTGTGCCCACAGCGAGGGCTTGGGTGCCAAGGCGTGCTGGGCGAGCAGATACTCTATCAAGACAGGTTGGGGGAACTTGGGAGCCTGTCCCCAGCCCCCGTCCACGGGGTCGAACGTGGCGCTGATGCCGGCCAGAGCGCGCTCGTGAAGGGCCGTCGACCTTGTCCCGGCCTCTTCAGGGGAGAGGCCCACAAGTGTCGACGACCGAGTCTCCGCGGCCGAAGCGGTCGCCATGTGTTCCACCAGTCTGGTCGCATGTTCCAGCAGTTCATCACGTCGCGTCTCCCAGGCTTGGGCCAGGGCGGCGAGCACCTGCCGGAAGGAGGGCATGCCGTAGCGGGCGCGGTCGGGGAAGTAGGTGCCTCCGTAGAAGGGCGCGCCCTGCGGTGTGAGCCACACGTTCAGCGGCCATCCTCCACCGCCCGTCATCGCGGCCACCGCGTCCATGTAGATCGAGTCCAGATCGGGTCGTTCTTCGCGGTCCACCTTGATGCTGACGAAATGACGGTTGAGAAGTTCTGCCGTGGCGTCGTCGGTGAACGATTCGCGTTCCATCACGTGACACCAATGACACGCGGAGTAGCCGATACTCAGGAAGATGGGCTTGTCCTCGGACGCTGCCCTTGCCAGAGCCTCTTCTCCCCAGGGGTACCAGTCGACGGGATTGTCCACGTGCTGCAACAGGTACGGGCTGCTCTCACCGGCCAGATGGTTGGGCATGATCGCCTCCTCGGCGCAGGGTTTCTTCCCCATAGCGCGCTTTGTATACAATTGAAGCGTAGATATCAAGCAATCTCGCAACGATCGCCAGGGGAGTCGTGCATGCCGAGGTTCGTCGGGAAGAGGTCTCACGGCTGGTGGTGGGACGCAGTCGCCATCATCGTTCTGGCCGCGATCGTGTTCGTGGTGTTGGAGCTGACGGGTACCATCGATCTGTTCAGCTCCATTGCGGAGCCGCTTCTCGCGTGATTCCAGCCGGTGTCCGGGGGTCGGGGTGAGGAGTCCCATGGGTTTGTCCGCCAATGCTCGAGTGGAGGTGCGACGTGATCAAAGCCAGTGACATCATGGGTCGGTCGGTGAGCGTCCGCGAGGGGGGTCAGGAAGCGGGCAAGGTGAAAGACCTGGTGATCGACAGGTCGGGCAAACAGGTGTTGGGGTTCATCATCTCCGAGGGTCTGCTCAAGAGCACCAAGGTGGCTCCCTGGGCGGCGCTGCAGGCGATCGGCCCGGACGCGGTGGTCCTCAGCTCTCGCGAGAGCATAGTCAAGGCTGCACAGGCCTCCGAGATCAAGGAGGCGCTCGATGCCGACACGGCTATACGAGGGCTTCGTCTACAGACCACCGCAGGCAAGGCCCTGGGCAAGGTGGAGGACTTCTTCTTCAACGAGGTGAGCGGGGCCATCGAGGGCTACGAGATATCGGGTGGGGTCATGTCCGATACTTTCGGGGGGCGCTCGTTCCTGCCCACTCCGGCGGCCATAGAGCTGGGCAAGGACGTAGCCTTCGTCGACCCTGAGGCCGAGGCCACACTCCAGCAGGCAGGCGGGGGGATCCGCGGCGCTTTCAAGAAATCGGAGTAGCGGGCGGGCAGGCATGAGACGTCTGGGCATCGTACTGCTGGGGTCGCTCCTGTGCGTGGGCGTGTTCTGCGGTCTGCTGGTCGATGCGGCGCGGGCCGACACCACCACCGATGCGCAGAAGGTGGCTGTGTTCGAGGATGCCTCAGTGGGTCCTGGGGAGGTGTGGGACAACGTCGTCGTCGTGGGCGGCGACCTGCTGGTCCAAGGGAGCGTCAAGAACCGGGTGGTCGTCGTGGGCGGCGACGTGACGGTGGCCGAGAGTGGGAGCATCGGGACGGAAGCCCAGCCTGATGACACGGTGCTGGTGTCGGTGTTCGGCGATGTGGTGGTGCAGCCTGGGGGGACCGTGCTGGGCGAGACTGTCGACGTGGCCGGGTGGAGGGGTGGTCCTGTGGCGGCGGCGGCCGGCGGCTCTGTGGTGCGCACCTGGGAGGTGGACTCGATCCTCAGCTGGGTCTGGTCCACGGTCTTTCTGGCTATCGTGGCTGTCTTGACTGCGGTCATCGCGCCGCGCCAGATCGCGGCGACTCGTGACCGGGCGCGTCATCACTTCTTCTCGTCTATGGGCTGGGGTGCCCTGACGTTGCTCATCGTGGTGCCTATCGTGACCGTCTTCTTGATCAGCATCATCATCGGCATCTTGGTCGCGGTGCCCGGGGTCCTGATCGGCCTGCCGCTCCTGACGGTGTTCGCGTTCACAGCCGTGGGAGCGTTGGCGGGCGGCCTTCTGTTGCGAAGCAGAGAGGTGGACCGGGGCCCGCTCATGCTGACCGCGGCCGTGGGCGCGATCGTGGTGAACCTCGTCCGGTGGATCCCCGTCGCGGGCGTGGTGATACTGGTGCTCCTGTGGTTCGTGGGGGTGGGGGCCACTCTTTCGGCCCTGTGGTCGTGGGTGCGCGACGGCCGGCGCAGGAGAAGGGTCCAAGAGCAGATGTCAGCCGGCGGGCAGAATGGTCCCGGCCCGTGGTCCGCGCCCGGCACACCCGGTACGCTCTAGAGCGGGGCGCGGCGCACAAACGTGGGCGACCCGTGGGGCAGCGGGCGCGGTCTTACTCCTGTGGCTGCAACTTGGTGAGCAGGCGCCAGAGGATCTGTGCGCATTCTCCCCGCGTGGCTTTCTCAGTGGTCTTCCAGCCCGCCAGACCGGCACTCGATCCCACGATCCCCTCGAGCAGTCCGTTGTACTCGGCCACGCGGATGTTGACCCCGTGCTCAGGGTTGGTGTAGTCGAGGACTCCCTGGTAGCCGCTTGGAGGCGGCACGAGTACGCTGCTGCCGGCACGCACGACCATGGTCACCACTTGTTGCCTGCTGATGTTGGTGAACGGGCGGAAACTGCCGTCGGTGTAGCCTTTCACCAGCCCTGAAATGGCCGCACGCGCGATGAAGTGATACGGGTAGAGTTCACCCTCTTTGTCTTCGATGTCGTCCGCATCGGTGAAGTGGTACTCATCGGCGAAGGTGGGTTGCAGGCCTTTCGTCAGCACGATCATCTTGGCGAACTGTTGCCGCATGACCGGGTCTTCGGGGCCGAAGCTGCCGGTGGTGTAGCCACTGATGATCTTCTCAGCCGCCATCTGCTCAATGGCCTCGTAATACGGGTGGGTGCGGGGCACATCGGGGAAAGTGGTGGCGTTCTCAGGCGAGACCGCCACGTAGAGGCCCTTGCTCCCAAACCACACGATCCCCGCCGATGACGCATCCGGAGCACGGGCTACGTCGGCCTGCATGGGGATGCGCACCTCGGTGGCGGTGCTCAGGTCGTAGGCCCGCACCGCCGAGGGTTGCTTGGTCTCCCATGTGACCAGGTCGCCGTCGATGTCAGGGGCAAGGTTGCCGGCCACGTTGTTGGTGATGGTCATGTCGGTGCCGGCCGCGATGTCGTAGACGTGGATCTGGTAGGTGAGCCAGGGATCCGGGGCGCCTGCAGTCCAGACCTGACCGGACGACCACACCACTCGCCCATTGTCGATGCGCGGATGCTCGTTGCTGCGCGTGCTGTCGGCGATGGACCTCTGCTCCTTCGTCGTCATGTTGTAGAGGATGATCTCCGACTCAGGACCTGCGCTCTGCCCGGACTTGACGTTCTTCACGCACACCAAGTATTCGCCCCACAGGTCGGGATTGCGGTAATCGTCGCCCGGGAGCAGCAGCGTTTTGACGCCGGTCAGGATGTCGTGCATGTAGATGCCGGGCTTGGCGTCGGCGCCCGACATGTCCTTCTCCCACACCAACCGGGCGCCGTCCAGGCGCGGGTTCCAGTCGTACCAGTCGCCGGGCTTGCTGTTGTCGGTGAGCTGCCTGACCACACCTTCAGACATGTCGTAGAAGTAGATGTCATCGTAGCCGCCCGCCCGCGCTCCCTGGAAGACCACGTAGGAGCCTTCGATGCTCGGGTTGTAATAGGAGCCAGGAAGGCTGTCGCTGGGGGTGGGGAGAGCGATGTTCTTGCCGGTGGTGATGTTGAACAGGTACATCTTCGAACCCGCCGAACTCGCTCCGGTCCACGCGATGAAGTTGCCGTCCGCGGCGATGTACGAAGGTACGGTGCTCTTCACAGGAGTGGCGATGCTGCGCACCTGCCAGGGGTCGGCCTCGGGCGCGGCGACGATCTCGTCGTCGGCCGCAGCCACTCCCGCCATCGCGAAGAGGAGGAGCACGAGACTCGCGATCACGGAAGCTGTGATGATCCTCATGCGCACGGTACACCCCCGGGCCTGTCCTGCCGGTAATCTCCGACGTTCATTGTCCCGCCCGGTCACCGCCCGGGTCAATAGCGGACTCTACATCGAAGGTCGCAGGTATGCTACCCGACCGCACGGAGCCCGGACTCCTCCTTCGAAGCGACCACCATGTTCCTTCCCGAGGCCTTGGCCTCATAGAGCGCTCGGTCGGCGCGCTCATAGAGAGTACGGAAGTCATCGGGACGTCCTCTGCTCTGATGGTTGAACTCTGCCAATCCCATGCTGACCGTCACCAGAGTGGGATCTCCCAGCGTATCGAGCCTCAGGCGCAGCGATTCCACTGTCTCGCGCAGCCGGCCGGCTACCTCGGCGGCGCTGTCAAGATCGGTCTCGGGGAGCACCACAGCGAACTCCTCACCGCCCACGCGCCCCGCGATGTCGCTGGAACGCAGATTGGCGCGGAACAAGTCGGCCAGCTCTCGCAGGAGTTCGTCCCCCGCCTGGTGACCCATGGTGTCATTGACCTTCTTGAAATGATCCACGTCCAGCAGCAGGAAGGAGAGGGGCAGACGGTAACGCTGTGCCCGCTCCAGTTCACGTGCCGTGAGGTCCAAGAAATGGCGCCGGTTGCAGAGCCCGGTCAAGTCGTCACGCTCGGCCATCTCGCGGGTCCTCTCCAGGAGCTTCACGCGTTCGCTGATGTCGTGCAGTATCAGGGCCCTGCCCAGATACTCGCCTCGGCGCGTGGTGACCGGTGCGCAGGTGAGGGCGTGATGGGAGGGGCCCTCTGGAAGGTCGATGGTGATGTCGCGTCGCAGGGGAACCGCGGCCCGCGCTGCGGCAGTGGGCTCGACTATGGCATCCAGCAGCGCCGGATGGACCTTCAGCCCTTCCTCGGCGGGGCGGGCCAGGCACTCACCGCGCTCGACCGCGAGTAGCCGCTCCGCGGCGCGGTTCAGATCGACCAGCCTTCCTCTGCGGTCCACCACGATCACGGCGTCGGCGAGTTCCTCGATGACCTTCTCCCGGGCCATCGAGACGATCGAGAACAGGCCGTATCGGAAGAGGCCCAGGGCCATCAACAGGCAGGAGATGGACAGGAGTCCCACCGCCGGGTTGTAGTCGGACCATCCCACCACATCGAACACATACAGCAGGTTGCCTATGAGGGGCAGGAGGAAGGCCAGCGTCAGAAGCCCATGCTGCAGCCGGCACAACCGGTCACCCCGCGCGATGCCCCTGACGAGCATGGTCAAAGTGGCCATGTTGACGAGAAATGTGAAGGGCATGAGTATCCACCAGTACCAGGGCCCGTAGTCGGCGTGTAGCAGGGCGAAGGGCGCAACGCCGATCTCAAGGCTGGGATTCCCGCGGAACAGGTGCCACGGGTTGAGGAATGCGATAGGCACAGTCGCGACAGGGATGGCCCAGATCGCGACGGTGATAGCTCCACGGACGCGGAACAGACCCACGTAGCGCCTGATCATCTCCCACCAGCACACCGAGATGGCGGAGACGCCGATGAACTGTAGGTTGGCGAAGAAGATCTTGTCTTCCAGTTCGGTGGCCAACAGCTCCACCGCGTAGCCCGCGGCCCACACGACCACAGTTGCCAGGGTGGCCGCGAACCATTTGGCCACCGGGTCCCTTCGATTCTTCCAGGCCATGAACAGCAGTCCTGTGGCCAGGACGGCGGCCCCTAAGATGGGCGCTATGTGTGGAGTTATGTCTATGCCGGTCCCCGCTGGCCGGAGTGGATATTGTCACTCCATGTGTCGGCCAGAACGAGGCGCCGCTTAAGTCCCGTCCGCCATCGGCTGGAAGTACATGGCCTGCACGTACTCCCGCTGGAAATCAGGGTCGGTGGCCAGTTCGACGAACTCCACTTGTTCCGCGACCCGGGCTGCGTCGTGCCGTCTGCCCAGATTGAGCAGGGCGAAGCGGGCCCCATCGCCGGCCGCGTTACCCACCGAACTCACCTTATCGGGATCCAGTCGGGGGAACAGCCCGATGACGAGCGCGTGGTCTTTGTCGATGTAGCTGCCGAAGGCGCCGGCCAAGACCACTCTGTCGGGCAGCTCCACGCCGTAGATGCGCAGCAGGATCTCCGCCCCGGCGCGAAGCGCTCCTTTGGCCAACTGCAGGGAGCGGATGTCTTTGAGCGAGATGGTGATGGCGCGGCTGATCGCCGTCTCTTCGGGCCAGGCGAGCACGAATTTGCGCGGCTTGCCGTCTTCCATGAGGATGCGTTCGTGCGAGAGGTCAGGATTGAAGTTGCCCGTCGTGAGGATGATGCCGGCCTCCACCATCTCCGCGGCAGCTTCGATGATGCCCGAGCCGCAGATGCCGCGGGCCCCGATGTCCTCGGCCGGGTACTCGGTGTGCCATCCCTCGAGTCCTATGACCTTGAAGCGGACGTCGAGTGTCTCGGGGTCGATGCGCACGCGCTCGATGGCTCCCGGCGCCGCCCGCATGCCGAACTCGATGTGCGAGCCTTCCAGAGCCGGTCCTGTGGCGCAGGAGGTGGAAAGCATCCGGTCACGGTTGCCCAGGACCAACTCGCCGTTGGTGCCGATGTCGATGATCAGCAGCACCTCGTCCTGTTCGTAGGGTTCCTCGGCTATGAGCACGGCCACGTTGTCGGCGCCCACGAAGCCAGCCTCGACGGGCAGCACGTGCAGACGGCACCGCGGGTGGAAACTGAGCCCGATCGACGACGCGATCGCATCCACCGGCCCTTGGGTGGCGGGAGTGAACGGAGCCACTCCCAGGGCTTGGGTGTCCAGGCCCAAGAACAAGTGATGCATGGCAGTGTTTCCCACCATCACCACGTCGAAGATGTCGCCCATCCGCACACCGCTGCGCGCAGCCGCCCGGGCGGCCAGGTTGTTCACCTCGCCGATGACGGCCCGTTGCAATTCCACGGCGCCGTCGGGATCATGAGCCACGTGATGAAGTCGGGCGATGAGGTCGTCACCGTACGCCACCTGCGGGTTCATGGCCGACTCGGTGGCCAGCACCTCACCCGACTGGAGATCCACCAAATAGGCCGCGATAGTGGTGGTGCCCACGTCGACGGCCAGTCCGAGCACGCGGTCCGCGGCTGCGGCCGGACGGACCGCGATGACGTGATGGTCGCGCCACACCAGGACATTGACGTCCCAGGCGCCTTCACGCAGCATGCCCGGCAGGATCTGCAGGGTCTCGAAGTCGAACACCAGGTCGCTCAGCCCATGCTGCTGCTCGAGGGCGTCCAGCAGGCGCTCGGCGTCGGCGAGAGGATCCTGGAGCGTGGGTGGCTGCAAGGCCACTCTGTAGGCGCGGACAGCGGGCTCCAGTTCCACGGAACGGTCTCCGGCCTCCTTGCGCACCACCTGGAGGCTGCGCCGGCTCTCCTCGGGCACGAACACCCGCACCGTGCCGGCCACGCGGGTCTGGCAGGCCAGTCGCATGCCCGCCGCGATGCCGTCGGCACCGAAGATCTTGATCTCGCTCTCGGTGGGAGCGGACACACTCTCCGGTGGTGTCTCTATGCGCACCCGGCACTTCTTGCAGGTACCCTTGCCCCCGCAGGCGCTCTCGATCTCCACGCCCAGGTTCCGGGCCACCGAGAGGAGGTCCGCCCCGACCGGGGCCGGGCCTCTGCGGCCGGAGGGCTGGAAAGTGACCACGTACTCAGGCGTCTCCGAGGCCGCAGGGTTGGAATGGTCCATGCTAGTACCTTCCGTATACTCGTGCCGCCTTGACCAGTTGGAAGACGTTCACCGGCGGCGCCTGCGGCGGGACGTCGCATCCGGCCATGAGTATGAATCCTCCGGGATGGTGTTTGGCCGTCTCGATGCATTCGCGGCTCTGCTCGAGCACCTCTTCAGCGCGCCCCTCCTGGATGAGGGTGGGGTCGACGTTGCCGGCCACGATCTGCTCGGGGAACAGCTCCATGGCCTTGCTCAGCGCGATCTCGCGGCCGACGCTGACTATGGTCTGTGTGGTCATGGGCACCTGCTGCCACGATGCCAGGTTCTTGTTCTGCTCGCCGCAGATGTGGATGAAGAAGCTCTGCACGCCCATGTCGATCACCCGGGAGTTGATCTTCTGCAGGTAGGGGAGGGAGAAGACGTCGAACTGCTTGGGCGATATGAGCAGGTTGGTCTCGGTGGCGGCGCCGTGGAAAGCCATGAGGCGCTCGGCGCCGAACTCGGCCACGTAGTGCTCGGCCACCTTGATGAGGAAGTCCGATACTTTTTCGAGCACCTGTTGGACCAGTTCGGGCTTCCGGATCATCCACACCATCATGCGCTCCTCGCCTATGACCGAACCGGCCCAGGTGAGCGGCGCCCCTATCTGCAGTGTCACCGGCATGCCCGCCTCGGCTTGGCGACGGGCGATCTCCAGGGCGATGGGGAGCGCTCCGGCCTTGGTGATGTCTTCGGGTACCTCCAGGGAGGCGACGTCCTCTTGGT
Organism: Thermoleophilia bacterium; assembly: GCA_040772905.1. Taxonomy (GTDB): domain Bacteria; phylum Actinomycetota; class Thermoleophilia; order RBG-16-64-13; family RBG-16-64-13; genus JAXGXJ01. Next base: position 185,114 of record JAXGXJ010000006.1, on the reverse strand, counting down.
TCTGGATGGGGGTACGCGTGACCACGATGGCGCCCGAGTACTTCTTCACCGGGAACTCGATGTCGCCGCCGAACTCCCAACCTCCCGCTGAGGCGTAGGCGTACAGCGGCGTGGCGTCGTGTCCGTACATCTCGGCGCAAAGAGCCTGACAACGGAAGCTCTCCGCGGCATCGTCGGAGATGCGGGCAAGGGGCTGACCGCATACCACCGCTGCGTGTCCCGACAGGAAGGGGATGACGGGGACCCGGTCGGGCCTCTCGCCCCGCATGAGGGCGGCCATCCTCTCGGCGCTCGTCATAGTCTCAGTCCACATCCCGATCATCTCCGATCGTTAGTCGTTGCTGATGCGCATGCTCACGTCGCGGGGGAGAGCGAGGCCTGCCGCCACTTCGATGGCCTTCACCAACGCGCTGGGCACGGGGCAGGCTGCATGTACGCAGTGGCGATACGCCGTCTCCAACACGGTGGGGAGTCCGCCCCGCAGACCGATCTGGTGCAGGGCGTCCACCTCGGCCACCTCCGAAGCGATGGCGCTCACGTGCGGACACTCGCTGGCGATGGCGACGCTGACGTTGTATCCCTCGGTCTTGCGGGCGGTCACCGACGTGGTGTAGCCGCATACCCCGGCCTCCACCTCCACCGATGCTCCCCTGCCCTTCTCAGTAGCGGCCTCGACCTCGGTACCGGCGTCGACCTCGTCGGCCATGACTCAGGCCCCCACCAGACGCAGGGCCACCCGGGCCGCTTCCATGGCGTTCTCACCGTAACCGTCGGCGCCCCACTCGTCGGCGAGGTGCTGGTTGAGAGGAGCTCCGCCGATCATGATCTTGGTGTCGGGCAGGTCGGCCTTGAAGGCCGGCATGTAGTCCTTGATGGCGATGATGGTGGTGGTCATGAGCGCGGAGAGACACAGCAGGTCGGCACCCACCCGTCGGGATTCCTCGATGAACCGCTCCATCTCGACGTCTCGGCCCAGATCGTGGATCTCGAAACCGGCGACCTCCAGCATCATCTTCACCAGGTTCTTGCCGATGTCGTGGATGTCGCCCTGTACCACCCCGATCACCACCACACCCTTGCGGGCACTGGACTCTCCGGACTGCAGCACATGAGGTTTGAGAATGTCCAACCCCGCGTACAGCGCCTCGGACGACACCATCAACTCGGGTACGTAGCACTCACCCTCCTCGTACAGGCGGCCCATCTCGGCCATGCCCGCGGCGAGACCTTCCATGATGGCCGTCTGCGCGTCCAGACCGGCCGCCACCACCTCTTCGGCTGCTGCGACGGCGAGGTCTTCGTCGCCATCCATGACTGCCTGTCGGAGTCGGGCGAGTATGGTCGCTTCTTCTGTCATTTCGTGCCTCCTAGTAGCGGCCGTAGCTTCGACAGGCTGCCACCATCCGCCCCACGTTCACCGGGGGAGCTTGAGGTGGAACCTCACATCCGGTCATGAGTGCATATCCTCCTGGGTGATCCTTGCCCTCGATGATGCAGTCTCTGCAGAGGGCCTCCACGTCCTGGGGGTCGCCCTCCTGCACAACCACCGGGTCGACGTTCCCCATGAGCACGCAGCTGGGGAACAGCGTGCCGGCGTCGCTGAGGGAGATCTCTCGGCCCACGCTTATCATGCCGCGCCTACCATAACCGAGCTGCGACCAGAGTTGAAGATTTCTGTTCTGTTCCCCGCAGATGTGGCTGAGTACGATGCCCACTTGGGCGCGGGTGAGATGGTCGTGGATCTCTTTCAGATAGGGGAAGGCGAACGCCTCGAAATGCTTGGGCGAGTAAAGCTTGTTGGTCTCGATGCACAGATCGAAGGCCATGAGGCGCTCGGCACCGAACTCGGCGATCCACAGGTCGGCTTTGGCGAGTATGAAGTCGGTGATCACGCGCAGCACGTGGTGCACCAGGTCCGGCTTCTTGATGAGCCAAAGCATCAGGCGCTCCTCGCCGCACACCGAGCCGGCCCACGTAAGAGGAGACCCCACCTGCACCGTCACCGGCAGTCCCGCTTCGTACTGCAGGCGGGAGAACTCCCAGGCGACCGGCATGGTGCCCGCGGCCAAGATGTCGTCGGGCACGCGCAGAGCCCAAGCGTCGTCCTCGCTCTGCACGGGGTTCCGCTTCATCATGGGAGCGCCCGTGTACTTGCGATACGGGAACTCGATCTCCCCGCCGAACTCGGCTCCTCCCGCGTTCGCCCAACCATGCAGGATGAGGCCGTCGTGGCCGTAGAGATCCATGGCGTTACGCTGGCAGGCGAGACTGACGGCTGCATCGTCGTACACCTTGGCGATGGGTCTGCCGTTCACGACCGCGGTGTGGCCGAGGATGAACTGCAGGCAGGGGACGCGGTCGACCGGTTCTCCTCGCACCAGTGCTTCCCAGCGCTCCTGCGACGTCATCTGGTCACAGTGCATGAAAACCCCTTTCATAGAGCACTCGCGACTGATTATAGGGGTTTTGGACCAGGCGGGCTCATCGTCGGACTGCCTTGACGCGCACATACTGCTACTATGCAATCACCGCAGGAGGCGTCAATCTGCGGGACATATCGTGAACAGGGGGGAAGGGGGCTATTCCATGGCTGAAGAAGCACGTACTGTAAGCAGGCGAGAGTTCCTCAAGATCGCCGGCATCGCGGGGGCCACCATCGGCGCCGGCGCCGGCCTGGGTGGGCTGGTCGCAGCATGTGGTGGTGAAGAAGAGACCACCACGACCACCGCCGCCGTGCCGGGTGGGGGCGAAAGCACCACCACCACAGGGGCTCCGGCGGAGGGCAGCACCACCACGGTGGCGACTGGGGCGGAGGCCGGTCGTGAGCTGAGAGTGGGCTTTGTCGACCCGCTCACCGGGCCGATCGCCGGTTTCGGCATCCCGGGCAAGTACATCACCCAGAAGTGGATGGAGTTCGCCGCCAACGGCCTGGTGTGCGGGGACGGCTTGCTTCATCCCATCAAGATCCTCGTCCAAGACTCGCAGTCCGACTCCAACCGGGCCGCGCAGGTGACGGGTGACCTCATCCAGAACGACAAGGTCGATTTCATCATGGCCGCCGCCACGCCCGATACGGTGAGCCCGGTGGCTGACCAGTGCGAGGCCATGGAGACGCCGTGTCTCACGGCCGACTGTCCCATGGAGCCGTACTTCTTCGCCCGTGGTGCGTCTCCAGAGACGCCCTTCAAGTGGACGTACAACATCTTCTGGGGCATGTGGGAGATCTCGGACAACAGCTTCGACATGTGGGGCCAGGTCGACACCAATAAGAAGGTCGCCACCCTGTGGCCCAACAACGCCGACGGCAACGCGTATCGCGACTACTACAGTCCGCTGATGCAGGAGAAGGGCTACACGCTGGTCGACGGTGGCGCTTACAACGAGCCCAACGAGGACTTCACCTCGCAGATCAGCCTGTTCAAGAAGGAGGGCTGCGAGATCCTGCAGGGCGTCATGATCCCGCCCGACTGGACCAACCTGTGGAAGCAGTGCAAGCAGCAGGGGTGGACCCCGAAGATCGCCGAGGGCATCAAACCCACGCTGTTCCCGTCGGCCATGGAAGCCATCGGCGAGATCGCCGACGGCCTCTCCGGCCCCATGTGGTTCCACCCGACCATGCCTTTCAAGTCGTCTCTCACCGGCGAGACCGCGGAGGACCTCTGCAACGACTTCGAGGCGCGCATGGGCATGCAGTGGCAGCAGCCCATCCTTCACTACGTCACCTTCGAGTGGGTGGTGGACGTGCTCAAGCGCACCACCAACGTGGATGACAAAGAAGAGATCATGAAGCGGGTGCAGGAGACCAACATGCCCATGAGCATCGCCGGTCCCATCGACTTCACCGCCCCGCTCGCGCCGCGCAGCAGGCACGTGGTGCCGAACCAGGTCGGCACCCCGCTCTACGGAGGACAGTGGCGTCTGTCGAACGGCGGCAAGTACATGTTCGACCTGTTCATCGTCAGCAACGTGGCTGCGCCGGAAGTCCAGGTGCAGGACAAGCTCAAGCCGCTGGCTTAGGCGGATCTACACAGATGTGGGGCGCTGCGCGCATGCGCTGGCGCGAGCGGACCTCCGGGGCGCAGCGCCGTACGGCGCTGCGCCCCGGAGTCTTCTATGCCCGGTCGCTCGTTCCCAGCAGCCGCCTGCAGATACGCACGCCTTCCAGGGCATCGCAACTCCACGAATCGGCTCCCACGTAGGCGCGCACCGTCTCGTCCACCGTGCCGCCGCCGATCACCACCGGCGGGCGGTACCCCAGACGCGACTCCTCGGCGCGCAGAAGGTCCACCGTCACCTTCATGTTGGTGAACGCGGGCGTGATGAGGCCTGAGAGACACACCACCCCGGGCTTTACCTGCGCAGCAACTTCCAGGAAGCGGGCGGGGGGCACGTCCACTCCCAGGTCGACGACTGCGAAGCCGGAGGTACGCAGGGCGGTGGCGAACATGTTCTTGCCGATATCGTGGATGTCTCCGGCCACCGTGCCCAGCAGGACCGTTCCCACGGGGTCGATGAGCTGTTCCGCTCCGCCCTCCGGTTGGACGAGGGCCATGACTTCGGTGAAGAGTTCGCCCGCCAGGATGAGGCCTGCCAGGTAGTACTCCTGTCGTTCATAGCGCTCTCCCACCAGACGCATGGCCTCTTGACAGGCTTGGAGGATGTGGCGCCGGGGGATGGCCGAATCGGCGACCAGTTCGCTCGCGAGCCGAAGGGTCAGGTCCTCGTCCAGGTCGACGATGGCCTCGGTCAGCACTGTCAGGCGGTCCGGCAGTTCCATGGGCGGGCTAGCGCAGCCCCAACTGGGCCCGCAGCAGGAAGATGTCCGAGCGGAGCATGAACCAACCCCAACTCACAGGCTGCCGGTCTGCATCCTGGAACACGTGCTCCAAGCAGAAGCACGGCGACCCGGGCGCCTGCTCGAGGGCCGAGGCCGCCTCGTCGGGTAGGCTGGACGCCCGCAGGGTCACTTCTCCCCTGGCGAAGCCGACTCCGCGGGCGGCCTGCAAGACCCCGTGCAACGAGGTGATTTGCAGTTGCGATTCCACCAAAGGACGGTGAGGATCGAACACCACATACTCCATGTGGTACATGGAGGGTACGTTGCCGGTGAACACCAGCCTGCGCAGGTAGACAACCCGCTGTCCCGGGGCGATGAGCAGTCTTTCGGCCACCCGCGCGCTCGCACGGCTGGTCTTCGCCGACAACAGCCTCACTTCGGAGGCGTCATCCAGCCACTTGCCGTCTCCCTGCTCCAGATGGAAGAGAGAATCACCCAGGGCCAGGGAGCGTACGAAGGTGCCGCGGCCCTTCTCCGCATACACGAGGCCCTGCTCGGCGAGCGTGGCCAATGCGCGTCGAAGTGTCATGGGACTCACGCCGAACTCGGCCGTGAAGCGCGACTCGGATGGCAGTTGAGTGCCGGGAGGGTAGATGCCCGCGACTATGCGGTCGGAGATGGCGTGGGCGATGCGCAGGTAGACGGGCGCATCGACGATGTCGACTTTGCCCTCAGCCCATCTGGAGGGAACGCTGCAGTCCACAAAGGGTCCCTTCGGCCGATCCTGGGGCAAGACTGCCACAACCTCTCTAGAGAAGTTCTTGCAAACCTATGTAGAGCAGGTTAGCATGACACATGCGCGTAGACCGCGCCGATCGGTACCATTTCACAAAGGGGCGTAGATGGACAAGGAGAAAGAGAGCGTCCGGCTGGAAGAAGCGCGGACGGTCAGCCGCCGAGAATTCCTCAAGATCGCCGGCATCGCCGGCGCCACCATCAGCGTAGGAGCCGGCATGGGCGGCCTTCTGGCTGCGTGTGGTGATGACACCGAGACCACCACTACCGCCGCCGGCGAGACGACTACCACCGCCGGTGGCACCACCGACACCACGGCTGCGGGCACCACCACCTCCGTCTCTGCTGAGGCTGAGGCCGGACGCGAGATCAAGGTCGGCTTCGTCGACTCGCTCACGGGTGGCCTGGCGGGCTTCGGCATCGCGGGCAAGTACATCTCCGAGCGCTGGAAAGAGTTCGCCGCCGATGGGCTCGTGTGCGGCGACGGCAAGAAGCATCCCATCACTATCATCGTGGCCGACAGCCAGTCCGACTCCAACCGGGCGGCGCAAGTCACGGGCGACCTCGTCAACAACGACAAGGCGGACTTCATCATGGCCGCAGCGTCGCCCGACACGGTCAACCCCGTCGCCGACCAGTGCGAAGCGTTGGGCACCCCGTGCCTGACCGCCGATGCACCCATGGAGCCCTACTTCTTCGGCCGGGGCGCTACTCCCGAGAATCCATTCAAGTGGACCTACCACATCTTCTGGGGCATGTGGGAGATCTCGGCCAACAGCTTCGATTGCTGGGGCCAGGTGGAGACCAACAAGAAAGTCGCCGCCATGTGGCCCAACAACGTCGACGGCAACGCCTACCGCGACTACTACACCCAGGCCATGGCCGACAAGGGCTACACGCTCATCGATGCCGGCGGATACAACGAGCCCAGCGAGGACTTCACGCAGCAGATCAGCCTCTTCAAGAAAGAAGGCTGCGAGATCGTGCAGGGCGTCATGATCCCGCCCGACTGGACCAACTTCTGGAAGCAGTGCATGCAGCAGGGCTTCTATCCCAAGATCGCCGAGGGCATCAAGCCCACCCTGTTCCCCTCGGCCATGGAGGCCATCGGCGACTCGGCCAACGGTCTGTCCGGACCCATGTGGTTCCATCCCACCTTCCCCTTCAAGTCGTCGCTCACCGGCGAGACCTGCCAGGAGATGTGTGACGATTTCGAGAAACGCATGGGCATGCAGTGGCAGCAGCCCATCCTCCACTACGTCACCTTCGAGTGGGTGGTGGACGTACTGAAGCGCACCACCGATGTGGATGACAAAGAAGAGATCATGCAGAGGGTCCAAGAGACCAACATGCCTATGACCATCTGCGGCCCCATCGACTTCACGGCCCCTCTGGCCCCCAACACTCGCCACGTGGTGCATAACGTGGTGGGCACCAACCTCTACGGCGGTCAGTGGCGTCTGTCCAACGGTGGCAAATACATGTTCGACCTGTTCATCGTCAGCAACGCCGCGGCGCCGGATGTGCAGGTGCAGGACAAACTACAGCCGATCCCCTATTGATCTAGAGTCACCGTCAGAATAGATCTGGCATCTGGATCGTGCGGGTCGGGGTCCCTTCCCTTGCTGGGGCCCCGACCCGTATCTCTCCGGTGGTGGGGGCGAGTGTCCGTGGGACGCGTGCACCTTCGTTGCCGGGGAAACGAGTAGTATCCTCGTGAGTGTGGCCGGTAAAGCAGTCTCCAAGAAGGAGGAACCCGTCCCATGACCATCACCCCCCTCGCCCAGGCCGTGGGCGACTTAGATGAGGCGACCGCCATAGCTGCGGTGGAAGAGAAGCTCACCGCCGGCGAACCCGCCCTTGCCATCTTGGAAGAGCTCCAAGCCGGCATGAACGTGGTGGGGGAGAGATTCGAGCAGGGAGAGTACTTCCTCTCTGAACTCATCTACGCCGCCGACATCTTCAAGAAAGCCGGCGCCCCCCTGCAAGAGCAGTTGAAAGCCAGTCCCCAGAAGAAACTGGGCACCCTCGTCTTGGGCACGGTGAAAAACGACATCCACGACTTCGGCAAAGACATCGTGGCCACCGTCATGAGTAGTAACGGCATCGAGGTCGTCGACCTGGGCGTGAACGTGGAGCACCAGGCCTTCATCGACGCCATCCAAGAGACCGGTGCCACCCTCGTGGGTATGAGCTGTCTCCTCACCACCGTCTTTGACGACATGCGCGACGCCATCCAGGCCATAAAAGACGCCGGACTCCGTGACCAGGTGACCATCCTCATAGGCGGCGGCCCTGTGGATGAGGCCACCACCGCCTACGTGGGTGCCGATGTCTACTGCAAGACCGCCCAAGACGGTGTCATCGCCGCCAGGAACGCACTGGGAGTGGAATAGGAAGGGGATGACCATGCCTGACCCAGCCATGGAACAAGCGTACGCCCTGCACGACAAGCGCATCCGCGACGCGGTGGCGCTCAAGACCCCTGACCGGGTGCCCTTGGCGCTCAACGGTCCCGCCTGGCCGGCTCGTGCTCTCGGTGTGCCCATGACGCAGGTGGCGACCACGCCTGAGACGGCCTACAAGGTCATCGTCGAGGCGTACACGAGCCTGGGCGACATCGACAGCATCCAGAGTCCGGCATACGACGTCTGCACGCTCAGCCACATGTGGTTGTCGAAGGTCAAAGCTCCCGGCCGCGAACTGGGTGAATACGACCTGTGGCAGGTGGACGAAGCCGAGATCATGAAGGTGGAGGACTACGACGCCATCGCTGACGAGGGCTTCGGTCCCTGGGTGGAGCGCTACTACAAGGAGCGCCTGCCCGGCACCGTCGAGGCGTTCGAGCGCTTTGCGAAGACCATCCCCGATGCCCTGGCCCTGTGCCGGGAGAAGGGTGTGGTGCCGTTGGCGCCGGCCGTACACACCATTCCCTACGAGGTGTTCTGCGGCGGCCGCTCCATGAAGGAGTTCCTGCTCGACCTCTTCCGCCAGAGTGACCGAGTGGAAGCGGCCATGCAGGCCACGCTGCCCTATCTCATCGAGGAGATGCGCCAGGTCATCCGCGCCTTCGGCATCGTGGGTCTGTGGATAGGCGGCTGGCGGTCGGCCGGCGAATTCGTGTCGCCGCGGCTGTGGAACCGCTTCGTCTTCCCCTACTACCAGAAGATGGTGGACGCGGCTTTGGAGGAGGGTGTCATCCCCATCCTCCACTTCGATGCCAACTGGACCCGCGATCTCGAGCGGCTGCTCGAACTGCCCCAGGGCAAGTGCGTGCTGGCACTCGACAGCAAGACCGACATCTTCAGGGCCAAGGAGGTCCTGCGAGGGCACATGTGCATCATGGGCGACGTGCCGCCGGGGCTGCTGAGCCTGGGGACGCCCAAAGAGGTGACCGAGTACTGCAAGAGGCTCATCAACGAGGTGGGGCCCGACGGGTTCATCCTCTCCTCGGGTTGTGACGTGCCCGTGGATGCCAGGCGTGAGAACGCCGAAGCCATGGTGCAGTCGGTGATGTGATCCGCCCGTCCGTGGACGACGCGCAGGCGTCCGGACGCATCCGCGCGTCGGACGTGACGAGGGGCCGGCCCATCGGGCCGGCCCCCCTCGCTGTCTCACAAGGTCCGCCGGCGGGCACTTATTCGATGCCCAGGCGGGTCGCCTCTTCCGGTGCCTGCTGCTTCAGTAGCTCGAAGTCGGCATACTGCGTGATGATGGCGAAGCTGCTGAGAAGGGACTTGAAGTCGGCCGGAGCAGCCGCATCAGCGATGTATTTGTTCGCTACTTCCTGGTAGGCGGCGAACGACTTGGGACTGTTGATGCCCAGTTCGACCCTCCACAGACGCAACTGCTCTTCATCGAAGGTCTGGTGCTGTCGTCCGTAGGCCACGAACTTCTGGATGTACTCCTCCTTCAGAGCCGCGACTTGCGGCTGCACACTCGCCGGGTCGGGCATGCCTTGCAGGAGCGAGGTCAACTTGGTGAGGCATTCGTCCCAGGTCATGACCATGGCCGTGCCCAGCTCGGTGCCGCCCATCTTGGAGATCTCATCGCCGCCACCGCTGGCTGCCGCGGTCGTGGTCTCCTTGGTGTCGCTCGACCCCGCTGCGGCGGCTGTAGTGGCCGTCGCGTCGTCGTCACCACCGCAGCCTATGGTCACCAGCCCGAGCATCACAAGCAGGCACAGGAGCACGATCGCGGAGAGTGAGAACACTGAGGGGCGGGTTCCACGCGTGCGGAGGGGACTGCGGCTCATCGTAGACCTCTCTTCCTGGGTGACGGGTGGTGTGTCTGATGAGAGCAATGTAGCAGGGTTCCGGTTCAGCGCGATAGGAGACGCTGCTGGCTTTTGAGCCGCAGTATCCTGAGCACAGCTTGATCCAGGCGCTCCGCCGGCAGGTCGCCGGAGACCACGGCCTCCACGATGGCCTCGATCATGGCCACATGCTGTTCCAGCGTACCTGTGCTGATGAGCAGGTCGCATCCGGCGCGCAGAGCGTCCACCGCTCGGCGCCCTGCCTCCGCGGCGGCTGTACCAGGGCCATCGGCCCCGCCTTCGTCTGCCGGCGCGGCCGCGGCCGCCATGGAAAGATCGTCTGAGACGGCCAGGCCTTGGAAGCCCAAGTCTCCACGTAGGAGGCGCTCGATCACCGGCTTCGACTGAGACGCCGGATCGGCGGTTTCGTAGGCCGTGGCCACGATGTGCGAGAGCATGACCCCTTCAGCCCCAGCGTCGATGGCCGCCTGGAACGGAGGCAAGTGGATGCGCTCGAAGTCCTGGCGGCCGATATCAGAGATCACCGCCTGCCCGTGTGTGTCCCCAGGCGCGCTGCCGTGGCCCGGGAAGTGCTTCACTACCGTGATGAGGCCCGCGCTGACGAAAGCCCGGGTGACTGTGGTCACGTACTCCGCCACGACGGCGGGGTCGCCGCTGTAGCTGCGGTCGTACAGGAACGAGGCGCTGTCCGCCACCACGTCGGCCACTGGGGCCAGGTTCATGTTCACACCCTGCTGCAGCAGACCTGTCGCGGTCTCGGCGGCCAGGCGGCCGGCCTCGACCGGCGTCGAACGGTCACCCAGCACGCGCGCGCCCGGCAGATCGGGCACGCCCTCCCGGATGCGCCGCACCGAACCACCCTCTTGGTCGACGGCGATGAACAAGCCCACTCCCAGCACGGTCCCGGCCGCTTCCTCCTGGACGGCTTGGGTGAGGTCCGCAAGCTGCTCGGCGTCCGTCACGTTCGGCCCCAGCAGTAGCAGACCGCCGGGTGGTCCCAGGGCGAGGAGTTCCGCCGTGGTGGCCGTGAGCGTCGTGCCGCTGAACGACAGCAGCAGAACCTGCGCCGCCTTCTGACGCAGGGTCATCACCGCCAGGATGCTCTCCTCGGGAGCGGGTGGCGCGGCAGTGGTGGAGGTGGTTTCGGTCGACGGCACCGGCAGCGGCGTGGTGGGCGTGGTCGCGGTGGGGGACGTGGTCACCGTCGGCTCCGTCGCGACCGGCGCCGACGACACCGGCGCCGACATCCCGGTGTGTGTGCCCGGGTCCGTTTTTGCGTTCGAGCCCGGCCCACCGCTTGATGCGGCGCATCCAGCCACAGCCGCGACCACGACCGCGGCAAGGGCGAGCGGCACGACCAGGCGCAGGCAAAGCGATGCGACCCTTCGCACGATCACCTCCATGGCGACGGCTATACTTGCATCACGACCATAATGCCTGAGATCCCCGACATCGAGGCGTACATCCAAGCCCTCCGGTCCCGACTTCTGGGCAGGCGGTGGCTGGGCGTCCGTCTGCTCAGTCCGTTCTTGCTCCGCAGCGTCGTTCCTCCCCTCGACCTTCTCGCGGGCGGCCTACTGCCCCACGTGTCAGACCGGGGGTCGTGTCCTAGCGGATCGCTCCTTGTCGCGTCTTCTGAAGGACGATTGGCCGGCAGCGAGAGGGGCCGGCTGAGCCGTCGGCGGCGTGGGCTTGAACCTGTCCTTTCCAGGCGTTTCTTGCTAGAATGGCGCCAAGCGTAGAAAGGAGGTGGTCCCAATAGACAGTCTGCCCAGTTTGCGCGGCGACCATTGGACCGGAGGTGGCTTTCGCCTTTAGTCGTTGGATCCCCGACTGACGCCTTCCGACGGCGCCTTCGGGGTCGCAGCGCTCCATAAAGCTTAGGAGGCCGTCTCGGTGACGAGACGGCCTCCGGCGTTTCACAGGCATGTACGACCTCTTGCCTGTCTAGTCTTCAAGGAATCCTAGAATGGCCTGCGCGATGTCGCGTGCTTCGTAAGCGTAGAGCTCCCCGTTCTCCACGGACGCCACTCTGGGGTCGCCGATGTGCCCGCAGGGAGACAATTCCCTCCAGCGTCCGCTCCGCTCGGCTTCCACGAATTGCCGCAAGGATTCGGGTACCGGTTCTATGGAGCTGCGATCGTAGTCGGGCAACGTATCAGGTGCCCAGCGCATTATCAGGCTGGTCTCACGCTCTCCCGCGTGCACGTCCACGCCCTTGGAGCGAGTCAGGCGGGTCCGTGCCTCCAGCGTGGCAGCAGAGTCCGACACGCGCAACAGTTCACGGCCGCGGAGGGGGAAGTCCTGCTCGAACGTGGCTTTGTACCCTACCTCCACGATATCGGCCAGCAATCCGCCCAGTACGAACGTGACCGTGTAGTCGCGTCCCCGCGTGGCCAGGATGGAGCGCACGATAGCCGCGTTGTGCTGCGCATCGCCGTGATGGTTGATGATGAACTGACGGCGGAATCCCCAAGCGGCGAAGTTCTCGTACAGGTCGCTCAAGAGAGCCACCATGGTGTCCGGGCTCACATCGATGGATCCGGGGAACATGCGCGTGGTGGTGTTCAGGCCGTAGTAGTACGGGGGTGCGATCTGGCTCTGTACCTCCTGGCGAGCCAGTTCCTCCTTGATGAGCGAGGAGAGCACATGGGACCCATAGACATCGGTGGCCAGTGGCAGGTGCAGCCCGTGCTGCTCGACCACGGCCACCGGGATGAGCAGGGGTTGGTCGGCTTCCGCCGCCACCTCGACCTCGGGCCAGGTGAGGTCGGCGATGGTGTTGCGGAAGATGGAGTAACCCGGCGACTCAGTATCGTGGCTCATCAGTCCTCCTCAAGGAGCAGGGGATGGAGATGGTCGCACATCCAGGCCACGTAGAGCCGGCAGCGCTCGTGGGCCTCGCTTGCTTTGAAGGCCGCGGATCCCTCGGGCGTGCTCACGTCGAAGCCGGTCAATTGGCGGCAACTGCAGGAGCCGAACTCTGTCTCGAAGCCGCGTATGAGCTCCTTGAGGGCCGCGTGGGTGGCTTCGATGGCGTCTTTGTCGTCGAGGTCCAGCGTCCTGTCGCGCAGCCCCAGCGCCAGGGCAGTGCCTGTGATCACTCCGCAGGTGCCGCCCATCCCGCTCACCCCTCCGCCCAAGTAGCGGGCCGCGGTCACGAGCGTGCCGTCGCCCTCCACCATGCCGAGGGCGAAATGCACCATGGCCTGCGCGCAGTTGAGCCGATCGGGCCCCGTGTCGGTGAAGCGCGCCAGGGTGGCCCGCTTGGCTTGATCAAACACCGTCTGGCTCATGTACTCCTCCGTGGACGCCGGCTGGGTGGACACGTGCGAGGGCTAGCAGCCCTCTTCCATCTCGGTGACGAACTTCAGAAGGAACGCGGCCGCTGACCCCACCGCGATCACGGCGCCGGCGATGAGGAGGCCGGTCTTGAACGTGTAGTTGTCGCCCATGAAGCCCAATCCGGTGGGCAGCAACCCACCGCCGAGTATGAACGCCACCGGGGTACATAGCGCCGTGGCGATACTTCGCATGGTCGGTTGGACGATATGCGAGAGCGCCTTGAACGCGGGCGGGAAGAAGCCTACGGCGAAGGCCGAGACCACCACGATGCTGATCTTCGTGCCTATGCCGCCCAGCAAGGCCGTGCAGATCACGCCCAACCCCGACACGAACAAGAAGAGGGCGATGGCGCGTTTCTCCCCGATGCGGTCGGTGATCCATCCGGCTAGGAATACCATGATGAGAGGAGCTATGTTGGCGAGGCCGAGGAAGGTGTTGGCTCCGCCCGTGGTCATGCCCCGTTCCTGAGTGAGGTAGAGCGGCAGCATGCTGAAGATGCCCACCTGCGCGCCCATGCCCAGCGCGAAAAGAAAGATCAGCAGCCAGAAGGAGCGCAGCCGCAACACAGGTCCTACCATGGCGGGACTGGGCGGGTCGCCGGGGAAAGAACCCACATTGGGGAAGGCGAAGAACAGCAATCCTATGAGGAAGCAGAGACCCGCGATCCACAGTAGGCTCACCTGCCATGAGAAGAAGGCCAACAAGGCTGCCGCCAACAAGCCGCTGGCCACCAGGCTGAGCGGTGGCGCCAACTGCTGCACGGAAAGGGCCTTGCCCCAATCCGCCGGGCGTACCATGGCGGTGATGACGGCCACCGAGGAGGGCGTCTGCACACCGGCGAAGAAGCCCAGCAGCAGCAACACCACACGCAGGTACCACACGGAATCGGCGAAATATGCGCCTACAAGCGCCAGCCCGGCACCGAAGGCGGCGATGAAGATGGCGCCCCGGTGCGTGAACCGTGCCGAGATGAGCCCCGCCGCCCACGAACCGATGAGCACGCCGATGGAGGCCAGGAAGAAGAGGGTACCGGCCTGGCCCGCAGTGAGCCCCGTATCCTGCTCCATGGCCGGGAAGAGTGGCGAGAAGATGAACCGGCTGACGAAACTCAGGAAGAAAAGCAGGGTGAGAAAGACTACTGTACCTGCGACTGAGTTGAACGGTCTGGGGGTCGGGCATGCTTTGGCCATGTAGGAAGGGTATCACGTGGGTAGAAGGGCGAGTGGGAGTGGTCATCGGGGGAGGTGAGCGCATGAGGCCCTGGAAAGCGCTATCGAGGCGGCACCCCGGGTGTCGCAGGCTCGGGAGACGAACGGTGACGGTCCGCGTGGGGCTGTCCGCGCTCGCGCTCGGAGGCGCACTGTTTGTACTCGGGGGATGCGGTGAGTCTTCGGCTCCGTCCAGCACGGTGACCTCTACTGCGGTGCCTCCATATTCCCTCAGGGCCACGACTGTGGTGGAGGGGCTCCGTGTGCCCTGGGAGATGCGCTTCCTGCCTGACGGCAGGCTGCTCGTCACCGAGCGGGGCGGGCGGCTGGTGGTCGCCGAGATGGACACGGGCGCGGTGACTGAGGTGGGTGTCATCGATGTCCTTGCTCGAGGTGAAGGGGGCCTGATGGGCTTCGCTCTCGACCCCGACTTCCCGGACGCACCCTACCTCTACGTGAGCTTCACTCACGAGCAGCAGGGCGAGCCGGCGAACCGTGTCAGTCGGTTCGAGTTGTCCGGATACGGCACCGCTGCTGCGCTCTCACTGGGAGAAGAGGAGGTGCTGCTGGACGGCGTCCCCGCTGGAAGGATCCATGATGGCAGCCGGGTGGCCTTCGGTCCCGACGGCTACTTGTGGGTCACCACCGGCGACGCAGGTGATGAAGGGCTCGCCCGCCGATTGGATTCGCTGGCTGGGAAGGTGCTGCGCATGGACCGTGAAGGCCGCCCCGATCCGGCGGGCCCGTTCTCTCAGCTCGCCTACCCCTATTCACTCATCTATACGCTGGGCCATCGCAACGCCCAAGGGCTCGCGTTCCATCCCGGAACAGCACGGGCCTATGTCACCGAGCACGGACCGTCCGACAACGATGAGGTGAACGCGCTTCTCGCCGGTGCTGATTACGGCTGGCCCGACTTTCGGGGTGTCGCCGCGGCTCCCGACGTGATCGACCCGCTGGCGTCCTGGACGCCCACCATCGCGCCTGCCGGGGCTCTCTTCTATGAGGGCGGGAGACTGCCGGGCCTCAAGGGTTCGTTCGTGTTCGTGACTCTCAAGGAGCGCGACGTGCGAGTGCTCACGCCGTCGGCCGCCGACGACTTCACCGCGGTGGCCGAGGAACGTGTGCTGTTCGACGAGGAGTTTGGTCGTCTGCGGGCCATCGCAGAGGGCCCCGACGGAGCCCTCTATCTTGGCACCAGTAATCATGACGGCCGTGGTGATGCGGCCGAAGGCGACGACCGCATCATCCGTGTGGATGCCGGCTAGACGACCTCGTCGGGGAGGAGCGGTCTGAAGAAGAGCAGGTAGTCGGTCCCGTTGCTCTCCCAAATGGTGATCTGAGTGGCGTTTACCAACGCGTCGCTCAGAGCAGCGGTGTCGTCACCGGTCAAGACGACCCGCCGGTAGCCTTCCGGCTGCACAGGCTCTCCGGCGGTGGCCAGGTCGGAAAGGGGCCACTGCAGCCGGTTGGGCTCCACGTCTGGATCGCCCGAGCCCGACTGATCGGCCGGTCTGCTGTAGACCGCCATCGCGGTGGACCGGTAGGAGGCCCAGGTGAGTTCCTCGTCAGTGTATGCCATGACGTCGACCAGCTTGCCGCGCAGATCGCTGAGTACGGCCCTCTGCTGCTGCTGTTCCATGGACAGGCCGGAGGTCCCCTCCTCCATGCCCAAGGCATAGACGTCTGTGACGTAGGTGGTCCCGTCGGCGTTGATGGTGAACTTGGTGGTGCCGACATCGGTGATGTTCGGCCGTCCGTAGTCGACGTCGTTCTGGAACAGACCCGCCTCCTTTGCGGCCGCGAGCATGGCTTGGAGAGCTTCCTGTGAGACGACCGTGGTCTGCAGGTTGGGTGTGGCGGGGCCGGGATATATGGCGATCACCGGGCCCGTCACGATCACGCGGCCGTCGCCGTAGATGGAGACTTCGGGCATGGCGGTGAGGTTGTACTCCACAGGCACGAAGCCCCCGCCCGTCTCGACTCGTAGCACGAGGTCGTTCGCGCCCTTGGGGTGCGTGATGGCGTCTCCGCCCGGGCCGTCGGAGCCGGTGCCGCCGCACGCGGCCAGCGCACCTGTCGCGATGATCATGGATGAAGCGAGCGCCACCAAAGTCCGCAGCGGCTGCGCTGCCCGCCGGGATGGAAGCCCGCCCGAGCGCGTTGTGTCTGTCATGTGACCTCCCTCCTGAGGTGTGTACGCGGCCTTGGACGGCGCTGTCGGCGGACCGCGTTCCCGGCATGCGTCACGCGCCGACGCGCTATAGTGCGCAGATGCTGCGCACCGGCCTGATAGTGCTTCAACTCTTCATCGGCGCCTTGGCTGTCGGTGGGGCGGTGTATGCGCTGTCGGGCGCTCCCAACGTACCCAGGGAGTGGCTGCGCGACACGCCTTTCCGCAGCTACCGCGTCCCAGGGATGGTCTTGCTGGTGATGGTGGCCGGTAGCATGTTCACGGCGGCGGGTCTGCTCATCGCCGGGTCCGGTGCGGCCCGGCTGGTGTCGCTGGAGGCCGGGGTGATCCTGCTGGGCTGGATCGGCGTACAGGTGAGCCTCATCGGCTTCCGCCACTGGCTGCAACCGGTCATGGGTGTCCTAGGTGCGGTCGTGGTCGTGGCCTCGTTCCTGCTGCCCGCGCCCGGCTGAAGCATCCTGTAGCCGGCGGTCGTCGGGCGCTACACCTAGTCGAGGGCGAGCAACTCGAAGCCGCTGCTCTTGTCCACCTCGCGCCGGGCCTGGGCGCTCGACACCTCCAGCAGTATCACCTCGCCCACCAACCAGGTTGAGACCCCGGCCCTGGTGCAGCCCACGGTGGCGCCACCTTCTCGGCCGGAAGCCGCGTGCATGTGCAGCACCGGCTTGCCTTCGGCGTTGGGGAACAGGGTACCCACAGCGAAGGCCTCCTGCGTCCCCGCCAGCGAGTGGAGGAGCGCCACCACACCGTCCCGGCACTCGGCGTCCGGCCCCACCACGACCGTGCTGCCGTCGGCGACCCCACCCACGTAGAAGGCCAGGGCTCCGGTGACGCCCTGCTCTTCGGCGAACCGCTCAAGGGTGTCGTTGAGGACGTCGCCGTCTTCGAGGCGAAGGACGAATACGCGGCCCAATGTCGCGGACGTGTACTTCACAGTGTCTCCTCTCGTGACGTGGACTATCCGCGAATGCGGGCTCGTGCAAAGGATACACGGCTCGCGGGCGTGCACCGGGTGCGCTAGGATGAGACGGCAGTGTGGCAATGCTACAAAAGGATGAAAGAGTTGAGCGCAGAATCTCGAGGGGCGCAACGCCTCAAAGACAAGGTGGCCATCGTCACCGGCGGTGGGGGCAAGAACAGCATCGGGCGGGCCATCTGCCTCCGGTTCGCGGAAGAAGGTGCGAAGGTGGCGGTGCTCGACATCAACAGCGCCGGCGCCGCGGCTGTCGCCGACGAGATCAAGGCCGCCGGAGGAGTCGCTGAGCCCGTCGCCTGTGACATCACCGACCTCGATCAGTGCAAGAAGGCGGCGGACGAGGTCGCAGGACTGTTCGGCGGCCGCATCGACATCCTCATAAACAACGCGGCCTTCTTCGGCACCATGGGTTCTTGGCGCCCGTTCAACGAGTGGACGGTGGACGAGTGGGATCACATGCAGAAAGTGAACGTCCGAGGCATGTGGTTCTGCGTGCAGGCCGTGTTCCCGTACATGAAAGAGCAGGGGTACGGCAAGGTCGTCAACCTGAGTTCGTCCACCTTCTTCCAAGGTGTGCCGGGCTTCATCCACTACAGCACCAGCAAGGGCGCGGTGCTGGGTTTCACGCGCTCCATCGGGCGCGAACTGGGCCAGTACGGCATCAGGGTGAACGCCATCGCGCCGGGTTTCACGGTCTCTGGGGCTCAGCTCGAACTCACGAAGGAAGACCAGGAGTGGTACGTCATCAACAAAGGGCGGCAGGCGCTCAACCAGCGCAACGAGGTGCCGGACGATCTTGCGGGTCCGGCGTTCTTCCTTGCCTCGGAGGACAGTGACTTCATGACCTGCCAGTGTCTGCTGGTGGACGGGGGGTACACGCCTCACTAGACCTCGATGCATCTCTTGCGTCGTCAGGAGCACAAGACCATTCTGCAATATACGTTGCAGAATGGTCTTGTTGCATTGACACGGGAGTTGCCTTCTTCTCGCGCGGTCCTATGATGTGAGTAGTGGGGGCGGACCATCTGTGGTCCCGCGGGAGAAAGGAGGAGGTCATGTCGGCAACCTACGACGTCCCGCTCAGTATGAAGGAGATCGAAGTGCTCCGCTTTGTGATCGATCGCTATCGCAAGGCGATGCTCTTCGAGTTGGCCAACACCGATTCGCGGGAGCTGAAGGAGTACCTGAGGCAGCGCGAGGAGTTGCTGGAGAGTGTGGTCTTGAGGCTTGACTCGTTCTCTGGTGAGCCAGGCGAGACCGAGCCCGTCGACTGAGGGGCTCGGTTCGCGTGGACGGGGGCGCGCCTCCCGCCTCGGGGGGCGCGCCCCCGTCCGCTGCTTCGCGGTCTCGCTGGTGCGGGTTGTCGACGGTCTTTCAACTCAGCCTCGCAGGCCTGGTGCTATAGTCGGGACCGACCCGAAGTCAGTATCGACTCGGGCACATCCACGACTCCAAGAGGAAGACCACATGCTCTATCGGCCCTTCGGCAAGACCGGTGAACACGTATCCATCCTGGGCTTCGGTGCCATGCGCATGCCCGTGATCGACCATCGTCATGACCAGGTGGATATCCCGCTGGCCACCAAGATGATCCGCTACGCCATCGACAACGGCGTTAACTATGTCGACACCGCGTATGCGTACCACGGCTCCTCGGTGACCCAGCCCGGCACCAGCGAGTCGGTGGTGGGGCGGGCCCTTCAGGGCGGTTATCGCGACAAGACCCTCATCGCCACCAAACTGGTGGGGTGGTCGGTCGAATCCCGGGCCGACATGGACACCGTCCTGGCCCGACAACTCGCCAATCTGCGCACCGATCACATCGACTGCTATCTGCTGCACGGCATAGGTGCGGAGGGATGGGAGCGCTTCCTTCGACTCGGCGTCCTGGAGTTCCTCGACGCGGCCAAAGCCGATGGCCGCATCAGGTTCGCAGGCTTCTCCTTCCATGACGAGCCGTCGGCTTTCCAGCCCATCGTGGACGGTTACGACTGGGACTTCTGCCAGATACAGTACAACTACATGGATGTGGACTATCAAGCCGGTCGCGAGGGGCTCCGCTACGCCGCCCGGCGCGGTCTGGGCGTGGTCGTCATGGAGCCGGTGAAGGGAGGGAGGTTGGCCGGCAGGGTCCCGGACGAGGTCCAGTCCATTTGGGACTCGGCTGCCGTGCGCCGTAGTCCGGCTGAGTGGGCTCTTCGTTTCGTGTGGGACGATCCCGACGTCAGCCTGCTCCTTTCGGGCATGAGCACCATGGAGCAGGTGGTGGAGAACGTGCGCATCGCCGGTGAAGCTGACGCGAAGTCGCTCAACGAAACCGAGTCGGCGCTCATCGACAAGGTGCGCAGGGTCTACGAGCAGAGGACCGTGGTGCCGTGCACGGCCTGCCGTTACTGCATGCCCTGTCCGGAGGGCATCGACATCCCCATGGTCCTCGCCTTCCTCAACGACGCCTCTCTGTATGACAACGCAGCGGGCGAGAAGGTGCACTATCACATCAACAAGGAACTGGGCGGGACGGCCTCGGTGTCGGTGTGCACCAAGTGTGGGCAGTGCGTGGACGCCTGTCCGCAGCAGATCCAGGTGCCGGACTTCATGGAGGAGTGCACTCGTCTCTTCGAGGCGGATGGTGCGGTGTGAAGCGCGCGGTCCGCAAAGCCCAGAACGTGAGCCGCATGTGTATGGTGTGTGGAGTGGAGAACCGACTGGGCCTGCGCGCACACTTCTACGAGGTGGAGGGCGGCGACCTAGTGGGTGTGTTCACTCCCAGTCCTGAGCACCAAAGCTACCCGGGCCGCATGCACGGAGGGATGATCTCAGCCATTCTGGACGAGACCATCGGGCGGGCGGTGAACATACGCGACCCCGAAGCCTGGGGTGTGACCGTGGAGTTGAGCTTGAGGTTCCGCAAGCCCGTGCCTCTGGATGGTCCAGTCAAGGCCGTGGCTCGCATCACCGGCGAAGTGAGACGGCTCTTCGAGGGGACGGGTGAGATTGTCTTGGCCGACGGCACCGTGGCCGCGGAAGCTCAGGGCAGGTATCTGCGGCTGCCTTTGGACCGCATCGCCGACACGGATTTCGTGGACCGAGAGTGGTTCCCAGATCAGGTCGATGTACCGAGTGCGATAGAGGCGTAGGGGATCTCGCGCCTCGAGGGCGCGCACGCGGATGAGGAGGACACACCTGTGGATGACGACCCCTCATCGGTACTGAGTCTCCCACCGGAGGAATGGGCCGCCCTGCGACCCTGGGTGGACCGTCCCATCCCCGCACCGCCATATCCTGAGCCTGGTCCGGTACTTGTTGATCGGGTCCGTGGCATGTTGCTGGGGCTCGCCATCGGCGATGCACTGGGCAACACCAGTGAAGGGATGAACCCGGCCGGCCGTCGGCGGCGCTACGGCGAGATCCGCGATTATCTTCCCAACTGGTGGGCCGATTGGCTGAGGGTGGGGGTCCCTTCCGACGACACCCAGATGGCCTTCTGGACGGTGGAGTCGCTCCTCCGGCGCGACGGGCTCGACCCGGCCGATGTGGCGGCGAGCTTCGCCGGGGGCCGGATCTTCGGCATCGGTAAGACTGTCACCCGCTTTCTGCTGGCCTACCGAGAGCAGGGTCTTCCCTGGCACAGAGCTGGGGTGGAAAGCGCCGGCAACGGAGCCCTGATGCGCATCGCGCCCGTCGTCCTGCCTCATCTGAGGCCGCCAGTCGATGCGACGGGTGGCGCGCTGCCGTTGTGGGCTGATGTCATCGCAGCCACCGTGGTGACGCATCGCGACGAAGCAGCAGTGAGCGCGTCGGTGGGGCTGGTGGGACTGCTGATGGAGTCACTTGCCCTAGACGTCACCCGACCGGCGGCGGGGTCAGGCGCAGCGGTCTCACACCCTGCCGAGTGGTGGCCGCAGACGTTCCTGCACTATGCCCGCCCTGCTGAGACCGGGAGAGCGTACCGGAGACGGGGAGCGAAGGACGGTCTCCAAGGGACCTTGTGCGAACTGGTGCAGTCGCAGGTATTACCCGCGGTCGCTGGCGGGGCGTCGGTGCTGGAGATGGCCGAGCGCTGGTATTCGGGAGCATACCTTTTGGAGACGGTGCCGGTGGTGCTCTACATCCTGGCATGTCACGGCGACGATCCGGAGGAGGCCATCGTGCGGGCGGTCAACGACACTTGGGACAACGACACGGTCGCAGCGGTGGTGGGCGCCGTGGTGGGCGCGGCCCACGGCAGCGATGCACTTCCCCAGCGCTGGCGGGCGAAGCTGTCGGGACGCACTCGTGAGGCTGACGACGGACGCGTGCAGATGCTCATAGAGGACGCGATCGCCACCTTTGTGAGCTGAAGGCTGCGGCGTGGGAGCATGAAAGTCACGGCGGCCGGGTATTGCTGTGGTGACCTTGACGAGCGCGCATGTGCCACTGCTGTTCGACATCGGGCGGGCGGAGGTTGACAGTGAGCGACTGGACGACACGCCTGGTGGACAGACAGGAGGCGGGAAGACTCCTGGCCGGCCACCTGCAGGCATACGCGCGAGATCCTCAGGCCGTGGTATTGGGATTGCCGCGCGGAGGCGTGGTGGTGGCCTTCGAGGTGGCTAATGCGCTCGATCTGCCCCTGGACGTCTTCATGGTGCGGAAGCTGGGGGTACCAGGCCAGGAGGAACTGGCGGCCGGGGCCATCGCCAGCGGTGGTGTGCGCGTGCTCAATGACGACGTGATCGGGGCACTGCGGCTGAGCAACAGCCAGATAGATGACATCGCCGCCAAGGAGCGACTGCGTCTGGAGGAGCGTGAGCGCCTGTATCGAGGCCATGCGCAGCCGTTGGATCTGCAGGGCAAGACCGTGATCCTCGTCGATGACGGCTTGGCCACCGGGGCCAGCATGCGCACCGCCGTCCGCTCTCTTCGTGAGCGCCGACCCGGCCGCATCGTCGTCGCCGTGCCGGTGGCCCCGGAGGACACCTGCCGCACATTGCGGGGGGAAGCCGATGACGTGGTGTGCCCCTTCATGCCTGCTCCCTTCTACAGCATCGGTTCCTGGTACCACGATTTCTCGCAGACCACGGATGAGGAAGTGGTTGCGCTGCTGGAGGCTGCGCGCGGCGTGGGCTCTCAGCCCTCCTTCGGCGAGCGGAGGGAGGAGGAACTGGAGATACCCGTGGGCGACGCGGTGCTCAAAGGGACGCTCTCCCTGGCCGCCGGGTCCGCAGCACTCGTGCTCTTCGTGCACGGCAGCGGCAGCAGTCGCTTCAGCTCTCGCAACCGTGCCGTCGCGCGAGCCATCACCGACGCAGGCATGGGCACCCTGCTCTTCGATCTGCTCTCAGCCGAGGAAGACGAGATAGATCGGTACACAGCCGAGTTCCGCTTCGACATCCCGTTGCTGACAGAGCGGGTGGTGGAAGTTACTCGCTGGCTGCGTGGTCATCCGGTCGTGAGCGACTGGCGGCTGGGGTATTTCGGGGCCAGCACCGGGGCGGCGGCCGCTCTGGCGGCCGCCGCCCGCCTGGACGAAGTGCAAGCGGTGGTCTCGAGAGGTGGGCGTCCCGATCTGGTCCTGGCCGATCTGCCGCGGGTGAAGGCCCCCACGCTGCTCGTGGTAGGGGGAGACGACCTGCCTGTCATCGAGATGAACCGCAAGGCCTATGCGGTCCTCCGAGCAATCAAGGATATCCGCATTGTCACCGGGGCGAGCCACCTGTTCGAAGAACCCGGAGCGCTGGAGGAGGTCACCAGGCTGGCGGTGGAGTGGTTCGCGCGGTATCTTCAGGCAGGGGACACCCGCGAGGACTGACGCTGCAGGGACTTCAGCGCCGGGCTCCGGCGCGGAAAGGATGGGCATGAGCATGCGGTCACGCCTACGGAGAGGTCTCAAGGGCACCGATCCTGCGCCGGTGACAGCGCTGGTGGTGTTGGTGTTCGTCGTCCTGACGCTGTCCTTGGCGCCGGCGGCCTGCAGCGGCGGGGAGGTCACCACCGTTTCTGAGGCGACCACTTCTTCGACTGCATCACCTGTCACGTCGAGCCCGCCTCCGGTCTCGTCGACTCCCGAGACGACCGTCACCACCGCGGTCACCGTGCCCGTTCCCCCGGGGTCGGACGGGGGAGCGAGCCCCGCCACGGCCGTGGCAGAGGCGGTCGCATCCAGTGTGGTGGACATCGCGGTTGCGGACGCTCAGGGCCGGCAGTTGGGTATCGGCAGTGGGGTCATCTACTCGGAAGACGGGGTGATCGTCACCAATGACCACGTAGTGGTGGCGGGGAACGACCAGCCGGCTCCACAGGTGACGGTGACCATAGCCACGGGAGAGTCTCTGCCGGCTCAAGTGGTGGGCAGGGACCCCATCTCCGACCTGGCTGTGCTTCGTGTCGAGCGCGACGATCTGCCGGCCGCTGAGTTCTTGGAGGATCTCTCTCAGCTGAAGGTGGGCGACTATGCCATCGCTATCGGCACGCCTCTGGGGCTGGAAGGCACCGTGACCCTGGGCATCATCAGCGCCTTCAAACGAGAGATCATGGTGCCCGGCACCCCTGGCGCGACCGACTTCATCCAGACCGACGCGGCCATAAGCCCTGGCAACTCGGGCGGGGCCCTTCTGGATGCCCGGGGGAGAGTCATAGGCATCAACGCCGCCGGTCTGCAGCCGCAATCCGGTGCGCAGAACATCGGTTTCGCCATCCCGGCCGACCTCGTGGTGTTCGTGGTCGAGCAGATCTTGCAGCAGGGTGAAGTACGCTACGGATACATGGGGGTGCAGTCCTCACCGCTCACACCTGACCTTCGCGAGCAGCTGGGGCTGGCATCCGACCTGCAGGGAGTGGTGATCATCGGCGTGGGGCCCGGGTCTCCCGCGGCTCTGGCAGGACTGCGGCAGGGCGATGTGATCACGGCCATCGGAGGTCAGCCAGTGTCCTCCTCGGGCAGCTTGTTCTCGGTCCTGCGCAGGACGCCGCCGGGAGAGCAGGCGGAACTGAACTTGGTGCGCGGAGGGCAGGAGATCACACTGGTCATCACCATGGGGGAACGACCCTCTCTTTGACGGGTACGCGGGCGGAGACGCCATGTAGTGGGTCATTTGACACGCGACACGAGGAGGGACGATGCAAGTAGAGCTCGAGACGCAAGAACTGGATGTCCTTCGGCGTGTGGTGGAACAGCGGCTGGATGGGCTCCTGGGCCAGCTGAGCGCGGCTGACAGTCTCAGCTTCAAGGAATCCCTGAGAGAAGAGCACGACCTTCTCGCGCAGGTATACGACAAGCTCGGCTGTGAGCGTCCGGAACGGAGCACGGCCCGATCCTGCGCTGTCGGTGCCGAGGACAACGGCGATCTGGAGGGACTGAGGCCTGAAGAAGTGGGTTGACCCTGCGCAGAGCACACCCCGGCGCGACAGGGATCGCATAGAACAGGCCTAGTGGCCAGGTGGCAGACCGCTCGACTGGCGGGTGCGCGACTTCGCGGGACTCTCTAGACTTGTCTCATGCAGAGACGAAGGCATCATCAGCACGGTGCCGCAGGTGTAGGGAGGTAGCGCACGTGAGGGTGCTCGTCACCTTTGACTCCAAGTTCGGCAACACCGAGAGACTCGCACGTGCCATGGCGGACGCCTTGAGAGATGCGCACGAGGTGACGTGCCGCCCGGTAGCCGACGGCCCACTGACGCTGAGTGGTTACGATCTGGCCCTCATCGGTGGCCCCACCCACGGGCGCGGCCTCTCTGCGCCGCTCAAGAGCGCGCTGGACCGTCTCCCGGCGGGTCCTGTCCCCGGGTTGCGCGTGGCTCTGTTCGACACACGTTTCCGCTTGAACCGGCTTCTGACGGGCTCCGCGGCCCTGGCCGGTTCGAGGCTGGCGAAGAACCGTGGCCTGGCTCTGTGTTCTCCGGGGGAGAGCTTCTTCGTGACCAAGAGCGGCGAGCCGGCGCTGGAGGAAGGTGAGTTGGAGCGGGCGACCCGCTGGGCCGTCATGCTGGCGACGCAGGGCCTCTGAGTGCTATACGGCGGGCCCGATGCTGTGGATGGCGAACTCGTGGTGCAGCAGACACTCGCTGCGCGTCGGTTCTCCCGACGCGACCGCGACGGCGCGCTCCAGTATCTCCTGACCCATCTCCTCGAGACTCGTCGTGCCGCTGATCATGCGGCCGGCATCGAGGTCCATGTCGTCGCGTAGGTGTTCGAACATGGCGGTGTTGGTGGCCACCTTGAGCACCGGGGCGATCGCAGAACCCAGCGGGCTCCCCCGGCCCGTGGTGAAGACGATCACCTGGGCGCCCGCCGCCAGCATGCCGGTGACGCACACCGCATCCAGCGCCGGCCCGTCCATTATCAACAGCCCCTTCCTGGACGGCCGCTCGGCGAACGCCACCACCTGCTGGACGGGCGTGCTTCCGCCCTTGAGGATGGCCCCAAGCGACTTCTCCTCCAAGGTGGTGAGGCCGCCGGCGATGTTGCCTTGCGATGGCTCGGTGCCGCGCACGTCGACCCCCGTGGCGAGTATGGACTGCTCCATGTCGTGGACGATCTGGTATATGCGGCTCCGCACCTGGTCGTCGGCGGCGCGGCGGGCCAAGACCTCTTCTGCTCCGATCATCTCGGGCACTTCGGTGATGAGTACGGTTCCGCCTGCGGCCACCAACAGGTCGGCGGCCACTCCGGTCGCGGGATTGGCGGTGAGGCCTGAGAGTGTGTCGGAGCCGCCGCACTTCATCCCCAGTGTGAGATGTGATACATCCACCGGCGTGCGCACATCGGTCTTGGTCTCGTGCAAGAGCTGGTGGGCTAGTTCCATCCCCTTAGTGATGGCCGCGTTGGTGCCGCCCACGTCTTGGATATCCACCGTCCGCACCCGCTGGCCCCTCTGCTCCAACTCCGCCGCCA
Source organism: Thermoleophilia bacterium (assembly GCA_040772905.1). Classification (GTDB taxonomy): domain Bacteria; phylum Actinomycetota; class Thermoleophilia; order RBG-16-64-13; family RBG-16-64-13; genus JAXGXJ01. Next base: position 158,671 of record JAXGXJ010000006.1, on the reverse strand, counting down.
GCAGACCCGTGGTGAGTTGCTCACAGCCCAGGCCCACCAGCAGGACGCCGCCCACGTTCGGGTTGCAGCAGAACCCGACCATGGAGCGCAGCATGTGCGCATAGTCGTCGCCCAAGTGGCCGCATCCATGGGGGTGATAGACACTCACAGTGCCGGGCACACCGGAGCTGATCCTCTGCGCCACGCTGGCCGAACAGACCACTGTGGGGAAGACGAGCACATGGTTGCGTGCGCCCACGCCGCCATCGGGTCGAACATATCCGGAGAACTTCATCGGGAGTCCCTCGCCGCTTTGTCGCCGCGGCCCTTGATGCCGTCGACGTTGTGCACGTGCACGTAATCTCCGGGCGAGATGGGAGCCGAAGCCGATCCTATGACCTCACCGTACTTGATCACCGAGCCGTCGAGAGGGATGGGCTCGAGCGCGTACTTGTGCCCGAAGGGGATGGCGGCGCGGAGCGTCACGGTCACCATTCGGTCGCCGGCCGTCGTGGTCACCTGTTCGCCCGCGACCAGGGCGGCCAGCGCGGTGGCCACATTGTCGCGCTCGTGGATGACGATGGCGCGCAGGGGGGCCGCGCAGTCGATCCCCGCCATGGTCAGCCTCCCGACGCCAACACGGCGATGATGAGGCGGTCGGTCGCCTTCAGCGGTCGATCCATGGGGGCCTTCTGCATGCCCTCGTGGTTCACGAACACGTAGACCAGGCGATGGAGCGCGCCCGGCATCTTGAAGAGCAGCTTCTCGGCCGCGGGGAAGCGGCGGACCAGGTCGGCGAGGCACTCACCCACCGTTGTACCCTGAAGGCGCAGCTCGTCGGCGTCGCCGACGAGCTGCTTGAGTTGCGGGTAGAAGATGTCCACTGCTACGTCCATGGCACCCGGCGATCGCTGTGCTGCACCTCGTTCGGTCTTGTCGGCCGCGTCGGTCTCTTCGGCCTATTCCGCGCAGGCCAGGATGGCCCGCTTGACCAGGGTCTTCGCGATCTGGACCTTGTAGCTGTTCTTGCGCAGCGCGAAGCTGTCGGCCAGCGCGGCTTCCGCCGCCTGCTCAGCCGTAGTCTCGTCGATGGTCTTACCCACCAGGGCCTCCTCGGCGGCGGTGACCCGCAGCGGCGTCGCGTACACCGAGTTGAGACAGATGCGGGCCGACTTCACCACGCCCTTCTCATTGGTGATGACCGCCGCGACGTTCACGATGGGGAAGTCGATGGACTTGCGCAGCGCGAACTTCGTGTAGACGGACTTGGCGCCCGCCGGCAACGCCGGCACCTGCACCTCGAGCACTACCTCATCGGGGGCCAGCACCGTGCTGCGGTTGACGCCCACGGCAAAGAAGTCCTCTGCGAAGATGGTCCGGGTGGTCGTCTTGATGCGCGCATCCAGCGCCACCAGGGCGGCGGCCAGGTCCGAGGGGCTCACCGCTACGCAGCCGCAGTTGAAGCAGCGATGGGCTTCGTCACGCACGGCGTCCAGGTCCAACGTGGCGCTCTCTTCGATGTCCAAGCTCTTGACCCGTTCCTCCACCGAGAGCTCCGGAGGAAGCACCCGGCTGGACTGCTCGAGGCAGGTGCCGTCGAATGTCTCTCCCCACGCACACACCGGTGCGGCCTCATCGGCCATGGTGCGACCGGTGAGCAGCATGTCGATGTGGCGTGCGGCCTCGTGGCCGGCGTTGGTGGCCTGCGCGACAGTAGCGGGGCCGGTGACGAAGTCGCCGCCCGCGAACACACCATCGCCCAAGGCGTAAGTGGACTCATCGATCTTCAAGCGGTTGTTCGCATCCACCATGGCGGCAGGGAGCAGTGAGTAGTCCGGCCGCTCGACGATGGCCTTGAGCACCGCGTCGCAGTGCACGTCGAACTCTGATCCCTCGACCTTGACCGGCCGGGGGCGTCCGCTGGCGTCGGGTTCGCCCAGTTCCATGCGGCAGCAGGTGAGGTCCACGGCGCCTTCTTCGGCGCTTGCCGCCACCGGCGAGGTGAGAAACGCGAAGCGCACGCCCTCTTCCTCAGCCTTAGCCACTTCTTCGGCCAGGGCCGGCATCTCTTCACGCGTACGCCGGTAGTAGATGACCGGCTGGGCGCCCACGCGCAGGAGTGAGCGGGCCACGTCGATGGCGGTGTTGCCGCCGCCGATGACACCGACGGTCTTGCCCTTCATGGCCGCCAGCTCTTCGCTGCGTAGCACCTGAGTACCGGGGAGCAGACACTCCTCGCCACTGATACCGGCCGACGTCTCCTGCCACGCACCTGCGGCGACGAACACGGCGTCGTAGGTCTTCTGCAGTTGGGCGAAGGCAGCGGCGTCGATCTCGGTGCCGGTGCGGAACTCCACACCCTCGCCGGCGAAGGCCGCCACCTGTGTGCGCAGCACCTCGCGGGGCAGGCGGTAGGCGGGGATGCCGTAGCGGAGCAGACCGCCCACCTCGGGCATGCGCTCGAACACCGTCACCTCATGACCGGCCTGGCGCAGATAGTGCGCGGCGGAGAGGCCTCCCGGCCCTGAACCTACCACGGCCACTTTCTTGCCCGTCGTCTGCACGGGAGTGGGGTAATAGGTGATGGGATCGGCCAGGATCTGGTCGCCCAGATAGCGTTCGATCTCGCGGATGGACACCGACTCGTCGAACTCGGCTCGGGCGCACTCGGTCTGGCAGGTGTGCGGACACACGCGACCGGTGATCGCGGGGATGGGGTTGCGGCGCAGGAGCGTGTGTGCCGCCGCTTCCATGTCGCCTTCGCGGATCTGAGCCAGGTAGCCGGGGATGTCGATGCTGTTGGGGCAGCCCTGCGCGCAACCCGTCAAGGTGTCCTCCACCTTGGCCGCACCGAACACGGAGTGGTAGCGGTTGTCGCCGGTGAGCGCATAGCAGACGTTCCCGCCCTTGCGCAGGCAGTGGAAGAGATCGTCGGACAGCCAGTAGTACCAGCAGCGGTTGTTCTGGCAGATGTTGCCGGCGACGGTGCCCATCTCGCGGATGTGGGGCGATGCGGTGCGGTGCGCCGCCTCAGCCAGCACAGGATAGTCGCGCTTGAGGAGCTCGTTCTGAGCCAGGTCCTCAAGCCTGGTGAGGGCGCCCACGTAGAGGGTGTGGTCGTCCTCGCGGACATATTCGAGTCCCGGGATGCGCTTGAGGTCGATGATCACCTGGGGATAATCGGCATCGGGAAGGATGCAGTCCTTCATCTCGCCCAGCAGATCGGTGCCGCCTGCGATGACGCGGGCGGTGCCTTGGTACTCCTTCAGTAAGGAGGTGGCCTCTTCCAGGGTTTCGGCGCTGACGTGCCTGAATGGTTTCATGTGAGTAGTCTCCTCGTCTCGAGAGCTCGGCTGTCTAGGCTTTGCCGAGCGCGTGGAGCACTCGGTCGGGAGTGATGGGATAGCCTTCCACCCACACCCCCAGCGCGTTCTGTACAGCCGGCCCGATGAGCGCCGGTACCACCGTCGCCACGTCCTCTCCGATGCCCACCGACCCGTAGGGGCCGTAACCCATGGCGGTCTCGACCATGATGGTCTCGATGTCGCCGTAATCCATCATGGTGGGGATCTTGTAGTTGAGAAGGTTGCCGTTCAGCATGATGCCGGTGCGTTCGTCGTAGACCACCTCTTCCATCATGCCGCGCCCGATGGCCATGATGCCGCCGCCGTACGCCTGACCCTCGCAGCCGTCCCAGTTGATGACCTTGCCCACGTCGTTGCAGGTGACCAGCTTGATGATGTCCACCTGGCCGGTCTCGGTGTCGACCTCCACTTCCATGAAGTAGGCCTGGCGGCAGAAACGCAGACGCACGCCAAGGTAGCACCCGCGCTGGATCTGCCAACCGAAGTCGAACGTCGGCGGAGTGCCGCGCATGGGGTAGGCCAGCCCTTCTTCCGCCGAACTGAAGAAGGGCTCACCGGCGGTTCCGCTCATGGGGCCGTTGGCACCGCTGGGGCCGATGAAGTCGGCGATGGTCATGTTGTTGTCGGGGTTGGCCTTTTCGAAGATCACGCCGTCTTTCACGTCGAGATCTTCAGCCGACAGACCGGGGAAGGCCGGCGGGTACTCAGCCAACTGCGTCTTGGCCCGGGGAGCCACGGCCTCCTCGAGCAACCTCTGCTTGAGGATACGGGCGGCGTTGCGGACCGCCCAGCCGTTGACGGCCAGGTTGGTGGAGGTGTCCGGGGTCATGGTGTAGAACCCCGCGTCCTCCTGGTGCTTGAAGCGGACGGTCTCCACCGGCACGCCCAGCTCGTCTGCCGCGATCTGGCAGTATGCTGTCTCGGCGTTCACACCCACGTCGGCCCGACAGCCGAGGATGGTGAGCGAGCCGTCGTTGCGCTCGAAGTACATGGCGATCTCGCTGGTGCCGGCGGAATCATCCCACTCGTGGCTCCAGCAGAAGCCGAGTCCGTGCATCCTGCCGTTGGGCAGCCGCTTGGCGCCGGGCGCGTGCCACTTCTCGTCCCAGCCGATGGCGGCCTTGCCCTTCTCCACGCACTCGGCCAGGCTGTCGCGCACCTGGAAGCCCAACTCGGCCTTGCGTTCGTTCAGCCAGGTCATGTCGTGACCTTCGGCGCCGTCGTTCAGGAGGGCGACCTCCACCGGGTCCATGCCCAAGGCGTCGGCCACGTGGTTACAGACCAGGTTGACAGCGTAGCAGTTGATGTTCATCTCGCAGCGGGTGGGTACCGTGTGGCCCTTGTTCACCCAGGCCGCCTCGGTGATGCCCTGGATGTGCGGGATCTTCGTGTTCTCCATGAGGTGAGCCACGATGCCGAAGATGGGCATGTCCTGGTTCAGGGTGACGCCCCGCATGGAGACGGCGGTGATGGTGCCGTCGTTCTTGAACCCCACCTTCACGTAGAAGACGCCGGAGTCCATGTTGCCGCCGTAGAAGTCCTCGCGGCGGTTGAAGGCCCACTTGACGGGACGGCCGGTGCGTTTGGAGGCGAGGCCGGCCAGGTAGGTACCGGCGAGGTTCCAGGCCATCTGACTCCAGCCGCCGAAGCTGGCACCCTGGTAGGGGCAGTGGATGTCGATCTTGCTCATGGGGATGCCGCCGTACCAGGTGGAGATGGCGCGCTTGGCGATGTGCGGCCGCTGCTGCTTCACCCACACCTCGGCGAAGTCACCGTTCCAGCGCCACACTCCGCAGGGGCGCTCGGGCCCCACCCATGTGTTGAGGCCGAAGGTCCACTTGAACTCGAGGGTCTGGTCGGCCTCGGCGAAGCCCTGCTCCACGTCGCCGTGGCCTTCGCGATAGACCATGAACTTGTTGCCGTCGGGGAACTCCTCCGGGTTGGAGAGGGGCGCGCCCGGCTCGATGGCCTGTTCCACGTCCAAGACGAAAGGCCGCTGTTCCCACTGCACCTTGATGAGCTTCAAGGCGTTCTCCGCGATCTCCTCGGTGTCGGCGACGACGAACGCGCCGCATTCCTCGCCCTGGAAGTGGGCGATGCCGGGCAGCGCCGCCACGGCATTGAGCTCATGTCCGCTGACTGCCACGCCTTCCCGCAACTCGGGATCGTCATAGCGGAGGATGCAGCGCACGCCGGGGAGCTTCTCGGCCTCGGAGGTGTCCATGCCCACTATCTTCGCGTGGGGATAGGGCGAAGTGAGGAAACGCGCATGCAACATGCCGGGCAGCTGCACGTCGATGGTGTACTTGGCCGCCCCGGTGGCCTTCTCGCGCCCGTCGTTGCGGATGACGCCGCGCCGGCCGATGACCTTGAACTCCTGCAGCGGATGCGGATCGGCGATCTTGTTGTCCTGGACGTCCTGCATCTGCTGATGCGGATCGACCTTCTGCTGTTCAGGGCTCACTGCTGACCACCTCCCTGGGCACCGGCGACCACTACGCCGCGAAGGACGGCGGCGGCTTCCTGGATGGCTTTGATGTGGGCGGGATAGGTGCCACAGCGGCAGAGGTTGCCGACCATGGCTTCTTTGATATCTTCGATGCTGGGATCGGGATTGCGGTCGAGGAGGGCCTTGGCCGTCACCACGAAGCCCGGGGTGCAGAAGCCGCACTGCATGCAGCTGTTCCTGATGTAGGCGTCGATGAGAGGATGGTTGGCCTGGGCGATGCCCTCGATGGTCTCGATAGGCTTGCCCGCGCATTCGATGGCCAGCATCATGCAGGAGAGGACGGGACGTCCTTCCAGGATGACACTGCAGGCGCCGCATGCTCCCTCGGCGCAGAACTCCTTGGTCCCCAACAGTCCCATCTTGTCGTGAAGGACGTACTGAAGGGTCCATTGAGGTTCGACCACGACGTCATGGGTCTCTCCGTTCACCAATAACGTCACGGTCTCCTTGGAGACGATTCGCTTCTCTTCGACTGTGGACATGGCGACCATCCTCTTTCGAACTGGCGCGTCAGCGCGGCGAGCGGGCATCCTTGCGAACATGCAGGCATTTTGTGTCGACCACAAAGATACCATCCCAGGATTCTACGACGGACCGTGTCCGGCGGTCGAGTGATCCGCATCTTTTCATAATCGGGTTTGATTATTACAATCCCGTATAGATGGAACTCAATCTGTTCAGGTCTTTTGTCGCGGTCGCGGAGGAACGTAGCTTCAGTCGCGCGGCTCGCGTGCTCCACATGTCTCAGCCGACGCTCAGCAGACACATCAACCGTCTGGAGAGCGAGCTGGGCGTGCGCCTTTTCGAACGCTACGGCAGGCACGTGGAGTGCACGGCCAACGGCCAGTTGCTCCTGCCCATGGCTCAGGCCATCGTCAATCGGGCCGACATGGCCGTGAGTCTCTTGCGGGAGCAGGCGGGCGGGGGAGCCAGTGCGGTGCGCTTCGGCGCCTACGGCAGCATCTTCGCCCGTCTGTTGACTCAGCCGTTGGCCTCGTTCGCCGCCGCCTATCCGCGGGTGAGCATAAACCTGTCGGAGCGTGATGACGCACCGCTCGAAGAAGCGGTCATACGCGGCGAACTCGACGCGGCCGTCATCACGCCCTGGGGCTCGGCCCGCACGGCGTCTCACCACCTGTTGACCGAGGACATCTTGCTCGTGGTGCCGGAGGGACACCGCCTTGCCGGGGAGACCGCGGTACGATTGGGCGCGCTCGCGCGGGAGTCCGTCCTGGTGCCGCCGAGCACCGTCAACGCGGGGAACATCGTCATCGACGCCTTCCGGCGCGCCGGCATCGAGCCGATCTTCTCATACAGAGCCACCTACCCCGAGCTGACCCAAGCCCTGGTACGCGAAGGCCTGGGAGTGGCGGCCATGCCACGCATCCTGCTCGATCCGCAGACTCTTGACGGGCTGGTGGCTGTCCCGTTCGCCGAGCCACTCACCCGCGACCTGGTCATCATCTACCCCCGTGACCGGTTGCTGTCCGCCGCGGCACGCGCTCTCATCATGCATGTGCGCATGGGAGCGGCGGAACGCTGCAAGGCCGGTCGCGCACGCGAGTGACCTGCGACGCTCTCATCTTCGACCTCGACGGTACTCTGTGGGACGCCGCCGCCGCCTCCACCTTTGGGTGGAACCTGGCGCTGGCTGAGATGGGTCTGCCTCAGCGCGTCATCGTGGACGGCATCCGCTCGGTGTCGGGCAACCCGTTCCCGCGTTGCGTCGAGCTGCTGTTGCCACAACTGCATCCGGCCTCCGCTGCTCTGGTGGAGGCGCTCGAGCAGAAGGAGCGGCTGGGCATAGAGACCATGGCCGGCGAACTGTACGAAGGTGTGGCTGAGGGCCTCTTCGATCTGGCTGAGACCTACCCTCTCTTCGTGGTAAGCAACTGTCCGAGCTGGTACCTGGAGGAGTTCCTGAGGGTGAGTGGCGTGCGGCGCTGCTTCAGCGGCTGGGATTGCCATGGTTCCTCCGGAGTCGACAAGCCTCAGATGCTGCGGCGGCTGACGGCTGCATCCGGCCTGAGAGAGCCTGTCTACGTGGGTGACACCCGGGGAGATGCCGACGCCGCCGCGAGCGCGGGGCTGAGATTCGTGTTCGCCGCCTACGGTTTCGGAACGGTCGATGCCCCCGATCTCTCCTTCGACCGCTTCACAGATCTGGTGCGGTTCTTCCTTCGGTCGCGAGGGCCCGGTCCGCGGTAGGAGCGCAGCCGGCCGCGGGTGGGCGCGGCTCTGCGCCGTCGGCTCTTTGCGCCGTCGGCTGCGGCCACGCCGCGCGCGGCTCACGCCGACGGGTCGGTCACCCGTCCGAAAAATAGCAGGGCTCCTGTGTCGAGGTCGCGCAGTGCGAACAGGAACGGCCGGTCGATGGTCAACTCCACCGTCTCCATGGGCGCTGAGGCTGTGCGCATGACGATCGCGGTGGCCGCCGCAGCCTCGGTCCCCTCTTCATCCACGGCGATGAACGCCTCGTGGATGACCTCGCTGATATAGAGCTGTTCCTCGCGGGTCATACCCGAGAAGTCGGCGGTCTCGTACGCGAACGCCGAGGCCATCCCCAGTCGGCGCAGAGCGTCGGAGAGACTGGATTGGGCGCGGAACTCGAACTTGGGCATGGTCAGGCGCACTTCTGGGGTCTTGGTGAGCCCGGCGACCACGGTGTCGAGCAGTCCCGCCTTGAGGGCGTCCTTCGTCTCGCCGAAGCGGCCGGCGTCGGGGACCAGCAGGAGCATGGCCAGCTCGTTGTGCACATAGGGGAGTTCCACGGCCTGCCACCCGTCCCCGCGGACGTACGGGAACACCGACGACTGGCTCATCATCTGTGCCGTGACCGTGCTCCCGGCGAGGGTGTGGAAATCGCCCGGCTTCGTGGCCCGGGGATCGAACTGCGAGGCCCAGGTGGCGTCGAGATAGACCGCGTTGACCAGCACCAGGCGTGTGAGCGCGTCGAGCCCTCCCGCGGCGATGAGTTCCGGTATCTTGCCCGCGGTCTCGTCCGAGACCCAGGCATTGATGGCCTGTCGGGCCCCCTCGGCGGCACTCGCGTAGTCGACCAGGCGCACACCGGCGCCGTAGTTCGCGGCCAGGGTGTCGAGGAACTGCGGCTCGAAGGCGAGGTCGAGTTGCGCCCACAGGCTGTTGGCCGTGTTGATGACCACGCCTACGTCTTCGCCCCGATGGTCCTGCTCCTCGCGGTTGCGTGTCTCCAACAGCGCATCGAGTGCGTTGAAGGAGGTGTGCAGCCGATCGGCGGGGAGATCGATGTGCAGCGTCTGGGCCATCTCCTCAGCCGTGGTACCGGCGGCGCCGGCATAGGCCATGACCAGGGCGGTGACGATGCTGGCGGGGGAGAAGACCACGTTGCCGCTGCCACCCGCGTCGGCCAGGAGAGCGTAGAGGTCGAGCCCGAACGCCTCTATGGCCCGGGATGCGGCGAGGGGGTCGGCATCCGCGTCCGCCGCAGATATGCGGGGCACACGCGACATGGCCAGCGACACATCGCCGGGAGCGACATCGGGAGGGGTCGTACTGGTCGAGTTGCTCGAAGTATCGTCCACTGCATCCATGGCCGCCTCATCCGCCGGGCTCTCGTCTTCAGAGTACCCACATGCCGCCACCGCGAACAGACCGAAGGCGGCGAGCAGCAAAGTGGACAGCATGAGTGCCACCAGGGTCGTCCTCTTCATGCCGCTCCTCCCTCACGGTGCTGTGGTTGGTGATCACCCTCAGACTGTCCGGCGGGTACAGCGGTTCCCCGTTCGAACTTCGGGGTAGTACCATGTTGTCGAGGTGCCACGCACTCCATTCCTAGCGGGGGGAAGGTCTGCCATGTACAGAAGGATGCTGGTCTTGCTGGACGGTTCGGAGCTGTCCGAGGTCGTGTTCAAGTACGCTCAGGTGTTGTCGGGGCGCCTGGGGATGGACCTGGAACTGCTGCATGTGGCGTCTCCGCAGGAGGCTGAGCAGATGCCCATGCGACGGGTGTACATAGAGCACATGGCGGCCAGTCTCTGCGCGCGGGCTGAGGAGATCAGGTCATCGTCCGGTGCTGAGGCCATCGGCCAGTGCATCATGGCCCGCGGCTCAGTGGCGGTGGGCGATGCCACTGAAGAGATACTGAAGTATCTCAAGTCCAACCAGATAGACCTGGTGATGATGGCCACCCGGGGTCGTTCGGGCGTCCGAGGCCCCGGCCTGGGCGGCGTGGCCAACAAGGTCGTACATGCGTCGCATGTGCCGGTGTGGCTGGTCCCCGCGGAACTGCGTGAGGAGATAGTCTCCGACACGCTCCCCAAGCGCACGCTTGTCATCCCCCTCAGCGGGTCGAAGATGTCGGAGGCCGCCATCCCCTACGGTCTCGGCATCGCGGCGCAGCGGGGGGCGGACACCGAGTTCGTCCTTCTGCACGTCTTGACGGAGAAGTCGGTCAGCTACTCGGTGCAGGCGATCAAGGAACTGGAGGGGGAGAAGGCGCGGATGCACGCGTACCTGGATCGCGTCGCCGAGGGCATACGCGCGGCCGGGCACGAGGCAAGGACCGAAGTGCTCTACGGCGAGCCTGCCACCGCCATCATCAACTACGTGATGGACAACCCGCCCCAGCTGATCGCCATGGCCACCAAAGGCAAGCAGGGCCTCAGCCGGGCCATCTTCGGCAGCGTGGCCGAGGGTGTGGTGCAGATGCTCAAGAAGACCCCCATGCTACTGGTGCCGGCGCCCGAGACCGACGAGTGAGGTGAGTCCCGCTGCGGACGCACCGGCCCACTGAGGGGCCGGTGCCGAGCAGGCTGGAAGCGGACCGGAGCCGAAGGGTCGCGGCGTGACGTCCGACGCGTCCGCTATCATCGCGGGCATGGCTTCTACCGCGTCGTCACCGCCGACTCAGCCCTTGCCCGAGGACGTCCTTCGTACCGTCTTCGGCTACCCGGCCTTCCGCGGGCATCAGCGCGCGGTCATCGAGACGGTGTTGCGGGGCGATGATGCCCTCGTGCTCATGCCGAGCGGAGGGGGCAAGTCACTGTGCTATCAGATCCCCTCGCTGCTGCGACAGGGCACGGGCGTCGTGGTGTCTCCTCTCATCTCACTCATGAAAGACCAGGTGGATGCCCTTCGCACGAACGGGGTGCGGGCTGCGGCGTACAACTCGGCGTTGGATGCTGGGACAGCGCGCCGGGTACTGGGCGATCTGGCGGCCGGCCGCCTGGACCTGCTCTATGTGTCGCCGGAACGGGTGACGAGTGAGGAGTTCCTCTCGCGCCTGGCCCGGCTGGGCGAGGAGGGCTTGTCCGCCGGGCTTGCCCTCATCGCTGTGGACGAAGCCCACTGCATCTCGCAATGGGGCCATGACTTCAGGCCCGAGTACGCCGAACTGGGTCGACTGCGCGAGCGCTTCCCGGGAGTGCCGCTCGTGGCGCTCACGGCCACCGCCGATCCTCACACACGCGACGATATCCGCGACAGGCTCGGCCTTCGGCAGGCGGCCTGCTTCGTCTCCAGTTTTGACCGCCCCAACATACGGCTCACCGTGGTGCAGAAGCATAACCCTCACGCTCAGCTGGAGCGTTTCTTGGCAGCGCATCAGGGCGAGGCCGGCATCATCTACTGTTCCACGCGCAAACGCACCGAGGAAGTGGCCGCGCGACTGTCGGCTCGTGGCGTGGCGGTGGCGGCGTATCACGCAGGTCTGGCGGCGGCAGAGCGCGAACGTGTGCAGGAGGAGTTCATCTACGACCGTGTGCGCATGGTGGTGGCGACCGTCGCCTTCGGCATGGGCATCGACAAGACCGACGTGCGTTTCGTGGTCCATTGGGACCTGCCGCAACACCTGGAGGGCTACTACCAGGAGATCGGTCGAGCCGGTCGCGACGGGCTGCCTGCGGAGGCGCTGTTGCTGTTCGGCTGGGAGGACGTTCCTCGGGTGCGGGCGCTCATCGACGCCGGGGGGAACCCCGAACGTGTGGCTGTGGAGCAGCACAAGTTCCGGGCCATGGTGGGGTTCGCGGAGGCGCTCACCTGTCGTCGACGGGCTCTGCTGGGCTACCTGGGTGAGGAGAGGGAAGCCGACTGCGGCAACTGCGACGTGTGTCTCGACCCGCCCGAACTCTACGATGCCACCGAGGATGCGCGCAAGGCACTCTCCTGTGTGTATCGCCTGGGGCAACGCTTCGGGATGGGGCACGTGGTGGACGTGCTGCGTGGTTCGCAGAACCGACGCCTCCTGGACCTGCGCCACGATCGCCTGTCCACGTATGGGATAGGGTCGCACTTGAGCGGGGACGCGTGGCGCAGCCTGCTACGGCAGTTGGTGCATCTGGGGTACCTACGACAGGAGATGGGGGAGTTCCCGGTGTTGGCGCTCGCCCCTGCCGCCGCGGCGTTGCTCAAGGGCGAGCAGACACTCATGCTGGCGCGCCCGCGCGTGCGCGTGCGCGCCGAGCCCGCAAGACGTCGTCGTGGCACCGGTCGCCCTGGTGAGGCAGACGCCGGTCGGGGCGAGCGCGAGGGTGTGCGGGTGGATGAGGAGCTGTTCGACGGGCTGCGTGCGCTGCGCCGTGTCATCGCGGAGCGGGAAGGCGTGCCCGCGTACGTCATCTTCCACGATGCCACCCTGCGTGAGATGGCAGCTGTGGGCCCTACGACTCCCGAGGAGCTGCTCGGCATCGGCGGTGTGGGGCAACGCAAGCTGGAGAAGTACGGGGAGGAATTCCTCGCCTTTCTCACGCAGGCCCCTGTACCGGAGGCCGGATGAGCATCTGCTCCGTAGATTCGCATCCACACCAAACACGGTCTCAGCTCTCTTTTCATCTAGGTGGCTTTCACATATAGAAACCGACCTCTCGGAGCGGTATGGTTTGTGGTACGCGCTTCGTGCCCGGGGGCGGGCAGGGGCGAGAGGCCTTCTGTAACGGCGATGAGGGGCGATCATCATGATCCAGGAACGTGTGGACTCACTGTTGCGCGACAGGGCGGCTGCCATCGAGGAGGCGCGCAGTGAGGGGGCGAAGGTCGTTGGGTACTTCCCAGGTGGCTACGTCCCGGAGGAGATCATCTACGCGTCGGGAGCCATCCCCGTGTGTCTGGCGCACGGAGGGGATGTGCGGGCGGCCGGCGAGGGGCTCGCTGTCCTGCCCCACATCATCTGTCCCTTCATCCGGGCCCAGGTGGGGGAGCTGAGACTCAAGAGCAACCCCTACTACACCATGATCGACCTGTTGGTGGTCCCATCCACGTGCCAGCACATGCGCAAAGTGGCGGACGTGCTGGAACTCTCGCAACCTGAGCTCATCTTCAAGCTGGGAGTCCCCTACGAGCCGGGCGACGGTTTCTCCCTTTCCTTCTTCAAGGAGCGGCTGGACGATCTGCGCGCCGGACTGGCCGAGCTCACGGGTGTTCCTGTGACCGATGAGGCTCTCAGGGAGGCCATGACCCTCTACAACCGAATGCGTGGACTTCTGAAGTCCATCAGCCTGTTGCGCACCCAAGCACGGCCGCCGGTCAGTGGCAGTGACTTCGCGCGGCTCAACCATGCGTCGTTCTACGTCGACCCCGTGGACATGGTGGAGGCTCTCGAGGACATATACCGTTCCTTGCAGAGCGACCCCGCAGCCGGCCCCGCGGACGGCCCCAGTGCCGGTCTGACTCCCGAGAGGCCCGTCGACGCCGGCGCCCAGACCGAGGCGCGGCCGCGACTGGCCTTGGTGGGGCCCAACCTGGCCTACGGTGACTACGACATCCTCGATATCGTGGAAGAGTGCGGGGGAGACGTGGTGATCGAAGACGTGTTCGAGGGAATCCGCGACTACTGGCACACGGTCTCCCCGGGGTCTGATGATCCTATCGAGACTCTGGCACGCTCGTATCTGCTTGAGAAGGCGCCGCGGATGTTCATGAGGTCGTCCACGCAGGCGCGGGTGGACGAGGTGCTGCGTCTTGCTGAGGAGTTCGCTGCGGAGGGTGTGATCTGGTACCAGCTGGTGTGCTGCGAGCTCTACGACGAAGAAGCGTTCTACTTCGAGAAGAGGTTGCAGGAAGCCGGGCTGCCCATGCTCGCCCTTGAGGCTGACTACGGAGGCCTGCGTGCAGGCGGGGTGCGCACTCGGGTGGAGGCGTTCCTCGAACTCATCCAGGGAGGGCTGACCAATGCGTGAGTTCCTGACACTCTGCGGGTATGAGGAGGCGGAACTCGCCGTCGAGCTGCCTCGCACTGAGAGGGCCTTCGCTGCACTGGGCCTGGGCGAGGCCGACATCGACAGGGCCAGGGAGCGCGTGCACAAGTACTACGACGTGGAACTGTTGGGCGTGCGCAAGATCCTGCGCGTGTTCGTGAGGGACTTCGTCAACATCGTGCTGCTGCGCGACGAAGGACGGGACAAACTGGGCTACTCCTTCATGGCTCCGGGCACCGAGACGCTGGGCTCGGCGGTGATGTGCAACGGGGGCAACGTGGGCTGGATGAACTCCGGCTGGACCTATTTGGTAGTGCTGGGATGCATCTTCGACCGGCTGACCCCCGCCATCGAGGCGGCTGAGAAGCTGTGGCTGAAGACCGGCATCGTGGCTCACTGCGGCAACGTGAAGATGGATCTAGGCTTCTTCGAGATGGGTCTCATCCCCAGGCCCGATCTCATCGTGACGGCCGGTTTCCTCTGCGATACCAGCTCCAAGTCGCACGATCTCATCGAGAAGACATACGGTGTGCCCTCGTACTACATCGACTGCTGGCAGGACAGGGAATGGCGCGAGTTCCCCAGCGCCACGCGGGCCACGCGCTTCCTGGCCGAGAGCCTCCGCAGACTGGTCGACCACATCGAAAAGGAGACCGGCTTCCGTCTCACCGAGGAGATGCTCTCCGATGCCATCGCCATGCGCAGGCCCTATCAGCAGGCCAAGCAGCGGGTGTTGGATGTCATGCGCCACAGCGATCCCGTGCCCTTGGGCGGTCCTCATCTGAACCTGCTGTTCTCGCTGGATGCCATCCCCTTCACGGAGGATGAGGTGGCCTATACCATCGAGGCTCTGGACATCCTACGCGAGGATCTGTTGGCCCGGCAGCGCGACGGGGTGGGGCCGACGCCCAAGGGCGCGCCTCGGGTGCTGGCGGTCCTCCCCAACCATCACGGCGATCCCAGATGGGAGTATGAGGCCAATCAGATGGGCATCGCTATCGTGGGGTCCGACTTCGAGTTCACCACGGTCGACGCCGGCATGGGGACCGATCCCCTGGATGAGAGCGATCCCTATGCCGTGTTGGCGCAGCCGCTGCACATGTCGTACGAGCAGCCCTTGGCGGCGCGGATCGCCATCATCGAGAAGGTGTGCCGAGACCTCCAGTTGGATGGTCTCTTCAACCACTATCACGCGGCCTGCCGCTATGTGGCTGCCGACGCCATGCTCATCAAAAGCGAGATCACGCGCAGGCTGGGAATACCGGTGTTGACGTTCGAATGGGACAACTTCGACCCCCGTTCGTTCGATCACGCAGAGAGATACCCGGCCGAACTGGAGACGTTCAGGGAGATGATGGAGACGGCGCGGGCCGGCCGGCGATAGCGGCCGGGGCTTCTTGCCAAGCTGTGTCCGTACGACTCTGGTTCTGGACGGAGAGACCGACCGAGGGGAGGACGACGTATGACCCGCACCATCCCGCCCATCGTGACGGCCGAATGGCTTCAGGGACGATTGGACGAGCTACGCCCGGGGGCAGGACCGGAGGCATCGGAAGCCGGCTCGCATGGTCTGGCCCTCCTCGACCTTCGCTACGAGGAGGAGTACGCAGCCGGGCACATCCCCGGGGCCTTGTCGGTGCCCTTCGGCATCCAATCGGCCTGGGCGGAGTCGGGCGGTGACTATCTGCTTGAGTTGCCGGCGGACGAGGACCTCTTCGACCTGATCGGCCGATGCGGCCTGACGGCCGATTCCGCCGTGGTGCTCATCGGCAGGGTGGAGGAGCCGCCGGCTCCACGCTACGCCCTGGCCGACCCGGCTCGCGTGGCCGCCACGCTCATCTACGCAGGGGTGCGCGACGTGGCTCTTCTGTCCGGCGGGTATCCGGCCTGGGAGCGAGCGGGGGGAGAGAGCAGCACAGAGGTGCCCGCAGTGACTCCCACCGCCTACCGCCCCGACCCAGGAGTCCTCGACCGAGACACATGGGTCTCGACCCGTTACGTCAAGGATCGTGAGGCCGCTGCAGCGCTCATCGACGGGCGCGATACCGACCAGTACTTCGGCAGCTCCATCGACCCCTTCGCCGACATGCGTGGCCACATCCCCGGCGCCCGCAGCCTGCCCATGGTCTGGGCCTGGGAGAACGACGGCACTTGGCGCCCGCAGGAGGTGTTGGCCGACATGGTGGCCGGAGTAGCGGGCGATGACAAGGAGCGCGAGATCATCTGTTACTGCGGCGTCGGTGGCTACGCTAGTACGTGGTGGTTCATCATGACGCAACTCCTGAAATACACGGACGTGAAGATCTACGACGGATCCATGGAGGCGTGGGTCGCGGAGGGGAACCCTCTGGTGCAGTATCGCTGGGAGTAGAGGGGACCGCCGCCCTGATCTTGGGCGTTTTGACTCCTGTCGCCGTTCCTTGTACGGTTTGAGCGACCGCTCACCAGCTTCGCTCTGAAGGAGGATGACGTGTCCGACAACAAAGAGATCATCTGGAAGAAGCAGAAGTTCGGAGACGAGGAGTTGGAGATCGCCTACCGGCAGGCCATGAGGCCGACGCCTGTGGGCGAGCTCGCCCGCGCCAAAGCAGCCAAGGGCGAGTTGCCCATGTACGTGGTCGACGGTTTCGGTGATCATCCGCCGCTCAATCCGCGCACCTACGACGCCGGCAACGGCATCGTATGCGACCAGGATGTGGCCGTTCCCATGCGCGACGGCATCATCACCTACGCCGACATCTACCGCCCGGCGGGTCAGACGGACCTGCCCGTGATCATCTCGTGGAGCCCCTACGGCAAGCGCGCTGCCACCGACACGCCCGAGGTGGAATGGCAGACACCGGGGGTGCCGGAGGGCTCGCACTCCAACAGCGCCAAATTCGAAGGGCCCGACCCGCACTACTGGTGTCACAAGGGCTATGCCATCTGCAACTACGACCCGCGCGGCATCGGAAACTCCGAGGGCGATATCTGTCTGTGGAGCTCACAGGAGGGACGTGACGGCTACGACCTCATCGAGTGGTTGGCGGAGCAGGAATGGTGCAGCGGCAAGATCGGCATGCTGGGCAACTCCGCCCTGGCCATGTGCCAGTGGCGCATCGCTGCCGAGCAGCCCCCGCATCTCGCCTGCATCGCCCCTTGGGAGGGCATGGCCGACATCTACCGCGAGACCCTGCCCTGGGGCGGCTTTCCCGAATGCGGCTTCTGGCCCTTCTTGACCGATCTTCTGGTGGGCCACAATCTCATCGAGGATCTGGCCACCAACTACTACACCTATCCCCTCTGGAACGCGTACTGGGCTGACAAGCTGCCTGATTTCTCCAAGATCGAGGTCCCCGCGTACATCACGGCGGGATGGAGCCATTTCCACCTGCGGGCCGCCATCATGGGCTTCCGGTTCATCAGTTCGAAGATGAAATGGCTGCGAGCGCATCGCGATTTCGAGTGGGCCGACCAGTATTCCCGTCAGGGTCTGGAAGAGGCCACGCTGTTCTTCGATCGCTATCTCAAGGGTATCCGCAACGGCTGGGAGTCGACGCCGCGGGTGCGCATCGACGTGATGGACGCCTACGACTTCGACTATCAGCTGAAGCGCGGCGAGAACGAGTTCCCCCTGGCCCGTACCGAGTACCGCAAGCTGTATCTCGACGCCGCCAACCGTTCCATGGAGACCGCACCCGTGGCTCGAGAATCCGAATGCCACTACGAGGCCAAGCGGGGTAAGGCCACCTTCGACATCACCTTCGACGAGGAGACCGAACTCACCGGCTACATGAAGCTGCGCTTATGGGTGGAGGCGCGCGGTAACGACGACATGGACCTCTTCGTGGCTGTGCAGAAACTCGATGCCAAGGGGAAGTGGCTGCCGTACATCACCATCGGTCAGCCCCATCCGGGATGTCCGGGCAAGCTCAGGGTCTCGCTGCGTGAACTGGACGAGAGCCATCCCTACCACAGCGAGTTCCAGCCCTGGCATACCTTCACGAACCCGCAGAAGCTCTCGCCCGGCGAGATCGTGCCGGTGGAGATCGAGATCTATCCCTCGTCGCGCATCTGGCATGCGGGTGAGCAGTTGCGGGTGGAGGTGATGGGCCACTATGAGCGCATCGACTGGTTCGAGCCCTTCGACTGGAACACCATCAACGAGGGCGACCACGTCATCCACACAGGTGGCAAATACGATTCGTATCTGTTGATCCCGTACGTGCCGCCCAAGTACGTGGCGGGCGCTAAAATCTACCGGTAGCGGAGAGCTGCTCCGGCGGGGCGTCAGCGGGACGCCACTGCGGTCGGAGAGCCGACACCGCGCTACGAAGCTGGACTGGCGGGGGTCCCGGCCTATGGCCGGGACCCCCGCCTCTGTAAAGACCGATGCGCAAGGAGTCACTCACCCTCGCATGCTGAGACGCGCGTTGTCGAAGTGGACGGAGGTCACTCATCGCCCGGGCTACGCCTGGGTGGTCATGGCCATGGGCTTCCTGGCTGTGTTCGGAGCCATCGGTTTGGGACGTTTCGGCTACAGCGCCATACTGCCCGAGATGCAGACCCAGTTGGGTCTCAGCGGCAGCCAGGCGGGCGGGCTGGCCTCGTGGAACCTGGCCGGTTACGTGGTGCTGGCCGTCATCGGGGGAGTCCTGGCCACGCGTTTCGGGGTCCGGCTGATGGTGAGCATCGGGGTGGCGGTGGCCACGGTGGGTATGGCTGTCACCGGGTTCGCCGACGGCGTGGGGGCTGCCTCGGTGGCGCGTCTTCTCACCGGTTTCGGGGGAGGGCTGGTGTTGGTGCCGTCCACGGCACTGATGTCGGCCTGGTTCCCGCGGCGGCGGCGCGGCTTGGCCTCGGGCATCGTCTCGTCGGGGATGGCCTTGGGACTGATCGTGTCGGGGCCCCTGGTGCCCCGCATCATCGGAGCCGGGGGCGACGACGGCTGGCGCATGGCCTGGTTCACGCTCGCCGCCATGGCGCTGGTGCTCGCGGTGGCCAACCCGCTGGCCATGCGCAACCGTCCCCATGAGGTGGACGCGCCCCGGGTCCCGCGCCCTGGTGAGCCCCTGGACATGCGCTGCGTGGTGAGTTCCGGCTATGCCTGGCACCTGGGCTTCGTCTACATGATGTGGGGCTATGCCTACATGATCTACTTCGTGTTCCTGCAGAAGCGTCTCATCGGGGACCTGGGGTTCAGCGCCGAGGCGGCCGGCAACGTGTTCATGATCCTGGGTGTGGCCAGCCTCGTCTGTGGGTTCCTGTGGGGCTTCGTGTCGGATCGGATGGGGCGCACCTGGGCTATGGTCATCATGCTGGCGGGAGAGGGGGTGGCGTCGGCTCTCTTCGCCTTCGTGCCCGGGACGGGTTGGGTGATCGTGTCGGCCGTGCTCTTCGGCCTCACGGCCATCGGTTTCGTTGGGATCGTGGGTGCTGCCTGCGGCGACCGTTTTGGGGCCCATCTAGCGCCGGCATCGATGGGGTTCGTCACCCTCTTCGTGGGGGTGGGTCAGGCTATCGGTCCTGTGGTGGCCGGCGTGCTGGAGGATCGCTACGGGTCGCTCGCGCCGGCGTTCGTGATGAGCGCGGGGGTGTTCGCGTTGGCCACGGTGACCGCGTTGTTTCTGAGATCGTCGGTAGGCCACGATACCGGGGTCGGCGGACCACACTCCTGAGAAGCGACGGCCGCCCCCGCGGCGTCGCCGCGGGGGCGGCCGCATGACTCCCCCGGGAGGGAGTTCTCTCTAGAAGACCTGCTCCCCGAAGGTCACGTGGATCTCCGAGGTGAACTCCTTCATCTTGGCCGAGAAAGCCTTGTATTCGTCTGTGGCCGTGTCGCGGTTCTTGAAGCCCTCGTAGTCGTTCAGGTGCACGATGCCCACATAACGGAACGGCACCACGCCCGAACGGCTCTCGTCGACCTTGACCAGTTCGTACTTGTCGACCGAGGGCATGCTGCTGATGTACTCGCCCTTGTAGGTGTCGACGAACTCCTTGAACTCCTCGTCGGTCTTGTCGGGAGCGAGGTTGTACAGGATGATCTCGAAGTTCTTCATGGTCTCTCCTTCTCGGGGAGTCGCGAGTGATGCGTCCATACTACTATCACTCGTGCGGATGATAAGGTTCTTGGTACATGCTGCGTTTCTTCCGTACACCAGGTATGACTCCCAGCCGGGTCCAGGCGGTCGCCGAGATCGCCGCCCGAGTGGTTGGACGACCGATCGCTACTCTCGCGACCGAGTTCTGCTACTACGTGGAGACTGACGGAACCCTGGAGGCCGAAGAGTCCGACATCCTCCGCTACCTGCTCTCGGAGACGTTCGAGCCCGAGAGCTTTGGACCGCGCAGCTTCTTGGCTGAGTCGGTCGCTGTGGTGGAGTACGGACCGCGCCTGAATTTCGAGACCGCGTGGTCGTCGGCGGCGGTGGAGATCTGCCGGCGCTCGGGCATCAAATCGGTGACACGGCTGGAGCGGTCGGTGCGCATCGGGTTGCCGGTGGTCCTGAGCGATGCCCAGATCGACGAGTTGCTCGAACCGCTGCATGACCGCATGACCGAGATGCGCTACCGGGAGCCGCTCACGTCGTTCGAGACCGGACTCACCCCGCAGCCGGTCAAGATCATCCCCTTGCTGGAGGAGGGCGTCGAGGCTCTGTGCGAGTTCGACCGCGAGCGAGGATGCAGCTGGGACACGAGCGACCTCGACCTCATCGCCGACATCTTCCGCCGGCTGGGCCGGAATCCCACCGATGTGGAGCTCTTCCAGATCGCCCAGGCCAACTCCGAGCATTCGCGGCACTGGGTGTTCAAGGGAGGACTGTGGGTGGATGGCGAGCGCGTGCCCGAGAAACACCTCATGGATATCGTGCGGACGCCGCTCGACCACTCAGGCCCCAACTCCGTGATCGCGTTCCGCGATGACAGCTCCGCCATCCAGGGCACCGAGGTAGACCTGCTGCTGTCGCTGGAGCCGCTGGGCCCGGCGCCGCTGGAGCCGGAGCGCGTGCTGCTGCATCCCACGCTCACCGCTGAGACCCACAATTTCCCCTCGGGTGTGGCGCCCTATCCCGGTGCCGAGACGGGCGGGGGCGGGCGCATCCGCGACAACCAGGCCGTGGGACGTGGTGGTCTCGTGGTCGCCTCCGGCGCCGCCTACTGCGTGGGCAACCTCCACATCCCCGGCTACGAGTTGCCATGGGAGGAGGACGGGTCCACGCATCCGCCCGACCTGGCTTCGCCCATCGATATCCTCATCGAGGCCAGCAACGGAGCCTCCGATTACGGCAACTGTTTCGGCGAACCCCTCATCTATGGCTTCACGCGCACCTTCGGCCAACGCCTGCCCGATGGCTATCGGTCCTGGTACAAACCCATCATGTACAGCGTAGGGGCGGGGCAGATCCGCGACGAGCACACGGTCAAGGGCAAGCCGGCCAAGGACATGCTGGTGGTACAGGTGGGCGGCCCTGCGTATCGCATCGGCATGGGTGGGGGTGCGGCCAGCAGCATGGAGCAGGGCGAGAACGTGGAGGAGCTCGACTTCAACGCCGTGCAGCGCGGGGATCCCGAGATGGAACAGCGGGTCAACCGGCTCATGCGCGCCTGCGTGGAGCTGGGGGATGAGAACCCCATCATCTCTGCACATGATCTGGGCGCGGGCGGCGACTGTAACGCTCTGCCCGAGATCGTGGAGCCGGCCGGCGCGGTGATCGACCTGCGCGCCATCCCGGTAGGAGACAAGACTTTGTCGGTGCTGGAGATCTGGGGCAACGAGTCGCAAGAGCGGAACGCACTTCTGATACTCCCGGAAAGCCTGGGTACGCTCGAGACTATGGCGACGCGGGAGAACGTGCCCCTCGCCGTGGTGGGGACGGTGACCGGCGACGGCAACCTGGTGGTCTACGACTCCTGGGACGACAGTCGGCCGGTGGAGCTTCCCCTGGACGACATCTTGGGACAGCTGCCTCCCAAGAGCTACTCGTTCCAGCGCCGGGCCCCGCGCGGCGGGCGGCGAAGCGACCTCCGTCCTTTGGAACTCCCCCCGGCCGCCGACCTGCGCCGCGTCCTCGACATGGTGCTGCGCCTGCCCGCCGTGGGCTCCAAACGTTTTCTCACCAACAAGGTCGACCTGGACGTCACCGGGTTGGTGGTCCAGCGTCAGCTGGTGGGGCCGCGGCACCTCCCGCTGTCGGACTACGCCGTCATCGCGCAGAGCTACTTCGACCCGTCCGGCACCGCCCTCAGCCTGGGCGAGCAGCCTCTCAAGGGGCTCATCAGCCCTGAGGCCGGCGCCCGCATGGCCGTAGCCGAGGCTCTGCTCAACCTGTCAGGCGTGGCCGTCACCGACATCAGCCATATCAAGTGTTCGGCCAACTGGATGCTGGCCGTCAAGCAGCCGGGCGAGGGGGCCTGGCTGTACGACGCCGCCTGTGCGTTGCGCGACGTGATGGTGGACTTGGGCGTGGCGATCGACGGCGGCAAGGACAGCCTCTCCATGGCCAGCCAGGGCCGCACAGCGGACGGCGGCACAGAACTGGTGAAGGCCCCGGCCCAATTGGTCATCGCCGACTACGCCCTGGCCGAGGATGTGGAGCAGCGCGTCACCTCCGACCTGAAAGAAGCCGGACACCCACTCCTGCACCTTCGGCTGAGCGACCGCCGCCGTCTGGGCGGCAGCGCCTTCGCCCAAGTACTGGGCCAGATCGGCGACGAGACGCCTGACATCGAAGACCCGGGAGCGCTCAAGTCCCTCTTCGTGGCCGTCCAGGATCTGGTGCGTGCAGGCGCCATCGCGGCTTGTCACGACGTGAGCGACGGTGGACTGATCGTCACCTTGCTCGAGATGGCGTTCGCCGGCGACAAGGGGTGGGATGTGCACATCTACGCGCCCGTCTCGGCTCCGGAGCCTGGAGCCCCCGGCGAGATCGACCCGGCGGCGCTCTACTCGGCCCTGTTCGCCGAGGAGGCCGGGCTGGTGATCGAGGTCGCGGACACCGCGGCTACCACGGAGATCCTCGAGCGTCACGGCGTGATGAGCACGGACCTGGGCGTGGTCGGTGACGCGCCCGCAGAGGCACAGACCATCAAGCTCCACTTCAACTCCAGTCTGGTCCTCGAGGTACCGCTGCGCGAGTTGCATTCGGCATGGGAGGAGACCGGCTACCAGTTGGAGCGCCTGCAGCAGAACCCTGCCTGCGCGGAGGAAGAATGGCTGTCGCATCGGGCTCCGGCCGCCACTGCGCCCTATCGCCTCAGCTTCGACCCCGACCTCCCGCCGGCGGGGGTCGTGGCCGACGGACGCGCGCGCACCGGCAGCGTGTCGACCGTCTCAGGGGTCAAGCCCCAGGCCGCGGTCCTGCGCGAAGAGGGCACCAACGGTGATCGCGAGTTGGCCGCTGCTTTCCTGGAGGCCGGTTTCGAGGCATGGGATGTCACCACCACCGACCTCCTCAACGGGGCCATCGATCTGGATGGATTCCAGTTGGTCGCCTTCCCCGGCGGATTCTCCTTCGCCGATGTACTCGACTCGGGCAAGGGCTGGGCCTCGGTCATCCGCAACAACGCCCGCCTGTCGGACCAGTTCGAACGCTTCTTCGCCCGTCCGGACACCTTGTCGGTGGGCATCTGCAACGGTTGCCAGCTCATGGGCCTGCTGGGTATACCGGGCTTCGACCTGCCCGACGAGCACAAGCCGCGCTTCATCAAGAACATCTCGGGAAGGTTCGAGTCACGCTTCAGCACAGTGCGCATCGAGAAGAGCCCGGCTCTGATGCTGCAGGGCATGGAAGGGTCGACGCTGGGCGTGTGGGTGGCTCACGGCGAGGGGCGGCTTCACGTACCCGATGCCGCTACCCTGGACTGGATCGTGGCCAACCATCTGGCCCCTGTGCGTTACGTGGGTCCCGACGGCGAGCCCACCACCGCGTATCCGTACAATCCCAACGGTAGTCCGTTGGGCATCAGCGCACTCTGCTCACCTGATGGTCGTCATCTGGCCATCATGCCGCATCCCGAGCGCTGCTTCCAGCTCAGACAGTGGCCCTGGGTCCCGCCCGCGTGGACGTGCCGCACCAGTCCCTGGCTGCGCATGTTCCAGAACGCGGCTGCCGCCTGCCGCTGACGCCGCGCGCTCAGGCGAGGTCGCCTTGGGCACACATCCGTACTGTAGATGAGTGGAATTGGGTATATGCGCCTATGGAACCCTCGTCTCAGGTGACCGCCATGAGGAAGGAGAGGAGCAGCAGCCATGAACCGCTACATGATACAAGCCTCGTATACCAAGGAAGCCGTCGCCGGGCTGGTGAAGAAGCCCGAGGACCGGGCTGAGGTGGTACGCCCGCAGGTGGAGCAGTTGGGCGGTAAGGTGCTCGATTTCTACTTCTCCCTGGGTGACTACGATGTGGTGTTGATCGCCGAGTTTCCCAATGACACCGCAGCCCTTGCCTTCGATATGGCTGCCGTCATGCCGGGCCATCTGAGCAAGATCAAGACCACGCCGCTGCTGACGGCCGATCAGACGGTCATGGCCATGAAAGAGGCGTCGGTGGTCAGCTTGAGGGCCCCGGGCCTGTAGTAGCGCGCTGGTCTCGCTCGCGAGCGGACGGATTCCGGGGTAGCATTGCTGCGACCATGAGGACGACACGCCCATGCTGGTAGGCATCCGCGCATGCTGATAGGCATTGATGTCGGCGGTACCACCACCGACGCTGTACTTACCGAAGGACGCACCGTGCTGGCTGCCGCGGCGGTGGCGACCGTGCCCGACGACGTGGCCGGGTCGGTGCTGGGCGCGCTGGACGGCATCTTGACACAGGCGCGGCCGGCTGACATCGAGCGCGTGGTGCTGAGCACCACGGTCATCACCAACCTTCTTGCCGAGAACAAGGCGGCCCCCGTGGGCCTGGTGTTGATCCCGGGTCCGGGGGCCGATCCGTCCGACTACGAACTGCCTCCCGCGCACATAGTGGGAGGGGCGATCGACTACCGTGGACGAGAGATATCCCCGCTCGATGCGCGCGAGGTGCGCCGGGTGGCGAAGAGACTGCTGGCCGACGGCTATGACAAAGTGGCGCTGGTGGGCAAGTTCTGCCAGCGCAACCCGGCGCACGAACTGGCCGCGATGGCCATCCTGGAAGCGGTCTCGACGGACGGCGGGTGGGCGGGGGCGACCGACGGGCGGGCGCGCCTGCAGGTGGAGTGCGGCCACCGGGTATCCGGCCGCCTCAACTTCCCCAGGCGCGCGGCCACCACGCTCCTCACTCTGGCCACCCGTGACCGTTACCGGGAGTTCGCGGCGAGCATGAACAGGGCGCTCAGTGAGCGCAACATCGCTGCTCGCGTGTTTGTGCTCAAAGCCGACGGAGGCACACTCCCTCTCGACTACTCTCTGCGCAGCCCGGTGGAGACCATCTTCTCCGGACCAGCGGCCAGCACCATGGGTGCGCTGGCGCTGGCGCCTGCCGGGGAGTCTTTTGTGGCGCTCGACGTGGGCGGCACGACCACCGACCTGGCGCTCGTGCTCGACGGCCGGCCGCTGATGTCGTCCAAAGGGGCGCGGGTGGGGGGGCTGCTCACGCACGTACGCGCCTTCGCGGTGAAGTCGGTGCCCGTGGGGGGCGACAGCGCCGTGCGCGTGGTCGACGGCGCGCTCACAGTCGGCCCGGACCGCGCGGGACCGCCGGTGTGTCTGGGGGGCACGATCCCGACGCCCACCGACGCCATGCGGGTGCGCGGAGTCACGGACCTGGGGGATGGGGATGTCGCGCGCCGGGCCATGGAGGGTGTCGCCGCCGGCATGGGTGTGACTGTCGCTGAAGCCGCCGCCCAGGTGATGAGGAGGGCGGCGGATGCGATCGCACGCGAGGTGGACGACATGTTCGTGCACTGGCGCAACGAGCCTGTCTACCGAGTGTGGGAGGTGGTGCAGGCGCAGCACACCCGACCCGATCTGCTGACGGGGGTGGGGGGCGCGGCTTCGTGGCTGGCACCGGCCGTGGCCGAGCGACTGGGGACGCGTTGTGTGGTGCCGCCGCACGCGCCCGTGGCGAACGCATTGGGGGCCGCGCTGGCCCGGCCCACGCTGACGCTCAGCTTCCGCGCCGACACCAGTGAGGGGACCTGGGCGACGGAGGAGGGCGACGGCGGGAGCCTGGCGGACGCCTATCTGCGTCTGGACGGCGCCGAACAGATGGCTCTGCGGTTGTTGGCAGAGAAGGCTGTCGCTGCGGGCATAGGGGAGTACGCAGACGAAGCCCAGATCACGCACAGCGAGGTGTTCAACATGGTGCGGGGAGCCACGACCATCGGGCGGCTGCTGAGCGCGACCGCCGAGATCCCCGCGGGGCTGTTGAGCGCATGGGGTGGTATGGATGGCCGCTGACGGATACGACGAGCACCCAGGCAGCCGCGACCACGTGCAGCCCGACGGCGCCCGTGCGCGGGCTCGCGGTGCCGGCCCCACAGGGCTCATCTTCTTCCCGGCCTTCGACTGGGCCATCTCGCCCACTCATCCCGAGCGTGAGGAGCGCCTCCTCTACACGCGCGATCAGATCTTCGAGGAAGGTCTGCTCGACCGCCCCCAGTTGGCCGAGTATAAGCCGCGGCTCGCCGAACCCGAGGACATCGCTCGGGCCCACTTCTGCCTGCCCTCCATCCAGGCGCAGGCGACCGAGCCGCATCGGATCGCGGCCGGCAGCACACTGGTCCTGGCCGATGCGCTCATGCGCGGTGAGATCGCCAACGGGTTCGCCTTGGTCCGGCCCCCCGGTCATCACGCCATGCGGGTGGTCCATGGCAACCGCGGTTTCTGC
Source organism: Thermoleophilia bacterium (assembly GCA_040772905.1). Lineage (GTDB taxonomy): Bacteria > Actinomycetota > Thermoleophilia > RBG-16-64-13 > RBG-16-64-13 > JAXGXJ01. The sequence continues at coordinate 131,856 of JAXGXJ010000006.1, read as the reverse complement.
AACGTCAACAACATGGCCGTCATGGTGGAGTACCTGCGCAGCGTCCATGGTCTGCGCCGTATCGCCATCGTCGACACCGACGTCCATCACGGCGACGGCACCCAGGACATCTTCTGGAACGACCCCGACGTGCTGTTCATCTCGTTCCACCAGGACGGACGCACCCTCTATCCGGGGTCGGGCTTCATCGAGGAGTTGGGCGGCCCCAACGCGCTCGGTCGCACTCTCAACATCCCCCTGCCGCCGGGCACGCCCGACGAGGGCATCCTCTTCGTGCTCGACGAACTGGTGCTGCCCGTGCTGGCCGAGTTCGCTCCTGCTCTCGTCCTCAACTCAGCCGGCCAGGACAACCACTTCACCGACCCGCTTGCCCACATGAGTTTCTCCGCCCAGGGCTACGCTCGTCTCAACCAGACGCTGCGCCCCGACCTGTGCGTGCTGGAGGGTGGCTACGCCGTGGAGAGCGCGCTGCCTTATGTGAACACGGCCATCATCCAGGCCATGGCCGGGCTCGACTACTCTCACGTCATCGAGCCGGGGTGGCAGCCGGGCAGGTTCCGCTACGAGAAGTCCACCAGAGAGACTTTGGAAAAGACCGTGAAGCGTCTGCTGGAACTGTGGCGGGCTCGCGAAGAGATGGTGCGGGCCGCGCGGCAGAAACTGGGCGACCACTACCAGCGGAGCCGCCGGGTGTTCTACGACACCGACATGATCGACGAGCGTCAGGAGGAGCGGGTGCGGCTATGCACCCGGTGCCCCGGGTGGGTGACCATCGACACCGCGGCTACGCAGATGGGGGAGCGGCTGACCTCGGCCTTCTGTGTGAGCATACCCATCGCGGCGTGTCCGGACTGTCGGCGCGAGGCTCTGGGCATCTTTGAGGAGCAGCGGACCTCGCGCGCGCACGAGCAGGTACTGTTGCAGGATCGGGTGGAAGATCGCTACCTGCGCATATCGGGCTGAGCGACCGCCTGTGAACGACCCGCGCTGGGAGAGACCGTCCGCGTAGCCGCCTCTCGACCGAGACGGGTCCGCGAGGAGCGCCGGCGTCGCGAGTGCGGACGCCCGCGTCGCCTCCACGCTACCGCGGAGACGATGCCACAGGCGACGCATCCGCGACGAACGTACCGGCGGGGCGACGCGCTCATCCCGGCGAGTCGGATGTGGCCCGTACCCGTCTCTTCCGCCAGCAGCACCACACGGACATCACCCTGCAGCGCGCTCTCCATGCTGCGGCAGAGTGCTTCCAGATCGCGCTCTCGTCCGATGTAGGGAAGGTGGTCGATGTGCGCGTGGAAGACGTGGCTCTCTTCGTCATGCTGAGAGGCGACGGGCGATGTGACGGGCTCCGCCAGACGGTAGCCGAGGTCCCACACCGTCTCGATAAGGGGCACGGGGGCTCCCGGAGGGCAGACCGCCGCAGCCAGCTTCTTGCGTAGGTTGCCCACGTGGACCGTCACCACGCGGGGATCGACGTCGGGGTAGTCCCAGACGGCGTCCACCAACTGTCTTCTCGTCCACACGTGCCCAGGCCGGGCGGCGAAGTGGCACAGCAGTTCGAATTCTTTGGGAGTCAAAGGCACAGTGGCGGATCCCAGCCGGACGGCATGGTCCTCCACATCGATGACAAGGTCGCCGAAGATCAGGAGACCGTGCTCGTCTCGCAGAGAACGTCCCACCTGCCGGCCTCCGCGGGTGGTCAGCCCACCCCTCAACACGCCGTCGCTCGCGGCGGTCACCTCAAGTCTAGCTCTGTGGCCGGCGTGTGTCATCCCTGGCGGTCGAGGCATGTACCCTCAAGATGCATCTGCGCAGCGTTCTCTTTGCTTCTCTCACGCACTTCGCTGACTCCTTCTTGACACGTGTCTCTCACACTGGAGATGAGGGAACGGAAGGTCGCGGACAGCGCTCTCACTGCTCCACGACGGAGAGGAGCCAGCCGTGAAGACCATCGGGACCATAGCCATGCTGCTACTTCTGTGCATCGCAGTCGCCTGTGGCACGGCGTCGCAGGGGACCAACGACCAGCAGCCCACACCCACCGTGGGCGGGTACCAGACGGGACCGACAGAACAGGTGCGCGACTACCACAACTATCTGGAGTACTGAATCGACTGCAGACGTATGAAGGGAGCATCATCGGGAACCGACCACGGGTCGCACGGGTCAGACTCATGAAAACAGGAGAGGAAGAGGACCTCGAGGCGACATGGATCGACCGCGCATCGCAAGCATAGTCTCCGGAACGGCCGCATCAGTTGCGGCTTTTCTGGTTGTGAGTCAGTGGAACCTGCTGGGGACAGTCCTGGGGGCAGCTCTGGTGCCGGTGGTGGGCACCCTCGTGTCCCACCTGTCGCTGAGCGTCCTCGAGAAAGTCAACGAGAGGGCTCGGGCTCGGCTACGTTGGGCCACGAGCGCGGAGGGGCCACGGGAAGAGGCGCAGATCACGCCGGAGCGTCCGTCTCCGGACCGCGAAGCGCGCGAGGAAGAGTGGCCACAGCCACAGCGGGAAACCGAGGCTGTGAGCTGGTGGAGGCGTGCCGTGAGGGTGCCTGTCGCCCAGTGGACCCTGGTGTCGGTGTCGTGTGCGGCTCTGGGGGTGAGCGTCTTCGCCGTTGCCACGCCTGATCCGGCAGGCGAGACCGTCATCCGGGAGAGGGTAATCGAACGGACGGTGGAGAAGACCGTGACGGTCACCACCGAGGCGATGGGTCAGGTGGCGGTGGAGCCGGGTGGTCCAGCTTCCGGGACAGTGACCTCTGTCACCACCGCGCCGGTCACCTCGACCGACACCACCGAGGGAGCAGGTCTTGAAGAGGACCAAGCGGCGGAGGAGTCACCCGCGAGCACGACGGTGACCACCAGATCACCGACTGGGTCTTCCGGCGAGTCGACCACCGAGTCGTCCGCTGACCCGACTCAGCCTGTCGAGAGTCCTTCGGTGGCCGATCCACCGGTCTCCCGTTAGATCGCGAGGGCTCTATGGACTAGCGGCCTGCGCGGGTGCTCGCGCTCTCAGGTGTTGGTCACCCCGCCATCGGGCTTGCCCGACATCCAGACCGCGGTGAGCGTGACGCGTGTGAACTTCCAGCCCGCGGGTGTCTGCACGTACTCGCAGTCGTACCATCCACCGGCGTCCCAATGATCGAACGGGGTCTCGCGGATGTGCACGGCCTGCAGGTACGAGCGTGACCTGGCGGTGTCGCCCTCGATGGTGATCTGGTGGTTGGTGCTCATGTGATGGGTGCCGCTGTAGGCTTCGGCAAGACCTTTCTGCACGAACTCCAGCAGCTGCTCGCGAGGGACGGTCACCATCGCGCCCGTGGCCGAGGTGGGATCGGGAAGCTCCAGAACGCCACCCTCCGCGTAGTTGGCCACGTAGGCGGCTGCGTCTTTGGTATCCAGGGCGCGGGCGAAGCTGTAGAGCAGGTCGCTGATGTGGGCTCGGTCGACCAGCCACTGGATCTCTTCTGCCATGATGTCGTTCATGCCGGTTCCTTCACGGTAGCGGAGGGGATGTCTGGACTCGACGGTCGTCGACCAAGTGCCTCGTCCTGTGTCTGCCGCTGGCCCTTGACCAGGGAGACGAGCGCACCTGCCACCAGCAGGCCCGCCGCCAGGAACATGGCCGTCTTGTAGCCTTCGGAAAAGGTCGCGGCCGCAGCCTCGCTGGCCTGCTCGCCCAGGAAGAGGACGCGTCCGCCGGTGGGACCCAGTCCGGCTGCGGCGATGGCCCCGAGCAGGGCTATGGAGAAGCCCTGGCCGGCGGTGCGCATGGTGGACAGGAAGCCTGATGCCAGGCTCAGCTGTGAGCGATGCACGGCCCCCATGGCTGAGGAGGTGTTGGGCGAACTGAAGGCGGCCATGCCGATGCCCACGAAGGCGAGGGCGAGGAGCACCCGCCATTCCGGTACGGGCGAGGGGAGCAGACCGAGTTGAGCCGTTCCTGCGGCGGCCAGCAGCATGCCTCCTCCGGCCAGGACCCTCGAGCCCACCGCATCGGAGAGACGGCCGAAGATGGGCGAGAGCAGCACCATGAACGCGGGCTGGATGAGCAGCAGCAGTCCTGCTCTCTGCGCGCTCAGACCTTGTGTCACTTCCAGGAATACGGCGGTGAGGGTGGTGACCCCGTACAGACCGGCATAGTTGAGGAAGGCGGCGGTGGTGGCAGCCGCGAACAGCCGGTTGTGCCGTATGAGCCCCAGATCGAGCACAGGATCGTTCACTCGGCTCTCCACCACCACGAACACCACGAGGAACACCACGAACCCACCCAGCAGACCGAGGGTCAGCGGGCTCATCCACCCCCAGAAGGGGACGAAGATGAGCGGCACGAGAAGGGTGAGAAGGACGGCGGCCAACAGCGCTGTGCCCGGCCAGTCCAGATGTATGTGGGCACTGCGCGGGGTGGCGCTGCCGGGGGCGGCGGGGGCGAAAGCGGCGAGGCCGGTGGGAGGCGCCTGAGCGCGGGCCCGGTCGCGGCGCTCGGACTCCATGAGCGACCACCCGTAGACCAGGATGCCTACCACCAGAGGGATGTTGACCAAGAAGATCCAGCGCCAGCTCAGATGATGGACCATGAGGCCTCCGATGGGCGGTCCGGCCATCAGCCCCACGTATCCGGCCATGACGTTGAGGCCCATGGCGCGCCCTCGCTCCTCGGGTGGGAAGACGGCGGTCACCAACGCCACCGAGGTGGTCATCATGAAGGCGGCGCCGATCCCCTGCAGGGCGCGGACGGCTATGAGGAAGGGGCCCGATATGGAGAGGGAGCATGCGATAGAGAAGATGCCGAAGAGCCCGACGCCCATGAGTAGGAAACGAGTCAGCCCCCGCCGATCGGCGAGACGGCCCACGGGGATGAGCGACACGCTCGCCGCCAGCACGTAGGCTGCCTGGACCCACAGCGCCTCGGAGTAGCTGAGGCGCAGGGCCGGGCTGAGGACAGGCAGCGCCACCGCCACGATAGTGGTGAGCAGTGTGCCCATGAACATGGCGATCGAGGCGATGACCAGTACGCGCCAACGTCGCTGCCCGAGTTCGCTCTCGTCGTTCGACCGCGGCGGGAGAGGACCGGATGGCGTGGCCTCACCGGGCACAGCGCCGGGATGTGGCGGGTCGCTCTGCGCGGGGCCGCCATGGGCAGGCCCCGGACGGGCGGGACCGCGCTCCGCGCGGCCGCGATGTGAAGCGCTCTGCTCTGGGTGTCTCGTATGGCCCCCGCTCTTGCGAGATGGTGGTCGATGCTCCGGGAGTCCACGGAGCCAGGGTGACGACACCATGATAGTACGCAGCCCCGATGGATGTGCCCGCGGTGCTCGAGCCTCCGCGCGGGCCACTGCGCGGGCCACTGCGCGGGCGACGGAAGTGCGCTAGCCTAGTCACATGCGGCCGCGAGAGTGGAGGGGCTTCGGGGCCGGCCGATATACGAACGCAGAAAAGGAGCAGACACATGTCTGAACGTGAGCGGATACGTATCCCTCAGCGCTTCGGTGACGAAGAGATAGACGTCATCTACTTCAAGTCGCCCGATCCCGCCTCGCCGAAGGACTGGCCTCTGGACGGCTGCGGCTACTTTCCGCCGCTCGATCCGCGCACCTATGAGGTCGAGGGCATCCGGGTGGATCAGGACGTGCCCGTGAAGCTACGTGACGGCATTACCATCTACGTGGATGTGTACCGCCCCGCCGGTCCGGAAGGAGAGAAAGACCTTCCCACCATCCTCTCCTGGTCGTGGTACGGCAAGCGGGCCAACGAGTTGGAGCACGCCTCCGTGCCCGGGGTGCCCGAGGGCGCCGTGTCGAACATGACCAAGTTCGAGGGACCCGACCCCGCCTACTGGTGCAAACAAGGTTACTGCATCATCAACACCGACGGACGCGGCGCCGGCAACTCCGAGGGCAACCTCAGCCTGTGGGGTCTGGAGGACGGCCGCGACGGCTACGATGTGATCGAGTGGGTGGCCGAGCAGCCCTGGTCGAACGGCAGGGTGACCATGTTCGGCAACTCCTCCCTGGCCATGTCGCAGTGGTTCGTGGCTGCCGAGCAGCCACCGCACCTCACATGCATCGCCCCTTGGGAGGGCACCTCCGACCTGTACCGCGAGTTCTACACCGAGAACGGCATCCCCCAGACTAGTTTCATCGAGTTCGTGAGCACCTGCTTCCGCGGGCCCAACTACATCGTGGACAACCTGGCCATGCTCGAAGAGTATCCGCTCATGAACGCCTACTGGGAGTCGAAGATCCCCGCCTTCGAGAAGATCACCGTGCCGGCCTACGTATGCGTGGGCATGAGCCATATCCACGCCCGCGGCACCATGAACGGCTTCATGAAGCTGGGGTCGGAGAAGAAGTGGCTGCGCATGCACCGCGAGTTCGAGTGGCCCGACCAGTACGACTGGCGGCAGATGGAGGACCTTAAACGCTTCTTCGACCGGTATCTAAAGGGCATCCGCAACGGTTGGGAGGCCACGCCCCCGGTGCGCATCGAGGTGATGGACGCCTACGACTACTCGTATCAGGTGAACCGGCCCGAGCGCGAGTTCCCGCTGGCCCGCACCCAGTACAAGAAGCTCTACCTGGACGCGGGCGGTGCCGCGCTCTCAGCGGAGCCGGTGGCGACCACCTCCAAGGTCGCCTACGACGCGGCTGAAGGCAGGACCACCTTCGACATCACCTTCCAAGAAGATGTCGAACTCACCGGCTACATGAAGGCCCGGCTGTGGGTGGAGGCCGACGGCCACGACGAGATGGACCTGTTCCTCACCGTGCTCAAGCTGGACGAGAAGGGGGAATGGCTGCCCACTTCGGTCATGGGCCAGCCCCATCCGGGCGCCTGGGGGCGCCTGCGCGTGTCGCAGCGCGAACTCGACCCCGAGTTGTCCACCGACTTCCAGCCGGTGCAGTCGCACCGCAGGCGGGAGAAACTCCAGCCGGGGCAGGTCGTGCCGGTGGACATCGCTTTCTACCCCTTCAGCCGCATCTGGCACAAAGGACAGAAGCTACGTCTGCAGATCGCCTGTCGCTACTTCCGCGAGGGATGGTTCGAACCCTTCGGCTGGCAGACCGACAACAAGGGTCAGCATGTCATCCATACCGGGGGAGAGTACGAGTCGTACCTGCAGATCCCGGTGGTCCCACCCAAGTACGTGGCCGGCGAGTACGTGTATCGCTAGAGCCGGGACTGACGCGCAGTGAGAGCCGGGCCGCCCGCGAAGCGGGCGGCCCCGACGTCTACGCGGCCGCGCCGGCCACCTCTCTGATGAACGCCGCCACCTGGGCTCCCACTTCGTCATGAGCGTCATGGGGGTCCCTGCCCGATGACTTGGGCAGTACGAACGAGTGATCACCGCCGTCCACCACATGCAGACGGCCGGGGTAGGGCAGAGCGGCCAGTATGGGCTCCAGCGACTCCGGTTCGCAGAACGGGTCGCGCGTGCCGAGCAGGAAGAGGCTGGGCACTCGTATGCCTTCGAGCGGTCTGACGTTGGGACGATCCCGCCTGCCTGGGGCGTGCAGTGGATAGCCCAGCACCACCAAGCCGTCGGCCGGCAAGGCTTCTCCCTCGATGCCTCCCGACACGAACTCGGCGGCGAAGCGCCCGCCGAGCGACTTCCCCCCCAGGAACACGGGCGTGCCGGGCTCGAGAAGCTCATGCACCAGCAGGTGGTAGGCTCGCCGGAAGGTGTCCTCCAGGACGGGGCGGGCGTCGGGGGAAGTGGAGCCGCGCTCGGCATATGGGAAGTTGAAGCGCAGCACCGTGGCGACACCGTCTCGGGCCAGTTGACCGGCCAGCGAGGCGAGAAGCGGATGGTCAAGATCGTTGTTGGCCCCGTGAGCAAGTAGCAGGCCGGGCACGCGCGGACGACGCTGCGCACGGACTGGGACGGCGGCAGAGGCAGGGGAGTCCACCCTGGCGGTGACGGTCTCCCCGGTGGTCCGGGTGGAGACCGTCAGCCGCAGCATGCGTGTCGTAGGGGTGGATGCAGGGTCGACCTTCATGGCGCCCATTATCGCGCAAGGTGTGTCCTCACACGAGCGGGCGTCCGACGAAAGGCGGTCAGGTACACCAGCGAGGCCAGGATGAGCACTTGGGGTATGCGGAGGGCGAGCCCCCAGACCTCGTAGTGCGGCGTGCGATCCGGACCCACGGCGAAGTACATGACGATGACGATGATCTGGAGCAGCGCTCCCAGGACCCACACGAGAGGGTGCTTCCAGGCCAGCAGGAGGATCACACCCAGGACGAAGCCACTCGCCGCGGCGAAGCCGAAGGTGGCCATACCTGACTGATCGCCATCGACGACCTGCAGGACCCCGGCACCGATCAGTAGATAGATGACCGCGGCCACGCCGGCCATGGCTGCTGCGAGATATCGTGCCTTGTCTATGAACATCGTCTCGTCCCCTTTCATGCTGATCTGCACAATAGGAGCGTACGAGCACGCGGACTGGGCCGCCACGGTCCGGTGGCCGGTCTTGGTACTGGTCGGTAGGCCAGGCCGGCTGCAGATGCAACACAGCCGGCCCTCTTGGGGGGAGCCGGCTGTGATGCGGGGAAAAGCTGTGACTGCGTCTGCGGGTGGGAGGGGGGGATTCCCGTCCGCGACTTAGGTGTCCAGCGAGAAGCAGGATAGCTTGGCGCAATGGATTAGTCCAATACAGACTCAATATCATTATAATTGAAATAGATTATGGTATGAGGACGTCCCCCACGGCTGCGCAATCGTCCGGCGGAGTTGACCTTCTCGCCGCCCAGGCGTAAAAAGGCGGGAGCGATGCGGATGGTCGTGTGGATGGGATCGGCGTCGTGTGCGGCGGCGCGCGGAGCGGCAAGAAAGCGGACGATCGGTGTGACGACTGAGTACGCTCTCCAGATAGACGGACTGGCCAAGACCTTCGGGGAGCGGGCGGTGGTCGACGACGTCTCCTTCGCCGTGCAGGCCGGGGAGGTGTTCGGCTTCCTGGGTCCCAACGGCTCGGGGAAGACCACCACTATCCGCATGGCGCTCGACATCATCCGCCCCGACCGGGGCGACGTGGCTCTGCTGGGCACGCGACCGTCGCTCTCCACCTTGCGCGAGGTGGGGTACCTGCCCGAGGCGGCCGGGTTGCCTGTCAAGGCCAGGGTGCTCGATACCATCCGCTATCTCGCGCGTCTGAAGGGGCTCTCCCGGACGGAGGCGGAGGCCCGTGCGGACACGCTGCTTCAACAGGTGGGTCTGTACGACTACCGTCTCAAACGGGTGGAGGCACTCTCCCTGGGGATGCGCCAGATGATCCAGTTCATCGTGGCCATCATCCACCGGCCCCGGCTGCTGATCCTCGACGAGCCCTTCGCGGGCCTCGATCCGCTGAACGTGAAGCTGATGAAAGACATGTTGGCCGAGCACCGCGAGGCGGGGGCCACCATCATGTTCAGCACCCACATCATGGCCGACGTGGAAGAGATGTGCGAGCGCATCGTGCTCATCTCCGACGGGCGGCTGCTGCTGTTCGGCGATCTAGCCGAGATACGGCGCGAGCGCGGGGTGAGGGCGGTGCAGGTGCAGGCGGCCGCCATCCCGGAGCAGTTGAATGGCGCTCCCGTCGAGCGGCTTCCCGGCGATGTGGTGGAGTTCCGATTGGAGGATGGAAGGACTCCGGAGTCCATCTTCCAGGCCTATGCCGCAGCCGGCGTCTCGGTGGAGCGCTTCGAGCAGGTGATGCCTTCACTCACCGACATCTTCATAGAGGAGGTATCCCGTGCCAGGGAGGGCGCGTGACACCTGGATCATCTTCGTGGAGGAGCTGCGCCGCCTTGTCCGCAGCAAGTGGTATCTGATCTCCACCATCGCGGTGGTGGTGGTCCTGGTGGCGGCTGTGATCGTGGTGCCGCCGCTGGTGGTGGACGAGGACGGCGGAGCGGGGGCGGACCAGGACCTGGCACGCATCGGCTTCGTGGACGAGGGCGGAGTGGGCCTCACCGGTGGGGCGCGCAGCTTCGACGATGTGGCGCAGGGGCTGCAGGCGGTGGCGCGTGGTGACATCGACTGGCTGTATGTGGTCCCGGCCGACTATCTGCAGACGGGCAGAGTGGCGCAGTACGGCGAGTTCGAAGGCCGCTTCCCCTCCAATCCTCAGGGCGAGGCCATCTTCCGGGCTCTCCTCTCGGCAGGCCTGCTGAGAGGGCGTGTGGATCCCCAGGTGGAGGCTCGCGTGCTCGCCCCGGCCGAATACGAGAGCTATCGCGTGGGCGAGGACGGCACCGTCTCCGAGTTGACCCCCACGGCGGAAGCGGTGGGTGAGTTCATGGTGCCCCTCATGTTCGCCGCGCTGCTGGGGCTGGGCTTGGCGGCCGGAGCCGGCACCATGGTGCAGAGCGTGTCGGAGGAGAAGGAGAGCCGGCTGGTGGAGGTGGTCATCACCTCGGCTTCACCCATCGCGGTCATGGCCGGCAAGCTCCTCGCCCTGGTGGCCGTCGGCCTTGCCCAGGCGGCGGTGTGGATCATCGCGACCGCCGTCAGCGTCCCCCTCATGTTCAGTCGCATCCCCATGCTGGGAGAATTCTCGGTCTCGGCCCAACTGTGGCTCATCATCGCGGGAAGTTTCATCACCGGCTATTTCTTAGTGACCGCGTTGGCTCTGCTCGTGGCGGCCATCGCCCCGTCTGTGCGGGAGGCGAGCGGCATGGGCAGTTGGGTCTCTCTGGTGGCGTTCGTGCCGGTGTGGTTCTCCGGTTTCCTCATGTCTCAGCCGGATGGGATCGTCAGTCGTGTGCTCACCTACGTACCCTTCACCGCGCCCAGCGGCATCTTGGTGCGGTTGAGCGCGGGTGGTGACGTGGCGGGATGGGAGATCGGAGCTGCGCTCGCAGGCGTGGTGGTGATGGGCATGATCGTGCTGTGGATCGCGACGCGGGTGTTCCGCATGGCCATCCTCATGCGGGGACAGAGCTTCACCCGGCACAACCTGTGGGAGGCGCTGCGGAACGCCGCATGAGACGGCACGACGGCTGCTGGGCCGCGACTGCGCGTGACCGACGGGCGCGGCGTCCGGGTGTGCCGGCGCACGGTCGGTTCAGGAGACTGTAGGAGACCCAAGGAGGATCCGCCGTGACCGTGAAGATCAAGCGAGTGTACGATCCGGCGCAGCCCGAAGACGGATACCGGATCTTGGTCGACCGTCTGTGGCCTCGCGGTCTGAGCAAGGAGCGGGCCGCAGTGGATCTGTGGCTGAAGGAGGTGGCCCCCAGTCCGGCGCTGCGCACCTGGTTCGGCCACGAGCCTGCGAAGTGGGAGGAGTTCGAACGTCGCTATGGCGAGGAACTCGAGGAGCTTGGCGAGCCTCTCGAGCGGGTTCGGGCCCTGGAGGAACGCGAAGGCGTGGTGACGCTGCTCTACGCGGCGAAGGACGTGGAGCACACGCATGCCCGGGTGCTGGCCGGGTTCCTGGCGAAGTAGCGGTGTGGGCAGGGGGGACCACATCGAGTTGCCCGACCTCACCGGCAGGACCATCCTCGTCACTGGGGCCAGCTCGGGCATCGGACGGGCGGCGGCGCTGCGCTTGGCCGCCGCCGGCGCCACGGTCTTGGCACACGGTCGCTCGGCACACAGGCTGGGCGAGCTGGCGCGCCATCTGGGCACGGAACCGCTGGTGGCCGATTTCGCCCGCCTGCAGGATGTGCGCGGGCTCGCCCGTCAGGTGATACAGCGCACGGGGCGCCTGGACGCCATCCTGCACAACGCGGGGACGTACCACAAGAGTCGTGTCCTGACCGAGGATGGGCACGAATCCACCTTTCAGACCAACTACCTGGCCCCCTTCCTCCTTCAGTCTCTCCTCCAAGGTCTGCTGGCGGGGACGCCCGGCTCGCGCGTGGTGGTCACCACCAGCGTGGCCAGCCACATCGGCAAGGTGGTGCTCGACGATCTGGACTACGCGCGTCGCACCTACCGCGGGTTCTGCGCCTACGCCGACACCAAGCTCATGAACATCCTCTTCGTCGCGGAGTTGCGCCGGCGTCTCGCGACGTTTGAGCCCTCGATCGCGACCGCTGTGCACCCCGGCGCCGTGGCCAGTAGCTTCGGTCGCGGGTCACTGCTGCCGCGCTTCCTGTACCGGGTGCCCATCCGGAAGGAGTTGCTCATCGGCTACTTCGTTCACACGCCCGAGGGGGGCGCGGAGCCGCTCGTGTGGCACGTCGCGGGAGGCGACGGGGCGCTGCCGGCCGACTGCATCTACTTCAGGCGCTTCCGCTGTGCGAGACCCCCTTCACCGCAGGGGGGCGACCCCCATCTGGCCCGAGAGCTGTGGGAGCGTTCCGAGAAGCTGGTCGAGCCGTGGATGGAGCCGGGCGGGCCGGGCGGTCACGCAACTCTCTAGACAGGGCGCGGCTGCCGGCGGTGACTCAGGCCGGGCAGTCGGCAGGCCTGGCGCTCCAGCCGACGCCGGCCGCGCTCACCGCGGGTCGGTCCACGAGTGCTCCAACCCTTTCATGAGCCGCCAAAGCGTGCGGTTGATCGGCACGGGGACGCCGGCGGCCTCCCCCGCGTCGGCGATGGCTCCGTTCAAGAAGTCGATCTCTGTGCGCCGCTCGGCGAACACGTCCTGAGCCATGCTTGGATACCGCTTCACCGGGGCGGCCAACCCTTCGGCCACCATAGTGCGCGGATCGCCTCCCAGCGTGACTCCCAGCGCGGCGGCGACGGCTTCGCCTTCCCGCATGAGGGCCTCCGCCAGGTCGGCGGTGGGGACCAGGTGGACCGCCGCTTCGTGGTGGAGCCGGGTGAGTCCGCAGAGTGCGTTCATCGCCGAGTTGAAGATGAGCTTGGTCCACTGCGCCCCGCGCGCATCGCGCAACGTGACGCAGGGGAGCCCGGCGCGGCGCAGCAGGTCCCCGAACTCCTCCACCAGCTCAAAGGGGATCTGAGACGGCTCGAAAGGCCCGATGTTGAGCGGGCCGTAGAGCTCCAGTCCGGAGTGGCCGGGGGCGAGCGAGTGCGCCGCGGTCATGGTGCTGCCTCGGATGACGTACTTGGCCCTCTGGGCGATGAGTTCCTCGTTGCCGAGGCCGTTCTGCACCGAGCACACTGCGCTCGACTCCCCGAAGATGTGGGCGCTCTGCGCGATGGCTTCGGCGGTATCGGGGCTCTTGGTGGCGATGATGCCGAAGTCGCAAGGGGGGATGTCTGAGGGGTGAGTCGTGGCTTCGACCTGCACTGTGAACTCCGCGGCTCCGCTGATGCGAAGCCCGTGCCGGCGCACAGCCTCGATACAGTCCGTCGAGACGTCGTAGACGAAGACCTCCACACCCTCGGTGCGCGCCAAATGCGAGGCGTAGATTCCTCCCAGCGCTCCGCATCCCACCACGCAGACTCTCACCGGCATCCCGGTCTCCTTCGCGGTTGCATCTGGACTTCTATTGCTCCCGTTCGGGCGGCGACAGCCGCCAACCCCGCCCTTCACCCGCCCGGGCATGGATGAGCAGCGAGGCGCCTCCGTAGATGAGCGACAGCACCGCGATCATTCCCAGCGCCCAACGGAACCCGGCCGCGCTGGCGAGGGGCCCCATGAGGTAGGGGAAGGTGATGCTGCCCAAGCCTCCGGAGAGGATGAACAGTGATGTGGCCACTGCCGACTTCCAGCTCGGGAAACGGCCGGCGTAGCTGCCGATGAGGCCGTAGGAGGCCGACGCCCCCAGACCGGCTCCCACCGCCAGGATGAGCGACACCGCTTGCGACGGCGCCACCGCCAGGCCTATCGCGAACACTGCCAGGACGGCGGCGCAGACCAGCAACAGCCGGGCCGGGGAGTGGCTGTGAGTGAGACGCATGATCGTCAGGCGGCCGGCGATGAGCCCCACCCAGAACAGGGTCACGCTCAGACTGGCCCAGGTGTCGGAGGCGCCGAACACGTCGAGTTGCAGCTTGGGCAGCCAGATATTCAGGGTCATCTCCGCACCCACGTAGGTGAAGCCGGCCGCCACGATGCCCAGCAGCAGCTTGGGATCGAAGGCGATGACCTCCCGGAACTGCGTCAGCCGGACGTTCTGCCGTCCGGGCACATCGAGCAGGGGTAAGAGCGCGGCGGCGCACGCGGCCGCCAGGGCCAGCCCGCCCTCTGCCACCAGGATCCACCGCCACGACCCGCCCGCGTCCAGGATGACGCCCAGTATGAGAGGCACACTCATCATGGCCAGCGCGAAGAACATGATCATACGCAACGCCGCCGCCGCCCGGTCGTGTTTCATGTGCGCCGATATCCACACCCAGCAGGTGTTGTTCATGAGCGCGCCGCTGAAGCCGACGAACACGTAGATCACCAGGAGAGACCATAGGTTCCAGGAGACCAGCCCGGCTACGATCAAGCCCGCGCCCTGGAGCAGTCCGGCGCCCACCAGGGTACGCTTCATGGTGAGACGGGCCAGCACCGTGTTCATGACGATGATGGCGGAGACGTTGCCCAGGAAGAGCCCGGCACTGATGAGCCCGCCCCGGCTGAGAGGGATGCCCAGATCGGTCATCATGGGGTCGAGCAGAGGCCCCAGCGACACGATGGCCATGGCGATGAGGAACTGAGCGGGGTAGAGAGGGACGCGGTGGCGCAGCCCAGGATCGGGGGGCAAGGCGCTCGCGGCGGGACTCTCAGGATTCATGACGCCCACGATGGCATGAAAGCCTGAGAAATACCACCTCGGGCAAGGTCCCGCGGCCTCTGGCTGCGACTACACGGGGGCTGAGAGGATGACGGGATGAAGGGCCGCGCGGTGCGGCCCTTCGATGGGTGGATCAGGATATGGCGGGTCAGTGGCCGGGCGGTCTGCTACTGAGAGGTCGAGCCTCCCGGTCGGGCCCCGCGCATGCCGCGTCCGTTTGAGCCGTGCCCCAGGCCGTCGCCGGAGGGCCGCTCGTCGCAGTCGCGGCTCATGCCGTCGCGGGCCGGTTGGTCACGGTCCGGCCGGCTGCCTTCACCGTAGGGGCGGGTCTCGGTGGAGTTGATGCGCTCGGTCAACCGTTCGGTCATGGCCTTGAGGATGGTGTCGGCCCGCTCTTGGGTGATCTTGCCACTGGCCACCAGTTTGTCGAGGGCCGCTTTTCTAGGCTCGACCATCGTGGAGAGGAGCTTCTCGGCGCTCACGCCTTTGCTCAGCGCGATCTGGACCAGACTCTTGCCTGCTTCGCGTTTCGCGGCGATCTCGGCGGGAGTCATGTCCAGGAGTTCGCACACCGCCGTCCATCCCCCGCTGCGGATTTCCAGCGCGGCGGCTCTGGACCGGCGGGGGGTGTCGGTGGCCGTGGTGCTGGTGGTGTCGGTGGTCGCCGCCGCGGCTGGGACGGCCACGGCCAGGGCCACCAGGGCGGTCATGAGGGCTAAGAGGAGCAATTTGTTCCGTCTTTGCATAGGGCCTCCTTTCACGGCGAGTATAGGGGTGGGGGTGTAAGGAGGCTGTAAAGAGCGTGTGAAGTGAGCGGCGTCCGGCGGCGTCCGGAGGTGGCACCACACAGGCGCCGGTTGTGGCAAGATGGCTGGGAGACCCCAGCACCGTGAGGGATGCCTAGGTCTTTCACGGTCCGAGAACCGGGAGCGAGACATGCCTGTACCAGAGACGAGCACGCATGAAGAGACCGTGGCGGCAGTGCGCGAGGTGATCGGACGCTATACCGACGCCACCTACCGTGCCGATGTCGAGGCCCTTCGAGATGTGTTCCATCCCCAGGCCCTCATGGTGGGGTATCTGGGAGAGCAACTCATCGTGGGCGGTCCCGAGCCCTTCCTCGCCGACATCGGGAGTCGTCCCGCCATGGCTGAGACGCAGGCTCCTTACGAGGCGACGATCGTCGCCGTGCACGCGTGGGGACGGACTGCGAGCGCCATCGTGGAGGAATCCGGCTTCTTCGGCTCAGGACGCTTCGTCGACCATTTCCACCTGCTGGATGTGCAGGGGGAGTGGAAGATCGTCAGCAAGACCTTCGAGACGCTCTAGCAGGCTGCTGAAAAACAGGGTGAATAGGACAGTTTCATAGGGTTGTTCCCTCTATCATTCTGACCCCTAATTTGATAGTGTTTTCCCTGCAAATGCTGGGAAAGCGAGGGGTCATGCGGGGAGACGAGGAGCGCCAAGAAGGCTTCATTGTGTTCACCAGTCTTGAGGACCGCATCCCCTCCAGCCACCCCTTGCGGACCATTCGGCGCCTGGTGGATCGCGCCCTTTCTGAGATGAGCCCTCTTCTTGACTCCCTCTATGCTTCTGGGGGCCGCATCTCCATCCCGCCCGAATACCTTTTGCGGGCCCAGCTCGTGCAGATCCTCTTCGCCATCCCGTCGGAGCGCCGCCTCTGCGAGCACCTGGAATACAACCTGCTCTTCCGCTGGTTCGTGGGTCTGCCTCTCTCGGAGGCTGTCTGGCATCCCACCACCTTCACCAAGAACCGGGACCGTCTGCTCGGCTCCCAGGTGGCCGAGGTGTTCTTCGAGCACATCCGCTCCCAGGCCGAGGCCCGCAAGCTTCTTTCCCGGGAACACTTCAGTTGCGACGGCACTCTTCTTGAAGCGGCCGCTTCGCTTAAGAGCTTCCGTCCCAAGAGCGAAGACGGGGACTCTGACGGTGGGCCCCAGGGAAAAGGCCGCAACCCGGACGTCTCCTTCCACGGGGAGAAGCGCACCAACCAGACCCACGCCTCCCGGACCGATCCCGACGCTCGTCTCTGCCGCATCAAGGGCAAAGAAGCCAAACTCTCCTACCGCGGCCACCTTCTCATCGAGAACCGCAACGGCCTCATCGTCTCCTCGGCGCTCACCATCGCCACCGGCAAAGCCGAAGAGAAGGCGGCGCTCGATATGCTCGCGAAAGAGAGGGAGCGCCGAAGCGGCCGGCTCACCGTGGGAGCCGACCGGGGCTACAACACCAGAAGCTTCGTGAAGGCGGCCCGGGCCATGGACATCACTCCCCATGTGGCCGAGAAGAAACGCTACAGCGCCATCGATGGACGCACCACCACCTGGGACGGCTACGCAGTGAGCTTGAGACGACGCAAGATCGTGGAAGAGGCCTTCGGCTGGATGAAGACGGTGGGCGGCCTGCGCAAACTGCGGCACCGGGGGGAAGCCAAGGTCCGGGCGGTCTTCACCTTCACCTGCGCCTGTTTCAACCTGGTCAGGCTGCGAACACTGGAGACAGAGCAGGCTCTCGGGTGAGAAAGAAGGGGGAAACCAGGCCGTTCTCGGGCCCGGATCTGGGGCTGCGGGCCCGAGAAGCCTCATGCCGGTCTCACTCTTGGCTCCGCTCACCAGGATCGTTCCTTTGATGGCCTCATTTTCAGCAGCCTGCTAGGCGGCTTGTCCTGGCCGAGGCGAGAGGCCGCGGGCGCCGGCCCGTCGTGCGGGCGGGCGCTCTACGCCCGGAACGACTCCAGCAGCCGCTGCAGGTTGCGTCGCAGGGGGGCGCGGTCGTCGGGCTCCCCTGCGCCGCCCATCAGGGCGATGTCTTGCGCCCAGGCATACATGTGCAGCGCCCAGGCCACATCTTCGGGCGCGACATCGGCGCGGATGACGCCCTGGTGTCTTCCCTCCTCGGCGATCTCTACCAGCGTCCGGAACGACTTGAATTCAGTCACCGTGAGGCCGTCGGCCAGACCGGCCCCGGGAGTGGAGGCCAGCTCCAGGAAGAAGGGCAGCACCACGCTGCTGAAGTTGGCTTCGGTCCAGGCCAGGTGCGCGTCGGCCATCTCCTCCAGCCGCTCCACCACGTCGGGTGAGGTAGACATCTCCACCCAGCTCAACGCCCGCTCGTTGGCCAGCCTGTTGGCCTCGGCGATGAGCGCCGCCCGGCTCTCGAAGTGACGGTACAGCGCGCCGGGGGTGATCTCCACGGCGGCCGCGATGCGGGCCACCGTCGCACCCTCCAGCCCGTACTGGGTGATGAGGCGCAGCGTGGCCTCGAGGATCTCCTCTCGCCGCTCCTGCGGGTTCTTGCGGACGTGCTTCTTCACGTGGCTGCTCATGCTCCTTGACAGCATACACCCTCAGCAACAGCGTCTAATAAATACGATTTACAAAAATCTTCTTCACTTGATATGCTCGGATCTACCGACACACCTGCCCTGGGGGTAGCCGCACATGGATTCATTCGAGAAGCTCCGTCGAGCGATCGCCCTGGAAGCCACGCCGGAGATCCCGGTGTACGCGCATATCGTCACGTTCGCCGGGCGGTGCGCCGGCATCACTCAAGCTCAGCTGTTCAGCAGCAACAAAGCCTGGCTTGAGGCCTGCGACAAGACCTTCGCCCGGGTGGGCAGGCCCGACGTGGTGTTCCCAATGAACCCTCTGGACACGGCCTACACCGAATCCATGCGCGTGAAGCTGCCGGGACGCGAGTTGGGCCCCGACGAGCCCTTCCAGTTCGTGGAGGAGGAGTACATGCTCGCCTCCGACTACGACGTCATCTTGGAGAAAGGCTGGAGCACCTGGAACACCGAGTTCATGAAGAAGATCCAGTCGCCGCCCTGGCACGGCCGCATCGGCAACATCAAGGTCGTCTGGAACTTCATCAAAGCCGGCATGAACACGGGCAAGAACATCAAGTACTGGCAGAAGCAGGGCATGCCGGTGATGTTCCATGCGGGTGTGGCGCCCGCCTTCGACATCTTCTCGCTCAGCCGCTCGCTGCGCCCCTTCTATCGCGACCTCTTCGATGATCCCGAGAAGGTGAAGCGCGCCGTGGAAGTGGGCACCGGGGCTCTCATCGGACTGGGCATCGCCAACGCGAAGCGGGCCAAGGGCGACCGCGTGGCCATCTTCGCCATGCGTTCCAGCGCCAGCTTCATCTCGCCGAAGCTGTTCGACGAGATCTCGTTCCCCGCGCTCAAGAAGATGGTGGAGGCCTATCACGCCGCTGGGCTCACCTCGGTCATCCACTGCGACGGCAACTGGGACCGGATGATCCCGCGCTTCCTGGAGTTGCCCCGGGCCAGCAGCGTGGTGGAACTCGACGGCGCCACCGACATCCGCAAGGCGCGCGAGGTGCTGAAGGGACATCTGTGCCTGAAGGGCGACGTGCCCGCCGCCAAGCTGTCACTGGGCACGGTGCAGGACGTCGAGACCTACTGCGGCGAACTGGTCGAGGCCATGGGCCACGACGGCGGTTTCATCTTGGGCTCGGGCTGCGAGGTGCCCCTCACGGCCAAGGTGGAGAACGTGCGCGCGCTCATCGGCGCGGTGAGGTAGCGGAGGGCCGGGGTCCTGATACGGTGAAAGAAGCAGTGATCGCGCAATCGACCCGTCCGAGGAGGAGGAGCGACTATGGGTGAGTGGCTGGAAGAGCAGCATGAGGGCTGGCGCAAGGCGGCCGAACTCAAGGAGCGCCCCTACATCCTGGAGCGTCCGCCCGTGTTCAGTCCGGCCGGAGCCGCTCAGGAGCGCGGCAACGGGGGCCAGGCATGGTGGAGGTGGAATCCGCTCCTGCTGCCGCTGGAGTACACGCATTGGCTGGAGGAGAGCACAGCCCATCTGCAGTCGGTGTACATAGGCGACTGGAGCGCGCTGAGCAAGTTCCACGTCAAGGGGCCCGACGCCCTCGCCTTCCTGCAGTGGGTGGGGATGAACGACCTCTCCAACCTGGCGGTGGACGAGATCAGGCATCACGTGCAGCTCACACCCGAGGGGCTGCTGGCCTCAGAAGGCATCGTCATCCGCATCGGTGAGGACGACTTCATGTACACCGGTGGCGGGGGAGACTGGACCGACTTCCAGTTCAATCAAGGCTCGTGGGATGCCACGGCCGAGACTGCCGACGCCGACTACTTCATCTTCGAGGTGCAGGGGCCGAAGTCACTGCACCTGGTGGAGAAGGTCATCGGCCAAGGGCTTCGCGACCTGCAGTTCAACTTCTCCCGGACGGCGAGCATCGGCGGGGCACCGGTGCGCGTGCTGCGCACCGGCATCAGCGGCGAGTTGGGCTACGAACTCCACGGCCGGGCCGAGCACGCCAACGACGTCTGGAACGCAGTGGTGGTGGCGGGCGAGGAGCACGGCATCAAACAGCTTGGCGTGCGCTCGCAGCTGGTGCAGCACGTGGAATCGGGCTTTGCTACGAACGGCCTCGACTACGTGCCGGCGTCGGTGGTCACCGCCGGTGGCCCACGGCTCATCCCCGAGTCGACGCCCAGAGGCAGCTACATCCCTTACACCGGCGTGGGCGAGCTCTTCCGCTCACCCCTGGAATTGGGTTGGGGCTGGAACGTGGACCTCGACAGCCACGATTTCGTCGGCCGCGAGGCCATCAAGGCTGAAGTGGCGGCCGGCGGCCCGGCCCGCAGGCTGGTGGGACTGGAATGGAACAGCGAGGACGTGGTCGAGGTGTTCGCCTCGATGTTCGGCGACGGGCCCACGCTGTTCCCCATGGAACTGCCCCGCTACATCGGCGGCGAATACGACGAGATCAGGATGGACGGACAGCGGGTGGGCTGCTCCACCTCGCGTGCCTACAGCCCCACCCTGCGCAAGATGATCTCCCTGGGTGTGATCGCCAAGGAACTCGCTCAGCCGGGAACGCAGGTGACGGTGCTGTGGGGTCCTCCAGGGACGCCGCAAAAGGACATCCGTTGCACGGTGGCGTCGCTTCCCTTCAAGAAGGACAACCGCCGGGTGGACGCGAGTACCGTGGAGTAGGGGCTCAGTCGACAGGGCCGGGGGATGCATCGAATCCCCAGGACGTGGGGAGACTGACGTCACGGACAGACGACGTAGTCGAAAGGAGATCGCCGTAGCTGCCCAACCGTTGAAGGATGCCCTCACCGATACGATCGCATCGATCGAGAAAGACCCGCGCAAGGCCCGAACCGTCTTCCGGGCCAGCTGTGACCTCGAGGATGGAGTGCGCTGCTCCGTCAAGGTGCGGGATTTCGAACCGCTGATCATCGATGAGCCGGCCTCTCTGGGCGGCGGTGATTCTGGGATGAACCCGGTGGAACTCGTCCTGGCGGCGCTCGGCACCTGCCAGCAGATCGTCTACGCGGCCTGCGCGGCCGTGATGGGGCTCAAGCTGGACAACGTGTCGGTGGAGGTCAAGGGGCGGATCGACCTGCGCGGTCTCTTCGGGATGGGCGAGGACACGCCTCCCGGATATGAGGAGATCCAGTTCGAGACCACCATCTCCAGCCCGGAGCCCGAGGAGAAGATCCAGGAACTCATCACTCTGGCCGAGAGCCGCCGCCCGGTGCTCGACATCATCACCCGTCCCATCCCAGTGAAGGGAAAGGTGCTGCTCAACGGCGCGACCGTGCACGAGCAGGTGTGGGCGCAGGAGGCGTGAGCAAGTGACATCCAGGGCCGGTGCCGGGGCCGACGATCGCTCCCGGCACCGCTCTTCGCACGTGGGCCGCGGCGGCGCACACGAGGGTGCCCCGACTACGCCCTAGAACGTGAGGCTGGCCCAGCCCGCTTTGAGCAACTCGGAGATCACCGGGCCCACGTACAGCACTTCGATGCCCAGGGCTTCAAGCTCTTCCGTGATGCCCATCCGGTCGGAGCACCATTTGCAGGCCATCACGTGGACCCCGGCGTCCTGTGCCTCCTTCAGACGGCTCTGGACTTCGGGGTCCTGCACCACCAGCTTCTCCGACGGACCGAAGAAGATGATCTTGACCTTGTCCATCCACGCGCTCTTGGCGGCGTTGTAGGGGTAGGTGAACCCCACTTCCAAGAGGACCTCACGATCCTGGCTGCTCAGGATCACGAAGACCTTGTCGGCCATGGCATATCCTCCCGCGCGTCGACGCTGCACTCTCTCCACCGGCACTCGGCCGTGGTCCTCCAGATGGTAAGCTGCAATCTTGCACATCTACTGTGAGGACGTGATAGATCCATGGACCACGATACACCTGCCAAAGTCCTTCGGCCCGCAAGCGTGAGAGAGATGGTGCAGGCGCAGGCCGAGAGTGAGGACCGGGGCTGCGTCGCGCGCTCCCGGATCTGCAGGCTCTTCGCCGGTCTTCTCGACCGTCTGGGCTTCCTCTCCGACTATCCGTCGGCCTGAACCATCGGGCGCGGGTGCCCCCTGAGCCGGGGGCCGGCTGTCCCGCGTCCATCTATCTTGCGGTGCCACCTGGTCGGGCGCGATGCGCGCGGCAGGCGTGGCCGCAGTGAACGCAAGGAGTGACTTCCGTGAAGGTCCGTCTCATCGAGCCCGAACCACCGGGCATGAACGTGTTCAGCAAGGTGATGATGCCTCGACTGGGTCTGTCGACCATCGGCGCAGCGCTGAAGGCCCAAGGACACGACGTCTCCATCTACGTGACCCAGTTCGCGCCTGTGGACTGGGATGACGTGCGCAGCGCCGATCTGGTCGGCATCTCCACCACCACCTCCACCGCCACCGCCGGCTATCAGTTCGCCGACGACCTGCGGGCGCGCGGCATCCCGGTGGTGATAGGGGGGCCGCACGTGACCTTCATGGCCGACGAGGCCCTGCAGCACGCCGACTACGTGGCTCGCGGCGAGGGGGGCGAGGCCCTCATGCTCGAACTCATCGAGGCCCTGCAGGGTCAGCGCGAGCTCGACAGCATCGCCGGCCTGTCCTTCATGCGCGACGGCGCCGCCGTCCACAATCCCGACCGTGCCCGCTGTGCCGACCTTGACACGCTGCCCTTCCCCGATCTCACCCTCATCCACGGGCACGAAAAGATCCGCTCCACTCCCATCATGACCAGCTGGGGCTGTCCCTTCGCCTGCAACTTCTGCTCGGTGACGGCCATGTTCGGCCGCAAGTACCGCTTCCGCTCGCCGGAGAGCGTCATCGCCGAGATCAAGCAGAGCAAGGCCCAGAAGATCTTCTTCTACGACGACAACATGGCCGCCGACAAGAAACGCCTCAAGATCCTGCTGCAGATGATGATCGACGAGGGCCTCGTAATGCCCTGGTCGGCCCAGGTGCGCACCGACGTGGTCCGCGACCGCGAACTGCTGAGCCTCATGCACCGCTCGGGATGCAAGCGCGTGTATCTGGGGCTGGAGTCGGTGAACCAGGCTACGCTCGATGCCTTCCACAAGGCGCAGAGCGTCGACGACATCGTCCAGGCCATCAAGATCCTGCACGAGTTCGGCATCGACAGCCACGGCATGTTCGTGCTCGGCGCCGGCGACGACACCAAGCAGACGGTGCGCGATACGGTGAGCTTCGCCCTCAAGCATCACATCGACACGGTGATGCTCAACATCCTCACCCCGCTGCCGGGCACGCCGCAGTTCAACGAGATGGAGGCGGAGGGCCGCATCTTCGACAAGCGCTGGCATCTGTACGACGCCCATCACGTGGTCTTCACGCCTGCGCACATGACCCCGTACGAGCTGCAGAAGGAAGTGCTGCGCGGCTACATGCGCTTCTATTCGGCGCGGCAGTGGCTGAAGCTGCTGGTGACCTTCCGCTTCACCAAGCTGCTGTTCCACGGCTGGGGGATGTGGATCATCCGCAACTGGCGCCGCGACCCGCGCAACAAGGGCTTCATGGAGGCGCTCAAGCAGCGGCCGGTCGGGGGCGCCAGCAACAGCTAGGGGCCGGCGCCGGGACGGGCGCGGGAGCGGCGCGGTGGCGCCAGGCTGGTAGGCGCCGCCAGGCTGCGACTTTGGTCGTGGGCTGGGACTGCCTGCGGGCCGTATGCTGCACACGTGGCTGAGACAATTGACCAGCGTCACGTGACAGATTACACTCAATCGTGATCAAGACGTTTGCGGATCGCCATACGCAGGCGTTGTACGAGACGGGCCTCTCTCGCTGGCTGCCTCCGCATATCGTGAGGAGGGCCATTCGCAAGCTCGAGTACGTCGATCTCGCGATCAGCCTGGAGGATCTTCGGGTTCCTCCTGGGAATCGGCTGCATGCTTTGGAGGGAGATCGACGAGGTATGCACTCTATCTCGATCAACGATCAGTGGCGCATCTGTTTTCGATTCGTGGACGGCGACGCATACGACGTGGAGATCACCGACTATCACTGACTTCCGCAGACGTGAGGTGGACCATGTCCCTGATAGGTAACGACGGCAGAAAGATCCGTCCGACACATCCGGGGGAGATGCTGCGCGAGGACTTTCTACCCGACTATGGGCTCACGGTGGCCGGGCTCGCTAAGGCTCTCGGCGTCTCGCGACAGACGATCAACGAACTCCTCCGCGAGCGCCGAGCGGTGAGTCCTGAGATGGCTTTGCGCCTTTCGCGACTGTTCGGGAACTCGGCGGAGTTCTGGCTGAACGCTCAGCAGGCCGTCGATCTCTGGGATGCCCAGAGGGCGATAGGTGGGGAAGTGGAGAGGATAGCGCCGCTGAAGGTTGCCTGACGTCGACAGGACGTTTTGAGCAGGGGTAGTGGTCAGAGGTCCTCTGGCCGCAGTCCACTGTGCTTGGCGATCCGTGCCAGCATACGCGGACCGATCTCCTCACGGTCGTGGAACGCAAAGACCAATCGGGCCAGCCGGGCCTGGTCAGTACCCGGTGCGAGCCGGTCTGGCGCTTGACTCGCCAGCCTTGAAGAACAAGCGCGGCGAGGACGGCCTTTGCCTGTGTGCTGGGCCAGACGTTCATGCTGCAGCAAAGGTGATGTTCAGGAGTCCCCGGTCATCGTCCTCGTTCTCGAGTCGATCTGCGACCACGCGCAGCGCGAGAGCCTGAACACGGCCGATGGCTTCGTCTCGAGTCGCGCCATATGCGAGCACTCCCGGCAGCTCGATCACCTCAGCGATCCAGCGTCCGTCGGTCTCTTGCTCGATCTCGATTGTGAAGACCACCGACATCCCGTTCCTCCTAGAACATCAAATCAACAATACTCTAGAAGTCGGCTCCATCGTAGGTTGCAGATTGGCGGGCGGATCGCAAGGGGGGAGGCGTTCGACGCAAAGAGAAGAGCCCCGAGTGAACTCGCTCTTCATCTGCCAACGTGGCGCCTACGTCATCCCGCTCGGTGCGCCTCTTCCGGCGCTATGGTGGCCTCTGTCGCGTTTCGTCTCGGCGGCTCGGCGTAGGTCCTCAGATGCTGCGTCTGAGCTCTTGGGGCTCTGCACCAGTCTATTCTCTCCTCTTGGCCGGAAACCTTCTTTGACGCCGGCGGCAGGATATTGCCCCGATCGGCCGGGGGCAGGGTGGCCGAGGTGGGCGAGGCAGGGCGCCGGGCGACTCAAGTGACCTCGAAGAAGATGGAGCGCAGCTGCGCCCGATCGATGTGCGTGGCCAAGCCGAGGATCTCCACGCCGATGACCTGGTTATTCTCGTCGTAGTCCAACACCACGCCGGGATGCACCTCCTCGGACTCGGCGACTGGTCCCTGGTCCAAGCGGAGATATAGGGCGTCGCTCTGTTCATCGAAGCTGACCTTCACGGCGCTCCTCTCTCTTCGGTCGAAAAACGCGGTCACTACCACGTTCGGGACGACGTTGGGATTATGGATGACCTTCACTGAGCCCGCGCTCATCAATCGCTTGCGAATCGGGCGGGGTAGTTGTAGGGTGGAAGAACAGGTGGCTGTCGCGAGCAGGGGGGTTTCTTTGCGTTTTGGGACCGGTGGCGTACCGGAGTTTCGGCCGGCCGGAGTGCGTCACCGGCTGAGGCGCTCCAGGGTGGTCTTGTTGCGTTCGATGGACGCGCGCAGCCGCTCCTGGAACTCGGCGTCGTTCCGGCGTTCCTCAATGTGGCGGGAGAGGGCCTCTCGTATCACCTCGGCGACAGGCACTCCTTCCACCTGGGCGACCGCCTCGAGTTGTTCTGCCGTCTCTGTGTCTACGCGTACGGTCATCGCCTTGCGGCTCGCTTCCATGGACATTACTACCTCCTGCTACCACGGTATCATGACATCATGATAGCAGGCTTGGGTTTCACTCAGCTGGATTGTCGCAGGCCCGTGGGTGGCGCGTATACGACTTCGGTTGGAGCTTGGCAGCGATGTTGAGGGACCCTTGCTGCGGCTGGCAAGGCACCGTCGCCGAGTTCCTGGATCTCGCGCAATCGGACCTGCTCGCCTCGCTCGCCGCTCGTCATCTTCACGTCATGGGTCTGCCTCCCAGTGGCGAGCAGATGGATGCCTGGCGAGGCGAGTACGAGATCCTGGGCGCCGCCCTGCGCGAGATCGTCGCCTCCACGTCGCGGGCTGGGGACTGGGCCGTCATCTTCGAGTACGAGTTGCCACGGGAGCGGGGGAGGCGGCCCGACGTGGTGATCCTCACCGGGTCGCAGGTGCTGGTACTGGAGTTCAAAGAGACAGCCACCCTGCAGCGGGCGCACGTCGACCAGGTGGCCGCCTACGCGCGCGACCTGCGCCACTATCACGCCGCTTCGCACGACAACCGGGATTCCGCGTGTCCGGCGCCTCTTGTATGATGAAGCGCAGCAGTCAACACGAGACGGTGGCGTAGGAGGAGCAGGTTGGCACTCACATCCTTTGGGTTCGTTCCTGCGAGCTGTATGCAGGCGTCGACTCCGCGCTTCCCAGACCCGGAGACTCGCCCAGAACTTCGCATGCTGGAGTTGTTCGCAGGCGTGGGTGGTTTCCGCCTGGCTCTTCGCGAGAGCGGCTGGACGACCGTTTGGGCGAATCAGTGGGAACCGGGAACGAAGGCGCAGCACGCCTTCGACTGTTATACACGGAATTTCGGGTACAGCCAGGTCCATGTCAACGAGGACATCGCCGAGGTCTTGCGAAGTGCGGCGGGAGATCCGGGGTCCGTGCCTGATCACGATCTTGTTGTTGGAGGCTTTCCCTGCCAGGACTACTCTGTGGCAAAGACATTGAACCAGGCGCATGGAATTGAGGGTAAGAAGGGCGTCTTGTGGTGGGAAATCCACAGACTTCTCGATCTCAAGAGACCGAGACTGGTGTTCCTGGAAAATGTCGATCGCCTGCTCAAGTCGCCTGCTGCTCAGCGTGGGCGGGATTTTGCCGTGATGCTCGCTTGTCTGAGCGCCTTGGATTATGCGGTGGAGTGGCGTGTCGTGAATGCTGCTGACTATGGATTCCCGCAGAAGCGTCGGCGGGTCTTCATAGTCGCAAGGAAGAACACGGAACTGGGGGATCTTCCCGTCTCGGCGCCCATGGAGTGGCTGTGCGAAAGAGGGGTTCTCGCGCGAGCACTTCCGGTGAAGGTTCTTCCGGAAATGACTGCCCAGGTTGTGCCATTGCCGAGCTTCGTTCTTGACGCCGACCCTGCTGTGGTTTCCCAGAGCTTCGGCAGAGATCAAAGGAAGACACCGTTTGGCAACTCTGGCGTGATGTACAGGTCGCGTGTCTGGACGCGAGATGTCGAGGCGGCCAAGGTGTCCGAAAGAATCACTCTCGGTGACATCCTGCAAGACGAGGGGCCGGATACAGAACCCTTCCTGATCCCAGGCCACCAACTCGGGGCCTGGAGAACTCTCAAAGGAGCCAAGGACATCGAAAGATGCCACAAGGCAAGTGGAACCGCATACACGTACTCAGAAGGGGCGTTGCCGTTCCCCGACCCACTCGACCGCCCTGCGAGGACCATTCTCACTGGCGAGGGGGGTAGCAGCCCCTCGCGGTTCAAGCACGTGGTAGAACGCTGCGGCCGCTACAGAAGGTTGACGCCGATCGAGTTAGAGAGACTGAACGGTTTCCCCGACGGATGGACAGAAGGAATGACTTCCGGCAGGCGAGCATTCTGTATGGGCAATGCGCTAGTCGTCGGATTGGTGAGCAAGGTTGGCCGGGTGCTTGCGGAGGACCAAGTGTCCTGGGTCCGTGGACGGGCCTCCAACGACAAGGCTGGGGCAAGCGAGCATCAGTCGATGGATGAAGCGGTCGTTGTACGCTGATGGCCCACTGGGGCCCTCACCAGCCGCGGCATCGACGGCCGTGTCCAAGTCTATGCGCGGAAATACTGGACGTGACACCAAGCCAGAACTGTTCGTGCGTCAATTACTCCGCGAGATGGGCTTCAGAGGCTATCGCCTGCATTGGGCCAAAGTCCCGGGTAGGCCGGACATCGCGTATCCTGGGCGCAGGATCGCCATTTTTGTGAACGGATGTTTCTGGCATCGGTGCCCGCTCTGCCATCCCTCGATTCCCCGGTCACACTCGGACTTCTGGGCGAAGAAGTTCAGCCACAACGTTATGCGCGACGAGCGGAAGGTTCGCGAGTTACGAGCGATGGGCTGGAGCGTGACTACGATATGGGAGTGCGAGTTGGATGACGTTCAGAGTCTGAAGATACACTTGTTGGAGGTATTGACCGGGGCCGGCTCATCGCCCACAGGGCTGGCTGCCGACTCTGAGAACGAGGCTGGCCCGCAGCCCTCTAAGCCGAACTAGGATTGGTCATGGAATACGTCTCTTACTCACACCGACACGCATCAACTCTATTTGAACAGGAGGAGCCATACCGTACTCTTTGGGGTGAGCTTCACGAGGTGATCTCTGGGATATCGGATGACGATTTGATTGACTGCTTCGAGAGATTCAGTGTAGGCTCCAAGAGCATATCGTCGACAATTAACATGCTCCTCAGAGAAAGACTTGTGGCGAAGGACTGGTGCGCTGAGAGCCCGATTTTCACCGAGATGCCGTACACGGATGACCGGGAGACGAAATGGCGTCTGGACTTCGCCAAGGGCGAACTGGCTGTGGAAGTGGCGTTCAACCATGGCGAAGCCACGTCTTGGAATCTACTCAAGCCCGTGCTGGCGGGCGAGCTCAACCACGTTCGGAAGGCCATCCAGACCAGTGCCGGAGTTGTCATCACGGCTACGGAGGCCATGCGGTTGGCGGGCGGATTCGATAGTGCTGTAGGTACCTATGAGAAGTTCCTGCTCTATCTTAATCCCCTGAGAAATCAACTCACCATACCGATGCTGCTCATTGGGCTTCTTCCTCCGGCGACCTTTCGGATTGCGCATCGGCGGCTTGGCAATAGGAAGATTGGCTCGGTCCACCATGAGAGCGGGGCGAACGGGCAACTATAGCGTTCGTCAACCGGCCAGCCGAACGAACCCGGCGTAGGCTTGTACATCGAAGAAGGGCCGAGTCGTAGGAACGGCATCCAACAGGGCAAGACCTACGATCTCGCCTCTGGCGAAGGCGCCCGCATCCTGCGCGAATGCATGGAACGCGCAACCGGCGGTCTCCACTACTGGAACATCGATGCCGATCCTCGCTTAGTCGCCGAGAATCTAGCTCGGTACGGGGCTGCCGTCGAGGTGAGGCCTCGCCTGGGCCAGGGTCTGTTCAGCCTTGCCGTCCGCGACGCCTACCGGGGTGCCTGCGCCGTCACCAACGAGCACTCGCTGCCGGCTCTCGACCGGCGTTCCGCAGCTGACCCCACCCATAGGGAGATGAAAAGTGCGTTTGAGCAGGGGAAAGCAGCGATCCAGCGCGAAGGCGCCGTGTGCCTATGGGATCTGGGGCCCGAAACGAGGCTAGGAAGCCTTCGCTCTTGGCCGAATCTCCTGCATTTCAGCAGGTTCTTGGATTTCTAGGTTCCGGAAGATGGCCTTCTGGGCGGCCGTAAGGGCCGTTCTTTTGCGAAAGAATCCCGCCTGACCCTCGAACGTCCCCACCTGCAGACGCTCGAGTTCTCGACGCAGATGCGGCCAGGCATCACCGGTCTTGGTCTCGGCGACACGCACCAGAAGCAGCGCCAGCCAGCACAGAAGGACATGGGCCCGGATGCGCTCTTCTTTTCGGTGATAGACGGGGCGAAGATCAAGCACGTGTTTTAGGTCCCGCCAGCCCCGCTCCACTTCGGCGAGTTGCTTGTATCCCAGAGCGATGTCCTCAGCAGACAGGTTGGGGTCGCTGGTGCGAAGAAGATACTTGCCATCGAGCTTCTCGTCGGCGGCGATGGCCTCAGCATCGATGCGCAAGAGACCCCCGGCGGTGGCGCGAAGGAAGCGGGAGAGCCCCGGCTTGGTGGAGATGACCCCTTTCAGCTCCGCCCGCTTCAGAGGGGGCAGGCAGTCGGAGTCCTTGATCAGTCCGGTGAGGTGGTCAAGGAGATGAGCACGGACTTGGGCGTCCCGCTCGGCCGCTTCCGGGTTATGGCACACCACGAAGCGCTCGTTCTCCCCGATCTTCACCTCTTTCACCTTGAGGTTGCCGGCCACTTCACAGTAGCGGCCGGCCCGGGAAAGCGCGGCACGCGCTTCCTTGGAGCCGGAGCGCAGTTTCTCCCCCATGATGTAGTGGTCGTCGCCCCGGCGAAGATAGCGGCGGTTCTCCCGGGAGGTGAACCCCCGGTCGGCCACCCAGACCACCCGGGAAAGCGTCCACTCCCGTAGATCGGCTTTCACCTGGCGGATGAGGGCCGAATCGGCGGTGTTGCCGGGCCAGGACCAGACCCTGACCGGGATACCCTCTCGGGTGACCGCCAGGCCGACCACGATCTGGGGCAGATCGTCTCTGTGGTCCTTGCTCTTGCCGTAGGTGCGGAATCCGGTGGTGATAGCGCTGGACTCGTCGTCATCAGTGAGTACCTCGCCTCGCCCGTCCCGTTCGACGGCGTCGTCTGCCTCATCGATGCAGAAGTAGGTGGAGGTGGTGTCGAAGAACAGAAGGTCGACCTCCAGGTTGAGGAGGTTGGCCACCTCATGGAACACCGCCTTCTCGAGCGCGGGGGCGATCTCGAGAAGGAAGTCCATAGCCCGGTAGAGGGCGTCATCGGTGATGGTGGGAAGGCCGGGGATCTCCACGTCCTCGTTCACCCACACCGAGGCGGCCAGCTTGGAGGACGGCGAAAGAGCCCGGTTTGCCACCAGAGCGAAGAGGGCCCGTTCCGCCCGGCGGTCCCGGCGGCGCGGGGCAAGAAGGCGGGTGACGGTCTCCCCGATCCCGAGGGTGCGCCAGAGAGCGTCAAGCACATACGCCCCGCCCATCGGTCGGGACTCCATGAAGGTGAAGTCGGAAAGCTCCGGGGCAAGGGCCTCGTCCGGCCCGCCGGG
The DNA here is from genome assembly GCA_040772905.1 of Thermoleophilia bacterium. Taxonomy (GTDB): domain Bacteria; phylum Actinomycetota; class Thermoleophilia; order RBG-16-64-13; family RBG-16-64-13; genus JAXGXJ01. The sequence goes on along the minus strand of JAXGXJ010000006.1, from coordinate 100,946 downwards.
GTGCAGATAGCGGGAGATGGAGCGGACCAGACGATCGAGGGTCTCGCGCGTGTCGGCCTGCTCCCGGCCGAAGTTGTAAAGGACCTTGGTCTCCGAACGCCCCTTACCGGCGTCCCAGACGTTGTGGGCCAGTTGTAGGTAGCGGACGACGGTGCCGTCTTTTCTCGTCTGGCTGGTGGAGCGTAGGTACATACCTAGAGTGTTTCACATAAGGCTATAGCGACGCAAGGACTATTGCACAAACCGTGTATCTAGGCGAAATCGCGATTTTGACCAGATTTGACGATGTCAAAACGCCATACGCAGGCATTTCTGGCTCAGATGTGGGCTAGTACAGCCATCAGCTGCGGAACGCCGGCTCGAGGCCGCACACATCCTACCCTATGGCCAGGGCGGCCAGCATTGCATCGACAACGGACTCTTGCTGCGCAGCGACCTGCACCGGCTCTACGACCACGGCTACGTGACGGTGACGCCCGACTACGTCTTTCGGGTGGGGGACAGTCTGCGCGACGAGTTCAAGAACGGTCGCAGTTACTACATCCTGGACGGCCGGAAGATCGCCGTGCCCGAGCGGGAGCTGTGGTGGCCCAACCGGGAGCTGCTTGAATGGCATCAGCGAGAGGTGTTCCGCTCGTAGCTGGGTCCACATGCTGCGGATCGCCAGGCTCCAACTAAGGTCGCATGGGGTTGGCCCATGGACCAGCGATACTGATCAGCGTTATGGCGAGCCAGTGGGAGGAGGCGATGTGGTCACGTGCTCAGCAGCTGGCGGGGCGGTCTATACTGAGCATGGTGTTGTGGACGCGATCGGAGGTGGGTGCATGGCCAGATTCGATCGGATCACCACTGACCCGGCCCAGATGGGTGGACTCCCCTGCATAAGCGGGTTGCGGATCACCGTGGCGGCGGTTGTGGACATGGTCGCCGAGGGCATGGCGGTCGACACGATCATCGAGCATTTCCCCGACCTAGAGCCGGAGGATGTCGAGCAGGCTCTGCACTACGCGGCCGAGGCCGTGCGCGAGAGGGAGCTGCCGCTACGCGCGGTCTCTTGAGGTTCCTGGTTGACAATGCCTTGTCGCCAAAGGTGGCGTTAGGCCTGTCGTCTGCAGGTGGCCTGAAGCCCAAGTTGCCCTGCTGCTAGATAACCTTGGGTCCATTACGGAGGACTTGGTCCAGGGCAGCGTGGTGGTGTTCGAGCGCTCCAGGATTCGAGTCAGAAGACTCCCGATGGTTGGATGAGGCTGATCGGGGTCGGTCCGACGTCCGTGGAGGCATCAGCCGCCCCGTGGAGAACTAGTAGAGAGCACAACAACCTGCCCGGGGAGCCTGGTGCGTCGATCCTCTCTCCACATCACACTCTTTCTCGCGATCCTGGCCTTCGCTCTGCTTGCGTTCACGCTGGCGCCCGGAGCCCAGGCGAGCACCGACACTGGAGCGGCGCCCGTCGCTCAGTCGGTCGCGCGCTCTCAGGCGGCTCTCGAGGGGAACGGGCTCTTCACGCAGGCCGAGACCGTCACAGTCGCTGTCACCGACGTTGCGACTCTCTGGCTCAGCCGTCCCGCTGAGTTTGTGGCCGCGTACTGGCAGGGGGCGCCGCACGCACGCGTGACCCTGGCGTTCTCCAGCGACGGCGTGAGCTTCGGCGCGCCCGTCGATGCCGATCGTGACGACGCCGAAGGCGGGCCCGCCGACGGTATGACCTACGGCGCCGTTCTCGCGGCCGGTGGAGCGATCGCCGTGCGTGTGACCACGGACACTCCGCTCGCGGATCTGCATCTTCTCAGTATGGTCCCGGGCGACAGCGGGGGAGAGGACGTCACGGTGCTCAGGGGTGTTTCGGTGCCGGTTCTGGCGCCCGTGGCTCCGGCGTCGGTCGCGGCCGCGCCGGGCGGCGGGCCGGCCATCATCTCCCGGACTGCCTGGGGCGCCGATCAGGCCTATCTCAACTGGGCGCCGCGCTTCTATCCGGCCAAGAAGGTGATCATCCATCACACCGCCGACGGTTCGTCTCCCGGCGGCACCGCCGAGTCGTACGCCAAGCTCATGCGCTCCATCTACTACTACCACGCCGTCACGCGCGACTGGGGTGACATCGCCTACAACTTCCTCATCGATCCGCTGGGCAACATCTACGAGGGGCGCTATTCCGACAACGACTCGACCACCACGCCGGGCGAGGACATCTACGGCAACGGCGTCGTGGGCGGGCACACCTACAACTACAACACCGCCACGGTGGGGATAGCCGTGCTGGGCACCTACTCCAGCAGCGACATCAGTGCCGCCGCCCGGGCCTCGTTGGAGACGCTCCTGGCCTGGGTGGTGAAACGGCACGGCATCGATCCTCTGGGGTCCGGCCCCTACTCGAGCGCCACCAACCCTACGTCGACCCGCTCCACCTGGAACATCACCGGGCACCGTGACTATGGTTCCACCGACTGTCCGGGACAGACCTTCTACGACACGTTGCCCGCTCTCCGCCAGCGTGTGGGCGAACTCGCCGGTCCAGTGACTGCGCCGGAGCCTTCGCCAACCTTCCTGCAGCTGTCGGTGAGCGCGTCGCCTGCGGTCATCGGGCAGGAACTGCGCGTGAGCGCCACTCTCACGGAGGAATCGTCGCGCAAGCCGCTCGCCGGGCGGACGGTGTCGTTCGCCACCGGGGGCATCGCGGGGACGCAGACCGCCCTGGGGACGGCCAAGACCGACGCCAACGGCGTCGCCACGCTGCGCATGACCTTCACGGCCGTGGGGATGCGGTGGGTCGCCGCCGCCTTCGCTCCCGGCTCCGATCCCAACCTGCGCGGGTCGACGACCTCAATAGGCGTCGGCGTGGCCCCATCGGGACTCGCGGCCAAGGCGGGCCCAGCAAAGGTGCAGTTGACCTGGGATCCCGCTCCCGATGTCTCCGGCTACAATATCTATCGCAACGGAGCGAAGGTCAACGCCAAGCTCGTCACCGCGGCTGCGTACAGCGACACCGGGCTCAGCGCCGGCGTCTCCTACTCCTACCAGGTGGCGGCGGTCGTGGGCGGGCATGAGGGCGCCAAGTCGCCGGCCGTCAGCGCCATCCCCACGGGCGTCGGCTTCACCGACGTCCCCGCCATCCATCCCTATCGTCAAGCCATCCTGGCCTTGGCGCAAGCAGGCGTCGTGAACGGCAAGACGGAGACCGAGTTCCGCCCCGACGACCCCGTGATGCGCCAGCAGTTCGCCAAGATGATCGTGCTGGGCTGCGAGTATCCGGTGTCGGAGAGCGACGTCTGTTCGTTCAAGGATGTCACCAAGAGCGGGGCCGCCTCCCTGTATCCCGACAACTACGTGGCCGTGTGCGCGGCGCGGGGGATAACCACGGGCAAGACCTCGACCATGTTCGATCCCTACAGCAACATCACGCGGGCGCAGGTGGCCTCCATGGTGGTGCGCGCGGCCAAGGGCTACAAGCCGGCTGCGGTCAAGGACCCGCCGGCGGGCTGGAAGGGGACGCTTCCCGCGTCCGACCCCACGCACGGAGTGAACATCGCCCGGGCTGAGTACAACGGATTGCTGGCCGGCATCGACCTGGGGACCTTCTCCGTCAACGGGAACGCCACACGGGGTGAGATCGCACAGATCATTGCCAACCTGCGGCAGAAGTAGTGTGAACCAGCATCGTCTCGCGGTCCCGGCTCTGCCCCCGGCCTTCGGCGGGAACTAGCCGCGCCCTCAGCCCAGAAAGGAGCCCCACATGTCATCCAGCCCCAGGATCACCTTCGGCGACACGGGTCCGGAGATCCCGTTCGCGGATGGGATCCCCATGCCGCCATCGGTCCGGCCGGTCCTGGTGCTCAGCGGGTCCGACCACGAGATCGGATACCAGTACTTCCAGCAGTTGGCGCAGATCTACGGCCCCGAGATCGCTTCCCAAAAATGGGGCTATCTCTATCACCACAGCCCGCTACATCGCGATTTCTCGGCCGAGGAGCACGCCGCGCTGCGCGAGTTCCAGGCACATGTGGACAGGTACGCGCCCGAGTGGACCGACATCATGGAGGGGATGGCGGCAGGCGCTCGAGACGCGGGCATCGACCTGGTGTATGGGGATTTGCTGGCGTATCTGGTGCTCTTCGAGGAGCACAACCCGTGGTCGCTCAAGTCGTTCGTTCCCGCGGGCTCCGGCCCCGGCGGCGCTCCGGGCGGCGCTCCGGGCGGCGGCGACGGCGCGACCGCGCCCGGGAGTGTCGGCGACGGCTCGGCCGCCGGCAGGAAGACGCCGGCCTGCAGCGGCTTCGCGGCCTGGGGCAGGGCCACCAAGGACGGGCGGCTCATCTGCGCCGGCAACGGCGACGATCCGGCCGGCTTCTTCGCCCACACGGTGGTGGTCTTTCCCGAGACGGGGAACAGCTTCATCGCCTCTCCCTATCATTTCCCGGGCTTCGGCACCGACCCGGCCCATCCCGTGCTGAACAGCAAGGGGGTCGTTTTGGTCCATCACGGCTCGGGATGCATATCCGACACGGCCAACTGGGGCTACACCGTGCCGCGGGGCATGGCCAACATGCACATCCTCCGTTTCGCCGACACGGCCCAGCAGGCGGTGGAGATGCATCTGGCGCTCCCCGCGGCCGTGAACTACAAGGACGGCAACTTCTTCGCCGACCTCAGCCAAGACGTGTTGGTGATCGAGCGTCGGCATCCCGCGGTCATCCGGCGCGCGGGCGATGCGGACGAGACCGACTTCCTCTATCACACCAACAACTATCAGTCACAGGAGATGGGGGATAGGGCGACGCAGGACCACATCCCGCACGGAGGCTGGCTGAGCAAGGAGTTCCAGGGCCTGGAGGCACTGGACTTCACGCCCTGGTCGGTGTCGCGCAACCTGTTCATGTGGAACATGCTCCACAACTACCAGGGCGAGATCGATCTGGAGTTCGCCCAGATGATGTATCGCTTCCCCAGCACCACCACTCATCCCACGCTGGAGGAGGCGGACGCCGCGTACGGACCGACACTGGGGCGGAGCTATCACGCGCATATCGGGAGTCTGTTCAATTCTTTCATCGGGATCGCGCTGCCCCATGAGCGCCGGTATCTGGTCTGTTCCGGGTCCGCTACCCGGGCCACCGGTGCAGCCCTGCCCACCATGCACAACTACGGCCCCGGCCAGACCCACTCGTTCTACGAGCTGACCCTGGGTTCGGGCCCGCAGGAGCTCGCCGAGACGGCCCTGACTCGGGCCCAGTACGACCTCTACTACGCGAATCAGGCTGTGAGCGGGCTGAAGTTCGCGGAGGCGGCCTGTCTGGAGCCCACCTTCGACCGGGCCAAGACCGAGTTCATGAAGGGGCACTACTATTTGAACTCGGTGTTGACGGGTAACGTGCCCGACGAGCGGGACGCCCTCTTCCACTTCGCGCGGGCCACCCGGGCGTTCACGCGCTGCCAGGTGTACGCGCGTCAGCTGCGCGAGGCCGTGGAGCCGCCGGCGAGCACCCCGGAAGACCTAGGTCTGCGGCCCTGGCTGGGCGACTGGGGAGAGTGGAGCAGCTACTGAGCGCCGTGCCGCCGTGCCGCCGCTGCGCGTCTATGAGTGTCTAGCCGGCCAAGAGCTGGGCGATGATCGCGGCCACCTCATCGGGGAACTCGTAGTGCACGCCGTGCCCTCCCGGGATGGTCACGGCCTCGGTGCCCAGGCGACCGGCCAGCCAGTGTGCAGCCTCGCCGAAGAAGGGCGGGCTGTCCGCCCCGAAGAGGACCTTCACAGGACGCGCCACCCTCGCCAGTTCCTCGTCCGACGGGCGGTAGTACTCGAAGACGTCGAACTCGTGTTCGATCCAGGTGCGGTCGGCCTCCAGCCGGGCCCGGTATCCCTGGGACAGGCTGTTGTAGACCTCATCGCCGGTGAGCATGCGCAAGAACGGCACTTTGCCTTCGGCCGTGGCTTTCTGCAGGAAGGCGAGCTGGCTCTGCCAATCCTCCATGCCCGCGAAGAGCGGAGGCTCGTGCAGCATGGCTGTCTCCACCGCATGGGGGTCCCGGAGGACGAGGCTCAGCCCGATGATGGCTCCCGAGCTGTTGCCCCACACCGACGCCGGGGCGAAGTCCAAAGCCCGCACAAGGGCGGCGGCGTCGTCGGCCTGCTGCTCGACAGTGGTCCCGGAGTAGTCGGCGGGGCGGGGGCTGCGTGAGAACGCCCGACGGTCGTAGCTGAGGATGGAGAACCGGTCCTCCAGCGCTTGGACGACCCTGAGGTATTCCTCGGCATCTCCTTCGGCTCCGGGGATGAACAGCAGTCTCGGCCCGCTTCCCCGGAGTTCGTAGTGGAACTCGGCTCCGTTGGCTTCGATCGTCCCGACCGTCACCGGCTCGCTCATCGTCCCTCCTCCGTCGCTGGATCCTTGGTGCGTGGGGCCACGCAGCCTGCCGACCTTGGTCCACTATAGCGGTTCATCCGGCCGGATGAACGTGGGGTCCGCCTCGACGTAGAGTGCTGGCGGGAGGAACCGGGCCAAGGAGGACGGGGCCGCACCAAACAGCCGACAGGTGCGGCCGCGGGCCTGGAGATGTCGCTGGAGGCTTCGTCAGGAAGGTGAGCTCTCCATCTTCTTGTACACGCGGTAGGCTTCGGTGAAGGTGGGGAAACCGCAGGTGGGGATCACGAGCAGGAGCGCGTGCATGATCTCTTCCTCCGTGGCGCCTGCCTCCCGAGCGCGGGCGATATGCGTGCCCACGGCGTTCTGGTGCCGCGTAGCTGCAGAGATGCCCAGCTTGATGAGCCAACGAGTCTTGTCCTCCAGCGGGCCGCCTTGCTGGTGGATGAACTCCCCCAGGGCTTCGGTCTTCTCGTAGACCTCGGGATACTGATCTTTGAACTCACTGAACATCTGGTATCGGTCTTCCACCGTGGCCTCCTTGTGGACGTGCGCCGGTCAGTCAGATGGGCACATACCCCGCAGGGCGCGTGGTTAACCGTGCGACATGTCCCGACGCAGCGGTATCGCTATCGGGCCGGCTTCCGTCCCCAGAACATGGTGTAGGTCAGGAAGGCGTAGTAGCCGGGCGTGTCGGCGATGAAATCCGCCGACCCGGGGTCGCTCAGCCGTAGGTAGAGGTCCTGGTCGGCCGCGGAGACGTGGTCGGTCACGTGGCCCCAGAACATCTGGTAGCAGGCCGCGAGCGCCTGGCGCGTGACTGGGTCGAACGGCGGCTGGATGTCGGCGACGAAACTGCGCGCTCTTACGTCCTCGAGGCCGGCTTGGGCCAGCCACGAGCCGGCGCGAAGGAAGTGCAGTGTGGGGGGAAGGCCGGTCAGGTAAGGGACGGTCTTGACGAAGGCCGCGTTCAGCCTCGCCTCCAGCTCGGGATACCCAGCCAGCAACACCTGGCTCGACCAATAGGCGAGCGCGATCGTGCCGCCAGGCTGCGTGATGCGCGCGAAACCTCTGAGATCGCCCACAGGGTCGTCAGTCACGGCGCCCGGCCAGAGGGTGTCCGCACACCAGATCCAGGCGAAGGAGTCGTCGGCGAACGCCGGTGCGCGAAGATCACCGGCCACCCACTCCACCGCGCGCCCTTGCCCGTGGTGCGCGCGGGCCCAGGCCAGGTTGTCTTCAGAGATGTCGAGCGCGGTCAAACGTCCGGACGGTCCTACCTGATCGAGAAGGAGTCTGGCGTGGCCTCCTATCCCGCAACCTGCGTCTAGGCCGTGGCTGCCGTGCGGCAGTCCCAGCGCGGCGACGGCCTGGCGTATGGCCGGAGCGCTGAGGAGGGACATGAGTTCGAGAAGCTCAGCTTGCGACGTGGGTGCTGCCTGCTCTTCCACCGATATGACCTCCGGGTCACTCGCTTTGCGTCATAGTCCGTCGCAAAGGCGTCGTTGTCAAAACACAGCGTGGTCCTGCGCTCCGGTCTGTCGTGGTCACCCGAGGTCCTCCGCTGCTTGTGTGGCATAGGACTGCCGGACTCAGCTTGCGGTGGACACACGATGGTCGTAGGCTGGACTCACACTGTCTCGAGGATCAGCGGGAGGGTTGGGTGGTGGACTCGGAGGCGTACGAGGACGGACTTCGGAGCGACCTGCAAGAACTGGCGCTGATGCGATCGGACGCCGATCTGTTCGGCGTGGCCTCTCTCGACCGATTCGAAGGCGCGCCGCCCGGCAGCGGTCCGGCGGACTATCTTCCCGGCGTGCGCTCGGTGATCGTCCTGGGCATGAGGATCCCCGAGGGTGTCATGGATGTGGCCGGCCGTTACGACGAACCCGGCAAGACCATGGGACCGTACATGTGGTACGGGTATGTCGTCCCGAACTGGGATCTGTCGTCGGCTGCGGCGCGGGTGGCGAAGGCGCTCGAGCGGGCCGGCTTCAAGGGTCTGCCGTTCCCGCCCACCGGGCTGAACTACAAGTTCGGCAGCCGGGCCGATTTCTCGCATAGGCACGCGGCCGTAGCGGCAGGCTTGGGGGAGTTCGGCCTGAGTGCGCTGGTTCTGACGCCCGAGTTTGGAGCCTGGCAACGCTTCGTCTCCATCCTCACCGATGCACCGCTCCGTCCCACTCCCCTGTACGACGGACCCAGCCTCTGCAGGCCTGGTGACTGCGAGCGGGCCTGCATCACGTCTTGCCCCACCCAGGCTCTGGCCGGTCGGGTGACCGTCACGGTGGCCGGCCGCCGGTTCGGCTACGCGCGTACCGATACCGTGCGGTGCCGATGGCCGTTCGCCGAGGAGGGATTCCGGCGTACCAAACTGACACTTCCGGATGACGCGGGCGAGGAGGAGTTCCGCCGGCTCGTACGGAGCACTCCTCTTCATCCCCACGACGCCGATTTGAGTCAGTTCACCTTCGTCCCCCAGTGCGGAGCCTGCATGTTCCGCTGTCCTTCACCGCACTTCACCTGATGTGTGAGCCGCAGAACCGAGGTAGGTCGAGCAGACCGGCGATGATCGCGCTGAGGAACAGCACTGACGCAGAGAGCATGTACGGGGGGCCGAAAGAGGAGAAGCCATCGGCCAGGAGCCCGGAAAGGTAGGGGCCGAGGGCTTGTCCCACGCCGATGAAGATGGTGAGGAAGCCCAGCGATGCGGCGGCCATCGTGCGGCCGAAATGCTCTCCACAGGCGGCCCCCACCAGCCCAGGCAGGCTGAAGCCGCCGGATCCGAACAGGATCACGGCCACGACCACCGCCACCATGCCCGGTCGCAGGCCAAGGATCACGGCTGCCGCGCCCTGCAGCACCAGGGTGGCTGCCAGCGCCCGCCCGCGGCCTATTCGATCGGAGATCACGCCGTACGCGAGGCCGAAGATCAGGCTTGCCGCCCCCATAGCTAGGAACAGATATCCGGCGGCTACGCTGCTGAAGCCCAGATCGCCGATGAGACGTCGCTGGAAGAATGTGACGAAGGTGATGAACCCGAATCCATACAGGAAGTACACGGTGCCCAGGTGCCACGCGAAGCGTGACCGGACGATGCCTCCAAAGCCGCGGAACACAGAGGCTTGGGTCCGCGGGTCGCCGGCGGCCACCGCAGAGGGTCGATTGCGTAGGAAGATCCCTGCGAGCACGCCCATGAAGGCTGCGACCGCGGCGAAGGCATACCAGGCCCATCGCCATCCGTCGTCTCCGCCCCACGCGATGATGAGTGGGACCGTCGGTCCCGTAGTGACCAGCGCCAGCGCGGCCCCGGAAGAGACCACGGCTGAGGCCAGTCCCAGCTGACGGGCTCCGAACCACGAGGCCAACAAGGCAAGTGAGGGGGCGAGGACCATGCCATTGCCCAGGCCGGTCAGGACACGGGCAGCCGAGGCGGAGGCGAGCCCGGAGGACAGACCGGTCAACAACATGCCCATGGCGGTGAGGCCGATACCGATGGTGATGACGACGCGGGGTCCGAATCGGGCTGCGATCAGGCCGCCGATGAGAGCCATCGTCATGTACGCGCCCAGGTTCCAGGAGGCGAGCGACCCCGCCGCGGCTCCACTCAGATCCAGAGCCTGCTGCATGGAGGGGAGGATGGCGCTGTACCCGAACCGGGCAAAGCCGATAGCGCCGAACACGCCCAAGAAGGCGATTCCCATGACCGCCCAACGACGGGACAGCCCGCGAGACGCTGGATCGGGAAGATGTCTCAGTATCTGCCCCTGTCGATGTGCACTCGGTAGGCCGGTCCGGCCTCTGTCGCCCATTCTGAACGACGGGGGTCGTGCGCGTCAATCGGCCGAGCCGGCTCGGTCTGCCGCCTGGCCAATACCTCCTCCAGATCGAGCACCTCCTCGGCCACGATGGCCAATCCCCGCTTGTGGTTGTTCTGCAGACGCCCGCGGACGAGGAAGTAGCTGGCCCGGGCGACCACCGGAGCGATCTTGGCCAGCTTCGATTCGAAGCAGACGCATTCGAAGAGACCGTAGGCATCCTCCAAGGTGAGGAACATCGTCCGTCTCCCCGAGCGCATCCAGGGGTTCTGGGCCCGCTCGTAGACGCCGGCCACCGTCACCGTCACCTCGTCGCCCATGGTGGGGAGTTCGTAGCTCATACGCACGCCCATCCGCCGGAGCTCCTCCTCATAGAGATGAAGGGGATGGGCACTCACAGAGAGTCCCAGGAGTTCGAGCTCGACCCGGACCTTGTCCTCGAGGGTCCACTGCCGCTCGAGCCCCGCACGGGTGGGTGGGGAGAAGAAGGCGCGCAGTTGGCCCTGGCGCTGCCCGGACGAGCCGGCGAGAGCGTCCAGGCGGTCGTGCAGCAGGGGTAACCGCCAGAGAAGCTCGGTGCGGTCGGGCTCCAATGAGTCGAAGGCGCCCACGCGGATGAGGTTCTCCGCTATGGGGTAGTCGATACGGGTGCGCAGGTAGAAATCCTCGAAGCTCTGGAAGGGCCCGTGACGGCGTTCGGCCTCGATGCGGTCGAGGGAGCGCCCGCCCATCTGCTTCAAGTAACTGAAGCCGACACGCAGGGCCCGGGCGGCGTCGGGAGCGATGCCTGTGCTGGGGACGAGACGAGCGCCGGGCTCGACGCCGCCCCGCGCGCGGGGTGCGCGGGGCGGGAGAAGATCACCGGGGGTGGGCCGCGTGCCGGCGGCGGATCTGTCGAACGGGGCGGCTTGGTCGGTACGCGGGGCGGCGGTGTTCGCGCCGTGCGGCACGGCGCCGGACTGCTCGCCGGCACGAGCCTGCGTCAACGTCGCCCGCAGAGCCTCGGCATAGACCTGCTCGCCGTTCTGCTCTTGCTCGAGTGCGGCCAGGTCGGCCGCGGTGAGTCCCCAGCTGTGTTCGGCGGTCCAGGCCTGGGCGAAAGGATCGTAGGGGGTGGGCTCACCGGTGGGGCTCCAGATCGCCGGCGGCCGGGCATCTTCCACCGTGAACCCTCGCCCTGACAGGTTGATATCGAGCGGCCGCACCTCCAAGCCGAAGCGGCGGGTGTCGTTCAGCACCGTACGCGGAGTATAGAAGCCCATGGGGTAGTTGTTGAGCACGGCGCACAGGAACTCGGCCGGGTAGTAGGCCTTCAGCCAAGCGGTGGCGTAACTGATGACGGCGAAGCATACCGAGTGGCTCTTGTTGAAGCCGTAGGCGGCGAAGCCCTCCAGTTGCCGGAACACCTCGCGCGCGGCCCCCTCGGGCACGCCCCGTGCCACAGCGCGACTGACGAATGTCTCGCCGATCTTGGCCATCTCCTCCCGGCTGCGGTCGCGGGTCATGGCGCGGCGCAAAGAGTCGGCGTCGGCCAGGTCGAAACCGGCCACAGCCTGGGCGATGCGCAGCACCTGCTCCTGATAGAGGATGACCCCATAGGTATCGGCCACGGCATCGGCCATGGCGGGATGGGGGAGGGCGACGGGCTCCACTCCCCAGCGCCGGTCGATGAAGGGCCCGATCATCTCGGCCTCCAGCGGCCCTGGACGGTAGAGGGCGATGGCGGCGATGACGTCGTCGAAGTCGCGCTCCTGCAGGCGACTGGCTAAGTTGCGTTGTCCCGCGGACTCGAGTTGGAACAGTCCGATAGAACCCCCGTTGCTGATGATCTCGTACGCCGCGGGATCGTCGGGTGGCAGGTCGTAGGGCCGTATCCACTTTCCCGTGCGCTGCCTGATGATATGCGTGCACTCCGATACGGCGGAATGGGTCTTTAGTCCCAAGATGTCCATCTTCACCAAGCCCAGGGCGGCGACGTCGTCCTTGTTGAACTGGATGACGGCCACGTGGGTGGCTGCGGGTGTATCCGACGAAGCGTATCCCGCTGGCAACCTCTTGGCTGCCCACTGCAGCGGGGCGTAGTAGGTGATGGGCCGGTCGGTGATGACGAAGCCCCCCAGATGTGTGCCCAAATGCAGGGGAAACGAGTCGAGCTTCTCCACCAGGTCGAGCAGGCGGCCCCATCGAGACTCATCCTGAAGTGGAGATTCACATAGCTCCGGCCAGGCCCCGGCCAAATATTCGCGGATGCGGGCGGCGTCGCCGTGCCGGGGCACGTTCCGAGCCAGCGCGTCGATCTCACTGGGAGCATGGCCCAAGGCTTCGGCTACGATCCGCACTGCTGAGCGGGGGCTCATGGTGTTGATGTTGGCCACCACCGCCACGTTCTCGTTCCCGAAAGTCTTGTAGATGTGCCCGATCACTTCGTCCCGGCGCGCGGAACAGAAATCGACGTCGATATCGGGCATCTCGCGGCGGTTGGGGTTGAGGAAGCGCTCGAACAGAAGGTTGTGGCGGATAGGCTCTGAGGCAGTGATGTTCAGTACGTGGCACACGACAGAGTTCCCGGCCGAGCCGCGCCCCGAGCAGGCGATCCCCTGCGCGCGCGCCCACCTGACGATGTCGTGCACCACCAGGAAATAATGGGCGAATCCCATCTGCTGGATCATGCGGAGTTCCTTTTCCAGAAGATCGACTGCCCGCGGAGGCACCGGACGGTAGGCGCGGGCCATCCCCCGGAAGCAGCGCTTAGCTAGGAGCGAATAGGCGGTCTCTCCAGGCGGCACCGCGATCTGAGGAAAGTGGTACCTGCCCAACTCCAAGTCCACATTGCAGCGCTGAGCGATGTGCCAGGTAGCGCTGAGGGGATCCAACGCGCCGGCGGGACCCGGGGCGGTGGCGGAGCCCGGGATGGCAGCAAGACCGGAGGTGCCGGCAGGGCCCGGGGCGCCATCGGGACTCACCGTGCTTACAGAACCTCGACTATATGCAATATAGCTTGCATTACAATAATTATGCATTTTCTTGCCCTGGCGGTCGCAGCCCAGCAGCGATAGTAGTGGCGCCGCTGAATCCTCAAGTTCAGCCTTAGACTTTAGACAGCGCTGACCGGTGATTGCCTCCGGGTACCTGGAGAGTGGCTCATCGCGACCGGCGGCACGGCAGATCAGGTGGATGTCGCGATCTGATCCCGCTGCATAATGGGCATTAGTGGTGAGCACGGTGCCCACGCCACAGGCGTGCGCGAGACGGGTGAGACGTTCGCAGTAGGTGAGGCAGGAGAGGCGCCACGGCCGGCCGTCGTGATGGAAGCCTACATCATAGTCTGAGGGATTCAGGCGTTGAAGCTGACCTTGGGGAAGGTCGGCACTTGGTTCTGGATGGCTGCTCAGCATGTGTTCTCGACGTCTTTCCACAGGCATCGATGGACTGGATGGGCGCCATGATGCAACTAAAGTTGCAGTAAGTGAGGAACGCAACACGGTAGAGTCGACAGCGGCGGGGCCCGGCGCGGCCGCGGCCGCCGGGTCCCGCCCGCCATGAGGTGTGGACACAGCGGACGAAGGAGGAGTGCGCGGGGTCGATGGTCGATGGCGAAGGCGGCCACCGTCCGCTTGGACCTTCTCGTAGACGGCGCTGCCGTGTTGACCGGGCTGAGCCTCCTGGTGCGGCTCGTAGCCGAAGTACTGCAGTTCGACAAAGAGGTGGTGTGGTCCGAAGATCTCACGAAGCACAAGGAGTGCATGTACGGCATCCTCGTCCCGTTGCGCGTCGATGGACCATCCTACTTGGCCCTGTCGGCATCCGGTCATGCAGATGAGTCCCTCTCGGTGCTCGCGCAAGGAGGCGGCAGTGACGAGTGGCGGTCGCTCGCGCTCGGGGTCGGCCAAGTGGGCCGCGGAGACGATGCGACAGAGATTGGCGTAGCCCTCGCGTGTCTCTGCCAAGAGGATGAGGTGGTGCGGGTCGACGCGATGGCCGACTCGTGCCGCTCCGCTCTGACCATCCTCGTCACCGGCCGGTACTAGGGACTCTACTTGCACCTCGGCGCCGAAGATGGGCTTGATCCCGGCCCTTGCGCATGCCTTGGCCAAACGGACTGCGCCGTAGAGACCGTCATGGTCGGTGAGGGCGAGGGCTGGTTGTCCCAGCGCGGCTGCCCGCGCCACCAAGGCCTCGACACGGCTGCCGCCGTCGAGGAAGGAGAAGTTGGAGTGCACGTGCAGGTGTACGAAGGGGAGAGAGGCATGCGGATCGGCGAAGAGTGTGCCCGGGCTGATCTGGACGGTACTGTCGCTGGCCCTTAGCCCCGCTGAAGGTGTCGCCGGTACGGGGTCGGCGGGTCCCTTGGCCCAGCCGTCCTTGGGTCCGGCGGCGTCGCGGCGGATGTGGTCGTGAGTGGGTGGGATGCGCTGTATAGGCAACTTCCCGGGCCCGTGATCGCACGCGCTCTTCCCGCTGTCGTGTCGGCCACCTGTGTCGCGGTCGCGGGTGTTGTCCGGGCTGGGACTCATGACGTGGACTCTGTCGGTTTATGCAAAAGATATTGCAGAGTTAAGAATTGATAACAAAACATGTAATCCATATGAGACCGGCGTAGTGTGCGAACGTATGTTCGTTCAACTGAGAAATCGGATTATAAACGAACAAATGTTCGTGTCAAGCGCAGACCTGCATCTCTTCTGGAAGAAGGGAGGGGGCCTTGCCGCCCAGCCCGGTTACGGCGTGGTCGAGATCTTGTAGTCGTCGAAGCCCAGTTGCACGTTCCCCGTCGCCGCTGTGCCTCCGGCCAGACCCACCCGCCCGGAGGTGAGCACGGCTTTGGGGAAGTCGCACACCTTGGTGCTGTTGATGTGGAATGTGATGTCGCCGCTCTTGGCCACCGCCTTGAGCGTGTTCCACTCCGTGCCCTTCTTGATGGCGCTCGAGGGGTTGTCACGCACATCGGTGAGCGCGGTCCGCGTCCCCCCGGCCACCCGCCACAGCTGCCAGTAGCCCTGGTTGGACACCAGGAACTGGTACATGTCCTTGTTGTCGGCCGTGGCCCGGAAGATGAGGCCGTAGAAGCCTTCCTTGCCCGTGCTCAGACAGGCGGCGCGCACCTCGGCCGTGACGTCGGTGTAGGAGGTCGCCAGCGAGGCCCAGGCAAGCCAGTAGGGGGCGACGACGTTGATGGTGTAGCGGGCGTTGGTCGTGTCGTACGCGAGCATGTAGTCTGCGGTGCCCGTCTGCGGCCAGCCCCCGGCCTTGCTGGAGAAGTCGTCGGAGAAGAGCACCTGTGGTCCCGGCGTCGTCCCGGCCTCGAGCCGGTACAGGTTCCACATGATCTGGGCCGCCTCGCCCCGGCTGGCCTTGCCCTCGCAGTTCCAGTTGGTGCTCAGCCCCGCGATGCCGTCCAACAGCCCGTTGTACTCAGCCGTGCGCACGTTGGCCCCGTGGTCGGGGTTCGTGTAGTAGGAGGTGAGCCGGCCGCCGCTCCATCCGGCAGGCGGCGTGGCCAGGGCGCCTGCCTTGAAGTTGGTGGCGGCCCGCACCACCATGGTGATCATCTGGGCCCGAGTGACGTCGATGTAGGGAGCGAACGTCGTGGCCGTCTTGCCCTTGGTGATGCCCAGCGCGAAGGCCTTCGCCACGAAATCGTGGGGATAGAGATTGGCGGGATCGTCTTTGTCGAAATCGGTGAAGGGACGGGAGGCGTCGATCCAGTCGTTCTCGGTCACGGCGATCTTGAGCACGCCCAGGATCATCTTGGCGAACTGCGCCCTGAAGAGGTTGTTCTGGGGTCGGAACTCCTTGCCTCCAGGTACGGCGTAGCCGTCGATGACCCCTGCCTCGCACAGACCTTGGACGGGTGTGTAGTAGGAGTGCGCCGGAGGGACATCGCTGAAGCATTGCCCTCCCGGGGTGGTACCGCCGCCTCCTCCGTAGGCGAGAATGGTCCCCGACTCACCCACCGCCCAGCCGCGCGGAGTCCCTCCGGTGCGGGTGGCGGGCAGGAAGAAGACGCATTGCAGCACTTCGGAGCCGGGGCGCGCCTGCGGCGTCCACGTGCGCCCGCCGTCCTGTGTACGGAGCAGCACCTCCTCGTAGACGCCCCACCCGGCGTTGCTGGTGGCGAAGGATAGGCAGTAGACCTCTTGCTCGGTCACTGCGGGGACCAGTTGCCAGGTGACGCCACCATCGGTGGTGTGCAGGATCCCGTTCCGGACGGTGGTCCCTTCCACGGAGTTCACCCTCACCCAGCCCTCGAGTGGCGTGAGGAAGGTGAGTGAGTAGTACGAGGTGGTCCCTGCCCCAAGAGATGTCCCGGTAAGGGCGGAGGGCGACCAGGTGGCCCCGCCGTTGGTGGTGTGATGGCGCAGGTAGCCCAGACCCACGACGCAACCGTTGGTGCGGTCGCGGAAGTGGATGCCGTACACGGCGTTGACGACAGAGAGACTTCCGCCTGCCGACAGTCTGTCCTGCCGGTCCCAGGTGGCACCACCATCCAAGGTCCGGATGATGGTGCCGTACCGCCCGCCTATCCACACCGCGCTCGCGTCGACCACAGAGATGTCGAGATAGCCTCCCTCTCCCACTGGGTTTCCACCGAGGTTGGGAGGCAGGTTCACCCGCGTCCACGTGGCGCCGCCGTTCGTGGTCTTGAGAGCGATGGGGGAGGCTGGTGGCAGACCACCCAGCACCCAGCCGTTGTTCTGATCGACGAACTCCACCTGGTGG
The DNA here is from genome assembly GCA_040772905.1 of Thermoleophilia bacterium. Lineage (GTDB taxonomy): Bacteria > Actinomycetota > Thermoleophilia > RBG-16-64-13 > RBG-16-64-13 > JAXGXJ01. Next base: position 84,052 of record JAXGXJ010000006.1, on the reverse strand, counting down.
AGGTCGGTGGTGGTGCCCGAGGTCTGCTTGGTCCAGGTCTGGCCCCCGTTGGTGGTCCTCAGGATGGTGCCGTTGTCACCCACCACCCAGCCCCGCTCGGCATCTATGAAGAAGATGTCATACAGGGCGGCCGTCGTCCCGGAAGTCTGCGCGACCCAAGCGGGGTCGGCGGCGCGGGCGCCGCTCGGAACGCAGAGCGCTGCGGCCACTAAGACCGCCGCGCACACGATGGTGATGACGAAGGTCAGAGAGGCGGTGGGTCCGCCGACTGCCGACAGCCGCGACCTACACGAGTGGTCGTCCATGATCCCCCCAGTGGTCCGCCCCGCGAAGGGCACTGCTCGTCGTGGTGCGGCGGTACGCGCAGGCGCGTCTCCACCCTGAGCATCAGACTACCGGGCGCAGAACGACCCGGTCAAGAGGTCCCATGGCGTGGTCTTGGGGCTACGCGTCGCGCATGACGATCTGGTCGATCTTCTGCTTGGCCTCGCGGAGCACCTCGCGTATCTCCCTGAGTTTCTGGGGATCACTGACGGTCCTCTGTATTGCCCCAGCGAAGTCGCCGAAGAACCAGCGCAGCTCTTTCATGAGCTCGGGCATCTCACCCGACGCGAACCAGGCTCCGAAGCCACTTCCCGAGGTCGCGCGGGTGCCGTGGCCCTGCTCCTTGTGGCCCTCGAGGTAGGCGAGGCCCGAATCGGTGATGTAGTAGACCTTCTTGCCCTCCTGCTCCTGGGACTTCACGTAGTCTTGGTCCTCCAGCGCCTGCAGGGTGGGGTAGATCACACCGGGACTGGGTGTGTAGATGCCGCCGGAACGCTCCTCGATCTCCCTGATGATGTCGTACCCGTGCCGAGGTTGCTCTTTGAGCAGTTCAAGGATGACGAATCTCACACCACCGCGGCCGAAGTAGCCGCCTCGTGGTCTGGGTCGAAAGCCGGGCTCCCAATCGTTGCTTCTCTGTCGCATCACGGTTCCTCCTGCCTGAGACCGACGCGCGATGACCCGCAGGAACACAGTCTACGATATATCTAGAACTATCGTAATACGGCACGCAGATGTCGTCAAGGACGAGTCGCGCGGGGTGGTCCGCAGGCTTTTCCGGCGCCGTCGCGATCCCGCGACGGCGCCGCTCTTCGAAGGGTCGAGACTACTCTTCTTCAGGCGGGGCGAAGCCGCGGCGCACCGTGTTCTCGGTGACCGTGCGTGGCTCCATGAACTGGAGCAGATAATCGGGCCCACCGGCCTTCGAGCCGACGCCGCTCATGCGCGAGCCGCCGAACGGCTGGCGACCCACCATGGCCCCCGTGATGGGGCGGTTGATATAGAGGTTTCCTACACGGAACTCGTTGTAGGCGCGTCTGATGTGGGCGGGGTTTCGCGAGTACAAGCCTCCGGTCAGCCCGTAGCGGACGGCGAGGGCCGCCTCCAGGGCGTCGCTGAACTTGGCCACCTTGAAGACGGACAGGACTGGTCCGAAGATCTCCTCCTGGGCGATCACGCCGTGCGCTGGCACATCCACGAACACATGAGGATGCAGGAAGTAGCCCGGCCCGGCAGGCGGGGACTCCACGACGGCAGGGACCTCGGCGTCGGGTGGGGCTCCGGCCGCGATTCCGGCCGTATCGTCTGTCGCAGCCTCCGCGGGCGCACCGGACGCATCCTCACCTGCGACATCCGCCGGCGCCTCGCTGTCGCCAGCCATCTCGGCGGTCATCCCGACCTCGTCGGTCATCGCTGGCGTTGGGCTGGGGCTCGGAGATGTCTCCACTGCCGGCGCCGGATCGGTGGCGACGGTCAGTGCCGGTATCGATCCCATGTCTGCCGTCGGGTAGGCGAGCGTAGCCTCGGCCTTGCCTTTCTCCACGTACTCCATGATGCGGGTGCGCGCTTCTTCAGTGATCACGGGGCCGAGCCGCGTGCCCGGATCGGCCGGATCGCCGATCGTGAGGCTGGCCGCCGCTTGAGTGAGACGATGGACGAACTGGTCGTAGACCTCATCCATGACGATCACCCGGCTGCAGGCCGAACACTTCTGGCCCGCGTACCCGAAGGCCGAGACCAGCACCCCGTCGACGGCCGCATCGAGGTCGGCGTCGGTATCGATGATGATGGCGTTCTTGCCGCCCAGTTCGGCGATGACTCTCTTGATGTTCCGCTGTCCGGGCGCCACCACCACCGCCTTCTGCATGATGGACTGGCCCACCTGCAGGCTGCCGGTGAAGGCGATGAGATCCACGCGCGGATCGCCGACCAGATGGTCACCGATCTGACTCCCCGGGCCGGGCAGGAAGTTGAGAGCTCCGCCGGGCACGCCCGCCTCATGCAGGATGCGTACCAACGCGTATCCGATGACCGGGGTGGGATTGGCCGGCTTGAACACCACTGTGTTGCCGGCCACCAGGGCGGCCGAGACCATGCCGGTGGGTATGGCCAGCGGGAAGTTCCAAGGAGCGATCACCACGGCTACGCCGCGTGGCTCGTAGAAGTAGAGATCCACCTCGCCGGGGATGTCGCTCAGATCCTTGGCCCGATAGAGACGAAGCATCTCGCGGGCGTAGTACTCCAAGAAGTCGATGGCTTCGGTCACGTCGGCGTCCGCCTCCCGCCAGGGCTTCCCGGCCTCCACCACCTCCAACGCCGCCAGTTCGAAGCGCTGTTCGCGCATGAGGGCTGCAGCCTTCAGCAGGATGGTCGCCCGTTGCCGTGGTGGGGTGTCCCGCCAAGAGGGGAAGGCGGCCTGCGCCGCGGACAGGGCCTGATCGGCGTGCTCGATGGTGGCCCGTGCCACTCTGCCCACGATCTCGTCGGGCCGAGCGGGGTTGTGCGACAGCGAAGTCACCTGGGTCGCGACCGATGCGCCGGCGATGACCAGATGATAGTCCCGTCCCAGACTGCCGCGGATGGTGGCCAGTGCCTGCTGCATCTCGGCGCGTACGGCGGGGTCGGAGAAATCGGCGTGAGGTTCGTTCTGGAAGCGCACCGGCCCCGTCTGCCGGGCGGCAACAGACTCAGCCTCGACGGCGGCCTCGCCCGATCGTCTGTCGGCACCCCGGTCTTCGGCACCCTGGTCTTCGGCCGCCCGGGCGTCGGCGGGGGGCGCCTGCGTCGCGACGGGCGGAGCGAGCAACTGCTCCACGTCCTGCTCCCGCGAGAACAGGCGCTGCAGGAACGACTGCTGAGCGGTGCTCTCCAGCAAGCGCCGCACCAGGTAGGCCATGCCCGGGATCATCTCGCCCACGGGCACGTACTCGCGCACGCGGTAGCCCTGGGCGACGGTGGCGCGGCGGATGGGGTCGGCCAGGCCGTGGAGGAACTGCAACTCCACCGCACCCGGCGCAAGGCCTGCGGCCTCGGCGGCAGCCAGCCCGGCCGCCATGCTACGGATGTTGTGGGTGGCGAAGGCGGGGCGTGTCCACTGCCACTCGTCCACCAACATGCCCGCCAACTTCTCGAACTGAGCGTCGGTCTCAGCCTTGTCGGTGAACACGGGTTCGGGCCAGTGCTGCTGCGCGGCCAGTATGGTCTCGTGGTCCCAGTAGGCACCCTTCACCAGCCGCACAGTGATGGGGGTCTCGCGTCGGCGTGCCAGATCGACCAGAAAACGAAGGTCGTCTTCGCTCTTGCGCAGGTACGACTGCAACACCACTCCCAGATGTGGGTAGTCGCGAAGCGCCGGGTCCAGCGCCAGATCGGAGAAGACGGCATAGGTGAGATCGTGGTACTCGTACTGCTCCAGATCGATGTCGAGGAACGCCCCCGCCTGTGCGGCTTTCACGAACAGCGGTCTCAGTCGTGCCACGATGGCCTGACGCGAACCCTCGAAGTCCAGGGGATCGACCTGCGCGTACACGGAAGTGATCTTCAGCGATACGTTCACGCGGGGGACATCGCCCGCGGGTGAGGAGTCCAGCCGCGGGTCGGAAGACCAGGTGGCCAGGCGCGGAGGCAGGGCCTCGAGCAGCTCTGTGTAGCGCCGCAGGTAGTCGTCGGCTTCGTCGTCGCTGAGGGTGGCCTCGCCCAGCAGATCGATACTGAACGCGGTCTGCTGCCGGCGCAGGCGGCGCAGAGTGGCCACGGCCTCTGTCGCGTCACGTCCGGCGATCAGCCCCTTGGCCATGCGTTGCATGGCTCGGTCGGTGAGCCGGGCGACGGCCCAGGAGGGGAGGCGCCGGGCGGCCCCGGAGGCCAGCACACGGTCGAGCGGCGGCGGGGTCTCGCCTCGGTCGTCGAGATAGGCGCGCAGATGACGCACCAGGTCCCCTGAGTCGCGCAGGCTGGGATAGACGTCGATGAAGCGGAAGAGCCGGGCTCGGAAGTGTGGATCGGCGACCGCTTGGGCCAGCAGACGGCGCTGCACGGCGCGTCCGCTCAAGAGAGTCGAGGCCGAGTGGAGCGGGCCTTCCTCCGCCAGGGCGGCGAACAGACCGCGGCCGATCTCCTGCGCGCGGGACTCCCTGTCCTCAGCGCTGCTCATGCGAACAGCCTCCCTGCGTGTGTGATGGGTCCGCGTGTGTCATGATCCCTCCCTGATGAGATCCTCCGCCGGAGGCGGCGGACATGCCGAGGCTATCCCGATTGCATTCGTCCCGAGACGGTATCCTCCTGCAAACATCACCATGCCTCACCCGGAGCACGATGGAACGCGATACCTATCCCGATGCCCCCGAAGCCCGCACTCGGCGCCCGCCCGCCTGGCCGGCCGGTGGGGCTGCGGTGCTGGCGGCAGCCTTGGTGGTACTCATCGTCGAGGTGACGGCCGGCGGCTGGTTGGTGGACTGGGACGAACGGGTGACCGCGGTCATGGTCGCGGGCCGCACCACGAGCGCAAGCCACGTGTTCTGGGTGTTCTCCCTGTTGGGCAACACCGTGAGCCTCATCGTCGCCACGGCCGTGCTGGTGGTGGTCCTCCTCATCCGGGGGAAGAGAGCGCCGGCGATGTTCTCCGTGGTGACCATGGCCTCGGCGAGCGGTCTGTCGTATGGGCTGAAGGAGCTGCTCGCGCGCTCGCGGCCTCCGGCGGCGGAGGCGCTCATCGCTCTGCCCGAGTCGCAGAGTCTGCCGTCGGGCCATGCGCTCATGATGACCGTGTTCGTGGGACTCATACTGCTCGTGGCGGTCCGCGCATGGCCGCGGGCCGCCCGGGTGGTGTTGGGCGGGGCGCTGAGTGTGGTCGCGGCGTGTGTGGGTGTGTCTCGCGTGTATCTGGGCGTGCACTGGGCCTCGGATGTGATCGCGGGTTGGTGTCTGGCCGCCATCTGGTTGACCCTGGTCTTCACTGTGTTCCGTGTGTGGGAGGGGAGCCGCTACGCGGTGTCCGACGCCCGGGGTATGGGTGGAGTCCGGTTCCGCGCACTTGTTGCGGCACTGTCGGTGCTCGTGTGGGTCGCGGTGGTGGTGGTGGAGGCTCTTGCCGATCCTTTGCTCGCCTGAGCGATCGGTGCGGTAGAATCTCCTCCACGAGGAGGACTGTGACAGGAACACCATCCCAGACTCTTTCGGGGTCTGCCTACGATAACGACCTGCGGGGGGACATCGCCTCCCTTATCGCCTGCATACCCGCCGCCACGGAAGCTCGCTGGCCGCTGTGGTCGGCGCGCATCCTTCTGTATGCAGCGCTGCTCGCCGTCGCGGTCTATGCGCGCATCCTGTCGGGCAGTCCGCAGGGGCGGGAGACCATGATCATGGCGGGGCTCGCGCTCCTCTTCTCGGTCATCCTGTTTCTCACCTGGGCGCACGAGGCTGTCGTGAGAGGCGGTCGCGTGCCTCGCACGCGCTTCGTCCGCGATGCCGCGACCTTCGGGGCCTCCTGCGTGGCTGTCGGTCGCTTCTTGGGTGGCACCCAGGCCGATGCTGTCCACGCGCTCTCCAGAGAGACCGCACACCCGCGGGTCCTCTGGCCGGCGGAGCACGCCGACCCCCGACCCGCCATCCACGAAGACCACGTGGGCCATCTGCCACGCTTCTCCGCGACTCTCAGCGGGCGTGCCCAGGCCCCCGTCAGCATGGTCTTCTTAGGCACCGGTGCGGAACTGCTGCGGACGTTCCAGAGCGCGGGCTGGCATGTGGCCGACAGGGTCACACCCCGCACCGCCCTGCGGGCGTTCGCGTGTGGGGTGCTCAACAAGCCGTATCCTTCGGCACCGGTGCTGCCCGTGTTCGTGGAAGGGCGCCTACACAGCCTGGCCTTCCAGCGGCACGACGAAGGTGATTCCTCGCGGCGCCGACACCATGCTCGTTGGTGGCACACCGATCTCGTGTGCGAGGGCAGGCCCGTCTGGGTGGCCACGGCCTCGTTCGACGCAGGCGTGGGAGTGGGGCGCCTCTTCCCTCTGCCCATACATCACATCGACCCCGACATCGATGCAGAACGCGAATACATCGTGCGGTCGCTCACAGGTACTGGATCGGTGGAAGTCACGCAACGGGTGCAGATCACTGAGCCCATGACAGGCAAGAACGCCGCCGGTGATCGCTTCTTCACCGACGGCGTCGCGGCGGTGCTGGCCTAAGCCGGCACGGCTATCCGAGCGCGCAGCGCGTCATTCGATGGTGATGACGGCTGTGAAGGTCTCCTCGGGCTGTACGCTCTCCCAGGGCCGCGCATAGGCCAGTTCGATAGTGGCCTCTCCTGCCGCGGCAGCGGTGAACGTGAAGGTGTAGGTACCGCCGGCGCCCACCACCTCCTCATCGGTGGCATCCTGGGTGTAGTCAGGTTCGCCCTGCTCTTTCAGCAAGGCGGCGGAGGCGTCGTCAAGAGCCGCCGCCCACGCGAACCCCGTTGTGGGGTTGCCCGCCAACTTCACCGTCACGGTGTCTCCCACCTTCACCGCGAAGGTCTTGCCGTCGTCGGCCTTGGTCAACTCCAGCGGTCCCGTGGCTGCATCGGCTTCGTCACCGCACCCGGCTGCGCTCACGGCCGCGAACGCAAGGATGATGAGCAAGACCCCGGCCGTCATGGCCCGTACATACCACCTGTGAGTCCTCATCTCCGCCACCCCCTAGAGAACCGCCCCATGATGTGACTCCGCTGTGACGTAGGCGCGGGTCCAGGGGTTTCCGGCGGATGGGACTATCCCTCCACCACCAGCGTGATCTCGAACGTCTTCGTGGCCTCGCCGCCGCTGGGAGGGATGTAGGCCATGCGGAGGACCATCTCACCCTCGTCCACGGCGCGGAAGGTGTAGGTCATGATGCCGCCCGCACCCATCGCCTCCGGATCGTCGGACTTGAACGATGGATCGATCACCTGCTCCAGCAGCGAGGCCTCCGGGTCGGGATCGTCCATCTCCCAGGCAAAGCCGGTGCTGGGGTTGGCCTCCAGCTCCAACAGCACAGTGCCGCCCGACCGGATGGCAAAGGTGCCGCCGTCATCGTCGGCGGTGAGAGTCAGGGAGTCGGGAGTGTCGGAGACGGCATCGGGCGCGGCCCCGTCCTCAGGCGTCGCTTCGTCTTCGGAGGCGGTGCCGTCCTCGGGCTCCTGGTATCGAGTGGTCTGGGTCTCGGCGGCCTCACCATCGTCGGAGCCTGAGCTGCAGGCGGAGGGCAGGAGCGCGAGTGCGAACGCCGTGGCCAGGGCGAGCACGAGAAGGAGTAGCGGGCAGGATGGAAGGTGAGCGTACCGCGCTGCAGTGCCGTTCATCATCGTCACCTCCTGACGTGCCATCCTCGGGCGCGAAGCATCGGCTACGAGAAGTCGTCGGGCGGTATCAGGTCTCCGGACGGTCCGTGTGTTCGGTGGACTCTGCCGCCGGGCCCTCGGTCGGAGGCCCAGTCCCGGCTTCCGCCGGGGTGAAGGACGCGGCGGTGAGAACCGCCCGTTTCAGCGCCCGCCTTCTTCTCCATACTATCAAGCCGAGAAGCACGACGATGCCCAGCGCCGTCACGACGATGACCAGCACCGACATATCCTGCACGGCCATAGCGATGAGGTTGGTGGCCAGGGTGACGCCCCACAGGATGAGCGTGGTGCGCGTCTGACTGAGACCGCGAGCCAGAAGCCCGTGGTGCAGATGGTCCTTGCCCGGGCTGGACAGCGGGTTCTTGCGGCGCACCAGCCGGCGCAGGATCACCTGGGCCGTGTCGATGAGCGGGAGCAGTAGGAACAGCACCGTGGGGAAGAGGGCGAAGATGGTGGTGATCTTTAGATCGCCGAGGATGCTGGAGGCAGCCAGCACGAAGCCGAGAAAATAGGCGCCGCTGTCGCCCATGATGATGCGTGAAGGCGGGAAGTTGTGGCGCAGGAAGCCCAGCGTGGCGCCGGCCAGCGCTGCCAGTACCAAGGTCGCTGCCGCTCTCTCCTCGAACTGGGCCGACACCGCCAGCAGGCTCATGCTGGTGATGAAGCCCACCCCGCCGGCCAAGCCGTCCACACCATCGATGAGGTTCACCGCGTTCGTGATGCCGATGATCCAGAACAGGGTGATGATGATGGACAAGGCGTGGGCGAGGTCGCCGCCGAACAGCACCTCGATGCGTATGCCGGTGCTTATCAGAAGCAGCGCGGCGATGAGTTGCACGGCGAGGCGGAACAGCGGGGGGAGCCCGAACTGGTCGTCGATGAAACCCGCGATGATCATCAGCGAACCGCCCAGCAAGATGGCCAGGACCTGGATCTGTACATCCTCGATGCCGATGGAGCGAAGGCTGGTGACGATCACGAGAGACACCATCACCGCGGCGAAGATGGCCAGCCCGCCCGCATTGGGCAGGGGCTCCCTGTTGAGCCGGCGCGGATTGGGTTCGTCGGCCCAGCCCACACGTAGGGAGAACAGACGGACGCGAGGCATGGACCACCACGCTGCGATGACCGCGATGATGAAGGTGAGGAGCACTGTCGCCCAGCCCCATCGGCTGGGCGCCGCTATGCCGAGCGCATTGAGGAAGTCGATGATGGTGTCGCGCACGGGGGCATTGTACCCCGGAAGTCTGCGCAGGCCCGAGCGGCACGACAGCGCAGTTTCGCGGTGTCCCGCCCCCGATGCTCACGACTCGGCCGCCAGCACGCCACGAGAAGATACGGTACAGTCTGGCAACGGCAACCGGCCCGTGGGCCGGCACGAATGGAGAGGTCGTTCGGCATGAGGAACAGCGAAGCTGTGAAGATCGGGGCCCGCTCGCTCTGGAACCGCACGCGCAATTATCCGGTGTGTGTGTCGTTCGAGGTGACGCACTCGTGTGTGGCGCACTGTCTCCATTGTGACAAGGGGGGGATCAAGCCTGATCCGGTGCTCATGCCTCTGGATGACTACCGGCGCTACTCGCAGACCCTGAAGCCCGGCGTGGTGCAGATGTCCGGCGGCGAGCCGCTGCTGCGCGAAGATCTGGAGGACATCATCCGCGCCGTGAAACGCCCCAGCGGGCTGCCCATGGTGGTGTGCGTGAGCAACTGGTGGCTCATGACCGAGGAACGCTTCGACTCGCTGAACGAGGCGGGGGTGTCGCTGTTCTCAATCTCGCTGGACTTCCCCGACGAACGTCACGACGATTTCCGTGGTATATCCGGTCTCTTCGCGAAGATGAGCGAGATCATCCCCTATCTGGTGAAGAAGCACGGCCGGGAGAAGATCGTCTTGAACGCTGCTCTCACACACGCCAACTTCGCCGAGATCCCGGGGCTGGTGGCCAAGGCGCAGGAGTGGGGCACGCAGATCTCGTTCAGCGCCTACAGTTCGCTGCGCACCGGGGACCGCAGCCTCTGCATAGAAGCGCCGGAGGACCTGGCCCTCCTGCGCCGCCACCTGGACTGGGTGAAACAGCACCGGGGCCGTCCGTCGACGGTGCTCAACTCCGACTACATCCTCGACCAGACCTACAGGTTCTTCGCTGAGGGGGGCATGGGAGGTTGCCAGGCGGGGCGGCGCTTCTTGGTGGTCCGGCCGGACGGCCTCATCAACGGCTGCTCCATGTTCCCCGATCTGCAGTACGGCTCACGGGAGGAGACTTTGAAAGGTTTTGCGAGCACGCGCACGAGTTGCGACCAGTGCTATGTCTCCATCCGGGCCAGTACCGAGCGCTCTCTGTGGCGCCTCGTGGGGGAGAACATCACCCTGGCTCTGAGCACGCCCAGCTATAGCAGGCCGGGTGCCGGTCGCGACTAGTGCTTGCGATGGACGAGCTTGAGAGCGGCCCACTCGTGATCGAGCGCGGCCACCTTCACGTCCACCAGCCCTCCGCTCAGGGCCATGCGTCGGATGACGTTCTCGTTCAAATCGCCGGGGAGTCCGCCGCCGCGACGCCCAGATGACTGTTTGATCCATGAGACCCATAGGCTGCCCCCAGGGGCGAGGCGCTCGCGAAGGGTGGCGAAGTGACGGGTGAGTTCGGTGCGGTTGCGGGCGAAGACGTGGATGTAGTCCAGTTGACCGGTGGTGCCGGCGAAGTCCTCTATGCCGGCATACGACGCGGTGCCTTCGGGCAGCGGGGCTATCGGGTCGTCGTCGCCCTCAGGGGCGGCGATGACGGCCGCAGCGATCCCGGTGCGCAGCCCGAGCTTCTTGTGGAGGGGGTTCGCCTCGACTTCGTCCAGAGTCTCGTCTGCCATGTCTTCTCCGCTGCTGTTTGAGGTCCTGCGGCGTGAGGGCGCGCCTGAGCGGATATGGTAGCAACAAACGCAGCCGTGGTCCCTGCGCACTTCTTTGGTTGCGAACAGATGGTGTTTGTGGGCTATCAACCGCGGCTTGTGCGCGCTATCTTTTCCGGGCGGATTTACGTGTCCGGGCTCTGGGAAACGATCGAAGGAGCGTCGTAGGGGTCTCATGTGCGATCACTGCATGCAGCACGGAGCCGGCGGGAAGTGGTATCTCAACGCCGAGCATTACTCTCAGGAGATAGTCGAACGCCACAACCTACGCGAGTTCCTGCTGGAGCAGTACACCAACTTCGAACAGATCTCGGTGCGCAAGGTGGCCGGGTTCAGCCCGGTGGGAATGGACTATACGATCCGCATGCCCATCATCGGGCGTGTGGTCAAGATGCTGGCCGAGCGCATGCTGCACAGCAAGAAGCCGCCCACCAACCCGTTCCGTCCCGAAGGCCACATCGGACAGGTGGTCCCGCTGGAGGACGGCATGGAGATCCTGCGCCACTGCGCGGCCGAGCCCATCATCGAGAAGAACTGCATGTGCCGCTACATGAGCCGAGGTGTGAAAGAGAGCTGCTGCATCAACTTCGGCGTGATGTCCGAGATCATCGACAAGCTCCCTCGCTTCGTCCCCGAGAAGGAGAAGTACCATCTCTCCCGGGAGGAGGCCATCGCGCGCTTCCGCGAACACAACCTCAAGGGCTATATCGGCACCATCTGGTTCGGCCCCTATCCCTACGTCAACAACCTCTGTTCGTGCGAGAACCCCGAGTGTGCCGGCATCAGGCCGCGCCTCGACTTCGGCATCAAGTCCATCCACAAGGCTGAGTATGTGATCGAGCTCCGCGAGGACGCCTGTCGCGGGTGCGGCGCCTGCGTGGCCATGTGCTCCTTCGGGGCGCTGCGGATGGACAAGACGCTGGGAAGGCCGGTGATCGACCACGAGGCCTGCTATGGCTGTGGCGTCTGCCGCCATGCCTGCGCCACCGGAGCCCTCTTCCTCGTGCCGCGCGACCACATCCCCGCGCTCGCCGGGCGGTATTGACATGCTCCCGGCGGGCTTGAGCGCGCCGTTCACTGGTAATTGCGGCCTTTCAGCAGCCGTCCCAGGACCGGCCCACCATTCTTGAGTGCTAGGGCCATGACGCGGTCTCCCGCCTGCAGCATGGTCTCGCCTCGGGGGACGAGAGGTGTGTCCGCCCGCATTATCGACACGATCACCGATTCAGGAGGAGGATTTATGTCACGCAGCCTCCGGCCTACGCCGGGGTCTCCCTCCTCAAGGACGATCTCGAGAGGGATCAATCCGAACACGTGCGCCGCACGGCGCCGCTCAAAGCTCACCCGCCGGCGGTCGCGCGCCGATATCGCCTGGCCGTAGGCGCGGATGATGTCTCGCCGACGCAGGATGCCGACCGGCCTGTGAGGATCATCCCGGGTGACTACCGGAATGTAGCCAACCTCCAACATGCCGGCCTGTTTGACCACCTCGTCGAGGGTCTCGTCGGAGAACGCAGTGACCAGAGCGCCGGAATAGACGCTGTTCACAGTGGCCGGCGTTGCGCCGCGGACCAGTCCGCGCTCGAGATCGCCTGCCGTGACCACTCCCAGGAGCCGTCCCTTCTCGTCGAGCACCAGAGCGCCGCGATGGCCGGTGTCGTCGAAATGCTGTTGCAGTTCCTCGAGCGATGTCTGCTCGGTCACCAACCAGTCCTCGTCCACTGGGGCCATGGCCTCGGTCACGTCGATGGGGCGGAGTCGTCCCGCACGCTTGCCCATGAAATCGATGCCCCGCCGGACGAGTTTGAGCGTGTAGATGCTCTCGGGTTCAAAGCGGGCGGCCAGCAAGGTGGCGACCACCGTCGCGAACATGAGGGGCAGCATGATCCGGTAATCCAGGGTCATCTCGAAGAGGATGACGATAGCTGTGACCGGCGCGCGCGCCGCCGCTGCGAAGACCGCCGCCATGCCCACGGCTGCGTAGGCCCCACTGGTGGCTGTGACGATGGGGAACAGGCCGTGCATGACCTTCCCATACGCGCCGCCCAGCATGGCGCCGATGAAGAGCGCCGGGGCGAAGACCCCACCCGAGAAACCGGAGCCGAGAGTAAGGGAGGTCGCCAAGATGCGGGCGAAGACGAGCGCGACCAACAGCCAGAACGTGAACTCTCCCCGCAGCACCCTGTTTATGGCTTCGAACCCGGTGCCGAACACCTGAGGAAGGAAGTAACCGATGACGCCGATGGCAATGCCGGCGAGCGCCGGTTTCAACCACGCCGGGATGCGCCATCTCTCGAAGATGTCTTCGGCCAGGTAGAGGCTGCGCATGAACAAAAGGCCCGCACCGGCTGCGAGCACGCCCAGCCCCAGATACATGAGCAGTTCCCAGTTGCTCACCAATTCGTAGGCGGGTACTTGGAAAGCGGGGTAGTCGCCCAAGAACTGTCGGGCGACCACGCTGGCCGACACCGAGGCGAAGACCATGCTGCTGACCGAAGCGACGCCGAACTCGCCTACCAGCACCTCCAGGGTGAACATCACCCCGGCGATGGGCGCGTTGAAGGTGGCGGCGATGCCTCCGGCTGCTCCCGCTCCCACCAAGGCGAGCAAGCGCGAGCGGTCGATCTTGAGCAACTGGCCGAGACTCGACCCCACAGCGGCGCCGATCTGGATGATGGGTCCTTCGCGCCCGGCAGACCCGCCGGATCCGATGGTGATGGCCGAGCCGATGGTCTTCACCAGGATGACCACCGGGCGTATCCGGCCGCCACGGACCTCCATGGCCGTCATGACTTCGGGAACGCCGTGCCCCCGTGCCTCGGGTGCGAAGAAGTGGACGAGTGGGCCCACCATCAGACCACCGATGATGGGCAGCGCCACCACGTACCAGCCGCCCAGACCGGCAAGAGCTTGAGCGCCGCCATCGAAGAAAAGACGCTGGCAGAGGGCGATGATCTCGATGAAGGCCACCGCACCCAAGCCTGTCACGGCACCCACCACCGCCGCGAGCCCTGCCGTGCCGGCGACCGGCGACGACCAAAAACGGCGGAACAGACGAGAAGCCCAGCTTGCGACTGGACTGCAGAGACGGCGGGGGCCGCCGGTCATCGGTGCACTCGAACGAGGATCGTCTTGCTCATCACCAAGGGAGACTAGCCCAGCCCTAAGAAGGGCGCAAGGCCGGCGGTATGGGCCGTCTCGTCATCTTGGACCGTCTGGGCTGCGTCGCCGCTTGCGCTTCCTTTTGCACAAGTATGGATTTACAATGCTGCGGCCGACGCGCCCGATTCGTCTGACTGAAGAACCGGCTCGACAGGCCGCGGAGGGGACTCATGGAGGTAGTAGGCATGATCAAAGGGCTGCGCCTGCGCCGACGGACGCGCATAACCGTGGACTACCAACTATGCGGCGACGGGGTGGGCGTCGACCCGCGGGAGTGTGGGCTTTGTCTGCGCGCCTGCCGGCCGGCGGTGTTCCTGCTGCACCAGACGCTCGACGCCCGCGAAGCAGATCCCTTCGATCCCCAGAAGTGGCGGGTGACACCGTTGTGGCCGTCACTGTGCACTGATTGCGGAAAGTGCGTGGAGGTCTGTCCGCAGCGGGCCATCACGGTGAGAGCGTGACCGGCGCGAGCGAGGCCACGCGCGATTTCCGGCGCTGCCTGGTGATCGGCGGGGCGGGCATGCTGGGCTACGAGATCGTACGCCGGCTGCTCGCCGCGGGAAAAGAAGTGCGGGTGTTGGACCTGGAGCCCCTGGCCGACGGACGCTGCTGGAGCCGCGAGGGCGACATCCGCTCGCGGGCCGATGTCGAAGCTGCCTGCGCTGGGGTGGAGGTGGTCTTCCAGACGGCCGCCGCGGTGTGGAAGGTGGGCACGCCCGACAGCGTGTACGAGCAGGTGAACGTGGAGGGCAACCGGCTGGTGTTGGACGTGTGTCGCGAGCGGGGGATCCGGCGCTTGGTCTACACCAGCACCATCGACGTGGTGGTGGACGGACGCCGGCCCATCGTCTACGGCGATGAATCGCTGCCGTACCCGCGGCGTCTTCCCGCCGACGCATATTGCCGCACCAAGATCGTGGCCGAGCAGATGGTGCGTGCGGCAAACAGTCCCGAGTTGGCCACCTGCGCCCTCCGTCCGGTGGGCATGTACGGGCCGCGTGACCGCTATCACCTGGAGAACGTGGTGGCCATGGCCCGTAGGGGCAACAAGATCCGTCTGGGTGACGGCAGAGCGTGTTTCAGTCACGCCTACTCGGAGAACGTCGCTCATGCCCACGTGCTCGCAGCTGCGCATCTGTTCCCGGGGTCGCCCGTGGCGGGGCAGACGTATTTCATCGGCGACCACTATCCGGCCCACAACTTCTTTGATTTCGTGGAGCCCTATCTGCGCGGACTGGGATTGCCTGTGTCCCAGCGGCGCATCCCCTATCGGGTCGCCTACGTGCTGGCGCGGGTCGCGGAGGTGGTGGCTCCTCGGTCCAATTTCAACCGCTTCTCGGTCATCCAGACCTGTGTGGACCACACCTACAGTGACCAGAAGGCCCGGCGTGAGTTCGGCTACCAGCCGATCGTGTCGGCCGAGGAGGCCTTTGCCCGGACGCTGGCCTATCTCAAGTGGCGCGAGGAGTCGCGGACGGCTCCGTGTGCTGTGCCATCAGTTGGGGAAGACGAGGGCTGGGCAGTCGCAGACTGGGTCGGGTCGGAGGCGACAGCGGGTGAGGAGTGGACGGGCTCAGAAGCGCCGGCGTGAGTGCCGGGTCGCCTCAGGGTCCGTTGCGGGCGATGTAGGCCCGGATCTCCGACATCTCGAACCCATAGCGAAGAGCCAGCGAACTCAGCGTCGCGCTGAGGGGCTCGTCGCCGGAGATGCCGAACTCATCCAGGAAGTCGGAGTACTCGCGTACCATGGCCTGCACCTCGGCCAGAGTGGTCCGGCCGCGGATGACCTGGCCGCCCTCTTCGGACTGCCCGGCCTCGCCACCCTGAGCATCGCCATCGGCGTCACCCTCACCCACCGCCGAAGATTCGTTCCTGTTCCCCTCGCCTTGGCCGCCGCCTCCACCACCGGTGATGATGAAATCGCCGGAGAGATTGGTCATCAAGATGGGCACGACGAACGCGGCCACCGCTACGGCGGCGAATACGCCTCGCGGGACCTGCAACCGGCGGGCGCGATCGCGCCCGGGAAGTCGGTCAAGCCAGGTGCGGATCTTGAGCGTGCATCCGTCACCGCGGTTGTTCATGGGGCAGGCCTCCACGCACTTGAGGCAGCGGGTGCATTCCAGGCTGCGCACGGCGCCCACCTTCGAGAGCGGGATGTTCACCGGACACACCTTGTCGCAGCGGCCGCAGCTGTTGCAGCTGGTGGCATCGCGCTCGATTTGTAGGAAGGAGAACGAGTTGAAGAGGCCGTTGAATGCGCCCAACGGGCAGCCGAAGCGGCAGAACGCCCGAGGGACGAAGAGAGACAGCACCAGCGTCAGGCCCACTACCAGGTAGCCGCTCCATGCGATGGTGTCGGTCCAGATGTGGAAGAGGTTGAAGTAGGGATCCCAGTCTTCGAAAATGAGGCGACCGGAACGAGCGGTCTGTACCAGCACCCATGCTAGTACCAAGAATTTAAGGTACTGCAGCCACCGTTCGACCCGATAGGGGACGCGGTCGAATGCTCTCGGCCACAGGCGTGTGCCTACCCAGCCCAGAGCCTGCTGCACCGTTCCCAGCGGACAGATCCAGCCGCAGAACGACTTGCCCGTCAGCACCAGCCCGATGATCAGGGCCAAGAGCATGATGAACACGGCCGAATGCAGCTTGGCGACGTAGTCGCCGTCGACCAAGTAGGTGTACAAGTTGGCCACGCCGCCGAAGGGACAGATGGTGTGGAGGTTGGCCGCCCAGCTGCCTCCGACCGTGTTTCCCACGGCGATGACCAGCACGTAGGCGGCTACGGCGGCTTGGATGCCGTAACGTACGGGCTGCAGTGAGCGGCGGCGCGCGCGAGCGCGCGGCGCCCGGGTGTCTGATGTGCGTTCCATCGACGGCTACTGTAGGGGTGCTCGGTAAGCGGCGTCTAAGAGGAAGATGAGAGCTTCCTTAGGATGCCGCGGTTCGGCTGTCGTGCCCCAGGGCGTCCCGACTCTCCGAGGCCAGCAGGTCGCTGTCCTGGTGCGTCCACCTGTCGCGTAGGACGTCCGCGATGCTGTCCACGAGCGGCTTTGAGCCCACGTAGAGCGCGGTGCGCTGGTGATGATGGCTAGGCTCGACATCCAAGATGGGGATGCCCTGCTCGTTCACCGCATGCCCGCCTGCCTCCCTGCACATGAACGCCACCACCGCGGCCTCGTACATGAGGCGCAGCTTGCCGTCGGGACGGTTCTTGCCGGGGTCGGGATGGTTGACGATGGCCGGATACATGAACATGCCGCCGTTGGTGAGGATGCGGTGGAAGTCTCCTGCGAGGGCCCCCAGGTAGCGGAAGGCGTACTTGGGCTCGTTGTCCAGGATCCAGCGCCTCACCGGCTCGGAGAAGGTGAAGCGGTTGGAGGCATTGAAGCACAGTTCCCACTTTCCCCTGTCTTCGGGCAGCATCACCCGCTGCGGGTGCACGAAGATGTTGGTCTCATCCAGGTAGAACTTCCAAGTGCCGGCGTCTTTCAGGGCCAGCGTGAACGTACCTGTGGGGATGACGAACATGCCGGCCGCGATGTAGTCGTCGCCGCGGCGAAGGTGACCGTCCTCAGGTCCCTCGAGGTTGCGTTTGGCGATGCCGAACAGGAAGCCTATGGGCAGACCGTGGGGGATGTTCGATGATCCATCAAGGGGGTCGAAGTAGAAGAAGTAGCGGCCGTTCTCTGGGTCGATGGGGATGATCTCGGGCGATTCCTCGCTGACGGCGTAAATCACCCTTCCCGACGCCTTGAGGTAGTGGGTGACGATCTCCTGGGCGATCTGGTCCATCTGCATGACGTTCTCACCCTGGACGTTCACACTACCGGCCGGGCCCAGATTGCCCTTCAGCGCACCGGTGAGGTAGTAGTGCCCGATCCGCCTTGCCGCAGTGATGACGGCATCCATCAAGATCAGGAAATGATAGGTGCGGTTGTGTGCCTCTTGATGGTGAAGCAGAAAGCTGGTGAACGTCTCCTCGAAGCGGATCACGACCCTCCCCTTTCATCCCCACGACGACCGGTAGGCTCCACCAACCGCTTCTCGAGCACAGGACGCTGAACCCCCCCGGGTCCAGTGGAGAATCGGGGCGCCCGCTCCCGCGCGCAGACGCTGACTCCAGCATAGTACAAAGGGGGGCTCCGGTCACGACCATCCGCTCGGCTGCGTTCCACGATGCTTCGCGGATTGTCATGACCTCCGCCGAGGGGAGGGCCAGTCCCGGCGGCCGCTCAGTGATGAAGGGTGGACCTCACACCCCGCCACCTGACATACAGACGAGCTGGGGGATGCTTTCGGAAGAGTCGCACCGCGCAGCTGGAGAATGCATCCCCCAGCTCGCCCCTACTCCACGAAGCCCTCCACCACGTACGTCCACCCCGCCTTCTTGTCGCGGTGCAGCTTGATGAGTTCACGTTTCTCAGCGTCCTGCAGGAGGCTGCTGAAGCTGCGGTAGCCGTAGGCGGACTCGTTGAACGAGGGGCGCTTACGCTGCATGGTGTCCTTGACCATGGAGGCGAAGATGGGGTCTTTGTTCTCGCGGATGAGGGCGGCGATGGACTCCAGCAGGAGGTCGTAGACCTCCTTCTTGTCGGCCGGGATGTCGGGGGCGGTGGGGCCTTGAGCCGCGGGCGCTGCGGCCTGCTTCTCCAGGTCTTCATAGAAGATGAACTCGTCGCAGTTGCCCGCAAGCAGGTCGGACGTGGACTCCTTCATCCCGATGCCTATGACGTGCTTGCCGTTCTCCTTGAGCTTCGACACCAGCGGGGAGAAGTCGGAGTCTCCCGACACGATCACGAAGGTGTCGATATGCTCCTTCGACCAGGCCAGGTCCATGGCGTCCACGGCCAGGCGTATGTCGGCGGAGTTCTTGCCCGTCATCTGGCGACGCGGGATCTCGATGAGCTCGATTGCATTCTCATGCAGGGGTTTTGTGTACTGTTTGTATTCACCCCAGTCCGCGTAGGCCTTCTTGACGATGACCTTGCCCTTCTCCACCAGGCGTTCGAGGATCTTGTGGATATCGAACTCGCCTCGGCGGTGCTTGAAGCCGATGGCCAGGTTCTCGAAGTCTATGAAGACGGCCAGGGTGCGGTCGGTCTCAGCCATATCTGTGTGGGTGCTCCTTCCGACTCGAGGCACGCGCGTGCCTTCTGGGTGAATTCTTGCACGTTTCCATTATTCCTGTCCCTTGACACAGTGCTATACTGCCGCGGCAATCGTTGGGAACATTGTCCAGTCGCGCCGAGCTACAGCTTTCTCCGCCTTCTGAGTCTTGCCCTCGCGTTTGTGCAATGTAACTCCGTACTTGGAGGACCACAGTGAACCAAGCCAAACTCTACGTCGGCAATCTCAGCTACAGCACGTCGGAAGATGCTCTGCGCACGGCTTTCGAAGCCCACGGCGAAGTGACCTCGGTGAACCTCATCACCGATCGTGACTCCGGCCGTCCCAAGGGCTTCGGCTTTGTCGAGATGGCTACTCCGGAAGCCGCCCAGGCGGCCAAAGAAGCTCTCGACGGCACCGAGCTTGACGGTCGTACCCTCAAGGTCGACGTGGCCAAAGAGCAGGCCCCCAGGGCTCCCCGCTCCGGCGGCTACGGCGGCGGCGGCTACGGCGGCGGCGGTCGCGGCGGCTACGGCGGCGGCGGCGGCAGCCGCTGGTAGTCCTCGGACTTCAGGCACCTTCGAAGACGCCGGCTCTCGAGCCGGCGTCTTTTTTGTGCCCCGAGGCAGATTAAGGGCTTGAGATACTCCGGAGCGGGTAAGGTAAGGTGAGAGTCCAAGGTACGCGGGTGCGCCCGGACTGTTCGCAGGAGCGGGCTGACCGCAGACGAGCACTGACCACAAGCAGAAGTGAGGCGAGTATGAGCGTAGTCGTTGTGGGAGTCGATGGCTCGGAGCACGGAGACGAGGCGCTGGAGTTCGCTGCTGAAGAGGCTGAGCTGCGGGGAGCGACGCTGCGGGTGGTGTGCGCCTGGCAGTTCCCAAGCAGCATGACCATGGACATGGGGCTGGTGGCGGGGGTGTTCGAAGGTTTCCGTGAGGAGGCCGAACTCATCGTGGCCGATGCGGTGAAGGCGGTCCAGGAAGGACATCCCGATCTGGTCTGTGAGCCACGGGTGGTCGAGGGCCACGCTGTGGACGTTCTCCTACACGAGGCTCAGGACGCGAGACTGCTCGTGGTGGGTACCCGGGGCCGCGGGGGCATCGCCGGCCTGTTCCTGGGCTCGGTGAGCCAGCACGTCCTTCGTCAGGCGCCGTGCCCCGTGACGGTGGTACCCACGAAGAAAGAGCGGAAAGACTAGAGCATCTCCAAGAAGCTCTCCATGGCCTGCAGCGATTTCTCCTGCTGCGGGCCTCCCTTGGCCAGGGCGTCGCCATCGACGGCCAAGAAGGGGATGCCTGCCTCCATAAAGGCTGCCCGCACCACGGGCACCGAGCCGAGTCCGTGTCTGCAGCCCCAGTGGTTGAAGTGGACCGCCCCGTCCACACGCAACTGCTTGGCCAACTGCACGTTCAGACGGGCCCGCCGGCTGGAGCTGCCCCACAGGGCGTTGTCGGTGAGTCGCGTGGCCAGGCCGGGGAAGGGGTCGCCGGGGTCGACCGGCTCCAGATGCATCTGGCCCATCTCCTCGAATATTACGGCTGCTCCGCGCGCGGCGATGAGATCGAACAGCCCGCGGTCATGGTGGGGCACGGTATGCAGCCACAGCAGGCGTTTGAGCGGGCGGCCGTCGGGGGCTTGGGGGGCGAGCAGATCGCGGCGACCTTTGGGCGTCAGCAGCCGTTCGAAATCCTTGGCGCCCTCTTCGGTCCCCCACAGCAACTGGCCCAGGAACACGGTGGCGAAGGTGCGGCGGCCGTCCATCTCCAGTCGTCCCGCCACCCGTTCCGACATCACGTGGCCCCACGCACGCGAAGCCCGGTTGGACAGCGCGATGGCCTTGTCCAGGTTGGAGGTCCTGCCGGTCCATCGCCCGATGAGCTCGTGCAGCTCGCGCATCTGCTCGGCCACGTAGGCCACCACCTCGGGCGAGGTCTCGCCTTCGTCTGGTGGCAGAGGCACCTTGATCTCGTAGAAGGGGACGCCGTGACGCACGGCCAGCATCTCCAGCAGACACTCCTTGCCCAGGCACAGAGGAGTGGTGCCCAGGCACATGGAGGGGGCCGGCAGCATGTCGTTCTCCACCGCGGCAAGAGCGATGCGGTGGTAGCTGCAGACATCGCGAGCCAGAGGCATGCGCGCGGCTGCGGCCTCCACAGGTTCGCGCAGGTCGCTGCCGGTGAGCACCGCCGATCCGATCTCGGGGATCATGGGGGTGAGGCCGTAGGCGGTCAGCAGTTCGGTGGGGAAGAGATACGAGACCCAGGGCACGATGGCACCGGCTTTGAACATCTCCAGTGAAGCGCTGAGTGCGTGCAGTTCCATGTAGCGCCGGGCCGTGCGAGCCTGCATGGCCTTCCAGCGCGTCTGCGCAAGGTAGGCGGTGCGGATGAGCGCGGCGCCGATGCCGTCGCCGGTGACGTCGGCCATTCCCGGCATGTCTCTAGTCCTCCTCCGGCCGGAGGCCGGTGGGCTCGTCGAGTCCGCCGAGGTCGTCCGACCCACCAAGACCGTCGAGCTCATCGAGACCGTCCAGCTCATCCAGCTCATCGAGGCCGTCGAGCTCGTCCAAGTCGTCGAAGGCGTCCAACAGGTCGTCGTCTATGGAATGGGCCTCCAGGAAGGCCTCCACGCGCGTGCGCAGCGGACCCGAGGCCTCGAAGGGGAAGCCCACCTCCACTTCCAGGTAGGGCAGGCTCCTCTCTTCCGCCAGACGGGCGACCTCCAGGGCGTCGTAGGCTCCGGGGTCGCAGAAGCTCTGGCGCGCGTAGACGATGGCTGAGGGTCGGGCTTGATCAAGACGCGCCTCCAGGTGCGCGCGGCGCAGGGGAGTGGAGCGCCTGGGACACACGCCGGCCGCCAGCAGGGCGGCGGCGAGTCTCTGGTAGGCCGACGCCGCGCGTTCGCCCTCCGGGGCGACCGCAGACGCGGGATCGTCAGCGAACAGAGGCCCCCAGCGATCAGGTGAGGTGCACGACTCGAATCCGCTCACCTCTGCGTCGAGGTCGAGCATGAGACGCAGCAGTGCGTCGTCGTTGAGTGGCCCTGCCACCACGAACAGCCCGCCCTGCTGCGGGGGCCGCGGGTACTCCACCGCCGGCGGCTGAGCGAGGGTCTCATCGCCGGAGTCGGCGGGACCTTCGCCGGCCTGCGGGGACGGTGCGCGCCCGCGCAGCCATGCGTCCAGACGAGCAAGGTCGCCGGCCAGGGTCCGCACGGGTCCCTCGCCCGAGGAGCGGGGCATGGAGAGAACGAAGACGCGGTCTGGATAGAAGGCGGCCAGAAGGTCTCCCATGCGCCTCATGGCATCGCACCCGGCCGGGACTATGACCCCGTCTTCGGGCGGAGCCGCCGCGAGCAACTCGTCCGCCGCCGCCACCAGACGGGTCACGTACGGGCAGGTCATGGGATGGATGCCCAAGGCTTCCCGCCGGGTGGGGCCGGCGGCGTCGCCCAGGTAGTTGCCGAGCCAGCGAAGGGAGTGTCCCGCGCCGCGGACGAGCGATGCCGGGACAAGATTGCAGGTGTAGTAGATGGCAGCCATTCGATGGGGAAGCTTAGGGCTCGGACGCGCTTCGCGCAAGGGCGAGGGGGCGACGAACGCAGAATGCGTGCCTTCGGCGGCCACTTGTCGAGGCGCTGTCGCGTGGGCAGAAGGCCGTGCTATAAAGAACTCGGTGGTGAGTCATCGGAGATATCTATCGTTCTCTGAAGGCGGGGGGATATGAACAAGGTTTTCCCAAGTGCCGCAGCAGCCATCTTCGACATCGAGGACGGGGCCTCGATCATGAGCGGGGGGTTCGGTCTATGTGGGAACCCGGAGAACCTCATCCGGGCCATCCATGACAAGGGCGTGAAGGACCTCACCATCATGAGCAACAACTGTGGCACCGACGACTACGGTCTCGGCATCCTGCTGCAGAACGGCCAGGTACGGAAAATGGTGTCGACCTATGTGGGAGAGAACAAGATCTTCGAACATCAGTTCCTGAGCGGGGAACTCGAGGTTGAGTTGGTGCCGCAGGGCACATTCGCCGAGCGCATCAGGGCGGGAGGTGCGGGTATCCCGGCTTTCTACGTGCGCGCGGGGGTGGGGACGCCTTTGGGAGAGCGCAAAGAGGTGCGCGTCTTCGACGGCAAGGAGTACCTCATGGAGACAGGGCTCACCGCCGATTTCGCCATCATCAACGCGTGGAAGGGCGATCGTTACGGCAATCTGGTCTATCGCATGACGGCGCGCAACTTCAACCCCATCATGGCCACCGCCGGCAAGATCACCATCGCCGAGGTGGAGCATCTCGTCGAGCCGGGAGAGTTGGAACCCGACCTCGTGCATACGCCGGGCATCTACGTGCAGCGCATCGTGCAGGGTGAGCACTACGAGAAGTGGATCGAGCGCCGCACAGTGCGGCCGCGGCCTTAGCCGCCGTTCTTCCGATACCCATCGCGTCGCTCGAGGAGAGAACAAATGGCACTGACCAAAGAGCAGATGGCCAAGCGGATCGCCGCCGAGTTCAAAGACGGCTACTACATCAACCTGGGCATCGGCATGCCCACCCTGGTGAGCAACTATCTCCCGGAGGGCATCGACGTCTTCCTGCATTCGGAGAACGGTGTGCTGGGCGCGGGTCCGTATCCCTACGAAGGCGAGGAGGACCCTGATCTCATCAACGCCGGCAAAGAGACCATCACCATCCTCAAGGGCGCCAGCTTCTTCTCCAATGCTGACTCCTTCGCCATGATCCGGGGCGGTCATGTGGACGCCACGGTCCTGGGAGGCCTGCAGGTCTCGCGTCGCGGCGACCTAGCCAACTGGATGGTGCCCGGCAAGATGGTGAAAGGCATGGGCGGCGCCGGAGACATGGTGGTGGGCGCCAAACGTGTGATCATCATGATGGAGCACGTCACCAAGGAAGGCCGGCCCAAGATCGTCAACGAATGCAGCCTTCCGCTCACCGGCAAGCGCTGCGTCAACCTCATCGTCACCGACCTGGCTGTCATCGAGATCAGACAGGCCGGCATGATCCTGCTCGAAGCGGCTCCGGGCCTCACTCCGGCGGACGTCCAGGCGGTCACCGAGCCGCATTTGGTGCCGGCGCGCAGGTTCAAAGAGGTGGAGGTCTAACCGACCACTGTCTCGGCATCGCTCGGGGGCGCGCTGCCGCACGCGCGGCTCGCGTCGCGGTCGCGTGTGTCCCAAGGAGTATCATTGGGACACTATCAACCGGTGGAGCGGGATCCCGCTCCACATCACAGGAGAGGACGATGCCGAAGAACAAGGTCACGGGGGTAGAAGAGGCGGTCGCTCACATTCAGTCGGGGATGAGCATCGCCATCGGGGGGTTCTTGAGTCAGGGTGATCCACTCACGCTCATACATGCGCTCAAGAAGTCAGATGTGAAGGACCTCACCGTCTACTCGTGTACCGCAGGTTTTCGTGACCGCGGCATCGTCGAGTTGGTGAAGGCGGGCATGGTGCGCAAGCTCGTCGCCAGCCATATCGGGACCACGCCCGACGTGGTGAAGGCGTACCACGCCAACGAGATCGAGGTGGAACTCATCCCGCAGGGCACGCTGGCCGAGCAACTCCGCTCGGGTGGGGCCGGGCTGGGTGGGTTCCTGACACCCACGGGAGTGGGTACCGTGGTGGAAGAGGGTAAGCAGAAGGTCGCCATCGATGGAGTGACGTACCTTCTGGAGAAGGCCATCCGCACCGATGTCGCGCTTGTGCGCGCACATGACGGTGACACGTGGGGCAACCTTCGCTATCGCGGGAGTGCAAGCAACTACAACCCTGTGTGCGCTACCTGTGCCGACTACGTCATAGCTGAGGTCGAGTATCTCTACAATCCCGGCGAGATCGCGCCCGAGAGTGTGCATACTCCCGGTCTCTACGTGGATGCCGTGTGCCGCGCGGATATCTTCTACCGCGGCTCCGCCATCTTCGCCGGTCAGTGCTATTTCCAGCAGTAAGAGGACGTTGAGATGTCAGACATCAAACAGATAGTCGCACAGAGAGCCGCGCAGGAGCTTCGTGACGGTTTGGTCATCAACCTCGGCATCGGCCTGCCCACTTTCGTGGCCAACTATGTGCCCGAGGGAGTGGACGTGGTCATCCACTCCGAGAACGGGATCGTCGGCGTGGGGCCGGCGCCGCAGAAGTATTGTGACGACCCCGACCTAGGCAACGCGGGCGGCGCGCCGGTCACACTGCTTCCCGGTGGAAGCTACTTCGATTCGGCTACCTCTTTCTCCATGATCCGGGGCGGTCACGTGGACATGACTTTCCTCGGCACACTGCAGGTGGACGGCGAGGGCAACATCGCCAGTTATGAGATCCCGGGCAAGCTGGTGGCGGGCATGGGTGGGGCCATGGACCTCCTCGCGGGGGCCAAGGTCGTCAACGTGGTCACAGAGCACTGCTCAAAGGACGGCAAGACCAAGTTGGTCAAGCACTGCACCTTCCCCCTCACCGGTGTCGCGGAAGCCGACGTGATCATCACCGAGCGGGCTCTCTTCCGCCGCTATGCGGACAAAGGCATGGTGCTGGAAGAAGTGGCGCGGGGATACAGCCTGGATGACGTCGCGGCTTGCACCGAGATGGACTACGCAGTGGCTGATGACGTCAAGATGGAAGCCTATGGCCCGGAGCCGTCAGAGTAAGTTCGAGAGAAGCGGTCCTGGCCTGAAGGCCGGCCTTGATGTACGACCCAGCGAGGGCGCGCCCACGGGCGCGCCCTCGCTCGTCTCCGGCCGGCCCGCGGAGGCTCCCGTGCGAACCTCCCGGCCCCGGCGACATCGCGTCGCCCGCGGAGTGGGACGGCGCGTGCTGGTACTGGTGGCCATCGCACTGTGGATAGGCGCCGTGGTATATCCCGACCCCCGGCCCTTCTTCACGTCGGTGGCCCGGCTCAGACAGCCACCTATCGACGCCGCGGCCGTGGGCGAGTTGGCCGCCGCTCTCCCCGACGATTACGAGCGCATCGAGCAGTTCACATTGTCGTACGTGCCTTTCGCTCCCGCCTGGGATGTATACGGGCTGCCCTGGTACTTCCCCAGCGTGGCTGAGGTGGTGCGTGACAAAGCCGGCGACTGCCAGGCTCGCGCCATCCTCTTGGGGAGCATCCTGGAAGCCAAGGGCATGCCCTACACCATGCACTACTCGTTCGACCACGTGTGGATCGACTATCCCGGCAAACCGGTGAGCGCGCTCGACGATCCCAGCACCTCGTTCGCGTCCGATGCGGGGGAGGGCTGGTTCGGCTCGCTGCCCGACAGGATCCCCATCGGCACCATCATCCAGCAGCGAGTGGCGTATCACTGGACGCCCATGCCGCTGTTCCAGAAGATCCTCATCGTGCTGGGCGCGGCGCTCATCGTGGGATGGGGCGAGCACCGGCTGCTGACGCGGGCCGGGCGCGGCCTGCTTGGGTTGGCGCGTCGCTCGGGAACCAGCGGCGCAGGTTCCGCCGAGGCCGGCTGACCCGTGCGGCCGCGGCAGCGAGGTCTTGTGACAGACCTTCTCCGTCAGGCTTTGCCGGCGCTCGTGGCCTCTGCCAGGCGGCGCTCTAACTCTGCGATCTTGGCTTTGAGTGCGGCCACTTCGTCGGCGCCCGCGTCGGCCGCCCGCACGGCGGGGCTGTGATAGGCGTTCCCACCCGCTTCCGGGCTCAGCGCCTCCATGGGCACGATGGGCTCGTAGGCGTTCTGCCGCACCAGTAGGCTGAGGATGTCCCAGCGGCTGTATAGGCCGGTGATGTTGATGATGCCCCGCGCCATCTCGTTCACCTTGAGGTCGATCTCGCCATAGACGACGGTCTCCTCGTCGCGCACAGGCCCAGCCACGATCTCCCCGAAGGGATTGATGATGGCGCTGCCGCCGTAGCTTTGGTAGAAGTCGGTGTTGGGGTAGAAATCAACGGGGCGCTTCTCGGGCGGGATGTAGTTGGAGGCCATCACACACCAACACGCGCCCGACACCGCCATGGCTGTCGTCATGGCCGGCGCCACCCAGGGGAGTTCCTCCGCTCCGCCGCAGGAGCCGGGCCACAGGGAGGCGTTCACTTTCGTCCCCTGCACGATGTAGTTCTGCTTGAGCAGCGGCTGGTCGTGTTCGCCGCAGATGAGGCAACTGGCGCTGCCGAAGCCCATCTCGCGCACGGACAGGTTGTCGCCGCCGTCGCCGCGGGTGTGGACCATCAACTCCTGGACGGTGATGTTGATCTTGCGATGGGTACCCACGATGTCGCCCCGGCTGTTGATGAAGAGGGCCGCGTTGTACATGCGCCCGCCGTACTTGCGGTCGCGCTCGTTTATGCCCACCACCAGGTCCACCTTGGCTTGGCGGGCGGCACGGCAGAGTATCTCGGTCTCCTCGCTGGGCACCTCGATGCTGTGACGTAAGTACTCCGCCCAGATGCCCGTGTACTCAGGCCCTTTGGTGAGGTCGATGGCGAAGTGGCAGTAGCCGGGGAGGTGGAGTTCGGGGAACACCACCAGCTTGGCCCCGTTGGCGGCCGCTTCTCTGATGCGCGCCACCGCGTTCTGCAGCGTGGCCACGGAATCGAAGTACTCGGGCTTGTCGCGGTATTCGGGTGCCGTCTGCACGGCGGCGGCGATGAAGCGGGGGAACTCCTTGGGCACGGAAGGCCTCCTTGATCCGGGCTGCACACGGCACCCAAGCGGCTGCCATGACTGCCGCCGAGTCTAGCGCCGCGGCGGGACGGGGGCAAGCGTGAGGTTGTAATCCGGTGACTGGTCCCTCGTCTTGCAGGGCGTCCTGGCGTCCACTAAACTGTCCTGCATGGAGAGCAGAACAGGTTCTCAGGCACGTGAGTGGTCGGTCGGGACCGACCGGGCTCGGATGGTCTCACACTCCGAGCCGGCGCGCCTTGCTCTCGTTCTCGACCTCCTCCTGCTGCTCCCCCGCTAGGGGGAGATACTCGCGCAGCCGGCGCTACCGGCATATCAGCAGTCAGCAACGGTCGAGCAACAGGAGGTCACACGATCATGGATACCGCCCCAGGGCGTCGCAATATCGGCGTACCGGTCATCTTCTTCGATACCACGCTTCGTGATGGAGAGCAGTCTCCCGGGAGCAGTCTGAACCCCTCCGAGAAGTTGGAGGTCGCGCACCAACTGGTCCGTCTGGGCGTCGACGTCATAGAAGCCGGGTTCCCGGCCAGCAGCCCTGGCGATTTCGACGCTGTGCAGGCCATCGCTCGCCAGGTCAAGGGCGCCGTCATCTGTGGGCTGGCTCGTTGTACGGAGAGCGACATCCGCACCTGTTGGGAAGCGATCAAGGACGCGGAGCATCCGCGCATCCACACCTTCGTGTCGACCTCCGACATACATCTGCAGCATCAGATGCATGCCAGCCACGAGGAGGTCATCGCCCTCACCCGCGAGATGGTGGAGTTGTCGGCTGCGCTTTGCCCCGGCGACGTGGAGTTCAGTGCCATGGATGCCACCCGCTCCGACGTGGACTTCTTGGCCCAGGTGCTCGAGACCGCCATCCAGGCCGGGGCCACCACCGTCAACGTCCCCGATACCGTGGGTTATAGCCTGCCCACCGAGTACGCCGCCCTCATGGACCAGTTGTATGAGAAGGTACCCAGTCTGGGCAAGGTGGTCCTGAGCGTGCACTGTCACAACGACCT
Source organism: Thermoleophilia bacterium (assembly GCA_040772905.1). Lineage (GTDB taxonomy): Bacteria > Actinomycetota > Thermoleophilia > RBG-16-64-13 > RBG-16-64-13 > JAXGXJ01. Next base: position 55,537 of record JAXGXJ010000006.1, on the reverse strand, counting down.
GGGCGTGGCCACGGCGAACTCGCTTGCCGCCGTTGAGCGAGGCGCCACACAGGTGGAAGTGGCCATCAACGGATTGGGCGAGCGGGCCGGCAATGCCGCGCTGGAAGAGATCGCCATGGCCCTGGTCACCCGCCGGGACGTGTTGCAGCGCCCCTGCAACATCGTCACCACCGAGATCGCCCGCGCCAGTCGCATGATCTCCAGCTTCACCGGGCACGTGGTGCAGGCCAACAAGGCCATCGTGGGTAAGAACGCCTTCGCGCACGAGTCGGGCATCCACCAGGACGGCGTGCTGAAAGAGCGGTCCACCTACGAGATCATGAAAGCCAAGGATATCGGCCTGCTCGACTCCGACATCGTCCTGGGCAAGCACTCGGGGCGGCACGCGCTGCGCACGCATCTGGCCGAGGTGGGCATCCATCTGGACGGCGAGGACCTGGACGAGGCCTTCCGCCGCTTCAAGGTGATCGCCGACAAGAAGAAGGTGGTGACCACCGCCGATCTCGAGGCCTTGGTGGGCGAAGAGATGCGCGAGCGGCAGGACATGTACTCGCTGAAGCACTTCTACATATCGGCCGGTACCGACATCATCCCGTCCTGCCAGGTGGGAGTGAAGAAGAAGGACGAACCCCTGGCCGGCAAGGCCTTCTCGGGCGGTTCAGTGGAGTCCATCTTCCGCGCCATCGACGATGCCGTGGGCGTACGCGGCAAGCTCATGGACTATCAGGTGCGCTCCATCACCTCGGGCAAGGACTCTCTGGGAGAGGTACGCGTGGTCGTGGAAGTGGACGGCAAGCGTTACGCGGGCCAAGCCGTCTCCATCGACGTCTTGGAGGCTTCGGCGAAAGCCTACGTGCGTGCTCTCAACAACGTAGCCACGAACCGGGAAGCGGGCGGAGCCCGCAGCGACAGAGTCTATCTCTGACCCTCTGAACCGACAGAAAGGTGTGGTGGCCATGAGCGAGAACGGTGGACGGGGTCCCTTCGGGGCCTGGCGGACGATCGGTCTGGCTGGGAAGCCGCACCTGGTCGCGTCGCTGCCCGAGCTGAGCCGCGCCACCGGGCGCGACCTCGCCCGACTGCCCTATACCATCCGAGTGTTGCTGGAGAACGGCCTGCGACACTGTGGACGTGGGGTGGTGGAGGAGAGCGATGTCTTGGCGCTGCTCGATTGGGACCCGATGTCGGCCCAACGGCCCGAGTTCGCTTTCATGCCGGCCCGAGTGCTGCTGCAGGATTTCACCGGCGTGCCCTGCGTGGTCGATCTGGCGGCGCTGCGTTCCGCCGTCAGCCGGGCGGGTGGCGATCCGACGGTCATCGATCCCTTGGTGCCGGTGGACTTGGTCATCGACCATTCGGTACAGGTCGACTGCTGTGCGGTCGCCGACGCGTGCAGCCTCAACATGGCCCTGGAGATGGAACGGAATGCCGAACGCTACGCGCTGCTGCGTTGGGCGCAAGGCGAGTTCCACAACCTGCGGGTGATGCCTCCTGGCACAGGTATCTGTCATCAGGTGAACTTGGAGTTCTTGGCCGACGTGGTGAGGCAGGATGGGGCGGCCGGCGACGATGCGGCGGCCGCCGGGCCCGCTGCGGACGCCGGAGCCCGCTGGGCATATCCCGACACCGTCATCGGCACCGATTCGCACACCACCATGATCAATGGCCTGGGCGTGTTGGGCTGGGGCGTGGGTGGCATCGAGGCTGAGGGTGTCATGCTGGGTGAGCCCTACTTCATGCTCGTGCCTCAGGTGGTGGGGGTACGACTGGACGGTACTCTGCCCGCAGGGTCCACTGCCACAGATCTCATCCTCACCATCACCGAACTCTTGCGGGCTGTGGGCGTGGTGGGGCGGTTCGTCGAATACTTCGGGCCGGGCGCGGAGACGCTCAGTCTTCCCGACCGGGCGACGGTGGCCAACATGGCTCCCGAGTACGGTGCCACCTGCGGCTACTTCCCCGTGGACGGTGAGACGGTGCGCTATCTACGGCAGACCGGGCGCCCGGAAGAGCTCTGTATGCGGGTGGAGGAGTATGCGCGCGCGCAGGGGCTGTGGAGGGAACCGGGCTCGCCCGACCCCGACTACTCCTGGGTGGTGGAATTGCGGCTGGACGAGGTGACGCCCAGCTTGGCCGGCCCGCGGCGTCCCCAGGAGCGGGTGCAGGTGAAGGATCTCAAAGAGGGCTTCAGGGCCGCCCTGCCCGCCCTGGGCCAAGGCCGACCGGAACCGCTGCAGGCCAAAGTGGAGATCGAGGGCAAACGGGAGAGACTGGCCGACGGCCATGTGGTCATCGCCTCCATCACCAGCTGCACCAACACCTCCAACCCGGCGCTCATGCTGGCCGCCGGGCTGCTGGCCCGCAACGCCGCGGCCCTGGGCCTCAAGCCGCCCCGCTGGGTGCGCACCAGTCTGGCGCCGGGATCGCGGGCGGTCACAGGCTATCTGGCCGCCGCCGGTCTTCGTGAGCCTCTGGAGGAGCTGGGCTTCGCCGATGTGGGTTACGGCTGTGCCACCTGCATAGGCAACAGCGGACCTCTGCCCGACGACATCGCTCGCGCCGTGGTGGAAGACCACTTGGTGGCGGCCGCGGTGCTGAGTGGCAACCGCAACTTCGAGGCCCGCATCCATCCCCTGGTGCGTGCCAACTATCTGGCCTCGCCGCCGTTGGTGGTGGCCTACGCACTGGCGGGCACGGTCGATATCGATCTCACCAGCGAGCCGCTGGGCGTGAGGGCCGACGGCCGTCCTGTCTTCCTGCAGGACATCTGGCCTTCGGCCGAAGAGGTCGCCGCACTGACCGAGACCGCTCTGCAGCCCGAGGTGTTCCACGAGGAGTACCGCGTGGCGCTGGAAGGCAGCGAAGCCTGGCGGCTCATGCCGGTGCCCGAGGGGGCGCTCTTCGCCTGGGACCGCGATTCCACCTACGTGCAGGAGCCTCCGTACTTCGACGACTTCACCGAGACACCCCCTGCGCCGGCCGACATCTCCGGCGCACGCGTGTTGGCAGTGCTGGGAGACTCGGTGACCACCGACCACATCTCCCCGGCGGGGAGTATCGCCGTGGAAAGCCCGGCGGGTCGGTATCTCTACAATCATGGCGTGCCGCCCTGCGACTTCAACACCTATGGGTCGCGTCGCGGCAACCATCAGGTGTTGCTGCGTGGCACCTTCGCCAACGTCCGGCTGCGGAACGCGCTGGCCGGCGGACGCGAGGGCGGCTGGACCACACATCAGCCCTCGGGTGCACTGCTTACCATCTACGACGCCGCCATGCGCTACAAGCAGGAGCAGGTGCCCCTGGTGGTGTTCGCAGGCAAGGAGTACGGCACCGGCAGCTCCCGCGATTGGGCGGCGAAGGGCACCGCTCTCTTGGGGGTGCGGGCGGTCATCGCCGAGAGCTTCGAGCGCATCCATCGCAGTAACCTGGTGGGCATGGGGGTGCTGCCGCTGGAACTCGAGGCGGGCACGAGCGTGGCCGATCTCGGCCTCGACGGCACCGAGACGGTGGATGTGCAGGGACTGGCCGGCGAGTCGGTCCCCGGAGCGAGGGTGACGGTCCGTATCCGACGTGCTGATGGCCAGGAGACCGTTCTGGCCTGTGTCGCTCGGTTGGATTCGCGGGTGGACGTGGAGTACTTCCTGCACGGGGGGCTGCTGCCGCGCGTGCTGAGGTCTAAGCTAGCCCAATAAACCCTCGAGCGCGTCGAGGACTATGGTGCCGACGCGCACCGTGCCGCGCACGGAGTTGCCCATGACCACCTCGTCGGCAGCGGCCAGGTCGTCCAGGGTGAGGCTCCGTTCCGCGCAGGCGTGGGCGTGCATGAAGTGGGCCCGCCAGATGCCGGGCAGCAGGCCGTCCTGCAAAGGCGGGGTGACCCAACGCTCGCCGAAGCGCGCGGCCAGGTTGGTGATGGCCCCCTCCGTCACTTGATCGAGCCTGTTGAGGAAGAGCGCGTCGAAATGGCCCGACGGCTGCACGCGCCGGTGCTCGCGGTCGTAGAGAGGTCGCACGGTGGTCTTGTGCCGCAGGAGGACGTCGTCCGGGTCGGTGCGGAAGGGCGAGACCGCGACCGTCACAGGTTGGACGGGGTCCGCCGGCCGGGGCCGGGTGAGCGTCTCCACGGCGCCGTCAGGGGCGACGGTCAACCGGACCACGACGCTGCCGGACGTACGCGTCGCAAGCGCGACGAGAGCCTTCCGTACCTCGTCCTCCGGGAACGGATGAGCCAGTTGTTCGGCCGAGGCCCGCATCCTGGCCAGATGGTCTTCGAGATGGCGATACCGCGTCAAACTCGACAGCGAGGCGAGACCCGAAGCGTGCGGTCCTTCACTCACCGCGCCGCGCGCCGGGGGCGCGGGCGCGTCCAGAAGCATCGTCTCCAGCAGCGCCAGGTGTGGCTCCCCCGGCCGGCGCGTCGCAGCCGGGGCGGGCCGCCTGACCGAGGTTCCGCCCACTGCGCCGCCCGGGGCCGAGGACGGGAACGCGAACGAGGCCTTGGTGAGGGTCTCCTCATACTCCTCCTCTGCATCGGAATCCCAGACCACGCCCGACCCCACCCCCAGCAAGCAGCTGCCGCCTCGGTGGACTATGGTGCGGATGCAGAGGTTGCAGGTGAAGTCGCCGCCGGGCAGGAACAGGCCCAGGCACCCGGTGTAGACGCCGCGCGGTTCTTTCTCCAGTTCGCGGATGATCTCCATGGTGTGGTGTTTGGGCGCCCCGGTGATGGAGGCGCCCGGGAACGTGGCGGCCATGATCTTGGGGAGCGCGATGTGTGTAGGTAAGCGCCCCTGGACGGTGCTGGACATCTGCCAGACCGTGCCATAGGGCTCCACGGTGAAGAGAGCGGGCACCCGCACGCTGCCCGGCCGGCATATACGACCGATGTCGTTGCGGACCATGTCGACGATCATGAGGTCCTCGGCGCGGTCCTTCTGAGAGCCGATGAGCTCGTAGGCGAGCGCGATATCATCGGCCGCTCCGGCTCCTCGCGGGCGCGTGCCTTTCATTGGCCTGCTCTCCAGTGTCCTGCCGTATCGTCGCAGGAAGAGCTCAGGTGAATGACTGAGTATCTGCGTATGGCCCAGATCGAGATAGGCCCCGTACGGCACCGGATGTGCCGCGCTGCGGGCCAGGAAGTAGCGCAGGGGGCGTTCGTCAAGTCGGAAGCGGGCCCGGACGGTGTAGTTCACCTGGTAGGTGTCACCGGCCGCGATGTACTCGCGCACTGCGCTGATGCCGCGGACGTACTCGTCGTAGGTGACGTTCAGTTCCGGCGCTGCGGGCGCGCCGCTCATCCCATCTTCCATGTGGACGTCCCCAGGCGGCAGCGCGCACACGTGGGCGGGTGGGTAGACGGCCATCCAGGCCAAGGGGACGTCGGTGGGGTCGATCCTGGTCGGAGGCGGACCCTCGCTGCCGGCTACCGCATGGGTCGCAGCGGCGGTGACGTCGTGGATCGGCAGACCGAAGGCCCCGCCGGCCTCGTAGGCCAGATAGCCGGCCACGTAGTGACCCTGGACCTGCGCTTCCGCCACAGCCTGGAGCACTTCGTGGATCTGGTCGCTGGTCCAGGCGGCGAGGATCCTGGAGGGATCCCGCAGTAGCAGGGACGGGCGCGGATGGCCCGACGCCGCGGCAAGTCCCGGGGGGATCTGCCACGCACCCCCGCCGGCGAACAGGGCCGCACCCGGCCCTTCGCACACCTCAGTCACGCCCGCCCCCGTGATATGTCGCGACAGCCGAGCTAGGATTCGTATCCGGCGAAGCTCTCGATGACGGTCTGTTCTTTGGGGACGGCTAGTCGCTCCATGACCGATCTCATGGCGGTGATCATGGGCGGCGGTCCGACCACGTAGTACACCCAGTCCGTGGGCGCGGCCAGTTCGGCCTGCACCGTCTCGGGGACGATGAACCCGCTGTGTCCCTTCCAGGCCTCAGTGGGGTTGGTGATGACGTGGACGACCCGGAAACGGGGGATGCGCGCCTCGAACTCGTCCAACTCCTCCCCGTAGACGATGCCGTCCTCAGTCATGCTGCCGTAAAACATCACCAGTTCTTGTCCGTCCACGCGGCCTTCGCCCTGGGTGTCGACCAGATAGCGCAGCATGCTCCGCACCGGCGTGATGCCGATACCCCCGGTGAGGAAGGCGATGCGGGGAGCCTGGTAGTCGAACACGAAGCGGCCGAAAGGTCCCTCGATCTGAACCTCGCTGCCCAGCGGCAGGGCATCGAGCGCGTTCTTGAAGTCGGAGCCGGTGAGCCGGGTGGTGAGTTCCACATGCGACTCGGTGGGAGAATCGGCATGGCTGAAGTGGTGGTCCAGCGGTCCTTTGTCGGATGGGACGGTGATGGTGTACCACTGGCCTGCCGTGAAAGTGTAGTCGTCTGGTCGGGTGAAGCGGTAGCTGCAGGTGTCGCTGCTCCGCATGATCTTCTCCAGAAGGGTGGACGTGAAGGCCATGGCAGCCATAGAGTCGACCTCCTTTGCGCGATGAAGGCGGCCGGCGATGGGCGGGCCAGCCCCAGTGCCGATAGAATAGCAGCCTTGAGAGAGCGTCAGACGCGACGGAGGGACATGGAGAAGCGACCGCATCCTGGGGAAGCCCGGACCGGGACGACTCACGCGCCGGTAGTGGCGGCGCGTTGCGCCACCTATGAGTTCGGTCAGGTGCAGGCGGCGCTCAGGCAGGTTCTTGCTCCACTCGGGGGGATGAGCGCCTTTGTGCGCCCGGGCGAGCGCATCGCGCTCAAGCCCAACCTCCTCTTCGCCGGCAGGCCCGAGCAGGCCATCACCACCCATCCTCTGGTAGTGGCTGCGGTGGCCGTGGAGGTGCGTGAGGCCGGAGCGACTCCGCTGGTGGTGGAGAGCCCCGGGTCGGGCATCGTGCATGTGAAGCCGGTCATCGAGCGTGTCTACCGCAAGACCGGCCTGCGCGACGCCGCCGAGCGCTACGGCTTCGAACTCAGCCTGGACATGACCTGGGAGACGGTCTCGTTGTCCGAGGGCCGGGTGATACGACGGTTGGACGTGCTCAGCCACATCCTTCAGGCCGATGGCATCATCAACGTGGGCAAGCTGAAGACCCACACCTTCATGACCTTCACCGGCGCCACCAAGAACCTCTTCGGGGTGGTCCCGGGTCTCAACAAGCCCGGTTATCACGGGAAGCTGCGCGAGCCGGAGCGCTTCGCCGGTATGCTGCTCGATGTGGCCGACCTGGTGCGGCCCCGGCTGAGCGTCATCGACGGTATCCTGGCCATGGAGGGCATGGGGCCGGGGGCGGGAGGGACGCCGCGCCATCTGGGCGTCATGGTGGCGGGAGCCGATCCCTTGGCTGTGGATGTGGCCTGCTGCCGCATCGCCGGCATCGATACCGCGGCCGTGCCCACGCTGGCCGTGGCCCGCACACAGGGCAGATGGAGCGGGCGGGCGGCCGACATCGACACCTTGGGGGTGCCCGTCGCTGAGTTGCGGGTGGACGATTTCGCACTTCCCTCGAGGCGGTCGCGTGATCTGGGTCTGACGCACTCCCGCTTCCTGGACAACGCCATCACTCCCATCTTGCGCGGGGGGTTCACTCCCATGCCCCGCCCCAAGGAAGGGCGATGCACGCTCTGTCGCGCCTGCGAGCGCGCCTGCCCCACGGACGCCATGAGCATGGGGGAGAAAGTGGCGCATGTGGACGATACGCGCTGCATCCGCTGTTATTGCTGCCATGAGGTGTGTCCTTCAGCCGCCATCGACCTCGAGTTCAAAGGGATGGGACGCGTCATGCACGGATTGGGGTTGGTATGAGCACCATGGAGACCGGGACGGGCGTCAGCGCAGCCGAGCAGGCCGCGGCGGCGGCTGGGGTACGTGTGTCCCCGCGCCTGGTGGCCTTCGACCTGGACGGGGTCATCTGGCGGGGAGACGAGATCCTGCCCGGGGTGCGGGCCGCCCTGCAGCATGTGGTGGGGCGGGGGCTCGAGCTGCGCTATGTGTCCAACAACTCCACCGCCCACAGACGCACCGTGTCGGAACGTCTGTTGCGTTCGGGCCTCCCGGCCGGCGTCGACCGGGTGCTGACGTCGGGGTTCGTCACCGCGCGCTGGCTGGGCGCCCGCCTGCCGGCGGGCGCCCCCATCCTTGTGGTGGGGGAGAGCGGCTTGGTGGAAGAACTCACCGACGCAGGTCTGAACGCATATCACGCGGGCAACCCGCCGGCCGGGCCGGTGCCGGCGGCGGCGGTGGTGGTGGGCATGGACCGGGCCATCGACTTCGCCATCCTGGCGGCGGCCCAGAAGGCCGTCCGCGCCGGGGCGCTCTTCGTAGCCACGAACCGCGACGCCACCTTCCCCACCTGCGAGGGCGAGGTACCGGGCGCGGGATGCATCGTGGCCGCCGTGGCGACCGCGGCTGAGAGAGAGCCCATCCTCATGGGCAAGCCGAGCCTCGCCCTCGCCGAAGTGCTGGCCTCCACCACCGGCATCTCCGCCGCCGAGACGGTGTTCGTGGGCGACAGATTGTCCACCGACATCGTCATGGGCAAAGCGGCGGGCATGATCACCGTGTTGGTGCTCACCGGGGTGACGACCGCAGGTGAGCTCTACGGGCTGTCGGCACCCAAGGAGGGGCAGTCTACCGGAGCGGGGTACGACCTTCCGGCAGGGACGGCGCCGGAGGGTGTGCTGCCCGACCACGTCCTCGCCGACCTCACGGGCCTGCCGGCCCTGCTGGGCCGTCTCGCCGGCTGAAACCCACTCGCGCGAATGAGAAAGGCCTCGCCATGAACCAGGATCCTGAGCCCACCTCGTACAGCCTGGAGACGCTGGCACTTCATGCCGGTCAGACTCCCGATCAGGACACGCTGTCCCGCGCCGTCCCTCTTTATCAGACCTCCAGCTACTGCTTCCGCGACACCGAGCATGCTGCCGGACTCTTCGCCCTGGAGCAGTTCGGCAACATCTACACGCGGCTCATGAACCCCACCACCGAGGTGCTCGAGAAGCGCTTGGCTGCCATCCATGGTGCCTCCGGCGCTCTCGCGGTCGCCTCGGGCATGGCAGCCATCTTCTACGCGGTGGCCGGCATCACCTCCGCCGGGCAGAACTTCGTCACCGGCGACAAGCTCTACGGCGGCACCTACACGCAGTTCACCTATCCGCTCAAACGCTTCGGCATCGAGGCCCGTTTCGTCGATTCCAGTCGGCCTGAGAACTTCGCGGCGGCCATCGACGACGACACCCGCCTGCTCTACACCGAGACCATCGGCAATCCGAAGGGCAACGTGGACGACCTGCCCGCCATCGCCGAGGTGGCCCATCGGCACGGTCTGCCGCTGATCGTGGACAACACCGTCACGCCGCCGCCGCTCTTCGATCCCTTCGCGTACGGCGCCGACATCGTGGTCTATTCGCTCACCAAGATGATCGGCGGGCACGGCACCTCCATCGGCGGGGCCATCGTGGACAAGGGTGACTTCGATTGGGCTGCGACCGGCCGGTATCCGGAACTCACCGAGCCCGATCCCGCCTATCACGGGGTCGATTTCTGGGAGGCGTTCGGCAACCACGAGAAGGCGGTTGCGCCGGGACTGGCCTACCTGCTCAAGATACGCACCGGCATGCTGCGCGATCTGGGTGCCGCCCTGTCGCCGTTCAACTCCTGGCTCTTCATCCAGGGCTTGGAGACGCTGCCTCTGCGGGCCCGGGCCCACGCGGCCAACGCGCAGGAGGTGGCACGCTTCTTGGACGGCCATCCAGCGGTGGAGTCGGTGGATTTCGCGGGTCTGCCCGGACACCCCGACCACGAGCGCGCTGCGCGCTTCTTCCCACTGGGTCCGGGGGCTCTCATGGCCTTCGAGGTGAAGGGCGGCCTGGAAGCGGGCAAGAAGTTCATCGAGTCGACCAGATTAGCTTCGCATGTGGCCAACATCCTCGATGCGAAGACGCTCGTCATCCACCCGGCCAGCACCACGCACCAGCAACTCACTTCCCATGAACAGCTGGCGGCCGGGGTCACCCCAGGACTCATCCGGCTCTCGGTGGGTATAGAAGACGTGCAGGACATCATCGCAGACCTCGCCCAGGCGCTGTCGGTCTCTCAGGAGCCGTCCGCCCGGGCGTGAGTGACGGCAGGCGGCCACACGATCACAGAGAGGAGCACGTGATGGGCGAGATCTTCCAGGACAATTCCCTTTCCATCGGGCGTACGCCTCTGGTTCGTCTGAGGAAGGTGATCGGCAAGACCGACTCCCACGTGCTGGCCAAGGTCGAGGGCCGCAACCCTGCGTACTCGGTGAAGGACCGTGTGGGAGCATCGATGATCTGGGAGGCGGAGCAGAAAGGGCTCATCAAGCCTCATACCCGCATCGTGGAGCCCACCAGCGGCAACACAGGCATCGCCCTGGCCTTCGTGTGCGCGGCGCGTGGGTATCGCCTGACACTCACCATGCCCGAGACCATGAGCATCGAGCGGCGCAAAGTGCTGGCCTTCCTGGGGGCCGAGATCGTGCTCACGCCGGGTGCCGAAGGCATGAGGGGAGCGGTGGCCCGGGCGGAGGCCATGGTCGCTGAAGACCCCGAGCGTTACTACCTGCCTCAGCAGTTCAACAACCCGGCCAATCCGGCGGCCCACGAGAAGACAACGGGTCCCGAGATCTGGGCCGACACCAACGGCAACGTGCAGGTCTTCGTGGCCGGCGTGGGCACCGGGGGGACCCTCACAGGGGTGTCGCGGTACTTCGAGCGGATTCGCGGACGGGCGTTGTACTCGGTGGCTGTGGAGCCGGCCTCGAGTCCGGTGATCACGCAGAAGCTGGCCGGTGAGCCCCTCAAGCCCGGCTCGCACGCCATACAGGGCATCGGCGCGGGCTTCATCCCGGGCAACCTCGACCTGTCGCTGGTCGACCGCGTCGAACGGGTGGAGGACGGTGAGGCGCTCGAGATGGCCCGTCGTCTGGCCCGCGAGGAAGGCATCCTGGCCGGCATCTCGTGTGGAGCCGCGGTGGTGGCCGCCTGCCGTCTTGCACATTCTGGAGAGTTCCCGGGGGAGACCATCGTGGTGTTGCTCCCGGATGCAGGTGAGCGCTACCTGTCGACCGCCCTGTTCGAGAGCGTCTGAGCAGCATGGTATGATACCCGCTCAGGTATAGCCGGAGGATAGTGTGGATTCAGCCACAGAGATAATCATCATCGTGGTCGTAGTGATCGTACTGGTGCTGCTGTTCGCCCGCAGAGGCTCAAGCGGTGGCGGAGGCGGCGGCGGCGGTTGAGGCCTGCACTAAGGCTCCGGGTGAGCCTTCTCCGATCGTAGGTAGCTGAGCCCCTCTCGTAGCGGTGTGGTCTTGAATCCGGGCAGACGCCCGGTCAGCACGCGCCGGTCTTCCTCGGTGATGTATCCAGCCTGACTGACGAAGTCGACAGCGTCGGGAGATAGAGGTCTTCCCGGCAGACGCTGCATCAGGGTGCCTTGTACCTTGCCCAGTCCTTTGGGGATGTGCAGAACGGGTCGCTTCCTCCCCATCATGGCGAGAGCCACCCCGAGGAACGTGTCGAGTGTCACCTGGTCGGGGCCGCCGACACCGAGGGTGATGTCGCTGGTCTCCGCCGGAGCCCCCAAGCACGCCACGAACAGTCGCCCCATGTCCTCCACGTAGAGTGGGGTGAGGAGTCCCTGGCCGTCGCCGAAGATGGGGACGAACGGCAGATAGTCGGAATAGCCCAGGATGCGGTTGAGTGCCGTGTCGTTCGGTCCATACATCCAGCACGCCCTGACGATGGTCCACTCGAGGCCGCTACTCTTGATGGCTTCCTCCGCCTGCCACTTGGCTCGGTCCCAAGTGGTCCGGGGCTGTGCTGAGACGGTGATACCGCTCACGTAGAGAAAGCGTGGACTGTCGCCCGCGAAGCGGGCCATGGTCGGTCCGGCTGTCACTCTGCCGTACACCTCGGCGATGGCCCCGAGCAGGTTGAGGGTACCGTTACGGTCGACGTCCATATAGGTGAGGCCGCGCGCCGGGTCTTCGACCGGCGCACCCGTGAACTGGGCGGCCTGCACCACGGCCTGTACGCCCCGCACGGCCGCCCTGAGGGTCTCCGGCCGCGTGACGTCGCCCGACACGAAGGTGAGGCGCCCCTCCGTCAAGGCGGCGTGGCATTCGGCGGTGGCTGCGAACTTCGTCCGGGCTCTCTCGATCGAGCGGCTGAGTGCGCGTACCGAGTATCCGGCGGCGAGGAGATGCCGGGTGATGGTGCCGCCGACGAAGCCCGTGGCACCGGAGACGAGCACGTTCACGGCGACCTCCTGTCGCTACGAGGTGATCGACCATCTCATGGTACTGCAAGGGGGACGGGCCCGCTGGGACGCCGCCCGCTGCCGCGCTATAGTGGCTGCGATCATGACGTTCTGGGAAGCCAACCAGAAGCACTTCATCGACGCCGGGGTCTCCATCCTGGTGTTGGTGGCCGCCTGGCTCATCTATCGAGGGCTCAAGCACGCCATCGACCGCTTCTCCCGCCGTCGGGACCTCGCCCGCAACGACCCCGGGGCCGAGACGCGCATGCGCATGATCCAGCGGTTGTCGGCGGTGGTGCTGTTCTTCCTGGCCGTAGGTCTGGTGTTCTGGATCATGGATGTCTCGGCGCTCAAGAGAGTGGCCGTGGGCATGTTCGCGTCAGCCGGGGTCATCGGTATCGCCATCGGGTTCGCGGCCCAGACCACCATGGCCAACCTCGTGGCTGGGGTGATCATCGCCTTCTCCCAGCCCATCCGTCTGGGCGACAACGTGCGCATCGAGGGCGAGTACGGGTCGGTGGAGTCCATCGGGCTCTTTTACACGCACATCCGGACATGGGACAACCGGCGGCTGGTGATCCCCAACAAGTTGCTCTCCGACCAGGCCGTCCGCAACTACACCTTGGTCGATCCGCGCATGCCGGCCCAGGTGCTTCTACGCCTCGACTACAGCGCCGACATCGATGCCGTCCGCGAGATGCTGTTGGAAGAAGCCCGGGCTCACCCGTTGTTCTTGGCCGATCCGGCGCCGACGGTGCAGGTGGTGGCGGCCGACGACCTGGGCCTCACCGTGCGCCTGATGGCGTGGACGGCCAGCGAGGGCGATGCCTGGACGTTGGCCGTGCAGGTGCGCGAGAAGGTGGCGCGGAGGCTGGCCGCCTCCGACGTGCCCGCCGGTCTTCGTTGGAGCCGCGTGATGTACGACACGCAGGGACCAGTCTCCGGGCCCTCCGGCCCCTCCGGGGCGTACGAGCGTTAGGCCGGACGGGACCTCACTGATCTCAGCTCAGGGAGGCGAGAAGCGCCGGTATCTGAGCATGGTGGTCTACGACGTAGTCGGCTTCCGGCGGTTCGAGGTGGTCCGCGGCTGCGGCGAAGCGGATGGCCAGCATCCCCAGCGCCTGCGCGCCCGCGATGTCGGTGCGCGGCGTGTCGCCCACGTGCGCGGCCTCATCGGGCTGTGCATCGATGGCGGCGAGTGTCTGCTCGAACATGCGCCGGTCGGGTTTGGTGTAGCCGGTGACATCGGAGAAAGTGAGCGCCCCGAAGCAGCCCAATAGACCGTCCCGCTCGAGGAACCGCACCAAGATGCGTCCAGGGGTGAGGCTGGTGTCGGAGATGAGTCCCAGGCGGTAACCCGCGGCGGCGAGATGGGGGATGGTCTCCGCCGCGCCGGGCAGCAGGCGGAGCGGAGCGGCCAGTGAGGCGTCTTCGATGGCGCGCGCCGTCCTAGCCATGCTCGCTTCGTCCACATGGTGGAGCGGCACCTGGAAGTGACCCAGCATGAACCGCACCTGTTCGTGGGCTCCGAAATGGACCCCGGCCTGCCATGCGGCCATATAGGCGTCGAAGCTCTCGCGGTAGGCCCGGTCCAAGGTGTCGTCGTCCACACACAGGTCCTGGGTGGCGAGGAGGCTGCGGAGTGCCTCGCGCCTGAGCGGCCGCACCTCGTCCAAGCCACCGTCGGCGGAGTAGAGGGTGTTCCAGAAGTCGAACGTGAGCGCTTCGATGCGCCGGCCTGGGCGATGGTGGGTCGTCACCTTTACGGCTCCCTCCGCTATGGATTGCAGGGCTGTCGGCCCCGGTGGGGAAATTATAAAGACCGACACGGACACTTCGGACCACGGGACAGCTCGGACCATGGGCCCATCGTAGGCGCAGCACGCTCGTGGACTTCATATGCGCTGGAAGACACTGGAAGCAAGGGGGAGTCATGCCGATATCCTTCGCTCACATGAGACTCAGATGCACCCGGTCACTGGGCTTTCTGGCCCTCGTCGTCGCGGCGTCGGCCGCGCTCCTGCTCTCACCGTCTCCGGCTCAGGCACAGACGGCGGGTTTCGCGGATGTGCCGGCCACGCATCCCTATCACGTGCAGATCGAGACCATGGCGCAACTCAAGATCATCCAAGGGTTCAACGACGGGACGTTCCGTCCCGATCAACCCGTCACCCGTCAGCAGTTCGTCAAAATGGCCATCGAGTCCATGCGTGTCGCGGTGGGTGAGGAGGACGTGTCGCGCTTCGTCGATGTGGAGAAGAGTGGGGCTGGTTCCTTCTTCCCGGACAACTACATCGCGGCCGCCGAACGGGAGAAGATCGTCACCGGCTACGTGCGGGCCGACGGCAAGCCCATCTTCAAGCCGCATGATGCAGTGACTCTGGCTCAGCTCATCACCATGGCCACCCGTGCCAGCTATGGCTCGCTGGTGGTGCCGCCCGCGAGCTACAAGTCGGCCTGGGGCAATTTCGACCCGGTGCACGGCATCATCGCCCGAGTGGCGCAGTACAACGGGCTCCTTCGCGAGTTGGCGCCGCCGGGTAAGACGCTCAAGTCCATGTCGCCGTGGTCGAAAGCCACTCGCGGGCAGGCAGCGGCCGTACTGTTCAACATCATGGGCACCGACCCCGACGCGTTGAACGGCCGCTTCTTGGGTGATTCCACCGATCTGGTGAAGATGTTCCGCGCCGGCCCCTACAGCAACGACGGCAAGTTCAGCGTGCCGCTCGAGACCCTGGCCAAGATGTATGTGAACTACGGCAAGCGCTTCGGTATCCGGGCCGACATGGCCTGGGCTCAGATGATCCATGAGACCGGCTACGGCCAATACGGCGGCGACGTGGCGCCCGAACAGAACAACATGGCCGGTATCGGCGCTACCGGAGGCATCCCGGGGCACTCCTTCGAGACCGCCGAACTGGGTGTCATCGCCCAGTATGTGCATCTGGCCTGGTACATCTATCCGGAACACATGTCCGACCCCTACTGCGTGCGTGTCGAGCAACCGGTGGACGGCCCCATCACGCAGCCCGGCGATCCTCGCCATTTCGTGCAGCCCAACGGGAAGGTACATCCCGGGAACGTGCGCGTGGTACAGGATCTGAGCGGCAAGTGGGCTCCGGGCGCCACCTACGGCGACAGCATCAAGAAATACGTGGAGAAGATCGTCCGCTCGGTGGGCTACTGGTAGACACTACGCGCGCGCAGCCGTCTATCCTCGCGTGGCGCGCCCGTCTCCGTCGATGGGGATGGCTGGGCCCAGGTAACGGGGCTCCGGTCTGGTGACGTGAAGTTGGATGAAGGCCTTCACCCGGGCCAGCCAGTCACGGGCGGCCAGGCGTGACTCGCCGACGTACGGGCGGAGGTCGGCGGCGACTCCCACGGCGTCGAGGCTCAGGGCGCGGGCCGTGTAGACGGCGCGGGCCAGATGGAACTCCTGTGTCACCACCAGGGCCGAGGTCACCTTGAAGACCTCGCGTGCCCGGTACATGGTGTCGTAGGTGCTGAAGCCGGCGTGATCGGTGAAGGCGTCCTCGTCGGCCACCCCGCGCTCTCGAACGTAGGCCAGCATGGCGTTCACCTCGTCGTACGTGGTCCGGCCGTGGTCCCCCGACAGCAGGAGCTTCTCCACCTTGCCCGCCTTGTACAGACGGATAGCCGTCTCCAACCTGTCGGTGAGCATGGGCGAGGGCGAGCCTCCGGGATAGACGCGTGCCCCCAGGACGATGGCCACGGGTGCGGAGGGAGCGTCGTCGAGGTCGGTGACGATGTGCTTGCCGGCGGAGGCCGGGATGACCAGGTTGGGGATCACCGCCACGAGTACGCCGATGACCAGGAGTGCGGCCACGACGGTGAGTGCCGGGCGCAGCCGCACGCGGCTGCGCCTCCTCCTGTCTGTGCGCTGGGAACCGGCCATGGCGGGCAGGGTAGCATGTCCTGTGGCATCGGCTCCGGCGCGGTTGGCAGTGCAGAGGGACGTGCACTAGAATGAGCAATCCGCCCCCACACACATGGTGAGGGTGCGAGCGACGATGTGGGTCCGCGCTTCATCAAACGGCGACGACTGGGGGTACATGGCATGGCTATGACCATGACCGAGAAGATACTGGCCCGGGCGGCCGGCAGAGATTCAGTGGCCCCGGGCGACCTGATCATGGCCAAGGTGGACTTCTGCCTGGGCAACGACATCACGGCTCCCGTGGCCATCGACGAGTTCGAGAAGGCCGGGTTCGACAGCGTGTTCGACCCCGAGCGCATCGCGCTCATCCCCGACCACTTCACTCCCAACAAGGACATCAAGTCGGCCGGCTTGGTGAAGCAGATGCGCGAGTTCAGCCGCACGCACGGCCTCACACACTGGTACGACGTGGGCCGGGTGGGAGTGGAGCACGCCTTCTTGCCCGAGCAGGGTCTGGTCGGACCCGGCGACGTGGTACTGGGCGCCGATTCTCACACCTGCACCTATGGGGCCCTCGGCGCATTCGCCACCGGCGTCGGTTCCACCGACCTGGCCGGGGCCATGGCCACCGGTGAAGCTTGGTTCCGGGTGCCAGAGACGCATCGCTTCGACTTCGAGGGCCAGCTGGGCGAGTACGTGACCGGCAAAGACATCGTGCTCTTCACCATCGGCCGGATCGGCGTGGATGGAGCCCTCTACAAGGCCATGGAGTTCACCGGCTCGGCCATACGCGGCCTGTCCATGGACTCGCGCTTCACCATCTGCAACATGGCCATCGAGGCCGGCGGTAAGAGCGGCATCATCGCCCCGGATGACATCACCAAGGCGTACGTTGAAGGTCGCACCCTGCGCCCGCCGCGGTATTACGCTTCCGATGCCGACGCCTGGTATGAGAAGACCTACAGCTGGCGGGCCGACGAGGTGCCGCTCATGGTGGCCAAGCCACACCTGCCCTCGAACACGCAGGCCGCGGGCGAGATGAGCTCCACGCGCATCGACCAAGTGGTCATCGGCAGCTGTACCAACGGTCGTATCGAAGACCTGCGCCAAGCCGCCGAGGTCCTGCGTGGGCGCAAGGTGCACAAGGACGTGCGCTGCATCGTCATCCCGGCCACGCAGGCCATCTGGAAGCAGGCCAACGACGAGGGCCTCTTCGACGTGTTCGTGGAGGCCGAGGCCGTGGTCTCGGCGCCCACCTGCGGTCCCTGCTTGGGCGGCCACATGGGCGTGCTGGCCGAGGGTGAGCGCGCCGTCTCCACCACCAACCGCAACTTCGTGGGCCGCATGGGACATCCCGGCTCCGAGGTCTACCTGGCCGGCCCGTACGTGGCCGCCGCCAGCGCCGTGGCCGGGCACATCGCCACGCCGCAGCAGATCGGGGGCCGCACCGCGGCGGCGCAGCCGGCTGAGGGAAGGGGGCAGTCATGAGCCAGGCGGCTTCGAACGTGCTTCGCGGCCGCGCCTGGACCTTCGGGCGCGACGTTGACACCGACCTCATCATCCCGGCCCGCTATCTCAACATGAAGACGGCTGAAGAGTTGGCCCAGCACGTCATGGAGGACGCCGACCCCACCTTCGCGGGCAAGGTCGAGCCCGGCGACATCGTGGTGGCGCAGGAGAACTTCGGCTGCGGTTCCAGCCGGGAGCATGCGCCCATCGCCCTCAAGGGTGCCGGCGTCTCGGTGGTCATCGCCAAGAGCTTCGCCCGCATCTTCTACCGCAACTCGTTCAATACCGGCCTTCCCATCCTGGTGGCGCCCGAAGCGGCCGAGGGTATCAAGGAGGGTGACGAACTCACCGTCGACCTCGCCACCGGCGAGATCGTGGACGTGACCAAGGGGGTCACCTACCAGGCGCAGCCTCTGCCGCCCTTCATGCAGGAACTGGTGGCGGCGGGCGGTCTGTTGCCGTACCTGAAGAAGCGCGCCGCCGGCGCTTGAGACCGCGCGCCGGACGCCGAGCGCGGAGGAAAGGAACGTCATGAGCTACAAGATCGCCGTCATGCCGGGCGATGGAACCGGTCCGGAGGTCGTGGCCGAGGGTCTGAAGGTCCTCGCTGCTGCCGCGGCTCAAGCCGGCTTCGCTTACTCGCTCACCCACTACGACTTCGGGGGCGAGCGCTACCTGCGCACGGGAGAGACCCTGCCCGACGCGGCCATCGAGGAGTTCAAGCAGCACGACGCCATCTTCCTGGGCGCCATCGGTCACCCGGATGTCGCCCCCGGCATCCTGGAGCAGGGCATCCTGCTCAAGGCGCGTTTCGCCCTCGACCAGTACATCAACCTGCGACCCGTGCGGCTCATCCCCGGGGTGGAGACACCCATCAAGGGCAAGGGGCCCAAGGAGATCGACTATTGCGTGGTGCGCGAGAACACCGGGGGCATGTACACGGGCATGGGCGGGAACTCCCGGCCGGGCACCAAGGACGAGGTGGCCATCCAAGAGATGGTGTACACCTACGACCAGGTGGCGCGCTGTCTGCGCTTCGCTTTCGACTACACACGCAAGTACGGCAGGAAGGCACGGGGAGTGGGCGCCGACAACACCCTGGCCCTCATCGGCAAGTCCAACGTGCTCACCCACATGTACAAGCTGTGGAACCGGGTCTTCGCCGAGATAGGTGATCAGGAGTATCCCGACGTGAAGCGTGAGTACTATCACGTGGATGCCACCTGCCTCTACATGGTGGCCAGCCCAGAGATGTTCGACGTCATGGTGGTGGAGAACATGTTCGGCGACATCATCACCGACTTGGGCGCCATCACGCAGGGCGGCTTGGGCGTGGCCGCGGGCGGCAACATCAATCCGGAGGGCGTGAGTATGTTCGAGCCCATTGGAGGGACGGCCCCTATGTGGACGGGCAAGAACGCCATCAACCCCCTGGCGGCCATCGGGGCCGTGCAGATGATGTTGGAGCATCTAGGTGAGCGCCAGGCGGCGTCTCTGGTGGAGAAGGGGATCGCGCACGCGGTGAGCCGGATGAAGTCCATGGCCGCCAACGAGATGGGCATGGGCACCAATGCGGTGGGCGACCTGGTGGCGCAGTCGGTCAGCAAGGGCTGAGCGCGCGCTTCCTCGGGCGCTCTGGACATCGCCTCGTTCTGACGGCCCGGGTATCGTCGCGGTCGACGGATGGTGGTCGCGCCACGGCCGGGCCCGATGGTATGCTCGTGCTGGTGCGTGAGCCACAAAGGGGATGCGATGGAAACGATCGCTGTGTTAGTCAACGACTCCGAGGAAGCCAAGGCATCCATCGATTTTGGAGCCAGGGAAGCCGCCGTGCGGAGGGCTCGTCTACGGTTGATCGCCGCGTGGGACGTCCCCCAATCCATGCTGGGCAGTGGTGTGGCTCAACGCGAGGTGTTCGACGAGTTCAGAGAAGGGGCCGAGGAGTTGCTCGACGAGGCCGCTGAACGGGCATCGGCGCTGGCGCCCGGTGTTGAGATCGAGAAGCGCGCGGTAAAAGGGTTGCCGGGGCCGGTGTTCGTGGAGGAATCGCGTGACGCAACGCTGGCCGTCGCCGCTCGCAAGCCGCAGGGCCCGCTGCGCGAGCTCATGGTGGGCTCCATCTCCAAGTACATCCTGCGCAACGCGCATATCCCCGTGGTGGTGATCCCGGTCATCCCGCAGAATCACAAGTAGAGGTCGCTCGCGTGGTCATCGATCGTTCCACCACGGCCTTGGTGGTTGATTCAACGGCCGACCTGCCCGAGAGTCTGGCCGGTGACCCGAACCTCAGCATGGTGCCGCTCACGGTGTTCTTCGGGGAGGAGTCGTACCTCGACCAGGTGGAGTTGGGCCCCTGGCAGTTCTACCAGAAGCTGGCGGCGGCGCCTGAGTTGCCCAAGACCTCTCAGCCCGCGCCGGGCATCTGGACCGAGCTCTACACCCGTCTGCGCGAGCAATACAGTCGGGTGTACTCGGTGCATCTGAGCACGCATTTCAGCGGCACCTACGAGACCGCCCGCATGGCCGCGGCCGAGATCGACGGGGTGACCGTGATGGATTCGCAACTGGCAACGGGCGGCTTTGCGCTGCTGGTCGACCGCTTGATGGAGCGCATCGACCGGGGCACTCCCCAGGAGGAGTTCGACGCCTACATCGAGTACTTCCACAGCCACAAGACCTTCCTGTTCCTGCCCACCACGCTCGACTACCTGTATAAGGGCGGTCGCATCGGGCGGGCGTCACATCTGGTGGGCACCTTGCTCAACATCAAACCGGTACTGGAGATCAAGGACGGGGTCGCCGACGCCTACAAGAAGGCCCGGGGGCTGCGCCAAGCGCTGGCCTACATGCGCGACGGTCTGCTGGAGCGCACTCAACCCGGCAGCGATGTCTATGCCAACCTGTCCCACGGTTTCAACGTGCCGGTCATGGAGCAACTGCAAGAACTTCTGTTGCAGATCGACGATCGCCGCATCCATCTGCGCCCGCCCAGCATCGTGGGGTGCGTCATCGGCACCTACATCGGGCCGGGGGCGGTGGGGTTGGGCTTCATCCAGGAGTGAAAGCGCTGTTCGCGACGGCCGCGACGGCTTCGCCGAAGACCACGTACACGACCACGACTACCAAGGTGGTGAGCTAGATGTTCTATCCCCTCGAACTCGACCTCAGCGACAAGACCCGCATCCAGCAGGGCGTCATCGTGCTGAACCCTTCGGAATCCAAGCGCCTCATCGCGCGGGCGGTGGTGACGCGGCCCGAAGTGCAGTGGGCTTTCGCCAACGGGCGCTTGGCGGTGACGAACGGCACCAGTAACGCATACGTGTTGGAGGAACTGACGGGCGAGAAGGTCCCGCCGCACTGCTATTGCATAGGTATGGTGGCCGATGGTCTTCTGACCATGAGTGCCAAGGAGGACCGTATCCCCACCCGCTTCTTCCTCAAAGGCGAGTCTGTGGAGATGGAGTCACGTGACTTCCTCAAGACCTTGGAGCGAGGCGACGTGGTCATCAAGGGTGCCAACGCGGTGGACTGGGAAGGGAACGCCGGTGTCCTGGTGGGCAACGAGACCGGCGGCACCATCGGAGCCCTGCTGGGCATCGCCTGTGTGCGTGGCATCCCCCTCATCATCCCGGTGGGGCTGGAGAAGCTCATCATGGGATCGGTGACCCAGGCGGCAAGCGGCTGGGGGCAACTTACACTCTCGTACGCCATGGGTATGAACTGCTGGCTCACTCCGGTGACCACCGGCATGGTCATCACCGAGATACAGGCGCTGGGCCTGCTGGCCGGGGTGCGCGCACGCCTGGTGGCCGGCGGCGGGGTCGGCGGGAGTGAGGGCGCGGTGGTGCTTCTCATGGAGGGCTACCAGGAGCAACTCGACAAGGCCGTCGAGATCGTGCAGTCGGTCAAGGGCGAGGCTCGGGTGGAGGTGCCCAGGCACCACCTCAGCGAGGCAGGCGCCTAGGCTCGAGAGCTGGACCTCGGAGGGTCGGCGTGTGCGCCGGTTCTCGGTTCAGTGGGTGAAGGATGCTGCCACGGCGGCCTGGTCGGGGAAGATGCGCACCGACGGTGAGTCGGCCAGGCCGGTCATCTGTAGCAAGCGCTCGACGCCCGGGTTGGGGGCGACCATCCCTATCCAACGGGGAGGCTCCATCCGCCGCACCACCTCGAACATGAGCGACAGACCGCCGCTGTCCATGTAACCGAGCTCGCTCAGATCGAGCAGGAGCACGTCAGGCGACTCGCGCAGCTCGTCATCGATGACGGGGCGGAGCTGGCTCACCGAGTCATGGTCGAGTTCGCCCTTCACGTAGATGAGGGGTACGTGCAGCCGGTATGAGACCTGCCACTCAAGGTGCGTAGGTACGCCGTGGGCGCGTGCTGGATGGTCGGCTGGGTGCGCCATCATGCCTCCTTGTGCGAGTGGGACGCCTCGCCTATACCCAATGCGGGCAGCGACTATGCGCGCTCGTGTTCCGAAGCCGCGCGTTCTCACGCGAGCGCAGTGCCCGAGCAGAAGGAGCCTCGGCGTCCTTGTCAAGTTAGGCGTGAGGTACTAAAATAGGCACGCCTAACTCAGCAGGAACGGAGCCCAGGGTGGAACCACAATCGGAAATGTTGAGCGCATCCTTGGAGGACTACCTCGAAGCCATCCTTCTCTTGGAGCGCGAGTCGCGGGTGGCCAGGGTGAGTGAGATCGCCGACCAACTACACGTGTCGCGGCCGTCGGTGACCGGGGCTCTGAAGAATCTGGCTGGACGCGGACTGGTCGCGCATGAGCGCTACGGACACGCTACTCTCACCGAGGAGGGTGAGCGTATCGCTCTGGAAGTCGAGCGCAGACATGTGGCCATCCGGGACTTCCTCACCGAAGTGCTGTCCATCCCCGCGGTTCAGGCAGAGACGACCGCCTGCAAGCTGGAGCACGTGCTCGAGCCCGACATCCTGGCTCATTTCGTGGCCTACGCAGACTCTCTGCGCGACGGGAGGCAGGCATGACCACGCTTGCCCAGTTGCCGCCGGGAACATCGGGTAGGGTCGCGGCCCTGCCTCATCATCACGGTCTTGCCCGCAGGCTCATCGCGCTCGGATTGACGCCGGGAGCGGACGTGTGGGTGCTGCAGAACCGGCGCCGGGGTCCGCTGATCGTGGAGGCCCATGGGGCCCGCATCGCGCTGGGGCGCCGGCAGGCCGACCGGGTGCTGGTGGAGGTGCTCGACCCGCGCGGAGGCGACAGGGATCCCGCGGACGACCTCGTCCGAGTCGCGGGCGAGTAGGGCTCACACATGTCCCGTCCCTCCCCGCTGACCATCGCGCTGGCGGGCCAGCCCAACGTCGGCAAGAGCACCATCTTCAATGCGCTGACGGGCCTCAACCAGCACGTCGGCAACTGGCCCGGCAAGACCGTCGAGCAGAAGACCGGCAACTTCATATATCAGGGTCGGTCGGTGGAGATCGTCGACCTGCCGGGCACCTACAGTCTCACCTCGGGCTCGGAGGAGGAGCGGGTCGCCCGTGATTTCCTCCTTCTCGAGCCTCCGGACGCGGTCATCGCCATCGTCAACGCCTCCTGCCTGGAGCGCAACCTGTATCTGGTGGGCGAGCTCCTCAACCTGCCCGTGCCGGTGGTGGTGGGGCTCAACATGGTCGACGTGGCCGAGGCACACGGCGTCCACGTGGAGGCGGCGGTGCTGGAGGCGGCGCTGGGGCTTCCTGTGGTGGAGTTGGTGGCCAGCCGGCGCAAGGGCATCCACGAGTTGGTGGAGGCGGCGGTGAGGGCCGCCGACCGTGCCTCACAGGACCATCAGCATCCCATCATTGCCAACAGGCCCACCATCCGCGACAAGCACAAGCCGGTGCTGGCGGCCATCCAGGAGTCCTTGGCGGGGCGGCTCTCCGACGACTATCCCGTCGACTGGGTGGCCCTGAAGCTTCTGGAGGGAGACGGCGACATGGCGGCTCTGGTGAGGGAGTACGCCCCCGAGGCCTGGCCGGCCATCCACGAGATCCTGGCAAACCACGAGGACGCCTATCTAGACATCGCCGGGGCTCGCTACGACTGGGTGGCGCGGATGGTGCGCGCGGCCGTCGTGCGGCCGCGCGCCGGTGCACCCGGCGTGACCGATCGCATCGACCGTGTGGCTACACACCCCTTCTGGGGCCTCCTGGTGGTCATCATCGCGCTGGGAGTGCTGTTCTGGGTCACCTACTCCGTGGCCGGTCCAGCGTCCAGAGCGCTCGGGGGGCTCATCACCGAGGATCTGGCAGGGCTCCTCACGCGCGCGTTGGCGTGGGCGCCCGACTGGGTGTCAGGCGTCATCGTGGAGGGCATGGTGGGCGGCGCGGGCACCGTGCTGTCGTTCGTGCCCATCTTGGTGATCTTCTTCGCCGCCCTGGGCCTGTTGGAGGACGTGGGCTACATGGCCCGCACGGCCTACGTGATGGACCGCTACATGCACTGGATGGGCCTGCATGGCAAGTCGTGCATGCCTCTGCTCCTGGGCTTCGGCTGCAATGTGCCCGCCATCCTGGGCAGTCGCATCATCGAGGATAAGCGCAACCGCATGCTCACCATGCTCCTCACCCCGTTCGTACCCTGCACGGGTCGCTTGGCGGTGCTGGCCTTCCTGGCTCCGGCCTTCTTCGGTGCCAGAGCGCCGTTGGCCATAGTGGCCTTGGTGGGGGGGAACCTGGTGTTGATCGCCCTGGTGGGCATCGCCGTGAACAAGTTGGTGTTCAAGGGCGAGCGGAGCGCCTTCATCATGGAGATGCCGCTCTATCACCGCCCGAACGCCCGCACCATCGGCCTCTACGTGTGGCGCAACACGGTGGCGTTCGTGAAGAAGGCGGGCACGCTCATCGTGATCGTCTCAGCCGTTGTGTGGCTGCTGGCCAACTTCCCCGGAGACGATCCCAGCGAGAGCGTCTTGGGCACCGTCGGCCGGCTCTTCGAGCCCGGAGGAGCGTTGATGGGGCTCGGCGACTGGCGTCTGATCGTGGCCCTCATCTCGAGTTTCGTGGCCAAAGAGAACAGTGTGGCCACGCTTGGCGTGCTCTTCGGCTCCGCGGTGGTGGTTGAGGCCGCGGTGGGGACGTCGCTCGCGGATACGGTGGCCGCGGTGCTCACTCCGGCGGCCGCAGCCGCCTTCCTGGTGGTGCAGATGACCTTCGTCCCCTGCGTGGCGACGGTGGCGGCCTTCCGACAGGAGTCGCGCTCTTGGGCCTGGACCGGGGCCAGCCTCGCGCTGATGCTGGTGATCGCCGTCATCCTGGGCATCGTGGTCTTCCAAGTGGGACGCCTGCTGTAGCGTATACTTCGACGATAAATGTCCGGGTCGCCCGACCCCAGGAGGATACCTATGCAGATCTACATCGACGGCGAGTTCTACGGCAAGGACGAGGCCAAGATAAGCGTCTTTGACCATGGTCTTCTGTATGGGGACGGCGTGTTCGAGGGCATAAGGGTGTACAACGGTCGGGTGTTCGAACTCGACGCCCACATCGACAGGCTGTACGCCTCGGCGCAGGCCATCGCTCTCGAGGTGCCGCTGGCGCGGCCCGAGTTGGTGGAGGCCATGATGGAGACCATCCGCCGTAACGATGCGAGAGACGGGTATGTGCGTCTGGTGGTCACGCGTGGCATAGGCGATCTGGGCCTCAACCCGTCCAAGTGTCCCAAGGCCACGGTGTTCTGCATCGCCGGTGGCATCACCCTCTATCCGGCCGAGGTGTACGAGCGTGGTTTCAGGATCGTGACTCTGGCCACGCGGCGCAACGATCCTCAGGCTATCAACCCGGCCGTGAAGAGCCTCAACTACCTCAACAACGTGCTGGGCGCCTTGGAACTGCGCGGCACCGACGTGAACGAGGGCCTGTTCCTCACCACCGGCGGCTACGTGTGCGAGTGCACCGCCGACAACTTCTTCCTCATCAAGGGCCGCAAGCTCATGACTCCCAGCACCGCCTTGGGAGCATTGCCCGGTATCACCCGCGGAGTGGCCATGCGCCTGGCCGCCGCGATGGGGTTGGAGGTGGAGGAGGGGTTCTACACCCTGTATGACGTGTACAACGCGGACGAGGCGTTCCTCACCGGTACCGCCGCCGAAGTGGGCCCCGTGGTGGAGGTCGACAAGCGCCCCATCGGCGCCGGGGTGCCCGGGCCGATGACCAGGGAGATCATCGCGCGCTTCCACGAGTACGCGGCCGGCACCGGCACGGACGTCTTCGGCGGGGAGTAGTCTGCGAAGAGGACCAGCCATCCCGCGAACGGTCGTGCCCCCATGGAGAGGCGTGTGACCAGATGACCCCGGCCCCCGATATCTTGCTCTACGACACCACGCTGCGGGACGGCATGCAGCGGGAAGGCCTCAGCGTGTCGGTGGAAGAGAAGGTGCGCATCGCCCTTCGCATCGCCGACCTGGGCGTGCACGTCATCGAGGGCGGCTTCGCCGGCTCCAACCCCAAGGACGACGACTTCTTCCGGCGCATGGAGAGGGAGTCGACGGGACACACGGTGCTGGCTGCGTTCGGCATGACCCGGGCGCGGGGGAAGAAGGCCGAGGAGGACAGGTCTCTGACCGCACTCGCCTCCTGTTGGGCCCCGGTGGTCGCCGTGGTGGGCAAGACATGGGATCTGCACGTCAGAAAAGTGCTTCGAGTGGACCGCGACGAGAACCTGCGCATGATCTCCGAGTCGGTAGCCTTCCTCAAGAGAGAGGGGAAGAGAGTCTTCTACGACGCTGAGCATTTCTTCGATGCCTACGCCGCCCACCCGGACTACGCGCTGTCCTGCCTGCGCGCCGCCGTCGATGCGGGGGCTGAGTCGGTGTGTCTGTGCGACACGAACGGAGCTGCTCTCCCCACCGAGGTCTCGACTGTGGTGGAACGGGTCGTTGCCGAACTGAACGGCGCCTGCCGCGTGGGCATCCACACCCACAACGACGCCGGCTGCGCGGTGGCCAACACCCTGGTGGCCGTCGCCGCTGGGGCCGACTCTGTACAGGGCACCATCAACGGCTACGGTGAGCGCTGCGGCAACGCCGATCTGTGCGCCATCATCCCGGCATTGAAGCTCAAGATGGGCCGGGAAACGGTCAGCGACCGCGACCTTGCCAAGCTCACCGACATCTCCCGTTTCGTGGCGGAGTTGTGCAACGTGTCGCCTGACCCGCACCAGCCCTACGTGGGCCAGAACGCCTTCGCACACAAAGGCGGCATGCACATCGCCGCGGTCACGCGCGATCCCCACACCTTCGAGCACATCGACCCGGCACTGGTGGGCAACACGCCCCATGTACTGGTGTCGGAGCTCTCGGGCAGGGCCACCATCGACCAGCGTGCGCGCGAGCTGGGTCTCTCGGAGGAGGGCGGCAAGGACCTTGCGTTGCGTGTCCTCAGGCGGGTGAAGGAGCGGGAGCATCTCGGGTATCACTACGAGGCGGCCGATGCGTCCTTCGAACTCCTGCTGCGCACCGAGATGGGCGTGAACGTGGAGTTCTTCCGGCTGGAATCGTTCAGGGTCATCGTGGAGAAGCGTGAGGACGGTGAGACTGTGAGCGAGGCCACGGTGAAGGTGCATGTGAACGGCGACCGTTTCATCCAGACGGCCGAGGGGAACGGTCCGGTGAACGCCCTCGACCGGGCGCTTCGCCAAGCCATCGAGAGACGCTTCCCGCTGGTGCACGACATACGGTTGGTCAACTACCGCGTGCGCATCCTCGACGAGAACAGGGGCACGGCTGCCAACACGCGGGTGCTCATCGACTCCTCCGACGGTCGCGACAGTTGGGGCAGCGTGGGCGTGGACGTGAACGTGGTCGAGGCCTCTTGGCAGGCCTTGGTCGATTCCATCAGGTACGGACTGCTGCGCCTTCAGTATGAAGGTGTCATGAAGGGAGAGGAAGCATGAAGTTGGCACGCGTGCTGTTCGAGGGCGAGACCTACCCGGGTCTGGTCACCTGCAACGGCTACCAGATCGACCCGGGGCTCGGCAACGCCGATGCCTGCTGTGGCACGCGCGCAGCCGGCATGGTGGTTGCGGCCGACCAGGTCACCCTGCTGCCCCCTGTGGCGCCGGGCAAGATCATCGGCATCGGTTGGAACTTCCGCGAGCACGTGAACGAGATGGCGGTGCGTCGTGCCGACGGTGAGCAGGTGGTGCGGCTGGAGCAGGAGGACGTCCCGCCGTTTATCGCCTTTCTCAAGCCGCCCTCGAGCCTGGTAGGTCACAACGACGCCGTGGTCTATCCACGGGATGCCACCAAGGTGGAGTACGAAGGCGAGTTGGGTGTGGTCATCAGCCGCACCATCCGGCGGGTCACGCCCGAGGAGGCCCGCACCGCCATCCTGGGCTGGACGTGTGCCAACGACGTCACCGAGCGCGATATGCAGGCGGTGGATGGGCAGTGGTGGCGGGCCAAGGGCTACGACACCTTCGCGGTGGCGGGGCCGTTCTTGGAGACCGAGGCCCCCTCGGACGAGGCCTGGATACGCACCCGCGTGAACGGCAGGGTCCGGCAGGAGGGACAGGTGAGGGACATGATCCGCGATCCCTACACCATCATCTCGCTGCTGAGCCAGGCCACCACTCTGCATCGCGGCGATCTCATCATGTTGGGGACGCCTCCGGGAGTGGGCGAACTCCACGTGGGCGATGAGGTGGAAGTGGAGATCGACGGGGTGGGCTTTCTCAAGAACCGCGTGGTGGCCGAGTCTGCATGAGCCGGGCCGGCGGGCCGGCGGGTCGGCCGTTCAGGAGCTGCATATTTCCAACCGCTCACAGCGGATTTTGTCCACTCTCAGACGCACACGACGCTTGAGGGGCACATGGGCTTCCGGTAGAATCGAGCCGTAGTGTCCTCACTTGGAGTCGTCTTGGCAGCATCAGCGCACTCAACGTCCACACCCGCTGAAACCCGGTCGGTGCCTCAGGCCGGGTTCGTCCATCTGCACGTGCACACGCACTACTCAGCGTTGGATGGGGCCTGCAAACTCGATGCGCTGGTGGACCGCGCCGTGGAGTTGGGCATGCCCGCGGTGGCCATCACCGACCACGGTGTTCTCTCAGGCATCATCCAGTTCTACCAGCAGTGCCGCAAAGCTGGCATCAAGCCCATCATCGGGCTCGAGGCATATGTGGTGGAGGACCGCTTTCGCAAGGAAGGCAACAACGAGGAGCGCTGGCATCTCACCCTGCTGGCCCGTGACGCCACCGGCTACCGCAACCTGCTCGCCTTGGGCAGCGCCGCGTTTCTGGAGGGTTATTACTACAAACCGCGCATGGACTATGCCTTGCTCCGCCGGCATGCCGAGGGGCTCATCTGCCTGTCCGGCTGCGCCAGCGGCCGCCTGTCCAAAGCCCTGCAGTTCGGCCAGTCCGCCGCTGCCGACGCCGAGGTGGAGCGCTTGCTCGACATCTTCGGTGAGGGCAACGTCTACCTGGAGATGCAGGAGACCGGCATCGCCGAGCTGGCCGAGATCAACGGCCGCATGGCCGATGTGGCGTCGCGCACGGGGCTCAAGCTGGTCGCCACGAACGACGTCCATTACCTGCGCGAGGACGACGCGACCGCCCACGACGTGCTCCTCTGTATTCAGACCGGTTCCCGGCTCTCGGAGGAGAACCGCATGCGTTTCTCCTCTCAGGAGTTCTACTTCAAGAGCGAGCAGGAGATGCGCGAAGCCTTCGCCGACCATCCCGAGGCAGTGAGCAACACCTTGGAGATCGCCGAACGCTGCAACGTCGAGATCGACCTGGAAGACATGCTCATCCCCGCCTTCCCGGTGCCCGAGGGCTACACCGAGTCTTCCTACCTGCGTGAGCAGTGCGAGAAGGGGCTGCAGCGCCGGTATGGCGATGCGCCCGAGACGGAGGTGCGCGAGCGGCTTGAGAGCGAGTTGGCCGTGGTGGAGAAGATGGGCTTCCCCGGCTACTTCCTCATCGTGTGGGATTTCGTCACCTACGCCAAGAAGTCGGGCATCCCGGTGGGGCCGGGCCGCGGTTCTGCGGCGGGCTCGCTGGTGTCGTACCTGTTGGGCATCACCGATCTCGATCCCATCGCCCACGACCTGCTCTTCGAGCGTTTTCTCAACCCCGACCGCATCAGTATGCCCGACATCGACATCGACTTCTCGGTCGTCGGGCGCGAGAAGGTCATCGAGTATGTGACGGAGAAATACGGCCGCGACCACGTGGCTCAGATCGCCACCTTCGGCACCATCAAGGCGCGCCAGGCCATCCGCGACGCCGCCCGGGTCATGGATGTGCCCTACGGCCAGGCCGACCGCATCGCCAAGTTGGTGCCCGAGGTACTCAACATCACCTTGGACGCGGCGCTCGCCGATGCCAAGGGCGAACTCCGTCAGGCCTACGACAGCGACGACCTGGTCCGCCAGGTGGTCGACATGGCCAAGCCGCTGGAGGGCCTCATACGCCAGGATTCCATCCACGCCGCCGGCGTGGTCATCTCCAAGGGTCCCCTCACCGAGCATCTGCCCCTCATGCAGAAGGGCGATGCCGAGGTGGTGACTCAGGTGTCCATGACCGACGTGGAGAAGCTGGGTCTGCTCAAGATGGACTTCCTGGGACTGCGCAACCTCGACGTCATCGACAGCGCCGTCAAGATCATCCGGGGCAGCGGCTATCCCGACTTCGACATCGAGACCATCCCCTTGGACGACGAGCCCACCTACCAGATGTTGGCCAAGGGAGACTCGGAGGGAGTGTTCCAGTTCGAGTCCAGCGGCATGCGCGAGGCTCTGCGCGAGATCCAGCCCACCAAGCTCGACGACCTCATCGCCCTGGTGGCCTTGTACCGGCCCGGTCCCATGGAGTTCATCCCACAGTACGCGCGCAACAAGCGCGATCCCGGGGCCATCGAGTATGCCGACGAGCGTCTCAAGCCCATACTGGAACCCACCTATGGTGTGGCCATCTACCAGGAGCAGCTGATGGCCATCTCCAAGAGTATCGGCGGCTTCACGCCGGCTCAGGCCGACGACCTGCGCAAGGCCATCGGCAAGAAGATCCGGGCCAAGATGGAGCAGTTGGAGCCCAAGTTCCGCGAGGGTGCAGCCGCGTCGGGCACTCAGCCCAAAGTCATCGACTACTTGTGGTCGCTCATGGAGAAGGCCGGCGACTACTCGTTCAACAAGTCGCACGCCGCCTGCTACGCACTCATCTCGTATCGCACCGCGTATCTCAAGGCCAACCATCCGGTCGAGTACATGGCCGCCCTCATCTCCAGCGTCATGGACACGAAGGACAAGGTGCCCTTCTACGTCACCGTGGCCAACGAGATGGGCATCGAGGTGCTTCCCCCCGACATCAACGAGTCGGTGCTCGACTTCCGCGGCGTCGACGGCCGCATACGCTTTGGGCTGAACGCGGTGAAGAACGTGGGCGAGAACGCCATCCGCACCATCCTGGAGGCGCGCGAGCGGGGCGGGCCATTCCGCCATCTGTTCGACTTCTGCGAGCGCGTCGACCTCACCACGGTCAACGGGCGGGCCATCGAGAGCCTGCTCAAGTCGGGCGCCATGGATTCCATAGGACCCTCGCGTCGCGGCATGCTGCAGGTATTGCCGCAGGCCATGGCCCACGGGAAGAAGGTGCGGGCCGACGCCGATATCGGCCAGGCGTCCATCTTCGACCTGCTGTTCGAGGGCCAGCGTGGGGACGGCGCGAGCACAACTGCGGATGACAGCGCGTCCCGGACGGCCACACGCAGCAACGGGTCACCTCCGGTGGAGATCCCGGCCGACGACTTCAGCAAGGAAGAGCTCTTGGCGTACGAGAAGGAGATGCTGGGCCTCTACGTGAGTTCGCATCCGCTGAAGGACATCCGCCACCAGATCCGCCAGGAGGCCGGCCACCTCATATCCCAGTTGGCAGAGGTCCCCGACGGGGGTGTCACCACCATCGTGGGCATGATCGGCACGGTGAAGCGTATCACCACCAAGAAGTCGGGCGAGATGATGGCCTTCGTCACCGTCGAAGGGCTGGAGGGGTCGGTGGAGATCGTCTGCTTTCCCGCTATCTACCAGGAGAACAAGGAACTCTTGGTGGAGGACAGAGTGGTGAAGATCAAGGGACGGGTGGACCACAAGGACGAGGCTGAGACCAAGTTCATCCCCTTGGCTATCGAACCGTTCACTCCGCGCACCGGCTTGGAGCCGCTGGCTATCTCTGTGGACGGAGAGCGCCTGCCGTCCACCGTCGTAGACGACCTCAAGCGCATCTTGGTCCGCTTCCCAGGCCGCTGTTCGGTGGACATGTACGTGCGCATGGGTGAGGGTGCGCGGCGGTTGCGTTTTGGAGACGGCTTCCGTGTGGAGCCACAGGCGAGCCTGTTCGCGGAGTTGAAGGAGCTTTTGGGCGACGATTGTGTGTGTCAGGGGGTGCGATCGTGAGAGTGAGCCCTCTTCATGCCTCTACGCTGCGGGAGACCGTGGCGGCGTTGCGGCCGCCCGAGTCCCAGGGACGGGAGATCTCGGACACGGTGGCCGCTCTTCTGGCGGATGTGTGCGCGCGCGGCGACGAAGCCCTGGTCGAAGCTACGGCCCGCCTCGATTTCCCTGGAGCCACTCTCTCGACCCTCACCGTGCCGGTGGAGCGGCTCCAGATCGCCTACGACGAGGCCGACTCCACCATCGTGGCTGCGCTCCAGACGGCCAAAGCCAACTGCACCTTCTTCCACCGTCATGAGCTGACCCCGGATTGGGAAGATGTAGGGGCCCAGGGACAACGCCTGGGTATCCGTCACCTGCCAGTTGGGAGGGCCGGTCTGTACGTGCCCGGCGGGTTGGGTTCGTATGCCTCGACCGTCATCATGAACTCCGTGCCGGCGCTGGTGGCCGGGGTCGAGGAGCTGATCATCTGCACGCCGCCCCGCAAAGACGGCAGCGTCAACCGCTCGGTGCTGGCGGCCGCCCACCTCATGGGTATCGAGCGGGTGTTCTGCGTGGGAGGGGCACAGGCGATCGCCGCCATGGCCTTCGGAACAGCGACCATCCCGCGAGTGGATGTGATCTGCGGTCCCGGCAACGCCTATGTCATGGAGGCCAAGCGCCAGGTCTATGGCAGGGTGGGCATCGACAGTCTGGCCGGTCCCAGTGAGGTGCTGGTGGTGGCCGACGCCACGGCCCGACCGGAATGGGTGGCCGCCGATCTCCTGGCCCAAGAGGAGCACGGCAGCGGGGCGCAGGCTGTGCTCATGGCCCAATCGGAGGAGTTCGTGGGGGCGGTGGCGCAGGCCGTCGGATCGCTGCGCGTGGAGTTGGAAGTGGAGAGACAACGCGGCGAGGTGGGTCCCCAGCACGACGAGTCACGCCTTTGGGCCTTCTACCCGGGGCCGGGCGAGGATTTCCTCAGTCTGGCCGAGGAGCTCACCAACGCCTACGCTCCCGAGCATCTGGAGGTGCAACTGGCCGACGCGCGCGCCTTCCTGCCCCGAGTGCGCTCGGCGGGAGCCATCTTCTTGGGGCACCATACCCCCACCGCCTTCGGCGACTATGTGGCCGGCAGCAACCACGTGCTGCCCACCGGAGGAGCAGCCCGCTTCTCGTCGCCTTTGTCGGTGGAGACCTTTCGGCGTAGGTCGTCGTATGTGGAGGTCTCGGTCGAGGCCGCCGAACGTCTCACGCCGCCCCTTGCCACCCTGGCCGACAGCGAAGGCTTCGCCTTCCATCGCGTCTCGGCCGAGATGCGCGCTCGGGGCGACTGACCGAGCCTCATCGGCCCTGTGCTATCCTCGCTCGGTGCTCCGGCGAGGTCGCGGTGGGAGTGTTCGCCAAGCCCCTGAGCACCCGGACAACACTACCCCTGGAGGAGACCGTGCAGCCCGATAGCTCCGCCGCCAGCATCGCTCGGCCTCGTGCGGCTACCATCACCCGTGAGACGCGCGAGACGCGCGTGCGCGTGACACTCGACCTCGACGGGACCGGCAGCGCCGCCGTGAGCACGGGCCTGGGCTTCTTCGACCACATGCTTGAACTGTTCGCGGGTCACGGGCTCTTCGGGCTGGAGGTGGAAGCGCAGGGAGACCTCCACACGGGGGGGCATCACACGGTGGAGGATGTGGGCATATGCCTGGGCCAGGCTCTGGCTGAAGCAGTGGGCGACAAGCGGGGCATCAATCGCTACGGCAGCATGTTCGTCCCTATGGATGAAGCCCTTGCGCTGGTGGCGCTGGACTTGAGCGGCCGCCCATTCTTCGCCTACGAAGGGGGGCCGGTGGCGGAGAGCATCGCCGGCTTCGATACCGGTCTGGTGGCCGAGTTCTTCCGGGCGCTCACCAACAACGCTCGTCTGACCATGCACGTGCGTGTGTTGGCTGGCGGAGACCCGCACCATGTCATCGAGGCCGTGTTCAAGGCGTTCGGCAAGGCTCTGCGTGCTGCTGTTGCTGGTGATCCGCGGTCGGATGCCATCCCTTCCACCAAGGGCGTGCTGTGACGGCCCGTCACCTATACATCGTCGACTACGGCTCCGGCAACCTGCGCTCGGTGCAGAAGGCGTTCGAGCACGTGGGGGTGGACGTGGTCGTGGGCGCCGACGTGGCCGAGATGAGGCGCGCGGCCGGTCTGGTGCTGCCCGGGGTGGGCGCGTTCGGGGCCGCAGTGAGGCAGTTGGAACAGCGAGGCTTGGTGGAGGCGCTGGTGGAGCGTGTGGAGGCAGGAGTGCCGTTCTTGGGGGTGTGTTTGGGCCTGCAACTGCTCTTCGAGGGCAGCGAGGAGGATCCGGGAGCGTGTGGTCTGGGGCTGGTGCGTGGCGATGTGAGGGCTCTGCCCGAACGGGTGAAGGTACCGCACATCGGTTGGAACCAAGCCGAGCTGTGCCGCGAGTCCGACCTCTTCGAGGGTATCCCCGACAGTACGGCCTTCTACTTCGTTCACGGCTACGCGGTGGTGCCCCGCTCGCCGTCGGCTGTGCTCACCATGACCGACTACGACGGGGTGGCCTTCGTGTCTTCCATCGAGGTGGACAACATGGCCGCCGTGCAGTTCCATCCCGAGAAGTCGAGCACGCTGGGGCTGCGCTTCTACCGCAACTTCGCCCGTCGGGCAGGATTGGAGACCACCGTATGAGGCTGTTCCCCGCCATAGATATCCAGGGCGGCCGCTGCGTACGTCTGCGCAAGGGTGATTTCGCCGACGAGACCGTGTTCGGTGACGATCCCGTGGCCATGGCTCGGCACTGGGCGGAAGAGGGTGCCCGCTTCCTGCATGTTGTGGATTTGGATGGCGCTCGCTACGGCGAACAGCGCAACTTCCCCGTGATCAGGGCCATCGCCGAGGCTGTGCCCATGGTGGTCGAGACCGGAGGCGGCATCCGCACCGAAGCTGCGCTCCAGGCGGTGGCCGGCAGCGCTGTCGCTCGGGCCGTGATCGGCACCAGCGCCGTGGAGGACCAGGAGTTCCTGCGCCGGGCTCTCGCGATCTTGGGGCCTGAGCGGCTGGTGGTGGCGGTCGACGCCGAGGACGGCTTCGTCAAGACCAAAGGCTGGCAGGAGCGCAGCGACGTGCGTGCCGGCGAACTGGTCGCCGTCCTCGAGCGCATGGGCGTACGCGAGATCCTCTACACCGATATCAGCCGCGACGGCATGATGCAGAGCGTCAACCTGCAGGGCATCCGCGAACTGGCCGAAGGTAGCAGCCTGGAGATCATCGCTTCGGGCGGGGTCACGAGCCTGGACGACCTGCGGGCGCTGCAGCCGCTCGAACCTCTGGGGGTGACGGGCGTCATCGCCGGCCGGGCCCTCTACGAGCAGCGTTTCACGGTCCAAGAGGCGCTCGCGGTGTTGGATGGGCCGCTGGAGACCGATGCATCACTGACGGAGCGACCTGAGGGCGTGCAGGGGGGCGTGTCCTGATGCTGCTCAAGCGCATCATCCCCTGCCTTGATGTGCACGAGGGCCGCGTGGTGAAAGGCACCAACTTCGTGGACATCCGCGATGCCGGCGACCCAGTGGAGCTCGCGGCTCACTATGACCGCGAGGGGGCCGACGAGCTGGTGTTCCTCGACATCACCGCGTCGCACGAGAAGCGGGACACCATCGTGGAGCTGGCTCGGCGCTGTGCGGATGAGGTGTTCATCCCCTTCACCATCGGGGGCGGCATCCGCAGCGAGGAGGATGTGCGGGCCGTGCTGGGGGCCGGCGCCGACAAGATCTCTCTCAACTCGGCGGCCATCCGTGACCCCAGCCTCATCACAGCGTGCGCGCGTCGCTTCGGCTCGCAGTGCGTGGTCATCGCCATCGACGCCAAGCGGGCGGAGGGTGGCGCCGGAGCACCGGAGGAGGCGCTGCGATGGGAAGCCTATATCAACGGAGGTAGAATCCCCACGGGCGTGGACGCGGTTGAGTGGGCGGCCCGCGCGGTGGCCTTGGGAGCGGGTGAGATCCTGCTCACATCCATGGACCGCGACGGCACCAAGGACGGATACGACCTGGAGTTGCATCGGGCGGTGGCCGCGGTGGTGAACGTGCCTGTCATCGCCAGCGGTGGCGCCGGGGAACTGCAGCATCTGGCAGATGTCATCACCCTGGGCAAGGCCGACGCGGTGCTGGCGGCCTCCATCTTCCACTATGGGGAGTTCACCATCCGAGAGGCGAAGGAGTTCATGGCCGCGCAAGGCATCCCTATGCGGCTCTGACAGAGACTCCCGGGCATGTGCGCAAAGGCCGTCTGAGCGGCCCGTGAGCCGCGAACATACCGTCTCTTGCTACAATACAGGGCCATGACGGCTTTCGGGACACCGGAAGGAACCACTGAAGGGATCGAGAGACGCCGGCATCCACGCATGCGCTCGTGGGTCTCCGCAGGTCTCTTGCTGACGCTTGCTGCGGCGGTGCTCGTCCTCGTCTTCCTGTTGGTCCTTCTGCCGGCTCCGCAGTCCACAGCCGCGTCGGCGCTCTCCCAGAAGCAGGCTGAACTCAAGGCCGCGCGGGCCCAACTGGCGGAGCTCCAGGAGCAGTTCGATGCCTTGGCCACCAAGTACGGCAACGCCGAGTCGCGTCTGGCGGAGATCGAAGAGGCCATCGGCGAGGTGAAGAAGGACATCGCTCGCACCAACAAGGACCTGGGCATCGTACAGGCGCAGTTGGCCGAGAGAGTGGTGAGTCTCTACAAGGATGGTCGCTCGACCACACCGCCCTACCTGGAGATCCTGTTCGAGGAGTCCGATTTCAGCACCATCCTTCATCGCCTGTCCTTGTTGGGGCGGTTGGCCGACCAGGACCAAGAGCTCTTCGCGCAGGTGAAGACGCATCTGGAGAAGTCCCGATCCACTGAGGTCGACCTCGCCCAGATAGAGCAGGAGCAGACGGGAAAGATGGAGGAGCTCAAGTCTCTCCAGACCGAGATGAACGAGAAGATGACCGCCTCGGCGGCCGAGTACAAGAGGCTCAAGAAACAGGTGGCGGCTCTGGAAGAGGCGGCGAGGAAGGCGGCTGAAGAGGAGGCTGCGCGCAAAGCGGCAGCCGCAGCGGCCGCCGCCAGAGCCAAAGCCAAGGCCGATTCGTCCAGCTCGGGCGGCACGTCAAGCGCATCGCGTCCATCCAGCGGGGGTTCCAGCAGTCGTGTCCAGCCGGGGGCGTTCGTCTTCCCGGTGGACGGTCCTCATAGCTTCACCGACACGTGGGGGGCTCCGCGCTCCGGCGGCCGCACGCACAAGGGCACCGACATCATGGCTCCC
Organism: Thermoleophilia bacterium; assembly: GCA_040772905.1. Classification (GTDB taxonomy): domain Bacteria; phylum Actinomycetota; class Thermoleophilia; order RBG-16-64-13; family RBG-16-64-13; genus JAXGXJ01. The sequence goes on along the minus strand of JAXGXJ010000006.1, from coordinate 18,157 downwards.
AGGGGGACCCCGGTGGTCGCCTGCGTCAGCGGCACCATCTCGCGCACCACCCCCACCAATACCGGTCTGGGGGGCATCACCGTCTGGCTCCGGGGGAACAACGGCACCAGCTACTACTTCGCCCATCTGGACGGCATCGCGTCGGGCATCAGGCCGGGTGTGTCGGTATCGGCCGGGCGGGTGATCGGATACGTGGGTGCCACCGGTAACGCCGCGGGCTGCAACCATCTCCATTTCGAGATCCGTCCCGGCGGGGGCGCGGCCGTGAACCCTTACGCCACTCTGCGCGCCGCTGACTGACCTGCGAAGCGACCGTCCTCCCTAGAAACACATCGGGCCGCGGGCGGGGAGGGCCGGGCGACCCTCTCCGCCCGCGGCCCGCGAGCAGAGTCCCGCTCTACACCACGCCCTGGTCCATCATCGCGTCGGCCACCTTGAGGAAGCCGGCGATGTTGGCGCCGTTCACGTAGTTGCCCGGAGTGCCGTAGGTCTCGGCAGCCTGCATGCAGGCCTGATGGATGCTGCGCATGATCTCGTGCAGACGGCTGTCGACCTCTTCACGGGGCCAACGGATGCGCATGCTGTTCTGCGACATCTCCAGGCCCGAGGTGGCCACTCCGCCCGCGTTGGCGGCTTTGCCCGGGGCGTAGAGGATGCCCGCGTCGAGGAAGGCGTTCACGCCATCGAGGGTGGTGGGCATATTGGCGCCCTCGGCCACACAGAACACGCCGTTGCGGAGCAGGTTCTGCGCGTCGACGGCATTGATCTCGTTCTGCGTGGCGCAGGGGAAGGCGCAATCGGCTTTGATATCCCACTGCGGGGAGTGATCGGCGCTGGGATCGAAGGCGGTGTACACCGCGCTGGGGTACTTGTCGGCGTACTCCTTGATGCGCGCGCGACGGACGTTCTTGAGTTCCATGAGGAAGGCCAGTTTGCCTTCGTCGAAGCCGGCTTCGTCGTAGATGAAGCCATTGGAGTCGGAGGCGCTCACCGGCTTGCCGCCCAACTGCAGGATCTTCTGGATGGCGTACTGAGCCACGTTGCCGCTGCCCGAGACCAGGCAGGTCTTGCCCTCGAACGTCTCACCCCGTGTGGCCAGCATCTCGGCGGCGAAGTAGATGGCGCCGTAGCCGGTGGCTTCGGGCCTGATGAGCGAGCCGCCCCAGCCCAGCCCCTTCCCGGTGAGCACGCCGCTGAACTCGTTGCGCAGCCGCTTGTACTGGCCGAAGAGATAACCGATCTCGCGCCCGCCCACGCCGATGTCGCCGGCGGGGACGTCGGTATCGGGTCCGATGTGGCGGTAGAGTTCGGTCATGAAGCTCTGGCAGAAGCGCATGACTTCAGCGTCGCTCTTGCCCTTGGGATCGAAATCCGACCCGCCCTTGCCGCCGCCCATGGGAAGGGTGGTGAGTGAGTTCTTGAACACCTGCTCGAAGGCCAGGAACTTGAGGATGCCCAGGTTCACCGATGGATGGAAGCGGAGGCCGCCTTTGTAGGGGCCGATTGCGGAACTCATCTGGATGCGGAAGCCGCGGTTGACCTGGATCTCGCCGCGGTCGTCGGTCCAGGGCACGCGGAACATGATGACCCGTTCGGGCTCCACCATGCGCTCCATGATCTTGGCCTGGCGGTATTCGGGATGCTTGTCGAAGACCAAAGCCAGGGAATCGACCACCTCGCGGACAGCCTGATGGAACTCGGGTTCGGCCGGGTTCTTGATCTGCACCAGGGAGACGATCTGTTCAGCGTACTCGTGCATACATGTTCCTCCTGCAACTGTCCGCGCGATGGCGGGGGATAGTGGCGCGTCCCAAAGGGGCAGCGGTCAAAGATATGTACCGCAATCTGACGCAAGTATAGCCAAATGGACAAACTGACAGCAAGAACTATAGCCATATGTACAGAGCGGGCTGGTCTGTGGTCGTGCTAGCAACTTGGTCCTCCCGGCCCGTGAGGGCGACTCACGCACCCGTCACGAGAGCTATGGCCAGGGATGCGACAGCGACGACCGCTTGGACGGGGATCCCCACCTTGGGCGACGCTTTGCCGTGGGGGAACGCAGCCCAGTGACTGGGGAAGAGGCGCCGGCGAGGTCCTCCCGGGAGGACGGCATCGAAGACGTCCAGATCGGGCAGGGCTGAAACCACTGCCGCCACCACCGCGATGATGGGCGACTCGAGCCACAGGGCGGTCACCGCGACTCCGACGCAGGCCACAGCCACATCCACGGTCGCCCACATAAGCCGGCGGCGGTCTCCGGTGTAGTCCCAGTGTGGCACCAGGTCCAACGCTGCGTGAAGGCCCAATGCGGCGACCACCGTCAGGGCCGGATGCAGAGGGCTGGCGGCTCCCAGGGCCAGACCGGAGAAGGCGTGTACGGCTACCCACATGCGTGTCATTCTAGGAAGCGGGGAATGGAAATGCTACGGGAGGTATGTGCGGCGTCATCGTATACTGCAAGAGGTCCCTGCCGGCGAGGTCTCGCGGCGGGTCCGAGATGAACGGTCGTGGGCATCGTTCTGGGAGGTGAGATGAGGACATCACTGGTGGACAAGGCGGCCGTCGAGCGTCTTCTGCTGCTGTCGAGCGCGATCCGGGCCGGTCTCATCGATGCCCTCCAACGCGACGGAGCCCACTCAGCCGCCGACGTCGCTGCCATCGCGGGTGCCGACGAGAGGGCCACGGGCATCGTCCTCGAGGCTCTGGCCGCCGAAGAAGTGGTGGAGCGCCTGGAAGCCCACGGCAGCGTGCTGTATCGCCTGTCGGAGGTGGGGCGGGCTCACCTGGTGGATGAGGGGCCAGAGCTTGAGCGATATCAACTGCTCCACCTGGTCAACCGCGTACGGGGCTGGCTGGAGCTGCCGGAGGTGATCGTCAGCGGCCATCCTCTGCCCAAGGACCCGGTCAAACGAGACACGCGCACCATGGTCTCGGCCATGGGTGAGCGTGATCCCGAGATCGTGGAGGAGGTGGTGGAGCGCTGTCTCGCCTACGCCGGGAGTATCCGTACCATGGTCGACATCGGTGGGGCGGTGGGGCATGTGGCCAGGCAGTTCTCGCGCTGCGGTGTACGGGCCACTCTCTTCGACCGCGAGAACGTGTTGCCGGTTGCTCGTGAGTTCCTGGGGAGTGAGGCCGGTGACATCGCGCTGGTGGGCGGCGACTTCCTCACGACGTTGCCGGAGGGGCCTTTCGACCTCGTCTACCTGGGCAACGTCAATCACATCTACTCCCCCGAAGCCAACCGGCGCCTCTTCGAAAGGGTGGCATCCATCCTGGAAGAAGGCGGCACTGTGGCCGTGCAGGACTACGTGTGGGGTCGAAGTCCCCGGGCGGCCATGTTCGCCGTCAGCATGCTGCAGGCTACAGAAGAGGGCGGGGTCTGGAGCGAAGCCCAGTTCCGTGAGTGGCTGACTGGGGCCGGCTTCGTCCAGATCGAGACCGTCGACCTCAGCGCCGCGCGAGCCCAACTCATCCTGGGGCGCCTGCCCATGAGAGACCCATCGGGTCCGAGTCGAGTCTCGACGCTGCCCGGCCCGGCGATGTGAGAACACTTCCCAGTGTAAGGAGACTGTATGGAGCGCTATCTGGTCAAGGATGAAGTGTGGTGGTGCGGAGCCATCGACTGGAACGTCCGTGATTTCCATGGCTACGACACGCCGCGTGGCACTACTTACAACGCCTACCTCATCCTGGATGACAAGGTGGCCCTTGTCGATGGATGCCGAGAGGGTTTTGGGCCGGAGATGCTCTTGCGGGTGCGGGGCTGCTGCTCCGCTCGACAGGTCGATTATCTGGTGATCAACCACGTGGAGCCCGACCATTCCGGGGCTCTTCCCTGGCTCATCGATCGCCTGCGGCCTGAGCGCATCTTCTGCAGCAAGAGAGCCAAGGACGCACTCGCGTTGTACTACGGAGCGGGCACGGTGGAGGGCTGGGACGTACAGCTGGTGGGCACCGGTGACGAACTCCCGCTGGGTCGCAACACCCTGCAGTTCATCGAGGCTCCCATGCTCCACTGGCCCGACAGCATGTTCACCTACGTGCGCGAGTCCAAGACGCTCTTGCCCAACGACGGCTTCGGCCAACATCTGGCCACGTCGAAGCGCTTCGCCGACGAAGTGGACATCAACATCGTGCTGGAGGAGGCGGCCAAGTACTACGCCAACATCCTCATGCCCTTTGGCGGCCAGATACAGAGGATGTTGGGCAAGATCGCCGAGATGGGCTTGGAGATCGATGTGATCGCGCCCAGTCACGGGGCCATCTGGCGCCGGGCGGAGGACGTGGCCCGTATTGTGGAGGCCTATCAGCGCTGGAGCAGCTTCACCGCGCCCGAGAGGGTCGCGCTCATCTACGACACCATGTGGCACTCCACTGAGGAGATGACTATGGGCATCGCGGATGGCGTGTCACAGGAAGGCGTGGAATGCGCCGTGCTCAATATGAGCCGCACTTCGCGGGCCGAGGCCGCGCGCATAGTACTCGAGTCGCGCGCCTTTCTGGTAGGCACCCCGACTCTCAACAACAACATCTTCCCCACGGTGGCCGGCTTCCTGGCCTACATCAAAGGCCTACGCCCCAAAGAGAGGGTGGCGGCCGCCTATGGCTCGTGTGGGTGGGCCGGTGGGGCGGTGAAGCAGGTGGATGCCGAGCTGCGCGCTCTGGGCCTGGATGTGCTGGACCCCATCGAGCTGAAGTACAAGCCCACCGACGAACAGCTCGAGGCCTGTGTGGAGCTGGGTCGGTCCGTCGCGCGTCGTGTGAAGAGCGGAGGCGAGTGACGTATGCCCGCCACGGTGCTGGGGTTGGCCGGCAGCTGCCGCAAGGGGGGCAACACCGACACCTTGCTCGACTGGTGCCTCGGTGCGGCGGCGGCCGAAGGGGCGGAAGTGGTGCGCTTCCGGCTGGCCGACCTGGACCTACATCCGTGCCGAGGCTGTGACGCCTGTTCCAGAGATGGTGTGTGTATCGTCAAGGACGACATGCATCTGCTCTACCCGCATCTGCGCACGGCCGATTCCATAGTGCTGGCTTCGCCGGTCTATGCCATGGGCGTCCCCTCGCTGCCGAAGATGGTGATCGATCGCTGCCAACCGTTCTGGGCGCTGAAGTACGTACTGCAGCAGCCGCTGCGCTCCCCCGGGAGTCCCCCTCGCCTGGGGGCCTTCTTGAGTTGCGCCGGCACCGATTTCGAGCACACGTTCGACGGCAGTCGCCAGGTGGTCCGGTATCTGTGGCACGTGCTGGGCGTCGAGGCTCTCGGCGAGGTCCTCTGCCCGGGAGTGGACGCGAGGGGGGAGATCGAGCATCATCCCTCGGCGTACAAGGTGGCGGAAGAGGTGGGGCGCCGTCTGGCTCTCTCTCCAGAACGGAGATCCCAAGAGAACGATGAAAGGACCCAGGAATGAGCGAGGTCAAGACCTGCATCGCCTGCGGCAAGCCGTTGGCCGAGCGTGTGGAGGAGGAGCGCGAGGAAGCCGGTGTGAACACCTCCACAGGCCGGTGCAGCACCTATCGCGTGTGGTACTGCAACAATCCCGACTGCGTCATGCTCAACAGCGCCCTATACCGGGAGCAACTCGCCGACAGCCCCGGCCGCTAGCTCGGCTGGCGGAGCCGTGCGGACCGGTGTAGGCGGTCCCGTGTAGGACGTCGCGTGTCAGCCGACGTCGGCGCGAAGTGGGATGCCGGGCCGCTCCAGGTCGTGCGCGGCCAAGAGCCCATCGTCGCGCAGTATCACGTCGCGGGGACCATCGGCGACGATGCGCCCTGTATCCAGGATGAGCACCCTCTCGCAGAGTTCGTAGGCGGCGGCCAGGTCGTGGGTGACCACGATCTTGGTCACCTGCAGCGCGCCCAGCACGCCCAGTAGCTCCCTGCGTCCGCGAGGGTCCAGGTTCGACGACGGCTCGTCCAGCACCAGCAGTCGGGGCTGCATGGCCAGCACTGTGGCGGTGGCGGCCCGCTTCTTCTCTCCGAACGAGAGTTGGTGGGGAGAACGCTGCTCCGCCCCGGGCAGGCCGACGGCGGTCAGCGCCTCTGCCACGCGCTCGGTGATCTCGTTCCGGTCGAGTCCCAGGTTCGCAGGCCCGAAGGCGATATCCTCGCCCAGTGTGGGGAGGAATAGTTGGTCGTCGGGGTCTTGAAACACCACGCCCACCTGGGCTCGGATGGCTCGAACGTGCCGGTCGTCCACAGGCATGCCGAAGATGTGCAAGCTGCCCTCGCCGCGCAGGATGCCGTTGAGATGCAGGATGAGCGTGCTCTTCCCTGCGCCGTTGGGTCCGATGACGGCCACCGATTCGCCCACTTCGATGGTCAGATCGATGCCGCGGAGCACCTCGGGCCCTCCCGGGTAATGGAAGCGGAGGTCCTTCGCGAGGACGGCGGGCGCACCCTCCACTGTGGCAGGACGTTCGCGCATGACGTCAGACGGCGGTGAGGAGTCGTACCGTGACGACGATCGCCACAAGCCCGGCCGCGAAGGCGGCGTCGACGGGTAGCAGGCGCAGGGGTGCCGGCTGCGGCATGGTGCCGTCGTACCCGCGGCTGAGCATGGCCAGGTAGACCCGCTCACCGCGACTGTAGCTGCGCAGGAACAGCGCTCCCAGCATGTGTCCGATGACGGGGGCGTTACCCAACCAGCGGGCTCGGAAGTTCCGGGCCGCCAACGCACGCTGCGACCGGCGCGACTCCTCCACGAAGAGCGCGCCGTACCGAGCCATGAAGCCCACGATGAGCACGATGAGTCGGGGCGCCCGCAGAGCCTGGAAGCCGGCCAGCAGGCGGGGGAAAGAGGTGGTCAATCCCAGCAGGCTGACGCTCAGCACGCTCAGCGTCGCCTTGGCTCCCGTGTTCCAGAGGATTGCCAAGTCGTGAGAGGTCATCTGGAACGTGACCGCGCCCACCCGGACACCTGAAGCCGCCCCGGGATCGCCCGTGAAGGGCAGGAACACGGCTACTGCAGCAAGCAGAGGCAACACGAGAAGAAGACGTCTGAGGAGGGCGCTCAGAGACACCCGTCCCAGCCCGGCTAGAAAGGCCAGCATGGCCGCATAGAGCACGAAGGCCCAGATGGCTTTCCCGGGCGTGGTGACCACCACCACGGTGAATGTGAGGAAGGCCACGATCTTGGCCCGCGGGTCGAGCCGGGAGAGAGGGCCTTCCTGCATGGAGTCTAGCGAGCCGAGTCGCTGCCCAGGGGGCCGGAGCGGCCCAGGGGAGAGCCGGCGCGCGCCGCTCTCGAGGACCGCGCGATCGCCCGACCCGCGAGCAGGACGATGACGAACAGCAGCAACGTGCCCACCAACCCGGCGAGGGCGGTGCTCAGGCCGCCTTCACCAAGTCCCGGGAAGCTGTAGTCGCCCAGGGGAGAGAAGTCCCAGGCAGGCGCGGTCGCCGCCTCGGCAAATCCCTTGTCTTCGGCCACGCGCTCGAGTCCGTCGGGGGATGCGGAGGCGAACGGCGAGACGAAGACGGCCAGAGCGAGAGCGACCACGATGCCTCCCACCACGAAGGGCAGGACGCGGGACCGCGACCGAGGCCCTGGCGAGGTCGCCGGCAGGGCTTCGCGGCTGTCGCCAGACGCCTTTGCGGGAAACGCATAGCTTCTCACCAAGTCGGGGCGCACCGCCAGCACGGTACTCACCACGGCCACCGATATGACGGCCTCACCCAAGCCGATGACCATGTGTACGGCTACCATAGCCGGCAGGGCCAACTGCAACGGCGAGACTCCCGAGACAGCCAATTGCAGGGCCACGGCGGCCGAACCCAGCACCACCGATATCCACGAAGTCACGGCAAGCGCCACGAAGTAGCCGTAAGGGCTGCGAGGAAGGACGCGTTTGAGGAGATAGAACAGCCCGCCGGCGACGAACACGGGCAAGATCCCCATGTTGAAGATGTTGGCCCCCAATGCCGTGATGCCGCCGTCGGCCATCACAAGAGCTTGGACCACCACAACGGCGGTCATCACCACCGTGGCAGCCCAGGGTCCCAGGAGAGCGACCGCCAACAGCGCCCCCAGGAAGTGGCCGCTGGTGCCTGCCGCCACAGGGAAATTGAGCATCTGGGCGGCGAAGATGAACGCGGCGGTGACGCCCAACAGGGGGACGGTGCGCTCGCCCAGTTCGCGACTGGTACGCCGGACGGAATAGGCGACGACGCCCAGGGAGACGGCGCCGGTGGTGACGGCGACGGGGAGGTCCACGAATCCGTCGGGCAGATGCATCAGGCGTCCTCCTCGTGGTTCCTGGGCTCGTGCGCGACCGCGCATGTACTACAGAGTCCGAAGAGAGTGGCCTCCCTGAGGGTGAAGCCTTGAGAGGATTGCAGAGCGGCGGGCAGCCCGGCCAAGTCCTCATCATGTACGTGCATCACGCATCCGCAGGCCTGGCACACCAGGTGGTGGTGGGGCACCTCTTCTTCCACCTCGTAGAAACGGCGCGCCGGACCCAACCGCGTCTCACGTACCAGGTTCAAGCCGACCAGCAGATCGAGTGTGCGGTAGACGGTGGAGGTGTTGACGTGGGGGAATTCCTCCTGGATGCGGGCGCAGATCTCTTCGGCGCTCAGATGCTTGCCGGCGCTGCGGAGCACATCCCACACCAAGGTACGCTGAGGTGTGAGCCGGTAACCCAGTTCCTGTAGTGTGCGGGTCGCGTGGTGAGTCATCGCAGTTGCAAATATATTGCATGAACAACAAGATGTCGATAGCGTACGATGGTGCTCGTGAGGGTACCTGCGATGGCTAGAGGGGCGCGGCTCTGCTAGGCTCGTCAGAGACGAGAAGAGATAGAGAGGGGGTGAGGCCATGGATGTAGTACCACGTTTGACCACGCTTTCGCACGGCTCCGGCTGAGCGTGCAAGCTGGGCCCCAAGGACTTGGGGCAAGTCATGTCCATGCTTCCGCCCGTGGTCGATCCCGACCTGCTGGTAGGGTCAGACACGCTGGATGACGCCGCCGTCTACCGCGTCAGCCCCGAGATCGCCTTGGTGCAGACGGTGGATTTCTTCACGCCGGTGGTCGACGACCCCTTCGATTTCGGGCGTATCGCGGCGGCCAACGCCCTCTCCGATATCTACGCCATGGGTGCAAGGCCGCTCACCGCTCTCAACATCGTGTGCTTCCCGTCGGGCGTCCTGCCTCTGGAGGTGCTGGGTAGGATCCTGCAGGGTGGGGCGGACACTGCCGCGAAGGCGGGGGCCACCATCGTGGGAGGACACACCATCGATGACCCCGAGCCCAAGTACGGCATGGCCTGCACCGGCCTACTGCGTCCGGGCGAGCAGCTCACGAACGCGGGGGCGCACCCGGGCGACGCCTTGGTGCTCACGAAACCGCTCGGCACCGGGGTGATCGCCACGGCTATCAAGCGCGGGACTGCTCCCGAATCCGCGGTCGCCGCTGCCACCGCCTGCATGGCCGCGCTCAACCGCGAGGCGGCGGAGGTGGCCCGAGCCCAGGGAGCGCATGCGGTCACCGACGTGACGGGCTTCGGCCTACTGGGTCACTTGAGCGAGTTGTGCAGGGCCAGCGGGGTGACGGCTACCATCTGGTATGACCGTCTCCCCTTCCTAAAAGGGGCGATGGAGCTCGCTCGGGAAGGCGTCGTCCCTGGGGGTACCACGCGTAATCTGGAGCACGTTCGTCCGTGGACGACCTTCGCTGCCGCGTTGGAACCGTGGCAGCTTCTGCTGGCCGCCGACGCGCAGACGTCCGGCGGGTTGGTGCTCGCCGTGCCGCCGGAAAGCCTGGCGGGCACGGTGACGGCGCTCGAACAGAGCGGGGCTCAGGCCGCGGCTGTCATCGGTCGGGTGGAGGAGTCGGGTGAGACGCTCGTGCGGTTGGAGACGGCGGCCGGCTGAGCCGGCTACAGCGCCACAGACAGGCTGACGACGGTACCGCCCTGGGGGGCCTTGCTGAAGCGGACCTCGTCCATGAGCGCCACCATGAGCGGCAGACCCAGCCCCAAGTTCTGTTGCTCATCCCGTGGCATGACCGGAGGCCGGAACACGCCGCCGTCGGAGACTGTGATCGTGAGCCTGTGTCCATCGGATCCCGCGCACACCTTCACCATCTCGTCTTCGCGTGTACCCGCGTGGGCGATGGCGTTCGCACAGGCCTCGGACACGGCCACTTTCAGATCGAACACCCGCTCGGTCTCGAGTCCGGCCAGCTGCGCGGCTTCCTCGACGAAGCGGCGCACCTGTCCCAGTTCGGCGGTGGCAGCTTTGATGTGAAGAGTACGGGACGGCGCGGGCGCGTCCACGTTCATCACAGCACCTTCTTCTCCGCGATGGCGACCAGAGCGTCTTCGGGGGTCTCGAACAGTCGGAAGCAGGGGTCGACGAGTAGGCCGACGATCTCCAGCAGTCGCTTGGTGTTCGCGTTGGGACCGATGGCCCCCAGCCAGCCCCTGTCTCTGAGTTGCCGCACTCCCGCCAGCAGTACAGAAAGCCCTCCGCTGTCGATATAGGTGACGCGCTGGAGGTCGAGGAAGATGATGGTGTCCCCAGCTTCGATGGTTTCCGCCAGTGCAAGCTCCAGGGAGCCACAGGTGCTGTGGTCGATATCTCCCCGAGCTTCTAAGAGTGGTGCATCTCCGAGAGTGCTGATTCTCACATCCATGGCTACCGACCTGGTGCTGGTTTGCCTAGATCATGCCTGGTGAAGGCGCCTAGATGCTATCACGCGTCACGCTCGGCGTCGGTGTGTGTGACCTCGGGGTGTCTGGCGTCGGGGTGTTTGCCTTGGCGGTGTCCGGCCTCGGCGGGTCGTGCCGGGCGAGAGGCGCGTGCGCGCGAGAGCGGACGAGGGATCATCCCTTGAGCAGGCGCGACACCGTGGTGAGGGAGTAGCCGTTCGCGAACAGCCAATCGACCACGCGGGGGATGGCCGCCACCGTCTGCGAACGGTCCAGGCCTCCGTCATGCATGAGGATGATGCCGCCCGGCTTGGTCTGGGACTTCACCTTGGCCAGGATGGCATCGGCGTCGCGGGTCTTCCAATCGAGCGTATCCACGGTCCACAGGACCAATCGGTGCCCGACGGCGGCCGCCGCGGCCGCCACCTTGGCGTCGTAGCTGCCGTAGGGTGGTCGCAAGAGCTTGCTGCCGCCGATGACCGAACTGGTGCGGGTGATCTCTTGCTGGATGGCCTCGGTACTCAGCTTGGTGAGCACGGGATGGCTCCAGGAGTGGTTCTCGACCTCGTGCCCGGCTGCGCGCAGGCGATCGATCACATCTTCGTGCCCGGCCGCATTGCCTCCCAGCACGAAGAAGGTGGCGGGGACGTTGCGCGAGGCCAGGGCATCGATGACCCCCTGCGTGTACTTGTCGGGGCCGTCGTCGAAGGTGAGGGCCACGAGCTTCTGGCCGCCTGGCGTCGTGTTGGACTTGCGCACCACCGCGTTCTGAGCCGGAGTGACGGTGAAGACGCCGGCCTGCTTGCCGCTGGCGTCACCACGGTAGATCTCACGCAGGCCCGTCTTGCCCGTCTGCACTAGGCTGACGATGACCCCCTTGCCCTCCAGGATGGTCTGGAATGGGATCTCTTGTCTCTTCTTGCTGATGCCTTCCAGAACGTGACCGCCATGTCGGACCACCACCACGGTTCCGTCGGCGATGGCGCGCGCGGCGTCGATGGGTCGACCGTCGACCGTCACCTGGCTGGGGCTCCCCTCAGCTATGCCTATGACGTCGCCGGTGAGATCGAGCTTGGAACCCGGCCTGGCCAAGTCCGCGGTGTCTCCTACCACGTCGGCCATACGCGTGTCCTCGGGCACCGAGAGGAGAAGGCCGTTCACCTCAGCCGAGACGCGGTTGGTGACGTGACCCGTGGGAAGCAGAACAAACGCGACAGCCGCCAGAAGCACGGCGGCCACCGCCAGGGCAGGGACCCTGGGGAAGCGCCCTTCGGGGCGGGCGCGAGAGGCGCGCGGCTGCTCAGGCGTCCCATCCATGGTGCTATTCTCCCACATATGTGGGGCATGGCCCCCGCCGGGAAGCGGGGTATGCGTGTGCTACCATTGGCGGGCGCCATCCCCCGAGGGTACCCCTAGAGCGAGGTCATCGTGCGCATCACATTGATCGAACCGGCCGCTCCCGGCTTTCATGTCTACAGCTTCGTCAAGCAGCTTCGCCTGGGTTTGCCTCTGCTGGGTGCCATGCTCGTCCAGCGCGGTCACGAGGTGAAGATCTACGCAGAGACTCTGAGTGAGGTCGATTGGGATGACGTGCTGTCGTCCGACCTGGTGGGCATCTCCACCACCACCTCCACGGCCCTGCGTGCCTACCGTTTCGCCCAGCGCTGCCGCGACGCCGGGGTGCCCACCATCATGGGCGGCCCCCACGTGACCTTCCTGGCCGAAGAGGCCTTGGACTTCTGCGACTTCGTGGTCCGCAACGAGGGCGAACAGACCCTCATGGAATTGATCGACCACATCGAAGGACGCGGTGCGCTGGAGGATATCCTTGGCCTCAGCTATCGCGACCAAGACGGCCAATTGGTGCACAACCCACAGCGGCCTCTGCTCACCGGCCTCACCGAGCTGCCCTGGCCCGACATGGATCTGGTGGTCGGCGGCGAGAAGATCAGTCCCACGCCCATCCTGGCGTCGCGCGGCTGCCCCTTCGGTTGCGAGTTCTGTTCGGTGATCCTCATGTTCGGCCGGCGTGTACGCATGATCGAACCGGGCGAGGTGGTCAAGTACCTGCAGAGTCTGCGCGGCAAGAAGGTCTTCTTCTACGACGATAACTTCTTCATCAGCAAGAGGCGGGGCAAAGAACTCCTCCGCCAGATGATCAAAGCCGATCTGGGCATCCACTTCTTCGCGCAGATCAGGGTCGACTCCGTGTGCAAGAACGGCGAGATCGATAAGGAACTCCTGGATCTTCTCTGGCACGCCGGATGCCGCATAGTCTATCTGGGACTGGAATCCATCAACCCGGAGACGCTGAAGGAATACCACAAGGAATCGAGCGTGGAGGACATGCAGGGTGGGCTGGAGGCACTGGCCAAACGCGGCATCAAGACCCACGGCATGTTCGTGTTCGGGGGCGATTCGGATACGGTGGACTCGCTTCTGAAGACGGCCGATTTCGCGGTGCAGTACGGTCTGAACAGCGTGCAGTTCCTCGCGCTCACCCCGCTGCCCGGCACGCGCCAGACGGCCCAGTTCGAGGCCGAGGGACGCGTGTTCACCAAGAACTGGAGCCTGTACGACGGTCACCACGCGGTCTTCTGGCCCAAGCAGATGACGCCGTATGAGTTGCAGGAAGTCTTGCTGGAGGCGCACAAGCGTTTCTACAGCGTTGGGCAGTTGGTGAACCCCTGGCCTAAGTCCCCGGTGTACCACAAGCATCGGCTTCAGGGCTACATCATGGCCCGGGCGTGGGAACATGTGCGCGAGAACCGCGACTTCATGCGCGAACTGAAGGACTACTGCGACTCCAACACTCGTCCAGGCGCTATCGCGCACGAGTTCGACCGCCACGGGTTGGAGACGGTCACCGAGTAGTCCCACGGAGTAGTCTCCGGACGGCATGGTCCCAGCGACGCGGCGGTCTTCGGGGATCCTCGGCCGGTGTGGCGCGGCCGTTCGTCTTGCAGGCAAATCGCGTCGCGGCGCGAAAAGAATAGCCGTATACTGAACCCGTACCTATTTGACCCAGGAGAGCTGTTTGGCCAAAGTCTTGGCCTTTGCGAATCAGAAGGGTGGCGTGGCGAAGACCACCACCACCCTCAACCTCGGTGTGGCCTTCCAAGAGCTGGGCCATCGGGTGCTCGCTGTGGACCTCGATCCACAGGGAAACCTCACCATGAGCTTAGGCCTCAATCCCGATACCGTGCGCCCGAGCATGTACGACGTGCTGGTCAACCATGTGAGTATCGAGGACGCACTGTTCCAGCGCGAACTCGACGTGGTGGTCTCCAGCATCGACCTGGCGGCTGCCGAGATCGCGCTCAGCTCGCTCATCGGCCGGGAGAGGGCGCTCAGCAAAGCGCTCCTTCAGGTGGGAGATCGCTATGACTACATCTTCATCGATACCCCTCCGTCTTTGGGGTTGCTGACCATCAACGCGCTGACGGCCTCCGATGGGGTGATCGTGCCGGTGCAGTGCGAGTACCTCTCTTTGCGCGGACTGGCGCAGTTGGAGCGCACCTTGGAGTTGGTGCGCGAGAACCTCAACCCGAAGGTGCACATTGCCGGTATCCTTCCGACTATGTACGATTCACGTACGGTACACGGCAAAGAAGCTGTGGAGGTGTTGAGGAGCAGCTTCGGCGACCTGGTGTTCGATACGGTCATCCGCAAGACCATCAGGTTCGCAGAGGCGCCGGTCAAAGGGGAATCCGTGCTCAAGTACGCGCCTGGGAGTGAAGCGGCCAACGTCTATCGCCGCCTTGCGAGAGAGGTTCTCAATGGAAAAAAGATCTAGCATCAAGGACAGCGGCCTCCACGCGCTCTTCAGAGCCACCGAGGCGAAGATGGACGAAGCGAGAGCCGACGACAAAGATCCGCGGAATGCCGTCTCCACAGAGGACACAGCCGCCGGGACGACTCCGGCGGGCGACTTCTCCGCCGATCCCGCGGCGCCCAGCACGACGTCCGCCGACCAGGCCGGCTCCGGTGGGTCACCGTCCGCGGTGGATGCCAGGGGGCATGATCGCTCGGAGCACGATCGCCCCGCGGAACCAGGCCGGCGCAGTCTCATCCATCCCTCGCGCAGCTTCCCCGCGGTCATCCGGGTGGTGGGTGTGGGCGGCGCGGGCACGAACGCCATCAACCGCATGTTGGAAGCCGGGTTGGAAGGCGTGGAGTTCATCGCGATCAATACCGACGTACAGGCCCTCGCCATGTGCGAGGCCGACCACAAGCTACGCATAGGCCGGGAACTCACCAAGGGCTTGGGCGGTGGGTCGGATCCCAAGATAGGTCACGACGCGGCTGTGGCCGCCTACGACGAGATCAAGGTCATGCTCAAGGGCAGCGACATGGTGTTCATCACCGCCGGTCAGGGTGGCGGCACCGGCACCGGTGCCGCGCCGGTGGTGGCCGAGATCGCCAAGTCCGTGGGCGCGCTCACCATAGGGGTGGTGTCACGTCCTTTCGCCTTCGAGGGCAAGCGTCGAGGCATGCAGGCGCTTGAAGGCATCCGGACACTGCGCTCCCGAGCCGACACCGTCATCGTCGTGCCCAATGACAAGCTGCTCGAGGTGGCCGACCGCGGCACCTCCATGCTGGCCGCGCTGCGTCTCGCCGATGACGTGCTGCGCCAGGGCGTGCAGGGCATCTGCGACTTGGTGACCGTGCCCGGACTCATCAACCTCGACCTGGCCGACGTACGTACCATCATGACCGGGGCCGGCACGGCGCACATGGGCATCGGCCGCGCCCGGGGCGAGCAGCGCGCACAGAAGGCTGCCGAGATGGCCGTCAATTCGTCGCTGCTCGAGACGTCCATAGAGGGAGCCCGCGGCATCCTGCTCAACATCAGCGGCGGCAGCGATCTGTCGCTGCACGAGGTCAACGAGGTGGCGGAGATCATCAATGCGGCGGCGGATCCCGAAGCCAACATCATCTTCGGGGCCGTGGTGGATGAGGGACTGCACGATTCCATCCTGGTGACCGTGGTGGCCACGGGCTTCGACGCCACCAGCGAAGAGGCCATCGTGAAGGAACTGGGCAGCCCGGCCCGCTTCGATCGTTCCATCGAGCGGCGCGAGCCGCTGCCGTCGGTAGAACCTGCGCGTCTGCGGCCTGTGGTCCAGCCCGTGCCTTCGGTGGATGCTGTTGAGGACGCCGGCCAAGCGGCGCCGAAGTCCACCCAGCCCGATGACGACCTCGAGGTGCCGCCTTTCCTACGGTGACGCGTCCGCGCCGCTGTGCGGCGCGGCGGAGGACCTCAGATCACGTTCGAAGTAGAGGTAGGTCTTCTCCGCCAGATCGAGGCTCCGGTAGAAACGGTGAGCGTCCAGGTTCCAACTCTCGGCGGAGAGGAACAGGCGACTGCAGCCGTGCTCTTGGGCCATCTTGTCGGCTGCCGACACGAGGCCTCGTCCGACGCGTCGCCCGCGCTCGGTCTGGGTGACCACCAGGTCCTGCAACTCGCAGACCCGCGCCGCCGACCATGTGCTGTAGGAGAAGACGAGGGCGCACATGCCCACGATCGAGCCGGCTTCATCGGCCACCAGGAAGTGGTGGTCGCGAGAGGCCAGGACGGTGTCCACCGTGGCCCGCAACCGCTCGACTGCGGGCGGCGTGACGCCGTGATGTAGCATGATCTCGGCAAGCAGAGAGACCAGTGCGTCGGCGTCGTCAGAAACGGCAAGGCGATAGGTGATCATCGAGTGAGGGTAACAGATGGACGGTGAGTGGCTGTATTTGAACGGGGAGTTCAGTCCCCTGGCTGAGGGGCGCGTGCCCATCGAAGACCGGGGCTTCCAACTGGGTGACGGGGTGTACGAGGTCATCAAGGTCCTCAACGGTCGTCCGGTGTGGCTGGAAGACCATCTGGCCCGTTTGCATCGCAGCCTGGCCGAGGTGCGGCTGTCGGGAGTGCTGGAGGGGCACGATCTGGCCACCGTGCTGCCCGAGTTGGTGCGCCGCTCCGGTCTGGCGGATGCCTCCATCTACGTGCAGATCACGAGGGGTGTCGCGCCCCGTGAGTTCATCTTTCCGCATCCCCCTCATCCCACCGTGCTCGCGTACGCGCGGGCCAAGCACTTCCCGCAGCCCCAGGAGATACTCGCGGGCACGACGCTGCATCCGGTGCGTGATCAGCGCTGGGCTCGATGTGACATCAAGTCCACCAACCTGCTGGCGTCTGTGCTTGCCAAGGAGGAGGCGTTCGAGGCGGGCGCCGATGAGGCCCTGTTCGTGAGTCCGGCCGGGGTGGTGCGAGAGGGTGGGTCGTCGAACGTCTTCGCCGTGATGGACGGGGTGATCCGCACACATCCTTTGAACCACCGCATCCTGGGCGGCATCACTCGCCTGCATGCTCTGGAGATCGCCCATCGTTTGGGCTATGAGGTGCAGGAGCGCAGCTTCCGTCTGCAGGAGGTGATCGGGCCCGACAGCGCGTGTTCGGAGTTCTTCACCGCTTCCACCACGAAAGACCTGTCCCCGGTGGTGCGCATCGGCGATGTGACGATCGGCGACGGGCGGCCCGGCCCGGTGACGCTGGCTCTCCTCGAAGCTATGCGGGCGGAGCAGGCGGCGCTGGTGGGGCTTCCGGCCCCCGACGCATTGACTTAGCCCGCTGCACATTGATGAGGTCGGGGCCGGTCTTCTCCATGCCCGGGACCTCCAGCACGAACGGGACCTGTCGGAACGCGGGATGTCGTACCACATGGCCCAGGCCGGTGGTCCCCAGTCGCCCATCGCCGAGATTCTCGTGACGGTCGGACAAGGAGCCCAGGTCCGTCTTAGAATCGTTCAGATGTATGAGGCCCACCAGCGGCAGCAGTCCCGAAAGCGTCAGTTCCTCGACCACCCGGCCCAGCCCTTGGTCGGTGTGTACCGGATAGCCGGCGGCGAACATGTGCGCGGTGTCGAGGCAGATGCCGCATGGGCCTTCGACGCGCGACACGATCTCGGCCAACTCCTCCAAGCGGGCGCCCACGCTCGAACCTGAACCCGCCGAGGTCTCCAGCAGGAGGTGGGGAAGCGTCGCGTCGGCCAGCAATCGTTCGGGCAGACGGGCGTCGTCCGACTGGGCCACAGGCAGGTCGCGACGGCGAAGACGGTCGGTCGCCTGGCTGATGACTTCATCAACGGCGGAACTCACGCATCGTGCTGCCTCCTGGAAGCTCTGCTGGTGGCGTGCGCCCACGTGCGTCACCACGCCGGCGGCTCCGGTCACCGCCCCCAGCACGAGGGCGTCGCACAGTGCGGAGATGGAGCGCTCTCGCAGAGCGACGTCGGTGGCGGCCAGGTTGATGAGGTAGATGCTGTGGAAGAAGAGCGGGAGCTGATGGCGCTCCAGTCCCTTCGTCAAGGTCGTGACCTCAGCCGGGGTGCGCATCTGCGTGCGCCACATGCGCGCGTTGGTGTTGAAGATCTGCACGACTTCAGCCCCGATGGCGAGCGCACGCTCGGGTACGTGAGCCAGACCGCCCGCGGTGCCGATGTGCGCGCCGATGAG
>JAXGXJ010000005.1:0-420686 GCA_040772905.1 Thermoleophilia bacterium | reverse complement strand
CCCAGACCGTGTGCGTCTTACATCATGCCGCCCATGCCGCCCATGCCGCCCATGCCGCCCGGCATACCGGGGGCTTCCTTCTCGGGCTTGTCGGCGACGATGACCTCGGTGGTCAAGATGTTCTTGGCGATGGAGGCCGCGTTCTGCAGGGCAGAGCGGGTGACCATGGCCGGGTCGATGATGCCGGCTTTGATCATGTCCTCGTACTCGCCGGTGGCGATGTTCAGGCCGACACCCTCACCGCGGGTGCGGACTTCGTTCACCACCACGGAACCCTCGAGGCCGGCGTTGTTCGCCAGCTGACGGAGGGGCTCCTCAAGAGCGCGGGCCACGATGCGGACGCCGGTGAGCTCGTCACCCTCGGCGGCCACCGCGTTGACCTGGGGCACCAGCAGAACCTGGGCCACGCCGCCGCCCGGGACGATGCCCTCTTCCAGAGCCGCACGAGTGGCGGAGAGAGCGTCTTCTACGCGATGCTTCTTCTCTTTGATCTCAGTCTCGGTGGCAGCACCGACTTTGATGACGGCCACGCCGCCCGCCAGTTTGGCCAGCCGCTCCTGCAGCTTCTCGCGGTCGAAGTCGCTGTCGGTGGTCTCGATCTCGGCCTTGATCTGGTTGATGCGGGCCTTGATGCGATCGAACTCGCCGGCACCGTCGACGATGGTGGTGTTGTCTTTGTCGACGACCACTTTGCGGGCGCGACCGAGCTGGCTCACCTGAGTGTTCTCGAGTTTGAGACCCATCTCGTCGGAGATGACCTCGCCGCCGGTGAGGATGGCGATGTCCTCGAGCATGCGCTTGCGACGGTCGCCGAAACCGGGGGCCTTGACGGCGATGCCGGTGAAGGTGCCGCGCAGTTTGTTGACCACCAGAGTGGCCAGAGCTTCGCCCTCGACGTCCTCAGCGATGATGAGCAGAGCTTTGCCGCTCTGGATGACCTTCTCCAGCACCGGGAGCATGTCCTGGACGGAACCGATCTTGCGATTGGCGATGAGGATGTAGGGATCGTCGAGGACTGCTTCCATCCGCTCGGCGTCGGTGACGAAGTAGGGCGAGATGTAGCCCTTGTCGAACTGCATACCCTCGGTGAACTCCAGGTCCATGCCGAAGGTGTTGGACTCCTCCACGTTCACCACACCGTCTTTGCCCACCTTCTCGATGGCGTCGGCGATGACGTCGCCGATCTCACGGTCGTCGGCGGAGATGGTGGCCACGCGGGCGATGTCCTCTTTGCCCTCGATCTCTTTGGACATGCTCTCGATGCCCTTTACGGCGGCGTCGACAGCGCGCTCGATACCGCGCTTGACGGCCATGGGGTTGGCACCGGCGGCTACGTTCTTGAGGCCCTCGCGCACGATGGCCTGGGCCAGCAGAGTGGCGGTCGTGGTACCGTCACCGGCGATGTCGTTGGTCTTGGTGGCGACTTCGCGCACCAGCTGCGCGCCCTGGTTCTCGAAGACGTCTTCGATCTCGATCTCGCGGGCGATGGTCACACCATCGTTGGTGATGGTGGGACTGCCGAATTTCTTGTCGAGGACTACGTAACGGCCTTTGGGGCCCAGCGTGACCTTGACGGCGTCGGCCAGCGTGTTTACGCCACGCTCGAGGGCACGACGAGCCTCTTCACCGTACAAAAGCTGTTTTGCCATAGATCAGTTCTCCTTGAATCGATCGTAGGATGGGTCGGACGAACTTCAGCTCGAAACGAATGCCGCTCAGCCCTGGGGAAGGACGCCGATGATGTCCTGCATGGCGCGCAGGACCAGATACTTCTCCCCGTCCAGCGTCACTTCGGTGCCGGCGTATTTGGCGAAGACCACCACATCGCCGACTTTGGCGGGCATAGGAAGCAGATCGCCCTTCTCGGAATACTTGCCCGGGCCTGCGGCGATGACCTCACCCTTCGACGGCTTCTCTTTGGCGGTGTCCGGCAGGACGATACCAGCCTTGGTCATCTCTTCCTGTTCCAGAAGCTTGACCACGACCCTGTCCTCGACTGGCACCAGTTTCATGCGCAATCCTCCCATCTGTCGATTTACGTGCGTTCCTGCTGTGTGCCTGTGGCGTACAAAACCTGTCTCACAGAATTGGCACTCCTCACCTGCGAGTGCCAACGTCGTTATGTTACGGCCCGCAGCAGGTTTTGTCAATCACTTGATGCAAGGAATCTGGCACTCTCGGAGAGAGAGTGCTTACGCAATCGCGGAACGTGGCGCGGAAAGCCACTGCCCGAGCACCAGAGACGCCGAAGCGTCTATATCAAGATACTCGGGATACTGGAGCACGGGCGCCTGAAGTGCCGCCGCCCCGACCATGGCGGCGTTGTCGGTGCAGTAGGCGAACGGAGGGACCACCACATGCAGCCCTCGTGCTTCGCCCTCAGCCGAGAGCCGCCGGCGCAGCAAGGAGTTCGCGGCCACTCCGCCTGCCACCGCCACGGTGCGGGCACCCTGGTCGACGGCGGTGCGCAGGGTCTTCTCCACCAGCGCCGTCACGATGGCCTCGCGGTACGAGGCAGCGATGTCCGCCGCACGCGCACTCCGTTCGCTCTCGGTCATGTCGCGCAGCAAGTAATACAGGGCGGTCTTCACACCGGAGAACGAGAAATCGGGTCTCTCCGAACGCCTCAGGCCAATGGGGAAGGGAAAAGCGCCGGGATCCCCCGACTCGGCCAGCACATCCAATTCTCTTCCCCCGGGATAGCCGAGGCCCAACAGACGCGCGCCTTTGTCAAAGGCCTCCCCGGCGGCGTCGTCCAACGTCTGCCCCAGCAGCGCGAAGCTGTTCTTGGCCTCCACGCGGATGAGCGACGTATGTCCCCCTGAAGCGACCAGGGTGACCATGGGGAAGGGCGCTGCGGGGTCGCCCAACCACACCGCCGCCAGATGGCCGTGCAGATGATTGACAGGCAAGAAGGGCAGGCACCTGCTCCAGGCGATGGCCTTGGCCGTCTGTACCCCCACCAGCAGCGCGCCGATGAGACCCGGTCCCACCGTGGCTGCCACCGCAGCGAGGTCGTCCATCGCGATCCCGGCCTGACGCAGGGCCTCGCGCACCACCACCGTCATCCGCTCCACATGGGCGCGGCTGGCCACTTCGGGCACCACCCCCCCGTAACGCTCGTGGATGGCGTCCTGGGAGTGGACCACATTGGCCAGCACACCCCCGCTCGTGTGCACCACAGCCGCCGAGGTATCGTCACAGGAGGTCTCGATGGCAAGCACCGGCCCAGAGAAGCCCGGTCCTTCGTCCGGCGTGCGCTCCATGACCACCGCGTCCTCGCCACTGGGTGTGTAGTAGCGGGGACGCCGCCCGATGACCGCGAAGCCTCTCGCCTCGTAGAGGGCCAGGGCCCCCGCGTTCGACGGCCGTACCTCCAAGATGATCCGCCGGCCGGCACAGTCCGCCGCCCGCAGGAATCCATCCAGAAGGCCCGAGGCCACACCGGTCCTGCGCCGGTCGTCCCTCACCGCGAGATCCATCAGATGCCATTCGTCCGGGTATTGCCGTGCGATGAGAAAGCCCACCACATCTCCGTCATCCTCTTCCGCCACGACGTGCAGGCCCGTCGCGCAGTCCAACTCGTCCGCGAACATGGCCGCGCTCCAAGGATCGGGGAACGAAGCCCGCTCGATCTCCACCACCCGAGCGATATCCCGCGGCTCCATCGACCGTGATCGCCAGGCGGCGCTCATCGGGCCCTCCAGGGGTCGCGCATCTTGGTGATGTGCATGTCGGCGTCGGGGGGCCGGACGTATATGGGCTTCACACCTTCTGGAGACCCCGCCGTCCCCGGCACCAGCGGCGCGGCGTTCCCGGTGGTCGCGCTGAGGAGGTACGGCTTCAGATCGCTCCCGCTCGGCGAAGGACCGGGCTCGCTCAGATGTTCCTGACCCCTCAGCAGACGGCTCGCCGCGACCGCCGTTTCGCGGAACTCCACGTCGAACGTAGCCGCTGTCCGGCCTCCGGGGCTCGGCAGCCCTGAGCCTTCTCGAAGGGAGGCGTCACCGATCACCACCACGCCTTCCCCCGCCTCCCGCGCGAGACCCTCGCAGACGGATCCCAGCCGTCCACGGTCACACACTTCGAAGCCGCTCTCCCGCCTCCAAGACGTCTCTCCCGCGTCCTGACGGCGTCTGTACACACCGTAGAACAGTTGACCGCGCCGCGCATCGATCACAGGTACGATCACGCCGGGCAGGCGTGGCTCGGCGCCGGTCTCCCCCGCCCGCTTTGACATCGCGTGCGTCGTACACGCTGCCTCTGCCGCCAGAGCCGCCAGTGAGCTCACGCCTAGCACCGGCACGGACAACGCCAACGCGAGCGCCCTGGCAGTGGCCACAGTGATGCGTACGCCTGTGAAGGTGCCCGGCCCTGTACCCACCACCAGAGCACCCACGTCGGCCGCGACCGCCCCATGTGCGCGCAACATGTCATCCACCAAGTGAAGCAACACACGCGCCTGCGCTTTGCCGTCGGTCGCCGCGGACTCATCGATCAGCTGCCATACTCCCCGCGTGTCTCCGCCCGCCGTGGCTTCCGGCGAGGACGCCACCGGAGAGGGAAGTCGCAGAAGAGCCGCGCTGCACACGTCGGTGGCGCCATCGAGCGCCAGCACCAAGTCTGCGGCCATCACCCCGCCGCCTCTCGCCAGCGTTCTGCCGCCTCTTCGCCGGCCGCAACCACTTCCACGGAGCGCGTGTCCAAGGAACGATGATCCATCCGCACCGTGAACGCAGCGTCGCCCAGTCTGTCCAATCCGGCCTCGGGCCACTCGACCAACGTCACCGCCTGCCCCCCCACGTACTCCTCCAGGGCAAGCGCGTCGTCATCCCCGATCTCTTCCAGCCGGTAGAGATCGAGGTGCTGCACTGTGACGGAACCGGCGTATATGTTCGCGATCGTGAACGAGGGGCTGCGCACGGGGTCGGTGACCTCGAGCGCCCGAGCCACGGCACGCACCAGAGTGGTCTTTCCCGCCCCGAGCGGTCCATAGAGCAGCACCAGATCGCCCGGCCTCAACGCGCGGGCCAGAGTCCTCCCTATCTGCTCCAGCCGTTCGATGCTCACTCCCGGCTCGCGCAGCACCACCTGCCCCTCGACTACCACAGGTGCAACTGCTCGCTCTGGACGGGGCGAGGCGACTCGACGGCCACCGATGCCGGCACAAGCTGCGTGTCAGGCCGCGTGTCCGCGCAGGCGGTCTCCGCACCGGAGGGGCCAGAGGGAAGCCCTTTCTCCAACAGATAGCGCAGCTTGACGAAATCCTCCTCCAGCACCGTCCGGTTGGCCGGTGTGTAGAGCGCCGCCGCCGGATGGAACACTGGGAACACCACCAGATCCACTCCCGCCAGGTTCATGGGTTTGGCCTTGCCGTGCACCGCCGTCATGCTCAGCTCCGTGCCCGTGAGCAGTTTGGCTGCGAAACGGCCCAGTGTGCAGATAACCTGCGGGCGGATGATGGCTATCTGGGCCATGAGATGCGCACTGCAGGCCTCGATCTCGTCGAGCAGCGGATCGCGGTTCTCGGGCGGACGGCATTTGACCACGTTGGCGATGTACACATCGGAACGTCGCAGCCCGATCTGCTCCAGCAGAGCGCTCAACAACTTGCCCGCCTGACCCACGAAAGGCTCGCCCTGTCTGTCCTCGTGAAAACCCGGCCCCTCCCCCACGAACATCAGCCGGGCCTCGGGATCGCCCGCCCCGAAGACCACCTGGGTACGCCCCGCGCTCAGCCCGCAGCCCCGGCAGTCTCGCAACGACTCGCGCAGAGCGTCGAGCCGGGCTCCCGGTGTCCCGTCCGCATATGAGTGCTGTTCTTGCATGGGGAGAAGGGTAGCAGAAGAGCGCATCCCCGAGAACGTGTGCGTCCGTCGCGCGCGCACGCCCGTTGCGGGCCTGTCGTCAGGCTGGTATGCTTCCCTCGCCGTGCGCGGACCGGTGAGGTCGACTTACGGCTGTCGGACCGCTTACAGATCGAGGTGGAGCCGCCAGCCAGTGTTGATCGGGCCCGCGGCGGACACATTGGTAACCGAGCCACGTCTGGTATCTGCAGGCAGAACTGGAACAAGGCAGGCCATCATCGTAGCTGCGCGGATAGAACCTTCGGGTGTCACCTCCCGGCCGCTGTCGCCGGATATACCACGTCTCTCCCATGTCCGTTTCGGCATCGTGGGCGCCGGGCGGCTCGGCACCAGCCTGGCTCTCGCCCTGAAGGCCGCGGGAGCTGAGCTGGCGGGCTTCGTGTGCGCGACGGCCGCCGGGGCCGCCCGCGCCGCCGCCTTCCTACAGACGGACCCCAGCCGCGATCTGGCTCACCTCGTCCAGAGGGCCCCCAGTCACTACTTCATCACTGTGCCCGACGGCGCACTCCCCGCCGTAGCGAACACTGTCGCCGAACTCCTGGCGAAGCGGGGCCCTGCGTCCCGGGCCGCGGATGATATGGCCTCTCCTCCGTTCGTCTTCCATACCAGTGGGGCGACCAGCGCCGCCGTGTTGCTCGCAGTCGCCCGGACTGGGGCGGCCTGTGCCGCCTTCCATCCCCTCCAGACTTTCAGTGAGCCGCTGAACGGAGCCGCGCGCTTCATGGGCGCTGCTGTCGCCGTCACACCCGCACCAGGAGCGGCAGGCGACGCCGCGTCGGTCGAGGGCTTCGCCCTGGCGCAGGCGCTCGGGGCGCGACCTTTCCTCCTTCCCGACGACCGCCGTACCCTCTATCACGCGGCCGCCTCCGTGGCGGCCAACTATCTGGTGACGCTCGAACACTGCGCGCAACAGCTCTTCGTCGCAGCCGGTATGCCGGCCGACGGGGCACTGGCGCTCTTCCTTCCCCTCGTGCGCGCCGCCCTCGACAACGTGGGAGCGCAGGGTCCCGTCGACGCGCTCACCGGCCCCCTCTGTAGGGGCGACCTCCCCACCATCTCGGCGCATCTGGAAGCCCTGGCGCAGCTTGCCCCGGAATACCTTCCGCTGTATCGCCGTCTGGGCCTGTACACCCTCGACCTCGTCCGGGCCCGTGGAGACGTGGCCCCGGATGTCATCGACCATCTCGCCCGCCTACTCAGCGATTGACCACTCTCAGGAGGAACACCGCATGTCAGCTCCCCACATCAAAGGCGATTTCACCGTGGTCACTGACCGCATCTACTTCGACTCCCAAGGCGATGCCGACATCATCAACCTCACCGCCGACACCCGTCGCCTTCTGGAGGAAAGCGGCCTCACCGACGGCGTCGCCACCATATTCGTGCCCGGCGCCACCGGCGCTGTGAGCACTCTGGAGTTCGAGCCCGGTGTGGTCAAGGACTTCCAGCAGCTCTTCGACCGGCTGGCTCCCGTCAACCATCCCTA
Organism: Thermoleophilia bacterium; assembly: GCA_040772905.1. Classification (GTDB taxonomy): domain Bacteria; phylum Actinomycetota; class Thermoleophilia; order RBG-16-64-13; family RBG-16-64-13; genus JAXGXJ01. The sequence goes on along the minus strand of JAXGXJ010000005.1, from coordinate 413,333 downwards.
TAACCACAACGTCACCCATCCCGACGTGAACGGTCACGCCCACGTGCGCGCAGGACTGCTGGGCCCCTCGTTGGCGGTGCCGTTCGAAGACGGTAAGTTGTGCCTGGGCAGATGGCAGGAGATCTCGTTCGTGTGCTTCGACAACCGGCCGCGCGAACGTACCGTCGTGGTGCAGTTCGCCGGTATCACCCGCTAGTCGCTACCGAGGAGGATCACATGGGACCGGTGCTGCAACTAGCCCTCGATTTCGTCGACCTGCCCCGTGCCCTTCGCGTGGCCGAGGAGGCGGTCGCCGGCGGCGCAGACTGGCTGGAGGCCGGCACCCCGCTCATCAAGAGCGAGGGCCTGCAGACGCTGCGCGAACTGAAGAACCGCTTCCCCGGGAAGACCCTGGTGGCCGACATGAAGACCATGGACGCCGGCCGCGCCGAGGTGGAGTTTGCCGCCAAGGCCGGGGCCCACATAGTGGGCGTGCTGGGAGCCGCCTCCGACGCCACCATCAGGGAGTGTATCGAAGCGGGGCAGAACTACGGCGCCCAGATCATCGTGGACATGATCCAGGTGGACGACGTCGTCACCCGCGCGCGTGAGGTGGAGGCCATGGGGGCCGATTACGTGGGCATCCACGTGGCCATCGACGAGCAGATGGAGGGCAAGATGCCCTTCGACATACTGCGCCGGGTGGCCGAGGCCGTCTCCATACCTGTTTCCGTGGCGGGCGGCATCAACTCCGAGACAGCCCCACTGGCGCTCGAGGCCGGCGCGTCCATCGTAGTGGTGGGTGGAGCCATCACCAAAGCCACCGACGCCACCGCCGCCACCCAGGCCATCAAGCAGTCCATGGCCACCGGCGAGGCCGTCAAGTCAGAGTACTTCGTCCGCGCCACCGGGCCCGACATCCGCGACATGCTCACCCGCGTCTCGGCGGCCAATGTGTCCGATGCGCTGCACCGCAGCGGCGACATCCCCGGCATGCGACCTCTTTCGTATGGGCTCAAGTTGGTCGGCCCCGCGCTGACCGTGCGCACCTACCCCGGCGACTGGTGCAAGCCGGTGGAGGCCATCGACGAGGCGAAGCCCGGCGACGTCATCGTCATCGACGCCGGCGGCGTGCTGCCGGCGGTGTGGGGCGAGTTGGCCACCCACTCGGCCATCCAGAAGGGGGTGGCCGGCGTGGTCATCTTCGGTGCCGCCCGCGACACCGGCGACATCCGCGCCCTCGGCTTCCCTCTGTTCTCCACGCTGGTGTCCCCCACCGCGGGCGAAGCCAAAGGGTTCGGTGAGATCGGGGTGCCCATCAAGGTGGCCGGCGTGCGCGTGGCTCCAGGAGACTGGATAGTCGGTGACGACGACGGCGTGTGCGTCATCCCCAAGGAGAAGGCGGTGGAGTTCACCAACCGGGCCATGGGTGTCCTGGAGGCCGAGAACCGCCTGCGCAAAGAGATCGACGACGGCAGCACACTCAGCCAGGTAGGGTACCTGCAGCGCTGGGAGAAGAAATAGGCCGTCCGTGACCTCGGTTTCGCGGGCGGGCCGCGTGTCTGGCAGGCTGCAGAGGGAGGAGCGCACCATCGCCGTGATGGTGCGCATGTACTGCGCGGATCAGCACCGCGCCGGCCCCCGGTCCCTGGCGGACGGGGCCGCAGTCTCCGACGCCGCCGCGGAGCGCGGCTCCCATGACCTCTGTCCGTCGTGTAGCGCACTCCTGACGTACGCTTCGGAACGCCTGCGCAGATGCCCCTTCGGCGAGCGTAAACCCACGTGCGCCCGCTGCACCGTCCACTGCTATCGGCCCCAGATGCGCGAGGAAGTCCGCAGGGTCATGCGCTACGCGGGGCCGCGTATGACCCTGCGCCACCCCTATCTGGCTCTACGGCACCTGCTCGATCGGCGCGGCGTACCCGCAGGTGACGGCCCGGTCGGACCTCAGGCTCCGCACGCGGATTGACCGCGGTCGGTCTGGCCGACTTCCGGCAGGCCTCGCGGTCGCGGCCGTGTCAGACGCGCAGCACCGTGTTGTCGATGAGCCGTGTCTTTCCGAAGCGCACCGCCAGCGCCAAGAGGACCGCGCTCTCCACACTTTCGACAGGAGTCAGTCCTTCGGCGTCGACGAGAGCGACGTAGTCGACCTCTCCCAGGGGAGCCTCGGCAAGCACCTGCCGCACCGCCGCCTCAATGGCCTCCGTCCGACGTTCGCCTCCCGCCACCAGCGCCTCAGCGGCCTGCAGCGCGCGCGAAAGCGCCACCGCCTGCTGCCTCTGCTCGGGCGTGAGATACACGTTGCGCGAGCTGAGAGCCAGTCCATCGGCTTCCCGCACGATGGCGCAGGGCACGATCTCGACGCCCAGATTCAGATCGCGCGCCATGCGCGTGATGACCGCCAACTGCTGGGCGTCTTTCCGGCCGAAGTAGGCCCGGTCGGGGCGACACAGGCTGAACAACTTGGCCACCACAGTGCAGACGCCGCGGAAATGGCCTGGGCGTGAGGCCCCGCAGAGTCCTTCGCTGAGGCCCTCCACGTCCACCCAGGTGCTGTGTCCAGGCAGATACATCTCCTCCGCGGCCGGCGCGAAGATGAGGTCTGCGCCGGCTTCGACCGCCAAGACCGTGTCACGCGCCAGGTCGCGAGGATAGCGCGAGTAATCCTCCTGGGGGCCGAACTGGGTGGGGTTGACGAACACCGACACCACCACCACGTCGTTCTCTTCACGCGCGCGCCGAACAAGCGACAGGTGCCCCTCATGCAGGGCCCCCATGGTGGGGACCAGGCCCACACTCCACGCCGCCCTACGCGCTTCGGCGAGCGCGGCCTGGAGGGAGGGGATGTCCAAAACTTGATGAGTGTCGAGATAGGTGTGTCGATGCACTCTCGATGTGCCTTTCTGGTCGGTCCGTATCAGAGTGTGGCCCCCGGGCGAAGGTCGCGTAGCGCCGGAGCCCCGGGGCAGCCCTCGGCCACACGCACGGCGCGGCGTATGCCGGCCGCCACGGCCTCGGCGGCCGCCGCTCCCACCTGGAACACGTTGGACTCCCGCCTCCCGGTGGCCAAGACGAACACGCAATCGCCGTCGACCGGCGTGTGGACGGGCGAGATGGCGCGCGCCATACCGTCGTGGCTCATCCGGGCCACCGCGGCGCATTGGGCCTTGTCCAACCGCGCATCGGTCATCACCACCGACAGGGTGGTGTTCTCGACCGTGCTGAGCCTCGGGGGCCCACTCATGCTGAGGACGCGCCGCCGGCTGTCGATGAACGCTCCCTCCTCCTGAGCCCCGGCCAAGATGGTGCCGTGCTCGTCGATGACGTCACCCACCGCGTTCACCACACTCAGCGCCCATACGGAGATGGCATCGGCGACCGTCACCTTCGCGAGGGCCACACCGCCTTTAATGAGGTGATCCCGTCCCAGGAGTTTGCCCACCGTGGCGCCTGTGCCCACTCCCACCGAACCTTCCTCCACCACTACGCCCGTGCCCCCCGCGGCCTCCAACGCCATCCACGCGGCTGCAGCCGCGTGGTACCCGTCGTCCGCGGTGGGACAGGCCTCGGCGCTGCCGACTCCCAGATCGTAGATGACCGCGCCGCTGACCAGAGGGATTCGCGCGAACGCCGTCTGGTAGCCCAGGTCATTCTCGCGCAGGAAGGCGGTCACGCCGGCCGCCGCGCGCAGCCCGGGTGCGGAACCCCCGGTCAGCACGAGGCCGTGCAGTTCACTCACCGCCGCGTAGGGCGACAACAGATCGGTGTCGATGGAACCGGGCGCGCCCCCTCGAATGTCCACGGACGCCACGACCCCCTGGGGAGCGAGGACGACCGTGCAGCCCGTCCGCCCGACAGGGTCAGAATGGTGCCCTACAGTGATGCCCTCAAGATCGAGCACGACGCTCATGTGTGTGCCCCCATCAGCGCCCACGCCACAGCCGCGCCTCGGTCAGCGCGAGTTCTTCCGCATCGACTCAAGGAACTCGGCGTTCGACTTCGTGTCCTTGATCTTGGTGATGAGAAGGTCGATGGCGGCATTGGGATCGAGCGCATGCAACACGGAGCGCAGCTTCCACACCATGCGCGCTTCGTTGGGATCCATGAGCAGCTCTTCCTTGCGCGTACCGCTGTTCTCGATGTCGATGGCGGGGAAGACGCGTTTGTTGGCCAGCTGACGACTGAGCCGCACCTCCCAGTTGCCCGTCCCCTTGAATTCCTCGAAGATGACCTCGTCCATGCGCGACCCGGTGTCGACCAGAGCGGTGGCCAGGATGGTGAGAGAGCCGCCCTCCTCGATGTTCCGGGCGGCCCCGAAGAACTTCTTGGGCGGATACAGAGCGGTGGAATCTACACCGCCGGAGAGGATGCGGCCGCTGGCCGGGGCCTGCAGGTTGTAGGCGCGCGCCATACGGGTGATGGAATCCAAGAGCACCACCACGTCCTTGCCCACCTCCACCAGGCGCTTGACGCGCTCCAGCACCAACTCGGTCACCTGTACGTGGTTCTCGCCCGGCTGGTCGAAAGTGGAGCTCACCACCTCGCCTGTGACCGTGCGCTCCATGTCGGTGACCTCTTCCGGACGCTCATCCACCAGCAACACCAGCAGGTGCACTTCCGGGTTATTGGTGGCGATGGAGTGGGCGATGTCTTTCAGGATGGTGGTCTTGCCTGCCTTCGGCGGCGACACGATGAGCCCGCGCTGACCCTTTCCGATGGGACACATGAGGTCCATGACCCGCGCCGAGATGCGGTCGGGCGTGGTCTCCAGACGCAGACGCTCGTCGGGGAAGAGCGGGGTGAGTGATTCGAAGTTGGGACGATGACGAGCCTGCTCGGGGTCGATGCCGTTCACCGACTGGATCTTCAGCAGTGCGTGGTACTTCTCGTTATCGCGGGGAGTGCGCACCTGGCCCGTGATCTCGTCGCCGCGACGAAGCTTGAAGCGACGGATCTGCGACAGCGACACGTAGATGTCGGAATCGGACTGCGTGTAGCCCTGGGTGCGCAGGAAGCCGTAACCGTCGGGGAGTATGTCCAGCAGGCCGGTCCGGAACTGGAGGCCCCGGTCGGCAGCCTGCTCGTTCAGGATCTTCATGATGAGATCCTGTTTCGAGTACTTGCGGAAATTCTTGATGCCCAACTCGCCGGCGACCATGTGCAGGTCGGACAGCAGTTTCGGCTCCAGCTCGGCTACAGCCATCTTGTTGTTCTTGGGTCTCTTGGCGGGAGCAGGCGCCGTCTCACCGGCGCGGGCGGGCTCTCCGCTCCGCTTGCCCGAGCCGGACGCGGCGTCAGTGGTCACGGCTGGTACGTCGGTGGTCGGCTCGGCGCTGGTGTCTACGTCTTCGTTCACGTCACTTCTTCCTGTGTCTTCCCTCATAGTTTCCATAGGGACGGTGTCGGTTGGTCTGGTTCCTGGCGATGGATGGTCTTCACCACGCTGATCTTGTTGCACTGCGAGCACATGACCATGGTCTCGGTCCACGTGCCGTCGGAGCGAGCGGCCACACCATGCAGGAAGCGGCCGCTGGTCACCGCGGTGACCGCCACCAACACACCGTGCCTGGCCATGTCCTCCGTCTTCAACACGACCTCGATGTCGTCGATACCGAGGCTGTTCAGTGTCTCCACCTGATAGCGCGACACAGGCCAGAACCGGGCCTGCATGGCCCCGCCCAGGCAGCGCAGCGCTGCGGCGGTGATGATGCCCTCGGTGGAGCCGCCGATACCCATGCAGATGTCGATGCCGGTATCGGGCACCGCAGCCGCGATGCTGGCCGATACGTCACCGTCGTCGATGAGCCGCAGCCGCGCGCCCGAACGCTTGATGTCCTCGATGAGTTCTTCGTGCCGGGGACGATCGAGCACCGCCACCGTGAGGTCGCATGGCTTCCGCCCCAGAGCGGAGGCCACGTCACGGATGTTATCACCCACCGGGGCCCGCATGTCGATGGCATCTCCGGCTACACCGGCTACGGCGATCTTCTGCATGTACATCTCCGGCACGGCCATGATGCCCCCCGACGGCGCGGCCGCGATCATGGCCAGGGCCCCGTCGAGGCCCCGGGCCAGCGCGTCGTGCCCTTCCACCGGCGACACGGCCAAGTCCCACGACACCGAGTCACACGGCTGCGCGTGTGGAGACTCCTCGCCTGGGCGGACCTCGGGAGCCGCGCTCCCCACTTTCTGCCCGGGCTGCATGCGGGCCGTCATATCTTGCCCCATCCGGCCCGCCACCACTTGGGCCCTGAAGCTCACCGTATCGAGTACCGCCGCCATGGCGCCGCGCGCCGCCTGATCCGCAGCCAGTGCGTCGCCGCGCCCCTCCCATTCGGCGGCAGCCAGCGCCGCCGCCTCTGTGATGGGAGCGAACCGGCTGCACATGCACAACTGCTCACTCATGGTCTCCACCCCGCCGCTCAGTCCTTTCGATGAGGTCGTAGAGCGCCTCCACGACCGTCCCCACTGCTTCGTCTATGCTCACGTTGTCGACCACCAGGGTCCCCTCGTTCTCCGCCTGGCTCAGTACGAAATCCTGTATCCGCCGGATGTCGTCGAAGCCCTTCAGGTAGCGCATCACCGCGCGTCGGCCCGAGGTCTCCCGTTCCCGCACCAGGAAGTGACCCCGATGCAGTTCGGCATCCCTGACCGCCACCACCATGGGCAAGATGAGCGCGTCACCGGCCAGCTCGCGCTCCTCGTTCCTCAACATGCCCGGGACGATATGGACGCCTTCCACCACCATGCTCGTCCGCTCCTTGATGGCGCGGATGAGGACCGCCCGCAGTCCCACGTTCACCATCTCCACCTGCTCCATGAAACCCACCACGTGGGAGTCGAGCCCTTCGCCCACCGGTATGCGGACGGCCCGGTCGGCGTCATACGACGAGAAGTGGATAGCCGGCATGAGGTTCTTCGAGAAGAACGCTCTCATCACCTCTCGTATGGTGTCGGTGGAGATGAGTCTCACCAGACCCAGCCGCTCACCCAGTTGCGCAGCCAGTGTGCTCTTCCCCACGCCGGTGGCCCCTCCGATGAGGATGATGACCGGCCTGTCCTCCCTACCCAAGCGGTCCCACTTGCGGTACCGCTCCAGATACACGGGACCCTCGACCTCGGCCAACACCATCTCCACCATGTGCCGCAGACGCTCCACATCCACCTGGCGCTGCTTCTGCTCGAGCAGCTGCCACTCCACGTCCAAGGCCACAGCGAAGGCCCGCTCGGGCGGAAGTCCCGTCGCCGTGAGGGTGGTGGCCAGCAGCCCCTTGGAGAACGGGACCGCGTGTCCTTCACTCACCAGCATGATGGGCGTCTCCACGAACCGCCCCGCCCGGTCACGCTGGCCAGGAGTCATACCTCACCCCCGCCCGTGGAAACGCTCATGCGCAGTGCGGGCGAGAGTCCGCGTCAACTCTGCCAAGGCTCCGGTCTCTGCGGGAGCCACCTCCCGAGGCACATTGTCGACGAAGACCACCTCCCGTCCCATGTCCACCGCGGCCTCGGCCACCACGTCGATGGCGGCGGCCTTGATCTCGGTAAGGACCGTGTCCACCTTCTGCATCTCCGGCCTCGCCAGATCGGCTCTCAGAGCACGCCGGTCGGACAGCGCCGACGACACCAGCTCCACCCGGCACTCGTGGTGCTGCTCCACATACCTGCGCAGCGTGTCTTGCTGCGACGCCGGCGCCGTCGTGAAGAACGCCACCCGCCTACCCTTCACCGAGGTCATCGGCTGGGGCCGGAAGACCACCGGCACCACCTGCATGCCCCGCTTGATGCTATCCACCGCCCGCAAGATCTGCTGCACCTTCTCCCCGGTCGCCAAAGGCTCCTCGGCCATGGTAAGTACCAGCGCGTCACTGGTGAGCACCCGATACGTCCCCAAAAAGCCGGCGATGTGCTCCACTGGCTGCTGTGCGCCCGCCACCAACACACGCGCATCGGTCGCCACAGGGGGAGCCGTCGCTCCGCTCCCCTCGAACACCACAAGGTCAGGCTGCAGGCTCTCCGCGAGACGCGCGCCCTCAGCCACGTTCGAGACAAAAGGCTCTCCGGCCAGACCTCCCCCGCAGCGGCGGCAGCCCACCGTCATCACCCGGCTGAGCGCCGCGTCCTCGAAATGATCGCTCGCGGCGTGCCGCCCGGATCGGCTCCAACGCAGCAGGTCTTCCACGCTCAGGCCCAGCCCCCGTCCGTCGACCACTTCGGGCTGCTCGGGTCCGCCCCGGCCCATGGCCACCACCACCACGCCCGTCCCCCCCTCCCGCGGTGGAAGCATCTGTTGGAGGGTCCTGGCCATGAAGCCACTGACGGCCGTCTTTCCTATCCGCTTGCCCGTGCCGATGATGGACAACGAGGGAGTGGAACAGAGACGGGTGCAGCTCGGTGGACTGAAGTGGAAGTCGGAGCCTACGTAACTGACGCCTCGTGCCAGGCTATGGCTGATGAGACTGAAGCGCTGCTCGTATCCTAGCACCGGCTCGTCGCTCAGGTCAACGACCACCTCGGGGGTGTACTCGGCCAGAACCCGCTCCAGGCCCCGGCTGGGCTCGGCGTCGAACACCACCGGCAGTCCGTACAACCCTTGAGCAGTGCGAGCCAGATCGCCCCCCTCCACCTTCTCACTACCCCCCAGGAAGAGCGCGGCCACGAACTCATAGCGCCCGCCCACCCGAGACAGGGCGTCCACCACCACAGGCGGGTAGTGCTCCCCATCGATGAGGGCCACGGCCACCGGTTTCATGACTCGGCGTGAGCCTCCCCTTTGGTCTCGCACTTCACGTAGCTGCTGGTGGAGGCGTCGAACTGCACGATCACCTCGCCTCCGTGGAAGGGATAGTTGCGTGTGACTTTCACCCGTTCGCCGGCGATCTCCACCACGTTGTAGCAGGGCTTGGTATCGCCCCGCAGACGCAGCGTGGCCACGGTGCCGGCGTTGACGATGAACATGTTCTCCAGACGCCACGAATAGGGGACGTGCTTGTGTCCGGAGAGCACCAGGCCCACGCCGGCCTCGATGAGCACCTCGAGTACGTCTCCAGCGTCGTTGACGATGTTGCGTTCGCGCCCGGTGCCGGGGATGGGGATGAGATGGTGGTGCAGAGCGAAGATCTTGAAGTTCTCCGGCTCAGCGGCGAAAGACTCCTTGATCCAGGGATACCGATGCCGGCCGATGCGTCCGTAGTCCAGATCGGGTTCCGTGGAATCGACGCCCACCACGGTCACACCCTTCTTGCGGACGACCGGTTCGCGCGTGGCGAACAGCCTCTCGAAATGCGCGTAGCCCACATTGCGGCTGTCGTGGTTGCCCGGGACGACGATGACGTCGGGGCAATCGAGGCGGTCGAGGTACTCCCTGGCCGCGCGGAACTCCTGCCGGTAGCCCATGGCGGTGAGGTCGCCCGTGACGATGACGATGTCGGGTTGTAGGTCATTGACCTCCACCAGAGCCCGGTCGAGCAGGTTGGGCACAAAGTACTGCGACCCCAGATGCAGGTCGGACAGATGAGCGATGGTGCAAGAACGGTGGTTGTCGTCCAACTGGATTCCCTTCCCCCGGAGACGCGCCGCCGCGCCGCCCCGCGGGCGGCGGCGCCACACAAGCCGCCCGGCTCTACTCGCCGACGGCGATCAGTCGTTCCACGGCGGAGAGATCCGCCGGGCAATGGATGATGGGACGCGACTGGTCGATGGCGGTCTGCGGGTCCTTGAGCCCGTGTCCCGTAAGCACCGCCACGATGGTGTCGCCGCTGGGGATGCCCATGTCCCGGTACTTCAGCAGTCCGGCGATACTGGCGGCCGACGCCGGCTCACAGAACACGCCCTCCTTCTGCGCCAGCAGGCACTGCGCGGCCAGGATCTCTTCGTCGGTGACGTCTTTGATCATGCCGCCCGAGTCGTGCGCCGCGGCCAAGGCTTCAGGCCCACGCGCCGGATTGCCGATGCGGATGGCCGTCGCCACCGTCTCGGGGTCGGCCACGATCTCGCCGCGCACCAGCGGGTTGGCCCCTTCAGCCTGGAAGCCCCACATGACAGGCAGGCGCTGCGCACGGCCCTGATCCTTATACTCCCGGAAGCCCTTCCAGTACGAGGTGATGTTGCCCGCGTTGCCCACCGGGATGCAGAACAACGCCGGCGCCTCGCCCAAGCGGTCGACGATCTCGAACGCTCCCGTCTTCTGTCCCTCGATGCGATAGGGGTTCACCGAGTTGACCAGCGTGATGGGATGACGCTCGGCGATCTCCTTCACGTAATTGAGGGCCACGTCGAAGTTTCCCTCGATAGCGACGACCTCAGCTCCATGCATGAGGGCCTGCGACAGCTTGCCCAGTGCGATCTTGCCCTCGGGGATGAGCACCACACAGCGCAGACCGGCACGGGCGGCATAGGCGGCAGCGGAAGCCGAGGTGTTGCCGGTGGACGCGCAGATGACGGCCGTCGCCCCTTCTTCCACCGCCTTCGTGATGGCCATGGTCATGCCCCGGTCTTTGAACGACCCGGTGGGATTCACACCCTCGTACTTCAGGTAGACCCGGCACCCCAGCTCGCCGCTCAGCCACGGGGCAGGTACGAGCGGTGTGCTCCCCTCTCCCAGGGTGACCGCGGGCGTATCGGGCTTGAGCGGCAGGTGTTCACGGTAGCGCTCGATGACGCCGAACGGCCGGTCATCAAGCGGCCTATCGTCGCGCACGCTCATCTACAGCACCCGCAGGATCATGGGCTCGCTCTTGCAGCAGGGCAGGCCAGCGGCCTGCTCCATGGCGGCAAAGAAGCCCTTCTCCTTGGTGGGATGGGTGATAAGCACCAGTTCGGCCTCATCACCGCGACCCTTCTGGATCATGCTGGCGATGGAGACGTCGTGCTCGCCGAACACCGTGGAGATCTTGGCCAACACCCCGGCCACATCCTCGACGTTGAGCTTCACGAAGAACGCCGACTCCACGTCGCCGGCCGGGTAGAAGGCCAACTTGCGGTAGCACGAACAGGCCTGCAGGAAGCCCACGTCCTTGGTGTTGGCGATGGACACGATGTCGCTCACCACTGCCGTGGCTGTGGGCATACCGCCGGCGCCCGGGCCCATCAGCATGATCTCACCTATGGCGTGACCCTGCACGAACACCGCGTTGTACGAGCCGTTGATGCCGGCCAGCGGATGTTCCTTGGGCAGAAGGGCCGGGAACACGCGCACGCTCACCTGATCGTCGATGAGCCGCGCGGCACCGATGAGCTTCACCACGAAGCCCATGTCCTTGGCATAGCGCACGTCGCCCAGGGTGATGTTCTGGATGCCCTCGCAGGCCACGTCGCCAAGCGTGACGCGTGAGTGGAAGGCGATGGAGCCCAAGATGGCCATCTTGGCCGCCGCGTCACCCCCGCCCACGTCGGCGGTGGGATCGGCCTCGGCGTAACCCAACCGCTGCGCTTCCGCCAGGATGTCGGCGTAGTCACCCTCCTCGTTGTACATGCGACTGAGGATGTAGTTGGTGGTGCCGTTGACGATGCCGTACACGGTGTGTACCTCAGCGGCGATCATGCTCTCGCGCATGACCTTGATGATGGGGATGGCCCCAGCCACCGACGCCTCGAAGCGCAGGTGCCGCTTGAGGTCGCGGGCGAGCGTGAACAGCGCCTCTCCGCGGGAGGCCAACAGCTGCTTGTTGGCCGTCACGACGTTCTTGCCCTTACGCATGGCCCCGTCGACGAACGTGAAGGCAGCACCGGTACCTCCGATGACCTCCACCACGATCTCGATGGTGGGATCGTCGGCGATCTCGGCGAAATCGGAGGTGAACAGTCCCTCCGGCGCATCAGCCGGGATCTTGCTCTGATCGGCCTCCAGGACCTTCGCCACCTGCAGATCGACCCCGGTCCCTTCCAGGATCTGATCGTGCTCCTTCTGGATTAGGCGGTAGACGCTGGACCCGATCGTGCCGAAGCCCAGCAGGCCCACGCGCACGACCCGTTCTGCGCTCATGCCTCCCCCTGTTCTCGTAGTGGGTGATGTTTTGCCACCAGATCGGCGTAGGTCTCGCGTTCTATGATGAGGCGCGCCCGTCCGTTCTTGACCAGGACGACGGCCGGTCTGGTGCTTCCATTGTAGTTGGAGCCCATGGCGTAACAATAGGCCCCGGTGGCGGCCATTACCAGGATATCTCCCGGCTCAGGCTTGGCGATGAGCGTGTCGCGCATGAGGATGTCGCCGCTCTCGCAATGCTTGCCGGCCACGGTGACTGTGGTGTCGGCCGGAGCCTCCACCTTGTTGGCCAGCAGCCCCTGGTAGTGCGCGTCGTACAGCATGGGCCGGATGTTGTCGCTCATGCCCCCATCGACACTCACGTACGTGCGCACGCCCGGGATCTCTTTGATGGTGCCCACACGGTAGGCGGTCACACCGGCCTTGCCCACGATCGACCGTCCCGGCTCGATGAGCACCCGCGGCATGGGCAGCCCCAGCGCGGCCATCTCCTCGCGCACCCCCTCCACCTTCACGGTCACGTAGTCGCCGATGGACGAAGGCGTGTCCTCCTCGGTGTAGCGGATGCCCAACCCTCCGCCTATGTTGAGGTAGCGGCACTCGAAACCCAGCTCGTCGTGGGCCTGCCCGATGAGCTTCACCAGGATCTCGATGGCCCGGCGGAACCCGTCCAGCTGGAAGATCTGGCTGCCGATATGCGCGTGGAGGCCCACCAGATCCAGATGAGGTGCGGCCAACGCCCGGCGGATGGCGGTAAGCGCCACCCCGTCCTGCAGACCGAAGCCGAACTTCGAGTCGATCTGACCCGTCTGGATGTATGAATGCGTATGCGCCTCGATGCCCGGAGTGATGCGCAACAAGATGCGCTGCCGGCTTCTTCCACGCTCCGCCGACAGCTCCTCCAGCAGGGCCAGCTCCTGGAAGCTGTCCACCACCACGAAACCCACGCCTCCGGACAACGCGTACTTGAGTTCGTCCTCGGTCTTGTTGTTGCCGTGGAAGAAGATGCGTTCGCCAGGGAAACCCGCTGCTCGGGCTATGTGATATTCGCCGCCCGAGGACACGTCGATGGACAGCCCTTCCTCCAACACCAGCTGATCTATGGCCAGCGACGAGAAGGCCTTGCTCGCGTAGATGACCTCGAAATCATCGGTGTGCTGTCGGAAGGCCTCCATATAGCGCCGGCACTGGTCGCGGATGGACTCTTCGTCGTAGATGACCAGCGGCGTACCGAACGCCTCCACCAGCTCGACGACGTCGCAGCCCCCGATGGCCAAGTGACCCGTGGGCGTGTGCATACTGCTTATGGGATAGACGAGTGTGTGCGTCAAAGCGGCCTCCAGCGCGGGAATAGCGGTACGTTATCACACAACCCAGGACTGATAGAATGAATATCTGCGATGATCGATGAATCCTCCACGTTCTCCTATTATCGAGGCACTCGGCAGCCCACGTTCGTCACCCGTACCGAGTTCGAGGCGGCCAAGCTTTTCGACTACTATCGCATCGCCTGGGATTACGAGCCGCGCACCTTCATCCTGGACCAGGACGAACAGGGCAACATCACCGAGGCCTTCACCCCCGACTTCTATCTACCCGACCTGGACCTCTTCGTCGAGGTGACCGAGATGAAGCAGTCGCTTGTGACGGTGAAGAACCGCAAGGTGCGCAAGTTGCGGGAGAAGTACCCCGATGTACGCATCAAACTGCTCTATCGCAAGGATTTCGTGCGTCTTGCCCAAAAATATGGCCTGTAACGGCGCGACTGCGCGCCCCCGACCGCGAGGATAGCCCGAATGGCCACCAGCTTCCCGGGACATCTCTATGGCGAGAGGGTGGGCGACGTCTTTCTCAGCGAGGAGGTCATCGCGGCGCGCGTGCGTGAGCTGGGAGCCGAGATCGCCCGCGACTACCAGGACGAACCGCTGCTGCTCATCTCCATCCTCAAAGGAGCCGTCATCTTCATGGCCGATCTGGCCCGTGCCATCGATCTGCCCTTGGAGATGGATTACCTGGCCATCAGTTCCTACGTGCAGGAGCATCGAGAGGCGGGCAAGAAGGCCATCCGCTTCCTCAAGGACCTCGACCGCCCGGTGAAGGACATGAACATCCTTCTGGTGGAAGACATCATCGACACCGGGCTGACCCTGCACTACATCCTGCGCTCGCTGCAACTGCGACGTCCACGATCTCTGGAGATCTGTACTCTCCTCGACCGGCCCCAACAGCGCTTGGCCGACTTCCCCGTGAAGTATGTGGGCTTCGAGGTGCCCGACGACTTCATCGTGGGCTACGGCTTCGACGACAAACAGTCGTTCCGCAACATCCCCTACATCGCCTATCTGAAGGTGGATGACGACCAGGGGCTGTTCTGAGCGTCCAGGCCGCAGTCGAGTTCACCTCACCGGCCCGCTCGGGAGAGCCACCCACCATTCGCCTGGCCGCCACACTGTATCTGCCCTCGACGCCTCCGGCACACAAGGTCCCGGGCTTGGTGGTGGGACACGGCGCCGGCAGCCGGCGCGCGTCTCACGACGAGTTCTGCAGAGCGGCGTGTGCCGGAGGATTCGCGGTCCTGGCCGTCGACCTGCGCGGCCACGGTGAGAGTGCCGGGTGTGCGGACGGCCCGCTGGAGCTCGACTTGATCGCGGCCGCCCAGCACCTGCGCAGCCGCCCCGAGGTGGATGGGGAACGGCTGTGCTACCGCGGGTCGAGCATGGGTGGGTTCTACGGCCTGAGGGCGGCGGTCGCAGCCGGGTTCTCGGCGCTCGCGCTGCTGTGCCCCGCGAGCGAACAGGTGATCCTCGATGCCATCGACGAGCGCGAGCGCGACGCCGAACGGGGTGACGACGCCGCTTCGGACAGCCCTACGCGCTGGGACGGCCCCGCTCTGCGCCGCTACTTCCACGCTCAGGACAGCGTGAGGGAAGCTGCTCTCATACGCTGCCCGGTGCTGCTCATCCACGCCCGCGACGACGATGTGGTCCCTTTCGGGCACTCTCTGCGTCTGATGGAAGCCCTCGCCACAGAGGCCACACTGCTCGCCCTGCCCGGCGGCTCTCATACCAGCGCCCAGCACGACCCCCACGTGCACCGCATGACGGTGCGCTGGCTGTGGGAGCATGTGCCCGACGAGACCGTGGCCGGCCCGCCCATGGCCGACCGTCAGGGTCAGGCTTCTACTTGAGGCACTGCACGTACTTAAAGAAGACCTCGAACGCCTTTTCCATGACCGCGGGATCGACCTGGTCGTCTATCTCGCTCTGCAGGCAGTCACGCATGCGGGTGCTGATGAGATGGACCCCCACCTGATCGAGGGCTGAGCGGATTGCTGCGAGTTGCGTGAGGGTCTGCTCGCAACTCTTGCCCTCCTCGATCATCCGCTGGATCCCGCGGACCTGGCCTTCGATGCGCGCAAGCCGGTTGAGGATGCGCGTCTGTTCTCCCATCAAGTCCCGCTCGGATCCCGCCATCTCTGCTGTCACGAACGACCTCCTCCCTTTGGCTCCCCCAATCCTACCCCCGGGCCCGGCGAGGTCACAAGCGATCGCGCACACAAGCGACCCACGGACGAGGCGACACCTGCGCGGGTCAGGATGCATCAGGACGGCGTCGGAAGAGACGCGGGCCAAGGAAGGAGCGGAGTACGGGGATCGAACCCGCGACATTCAGCTTGGGAAGCTGACGCTCTACCAACTGAGCTAACTCCGCTCACCGACCGGCGGACCGGTGCGGCCGTTATGCTATCACATCACCCCCAGCCGCACCCCTGAAGAGGGTGTACGCTGCGGGCGGAAGCGCGTCCGCCCACGTCCGCCGCTGTGTCCGCTGTTTTCCGTCCCCGAGGCCCTGTGGAAAGGCTTGACTCGGGTCGTGGCGCGAGTACAATACATACCAGAGTCCCGAGAGTTCAGACGCATCGTCCGAGGAGCTCACAAAGGGGCCCGCAGAGGAAACGCGGAGGCAAATGGCCGCGAAGTACAGCGAAGCGGGCGCGAAGTGGGAGCCGTTGACAGGCGAAAAGCGAGTGCACTCGGGACTCCTTCTTTCCCTTCTCCTCTCGCGTGCCGCCGCCATTCGCGCAACCCACATCCGCGCCGACCCGGGTCGGCGCAGCATCGTCAGCGCTGGCAACCAGGGCAGTAGGCCGTCCCTCTCCCCGCTATCACCACGCGCTTCAGGGTCTCTCCGCAGCGGCTGCACGTCTCCCCTTGACGTCCGTATGCCTCCAAGCGCTCTTGGAAGGTCCCCGGTCTGCCCTCAGTGTCGACGAAATCGGACAGCGTGCAGCCCAGGCGTCTCACTCCTTCGCCCAGCCGTAGACGGATCTCTCCAGCAAGGCGGTCGACCTCCTCCGCATCGAGCGTGCCCGCCTGGCGCAACGGGCTGAGCCCCGTCCACCACAGGATCTCGTCCGCGTAGATGTTGCCGATGCCGGCCAGGTGGCGCTGGTCCAAAAGGAACGCCTTGAGAGGGACGCGGCGGCCGGCCAGGCGTGCGGCCAGGTGGTCCACGTCCCACTCACCCTGCCAGGCGTCAGGTCCCAGACCAAAGAGCCGAGGAGCCGGACCACCGGTGGTGAGATGCAGCCGCCCAAACTTGCGTGCGTCGCGGAACTCCAGCAGGACCGAGACACCGTCACATGAGCGCAGACGGAACATGAAACGGGTGTGCGCATGGCGGCGACCTTCTCCATCGTCAGCCCGCCCCACCGCGGCCGCTGCGGGCAGGCCTTCGGCCCTGCCCGGGGTCGGCAAGAGCAGGATCTGTCCGGTCATTCCCAGATGCAGAGTGAGGTACAGTCTTCCGTCACCCTCCAGGCGCACCACTATGAACTTGCCCAGACGCGTGATGTCCGCCACCCCGGCACCGGGCAGTAGGCGGCGCACCTCGTCCGCGCTGCAATCGCGCAGCATGAAAGGCTCCACCTGCAGCACCGCTTCGAACGTGGCGCCCGTGAGCACGGGCGCCATCTGCCGCCTGACGGTCTCGACCTCGGGCAGTTCCGGCACCGGCTGAGCGCTCCTACATGCTCTCGGGCGCGCTCACACCCAGCAGGTCCAGGCAACGCGCGATCACGCGCTTGGTCACCTGGCACAGGGCCAAGCGGGACGATGCGAGTTCCGGCTCGACACCGAGCACCCGACAATGCTTATAGAACACGTGGAAGTCGGCGGCGAGTTCCTGAGCGTAGGCGGCGACACGATGCGGCGCCCGCCTGGCCGCTGCATCCTGCACCACCGAGGAGAAGCTCTCCAGACGTTTGATGAGCGCCTTCTCGTAGGGCGAGGCGAACACCTCAGCACCGGAGCCCACGGACGCAACCAGGTCTGCGGGAACGTTGCGGAGGATGCTGGCGATACGCGCGTGAGCGTATTGCACGTAGTACACCGGGTTCTCCTGCGACTGCTGCCGAGCCAGGGCGATGTCCAGGTCGAGGGTCTGATCCTGCGAACGCATGACCAGGAAGAAGCGGGCCGCGTCCACCCCGATGGCCTCGATGAGTTCGGCCAGGGTCACCATCTCGCCCCGGCGGGTGGACATCTGCCGCAGTTCTCCCTCTTCCAGCAGGTTCACCAGCTGCCCGATGATCACCTCAAGCACGCCAGGACGGCCGGCGAGTATCTCCACCGCAGCTTTCATCCGTGGCACGTAGCCGTGATGATCGGCGCCCCAGATGTTGATCAGATGGCCGAAGCCACGCTCGAGTTTGTCTTCGTGGTAGGCGATATCGGCGGCGAAATACGTGGGCTGTCCGTTGCTGCGGATGAGCACGCGGTCCTTGTCGTCGCCGCGGCTGGTGGTGCGCAGCCATACGGCGTCTCCCTCGCGGAAGGCCTCACCGCTGGCCAGCAGTCTGTCGATGACCGCCTGCAGCCTGCCGCCCACATGAAGGGTGGTCTCGCTGAACCAGATGTCGAACTCCACCCCAAAGTCGCGCAACTCGGTGCGCATCGCTTCGAGCATGAGCTCACACCCACGGGCCCGGAAGAAGGCGATGGCTTCACGCACCGCCGGATCGGCCGGCCACTCGGCGCCTCCGGCGGCCTCCTGTTCGTCGCCGGCCTCGTCCTCCTGATCTTCCACGGGCACGGCGTCGACCAGGCCCTCCGTCCCTTCGGCGGGCACCGCGTCGCCCTCCGCCGCGGCGGTCGCAACCGCCTGTACGGCCTCGGCGGCGATCGTGAGCGCCGCGACCCAGCGGTCCCCCGCCTCCTGGCGCACCACGGCCGCGACGTCTTTGACGTAGTCGCCTTGGTAGCCGTCTTCGGGCACCGGCAGCTCGACGCCGTACGACTGCGAATACCGGGCGGCTACGCTGCGGCCGAACCGGTCCATCTGCCGGCCGAAGTCGTTTATGTAGAACTCGGTGGCCACGTCGTGTCCGCTGAACCTCAGCAGCCGGCACAGGGCGTCACCGTAGGCGGCGTAACGGCCATGGCCCACGTGCAGAGGCCCGTTGGGGTTGACGCTCACGAATTCCAGATTGATGCGAGGATGATCTTTGGCAGCTCCGGCACCGATACGCTCGCCTTCAGCAAGCAGTTGCTCCATGGCGCGGCTGAACGCCTGCCCGCTGAGGGTGAAGTTGATGAAGCCGGGCCCGGCGATGTCGATCTTCTCCACTAGTTGCGCCAGATCGGGATCCGCCAGCAAGCGCTCGCGCAGGCGCTCAGCCAGCGCGCGAGGAGGCTGACGCGCCGCTTTCGCCATCTGCATGCAGAAGGGGGTGGCGTAGTCGCCGTGGGCTTCCTGGGCGGGGCGCTCCAGCTCGCAGACGGGCAGGTCGTCCCAACCCTCCGCCGCAGCCCAGTCAGCGATGGTCTTACGTACTCTCTCTACAAGCACAGGCACTCACTCTCTTTCTGAGCCGAGGTCGGCGGGCGCGCGCAAGAGCGTCTCCAACCCGCGGATCTCGTCCTTTGTACCGATGGCGATGATCCTGTCGTTGGGCTGCAGCATAAGGCCCGGCGAAGGGTTGGTCTCGAACTGACCCGATTCAGCCCGTCGCACCGCGAGGATGGTGGCCCCGGTCTGATTGCGCACATCGAGATCGCGGATGGACCGTCCCACGCCGCAGCATCCCGGTTCCAGCCCCAACTCCTCCACCACGAACTCCAACTCGCCGCCGCCTGTCACCACCTCTATGTAGTCGCTCACCAGAGGCTTCAGCAGCAGCGTGGCCATGCGCTTGCCTCCTATGCCGTAGGGAGTGACCACGTGATCGGCGCCGGCCCGCCGCAGCTTGCTCACAGTGTCGTCTGAGCCGGCCCTGGCGACAATGAGAAGGCGCGGGTTGAGCACGCGTGCCGACAGGGAGACGAAGATGTTGCCCGCGTCAGAACCGAGCGCAGCCACCAAGCCCTCCGCCACCCGGATGCCCGCGGCCTCCAGGACCTCGTCGGAGGTCGCGTCACCGGCCACAGCCAAGCAACCGGACTGGTGCGCGCGTTCGAGCGCTTCAGGATCGTTGTCGATCACCACGAACGCCGCCTTATGGGAGACGAACTGGCGAGCGATCGCCTCGCCCACGCGGCCGTAGCCGCAGATGATGTGATGTCCCTGGAGTGCCTGCACCCGCCTTCTCACCGCCCTTCCTCGAAACAGACCTTTGAGTTGCTCACCGATGATGAACTCAGCCATCACCCCGATGCCGTAGAAGATCACCCCCACACCGCCCACGATGAGCACAAGGGTGAACACCTCGCCGGCCGTGGACATGGGATGCACTTCGCCGAAGCCCACGGTGAAGATGGTCGTGATGGTCATATAGACGGCATCGAGGAGATCCCAACCCTCGATGAGCATGTAACCCGCCGTTCCCACGACCACGGCGACCGCGAAGGCGGCTAGGACGAAGAAGCCGCTCCTCGATTCCTTGCGCATCCCCGTCCTCAGCCTCTCCCCTGGTCTCCGCCGGTCCACTCATGCGTACCGACTCTTGTCATTCGCCCAGCGCACGACATCACGGTCCGCACGGATCAGCCACGACCCCACGCCTCAGTGATGATACGGCTCGCCTCGCTCGATACGCATCGCCCTGTACAGCTGCTCCAGAGCGATGCAGCGCGCCATCTGATGCGGGAAGGTCAGGCTCGAGAGCGACCACCTGTTGTCACACGCCGAAAGGAGGCGCTCGTCCAGTCCCGCGGCCCCACCCAGTATAAACTGGAAGTGATTACGTCCGTGCAGCTTCTTATCGGCCAGGAAGGCACTCCACTCCTCCGATGAGTACCGAGAGCCGCGGGCATCCAAAGCCACCGCGAACGCCCCGGGACGGAACAACGCCATGAGCGCCTCGGCGTCACGTTTCTTGGCCTGCTGCTCCCCCACAGACAACGGGGTCTCAGCCACCTCATAGACCTCGATGCTGAAGTACGGCCGGCACAGCTTCTCGTAGTGCCGCCAGACGGCCAGATACTCCTTGCTGAGTCTGCCCACACAGATGAACGTCGCACGCATCGCCAGATTCTACCCCAGTGCGGTCGTGGCCTCTCATGTGCGCCGGGGCGCGTAGCGCTGTGATTCTGCCGAACCGCTCGCGTGCCTTCGACTCTTGACATTCACAGCGCCCTGCCACCACAATTGGCTCCAGCCGCTTCGTTGGGGAAGCGGGACCGACAGATCGACGGTCCTCTGAGCGGCCGTCACAACGAGATCAGGGGGGATGCGCATGCTCCACGAGCCTGCACACCAAGAGCACGGCCTGGACGAGGCTGCTGCATTCAAGCGACGTCTGGGGCTGCAGATGCTCCTGGTTTACGGCGTCATCTACGTGGTCTTCATCGTGATCAACGTAGCGTGGCCGAAGGCCATGGGCACAATCGTGCTCGCCGGACTCAATCTGGCCATCGTCTACGGTTTCGCCCTGATCGCGATCGCGTTCATATTGGCCATCATCTACAACGTGGCCTGTACGCGGCACGAGCGGACGTTCGAAGGCGAGAGGAAGGCCTGACATGGGAGAAGTCAAGTCGCTCGCCGTCATCATCTTCGTCGTAATCGTCGCCCTCGTCCTCTTCGTCTCCTTCTACAGCGCCCGCCGTTCCCGCTCCGCCAGTGGCTACTACGCCGCCGGTGGACGCATCCATTGGGGAGTGAACGGTATCGCCTTCGCAGGAGACTATCTCTCGGCCGCGTCCTTCCTGGGCATCTGCGGCATGATCGCCACTGCCGGGTACGACGGCTTCCTCTACTCCATCGGCTATCTGGCCGGCTGGGTGGTAGCCCTGTTCGTAGTGGCGGAACCCATGCGTCGTCTGGGACGCTACACCTTCACCGACGCACTGGACGCGAAGTTCAACAAACGCAGCATCAAGCTGTTCGCCGCCCTGGCTACGCTGATCGTCTCCATCTTCTACCTCATCCCCCAGATGGTGGGTGCCGGCGTGCTCATCGAGCCGCTGCTGGGCTTCCCCCATTGGGTGGGCGTGGTGCTGGTGGGCGCCATCGTGATCACCATCGTGGCCACCGCCGGCATGACCTCCACCACGTACGTGCAGTTCATCAAGGGCTCTCTGTTGATCCTCTTCGCCTTGGTGATCGTGGTGGCTCTCTGTGTGCGAGGCCTGTCCACTGAACCGGACCAAGGAGGCCGGGTCCCGTTCTACGACTACAAGACCATAACGGCCACTCAGACGGGCGACACCATCGCGCCCGACGACCCCGCCTACAGGGTGGTGGGCACGCACGAGGCGAAGGTAGGCAAGAGCACGGTCACCTTCGTCCAACTCCAGCAGGGTGATACGACCACCTGGTGGAAAGCCGACATCGCCGACGGAAAGGTGACCCTCCACGAGACTCAGGAGCAGGTGACCACAGCCGACGGCCAGAAACTCATCAACGGCGCTCCCTCATCATCTGAGAACAAGCTGCGGCTGGTGGGGCACATGAGCGTCATCGACGGCGACCCGCAGGCCAAGACCGGCGCCCTCGACCCCTTCTCCTATCTGGCCTTGGTCAGCGACCCCGACAGCACCGTGGTGCTGTGGAAAACCGCCAAGTTCACGCACGAAGCCAGCACTGTACAGGTCTTCTATCAGAACCCTGTGCCGGGCGACACCGTCGGCCGGCCTGGTCAGCTGTTCAAGATCGAGGGTTCCTTCACCGACCGCCTGGACTTCGTCTCGCTCATGATAGGCCTGTTCCTGGGTACGGCCGCTCTGCCGCATATCCTCATCAGGTACTACACCGTCCCCAGCCAGCGCGCGGCGCGTAAGTCCACGGTGGTCGCCATCGCCGGCATCGGTTTCTTCTACATCCTCACTCTGTTCTTGGGCCTCGGCGCCATGACCAACTCCACGGTCAACCCGCTGGACAACAACATGTCGGCGCCTCTCCTGGCCCAGTCGTTCGGCACCTTCCTGTTCGCCATGATCTCGGCCATCGCCTTCGCCACCGTCCTGGGAACGGTGAGCGGCCTCATCATCGCGGCTTCAGGCGCGGTGGCTCACGACCTCATGGACCGTTTCGGCGGCCTCATCAAGAACGACAAGCAGAAGGTCATAGCCGGTCGCGCGGCGGCCTTCGTCGTGGGCGCCATCGCCATCCTCCTGGGTATCGCCTTCCAGGGTGTGAACGTCTCGTTCCTGGTGGGCTTGGCCTTCGCTGTGGCTGCCTCGGCCAACCTACCCTGCATCATCATGATGCTGTTCTGGAAACGCACCACCTCCAAGGGCATGGTCGCCTCCATCGTGGTGGGTATCGTGGTCTCCATCGGCATCATCCTGTTCTCGCCCACGGCGTGGGAACTCTACGGCCTCAATCCGGCCGATGCTCCCATCCCGCTGAAGAACCCGGGAATCATCTCCATCCCGCTGAGCTTCATCGCCATCTACGTGGTCTCGAAGCTGACCAAACCGGACATGATGGACGAGCAGCCCGTCCGCGCCAGCACGGCTCCCAAGCCGGTGGTGGAGCAGGCCGCCGCCCCGGCCGAGTAGGCGACACCGCCGCAACGAAAAGAGGCGCCGCCGGACGCATCCCGCGTCCGGCGGCGCCTCTTCTACGCCTGCGTGGTGAGAGCTAGAAGAGTACCTTCGGCTCGAGGGGCTGGCCGGTGTAACCCGACACCGAGTAGTAGACGGCTTTGTCGAAGAACCGTCCCAACTCACGGTTGAGGTCCACGGCCCGCTGCAGGTCCATGGCCGACTCGAAGACCCCGTGCTGCCGCGAACTCATCCAGATGTTGTGCTTGAAGAGCAGGATGGCACTCACCAGTTCCGCCAGCGGGAGTCCCTGCACCGCGCGGGTCTGGCCCAGACGATGGAAGTACTCGGCGATCTCAGTCTCCGACGGACTGCCGGTGAAGAATTCGTCCACCTTGGTGATGGCGAACTCGCTGGCGTTCATGAGGTCCTGTTCCGGCACCGCCGCATACGTACGCGTCTGAGGGCTGCGACGGATATCGTCCAGCCACATGCGCGCGATCTCTTCACCGTAGTCGGTGACGAAGCCTTTGGGCAGATGGCTGATGGGCCCTAGAGGCAGGATGGTCCGCCGGAAGCTCTCGTTGATGATCTGCGCAGCGGCGGTATAAGCGGCGGCCAGACCGGTGAGGATGCCCTCCCAGCCGGCGATCTTGCCCCAGTAGGCCCCGCCGCCGAAGTCGCGGATGGCGAGCAGGAAGAACAGGATGGTAAGCAGACCGAACACTACCTGCAGCGCCCTGTTCAGTTTGAGCGTACCGATGAACATGTAACCGCTGAAAAGTCCCCAGAACACGAAGAACCACGCCATGGCAGTCTCGTTGGGAGCCTGCGCCAGACCCAAGTCAGGGAACACGGCCGGGATGAGCCAAAGGAACACAAGCGTGAGCCAGAAGGCGCCATACGAGGTGAATGCCAGCGTGCCGAAGGTGTTGTTCTTCTTCCATTCCATGATGCCGGCGATGAGCTGCGAGATACCGCCGTAGAAGATACCTATGGCGAGGATCATGGAGTTCAGTTCATAGAACCCGGCATTGTGGATGTTGAGAAGGATGGTGGTCAACGCGAAACCCATGAGCCCGAGGGGCGCCGGGTTCGCATTGGTATCGAGTAGCTTTGTGACTGTCTCGTTCGATCCGATTGCGGTGGCCATCTACATCCTTCCTCCCAAGAAACGCATGATCCTCTCTTGCACGATCGTCACACCCACCCCGACCGGGGCGAAGGCGAACGGCGGACACTATACGCACGGGCGTGGCGACTTGTCCAGCGGTAGAGGGGTCCGCAGGCCGTCACAGGTCGATTCTTGTAGAATTGACTCGGCTCACGCTGCCTCATCTTGGGAGAAACCGTGTCGCAGACCATACGGGTCGACCTTCATTGTCACTCGTCGCTCAGCGACGGTGAAGACCTGCCCGCGGGCGTGGCTCGGCAGCTCGCCGCCTCCCACGTGGCATGGGGCTCCCTCACCGACCACAACAACATCGACGGCATCGAGGTCTTCCGCCAGGCTCTGGAGAGAGCCAACATCCAATGCCTTTCCGGCGTCGAGTTGGACGTCGTCTCTCCGGTCGGTCGCCTGCACATCCTGGCCTACGGCTTCGACCCGGAGGATGCGGGCTTGCGTGCCATCCTTCCGAACCCCCGGCATTCCTGGCGCACCTGGCACGCCCCTGACGCGGCCGCCGCGCTGCGGATCGTCCACGAAGCCGGAGGCCTGGCCTTCCTGGCTCACCCGCTGTCTTCGTTGGGCAGTCTAGAAGGTGTCGACGCAGCCTTGGAATGGTTGCAACCGCGGGGCCTAGACGGTATAGAAGTGTTCCACAAGCCTTACTCACAAGGCATGCAGGACGACCTTCGCCGCCTGGCCGAGCGGCGCGGTCTGTTGATGAGCCCGGGGAGTGACTATCACGGCCTGCTGCACGACGACGGCGCGCCACCGGGGTTGGACATGCCGTTATCGGAATGGAGACGCTTCACCGCCGCCCTGCGGGGGGCTCGGGAAGCACGGAACAGTCGTATGTCGACCGAACCACCAGACAAGGGGGGTACATTGGAGACGAACAAGTCGGTGATAGAGAGGCTCATCCCGCCTCAGCGCGCGGGTTTCATCCTGCGGATCGTGCTACCCGCCGTGCTGGCGATCATCCTCTTCATCCTGGCCATCTTCCTCATCATCATCCCTCGCCTGGAAGATGAACTGGTGGCGGGCAAGCAGGAGACCACTCAGGAACTCACTAGAGCTGCGGTCAGCATCCTGGACGAGTACTACCAGGAGGAGACCGCGGGCACCATGACCAGGGCCGAAGCGCAAGAAGAGGCGGCGGCCCGTATCGAGAAGCTGCGTTGGGGCGACCAGGGGTTGGACTACTTCTGGATCACCGACATGCGTCCCACCATGATCATGCATCCCTACCTGCCCGAACTCGATGGACAGGACCTCACCGACTATGAGGACCAGCGCGGCAAGAGGCTCTTCGTGGAGATGGTGGAAGAGGTGCGGGACGACGGCGCCGGCTTCGTGGAGTACGACTGGCAGTGGCAGGACGACCCGCAACGCATCGTGCCCAAGATCTCGTACGTGCAGAGGTTCGATCCCTGGGATTGGGTCATCGGCACCGGCATCTACGTGGAAGATGTGAACGCCGCCGTCGGTTCGGTGCAACGCAACCTGGTCTACATCGCCATCGGCATCATCGTGGTCATCGCACTTCTCTTGCTCTACGGTGCCAGGCAGAGCCTCAAGATCGAGCAACGTCGAGCATCGGCCGAGGAGGGGCTCAAGGAGTCGCACGAGAAGTACCGGGCACTGGTGGAAGCCGCCACTGAAGGCATCCTCATGACGCTGGACGGTAAATCGACGTACTTCAACCAGCCGCTGCTGGACATGCTGGGCTATGCGCCCGAGGAGCTCGTGGGAACGGATGCGAGCGACCTGTTCGTGAGTGACACTCCTGCCGACAAGGAGGCGCTGGCACCGCTGGAGGCGCTCACCCAGGGCGCGACCGAGGACATCCCCGCGAGTTTCGAGGCCCGGCTGCGCACCAAGGACGGGCGGGCGGTCGAGACTCTGCTGGCCCCCACTCCAATCGAACTGGGCGGGAAGACAGGCTACATCCTCATCGCCCGCAGCCTGAGCGGACAGAAGGCCATGGCGGCCGCACTGGACGAGACCCGCCGACAGTTCCGCAACATGTCCGACGTGCTCAGCCTGGGCATGTTCCGCAGTACGTGGGGCCGCAAGGCCAGCTTGGTTGAAGTCAACCCCGCTATGCGCGGCATCCTCCAGCTTCCCGACACAGTCGATCTCGTGGGCACCGACTGGTTGGACCACATCATCGACGACGACGAACGTGACGCCCTTGTGGCCAAGCTCAACAGGGAGAAGGTGGTCCAGGACTACCATCTGGCCTTCCGCCGGCCTGACGGCGGCCGCCTCGACGTCTCGCTGTTCGCCGTCCTCATCGAGGACGAGAGCGGGCAAGTGGTCTACTGCGACGGCATCCTGGAAGACATCACCACGCAGCGCAAGGGTGAGGAAGAACGCGAAGCCCTCATCGCCCAGCTGCAGACCTCGCTCTTCTTCCTGCAGGAGCCGCTGGTCCGTTCGATCACTCCCGCCCTCTCCCTGGACATGGACCAGCCCATCTCCCGTGCCGCGGCCCTCATGACCAAGAACAAGACCGGGGCGCTCTTCGTCACCGCCCCCGACGGCGACGGCGAACTGCTGGGCATCGTGACCGACCACGACTTCCGTGAGCGCGTGGTAGCGCAGGGCGTGACACCGGACACCCACCTTCGCTCCATCATGACCGCGCCGGTAGCGACCATCTCCGCGCAGGCGCCCATCTACGAGGCGCTCCTGCGCATGCAGGAGCGCGGGGTCGACTACCTCGCCGTGCTGGACGATGCCGGCAGACTCGCGGGCATGATCCATCTCCGCGACCTGGTGCACTATCAGCGCTCGTCGTCGGTCATCATCACCGATTCCGTGCGACGCGCCCGCTCTGTGGAGGACATCTTGGAAGCCCAACACCGACTCCCGGCCTTGGTGAAGGCGGTGGTCGATTCGGGTGCCGATACCCGGTATCTCAACCGCATCATCAGCGGCGTGTCAGACAGTGTGGTGCAGCGGCTCATCGCAATGGCTGAAGAGAAGCTGGGGCCCGCCCCCACGCGCTTCTCGTTCCTGGCCCTCGGCAGCGAGGGTCGTGAAGAGCAGACCCTCCTTACCGACCAGGACAACGCGCTCCTGTACGAAGACCCGCCCGCAGAGCAAGCGGAGGAGACCGCCAAGTACTTCCTCGACATGGGCACTCTCGTCTCCGACTGGCTGGCCCAGGTTGGCTACGCCTATTGTGAGGGTGGCGTCATGGCCAAGAACCCCAGGTGGAACCTCTCTCAGTCGCAGTGGCGCGACCAGTTCGTCTATTGGATCCACAACGCCGACCCCCAGGAGTTGCTGGAGCTCAACATGCTCTTCGACTTCAGAGCGGTGAGCGGCGAGAAGCAGTTCGCTCGCGACCTCCGCTCCTGGGTGTTCGAACAGATGGACGCCTATCCCCTCTTCTACCTGCACTTCGCCCAGAACGTGCTCCTCTACAAGCCGCCCCTCAGCATGCTTGGCAACATCCAGGCCCACAGCGCCACGGCCGACGGGCGGAAGGCGGTCAGCCTGAAGGAGGCACTGCTTCCCATCGTGAACTTCGCCAGACTCTACGCCCTCAAACACCATATCGATTCGACGAACACGCTCGATCGCTTGGGTGAGCTGAAGGAACGCGGCATCCTCAGTCGCGAGACCTACGAGCAGATCGTGCCCGACTACGAGACGCTCATGCGAATCCGCCTGCAGCGCCAAGCCATCGCCCTGGAAGAGAACCGCAAGCCCAGCAACCTCATTCTTCCGCAGGAGCTCACCTCCGCGGAGGAGATGAAGCTGAAGCGCCTCTTCACGGCCACCGAAGAATTGCGCAGGAAGATCAGTTACGAATTCCTGGGCGGTATCTCCGGGTTCTAGCCGGATTTCAGGGGTCTTTCGGGCCGGGGCCGCCGCCTCCGCGGCGGCCCCGGCCTTTTCTCATGGAAAGACCCGCTCGCGCCGCTTCACACCAGAGGGCGACGCCTTACACCAAACGGCGACGGGTGACCCGCCACACCACCCCACGCTCAGGCGCGAACAGGAACACCAACACGAAGATGGCCGTGGCCACCAGCACCATGGCCGCCCCTGTGGCCACGTTGAAGTAGTAGCTGGCGTAGAGGCCTCCGATGGCCGATATGACGCCTATGACCGCTGATACCAACATCATGCTGGGCAGGCGGCGGGTCAGCAGATAGGCGGCGGCGGGCGGGGTGACGAGCATAGCGGCCACCAGAGCGACACCCACCGTGCGCAGCGACACCACTATGGTGCCAGCCAGCATGACGAAGAGCCCGGTGCGCAGGGCGTGAGTACGCAGTCCCAGCGTCCGACCCAGGATGGGATCGAA
Organism: Thermoleophilia bacterium; assembly: GCA_040772905.1. GTDB lineage: Bacteria > Actinomycetota > Thermoleophilia > RBG-16-64-13 > RBG-16-64-13 > JAXGXJ01. Next base: position 384,954 of record JAXGXJ010000005.1, on the reverse strand, counting down.
CGAGACCACCAGCAGCTGGCGGTAGAGGAGTACCACGGCCAGCAACACCGCCGCGGCCAGCCCTCCGCTGATCCACAGATCGCTCACCGTGACGCCCAAGACGTTTCCGAAGAGGATGTGGTTGAGGTCCACAGCGTAGCTGTCCAATGTACTGATGAGCACCACTCCCAGCGCGAGAGCCCCTGCGAAGAAGATGCCGATGGCCGTGTCTTCTCGGATGGTGCCCGCACGCGTGACGTAACTGATCCCCACCGCCACCAGGATGCCCGCCACAAGCGCTCCCGCCAGTAGGTTCGCTCCCAGCAGATAGGCCACTGCCACTCCCGGCAAGATGGCGTGGGCCAGCGCATCGCCCAGGAAGGCCATGGAGCGCAACACCACGTAGCAGCCCAGCACGGCACACACCACCCCCACGATGAGCGAGGCCAGCAGGGCTTTCTGCATGAACACCATGGCGAAGGGGTCGGTGAGCCAGCCCATCACAACCACTCCCCCTCGCCTGCCTTCTCCCCCGAACAGCAGCCGTCGGCATCGCTCCGCGGAGTGTGGCCGGCAGCGCCGGAGTGGTGGACGGGGTCTGCAGCCCGGCCGTCAGACACGCCGAAGCGATCGTGGCCGCCACAGCACTGGTCCACCACTATGGCTCGACCGTCGATGACCACCATCTGCCCGCCGAAGGCTTCCTGAAGGTGCTTCTCGCAGAAGACCTGCTCCGGCCGTCCGGCGCAGATGAGCCGGCGATTGAGCAGCACCACCTGATCAAAGCGTCGCGCCGCCAGGTCGAGATCGTGCGTCGAGACCAACACGGTCACCGAGCTCGCGCGAAGCTCCCCCAGCAGCTCCAATGTGGCTTCGCGTGTGGACACGTCCACTCCGGTGAACGGCTCGTCCAGCAGGAGGATATGAGGCTCCTGCGCCAGCGCCCGGGCCAGGAAGACCCGTTGCTGCTGCCCACCCGAGAGCTCCCCGATGGGCCGCTCCGCAAGACCTTCCACACCCATGCGCGCGAGAGAGCGCCTCACCATGTCCCGGTCTTCGGCATTCAGTCGACGCAGCCAACCTCGGCGGCCGTACCGCCCCATGGCCACCACGTCTTGCACCGTCACCGGGAACCGCCAATCCACGTCCTCGCGCTGAGGTACATAGGCGATAGGGTCGCGGTACTCGACGGCAGGACGCCCGTGGATGAGCATCTCCCCGGTACGCATGGGCAGCAGCCCCATCATGGCCTTGAAAAGCGTTGACTTGCCGGCACCGTTGGGACCTACCACCGCCACCTGCGCGGCATGAGGCACCGCCAGCGTGACCCCCTCCAGCGCGGTACGGCTGCCGTAAGCGACCGTGAGGTCGTGAAGTTCGAGCAGGTCGCTCATCGCAGCGCGTCGACGATGCGAGTGACGTTGCTGCGCATCATGTCGATATAGGTGGGGGCATCCTCACCCACCGAGTGGGTATACAGATCGGTCACCACCTCCACCCCGGCTTCACGGGCCACCTGCTGAGCCAGGTCGGGATTGCTGCCCGTCTCCATGAAGATGGCAGGGACCCCCGTCGCCTTGATGGCCTGCACCAGCGCAGCCAACTCCTGGGCGGAAGGCGAGCCTCCCGAACTGCCCGCTCCCAGTACGGTGCCCACCACGGTGAAACCGTAGCGTTCGGCGAAGTAACCAAAGCTCTCGTGGTCGGTGACCAGCAGGCGCCGCTCAGGTGGTATGAGGGCCACCTGCTCTTTGATCCACGCGTCGAGCTGCCTCAGTTCCTCCGTGTACCTGGCGGCGTTTGCCGAGAACGTCTCCGTCCCCTCAGGATCGACACTCATGAAGGCCTTGGTGATGGTATCCACATAACCCATGACGTTCACGGGGTCCAGCCAGAAATGCGGGTCTATGTCCCCGCCGTGCTCCCCATGGGAATCATGTCCCCCGCTCAACCGGCGAGGCGTGAGTCCGGCGGCCGCCTCGACGACCAGTTGTCCGGACGTGGCAGAGGACTGGATGAGCTCGTCCAACACCGGCACCAGGCCGAACACGTCCACGATCACCACCCGGCTCTCTACGATGAGCGTGGCCACACTCGGGGTCGGTTGGAAAGAATGGGGATCGACCCCCGCCGGTATGAGCCCCTGCACCGTGAGCCGGTCACCGGCGATGGCAGAGGCGATCTCAGCCAGGTGCGATGTGCCGGCCACCACATCCACCGGCGACACGTCCTCCGCCTCCCCGCCGCAGGACGCAAAGAGGGCCGAGGCGCCCAGCATCACGGCCCCCACGAGCATCAGCGACAGACAGGCCCGGCGCAATCGGTGCCTTCCCTGCTCACCCGCATGCCTGTTCGCCACCCACCCTCGCTTTCTCATTCTGTGAGAAGACTGCCCGGAGTCGAAGCCGATCAAAGAGAAGACCTACCTCCCTATGTTAACGTCCGGGGCAAAAAAGGGCACAGTATGGACTACGCTCTCGTGAGCCCACGGGAAAGGGGGAACGCATGTTCTGTTATCAGTGCGAACAGACGGCCAAGTCGGTGGCCTGCACGGTGAAGGGGGTATGCGGCAAGGAGGACGAGGTCGCCGCTCTTCAGGACCTGCTGGTCTATGCGCTCAAGGGCCTCTCCCTGGTCGCAGCCGAGGCGGAGCCGGAAGGCATAGTACCCTCCGACACCTATCCCTTCCTGGCCGAAGGCATCTTCGTGACCCTCACCAACGTCAACTTCGACCCCGAAGCCATCGCCGGCTGGATCAGAGACGCGGTCGCCCGCCGAGATGCTCTCCTCCAAGACCTCAAGGAGAGACAGCCTGATGTGACCTTCTCCGAGACACCGACGGCGTTCGTCCCGGCCGACACCTTGGACGGCCTCGTCGCCCAGGGACGTGAGCATGGGATCAACACCGAGGCCTCCAGCGACCCCGATATCCGCTCTCTGCAGCACACGGTGCTCTACGGGCTCAAGGGAGTCGGCGCCTACGCCTTCCACGCCGCCGAACTGGGCTATCGCAGCGACGAGGTCGACCGCTACTTCGTAGAGGCCTTCTCCGATCTGGCCCACTTCAAGGAAGGCGACCTCCAGGCCTGGATCGGCAAAGCCCTGCGTTGCGGTGAGATCAACTACAAGACCATGGAATTGCTCGACCGGGCCAACACCGAGACGTTCGGCACCCCGGTACCCACTCAGGTCCCCTTGGGCGTGAAGGCGGGCAAGGCCATCCTGGTCTCCGGCCACGATCTGCTGGACCTCCAGGAGTTGCTCAAGCAGACCGAGGGCAAGGGCATCACCATCTACACCCATGGCGAGATGCTACCGGCCCACGCCTATCCCGAACTGAAGAAGTACCCCCATCTCTATGCCAACTTCGGCACCGCCTGGCAGAACCAGCGCAAGGAGTTCCCGCAGTTCCCCGGCGCCATACTCATGACCACCAACTGCATCCAGAAGCCCGAGGACTCCTACATGGGCAATATCTTCACCACGGCCGCCGTGGGCTGGCCCGGCGCGACCCACCTCGAAGGCCGCGACTTCAGTCAGGTCATCCACCGGGCCCTCGAGCTGCCCGGGTTCCCCGCGGATACACCCGGCAAGACGGTCACTGTGGGCTTCATGCGCAACGCCGTCCTGTCCCACGCCGAGACCATCATCGATCTGGTGAAGCAGGGCAAGATCAAGCACTTCTTCTTGGTGGGCGGCTGCGACGGCGCGAAACCCGGCCGAGATTACTACACCCGCTTCGTCGAGGACTCCCCGGCCGACACGATCATCCTCACGCTCGCCTGCGGCAAGTACCGCTTCTACGACAAAGACCTGGGGAACATCGAGGGCATCCCCCGTCTCCTCGACATGGGCCAGTGCAACGACGCCTACTCGGCCATCCAGGTGGCCTTAGCCCTCAGCGACGCCTTCGGCGTGGGCGTGAACGAGTTGCCGCTCAGCCTGGTGCTGTCCTGGTACGAACAGAAAGCCGCCGCCATCCTCCTCACCCTGCTGTACCTGGGTCTGAAGGACATACGGCTCGGGCCGACGCTGCCGGCCTTCCTCACCCCCAACGTGGCGCAGTTCATCGTCGACACGTTCGACCTCAAGCCCATCGCCACGCCCGAGGAGGACCTGCAGACCATCCTGGCCTGAGCGCCTCCGCGGAGGAGCGGACCCGGCCGTGCCGCCGGTCCGCTCCGGACGAGGTGGCTCTCAGGCGACCGCTCGGACGACCTCGGCGACGGACCGGGGCCCCGGTCTTCACGGTCATGCACACTTCTGCGGCCGAGCCGCCTACATGACGATCTTGTTCAGCGGGTACTCCACTATCCCCTGCGCCCCGGCCTCTTTCAGTCTGGGGATTATCAGCCTCACCGTGGATTCGTCGATGATGGTGTTGACAGCCACCCACTCGTCGTTGCTGAGCGTGGAGATGGTAGGTTTGAGCAGCGCCGGCAGGCAGTCGATGACCGCCTGCAGTGAACCGCGGCGCACGTTCATCATCAGGCCCACTTTGCCCAGCGCGGCCATGGCACCCTCGAGCAACATGGAGAGGTCCTCAAGCTTCTTGCGCTTCTCAGCGTCCTTCCACGAATCCACGTTGGCGATGAGCTGGGTGTTCGATTCGAGCACGGTCTCGATGATGCGTAACTTGTTGGCGCGCAATGAGCTACCGGTCTCGGTCACCTCCACGATGGCGTCCGCCAACTCAGGAGGTTTGACCTCGGTCGCACCCCAACTGAACTCCACCTTGGCCTTGACACCTTTCTCGGCCAGATAGCGCTTGGTCGTAGCCACCAGTTCCGTGGCGATGATCTTCCCCTCCAGATCCCTCACATCGTGGAAAGGCGATGCCTCCGGCACGGCCAACACCCAGCGCACCTTGCCGAAGCTCTGCTTCGCGTAGACCAGGTCGACCACCGGATGGACCGTAGCCTCGTTCTCCTGCACCCAGTCCAGCCCCGTGATGCCGGCGTCCAGCAGTCCGTTCTCCACGTAGCGCGCCATCTCCTGAGCCCTGATGAGCACGCACTCGATCTCCGGATCGTCGATGACGGGGAAGTATGACCGGCTGCTGGTGGTGATGTTGAAACCGGCCCTTCGGAACAGCTCGATGGTCGCGCCCTCCAGGCTGCCTTTGGGGATTCCGAGTTTGAGGATCATGTATCTACTCTCCGCAGACGGATGGACTTCGTGACTGGCGCCACAGCGCCAGGGGATTATAGCGCGACCCTCTTCCCACGCGTCCGTAGAGCCCCGGGCAGCGTCCCGCGGGCTGCCTACACCCCCTCCCGTTCCGTAGCGTCGCAGCCGCCTTGTGTGATATACAAAGGTACGTCCGCACGCCGTCTTCGGCATCATCCAGGGGGGCGTAGGCGCTCACACCGGCCCGAATCGCCGGATCCAAAGGACCGCCCGGTCCGTTCGTGGGTGCCGCGACCGTGATTGAAGGAGGACAGCATGAAGGTCGGCCTCATGGGGTTCGGCAGGGCGGGGCGAGCAGTGGCCAGGATCCTGCTGGAATCGAAGGAAACCAACCTACGCTGGGTCATCCGAAGGTCGAGTGCGCTCGAGCACCGTTCGGTGCCTGAGTTCCTTGGCATCCAATCCGACGAACCCGGCCTCATCTATCGCAGCGAGGAGTTCACGGCGGACGAGCTCCTCGACACCCACCCCGTGGATTTCATCGTCGACTTCTCGTCCGACACCGGCATCGACTACTACGGCGAGGCGGCGGTCAGGCACAACACCGGTATCGTCTCCGCGGTCTCCGGATATTCACCGGAACAGCTGGCCAGGCTGCGCGCCTTGGCCGATCACATTCCGGTGATGCATTCGCCCAACATCACCCTGGGCATCAACTTCCTCATCATCGCCGCCCAGATCCTCAAGAAGATCGCTCCCTACACCGACATCGAGATCATTGAGGAGCACTTCAAGCAGAAAGCCGACGTCTCCGCCACGGCAAAACTCATCGCCGGCACGCTGGAGTTACCGGTCGAGAGCGTCAAGACCATCCGCGCCGGCGGCATCATAGGGGTGCACGAGATCCTCTTCGGCTTCCCCTATCAGACGGTGCGCCTGCGCCATGAATCCATCTCTCGTGAGGCTTTCGGCAACGGCGCGCTCTTCGCGGTGACGAACCTGAATGGCAAGCCCAAGGGTCTGTATCGCATGGAGGACCTTCTCATGCCCTACTTCAACCTGGAAGAGCCGGGGCCTGTCTTCGAGAAGGCCGTCAGAAGGCCATGGTGGCGCTTCTGGCCGAGCAACGGCACGAACGGCAAGACCGAAGAGCACACTCACCACACGTCGGGTTCATCTTCGTAATACGGAGCCTTCGGGGTCCGGTCGCCCGCGAAGCCGGCCATCCTCGAAAGATCAGTCCTCTTTGAGCGTCAGCGGACGCCCGCAGCACATAAAGCCCTCGATGCTGCAGGTCTCCTCGTCCTCGTCACCCTCTTCGTGACTACATTCCTCCAAGACCTCGATCTCCAAGCCACATTCCTCGCAGTAGTAGACCTCGCCCTCCCGCATCTCGTCACAGCGTGCCATGGGACCTCCTCGACGCTGTCACTCGTCTCCCAGAGTGCGTGTACCCCTTCGCGCCCCTGACGATTCCTCAGCGGATCTCGGCCCCCGAACCGTGCGCGTGGCCCAGCAGATACTCTTGCGGGTCGGCCATGCACCGCAGGGACTCCAGACTCCGCCAGATGAGCGACGGGCGGGGTAGATTGCCGATGTCGCGCCCCTGCCGGTTGAAGAGAGCGTTCCATCCCCTCCCCAGCAATGCGCCGGGCGAGTAGACCGATGTGTACAAGCGTGCGTACTCCCGATAGAAGCGCTCGAGGCCCAGCTTGGTGGGAAGCACGGCGTGCACCAAGTCGAACATCTCCCAGTCCCGCGTCGTGAGCACCTCCTGCACCTGCTCGAACAGGGCCGTGCCCGGCAGCGGGGTCAGCACGGTGAACCAGGCGTTGGGGATGGCATGGCGGCGCACGTAGTCGCGCAACTTGCGGAAGTCGGTCTCGTCGTAGTCAGGATCGACGATGAGCGTGCCGAACACGTTCACGCCCGTCTTCTTGAGGATGGCGAGAGCCTCTTCGTTGCTGCGCACGGTGTTGTGCTTCTCGACGCTCTGCAGCCCCTCCTCGTCGATCTTCTCCAAGCCCAGGAAGACCGTGGCGAACCCGGCCTCCTTCAACTTGGCCACCGTCTCGGGATGACGGGCGATGGAATCGGTACGCGCCTGGATGATGAACCGCTTGTTGAGACGCCTGCTCAGGATGAGGTCGGCGATCTTCTCGGCCCTCGGGATGCTGGCCAGGAAGTTGTCGTCAGTGACGAAGATGTTCCGTCCCGGCACGGCCTCGATCTCATCCACCACTCGCTTCGGGCTCTTGAACCGCACTCGGCCCTGATGGAAGCGCCACACACTGCAGAACGTGCAGTGATAGGGACAGCCTCGCGACGTCTCCAGGCTGGCGAGCGGCCCGCGCACTCCCAGGTGATACAGACTGTTCCAGCGGTGCACAAGCGAGCGGTCGGGCATGGGCAGGTCGTCCAATCGCTCGATCAACCCGCAGGGCGCGGCGACCGACTGGCCCTGGGCTGTGTTGATGACCAGCCCCTTGACCCCCGCCGGATCGTCGCCCGCGGCCAACGCCCGCACCAGAGCGGGTGCGACGGCCTCACCCTCTCCCGCGGCGACCACGTCGATGTGAGGCACAGCGAAATCGTGGGGGTTGAGAGAGGCATGATGCCCACCCACGAAGACAAAACAAGAGGGCTTGAGACTCTTGACCGCATGGGCCACGCGCAAGGTCTCGGGAACATCCACCGTGAAGGAACAACTGATACCGCACACGTCGGGCGAGAACTTGGTCACCGCAGCGTCGAGATCCACGCCGGGCAGCATGTCCACGAGCTTCACCTGATGCTCGCCGCGCAGCGCACCCGCCACCATCTCGAGGCCGAGGGGTTCCACCACCGCCATCGTCCGAAAACCCGCTCTGAAACCCGCTCGGCGCACCTGGCGGGGCTGCACCAGCAGTACTTTCATCCTGAGCTCCCCGTTCTCCCCCCGAACACTCTTGCGGCCTATGACACCCGTGGTCCAAACATACCACCGGGCAGGGATACCGGCTAACGGCAGACCTTCTCCGGATGCGCCAGCAAGTACTGCCAGCGCTCGATGTGCCCATCCTCGTCGGCTTGGTCCTTCGCGATGACAGCACGGGTCTCATCGTCCCACGGAGCTGCGTTCAGCAGCTCTCCATAATGGTGGACGGCCTTCTTCTCGGTCCAGATGCCCGTCTGGAGCATTCGTTTCGTCCCAAGCAGCCGCGATCCCAGTCCGAAGACGTAGCCCACCAACCAGTAGGTCCAGCGAAGCTTGCTGGGCTTGAAGCCGTACTCGAAGAGCTTGGTCTGGAAGTCCTGCATGTGTGTCATCTCGTTGCACATGGCGGCGGTGAGTTGCGTGTTGATCTCGCAGGGTTCCGACGTGATCTGGCACTTGTAGATATTCGTGGCCATGATCTCCAGGGTGTGCAGGGTCTGAAGACCCTTGCGCAGAGCTCTCCTCTGGGCGGCAGGCAGCCCGCGGCCTCGCAGCCTCACCTCCTCGTGATGCATCTCAGGGCGTATGACGGAGAGGTCGTGAGCCATGTATGCCTCCTTCGCGGCTGAACACACGACGATGCTTCCTGCTGTCTTCCCAGCATAGCGGGAAATCTAGCGCCTCGGGCGCGCTGCGGTGCGGCGTGGCCGCCGGGCGCCTCAACGGTCGGCATGCGTCGTGGACGCAAGTTGCCCTGTCGGTACTCAGGCGAGTATCCTTTCGTCCTTGTACGCATTCGGCCTAGGAGGGTCTGACTCCCATGGAATGTCCGCATTGCCGGTCCGAGATCGCCGCTACGCCTCACGCCTTCGCTCTGGGCGAAGACCAAGACGGCGCATGGCAGGTGGCCAATGTCAGATGCCCCACCTGCGACCGTCTCGTCGTGAACCTCACCACCAAGCAGGGCAAGAGCTACCCCGTGTGGCCTCAGTCCTTCTGCCGACCGCGCTTGAGTGCCGACGTGCCGGCCGACTACGCGGAGGAGTACCAGACGGCGGCCCGCGTTCTCTGCCACAGCGAGGAAGCCTCGGCCGCAATCAGCCGCCGGCTGTTGCACCGTGTCCTCTCGGTCAAGACCGGTGCCGGACACGGCAGCCTGTCCGACCAGATCCGCCAGGCCGTCATCTCGTCCGACCTGCCCCCCTATCTGAAGCAGGCCCTACAGACGCTCAGCCGCGTGGCCAAGCTCGATCCAGGCACGCCCAAGAGCGAGCGCCCCGAAGGCCTCACTCCGGTGGAGCCGGGCGAGGCCGACTGGCTTCTGGACGTGCTCGAGGCCATGTTCGACCTGTACTTCGTGGAGCCCGCCAAGATGGGACGCAGGCAAGCCAGCCTGGAGCAGAAGATCGCTCCGGTGGCGCCGGCCGCGCCGGCAGCGACCACACCGGCTTCCGCCCCAGCGGCCGCACCTGCCGCTCCCGCCGCGCCGGCAGCGACCACACCTGCCGTGACGACTCCGGCGGCCGAGCCCGCTGCGCCGCCCGCTACTCCTACCGTGTAGGCGGCCGCCGGCTACGGCACCACGAAACGTGCGCTGCTGCCGCTGGACCCTCCGCGGACTTCCAGGCGCGCAGGGATGACATCGCGCAACTCGGCCACATGGGAGATCACTCCCACCAGCCGGCCGCTCGACTGTAGTTCCATGAGGGTGTCGAGCGCGAGTTCGAGGGCATCGGGGTCGAGTGCTCCGAAGCCTTCGTCCACGAAGATGGTCTCCAGCGGCGTGCCGGCCGCATGCGCCTGCACGGTCTCCGCAAGGCCCAGCGCCAAAGCCAACGCTGCAAGGAAGCTCTCGCCGCCGGACAGTGTGACCGCCGGCCTCGCCGTACCTGAAAACTCGTCGAACACGGCGATGTCCAACCCTGCCGGCCGCCTGCGACTCTGCGGGTCGCGTTGGCGCTCGAAGCGGTAGCGACCCTTGCTCATGTTGTAGAGCTTGCGCCCCGCGACGGCCAACACCTCGTCGAGATACACTCCCAAGACCCAGCGCTGGAACGACACCCGGCTCTCGTTCTGCCCCGATGCCGTGTCGGCCAATACGCCGACGGTCTGATACGCGTCATCTATGTCTTGTGACCGCGCCGCAAGGGCGGCCAGACCGGCCTGCGCGGCCTCGAGACGCCTGAGGTGGCTCTGCGCCTCCGCGTGTGCGGATACCGCGCGGTCGAAGGCGCTTTGCGCCGCCTCGAGCGCCGACCTCAGCTGTTCGACATCACCTGCATCGGCGCACTGCTCACAGCGCGCCTGAGCCTCCGCCAGGCGGCCCCGAGCCACCTGTGACTCCTCCTGATAGCGGGCAAGCTCCTCCTGCGACCGCAGCCGCTCCGCCTCGTCAAGCCGTTGCGCCCGCCATTCGGCCTCATCTGCGAAACCGTTCTGTGTGAGCGCCGCTTCGAAACGCTCCTGAGCGGCCTGTCCTTCCCTCGTGAGCCGGGAGAGAGAGACGCCGAGTTCGGCCGCGCGCGCCTGAAGGGACACGCGGGTCTCCTTCGCCGCCGAGGCAGCTTGCATCGCGTCCTCCATGCTTTCAGCCAGCGCTGCCGCGCCGGCCCGTGCCGCGACGAGCGCGGCCTCCAAAGCCCCTTGCTCCACAAGACCCTCAGGCACACCGCCCGCGCGCTCGGCCACGCGAGTCTCGGCCCGGGCCAAGGCCTCCCGTGCCATGGCCAGACGCGTCTTGGCCGCCTCCACCGTCTGAGCATGCTCGGCAGATGTGCGCTCGGCTCTCTCCATACGCTGCCGCGCGGCGTCGACGTCCGCCTGGGCTTCCAGGGCCTGCACGTCCGCTGTGCACGCGTCCAGGGCGGCATCCGCCTCGTGCAGCAGAGTCCGGGCGACGCCACCGTCCAGGGGCTCGACGTCACTTCGGGCGGAGAGCGACGTGACCTCCGACGTCGCGGCACCCGGGACTGCCATGCCGACGATCTCAGCCTGGACAGCCGCTGCCTCCGCCCGGAGGGCAGACTGGTGAGACGCGGCCTTCACCCACGCCGAGCGAGCCTGGTCGTGAGCGGCGCGCGCGGCCGTGGCGGCCGCGCGCGCCCTCTCCAGGTCGTCATCCGAGGTCTCGCTCCCCTCGCTGACCGCCGGCGCCGGGTGCTCACGCGACCCACACACGGGACAGGGCTCCCCCGGCGCGAGGCTCCGCGCCAGCGCCGCGGCTCGTCCGGCCTTCCATCCCTCTTCGACTTGTGTAAGGCGCGACTCCTGCGCACGCAGCATCTCTGCAGCCTGCTGCTCCGCCTGACCCAGCCTCTCTTCTTCCGCACGCGCCTGCTCCACGGCCGCTATCACACTCACGAGGCGCGCGCAGTCCCTCGCCCGTCGTTCGGCCGCCTTGAAGCGCACCCGTGCCGACTGGAGTTCGGACTGCGCGCGGTGCGCCGCCTCTGCTCGTTGACGCCCTTCCTCGACCTCAGCCTGGGCTTCCGCCTGTGCGACTTGGGCTCGTTCCACCTCGCCCTCGGCCTCATGAGCCTCCTTAGCCGCCGCCCGTCGATCGCGCTCCGCCGAGAGCCAAGCGTCGCGGACCCCGACCAGGCGCTCGAGTTCCCGCACCCGCTCCTCGGCGACCAGTCGCTGCGGTTGCTTCTGGGTCTCGAGAGTCAACTGCGCAACGGCCGCCTCCTCATTCATGCGAGCCTCATCGAGAGCCGTGAGCGCCCCCGCGTGCGCTGCCCTCGTCTCCTCGAGTCGGGCCGCTACATCGCGCCGGCTTGCGTCGGACTGCTCCACTCTCTCGGCGCGTGCCGCCGCCTCGAGCCGCAGGCGCTGCTGCTCCATGAGGGACTTCTTCGTTTCCAGAGCTTCTACGGCGGCGCGTGCCTGACTGCGCGCCTTGTCGGCCTCATGCGCTGCTTCGGCTGCTTGCAACGCTCGTGTCGCCGCCTGCTGGGCGTCCCCTCGCACAGTCACCTCCGCCGCCCCTCTGGTGACCGCCGCCTCGGCAGCCTCCAGCAGTGCGCGCAGTCCAGCCTCGTCTCTCGCTCCAGCCATCTCCAGCTGGGTTTGGCGCTGGACTGCGACCTGCTCCATCTGTCTGCGCACGTCGCGGGCCCGCTCGACCAGCTGCGCCTCCACCTCCTTGAAGCGATCGCTGCGGAACAGTTGGCGCAATATCTCCTCGCGCTTGTCCGACCCCGCGGAGAGCAGTTCGCGAAATCGTCCCTGCGGGAGCACCACCACTTGGCGGAACTGGTCGCAGGAAAAGCCCAACAGGGCCTTCACCCGGGCATCCGCCTCCCGGATCTTGCTGGTGAGAGGGCGCCCCTCGTCATCGGGACCACAGCCGGTGGTATCCCACATGCTCACCTCAGCCTGCTTGGTGACGAGCGCCGACCCTGCCCGCACCCCCGCCAGGAGTTGCGTGGGTCTGCGCCGGATGCGATAGCTCCGTCCACCCAGGGCGAAGTCGAATGTCACCTCGGTAGGCACGGTTGGTAGCGCACTCTCGGAGCGCATCTGCTCAGCCTGGCGCTCACCGCCGCTGGTAGACCCGTAGAGAGCAAAGACGATCGCATCGAGGATGGTCGTCTTTCCGGAACCCGTGTCTCCGTGGATGAGGAACACCCGGTTGGGGCCCAGTTCTGTGAAGTCGAGCACTTGCTCGTCCCGGTAGGGGCCGAACGCCTGCATCACCAGACGTAACGGCCTCATGCGCCCACCCCCTCCCGCCGTTCTCGCTCGATGTCGGTCAGCACGGCCGCCAGTACCTCGCGCTGCGCGCCGCTCAACTCAGTGGCCTTCACGTCGAAGAAGAACTCGCCGAAGAGCTCGAAGGTGGACCGCGTCTGGATGACAGTGCCCCCACCAGACGGCCCCGCGACTGGGCCCATCTGCGACTCACGGCGGAGCGACAGCAGATAGGGGAACACCTGCCGCAACCTCTGTACGGGATCGAGGACCGGTTCGGTGTCGGTGAGGACCGCCTCCACGTAGCAGTCCTTAGCCGTACTCAGCGCAGCATCCGCGGCGCCCATCAACTCCTCGAAACGGCCGCGCACCCGGCGCACATCACGCCTGGGTACCACCGGGACCAACTCCAGCGCGGGCGGCCGGCCTGGAACGAGGTCGACAACCGTGAACGCCTTGTCCTGCTCGGCCTCGTTGAAGGAGTACTTCAGCAGTGAGCCCGAGTAGCGTACGGACTCCGAGCCCGCCGGTTGCGCCTCGTGCAGATGCCCCAGCGCCACATAGTCGAAGCCCTGCAGCAGTCCGGCCGGAACAGCCCCGGTCCCCCCCACGCTGAGCGCGCGCTCTGACTCGCTCTCTCTGCACCCCGCCACGAAGGCGTGCGCTATCAGCACGTTGGCGTCCACCTCGGCAGGATCAGCCTCCAGGCATTCGAGTTGCCCGCGAAACACGGCCTCGTGGCTGTGGATGTCGTCGCGTCCCAGCTCATACCGGGCCGTCTCCGGGTCGGTGTACGCGAGCGGCCAGAAGCGCACCCTCACTCCGTCGCGCCCCACCACCAACGCCGGCTCAGGCCGCGCTCCCACGCGGCCGACCACGTGCACTCCCGTCCGGCGGGCCAGACCGCTCATGTACTCCAGGCGGACGGCACTGTCGTGGTTGCCCGCGATCATCACCACCTGCACATGCAGATCGAGAGCGAGCGTGGCCACGATCTCATCGAGCAGGTCGACGGCCTCCGTCGGCGGCACACCCCGGTCGAACACGTCGCCCGCGATCACTACTGCGTCGACCTGCCGTTCCCGAGCCAGACGGAGCAGCCCCTGCAGTGCAAAGCGCTGGTCTTCCGTAAGATGCACCCCGTGGAACAGTCGTCCCAGATGCCAGTCGGCCGTGTGTATGAAGCGCATCGCCCTCCCGTCCGCCCCGCTCAAGCAGTGTCGCCCCATATGGTAGCGCCTGCCTCGGACGGGACCGAGCGTCCTGCCATCTCGCGGAGAGACCCCGCGCGGGCGAGCGTGTGCTACCTTTCCTCTCGTCCAGCAAGGAGGACCACGTGGCAGACGACATCACCCCAGCAGCGACCTCCGCCCCGGCCGGCGGACGCCGGGCCGACTGCCGTTATGAGGCCAACGCCGCCGTCGCCTACCGCGACAAGCTGCGGGCCCTGAGCGAGACCATCATCTCGGATTGCGCAGCCGCCGACTGCCACACTCACGTGGGCTACGAGCCCATCCCCTCCCGCGAAGCCGTGGTGGAGATCATCGAGACGGCCCGTGAACTGCTCTTCCCCGGATTCTTCAGCCGCACCCGCATCGATCCCGTCAATTCGCGCTTCGTACTGGGACAGGTGATCACGAAGCTCTTCGACCTCCTCTCCGAGCAGGTCTGGCGCAGCATCCGTCACGAATGCTTCCGTTTCGATCGCGAATGCACGAACTGCGAAGAGCGCGGCTATCAGGCCGCTCTGGACCTCCTGAGCGCTCTTCCTGCCATCCGCGGCGTTCTTGCGGACGATATCCGCGCCACCTTCGAGGGCGATCCCGCCGCGCAGACCACGGACGAGATCGTCTACAGCTATCCCGGTCTGCAGGCCATCGCCGTGTACCGTCTGGCCCACAGGCTCTGGGAGCTCGAGGTGCCCATGCTCCCGCGCATGATGACCGAGCGCATGCACAGCGTCACCGGCATCGACATACATCCTGGGGCTGAGATCGGCAACGGCTTCGTCATCGACCACGGCACCGGCGTGGTCATCGGTGAGACCACTACCATCGGTCGGAACGTCCGCATCTATCAGGGGGTCACGCTGGGCGCCCTCTCGCTGCCCAAGGGAGCGGGCGATGAATACCGCGGACGCAAGCGCCATCCCACCATCGAAGACGACGTCATCATCTACTCGGGCGCCACCATCCTCGGCGGCGACACCGTCATCGGTGCGCGTTCCGTGATCGGCGGTAACGTGTGGCTCACCGAGCCGGTACCTCCGGACACGGTCATCATGATCGAGAACCCGCGTCTCATCCGGCGGCCCAAGGACGGGCTCCACACAAAAAGCGGGCCCGCGAGCACCCTCTGACGTCTGCCGGCTAGGGTGAGAGGAGCACGTCGCCCCTCTCCTCGTCGTACACGGCGTTCCCCACCACGATGGTGTCGGCCCATGCGCCCATCTCGGTCGCCTGGCGGTCGCTGGTGATACCGCCCCCATACCACAGACGGGTCTCCCCCAACACCCGGCGCACTGCCTGCACCATCTCAGGCGGCCCGTAGGCGCCGCTGTACTCCAGGTAGAAGATGGGCAGATGGAGCAGATGTTCGGCTACGCGCGCGTAAGCCGCCACGTCGTCGACCAGGAGCCCCGTGTCGGCTTGGGTGAGTTCAGCTGCACTGGCGGCGGGATTGAGGATGCAGTAGCCCTCCACCACCAGTCGCTCCCACTCCGCTCGTTGGGCGAAACGCTTCACGGCCGCGTGATGTCGGCCGATGATCCACTCGGTCTGCCGGCTGTTCAACACCATGGGCACGAGGTAGAGGTCGAACCCGGGACAGAGTGCGGCCTGGTCGGAGATCTCCATCGCCAGAGGCAGATCCAGGTGACGGAGACGCATCAGCAACGCCAACACCTCTCCCGCCCCGTACCCGCCGGTGCCGCCCACCACGACCGCATCGGGCCGCCAGGCCCGGACCGCCTCCAACCGCTCCCTGCTCAGGGAACGGGCGGGATCGAGCTTCACCACCCGGCTCCAGTCTGCCGGGGCGGGGATCATGCCTCCCTCCGTGGGCGCAGCACCATGATCGCCCAGAAGCCCACGATGGCCGCTGTGCTGGCCAGTGAGAACGCCGTGATGGCTCCCAGGTCCTCGGGGTTGGGCAGCGGCGGGTGGTAGCCGAACACATAATCCACCACGTCGTTGGCCGCCAAGAACGTGGCCGCCAGCAATGCATGCACAGGCCGGAAGCGAAGGTAGGGCGACAGGATGAACCCCTGGATGACCATGCCGAAGTGGGTGAGACTCATGAGCACCGCGACGAAATGATACTCGCCCCCGGAGAGGTGGTTGGCGAACCAGACGAAATCCGTCCAGATGCCGTACTTCATGCACATGCCCGCGGCCAACAGGCCCAAGAATTCCAGCCGCCGGTTGAAGTGGAAGAGGAGCAGGGCGAAGCCCATGAGGGTGACCGACAGGGGGCTGTCGGGCACGAAAGGCCACAGGTAGAAGGGGGCGGCAGCCAGAGAATCGCCGTACCAGAACAGGTACCCGGCCACAGCCCCGCCGATGTTGACCGCGAAGAGCAGCCACATTATGGGCGAACCGATGACCCAGCGGGCGAATATCAGCCAAGGCCTCCACCGGAGCGCCAGCGGCACCAGCCGGAAACCCGTGCCCACCGGCAGTCCGACGTTGCGCCACAGGGGCGTCATAGCCGCCCCAGATTAGCTACCATAGGCAGCGGCCCCCAGACCGCGACCGGCGGAGATGACGTGAGCGAACCTCTTCCCAACGGACGGAACGCGCGGCTCACCAGCCACCCTGCCCCCGACGGGGTCAACTCGTTGTGGTCGTGGCGTCGCTGGGTGCCGTTGCACCAGGTCATGCTGAACTTCGCTGTGATCTACGCATGCCGCACCCTTCCGAGTCTGCGCTGGAAGAACCGCCTCTACCGGATGATCGGAGTCAAGGTGGGGCCCCACGTCAGTGCGGGCTTGGGCTCCACCATCGACGTGTTCTTCCCACGGCTCATCCAGTTGGGGGAGAACTCGATTATAGGCTACAACACCGTTATCCTCGCTCACGAGTTCCTGCGGGACGAGCTGCGCACCGGACCCGTGGTGGTGGGCAAAGACGTCATGATCGCTGCGAACGTCACCATCCTGCCCGGGGTGGTGATCGGCGATGGCGCCACCGTCTCGGCCTGCAGCCTGGTCAACCGCGACGTACCCGCCGGCGCCGTGGTGGGCGGGGTCCCCATCCGCCGCCTCGACTCGCCTACCGTCGACGACTGAGCCTTGAGGCGGCGCGACGCCGCCGGCCCACGCACGTGTTACAGAGCCCGGCAAGAGGGTACGCTATGAGGTGACTGCGACGGCGAGCGAGCACATACAACAAGGGGGATACTGATGGAAGGCCCGATGCAGCTGATGCGCACCTGGCTCGACAAGCCGCTCTACGATGCCGACGGCGAGAAGATCGGCACCATCGACGAGATCTACTACGACGAGGCCACCGGACGTGCCGAATGGTTGCTGGTGAAGACCGGCCTCTTCGGCACGAAGAAGACGTTCGTGCCGGCGTTGGAGGCCCGCGCCAGCGGTGACCGGTTGAACGTCCCCTACAGCGAAGGCCGGGTGAAAGACGCACCCCGCATGGACAAGGGCGAGGACCTCACAGAGGAGCTGGAACGACAGCTCTACGCCTACTACGACCTCGACGCCGCGAAGAGCAGCACGCGGCCGCCGTCACAGTGCCTGTTGCTCGACTCGACCATCACGCTGCAAGCCCCGGGTGAAGAGGGAGAGCGTCTGTCCCGCCACTGAGGCAAGGCGCAGGCATGGCACGGCACCCGCTGTGAGGCCGTTCCCGACGCGCCTAGAGCAAGCTCAGGCTCGCCATACCCGAACGCCCGCCGACGGGATCGTGGCTGGTGAAGATGATGGTCATCTCGCCGTCGGCTGAGATCATCACCGGCGTCCCGCCCCAGGCGTACGCGGAGTACGCGGCGGTCATGCGCGCCCCCAGCCGACCCCGTGCGGAGTCGTGCATGTGCAGGATCCCGCCGAAGGCGAGCACCGCTGATTCGTCGAACACCACGGCGCCGTCGATGGTGGCCAACTCCAGCAGCAGGTTGCGTTGATGCTCGCGCTCGAGCCCTGAGCTCATCTTGATACTGGAGGCACGTGGACCCAGCAGGGCATGGATGCCGGTGGGCGGCCGATCGGGATCGACCATGCGGCAGGCACACTCCACCAGATGGTCCACCGCACGCCGCTGCGGGTCGAAGACCAGCAGGGCACCCCTCCTGCGATAGCTCAGGTCGAGCGCACTCAGGAGTATGTTCGTGCCCGTCTGTTCGCTGCCGAAGATCGATGCAGCCGCGTCGATCAACGCCGGACGGTCGTAGATGATCCAGCGCCCCTTGCGACAGCTGGCCATCAGCCCTCCCCTATCGAGCACGAGGGTATCGCCCTGCTCGGTGATGTGGAACGACCACTGTCCCGGTCCCAGCACCGACACGAACGGATCGACGAACTCGGGATTGAACGATGGCGACGAGACCTGGCAGATGTCCTCACGCGTGATCTGCCGGTAGTCCAAGAAGCGGAGGTGCTTGTCCACCTCCAGGAACACCTGCCCGCTGGTAGCGATGGAGTCCAGACCCTTCTGCAGCGACACCTCGGTGATGTCGGTGCCCCCGCTTCCCGGCGAGAGGATGAGGTTCATGGTGACGGGATGGTTCTCCGAGGTGCGGAACTCCAGGTTGTCCGCCCAAGCGAAGAGACGTTCCCACTCCACCTCGGCATCATGGCCGCGCAGCCAGGCGATGACGATCTCACGCCGGATGCTGGAGAGGTCGCGCAAGGCCACCACTTCGGGCAGAGAATCAGCCCAGGTCTCCATGCGGCTTTGGATGAGGTCGCACACCTGTTGGAGCAATGGCGTGAAGGCGGCGTGGCTGAAGAACGTCAGACGCTCTCCGTGCACCTCGAGCTCGTGCCGTACAGGCCCATGGTCGGCTCGGTACCACTGCGGCACGGTATCGAGTATCTGCTGGAGAAGTTCACGCTCGTGCATCCGCTCGGCCCCTCCCGGGTGGCGTCAGTGACGTCCGCTTCCCGGGCAAGATACCATCCCTCGCGCGTCGCGGCCGGGGCCCGACCGTCGCGACCCATGCGGCGGCCGGGCCTTCGCGACCGCCCTCACTCGTCGACCTCATCGTCGTCTCCACCGAATGCCGACCCGAACCAGTCACGGATCTTGTCGAGGGTGGACGGATCCTCCTGCGGCTCCGTGGTAGTCGTGGTCGGAGGCAGCGTGGTGGTGGTCGTCGGTGGTGGCACGGCCACCCTCACCTCCACCACGCTGCCCATTTCCACCTCGCGCCCCGCAGCCGGCTCTTGCGCGAACACTCGTCCCGCCTCCCGATCGGCACGCGGCACGGTGACCACGGTGCTCTCTAACTCCTGTCCGCGGAGGGTTTGCGCAGCCTCCTCGGCGGTGAGTCCCACCAGGTTGGGGACCGATACCGGAGGTGGACCGGCCGACAGCCACACCCGCACGCTGCGGCCCTTCTCCATGGAGCCGCCGAAGGCCGGCTCCTGGCGCACGATGCCGCCCTCGGCCACCACTGTGGAATCCTCGGCGGGGCCTCCCTCCTGCAACTGCAGCCCTTGGACCGACACCGCCTCCAGAGCTTCAGCCATGGTCTTCCCCACCAGGTCGGGCACGGGCACCGTGGAGACCCGGTCGAGCACCAGCGCCGCGGCTCCGCCGGCGGCGCCCAGCAACACCACCAATACCGCCACTATGACAAGCGTGCGCAGGCGCCGCCTTGGACGCGGTGCCTCGGAGGTTCCGGGTTCCCGTGCGAGCCTCGGCACCGCGGGGCGAGCCGCAGCCGCGGGGCCGCCGGCGGCTGCAGGAGGACGGATGCTGGTCTTCTCCACCGGAGCCTCGCGGCCGACGACCGGTGCGGCAGCGGTCCTTGCAAGCGAAGCTGCTGCGGTGAGCGCGTCCAGCGCATCGATGAACTCCGCCGCCGATGCGTAGCGGTCGGAGGGGGACTTCGACAACGCCTTCAGGATGACCGCCTCCAGACCCTCCGGCAGCCCGGGCACCAGGCCCCGTGGCGGCGGCGGAGTCCGGTGGACGTGCATCATTCCCAGTGCGATGGCGTTGTCTCCGTTGAACGGCGGCCGGCCTGTGGCCATCTCGTACATCATCACACCCACCGAGTACAGGTCGGAGGCGGGCGTGACCGGCTCGCCCGTCGCCTGCTCCGGCGAGAGATAGAGCGCCGTGCCGAGGATGGCGCCGGTCTCGGTCATCTGTCCGTCGCCGGTGGCGCGCGCGATGCCGAAGTCGGCCACCTTCGCCCGCCCGGTGCGGTCGATGATGATGTTCTGCGGCTTCACGTCGCGATGGACGATGCCCGCCTGGTGGGCGTGGTCCAGCGCGCTCAGCACCTCGCGCGCGAGCGCGATCACGCGCAGCGGCGGCAACGGGGCTTCAGCCCGGATCACATCCTTGAGCGAGTGGCCCTCCACGTATTCCATGGCGATGAAGTGTCGTCCGTCTGCGTAGCCGCAATCGTAGATGTGCACCGCGTGAGGATGGCTCAGCCGCGCCGCCGCCCCGGCTTCACGCCGAAAACGCTCCACGAACTCGGGGTCACACGCGAAAGCCGGATGGAGAAGCTTCAGCGCCACCTTGCGATCCAGGCGCACATCGCGGGCCAAGAACACCTCGGCCATCCCCCCGCTCCCCAACGGGCCCACGATGTCATAGCGCTCGGCGAACTGTGCGCCTACCACGGTCGACCGCCCTCTGTGCCCGCGACCGCCGCCTGCGCTACAGTCTCCCTGGCGCACGCGCGCTCAAGAGGACGAAAGGAGCCGTCTATGGCAGCAGCGATCGTCGCCATCATCCTCGGTCTGGTGGAGACCTTCTTCGGTCGAAGACTCTTCTGGGTGTTCGTGGCCATCGGCGGGTTCCTGTTGGGCTGGTTCCTGGTACCCGCGTTCTTCCCTGGTGCGGGCACCTGGCTGGCCATCGTGGTGGGCGTGATAGCCGGTGTGGCCTTCGGGCTCCTGGCCATCCCGTTCACGCGGGTGATGGTCGCTATCGGAGGTTTCTTCCTGTTCGCCGCCGCACTGGTGCTGTTCGTCCGCCTCCTCGGTGCTGACGTCGCCGGCGGCTCCGCGACGTTCTGGGTAGCTTACCTCATCGGCGGCGTGGTGGGCGGTGTGGTGCTGTGGATCTTCCTGGACTGGGCTCTCGTCGTGCTGACCGGGCTGTCCGGCGCGTGGGCGGTGGCCGGAGGTATCGGCTGGTTCGTGGAGGGGGACCCGGCCTGGCTGCAGGCGCTCGTCTTCGTGGTACTGGCAGCGCTGGGCATCGCTTTTCAGGCCCTGGACTACCGGCGCCGTCGCAAGAAGGTCCCTGGAGACGTGCTCACCTACCGCTAGGAGCCCAGGCGGGCCGCCGGCACACGACCGGGCTATACAGGTCTTGAGCAGCGCCGGGGCCGCCTCGATGTATCGAGGCGGCCCCGGCTTGTGTCGCTCACCGCCGCCGGCCCCGCCAATGGGCCGCGCCAGCTACCTTTGCCGAGCGGTCACGCCGCTCACTCGCAGGAGCCTCAGCCTCCGCCCACGACGGTCAGCTCGATGATGCCTTTGTAGGTGGTGCCGGGGACGATGGGGGTCACCACGTCGTCCACCCTCATCACCAGGGTGCGGCCGGCGGGCGCGATCACGGTCGCGTCGACTCCGACCGCCAGAACAGTCAGGTAGCTGGTACCGGTGACCACCCATTGGGAGTCGCCGTCAAGGGTCACGAGCACACCGTTGTTGACAGGCGCCGCCACGGTGTTCTCGATCATGCCGATCTCACGGTAGTCCTCGGCAGAGATGCCGTCCTGAGCCGCCACTCCCGGGTGCAGCGCCGTGGACGCGCTGATGACGCCCACGATACTGCTGTCCAAGAAGGTCAGGCCCAGGTTCTTGGAGGCGCTGCTGGGAGGCCCGAACGGTCCCTGCACCACGCCGCCGCGAGTGGAGTTGAAGAAGTCGCCGTCCAACACGATGTCGGTGAAGGTGGCCAGCGCATCGCTGGCGTCGGCCACGGTCACATCGTGCTCGGCTTCTTTGACCGCCGGCCCGATGGGGTCGTGGTACACGCCGGTGTTGGTCATAGCCGGCGGCACCGGGCCCGGATCGTCGTCGTCCATCACCTGCATGATGATGCCGTTGCCGGGATTCAGCTGGGCGCCCTCGGAACCGTCGACCGTGATCTCGATCGCCTGCCCTTTGTCGAGGAAGGTGGTCAAGCCTGTGTTGAACTCAGTACCGCCGCTCACGTCGAGCGTGCCGCCGCCGTGCCACATAACGCCCCAACGATCGGAGTTCACGATGGTGGGTCTGTCGGGGATGGCCGCCAGTTCAGCGGCCGTCAGCCCCAGATCGAGCGCGGTGTTCAGCTGGGCCACTCTGGCCGGTTCGCTGTCGCCGTAGTAGAGGTGGCTGCCTCGGCTGATGGTCGCGTAGCTGGCCACGTCGAAGTTGCAGCCATAGAAGTACTCCGTGGCATCACCGATGCCGTAGGAGCCGTAACCGTCATCGCCCGTGATGGCGATGGTGCTGTTGATGGCCGTGAGGGTCGGGGTGGTGCAACCGTCAGTGGACAGCACTCCCCAGCCTTCCGCCCCCACATAGCTGTTGATGTAGCTGGCCTTGGTGTTGGTGCCCAGCAGGTTGGTGGCACGGTTGTTCCCGGCCAGACCCAGCATCCAGGGCACCGACCGCATCTGCGTCGTGTCGATGGTGGGGACATAGTCGGCGGGCAGCACACCGTCGTTGGTCTGGATATGCGAGTTCTTCACCACCACGTTGCTGCCGGTGTCGGCCACCACCGCGGTGCGTACCACCCCGTCGGTCTCGATATGCGCGCCGTCAAGCACCAGAGAGGTGTCCTCGCCCCGCGCGACCACAGCCGCGCCGTACCCGATGAAATCGCTGCGGGCGTTACCCGTGAAGTCGATGGTGACGTCATCCAACGTCCACTCGCCGCCGCTCGCGAAGACACCGTTGAAGTTCTCGCCTGTGGAGCGGATCCAGGGATTGCGGATGACGAAGCCGTCGGCCGTCATGCCCGCGATGGCCGCCGTCACCGATCTCTCGCCCACCAGCCCGGTTTCGTCCAGATACAACGCCTGCCGGAAGGGGAACATCAAGGGCCCGGCAGCCGGAGGAGGACCGTCCGCGGGAGGCTCGTCCGCCGCGGGGACTAGGCCTCCTTCACCGCCGCCACCGTCACCGCCTCCCGGAGGAGGTCCACCGCCCTGCTGTGCGTAGGGCACAAAGTTCTGGTCGGTGATGGTGAGCACGATGTTGCCGGTGTAGGTCGCGGGACCCGTGATCTTGGTCTCCACACCTGCTGTGGTCACCAGCGCACCGCCGGTCTCGACGTTGTTGACGGTGAGCGTCACCTCCTTGCCTGCCGGAGCCACGACGCTGCCACCCGCCCCGATGGTGAGCACCTGCGCGTAGGTGGTCTGGGCGATGACTTTCTCCTCACCGGCCGCCACTGTGATGGTGACCGGGGTGTCGTCCACAGGCAGCACCGCTGCCGGCAACCGTCCGGCTTCCACGTTCTCGTCCACCATGCGCATGAGATACAGCGCCATCTGCGAACGGAGCACCGCGTTCATGGGCCCGTAGGTGCCGTCACCATAGCCCACCACTATCCCCTGCGCCGCGAGCGCGTCGATGTCTGCGGCACGGTCGAGCTTGGCCGGGTCGACGTCGCTGAAGAATCTCTTGGCGGTTGCGTAGCTGCCGGGTTCGAGCAGGTTCTGCACGCGCACCAGGAAGGACGCCATCTCGTAGCGCGTCACACTGTTGTTGGGAGCGAAGGTGGTGGCCGTCTTGCCTTTCGTCACCTCCAGGGTATAGAGGAGAGCGATGGCGTTCTTGGTCTCAGCACTCAGCCCCGCGGTGTCGGAGAACGGCGGGGTCACCAGCGTCGCCGGCAGGTCGAACGCCGTCTGGTCGGCGGCGTAATCGATCAGCCGAGCCAGGAACAACGCCATCTCCCAACGCGCCACCTGCTTGGCGGGCCGATAGGTCTGGTCGCTGTATCCCATCGTGATGCCGTAGAAGCTCAGACCACCGATAGCCGCCTGGGTATCGGCGGAGAGCATGCCTGTGTCGGTGAAGCCGGGGTCGCAGTCACCCGCGTACTCGCAGGCCCAGTCGGTCCCCCTCGCCGTCGGCACTGGATCCAATGCGAACGCCGCACCGGCCACGCCGAACACCAGCACCAACACCACAGTCACGAAGAGGATGAAACGGTGTCTGTTGGTCACCTGCCGCTCCTTTGGAAGAAGTACTGGAACCGAGAAGAGGGCCGGACCAGGCTTCGGCTGCGCCGGACCTCGCACACTCCGCAACCTCCTTTCGCCCATCGCCGAGGGAGAACAGCGCCCGACGCCGAACACCCGGATATGCAGACGCTCGCCGGTGTGTGCTCAGCCGGACAATCCCAGTGTGGTCCTACCTTTAGTCCTTTGTCAAGAGCGCCAAGAGAAGAAGGGGAGGCGCGGGCGCGCCTCGAACAGCAGGAGGGTGCGGGACTACGTGAGTCCGGTGTAGGGGGTCAGGACAGCCCTGCCCTCCCGCACCGACACTTCCATCAGAGCCACGAGGCGGGGCCGGCCTTCGTCGTCCCGCCGCAGGTGGACGACCAGCGGCTTGAGGCGAGAAAGGCGCTGGGCCATCTTGCGGTCCTCCGAGAGCCAGGCGTTGAAAGGCACCTCGAGTCGGTCGGCGACCACCGTGGCCAAGCCACCACAACTGCCCTGCAGAGCGTCGACGAAACAGAATGACTCTTCCGCGGTGAGACCGCGCACCGCGATCCAGTCCGGCTTCTGGCGCGACGCCTGCCGAAAGGCCTCCACCCGCTCAAGCGTCCCCGAGGCGCTCAATTGGTGAGCGCCCGAGCGCTCCTTCGCCATGGGAAGCGCCTCTTCGTCCGCCTCGACGAGGGCCAGCCGCTGTCCTACCGGCAGCAGGCCGATGAGGCCGTTCAGCAATGTGGACTTGCCGGCATCCGCAGGGCCGCACACGAACATGCTGCGTTTGAGCCCCAGGTTCATGTTGATGACGCGCGCCTGCCAGGCGGTGAGGACCCCCGCATCCACCAGAGCGCGCATGGACAGGTTCAGCACCTGGCCCGGTTCCGCGTCCACGATCACCGGCAAGGGCGACGGTGCCCGGCGCTCCACGAAGTCGTGGCTCGACAGTGCGGCCCAATCGGTCTCCAAGGTGCCGAAGGTGTGCACCACCTGCTGCACCAACTGCGCCACCACGCGCAGGCGGGCCCGCTCCTCGGGCGTGGCCTCCAACTCGGCCACCAGCGCGTCGACCATCTGGCTCTGGCGCTCCCCGTATGCGACCAATATACGGTCGAAATCCGACACGGCCCGCTCCCCTTTCGCAACGCGCTCGCTCGTCGTCCTGTCCATGCTATATCCGACCTGTCTCCGCTGATTTATATCGGCACGCAAGCGGCGGCACGTTACCCCTCTCTTCGTCACCTATACTGGACGGGTCGCGACGTCTACAGGGAGATGGGATGACCCCGACGCCATCACCCGCCCGTAGCCGCAGGAGCGGAGCCCGTGTGTGGCTGCTGTCACTGGCCGCCACGCTCTTCTTGTGTCTTGCCCTGGGTTCCGCGGCCCAGGCGGCCTCTCCCACTCCCCTGGTGTTCCGAGGTTCCGCCGAACGCAAGTGGATCGCCCTCACCTTCGACGACAACACCGTGCCCGGACCCACACTGGACACCCTGCGTGTGCTCCGGGAGTACCAGGTGCCGGCCAGCCTCTTCGTGTGCGGGTATGCCGTGGATGCCTTCCCGCAGGTCACCGACGAGATCCGCCGGGGCGTCGAGACGGGCCTGTTCGAGGTGGGCGACCACAGTGCCACCCACGCCGACCTCACGACCATCCCGGCGTCGGACCTCCCCTACCAGATCGGCGGCGGTACCGACGCCTTTCGTGCAGCCACCGGCGGCAGGACGGTGCCGCTCTTCCGCCCCCCTTACGGACACAACAACTCGCTCGTCGCGCAAGTGGCGGGCGACAGGGGCTTCACGCACATGGTGCTCTGGGATGTGGGCACCGAGGACTGGACCGGTGAGTCACCCCAGGAGATCGAGCGGAACATCGTGGGGCGCGCCCACAATGGCGCCATCGTGCTGCTGCACATGGCCGCCCCCAACACGGCGGCGGCCCTGCCCGGCATCATCACCCGCCTGCGCGCGGCCGGCTATCAGCTGGTGCCGGTGTCGGCCATGCTGCGCGACCGTCTGTTCGTGGATGTCGATCCTGCCTCGGAACTGGGCCGCGCTCTGCCGGCCCTCACCGCGCCGGGCATCATGAGCGGCTACGACGCCGACCGCTTCGGTCCCACCGATCGGCTCACCCGCCGCCAGGCCGCCAAGATCGTGGCCACGGTCGCCGGCATCCACACCCCGATCATCGAGCAGGTGGAATACCGCACCTTCTGGGACGTCGCCCCCACCTACGATGCGCGCGGAGGCATCGAACCCTATCCCTACGATTTCGTGGAGGAAGCGGTGGCCGCCGGTCTCATCAACGGCGCGGTGGACGAACTCGGCCGGCAGGTGTTTCGTCCCGACACCACCATCACCCGGGTGCAGTTGGCCCAGATCCTGGCCCGCATGTGCCGGCAGCTGAGAGGCTACCCGGCCGCCCTCGCCGGCGCGTCGGCCGGCTTCCCCGACGTCCCCGGCTACGCCGCCGCCGACGTGGGCTTGGTGGCGAGCCTGGGGCTCATGAACGGATACGCGCCCACCCGTTTCGGTCCCTACGATCCCGCTCAGCGCGGACATGTGGCCATAGTGATGGCGCGCTATCTGCGGCTAGCGGACAGATACGGGCGCTGACACCTCATCCATGCGGCGCTCCAGAGGCAGGTAACCTCTCACCGCCTTCATGAGCGCCTCCCGGATCACCTCGGCGTTCTGATGCTCAGCAGCCAACTGGAGCAATCTCGGCAGGTTATCCTCCAACGCCCTTAGGTCGATCTCGTCGTCTTCCAGACAACTCACGCAGACCCGCTTGATCAGAGGATGACTCGTCTCGACTCCGACCTCGTGGTCCCACACGAGTGTCTCGTCCAGCTTCTCTCCCGGACGCAACCCAGTGAACTCCACTCCCAGGGAATGGCCGTTGTTCGACCAGAAGAACTCGATCATATGTTGAGCCAGATCGACGATCGACACGGGCTCACCCATGTCCAGAACGAAGGTATTCAAGTTCACAAGGCCGTCAGGAGCATCCTCCTGCATCATGGCGGTCGCCTGCAGGACCAGTTGCACCGCCTCCTCGATCAGCATGAAATACCGCGTCATCCCTGGATGTGTGACGACGACAGGCCCCCCTCCGGTGATCTGGCTCTTGAACAGGGGGACGACGCTTCCCTGGCTACCCAGCACATTGCCAAAACGAACGCACGCGAACAGCGTATCGGGATTCTCGCCGGCCACCTTGCGCACCACCAGTTCGGCAGCTCGTTTCGTCGCGCCCATGACGTTGACTGGATCCACTGCCTTGTCGGTGGAGATATTCACGAAGCGTCTGCAACCATGACGTGCCGCCGCTTCGGCGACCATGAGAGTCCCCCGGATGTTGTTGAGCACCGCTTCGTCCGGGCTCAATTCCATGAGGGGGACATGCTTGTACGCGGCCGCGTGATAGACGACCTCAGGCCTGTGTGTCCGGAAGATCTTCTCCAGCTTGCGCTGTTTGAGGATGCTGGTCGGGCACAAGACGTAACGGTGGAAGTCCGTGGTGCGCAGCGACTCATGGAGCGCGTACAGCGAGGATTCGTCGTGGTCGATGAGCACAAGACGCTCCGGATGCAGTTCGGCGATCTGGCGGCACAGTTCCGAGCCGATAGACCCTCCAGCGCCCGTCACAAGCACCGACCGACCGTGGATCTCTGAGAGGATGCCGCCTATGTCTGTCTCGATCTTCTTGCGACCCAGCAGATCCTTGATGTCGATCTCTCTCGCATCCGCGAAACTGGCACGTCCGGCGACCATGTCGACCAGACTGGGCATCACCTTCAGAGGCACACCGGTAGGCTTGCAGATTCGATAGACCCGGGCCATCTCAGCCGCGCTCAAGGAAGGTATGGAAAGGATGAGTTGGGTGGGATCATGCTCACGCACCAAGCTGGGGATGTCGTCGATGGTGCCCAGGACCGAAGCCCCCTGGATCGACGTATGGCGGGCGCTGGGCCTGTCATCCACGAGACCGACGACATGGACTTCCAGGGATGGGGTGCGTTGGATCTCGCGGATGATCATGTCCGCCGCCTGGCCCGCCCCGATGAGCAGCACTCGCTCAGTGGCGTTGCGTGACTGATAGCTCGTCTCCCGGGCGATGCGTCCCGAGAACCGGAAGAGAACCATGAGCACGCCGGTCAGGAGACCGCCTCCGACCGCCACAGGCCTCGGCACCGGATATGCCAGAGAGGCTCCGAACAGAGGCCAGATGACCACTCCTATGAAGATCCACGCGGTCGAGATGAGCGCGGCCTCGCTGACTCGCACCGCATGGACCAGGCTCATGTATCGACCCGCGATAGAGTAGACGCCGGCGATCCGGTTGACGACGATATGCACGACTACTGCGAACAGCAGGAACGCCCCCACCTCCAGCGTCCAGATCCGGTAATCCACACCCGTACCCGCGTACCGGAACAACAGGGCGGCCAGATACGAGGCGACGACCACGAGAACGTCGAAGGCCATCATGGGCAGGTAGCGGAAACCCGTGCGGGAACTTCCATCGCTCGAGTTCACCTCGGCCGGAGGTGTCACTGCTGCCTCCCCGCCCCCGGACCCAAGCAGTCCTCGATCCATCTCATTCCTTCCAGCATCGCCCATCATGTACCCCTGGCACCGCGCAACGACCACATCGCGACTCTCTCTCACTGCCGAAGATATCGGCAGCTTCCCGCGAAGTGTTGAACCCCTGAGGAACACCGTCTCTCCCAGTTCAGTCAGCGCGAGGTGGACCGGGTGCGCTTCACTGCCGTGAGCACGCGAAACACCGGCTATGCTTCTACTTCCCAGATTAGCTCAGGATGCAACGTCGGAGGACATCAGTTTTTCTGGATCGTGGCCGAGGCGCGATGCACCAGAATCCCATTTGCTGGATGATTCTGTACCCGGCACCGACGAGCCGCTTCAGCGGCGGAACACAGGCAACAGCTCGTTCTGGGCAACCTTGTACGCGACCTCCCAGAGCCTGTCGATGCTCCTTTCCGACACGTACTCCACGGCCGGATCGGCAGTGGATCTCTCCAGAGTGAGGCCATAGGTCGCCACCAACATATCAGCCCGCTTGAAGAGCGGCGCGCTGTCGCGGTAGACAGGTATCCCCTCATGGTTTCCATCCTTCTCCAGCAGCGCCGTCCACAAGGCGACCCCGTCCGCATAGGCCCAACAGACCCGGTCGAAAGCGGCAAGCACGGCCTGCTCGTCGGCGTTCAGGCTGGCGACAGGAATGAGGTCCAGAAGGCCCCTGAGCTCCTGGACCTGCTCGACCAGGGCAGGTCGCGCCGTCGCCACCGACGTGGAGACTATGATCTCTTTCACCTGGTCCCAGGCCTTGTTGAACTTCTTCTTGTCGACGCCGGTCTCCTGGGCCGGCCCTGACCCCGCGTTGGTGGTGGAAGTCGCGGCCACGTGCGGCGCGACCGGCTTCTCGCAGCCAGCCGTTCCCACAGCGACGCCCAAGGTGCTCATAAGCAGAGCTACAAGAAGCGTGACCCGCGCGAGACGCGTGAACCTTGCGCGGCGGGAGAGACTTGCGCGGCGTGTTTCGATCGCTTCACCTCGATTGCGCGGCAGAATGGATGGGACGTCGCACGTCCTCCGGCCCAGCAGGATAGCAGACGCACGAAGCGCGGAACGACTGGCCCCTCACGTCCGTCCGGTGATGTGATATTACATTTCAGGTCAGACAGACCGTCCTCCACGACAATCACTTGGGAATGAACCGCACATATCGCCGGCGACTACTCAACGCGCTCCTCTCCGCGATCGTGCCCGGGGCGGGCCAACTCGCCGCAGGGAGGCTTGCCCGCGGACTGAGCATGGTGGGTATCGCGGTGGCGGTACTGCTGGCCGCGGCGATCGTCTTCGCCACGGGGGTGGACCGAGCCCTTGCCTGGGTCGTGGAGCCTCCGGTGCTGTTGACGCTACTGGGGCTGGACGCCGTCCTGCTGGCCTTCCGTCTCTTCGCCGCCGCCGATGCCTACCGCATCCCCGAGCCCCGACAGGAGCCGCCGTGGCGACAGGCAGCCGGACCCATGCCGGCCGCGGAACACCCGGTCTCGTCTTCGTCCGCCGCCCCCCGCCGCGTCGAGTCCTCCACGCGGGGAGCCGGACTGGCCGGAGTCGCGCTGGCACTGCTGTTGCTGCTGGTGGCCGCGCCGCACGCCGTGGCCGGATACTACGTCTATCTGTCCCACGATCTGGTGACCAGCGTGTTCGCAGACGAGCCCGCGGCACCGTCAACGACCACCAACACCACGCTCGCTCCGGCGACTACCACGCTGGCGACCGTCGCCCCTACCTCGACCACTCGCGCGACCCCCACCAGCCGGACGGTCGCAACGACGGCACCACCCTCTACCACCACGACCGAAGCTCCCCTGGAATGGGGCTCCGACGAGCGCCTGACGTTCCTCCTCATCGGCACCGACGCCGGATATGGCCGCCGAGGCGCACGTGCGGATTCCATCATGGTGGCCACCATAGACCTGCGTGACGGGTACGTGGCCCTCTTCGGCATCCCTCGCAACACGGGCGACCTCCCCCTGAGCGAAAGCGCCGCCCGGGCGCTGGGGATGCAGACATATCCCGGCATGATCAGCGATCTGTACGAAGAGGCGCTGGGCCATCCGGAGCTGGCTCCTGAGGGACAGAACCCTGGAGCCGTGGTGCTGCGCGACACCGCCGGCGCACTCCTGGGTCTCCCCGTCCATCACTACGCCGTGGTGGACATGGGTGGGTTCGTCGATCTTGTGGATGCGTTCGGTGGCATCAAGGTCAACGTCAAAGAGCGGGTCTGGGTGCGCCTCTCACCCCCGAGGCCCGGGGAGGACTACCGCGTCTACGACATCCGTCCGGGTGTCCAGGAGCTCGACGGCCACGAGGCCTTGGCCTTCGCCCGCTCGCGGACGGGCAGCAACGACTACGAGCGGATGCGCCGCCAGCGCTGCGTCATCATGGCCCTGCTCACGCAGAACGGCGCGGCTGAGCTGGCCCTCCGTTTCCCGGCAATGGTGGACGTGATCCGCGAAGACCTGCAGACCGACATCCCCCTGGACAGGCTGCAGGACCTTATCAGGGTCCGAAGGCAGCTGAAGACCGGTCGCATGTACACGGAAGGATTCGGCCCGCCCGACTACATCGACGGCCGCAACGAGCTGGGCTACAACATCCTCGACACTGAACTGGTCCAGGCTGCCGTCCATGCGTTCCTGGATGACCCTGAGGCGGTACTGGAGGCCCAAGCGGAGGCGGCAACGGGAGAGGATCCCTCCGAGTGCTGGCGGGTGGAGTGAGAGAGACCATCCACGAGGAGCCGGCGAAGGGACTTGAACCCCCAACCTGCTGATTACAAATCAGCTGCTCTACCATTGAGCTACACCGGCTCGAACCCCGCCGTTGGCGCTGATGCAGCTCTTATCGCGCGTGCGAGGCCTGTCGAAGCCAGGAGATTGTAGCGCGACACGTGCCCACAGAGGAGCCCCACCAGGAGCGCCGCGCTAAGACGTCCGACGCCGCGGCCCCGAACGGGACCGCGGCGTCGGTGGCTCACCTCACAGGTATACAGCGGTGCCCATCGCGCGCAGTACTGACTGTCACTTTCCTCTCACCCTCACCGCGATGGCCGAGGCACCCAGGGCAACCGCCAGACAGCCGGCCAAGATCATCAACGCCCAGCGTCCCGCGCCCGCGCCGGCGGTACCGCCGCCGCCCGTGTGGATCAGGGACACACTCGGCGCAGTGGTTGCGCCACCCTGCGTCGTCGAGACACCTCCGGTGGTCGGCACAGACGTTGCCGGTCCCGTCGTCGTGTTGGGAGTAGAGGAAGTCGTAGTACTGGGTGCGGTCGTGCTCGTCACCTCGTCCAGGGTGGTAGGGGTAGGAGGTGCAGTCGTCGTGGTCGTGACTTCGCTCGTCGGGGTCGTGGTCGTCGGCAACACCGTAGTCGGTGGTGCTGTCGTCGGCGGCGCTGTCGTAGGAGGTGCCGTAGTAGGTGGTGCAGTCGTAGGAGGCGCAGTCGTCGTCGGTGGCTCCGTAGTGGTGGTAGTGGTCGTCGTCGGCGGCTCGGTCGTCGTGGTCGGCGACTCGGTGGTCGTGGTCGTGTTGCAGACCGACGAACTGATGGTCAGGACCACGTTGTTCTGGGTGCCTTCATACAAGTAGTTGGCGACCGCCGCTGTCACTGGGGAGTCACCCGTGGTGTAGAAGTGCATCGCGCCACCACCGCCGCCGGGGAACTGGCCGTCAACGGTCTGGCTCCCGCCGCCCTGGAAGGTGACGGTCAGCGAGCCGCTGACGATATCGGCGTTTCCACCAGTAGTGAGTATCCAATGCAGTGTGCCGCCCTGAGCGCAGTTCTTGTCGGCTCCGTTCACCCCGTTCCAACTGACGCTGGTCGACGTCGCTTGTGCCTCGAGAGCGGCACCTCCTGCCATTGCAGCCACACCGTTACTCCTGGAGACAGCGTCCCCCTCAGCATCAGTACACCCCGTGGCAAACACGGCAAGCCCAGCCGTAATGATGATCGCGAGCAGGACCGCGAACGCAGTCCTGGAATGGTCTCTGTCCCACTTCACTGTCACCCGGCGCATGCCAACCCTCCTTGATCGGATCGCCAACACTGTCGCTGACAGGACCGGCGGCGGCAGGCCCGCCTGCTCACCCTTACACTCGCCACTGGGTAGGGCCGACCCTCGGTCTGCATGGCTGACCG
The DNA here is from genome assembly GCA_040772905.1 of Thermoleophilia bacterium. GTDB lineage: Bacteria > Actinomycetota > Thermoleophilia > RBG-16-64-13 > RBG-16-64-13 > JAXGXJ01. Next base: position 352,148 of record JAXGXJ010000005.1, on the reverse strand, counting down.
GCTACCCAATATGGGTGAACGAGTTTGGTCCTAACGGGACCCCCTCTGTCCCGATGCGTTGTACATTCCCAGATCGCGGACGTGCAAACATCGAACAGTGTGAGAAAGGATGATCGGAAGCGAATCGCCGCGACGGCGACCAACAAGTCGGCGCCGTCCCGACCACTGCCGACGGCGCAACCCGCCGGCAGCCCCGACCTACAGAAGCACCCTGCGGCTCTCCAAGTGCATGGTCACCTTGCGCTTGATGCGCTGCAGGGCGTTGTCGACCGTCTTGGTGTCGTGGCCGATGGCGGCCGCGATGTCCTCGTAGGAGTTCCCCTCCAGGTAGTACTTGAGCACCTGCGACTCCAGCGGGCTCAGCATGCGCACCAAACATCCGGTGAGGCTCACCACCTCCTCGGAGCTGATGACCTGCTGCACCGGGTCGCTGGTGCGGCCCGAGGGGATGACGTCGGCCAGCGTGCGAGTGTCGAAGTCAGCGCTGGAGGGAGAGTGGCTGAAGCTCACGTAGGTATTGAGAGGAGCGTGCTTCTGCCGCGAAGCCGTCTTGATGGCCGTGATGATCTGCCGGGTGACACACAGCTCTGCGAAGCTGCGGAAGCTGGTGCTGCGGTCGTGCTCGAAGTCCCGGATGGCCTTGAACAGCCCGATGTAGCCTTCTTGGATGAGATCGTCTCCGTCGCCGCCGGCAAGGAAGTACGAGTTGGCTTTCATCCGCACGAAATAGTGGTAGCGAGTGAGCAGTGCCCGGGTTGATTCTTCGTCTCCGGCTTTGGCTCGCGCAACCAACTCCTCGTCGGCCCATTCTGTCGCGATCTTGGTCGCGCGCGCTGCTCTCACCGCCGATCCTCCTCACGTGAGTGACGGGCCGTCCCAGGGCCCCTACTTGGATCGCTGCGGCTCCTCCGGCGGACTAACGTGCTCCAGCTCATCGCGCAGGCGAGCCAGCTTCTCGAGGGTCCCGGCGGGGATCCTCTCCTCGATCCGATGACTCATTGTAATGCAATTCTGACGATTTGCAATCCTTTTTGTGTGAGCTTGCAATTCGCCCGCGAACTGCCTTGACGAGCAGCGGATGACGTTGGGCAGGAAGATAGTCTGCTGGAGCTGATGATCGGAGGAGACCACCACGACATTTTCTCCTGCACTCACCGCGTACACCTCACGCTCGATGATGGCGTCCGCAGAGTGCGAGAACGAACCGAAGTAGACCTCCACCTGTGCCGTTGCACTCTCGCTCTTCTGCAACAACTGCGAGTGGGAATCGAACACCACCACGGCCCTGTCGGACGTCCCTCCCATGTAGCTGGCAATGCGGTCGAGCAACCGGCGACGTTCGTCTTCCAGATCGATGGACCCCTGGCGTGCGATGTCGCCATGGCCGGCGTCGGCCGAGCTGCGCGTGTCGTCCCAGTCGCCTGGCCCAGTAGCGGGTCCACCTCCCACGCGATCACGGTCGGTCCGGGCGCGTGATCCGTGCTGCCGACCGCCGCGTCTCCTCGCCCCACCGGAGGCACCGCTCTCACGCTGGCCCAGTATCTGATGCAGCAGGTTGTAGCCGTCGATGAGGTAGACGCTCATCAGGTCGCCTCCCCGCTCGCCCGCTGCCGCACCGCCTCGTAGAGAAGGATGCCCGCCGACACACTCACGTTGAGCGATTCCACTCGGCCGCTCAGCGGCAGGGCCACCACCACGTCACAGGCCGCGCTCACGCGGCGGCCCAGACCTTCACCCTCCGACCCCACCACGAAACAGCTGGGGTAGCGATAGTCCTGGGCGGTGTACGGCGCCGCCGCCCCGGCGGCGGCGCCGTACGTCCAGAACCCCGCTTCCTTGGCTTGCGCGAGCGCGTCGGCCAGGTTGCGCACCCGCACCACGGCGGCGTGCTCGGTCGCGCCGGCCGAGGCCTTCACCACCGCCGGCGTGATCTCGGCCGAGCGATGACGCGGCACCAGCACGGCCGCACCGGCTCCCTCGGCCGTCCTTATGATGGCCCCCAGGTTATGCGGGTCTTGGATCTGGTCCAACGCCACCATCAGGGTGTGTGAACGCAGCACCTGCTCCAGTTCGAGATAGGGATAGGGGTCCACCTCAGCCCCGATGCCCTGGTGGTCGGGGGTGCTGAGCAGGGCGGTCAGTTCCAGGGCGGGTAGTCGATGGACGGCCGGGCGCACGCGACCCGCCCGGCCGGGAGTGTGGGCATGAGGAGAGCCCAGCCACTCGTGCAGGCGACGCTCCAATTCGTCACCCGCGCTTCCCGCCACCAGCCAGACGGCATGCACCTGCCTGCGGCCCCGTAGTGCTTCGCGCACGGGGTTGCGGCCGTAGACGAAGGTGAAGTCGGCAACTCCCGGCTCCGTCTCCACACGTCGACCGAGCGATGACGAGTGTGGGGTGCGCTCGGAGGGGGCGCCGCGGCGCCCTTCGGGCCGCCCGGCGCCACGGGCCCGTCCCGTCGCTACGCTCCGCGCGCTCGGCACCGAGTGCGTGCCCGGTGCCTCCCGACCGGGGCGGCGCCTGCGGTCGCTCTTATCGGATGGGGATGAGCTTGAAGCCACCAGCCACGTCCCGGACCTCGTAGCCCTGCTCGGTGATGGCGGCCCGCAGCTCGTCGGCCCGCGCGAAATCTTTCGCCGCCCGCGCCGTCTGACGCTCTTCAGCCATCGCCTTCACCTCGGCAGGTATTGAATCCTCCACCCTGGTCACCGCGTCGAGTCCCAGGATGTAGACCATCTCTCCCATCTGTCGGTGCACTTCAGCCGCCGCCGCGGGTGAGAGCTCACCGGCCGCCAAGGCGGCGTTCACCTCGCGCGCCAAGCCGAAGACCTCAGCCAGGGCCGCGGCGGTGTTCAGATCGTCGGCCATGGCTTCATCGAAGGCAGTGCGGCGCTGCTCCACCACGCCCGCCACAGCGCCGGCCGACAGCCCCGCCGTCTCGGCACCGGCGCCGCCCGCGTGATCGGCAAGCGCCCGGAACACGTTGCGCAGACGGTCCACCTGCTGCTCAGCCTCCTCCAGGAGTTCAGCACTGAACTCCAGCGGGCTGCGATAGTGGGTGCCCACGAACGCGGCGATGAGCGCCTCCGGACGATGCTCGTCCAGCATATGACGCAGCGTAAGGATGTTCCCCAAGCTCTTCGACATCTTCTCCTGCTTCAGGTTCAACATGCCGTTATGCATCCAGAAGCGCGCGAAGGGATGCGTGGCTGCTTCCGCCTGGGCCACTTCGTTCTCGTGATGCGGGAAGATGAGATCGCGTCCGCCCCCGTGGATGTCGAACCCTGCCCCCAGATACTTGAGGCTCATGGCCGAGCACTCGATGTGCCATCCCGGCCGCCCCGGGCCCCAGGGGCTGTCCCAGGCGGGTTCACCGGGCTTAGCGCCCTTCCAGAGGGCAAAGTCCAGAGGATCGGCCTTGTCCTCCCCCAGGTCGATGCGGGCACCGTGCCGCATCTCCGCCACCTGCTGCTTCGAAAGCTTGCCGTAAGGACGATAGCTGTCCACGTCGAAGTACACGTCGGGCCCGGACGCATAGGCATGGCCCTGCTGCACGAGATCGCGGATGAGATCGATGATCTCCTGGATATGCTCGGTCGCCAGCGGCTCCACATCGGGGCGCCCCAGCCCCAATCGGTCGGTATCCGCGCGATACGCGTCCGCGAACTCCTGAGCCACTTCCTGCGCGCTCCGTCCCTCGGCGATGCCCTTCTGGATGATGCGGTCGTCGATATCGGTGATGTTCTCCACCAGCGTCACCCGCCAGCCCAACGACTGGAAGTAGCGCCGGGCCACCATCGACACCACATAGGGACGCGCATTCCCCACATGCACGTAGTTGTAGACGGTGGGCCCGCAGAAGTACATGGTCACGTGGTCGCCGTCGCGAGGGACGAACTCCCGCTTCTCCTGAGCCATCGAGTCGTACAGACGCATGTCAGGACTCCTTCCCCGCCGCGATGAACGCAGCGGCCGCCTCGAGCCGGGCCAGAATGCGGCTCCTACCCAGGCCGGCCACGAGATAGAACAGTTCGGGCCCCTCCTCGCGCCCGCTCAGAGCCACGCGCAGGGGATGATAGACAGCCTTGCCCTTGAGGCCATGTTCCTTCGCAGCCTCGGCCAGACCCCGGATGGCCTCCCGCCCGGCCTGCGAGCGTACGTACTCGGCAGCCAACCGGCCCAGCTGCTCCCGCGCAAGCTCCACCACCACGTCCACGCCGGGCGTCCGCAGCCATTCGTTGCACTCGCAGTCAGCCAGATCGAACTCCTCTACGAAGATGTCGGCGAAGCGCGGCGCATCGCTCAGCACCACCAAGTTGGCCTGCACGGCCTCGGCCACCACCTCACGCTGCACGGGCGCGAACTGCATGTCCGCCTCGGCCAGATAGGGCTCGATAGCCTGGTACAACGCCGTCGCCTCCAGCTCGCGGATGTAGAGACCGTTCAACCAGCTGAGCTTCTGCACGTCGAAGATGGCCGGACTCTTCGAGACCCGGTCGATGTCGAACTCGTCGATGAGCTCCTCCAGTGAGAACTTCTCGCGCTCGTCCGAGGGATGCCAGCTGAGCAGAGCCAGGTAGTTGACCATGGCCCCGGGCAGGTAGCCCAACCTGCTGAAATCGCCTATGGAGGTGGCTCCATGCCGCTTGGAGAGCTTGCCACCGTCGGGCGCCAGGATGAGGGAATGGTGCCCGTAGCGCGGAGCCGGCTTGCCCAGGGCCGCGAACAGCATCATCTGCCGGGCGGTGTTGGTGATGTGGTCCTCGCCCCGAATGACGTCGGTGATGGCCATGCCGGCGTCGTCGACCACCACGGCGAAGTTGTAGGAGTAGCCACCGTCGGTGCGCTTGATGATGAAGTCACCGATGACGTCACTGGAGAAGGTGATGGGTCCGTGGATGAGATCGTCGAAGGTCACGTCACCCTCGGGCACGCGGAAGCGGATGGCCGCCTGCTCACCGGCGGCCAGTTTGGCCTCGACCTCTTCCGGTGTCAGTCGGGTGCAGGTGCGGTCGTACTTGGGCATCTCCCCCCGGGCCAGCTGCTGCTCTTTTCGCTCGTCCAGGAGTTCCTGGGGGCAGAAGCAGGGATACGCCCAGCCATCGGCCAGAAGCTGCTGGACTGCCTCCTCGTACAGATGGGCGCGCTCGCTCTGGCGGTAGGGGCCGTAGGGACCCCCCACGTCAGGCCCCTCGTCGGCCTGCAGACCGAGCCACTTGAGGTCGTTGATGATGCTGAGGTCATGCTCGGTGGTAGAACGCTTGAGGTCGGTGTCCTCCACCCGCAGCACCATGGTGCCGCCGTTGTGATGCGCATATAGGTAATTGTAGAGAGCGGTGCGGGCACTCCCCACATGCAGGGACCCGGTGGGACTGGGCGCGAAACGCACCCGGACCTCGCCCTGGGCCGCGCGGTGGCCGGTGTCGCTCTTGCTGATGGCACTCATGGCAGTGGTCTCACTTCGTTCGGTTTACCGGGGGAATGATAGCCGAGATGCGGCCCAGCAGCCGCGCGCGACCAGCCGCTACACGCTGACGCTCGCCGCCACGAGCGCCACCGCTTGGGCGGCGATGCCCTCGCGCCGTCCCGTGAAGCCCATGCCCTCGGTGGTGGTCCCCCGCACCGTCACCTGCTCGACGCCGACGCCCAGCGCCTCTGCCATGCGCGCGCGCATGCGTGCCCGGTGGGGCGCGATGCGCGGCTCCTCGCAGATGACCACGGCGTCCACGTTCACCACCTCGCAGCCCTGGGCGCGAAGAAGTCGTCCCACTTCCGCCAACAACGCGATGCTATCGGCGCCGGAGTAGGCGGCATCGCTGTCGGGGAAGTAATGGCCGATGTCCTCCAGGCCGGCGGCACCCAGCAGAGCGTCCATCACTGCGTGTACGAGTACGTCCGCGTCACTGTGGCCTGCCAGACCATCACGATCCCGCAGGCGCACACCGCCCAACATCAGCGCGCGCTCGGCTGCGAAACGATGCGCATCGTAGCCCAAGCCCACACGCAGACGAGGGGCTGCCTCATCCCCGCGGGGCTCAGCCACGACGGCGTCCCGCCAGGATGTCCTCGGCGATGCGCAGATCCAGAGGATCGGTGATCTTGAAGTTCTCGGGCGACCCCTCCACCACCGCCACGCGGCCTCCCCGCTCTTCCACCAAGGAAGCGTCGTCGGTGGCTGCGGCGAGGATGTCGTTCGGCTGGTCGTAGGCTTCCATCAGAGCCTGCCAACGGAACACCTGCGGAGTCTGCGCGCGGAACAGCCGGGCCCGATGCGGGGTCTCCATGATGAGCCCGTCCCGGCCGACCACTTTGATGGTGTCCACGCTGGGTATGGCGGGCAGCGCACCATCCAATGAAGGATCGGTCTCCAACGCCTCGAGGACACGGTAGATCTCCTCGCAGCCCACGAGGGGCCGAGCCCCATCGTGCACTCCCACCAGGTCCCAGGTGCCCATAGCCGCCAAGGCCCGCAGGCCGTTGCGCACTGAGAAGGGTCGCTTCTCCTCCCCCGGCACCACCTGGCCCACCTTCGGTATCTCCTCCACCAAGATCTCGTGGGCGCAGTACTGGACGTCTTCCCGGTTCACCACCACGATCATGGTGTCCACCTCCGGGCAGGAACTGATGGCGGTCAGCGTGCGCTGCAGCATGGGGATCCCGAGCAGGGGGACATACTGTTTGGGCATGCCCGCGTCCAGACGCGTGCCGTAGCCGGCGGCGGCGATCACCATGGCCAACCTCAGACGGCGGCCCGGCCATGCTCCGGTCGGTACGTCAGCCATCACATCCTCCTCCGCTCGAAGACTGCGCGAGAGGCCCGTTACGAGGCCAGACGGGTGAAGATCATCCTTCCTGAGGGGTTCTGGAGCACCGACGTGACCTCCACCTGCACCTCTTCACCCACGCGGTTGCGGCCCCCCTCGATCACCACCATGGTGCCGTCGTCCAGATAAGCCACACCCTGGTCCTCTTCTTTCCCTTCGCGCAGCACCTTCACTCCCAGGCTCTCGCCGGGCAGCACCATGGTCTTGAGGGAATTGGAGAGCTCGTTGACGTTCAGCACCTCGACGCCCTGTATCTGGGCCAACTTGTTGAGGTTGTAGTCGGTGGTGAGGATGCAGGCCTTCATCTCCTTGGCAAGCTTGATGAGCTTCGCGTCCACTTCGGCCATGCTGGGAAAATCACGTTCGATGATGATGAGGCGCGTGTGGGTCTCCTGCAGGTCACGTACGGTGTCGAGTCCCCGCCGACCCCGGGCCCGCTTGCCCGGCTCGGAGGAATCGGCGATCGCCTGCAACTCATCCAGCACGAAGCTGGGCACGATAAGATCGCCCTCCAAGAACCCGGTACCCACCACGTCGCTGACGCGCCCATCGATGATCACCGAGGTGTCGAGCAGCTTGGGTCGTACGAAATGCTTGGTCCCGGGCTGCTGCAGCAACCCTTTGAAACCGAGGACGCGAGCCATGTCGGTGTGTCGCTTGTACGCGAGATAGGCGAACAGGTAGCCGCTCACGGCATACAGCAGCGGCAACAGGTAGAGTCCCACCACGGGCAGGTCCTTCACCGCCAGCCCGCCCAGTGCCGCCACCGCCAGACCGATAAGCAGACCGATGGTGGTAAAAATGAGCCCGCTGGCCGTCACCAGCGAGCTTGCCCGGTCCAGGCGTCGCGCCAGTTTCGTGATGGCCCGGCCAAGGAAGCCGCCCACCACCACGCCCACCACCACGCCGGCAAGGGCACACAGGGCCACCAGCAGGCCGTGCCCCAGCCCACCAAGTTGCGTGCGGGGCAGGTAGGCGATGCCGAGTTCGTAGCCCGACACGCCTCCCACCAGGGCCAGAAGCAGTCTGAGGGCGAAGGTCATCAGCCGTACCGTTCGAGCAGGTTGAGCTCACGCAACCGGTTGAGCCCCTCTTTGATGTCGCGAGCCCTGCCCAGGCTCACGCAGTCACTGGCGGCCAACTCCTCGGGGGTCGCATCCAGGATCTCGCGCAGGTATCCGTACCTGCCGATGAGTTCCGCGATGATCTCCTGCGGCAGACGCGGGATCTTGCGCAGCACACGGTACCCACGCGGGCTGAGGTGCTTCTCCAAGGTGCTCACGCCTCGCTCGTAACCCAGTATCTCGCCCAGCCGAGCCAGCGACAGCAGTTCGTCGGAAGGCAGCGAACCGAGCGCTTCCCGTGCCTCCTTCAGACTGTCGGGGGTGAGTTCGGGCAGGTAGTCGGCAAGCAGAGCCTCGCGGTCTTCGCGCACGTGGAGCATCATCATCTCCAGCTGCAGCCTGATGAGGCGCCCCTCCGTGCCCAGTTCGATGATGTAACGCTCGATCTCCTGCACGATCACCAACACCATCTCCAGCCGCTGCACAACACTCAGCACATCGTGCAGAGTGACGGCATCCTCGAACTCCAGCGCCGACAGCGATGTCGACACGTGGTTGAGCCGCTCCTTGAACTTCTCCAGAGTCTGCAGGGCCTGGTTGGCGCTGTCCAGGATGGTGCGGATGTTCTCCATGACGTAGCGCAGGTTGGAGAGATAGATGGTCACCACATCACGAGCCGCCGAGATGGAGATGGCCAGTGCGTCGACCTGCTTGGCCACGCGTTCCGCGGTGCGGTGACGGGTGCCGGTCTCCTCGGAGGAGATAGAGGCGTCGGGCATGAGCTGCACGTTGGCATGCATGATGCGCGAGCCGGTGCGGTCCAGCAGGATGGCGCCGTCCATCTTGGCCAATTCGTACAGGATCATGGGCGCGAGGGGCATGTCGAGCGCGATACCGCCCGATATCATGGGGGCCAGTGCGTCCTGGTCGGCGAACACCAGAAGAGCTCCGGTGCGAGCGCGTACGATGTTGTCGATGGCGCGTCGCAACATGGTGCCCGGAGCCACCATCTCCAGGGCCGCGATGAGCCGTTCCTCGATGGCCGGAGGCCGCTTACCCACGTCCGCTCCTCGTGTCGCTGTTCCTGATCGCCGCTCCTATATCCCCCGCCGCTTCGAGCCGGGCGCCGCCCGTCACGCCCTTGCCGCTGAGTTCCTCCGCGTTCCGGGTCGGCAGGTGGATCCTGTCGAAGCCCCTGCGGGTCAGCTCCTGAACCCGCTTCTCGCCTTGAAGAACGTAGCGGAGCTTGCCGGTGAGACTGATCTCGCCGAAGCCGGCGGCCCCTGTACCGCCGTCTCCGTCCCGCCAGGCCGAGGCGATGGCGAGAGCCACAGCCAGATCGGCGGCCGGATCGTCGATAACCAATCCTCCTCCCACATTAACAAAAACATCGCATTTGAGCAGAGGAAGCCTGGCTCTGCGGCTCAGGACGGCGATGATCATGGCCAGCCGGTTGCGGTCCACGCCGCGGGCCACTCGCTGAGGCATGGCCAGGTTGCTGGGAGCCACCAGGGCCTGCACCTCGGCCAGCAGGCAACGGCTCCCCTCCATCACCGGAGCCACCGCCGAGCCCGAGCGCAGCTCCCCCTCCTCCAGAAACACCGAAGAGGGATCGGCCACTTCCACCAGGCCGCGCTCGGCCATCTGGAACACCCCCACCTCGTTGGTGGAGCCGAAGCGGTTCTTCACCCCCCGCAGTATACGGAAGGGTTGCGCGTGCTCGCCTTCGAAGGAGAGGACCGCGTCCACCATGTGCTCCAATACGCGAGGGCCGGCCAGTTCGCCCTCCTTGGTGACGTGGCCCACCAGGATGAGGGCGATGTTGTTGGTCTTGGCCGTCCTCAGCAGACGGCCGGCGGCATCGCGGATCTGTGCCACCGACCCCGGAGTGGACCCCAGTTCCGACGACCACAAGGTCTGCACCGAGTCGACCACGCATACGGCAGGCCGCACCTGCTCCAAGCAGGCCACCACGGCTTCCGTCTGAGTCTCGCTCAAGAGGGGCAACCTGCTCGAGTCGCCGTCCAGGCGGTTGCTGCGCAGTTTCACCTGCGCCGCCGACTCCTCTCCGGAGACGAGAAGCGTGGAGATGCCCGCCCTCTCCATACACAGGAGTGCCTGCAGCAACAGGGTGCTCTTGCCCACGCCGGGCTCGCCGCCCAGCAGGACCACCGAGCCCGCCACCAAGCCGCCGCCCAGCACCCGGTTCAGTTCACCCAGTCCGGTGTCGATGCGGATCTGCGCCCCGGGGTCGACATCGGCCAGAGTGATGGGGACCGGCGCGGGAAACGCCGCGGCGGGCGCCGGGCCCCGTTTCGGGGCCGCGGCGCCCGCCGCATCTTCCTCTATGGTGTTCCATTGCCCACATCCGGGGCACCGGCCCAGCCATCCCGGTGAGACGTACCCGCACTCCCGGCAGATGTACGAGCTCTTGCCCTTGGCCATGGGCCGCCCCGTCTACTTGGTGGTCTCGTCGGCGACCAGGACCTCCGGCGCGCCGGGGATGACCTCCACGATGGCCAGATGATCGTCGGCCCGATCGAGAAGCACTGTGCTGCCCTGTGGGAAGCGCCCGGAGAGCACTTCCTCCGCCAACAGGTCTTCCACGTGTTGTTGGATGGCCCGCCTCAGAGGACGAGCACCCATGGTGGGGTCGTAGCCCACGTCCACGAGCAGCGCCTTGGCCTCGTTGGTGAGAGCCAGGCCGATCTCGCGGTCCTTCAACTGCACCTCCACACGGCTGAGCATGAGATCTACGATGGCCGTGATCTCTTCACGCGACAGCTTGTGGAAGACGATGACCTCGTCCACCCGGTTCAGGAACTCGGGCCTGAACACCTTCTTCAGCTCCCCGGTGACGCGGCTCTTCATCTCGTCATACTGCAGCCCGCCCTCGGACGCCGTCTCGCTGAAGCCTAGGGTCTGGCCCTTGGAGATGGTGTTGGCGCCGATGTTGGACGTCATGATGATAATGGTGTTGCGGAAGTCGACCGTGCGGCCCTGCGCGTCGGTAAGACGCCCGTCCTCCAGGATCTGCAGAAGGATGTTGAACACATCGGGATGGGCTTTCTCGATCTCGTCGAGAAGCACCACCGAGTAGGGACGGCGACGCACCGACTCGGTGAGCTGACCGCCCTCCTCGTAGCCCACGTACCCGGGAGGCGAACCGACCAGACGGCTGACGGCATGCTTCTCCATGAACTCCGACATGTCCACCTGGATGAGCGCCGATTCTTCGCCGAACAGGAACTCGGCCAGAGTGCGGGCCAACTCGGTCTTGCCCACGCCCGAAGGGCCCAAGAAGATGAACGAACCGGCCGGGCGATGCGGGTCTTTGAGACCGGCCCGGGAGCGGCGGATGGCCCGCGAGATGGAGCGGACTGCCTCGTCCTGGCCCACCACACGTTGGTGGAGAGCTTCTTCCATGCGCAGCAGGCGATGGGTCTCAGCCTCGGTGAGCTTGGTGACCGGGATGCCGGTCCACATGGCCGTCACCTCGCCGATCTCTTCCTCACCTATGGAGATCTCGGCACCCTGCTCGGACTCCTGCCACTTCTCCTCCAACTCGCGACGCTGGTTGAGCAGCTTGCGCTCGCGGTCGCGCAGAGAAGCCGCCTTCTCGAAGTCCTGCACCTCGATGGCGGTCTCTTTCTCGCGGCGCACCTCCAGGATGGCTTCCTCCACCTCTTTTAGGTCGGGGGACGCACACATGTTCTGGATGCGCTTGCGCGAGGCGGCCTCGTCCACCAGGTCGACGGCCTTGTCGGGCAGGAAACGGTCACTGATGTAGCGGTCGGCCAGATAGGCCGCGGCCTCCAGGGCCTCGTCGGTGATGCGCACATGATGGTGAGCCTCGTAGCGCTCGCGCAGCCCGGCGAGGATCTTCTTGGTCTCTTCGACCGTGGGCTCCTTCACCATGATCTGCTGGAAACGCCGCTCCAGCGCTGCGTCTTTGGCCAGATGCTTGCGATACTCGTCCATGGTGGTGGCGCCGATGGTCTGGATCTCGCCCCGGGCCAGGGCCGGCTTGAGGATGGAGGCCGCGTCGATGGCGCCCTCGGCGGCGCCGGCACCCACCAGGTTATGGATCTCGTCGATGAACAGGATGATGTCACCCCGCTCGGCGATCTCTTTCATGACCTTCTTCAAACGCTCCTCGAACTCGCCCCGGTATTTGGAGCCGGCTACGAGCGCGCCCAGGTCGAGGGTGTAGATCTGCTTGTCCTTCAGCAGGCCGGGCACATCGTTCTTGGCGATCCTCTGCGCCAAGCCCTCCACCACCGCCGTCTTGCCCACTCCTGGCTCACCTACGAGCACGGGGTTGTTCTTCGTGCGGCGGGAGAGGATCTGCATGACCCGCTCGATCTCGGTCTCGCGTCCGATGACGGGGTCGAGCTTGTCCTCTTCGGCGTAACGGGTGAGGTTGCGGCCGAACTGGTCGAGCACCTTGGAGCTCTTGCGGTCCTTGCCCTCTGTCGCGCCCGCTTCGGCCGAAGAACCTCCGCGCGCCTGGCGCCGCGTGGGACCGGCCAACACGCGCATGATCTCCTGGCGCACCCGGTCAGCGTCGACTTCCAGGTCGTTGAGGATGCGTGCAGCCACGCCTTCGCTCTCGCGTACCAGGCCCAGGAGGATGTGCTCCGTGCCGATGTAGTTGTGGCCCAGCGACAGCGCCTCGCGCAGTGCCAGCTCCAGCACCTTCTTGGCGCGCGGCGTGAACGGGATCTGACCCTGGGGGTCGTGCTCGCCCTCGCCCACGATGCGGGTGACCTCGCCCCGCACCTCTTCCAGGCTCACCTCCAGGGAGCCCAGGACACGGGCGGCAACGCCGTCGGCCTCGCGCAGCAGGCCCAACAGCAGGTGTTCGGTGCCGATGTAGTTGTGCCGCAGGTTCCTCGCCTCTTCCTGGGCAAGCACCACCACCTGGCGAGCTCTTTCCGTGAAACGTTCGAACATCATGCCCTTCTCCTCTTACCGGACCCGCGCCCCCGCGAAGATCTCGCGCAGGACGCCGGCACGGACTATGTCTATCTCGGGTTCTTCCAGATTGCCGGGGTTGACTTCCATCTGTTCCATGATGAGATGAGCGGGCTGCAACCTCTGCAGAAGACTGAACGCATCTGCGCCGTCCATCCCGGGAACATCCGCCAGCCCGAGCTCCATGCCCACGTCTGCGGCGGACACTACATTGACGGCTTCGGCAAAGCCGACGTTCCGAGCATGCTGCGCCACACCGATGGCCCGGCCGATGTGGTCCTGCACCTGGTTCGGGTTCGAACGGAACAGCATCTTTCTCACCGACCGTTCCTTCTCCACGATCTCTGCCGAGACCTCTTCTATCTGGGCGAGTGTTTCCCTTTCTGGTCTACCCTGTCTGCCCACGTTCGATACCTGGATGACGCCTCCGGCACCGCCCCACAGTGGTGCCAGAGCGACGCCCGAACTCATGAGTTCGAACGCCACTCCGGGGAGGCGCCCGGCGAAAGTGAGCGCAGGCACGTGCAGCGTGGCGTAGACCCGCAGGCCGGTGCCCGCCTGCTCGGGATGACTGGTGAGATACCCCCACTGCGAGTCGAATGCGTAGGGCGCGACGGCCTCCAGCCTGTCATCGAGCTCGCTGAGAAGCGACCACAACGCGGACAGCTCGTCGCCCACGCGGAAACCCAGCAGGCGCAGATGGTCTTCGCCGTTTATCTCCAGAGACGCCTGGCCCTCGCCGTACACCGCGAAGCCCCGGCCCGGGCCGGAGATCTCGGCGAACTGCGGCGTCATGAGACCCCGCTCAACCAGATGGGCGATCTCCACGGGAGAGGTCTCCTGCAGTTCGATCGTGCGCCAGCCTGCGCGCGCGTGGTCGGGGCCGCCTTGGCCCGAGCCCAGGGCGTCCAACACCTCGGCGCGCAACTCCTCCAACGCCTCCGCGTCTTCAGTGTGGGGGAAGCGCCTACCGGCCTGGTTGCGCGTGAGCCCCAGTCCCGAAGCTGTCAGCCGCCCGCCGTGCATCAGGCCTCTTCATCCAGGTCGTGGGCCAAGTCGGCCAGACGGTCGCGCACACTGGCGGCCTCTTCGAAGCGCTCGGTCTCCACCAGTTCGCGCAGCATGCGTTTGAGGCGCGCCACTTCATGGCGCACGGAATCGCGCGGTGAGCCGCTCTGCGGTACCTTACCCAGGTGTTCCAACGGGTCGCCACCCTCGTGGACAGCCGACCACAGGTATTCGGCGAACACCTGGTAGCACACAGGACATCCCACGGTGCCGGTCTCCTTGAGGTCGGCCAGAGTGGTGCCGCACACGGTACACACCCGGTGCTCATCAGCCGGAGCCGGTGCCCCCTGCGTGTCCGCCCGCGGGACGGCGCGCGCTATCTGGCGCAACGCTGCGGGTACGGCCAGCACCAGGGCTACCCCTTCGGTTTCGCCGGCCAGGGTCTCCGCGCAGGTGTGGCACAGGCGGGTGTGAGTCACCTGCCCATCCTGCACTCGCAGTAGGTGGATGACCGCACCCTCCTCTCCACACATCTCGCAGGTGGCGGCAGGATCGCTCTCTATGTCGAACGCGGGTGTGTCGTCTACGAACACCCGTACCTCCTCGTGCATTCGGCGCCTATGCCCGCCTCTTTCGTGCGCCTGGGATAGGAGTCGATGGTGGGCCGGCGGGCGCGCCGGGACGGCTGTGCGACTTCCTGCCGGACTCCGGCAGATCGCTGCGCAAAGTGTACCATAGCGGGCCCCTCAGACAGGCCGAAGGCCTACCCTGTGGGGTATGTGCGATGCCTCGCTCCCGGGACGAGCCATGCCGTCCCAGCGCGTGGATGACGACTAGCGCTCGGGCCGAAGCTGCGGGAAGAGGATGACGTCCCGGATGGACTCCACCCCCAGCAGCAACATGGCCAACCGGTCGATGCCGATGCCCAGGCCACCCGCCGGTGGCATGCCGTATTCCAGGGCGCGCAGGAAATCCTCGTCCAGCACGTGTGCCTCTTCGTCACCGGCTTCCTTGTTCTTGGCCTGCTCTTCGAAACGGCGCCGCTGATCGACGGGGTCGTTGAGTTCGGAGAAGGCGTTGCCCGTCTCCTTGCCGCCGATGATGGGCTGGAACCGCTCCACGATCTGGGGATCGTCCGGGCTGCACTTGGCCAGAGGGCTGAGCTCCAGAGGATAGTCGATGGCGAAGGTGGGCTGGACCAAGGTGGGCCACACCGCGTGCTTGAGGGCTTTGTCCACCAGCATGGAGAAGGTGTCGCGGTTCTCCACCTCGATGTGACGCTCGTGCAGCACCTGCTTTGCTCCTTGCGGGTCGCTGCGCATGCCGGCCAACGACAGGCCCAGCGTGTCCTGAAGCAGCGAATCGATGGTGCGACGCGGCCACGGCGGCTTGAGGTCGATGGCGTTCTCGCCCACCACGATCTCGGTGGTGCCCAAGACTTCCTGCGCCAGCGCCGGGATCATGTTCTCCACCAGTTCCATGATGGCGTTGTAGTCCACATACGCCCAGTAGAGCTCCATCATGGTGAACTCGGGGTTGTGGACCAACGAGATGCCTTCGTTGCGGAAGTTCTTGCCGATCTCGAAGATCTTGTCGAAGCCTCCCACCAGCAACCGCTTGAGATAGAGCTCAGGCGCGATGCGTAGGTAGAGGTCGGAGTCGAGCGCGTTGTGGTGCGTGCAGAAAGGCCGGGCCAGAGCACCGCCGGGGAGAGGCTGCAGGATGGGAGTCTCGACCTCCACGAAGCCCTGTCCCTCCAGATAGCGACGCATGGCCGAGACGATCTTGCCCCGGGCTCGGAGCTGCCAGGCCACCTCGGGGTTGGCCACCAAATCCACGTACCGTTGGCGGTAGCGGGTCTCGCGGTCCTGTAAGCCGTGCCATTTCTCGGGCAACGGGCGCAACGACTTGGTGAGCAACTGCCAATCGGACGCAAACAGGGTGAGTTCGCCCCGCCGGGTGCGGAACACGTGTCCCTCGCAGCCCACCACGTCGCCCACGTCCACGTCGGTGAGGAGCGCAAACGACTCCTCTCCCAGAGCGTCGACGTTGCCATACACCTGCAGGTCGTCCCAACCGTCGCGCACGGTGAGGAAGACAGCCTTGCCGTGCTCGCGACGAGCCATCACTCGGCCGGCGATGCGGTAGCGGCTGTCCTCGTCCTTGCTGCCCGGCTCCAGGGCGGCATGAGCGTCGGCGATGGCCTGCGGGCTGGTGCGGCCGCCGTAACTGCGCGCATAGGGCTCCACGCGTTGCTCGCGCAGCCGGTCGACCTTCGCCAGACGGTCACGTTCCCACTCGGGGACGTGACCAGACTCTACGTCGTTGTCTTCCTCCGGCGCCGACGGGGCGGCAGGATCGTCCATCACGACATCTTCCCGATGGAGAGGATCTCGTAGTTGAGCGAGCCGACGGGCACAGGCACGGTGACCACGTCGCCCACCTGCTTGCCCAGTATGGCCTGACCCACCGGAGATTCGTTGGAGAGTTTGGCCTTGGTGGGATCGGCCTCGGCCGAGCCGACCAACGTATAGATGCGGATCTCCCCCCCGTCGCGGTCACGCAGGGTCACGGTGCTGCCTACGCTCACGCGGTCGGTGTCGATCTCGGACTCTTTGATGACCCTGGCCCGACGCAGTTTCTCCTGCAGCACGCTGATGCGATGCTCGAGCATGGCCTGCTCGTTCTTGGCATCGTCGTATTCGGAGTTCTCCGAGATATCCCCGAACTCGCGCGCTTGGCGGATGCGCTCCGCCACCTCGTCGCGCTTCACGGTGGAGAGGTGGGCTATCTCATCCTGAAGCTGCTTCAGACCGTCCGGGGTGAGGATGACTTCTTTCCGAGACACTGGATTACCTTCCTTGTACGGCGCTCGAAGGCTCTGTGAGCCCTAAAGTGGCCTGGCATTATAAGTTGGTCTCTTGGAGGTTGTCAACAAGCGCGCGCAGCGCTGTGTCCAGCGCCGCGACATCGGACAGCGAGCGAAGGCTCTCCACCACGGCCGCCGACACCCCGGAGGGACGTAGGTACCAGCCCAACAGCTTCCTGGCCCAACGAGCGGCGCGGACCGGCCCTCGCTCCTCCGCCGCACGCGCCAGAAGCCGGCGCAGATCGGCCACCACCTCGTCCAGAGGCGGCCGCACCTGGTCGCCTCCACCGAGGAGAGCATCCACCGACCAGGGGTCACCGGCGGCACCCCGTGCAAGCATGACGGCGGTCACACCTGTTCGCTCCACCACGGCGGCGGCGGAGGAGAAGCTGTGGATGTCGCCCGAAGCGATCACCGGCACAGACAGCGCCGCTACCAGCGCGGCGGTCACCGCATGATCGGCCTTGCCGTGGTAGAACTGGTCGGCAGTGCGAGGATGCATCCCGACGGCCGCCGCGCCCGCGGCTTCCAGCCGCCGAGCCAGCTCGATCACGGTGCGACCACAGTCGGCGGCGACATCGGCGGCCCGGATGCCGGAACGGAGTTTCACCGTGACGGGCACCCCCGCCTGCGTGGCTTCCTTCACCACTGCGGCCGTCAAGGCAACGGCACGGTCGGGGTCAGCCAGGAGGGCCGAGCCGGCGCCCGTGCGGACGACCTTGCGTACCGGGCAGCCCATGTTGATGTCGATGACGTCGGGGACAGAGGCACGTGAGAGCACCAGCGCCGCCGCCCCGGCCATGGCCTCAGGCGTGTCACCGAAGAGCTGCACTGCCAAGGGCCGCTCTTCCTCAGCGAACTCCAGATACTCGGCGGTGCGCACGTTGTGGTGGAGCAAGCCGTACGCGGAGACCATCTCGGTGGTCACCAGTCCGGCCCCGTGAGCCTTGAGATGGCGCCGATAGGCGCTGCTGGTGAGACCAGCCATGGGGGCGAGCACCACGCGGTTGGGGACATCCACTGCGCCAATGCGGAAAGGCGTCGCGAAGAACCCCGACAGGTCTGAGAACGGCCCACCGTCCGCACCCGCCGTCGCCGGCCCACCTTGCCCCTCGGGCCCGCACACCCGCCCATCCGCGAGTCCCCGCGCAGGGCTGTACCCGAATGCGGCCGGCACTTCGCCCCGCCTGCTACGGATGATTGCGCCTATGGATGATCTGGAGCCCACGCAGGGTCAACATGGGGTCGAGCCGGTCGAGGGACGGGGCGTGGTCGAAGATGAGTCCGGCCAATCCGCCGGTGGCGATGGTGACGGCGTCGGCCTGCAGTTCCGCGCGCATGCGAGTCACGATGCCGTCCACCTGTCCGGCAAAGCCGTAGATGGCGCCCGCCTGCATGGCCTGCAGGGTGTTCCGGCCGATCACCGTGCCCGGGTCGACCAACTCGATCTTCATGAGCCGGGCCGCTCGAGTGGCGAGCGCGTCCAGAGACACCTCGATGCCGGGCGCGATGGCATGCCCCAGATACTCACCGGCGGCCGAGACGGCGCTGAAGGTGGTGGCCGTGCCGAAATCCACCGCGATGCAAGGCCCGCCGCACACCTCATAGGCGGCCACCGCGTCGACGATGAGGTCGGGGCCCACCTGGCGAGGGTCGTTGGTGAGGATGGGCATGCCCGTCTTCACACCCGGGCCGACCACCAGGGCTTCCACGCCGAACCAGCGTGCAGCCATGGCCGAGTACTCCGTGCTCAGCCGCGGGACCACCGATGAGAGCGCCACCCCGGTCACCGTGTCGCGGCTGAACCCACCCAGCTCGAGCAACTGGATCACGAGCGCAGCGATCTCGTCGCCGGTCTTGGACACGTCGGTGGCCATGCGCCAGTTCCCCGCCATCTCCTGTTCGGAGAAGAGCGCGAGGGTGCTCTGCGTGTTCCCTACGTCGACAGTGAGTAGCATGGCGCGTCTCCTACGGATGCGATGGCCTTCAGACGGGCGGGAGCAAGGTGAGGCTGAGGTTGGCCGACGGCGCCCCCATGGTGATGGCGCTCGTGGAGATGATGTCCACCCCGGTCTCGGCGACGGCCCGCACGGTCTCCATGGTCACCCCACCAGAGGCTTCCAGCAGGATGTCGGGCTTGAGCGAACGAGCGACGGCCGCCAGGGCGCGCAGCGAGTCGGGCGTCTGGTTGTCGAGCATGATGATGTCGGCGCCGGCGGCGATGGCTTCGCGCAGATCGGCTTCCGACTCCACCTCCACCTCGATGCGGATGTAGTGAGGCCGCGCCTCCTGGGCGCGGCGCACGGCTTCCCGCACACCCCCGGCCGCAGTGAGGTGGTTGTTCTTGATGAGCGCCAGGTCGAACAGGCCGAAGCGGTGGTTCCCGCATCCACCGTGGACCACGGCCCGCTTCTCCCAGTAGCGCAGGCCTGGCGTGGTCTTGCGGGTATCGACGACCACGGCTCCGGTGTCCTCCACGGCGCGCGCGAAGCGGCGCGCCTGGGTGGCGACTCCGGACAGATGGCTCAGGAAGTTGAGCATGGTCCGTTCGGCGGTCAGCAAGCTGCGGACCGGCCCCTCTACGATGGCGGCCACGTCGCGCTCGACAAGCGCAGCCCCGTCCGCTACCTGGGCGCTGAACACGCAACCGGGATCGACAGCCGCCATGACTGCCTCGGCGAGCGGCAGCCCGCACAGCACCAGTTCCTCACGCGCGACGACGTGCGCTCTGCTGCGCAGATCGGCAGGCACCGTCCACGCGGAGGTGATGTCGCCGTACCCGCCCAGATCCTCAGCCAAAGCACGGCGCACCAAGTCTTGCACGACGTCTTCCAACACGGTTTCAGTCCTCCACGTCGCTGAGTGTGACCACAGGACGGTCGTCGCCCGCCGCAGCCCGCACATGCACATGGCGCAGCCAGCCGCTGTCATCCTGCTTGGGGTAGTCGGAGCGCAGATGCACTCCCCTGCTCTCCTCGCGTACCAGCGCAGACTCCACCATGTGCTCGGCGACGGTGAGCAGGTTGATGAGCTCGAGTTCGTCCACCTGCAGCGCGGGCGGCAGCAAAGACTCCCTGATCTCGGTGAGTGTGAGCCGGGCGCGCTGAAGCCCCTCGGCACTGCGCACGATGCCGCACCCCTCGGCCATCACCTGTCCCAGTCGCTTACGATGCGCCGCCACCCTGCCGGGGTCGTTACCCGGACGACTCTCTTCGGGGATATCCAGACGGATCTTGCGCACCGTGGGATCGGCAACGGCTAGGTACCGGTCCAGATCGCGCACCGTGCGTTCCCCGAATACCAAACCTTCCAGCAGGGAGTTGGAGGCCAGCCGGTTCGCTCCATGGATGCCGGTGCTGGCCGTCTCCCCGCAGGCATACAAGCCGGGGATGGAGGTGCGGCCCCATACATCGGTCAGCACACCGCCTATGAAGTAGTGGGACGCGGGGGCGATGGGGATGAGTTCGGTGGCCAGGTCGAACCCGCGGGCGGCCAGTCCCTTGAACACCGTGGGGAAGCGAGTGCTGAGGAACTCCGGATCCAGGTGTCGGGCATCCAGCCACACTCGATCGACCCCGTCGCGGTCCATAATGCGCTTCATGTTGCGCACCACCACATCGCGGGGTGCAAGCTCGGCCCGGGCGTGGGCGCCCACCATGAAACGTTCGCCGGCGTCGTCGCGCAGGTACGCGCCCTCTCCCCTCAGCGCTTCGGTGACAAGCAGCGTGGGGTTCTCTTCAGCGTAGAAGGCGGTGGGGTGGAACTGCATGAACTCCATGTCGCGCAGTACGGCGCCGGCCCGGTACGCCATGGCGTGGCCGTCGCCGGTGGCGACCGCCGGGTTGGTGGTGTGGGCGAACACCTGCCCGGCTCCGCCACAGGCCAACACCACGGCCCGGGCGAGGGAGACGGTCAACTGCCCTTCTCTGTCCACCGACAACGCACCCACGCACCGGCCCTTGTCGGTGATGAGTTCCACGACGAACTCGTCCTCGTGGAGTTCGGCCTTGCCCCCCGTGCGGATGGCGTCCGCCAAAGCGCTCGCTACCACGCTGCCCGTGGCGTCACCGCCCGCATGTACCACGCGGGGCACGGAATGAGCCCCTTCCGACCCCAGGATGAACTTGCCCTCCTGCTGATCGAAGTCTGTGCCCAGACGTTGCAGTTCGCGCACGCGGTCGGGTCCCTCTTCCACCAGGATGCGCACAGCCTCCACATCACACAGGCCCACTCCCGCCTCCAGCGTGTCGGCCAGATGCAGGTCGGGGGAGTCGTACGGTCCCATGGCCGCAGCGATGCCGCCCTGGGCCAGGAAGGTGGTGGTCTCGACCAGCTTGCCCTTGGTGATGACGCCCACGTTCCAGTGGTTCGCGGCGCTGATGGCGGCCGTCAATCCGGCGATGCCGCCTCCGATGACCAGGACGTCGTAGCTGGAGTAGCGTACGTCGGCGCCACAACGGGACACCAAGTAGGGTCGGCGTCCACGAGAGTCGGGGACTCTCACGGGCTGACCTCGATCATCCTCTGCACGGCCAGCAGCGCCTTCCGCTGCACCTCGGCCGGCACCGAGACCAGCGGGGCCTCGTTCGCCAGAGCGTCGCGCAACTTCGCCAGTGTGGTGAGCTTCATGTGGGGGCATACGGCCTCCCGCGTCACCGGATAGAAACACTTGCCCGGGACGTCCTGAGAGAGACGGTAGAGCATGCCCGTCTCGGTACCGATTATGAACTCCCGACCCGGGTCATCGCGGCAGAACCTGATCATGCCCGAGGTACTCTCCACGGCATCGGCCAGCGCCGACACCTCGGGGGGCGACTCGGGATGCACCACCACCTTGGCTCCGGGGTGCTCGGCCCGCGCGGCTTCCAGATCCGACACCTGGATGAGTTCATGCGTGGGGCAGAAGCCGGGCCACAAGATGAGCGAGCGGCCCGATTGGGCGGCCGCCCACGCCCCCAGGTTGCGATCGGGAGTGAAGATGATCTCCCGGTCGGGCGGGATGGACTTCACCACCCGCACTGCGTTGGCGCTGGTGCAGCAGATGTCGGAGATGGCCTTGACAGCCGCGGAGGTGTTGACGTAACTCACCACCACCGCATTGGGATGCTCGTCCTTGAGCGCCTGCAGGCCCTCCACATCCACCATGTCGGCCATGGGACAGCCGGCCCGGGCTTCCGGTAGGATGACCGAACGGTCGGGGGCCAGGATCGCGGCCGTCTCGGCCATGAAGTGCACCCCGCAGAACACGATGAGCCGCGCGTCGGTGGTGGCGGCCTTCTGCGAAAGGCCCAGGGAGTCGCCGTGCACGTCGGCCACGTCCTGCACTTCGGCGCGCTGGTAGTTGTGCGCCAGGATGATGGCACGCTTCTCGCGCGCCAGTTCGCGTATCTCCGCCTGCAAAGCCAGATGGTCCATCTGTGACCCACCCCTCCTCGCCGCCTGCCGGCGAATCTCGTCACCGTGTCGCTCGACCGCCTGCGCCTGCACGAGAGCCAGAGCCTGAACCACGGTCCGACCACTGGGAAGGACGAGCTGAGGGGCCAGTTCGGCCAGGGGTT
Organism: Thermoleophilia bacterium; assembly: GCA_040772905.1. Classification (GTDB taxonomy): domain Bacteria; phylum Actinomycetota; class Thermoleophilia; order RBG-16-64-13; family RBG-16-64-13; genus JAXGXJ01. Next base: position 329,848 of record JAXGXJ010000005.1, on the reverse strand, counting down.
CGAGCACGAACCGGCGTTCCTCCATGCGGGGATGAGGCAGTTCCAGCACCTCATCGGCAGCCGATGACCCATGGTACCAAAGGATATCCACATCCAAAGTACGTGGCCCCCAGCGGACGACGCGCTCGCGACCCAGCGCCCGCTCGATGCGTTGTGTCTCGCCCAAGAGGTCGCGCGGCGGCAACGACGTCTGTACCTCGACCACCAGGTTGAGGAAATCGTCTTGCTCCGGTCCGCCCACTGGAGCGGTACGGTAGGTACCCGAGACGGCGGTCAGCCGGGTGTGCGGCAACGTCTCAAGCAACGCCACCGCCCGGTCCAAGATCTCCTCACTGTGTCCCTGGTTGGAGCCCAGGCCCAGGTAGGCCCGCACCGCCGGGACCGTCTCGGCCATGCTCAGTCCTCGATGTCGGCGCGCGCCAACTCCACCGCCACGCTGACGCTCTTCAGAGCGCAGGCCACGGGTGGGTTGGGCTTGATCACCTGCACCCACACCTCTTCCACACTGAAGCCGCGCAGGATCTCCTCCGCCACCCTCTGCGCCAGGCGCTCCAGCAGCGAGTAGCTCTCGGTGGTGACGATGTCGGTGATCAGGTCCATCACCTCGGTGTAATCGACCGTGTCCTCGACCTTGTCGGTGAGCGCGGCGCGGCACTGTTCAAGGGTCAGGCGCACGTCGAAATACAGACGTTGGCCCAATACCTTCTCCTCTGGAGCCACGCCGTGGTGGCCGTAGACCTCGAGGCCCTGGATGAAGATGTCCATGTCGGTGCCCTTCGTCATGTCCCACGACCTCCTGTCATCAACGCCCGAGCCACGCGGACTGCGTCACGGTTCACTCTCACATCATGTACCCGAAGGATATGCGCCCCCTCCCACGCCGCCAGAGCCCCGGTCACCGCGGTAGCCTGGTCTCGCGTGCGAGGCTCAGGAAGATCCAGCACCGAGCCCAGGAAGCGCTTGCGAGAGGTACCGACCACCAGCGGTCTGCCCAGCGACCGGAAAGCCGAAAGATCGCGCAGCAACTGCAGGTTATGGGCGACCGTCTTGCCGAAGCCGATGCCGGGATCGATGAGTAGGTCTTCCTCACGCAATCCCTGGTCCACGGCCCAGTTGAGGCGCTCCACGAAGAAGCGGTACACATCTTCCACCACGTCGTCGTACACAGGAGATTCCTGCATGGTGCGCGGCTCGCCCTGCATATGCATAAGGATCACGGGACAGCGGGCGTCGCGCAGTACGGCCACCATCTCCGGATCCATGCGCAGGGCCGATATGTCGTTGACGAGGTAGGCCCCGGCGGCCAGGCAGCGTGCCGCCACCTTGGCCTTGTATGTGTCCACCGATATGCGGCCCGGGAACTCGGATGCCAGCGCCTCCACCACGGGGAGCACGCGTCGCGACTCCTCGTCCTCGTCGACGGCGTCCGCCCCCGGGCGGGTGGATTCACCACCCACGTCGATGAGGTCGGCACCCTCCTCCACCATGGTGCGGGCGGCCGCGACGGCGGCCGGCGCGCCCTGATAAGATCCGCCGTCAGAGAAGGAGTCGGGCGTGATGTTGATGATGCCCATCAGCAGCGGTCCGCGGCTGAAGTCCAGCCCGGGCGGCGCGGCGGGCAGCGCCGCCCCGTACCCCTGTAACGCCGCCTCGATCCCGTCGGCCAGGCGTCGCAGCCCGAAGGGCTGGCGGCGCAACTTGGGCAGCAGGCGTTCGAACTGAGCCAACGTGCCCATGACGACGCAATCGGCCTTCTGCGCCCCGAGCTCATACACTTCACGAGACACAGCCACCTCGCCGCCTCGCGACAGCATCTCCTGCTTGAGGATGCTGGCCGCGCGCACGTCGAGCCCCGTCACTCTCACCACACGGAAGAGAGCTTTCGGGCCCATGATATCCATGCCGCCGCGCGACACGCGGATGCGCTCCAGTGCAGCCCGCACCTCGTCCAGATCACGGAGTGCCAGGACCTGCGGCGAACCCTCGAGCGGGATCATGCCACGAGCCTCCGGCTACGGCTTGGGGCCGTCGACGAGCGCCATGAACTCCGCGCGCGTCGCTTCGCTGGTGCGGAAGATGCCTCGCACCGCGGAGGTGACCACCTGCGATCCGGGGGCCCGGACCCCACGCATGGTCATGCACAGATGCTCGGCTTTCACCAGTACCATCACTCCCGCCGGATCGAGCGACGCGACCAATGTGTCGGCGATGGTGCTGGTGAGTCGCTCCTGCAACTGCAGACGCGCAGCCACTGTGCGCACCAGACGCGCGATCTTGGAGATGCCCGTGATCTTGCCGTGTTTGGAGGGGATGTAGGCCACGTGCGCCACCCCGAAGAACGGCAACAGGTGGTGCTCACACATGGAGTGGAACGCGATGTCACGAACCAGGACCAGCTCCTGGTGCCGATCGGAAGGCATCGCCACGATCAACGAGGACAGGTCCTTCGGTTCGGTGACGATGATCTCTTCGAACATGTCGGCCACCCGGCGGGGTGTGTCCACCAGGCCGTCGCGCTCAGGGTCCTCCCCTATGCCCTCGAGCAGCAGGCGGACACCGCGTTGTATCTTCTCTTGGTCCATGAAGACCCCACCTACTCTTCCTGCCGGCCCACCATGGGGGACAAGCCCGGTGCCACCTGGCCATCCGGCTCCATCGGCTCCTGCTCGCTGCGCGACTTGCGCAGGCGCTGCACCCGCTTGCTCTCGGCCGCCTTGCGTTCGCGAGCCTCGTCGCGGGCCCGGAACACCTCTTCCGGGTCTTCGCCGCGCAGCAGGGCCTCGAACTCGTCGCGGTCGATGGTCTCCTTGTCGATGAGCAACTGCGAGACCATATCCAGTTCGGCACGATGCTCGGTGAGGATGTTACTGGCCATCTTGTAGGCCTCGTCCACCACGCGCCTTATCTCGGCATCGATCTTCTGAGCGGTCTCGTCGGAGTACTCCTGCCCCATGCCGTAGTCGCGCCCCACGAAGGGCTGTGCGGGGTCGTGGCCGAAGGTGAGCGGGCCCAGATTCTCGCTCATGCCGTACTGCGTGATCATCCGCCGCGCCGTCTCGGTGGCGCGCTGCAGGTCGTTGGACGCACCTGTGGTTATGTCATCGAAGCGGATCTCCTCCGCCACGCGACCGGCCAGCATGTGGGCCAGCTTGTCGAGGATCTCCTTCTTCTTCACCATGAACTTGTCCTCGGTGGGCAAGGTGATGGTGTAACCCAGAGCCTGGCCCCGGCTGATGATGGAGATCTTGTGCACGGGATCGGCGTTAGGCGAGAAATGCGCCACCAGGGCGTGGCCGGTCTCGTGGTAGGCCGTGATGAGCTTCTCCTCCTCGGAGAGCAGGCGCGACTTCTTCTCCGGGCCGGCGATGACTCTCAGCACCGCTTCCTCGAACTCATCCATCTCGATGAGCCGTTTGTGGCGGCGCGCCGTCAGGAGCGCCGCCTCGTTCACCAGGTTGGCCAGGTCGGCGCCGGTGAAACCGGGCGTCTGCGCGGCCAAGGAGTCGAGCTCCACGCCGGGCGCCAAGGGCTTGCCCTTGGCGTGCACAGCCAGGATGGCTTTGCGGCCCTCGCGGTCGGGACGGTCGACGATGATCTGCCGGTCGAAACGGCCCGGGCGCAGCAGCGCCGGGTCGAGGATGTCGGGACGGTTGGTGGCCGCCATGATGATGATGCTCTCGTTGGCCTCGAAGCCGTCCATCTCCACCAGCAACTGGTTGAGCGTCTGCTCGCGCTCGTCGTGGCCGCCGCCCAGGCCGGCGCCACGATGGCGACCCACAGCGTCGATCTCGTCGATGAAGATGATGCAGGGCTGGTTCTGTTTGGCCTGGTCGAACAGGTCGCGCACCCGGCTGGCGCCGACGCCCACGAACATCTCCACGAAGTCCGAGCCCGAGATGCTGAAGAAGGGCACGCCGGCTTCACCGGCCACCGCACGCGCCAGCAGGGTCTTGCCCGTGCCCGGAGGACCGAACAGCAACACGCCTTTGGGGATGCGCGCGCCCAGGCTCTGGAAGCGTTTGGGGTTCTCCAGGAACTCCTTGATCTCGTCCAGTTCCTCAACCGCCTCATCCACTCCGGCCACGTCCTTGAACGTGATCTTGGGCTGGTCGATGGCCATCCGCTTGGCCCGGGACTTGCCGAAGCTCATCACCTTGCTGCCGCCGCCCTGCATCTGGTTCATCAGGAAGATGAAGAACACCACCATCAGCAAGATGGGCAGGATGGTACCCAGCAGCGAGACCCAGATGGAACTCTTTTGTATGTCGGTGGTGAAGTCCACCTTGTTGGCCAGGAGGAACTCCTCCATGTTGTAGGCCTCGGTGAACCCCACCTGGAAGCGGCGCCCGTCGGTCAACTCCCCCTCTACCACCAGGTCCTTCGTCTTCAGCGTGACCGGCGTCTTCACGTTCCCGCTGGTGACGGCGGTCTGGAACTGATTGAAGGTCATCTCTTCCTCGCCCCTGGAACCATAGAAGAGGTTCTGGACGAAGAAGGCCAGCAGTATGACGAGGAGGATGGGGAAGGCGGCGCTCTTGAAGAACCTGCTCACCTGCACTCCAGCAGTCGTTCGATATCGGGCTGAGATACTACCACAAGGCTACTTGGCACACCCGTTGGACCCCTGCCGACAGCGGGACTCCACATACCGCTGCGCCAGCGGGCCTGACCATCGTACGACCGGCTAGGCGACGTGGTCGATCACTCCGATGAAGGGTAGGTTGCGATGCTGCTCGGCGTAGTCGAGCCCATAGCCCACCACGAACTCGTCGGGGATCTCGAAGCCGGTGTAGCGACATTCGAACTCAGCCCGGCGACGGCTGGGCTTGCTGAGGAGCGTCACCACCTCCAGGCTGGCAGGATTGCGCGAGCCCAGGTTGTTGGTGAGGTACTGCAGGGTGAGACCGGAGTCGATGATGTCTTCCACGATGAGCACGTGCCGTCCCTCGATATCGATATCGAGGTCCTTGAGGATGCGTACCACGCCGGAGCTGTCGGTGGAGCGGCCGTAGCTCGAGACGGCCATGAACTCCATCTCCAGGTCGAACGCCAGATGACGGGCCAGGTCGGACATGAAGAAGACAGCGCCCTTCAGCACGCAGATGAGCACCGGTCGCAGCCCGCGATAATCGGTGCTGATGGCATCGCCCAGTTCGCGGATGCGCTGCTGCAGCCGCTCCTCGGGGATGAGTACTCGCACCTGCTCTCTTTCCATGGTCCCTTGGTCCTGTCGCTCAGGCGCGGCCCGCGCCTCTCGCGCGCAGACTGAGCCGCACCATGCCCGTGGTATCGGGCGCTATTCTACCGTGCTCCGCCACTGCCACACCACACACCCAGACTATCTCGTCGCCCGAGACCACGAGCGGCACCGAACACCGCTGCGCGGCGGGGATGCGCACGTCGGTGAAGAGGTCCTGGAGCTTACGCGCGCCCGGGGCCCCAAGGGGCCGGAAACGGTCGCCCGGCTGGGGAGCCCGCACCAGCAGCTCTCCAGGGACGACGCGGGCGTCCACATAGGCTTCCCGACGGGGATCGGGGGCGAAGAAGTGCGCCACCGGCTCGGCTCTCACCACTGCGCTCCCCCATTCCACCTCACCCGGCACAGACAGGGCGACGGGGGCCGGGACGGTCGCCGCCCCCTGGCCGGCAGGCCCCGCGTCACAGGAGCCCCCTCCCCATCGGCGGGGCTCCACCCTCACCAGATCATATTCACGGATGGCGCGCCAGCCACCCCCCAGGTCGCGGCCTGCGGAACCCTGCCCGTGCAGCACTTCTTCCACAGCCAGCACCGCCGCCCGAGTGACGACGAACCCCTCCCGCCCCTCCAGCCACGCACGCAGTACCAGGCGCCGCAGGGCGGGAGGAAGAGCCGTCACCACAGGTACGTCCAGGACGGCGACGGCACAGTCTATGCCTGTGGCGGTCAACACCTCCTGCAGCACGCACTCGGCTTCTGCCGCCACCTCAGCTGTGCGCAGGGCCCCCTGCACGGCCCCGGGCAAGGCCGCCTCCCAGGCGGGAAGCACTTGCTCCCTGATGCCGGTGCGCGCGTAGCCGGGATAGGCGTTCCCCCGGTCGATCGCGTATGCCAGGCCGCGCGCGCGGCAGAACGTGGACGTCTCCTCTCGCCGTACGTCCAGGAGGGGCCGTATCCAGGGGAGGTCGACGGCCGGCATGCTTCGCAACGCGGCCAGACCGCCATACCGCCCGATGCGATAGAGAAGCGTCTCGACCTGATCGTCGGCGGTGTGTCCCAGCGCGATACGGTTGCACGCAGTGCGCATAGCGGTGACGACCGCCTCAGCCCGTCGCGCCTCGCGCGCCCGCTCCTGCACGTTGCCGCCCGCCTTTTCGACCTGCAGATGAGCGACGGTCAAATCCAGGCCCAATCTCTCGCAGTGCGCTCGCACCAGGGCTTCGTCGGCGTCGCTCTCCTCGCCGCGCAGATGGTGGTTCACGTGCAACACGTGCAGATAGGCCGGCCTCATCCCTCCCAGTTCGCGTCCTGCCAGCAGTTCCAGCAGGGTCACCGAGTCCTGGCCGCCGGAGAGCATCACGAGCACGCGGCCGGATCCGGCCAGCAGGCCTTCGCGCGCACACAAACGGCGCACCTTGGCCGCCAGCGACGGCTGTCTGCTTCTCGTCCTTGCGCCCTCAACGTCAGCCATCGCCGACCGCCTTGCCCTCGCCTTTCCCGGCTCCCAAGAGAGGCTGCTATTGTACTCGCAGCGGCAGAAGCGGCCGGTGGAGGAGACATCGTGTGTCCGAGCGACCCCGAGCGGGGACATGAGGAGAGCATCACCATCGTCTACGGTGACGAACTCGCCTCATACCACTTCAGCGACGAACATCCTCTGCAGCCCAGCCGCTACCAGTTGACCATGGCTCTACTGCGCCTGCTGGGCTGGCTGGACGACCCCCGCATCAGCATCGTCGCGCCGCGCGCCGCCACCACGAGCGAATTGATGGCCGTCCATTCCTATCCGTACATACAAGCCGTCACGCACGCCCAAGCCATCGCGCGGGGTGAGCGTCCCCCGCTGGACCTCACCCTGTACGGGTTGGGCCTGGAGGACAACCCGCTGTTCGATGACATCGCCGACGCGCCCACCCTCTACACGGGAGCCACCATCCAGGCCATGGAGGCCCTCTTAGAGGGGCGCGCCCTCCACGCCTACAGCCCCGCGGGGGGCATGCACCACGCCATGAAGGCACGAGCCGCCGGCTTCTGTATCTATAACGACATCTCCGCCGCCATCAGCGTCGCCCTCCAGCGTGGGCAGCGCGTGGCCTACCTGGACTTGGACGCGCACCACGGCGACGGCGTGCAGGACTGCTTCTACGACGATCCCCGCGTGTTGACCATATCCATCCACGAATCGGGACGCTTTCTCTTCCCAGGCACCGGGGAAGCGGACGAGGTGGGCGAAGGCGAGGGCTGCGGGGCCTGCCTCAACGTGCCCCTACCTCCCCTGGCAGGTGACGATGCCATCCTGGAGGCCTTCGACCGCATCGCGACGCCGGCCCTCAGGGCTTTCGCCCCCGACGTGCTGGTGACACAGACGGGTTGCGACACGCACCACAGCGATCCGCTCACCGATCTTGCCGCCACCATGGCGCTCTACCCGGCACTGGCCGCGCGCATCCACTCGTTGGTGCACGAAGTCGCCGGCGGTCGCTGGTTGATATTGGGTGGCGGCGGCTACGACCCATCCGATGTGACTCCGCGAGCGTGGACGGCGTTCATGGGTACGGTCCTCGGCCACGAGACCCAGGCGGTCGAGTTGCCGGCCGAATGGATCGCGCTCTCCCAAGCAGCGGGCGGAGTCCCGCCCGCGCATCTGCTGGACGATCGCGGCCCGGACTACACGCCCGTAGTACACGAAGACGTCCCCGCGCTCCTTGCCGTCATCGAGGAAACGGCCCTGGCCGAGTTGTTGCAGCGCTACCCGGCGGTCTGATCGGTGGGCTCGAGTCGGCCTGCGGACCTCCGCGTCCGCGGGCTCTTGGCACCGGGTTTCACGGCCTCCCGGCGCACTTGCACTCTGTCCCGGGCTTTGCTTAAATCGGCACCGCCTGAAAGTCCCAAAGGAGGATAACCATGGGTGTTCCGAAAGTCGATCCCGATCTTTGCACCGGGTGCGGTATCTGCGAGGATATCTGCCCCGATGTGTTCGAGATCGGCGATGACGGCCTCTCCCACGTGATCGACCCGAACGCGTGCGAAGACGCCGGCTGTTGTGAAGAGGCCGCCGATGAGTGCCCGGAAGGCGCCATCAGCATAGAGTAAGCAACGCGGCTCATTCCCGGAGCACCGTGGACACGCGGAGCACCGACTGAGAGACGAATGCTGCCGAAGGCCGTCCGCAAGGGCGGCCTTCGTGCTTCTGGTGGGGCTCAGCCCGCCTCGGGCAGGGCCTCGCGCAGATCGACGCAGCGATAGCCCCGGGCCTCTATCTCATCCAGCAATCCGGGCAGCATCTTGGCAGTCTCCTTGCCACCCACGTGCATCAACACGATTGCCCCCGGCTGGAGCTTGCTCAGTATCGTCTCTTTGATCTGAGCTGCCGTGCGCTCGGGCTTCCAGTCCAGCGTGTCGATGGCCCAATACACGCTCACGTAGCCCTCGCTCGCCAGCAGCCGCAGCACCCGTGTGTCGCGGGCCCCATAGGGCGGGCGGAACAAGGGACGAGGGTCGCCTGCCCCGACCTCCTTCATAGCGGCGGCGGTCCGCCGAAGTTGGTCGCGCACCTTCGCGTCGCTGATCTCGGTGAAGTCGGGATGCGAGTACGAGTGGCTACCGATGGGATGGCCCGCGGCCACGATCTTCTTGGTCTCCGCGGGGAAATCGTGGATGAACTCCCCTGTGAGGAAGAAGGTGGCCGGGGCGCCGGCGTCCTTCAAAGCATCGAGGATGGCACCCAGAGGAGCGGGGTCATAGGCGGCGTCGAACGTGAGGGCCACCACCTTCTGCTTGGTCGGCACACGGGAATACTCCTTGGCCGGCGTGCCGCTCACGACGGTCGTGGTGGTGGAGGCCGGCGCCTTCGTGGTCGAGGTGGTCGCAGGCGCCGCGGTGGTGGAGGTGGTCGGCGGCGCCTTCGTCGTGGAGGTGGTCGTGGGCCCCACGGTGGTGGACGTGCTCGTGGGCGCGGTGCTGGTGGACGTCGAGACCGGGGCCGTGGTGGTAGCAGGGCGGGACGTGGTCGAGGTGGGCTGGCCCCCTGGTCCCTCCGGTGAACCACAGCCGACGAGCACCCCACACAGCCCCACCACGATCATCACAGCGAAGTACTTCATCGTCTCACCTCTCGACACCCTGAGGACTCTCGCGCCGCATCTCCTCGTGTCGCCGGATGGGAGGAGAGCAAACCACTCCGTCGAACAAAGCTCCCCGAGGAGAAAGGAGTCCACAATAGAACTTCCAGGCCTACTGGCGCTAGGACTGGCGGTATGCACGGCAGGGTTCCTGCTGGCCGCTCTCGCCTTCGCCTGCATGGCGGCCAGCGCCGGCCGCAGGGTCCGGCTGCGGCGGCTCGTGCCTGCACTCGCCACCGGCGCGCTTCTGGTGGCTCTAGCCGTGGCCCTGTTGTTCCTGCCGACCACCGACTTCATCGTACGGCTGGGACAGGGGGCTCTGCTCCTGGCTTCGGTCTTCTTGCTGGTCTTCACTCGGGCACTGCATCGCCAACGCACCGACGACCTTGCCCACATGGCCGACACGGCCGGGCTCGACAGTCTCACCCGGGTCGCGAGCCACCGAGCGTTCCAGGACAGGCTGGCACACGAGTGTGAACGCGCCTACCGATTCGGCGACATCTTCTTGCTCCTCATCCTCGATCTGGACGACTTCCATCCCGTCAACGACCACCACGGACATCGCACCGGTGACCGCATCCTCTTCGAGTTGGCCGGGCGACTCCGCTCGCAGCTGCGCGAGATCGACTTGGTGGCCAGGTTCGGCGGTGATCAGTTCGCGTTGCTACTCCCCCACACGTTCGAAAAAGGCGGGGCCGAGGTAGCGGAGCGCCTGCGCCAGGACGTCGCATCCTGGGTCTTCCTGCCCGCCGAAGGCACGGAGTTGCGGCTCACCGCCAGTATCGGTCTGTGCTCGTATCCCGGTGACGGCGCCAGCCCGGCGCAGTTGGTGGAAGCCGCCCTCAAGGCCCTCCACTTCGCCAAGAACATGGGCGGCAACCAGGTGCAGTTCTACCGCGAGCTGCCCTCAGCCGCCCCCGACGACCTGGTACCCCTCCCTCACTCCGGCCGGGGAGCGATAGTGCGGAGCCTCGCGGCTGCGGTCGACATCCGCGACGGCTACACCCACCGCCACTCGCACAAGGTCTCGGAGCTGGCGGCGGCTATCGCCCGCCGCATCGGGCTCCCCGCGCCGGAGATCGCACTCGTCGGTGAGGGCGGCTGGCTCCACGATGTGGGCAAGATAGGGGTCCCCGACGCCATCCTCAGCAAGAAGGGAGCCCTCTCCGAGGACGAGTGGAGAAGCATCCGCCAGCACCCCGTCCTGGGCAAGAAGATCATCGAGCAGGCGCCCGAACTCACAGACGTGATCCCGCTCGTGCTCCATCACCAGGAGCGCTACGACGGCTCCGGCTATCCCGACCACCTTCGCGGCGAGCAGATCCCTCTGGGAGCGCGCATCATCGCCGCGGCCGACGCCTATCACGCCATTTGTTCCGATCGCCCGTATCGCTCGGGCCGCTCCCACGCGGAGGCGAGGGATGAATTGTTGCGTTGCTCGGGTCGGCAGTTCGACCCCCGGGTGGTAGAGGCACTCGTGGCCATCTTGGATGAGGACGAAGCCCTGCAGGCCACGGTGGCCGGAGACGAGTTGTCAGCCCGCAGAGCGGCTCTCTCGGCCGCCGCACGCTAGCGCGCCTTCTCCGCCCGCGCGCCGCGGCGGCACCGGTGGGGGGCCGCTGCGCAGCCGCGGCCCGATAGTCACCTCAGCACTTCAGCTATAGGCCAGCAGTCCGACGATGTGGTAGAAGAACACCAGGGTGAACACTCCCAGCATGATGAGTGTCGCCTCGAGCGCACGCCGGAACCGCCGGCATCTCCACACGAGCAGGGTAACCGCCAGCACCACCAGCACCTTGAAGATGCCCGCGTAGAGAGGATCGGCCGAGAAGAGCGAAGCCAGGATGGGGTTGGCCTCCCCGCCTCCCATGGCAAGCACGTTGAGCGTGAGCAAGAAGTCGGCCACGTTCAGCGCGTTCACAGTCGCCAGCATCACCCACAACATACCGGGACGGTCGCGCAGGCCCAAGAGGACAGCGGTCAGCCCTGCGGCCCCTCCCCCAGATGTCGACACGCGCCTGTCGAAGCCCGTACGCCGTTCGTGGAGCACGAAGCTCACGCGACGTTTGCGCCGGTCGGTGATACGGCGATCATTCTCCATCACGTCGAATCTTCTCCTCATAGCCCACAGTATAGGCGGAGAGGAGTCACAGCGGAAGGCTCAGCCCGGACTGAACGTCAACGCCGCTCCGGCACTCTACTCGACGGGCTCTTCTGCCAGCCCCACCGGTAGAGGCACCGCCTGCCCGTCGCCGCGCACGTCACACAGGCGACGCCACTCTCTGTAGAGGATGGGCGCGGCAACGGCCAGTCCTATCAGCGACATGAACCCACCCAAGCTGATCACCCATCCCGAGAGATAGGGATAGAGCAGAGGCGCCAGCACGGTCCCAGCGAGCGCGCCCACCTGGACGGCCGACCCCTCCACTCCCTGCACGCTCCCCAGCCAACGAGGCGGCACCAGTTGCACCAGGAAGGCCTGCTTCGCCGGATACGACCAGGCGATGGCGAAGCCCTCGATGACGTTCACCACCACGAAAAGGGGCAGGAGCTTGGTGGAGCCGTAGATGATGTACGCAACCGCCGAGATGGCGTAACCGCTGAACATGAGCATCCAGCGGTTGTAGCGATCGGCCAGCATGCCACCCACGAAGGAGAAGAGCATGGGCACCGAGAACGCGATCCAGGTTACGCCGATGAACTGCATCGAGGCGCCCAGATGGCGCAGCCACAGGCTCCACAACACCTCGAAGGCGCCCATGCTGAAGTGTCCCGTCACCGCCACCAATAGGAAGGCCAGCACGGGACGCGTGATGAGCCTACGCCACGGCGGGCGCGCCACCTTCACCTGCCGCCGCCTTCGGGCGTGCTCAGGTTCGCGGACGGCGACCAGCAGAGCCACCGCCGCGATGGCCGAGAGTGCGCTCCCGAACAGGAAGATGGTATAGAAAGCCCACTTGCCCTGCCCTCCGCCCAGAGCATAGAGAGGCCAAGCCAACACCGGCCCTGCCACCAGGCCGCCGAACTGCGCGGTGGTCAGCCAGCCGTAGGCCCGGCTGCGCGCCTTCTCGGTGGACACCTCGGCAACGTACGCCTGTCCGGCCGGCGTGACCGCGGCCGCCCCCACTCCTTCCAGGAAGCGGAACAGGATGAACCAACCGGGGTGAGTGGTGGTGATGAACAGCAGGGCGGCCACCGCGTAGAGGCTCACTCCCGCCACGATGACGGGTTTGCGGCCCACAGAGTCGCTCAGCCGGCCCAGGATCGGCGAGAAGGTGAACGACCCCACATAGTAGGCGGCCGCCACGACTCCGATGAGCCACACAGGCGCACTGGCCTCCTCCTGCAGGAACACCGACAGGTAGGGCAGGATGGCGCCGAACCCCGACCACACCACGAAGCTGGCCGCGCAGATGACGCCAAGCTGAAGCCACTCGGTCCGCTGGGGACCGGGCATCGCAAGGCCGGCAACGGGCTGATCGGCCTCATCATGTCTACTTGCAGGAGTCATGCTCATATGGGAACGTAAGCCAAGGGTCTATCGGACGAATAGAAGACCGCGCGGGGGCGCGGTGACCAAGCCTACACCCGGAAGGGCTTGGTCAACAACCAGGAGGGACCATGCCGGAGCACGCGGGAGAAGCGTTCCACAGTAGCACCTGCTACAGCCGCGAGTCGATGGAGGAGCATTCGCTCGACTGGAGAAGCAAGCCCGAGGAGTATAAGTTCTATCCCTATGCTCCCGTGGTGGCGCTGCCCGATCCGGCGGAGGCCGAGACCGACCAGTCTGCGGCCGACCTGTGGAAGGTGATCTCCAAGAGGCGCAGCGTGCGCTCCTTTGGCCCCACCCCACTCTCTCTCCTCCAGCTCAGCCGCCTGCTGTGGGCGACCAACGGCATCACGGCGTCGTTCATCACCCCCAAGGGCCAGGAATTCTATCGAGCGGCTCCTTCTGCCGGAGCGCTCTATCCCATAGAGACCTACGTTGTGATCAACAACGTGGAGGGCCTCGAGCCTGGTCTCTATCACTACCGAGTGGCCGGCATGGACATCCTGGAACGACCCATCGCCGAGGGCAGCCACTCCCTCGAACTCCTCCGCAGCGGCGACCTGCGCCAGGAGATCAAGCGCGCCGCACTCGACCAGCCCATGTGTGCCAAAGCCGGCGCCGTGTTCCTGTGGACGGCGGTGTTCGCGCGCAGTGTGTGGAAGTACCGTCAGCGCGCCTACCGCTACTGCTACCTCGATGCCGGGCATCTGGCGGCACACCTCTCCTTGGCTGCCGTGGCGGAGGGACTTGCCAGTTGTCAGGTGGCGGCCTTCTACGATGACGAGGCCAACGCTCTTCTCGAGATCGACGGCCAGAGCGAGGCCACGCTCTACATGGCCGCGGTGGGCACCAACGCCCGCCCCTTCGGCGGCGCCGGACGTGTGGACCTGCGCCACACCGCACGGCCCAAGGAGTAGAGAAAGGTCTGACACAAACTGCCGGCGACGGCGCCTCTGGGGCCGACCCGACCCGCCCTCCGTGTGCGGCCTATGTGGCCGGATGACGACGCTTGCTGACGTATTCGACATCGCGGTCGTGCACGTAGCCCGCGGCGGCGAAGAAGGCCAGAGAAGCCTCGTTCCCAGACTCTATGGATGCCGCCACGATGTCGATGCCCCGCTCCGCCAGCCGGGCCTCCACCTCGGCCACCAGTCTCCCCGCCAGCCCGTGCCGCTGCCACGCGCGGGCCACGGCCAAACGGTTGATCCAGCCCTTGCGACCGTCGTGAGTGCCGAAGACGACGCCCACCAACTCAGCCGTCTCGGGCACTACGGCCACCAGGTAGACGGCGCAATCTCCCGCGAGTTGGCTCTCGACGGCCCCGCGGGCGTCCCTGCCCTCGGGGCGGAAGGGTAAGCCTGTGTCGCGCCACAAGGCACGCACAGCGTCATAGTCGGCCATGGTGAAGGAGCGGATATCCACCGCAGGCTCCACGGGGTCCCACCGGATGTGTCGTGACGTGTCCATGGCGGGTCGATTATGGACCGCAGGCTCGTGAGCGCACAAGCAGGAGGCCCCGGAACTGGCGACACGAAGAAGAAGTGGCTGCCCGACGAGGATTTGAACCTCGACTAACTGATCCAGAGTCAGTCGTGCTGCCGTTACACCATCGGGCAACGAATGCGGTGTGCGCAGAGTGTACCATCGCCGGCCGCTCAGCGCAGCCTCGGGGCGCTTGCGCCCCGAGGCGTCAGGTCTGAAGCAGCCCGCTCACGGCCTCGGTGCCGTCCCCTGCTTCTTCTCTATCTTGGCCCAGGCGTCCTTGAGCGTGACCGTGCGGTTGAACACGAGCGCGCCAGGGCGCGAGTCCTCGGCGTCCACACAGAAGTAGCCCAAGCGCTCGAACTGGTAGCGCGCCCCCGGCGCCGCCTCAGCCAGCGACGGTTCCAGCTTGCAGCCCCGCAACACCTCCAGCGAGGCCGGGTTGAGCGTGGCGGTGAAGTCCTGTCCCTCGGGCACGTCGTCGGGGTTCTCCACCGTGAACAACGTGTCGTACAGGCGCACCTCGGCGTCGACAGCGTGCGCAGCCGACACCCAGTGGATGGTGGCCTTCACTTTGCGTCCGTCGGGCGTGTCACCGCCACGCGTGGCTGGATCGTAGGTGGCCCGCACTTCGACCACTTCACCCGTGTCAGGATCCTTGACCACGTCTGTGCAGGTGACCAGGTAGGCAGAGCGCAGCCTGACTTCCACCCCTGGACTCAGGCGATGGTACTTGGGCGGCGGCACCTCGCGGAAATCGTCCCGCTCGATATAGAGCACGCGCGAGAACGGCACCTTCCGCGTTCCCGCTCCGGCATCCTCGGGGTTGTTGACGGTCTCGAACTCCTCCACCTGACCTTCGGGATAGTTCTCAAGAACCAGGCGGAGCGGCCGCAGCACGGCCATCGCCCGGGGCGCACGGCGGTTGAGATCGTCGCGCACGAAATGCTCCAGCAACCCCAGCTCCACCATGTTCTCGCGCTTCGCCACGCCGATGCGGTCGCAGAAGGCACGGACGGCCTCGGCCGGATAGCCCCGCCGGCGCATGCCGGAGATGGTGGGCATGCGGGGATCGTCCCAACCCCGGACGTGACCCTCCTGCACCAACCGCAGCAGCTTACGCTTGCTCATGATGGTGTAGGTGACGTTCAGGCGCGCAAACTCGCGCTGGCGCGGATGGACCCGGGGAAGGTCGAGCGCCTCCAGGATCCACTCGTACAGAGGCCGGTGTACCTCGAACTCGAGGGTGCAGATGCTGTGCGTGATGCCCTCTATGTAGTCGCTCAAGCCGTGGGCGAAGTCGTACATGGGATAGATGCACCAGTCGTCGCCGGTGTGATGGTGTGACGCGTGCCGGATGCGGTAGAGCACGGGGTCGCGCAGCCACACGTTGGGGGCCCCCATGTCGATCTTGGCCCGCAGAGTACGGGCGCCGTCGGGGAACTCACCGGCGCGCATGCGCTGGAACAGATCGAGGTTCTCTTCAACCGAGCGATCGCGATAGCGGCTCTCCTGCCCGGGACGGTCGGGGGCTCCGCGCATCTCGTCCACCTCAGCCGGCGTGTGGTCGCACACGAAGGCCTTGCCTTTCTCGATCAACTGCAGTGCATATCGATACAAAGGCTCGAAGTAGTCGGAGGCGTAGAACGGCTCGAGCGCCACATCGGGGCACACCGCCGCCTCGGCCGGCATGACACCGGGCAGATGGAAGTCTTCCGCCCCGTTCACCTGCTGGACGCGGGCCACCCCGCCCACCGGCTTCAAACCCAGGCAATGATCGGCCCACCCATCGATGAGCCACTTCACGTCGGTGGTGATGGAGTCGACGTACTCCACGTCTTCTTTGGTGGGATTGGTGTCGTCCATGCGCAGATTGCACTGCCCCCCGTACTGACGGGCGATGCCGAAGTTGAGGCAGATGGACTTGGCGTGACCGATGTGCAGATAGCCGTTGGGCTCGGGAGGAAAACGGGTGACCACCTGCTGTATGCGCCCCTCGGCCAGGTCCTGCTGGACGATCTCCCGAAGGAAGTCCTGGCGCTCAGCCGGCTCTTGCTGCACTCGAGTGGCATCGGGTTCGGACATGGCGCCTGGTGCCGCGGTCATCTGCACTCCTCACTCTCGCTCCCTGCCACGCAGGGTCCCTCGCTGGTCACGACTCTGGCATCTTACCAATACCCGCGGCTCGCGACCCATCAGACCTCTGTGGTCAGCGAAGATCGATGGAAATCCCTTACCCCCCCGGGTTTGCCAAGGTACACCTTCGCGCTCTCCAGTGAAGCTCGGCAAACACCCGTTCATAAAGGAGAAAATACCCCTCCAGTACCGTGCATCCGCTGCCGATAGTTCGCTCCGACCGAGAGAGAAACGGTGACGAGACGCCCGTCCTGGGATGGTCCGAGCCCGCTCATCGGGGGGATAGTCAACAGACGAACGGAGGATCGGACATGCAGCGACACGATGCACATCAGACACGTAAGAAACGGCGGAGACTCTTGCTGTTGTTGCCTGTGGCCATGGTGGCGATCGCCGCCGCCACGGTACTGGCCTCGGGAGCCGTCTTCACGGCCACGTCGGCCAACCCGGCGAACACATTCACGGCCGGGAACCTCACTCACAGCAACAGCAAGGACGGGTCCGCCATCCTGCAGGTGGAGAAGATGAAGCCGGGCGACACCGTGACCGGCACCGTGGTCATCACGAACGACGGTGACCTGGATGGAGAGTTCAGCCTCAGCGCAAGCGACTACAGCAGCCCGGCCGGAGCCAAGGATGGCAAGTTGGGCGACGTCCTGACGCTTGCCATCGAGGAGGACGGAGACGAGATCTACGCCGGCGGCCTCGACCTGGGCGGTGACTCCATCGATCTGGGGACCTTCGAGGCGGGTGAGGATCGCACATACGAGTTTGTGGTCTCCTTCCCGAAGGGGAGTACGCCGGCAGGTCCGGAGCAAGGCGACAACCAGTACAAGGGAGCCACGGTCAGCGTGGACTACGACTGGCTGGAAGTGCAGACTGACGACGCCGAATACGAGATCGTCACCACACCGTGATGGAGCAGGCCTGGCCACATAGGCCGGGAACGGAGTCCCGGGACTACGGGCGCCGCGCTTGGCGGCGCCCGCGGGGCGGAAAGCCGGCTCTCGGCCGGCTTTCCGCCATCCGGTCGATCGTGGGCATAGCGGTCCTCATCGGGCTCTGCGTCCTTACGGGGCTCGTGTCGACCTCAGAGGCCTTGTTCTTCACGAACAGCAGCAACCCAGGCAACGTCCTTTCCGCCGGCACTCTCACAGTGATCAACTCGTCCGGTGATTCCTGTGTCTTGGATGCCGATCGTCTGCGACCGGGCCAGTCCCTTGCAGGGACCCTCGCACTCACCAACCAAGGTGACTTCACGGCAGGCTGCACGGTGGCCAAAGAATCTCTGGTCGACAGCACGCCTTCCAACGGATTGTCCAGTGTGCTGACGCTGCGCATCGAAGACGTGACCGCGAACCCTGCGCTGCTTTGGAGTGGGATCCTCGCCGATTTTGAATCGACATCCCTGGGCTCGCTGGCCTTTGGTGAGACACGAGACTACCGCTTCACACTCGCCTTCCCGCTGAACACAGCTTCGCCAAGTCTCCAGGGGGCTTCCACCACCATGCAGATGACCTTCACGGCGGTGACTCAATGACAGGCACCACCGCGCACGCCACGGTCGCGAACCACATCGACCCCCCCGAGAACCAGCGCCGGGTCGACAGACTCCGTGCCCAGAAGGCCGCCGACCGAGACCTTGTGGGGACGACACTGCGTTGGACCGGCACGTTCGTGGTATGTGCGATCATCGTCGCCTGTGTCGTGATGTTCCTGCTCGGCTACCGCACCTACACCATCACCGGCGGCAGCATGGAGGACACCATCCACAAAGGCGCCCTGAGCGTCGCCAGGATAGTCCCAGTGGACGACCTGCAGGTGGGTGACGTCATCACGTATCAGCCTCCCGGCAGGGGGGATCTGGTGACACACCGCATCGTATCCATCGAGCCGCAGAGTGACGGCGTTCCTCTGTTCCAGACGAAGGGCGATGCGAACGCGACCGTCGACCCATGGACATTCACCCTCGACCGCGAAGTCCAGGTGAGGTACGTGTTCCAGGTCCCCTACGTGGGATACGTGCTGCTGATGTTCGGCACCCGACTCATTCGCACCATCCTGCTCGTGGGTCTGGCACTGCTTCTTACCTTCATGCTGTTCGTGCACCTCTGGCGCAAGGCTGGCGAGGTTTCTGAGGATGCGGAACAGGATGAAGCGGGGGATGCGTCCGGCGAAGGAACGCGCGCGCCGAACGGGACTCGTGCGACCACGGGGCTGCTTGCCGCTCTCACCGTCGCCGGGCCGCGGCGCAGGACAAGGTAGATGAGGAGCGACCATGCGCCGCTGGACACTGCTGGGACTGATCGTCGGCGTGGTGATGCTCGGCACTCTTCTGCCTGCCTCTGCGGCCTCGTTCACCAGCACCAGCCGATCAAGCATCAGGGCGACCACCGACACTGTCAGCCACTGGCTGCATCTGTACTCTGAGTCCACCGACCCCGACGGCCTTGACGGGTACGCGCATAGGCGATCCCCGTCGGCGCCGGCCGTCCCGGCTGCCACCGGTGCTGATGACGGCCTCCAGGTCGATCTGGGTGTATATGCGCCCGACAACAACGTGCAACTCGGGCGGGTGTTCACCATCGAAGCGGCTGCCACGTTCCCAGTGGGTTCGTCCATCGCCGTCGCCGCCACGTTTCTGCCCGATCCCGTCACCGGAGAGCAGCCCATCCAAGGGCTGGGTTTTCGAGAAGTGGGCAAGGACAACGGTACGCCCAACCCGGTGAACGTGTCGTCGGGTGAGAAGTTGCAGGCCAACCTCAGACTCAAGCTGCGTCTAGACCCGGGCGTCTACAGGCCGTCGGCACTCATCACAGTGACCTACACCGGCATGACCGCCGTCTATTTCCAGTACGTCGTACCGATCACGGTCAGAGTGGATCCCACGGCAGCGACTGCCGCAGCCTCGCAGACAGCCCCACAAACGGAGCCTCTGGATGGTGGTGTGCGGCTGGACACCAGCTGGGACAGCACCCCCACCACGTCCGCCACGGGTGAGCAGGCGGCTCACCCGGAGCCACAGGCGCCCGCGCCAGGCTCCGAATGGCTGCCGGTCCAAGAGTCGGCAGCGCCGGCCACCGTCCCGGCGCACGATCCCGCCTCGTTCTGACATCGGGTGCGAGCCGCTGCGTGCGATTCGGTGCCGGGGGCTGGGCATCCTGCTACACTCGCCTCGCCCCACCTACAGGAGCCGCACATGAGACCCGTCGTGGATGAAACGCACGATCGCGCCCTCCTCGAGCAGATCGCACACCGAGCCATGCTCGAGCGAGGTCTGCTGCCTGAGTTCTCTCCTGCCGTGGAGAGCGAGACCGAGGCCATCCCTGCCCCTGCGTCTCCGGATGGTCCCGACGGGGCTCCCGTGGAAGACCTACGCGCCCTGCCCTGGTGTTCCATCGACAACGACGATTCCCTGGACCTCGACCAGCTCACGGTGGCCGAGGAGTGCCCCGACGGTTGCGTGCGCATCCGCGTGGCCATCGCCGATGTCGACGCTCTGGTGAGCCGGGGATCGGCCATCGACGAGCACGCCGGCCACAACACCACCTCGGTCTACACGGCAGCCAAGATCTTCCCCATGCTGCCCGAGCGGCTCTCCACCGGCCTGACCTCACTCAACCTCGGGGAAGAGCGACTGGCGGTGGTGGTGGAGATGGAGGTGGCATCCGACGGCTCGCTCCGCAGGTCTGACGTCTACCGCGGACGTGTGCTCAACAAAGCCAAGCTGGCCTACGACAGGGTGGCGGCCTGGTTGGACGGCGACGAGGCCGAACCCGACGGCATCCGCACCGTCCCAGGACTGGCCGACAACCTGCGCACCCAGGATCGGGCAGCGCAGCGCATGAAGATCCTGCGACACGCACAGGGAGCGCTCGATCTGCAGACCATCGAGGCGCGTCCCGTCTTCGAAGGCGACAGCATCCGGGAACTCAAGGAGAACGACCAGAACCGGGCCAAAGATATCATCGAGGACTTCATGATCGCCGCCAACGGAGTGACGGCGCGTTTCCTCTCCGACCATGGCTTCCCCTCCATCAGGCGGATGGTCCGTACACCCCGGCGCTGGGAGCGCATCGTGGAGTTGGCGGCCGAGCATGGCTTCGCCCTGCCTGGAGAGCCCGATTCCGAGGCCTTGGAGGAGTTCCTGGCCAGCGTGAGCCACAAGGACCCCGTGCGCTTCCCCGACATCTCATTGTCGGTGGTGAAGCTCCTGGGGCCTGGCGAGTACACAGCCACTCGTCCGGACGAGACCGGCCCGCGTCATTTCGGCCTGGCTGTCAAAGACTACGGCCATTCCACCGCGCCCAATCGTCGCTATGCCGACCTGGTGACCCAGCGCCTGCTCAAGGCGGCACTGGCCGGCTCGCCCCCACCCTATGACGCCGAAAGCCTCGAGGGACTCGCCTCCCATCTCACCAAGCAGGAGGACGCCGCGAACAAGGTCGAACGCCAAGTGGGCAAGTCCGCCGCCACCTTGCTGCTGGCCCCGCGCATCGGGGAACGTTTCCGCGCGATCGTCACCGGCGCGGCCCCCAAAGGGACCTGGGTGCGCTTGCTCGAGATACCTGTGGAAGGCCGCCTGAGCGAAGGCTTCGCCGGCGTGGACGTCGGCCAGAGGCTGGAGGTGCAACTCACGTCCGTGGACGTGTGGCGAGGGTTCATCGATTTCAGACGAGCGAGCGGACGATAGTCGGGCTGGTGCCCAGCACCCCGTCGTATCTGGTCGCTCCGCCTTGTCTTTCTGGAAGCTCATGTAGGAGAATGACCGAGCGCGTGTAACCTGTTCTCAGTTGGCCTCCTGCGAAAGAGAGGATGGTGCGGGCGGTGAGATCGACGCGTGGTGCTCTTGGGATCGTCGGTGGCATCGGCGGGATCGTCTTCGTGCTGGTGGCGTCGCTCATAGGTGACTTGATCCGCCTCGCAGACAGTGCGACCTTGCTCGCCGTATGCTGCGCCGCCATCCTGCTCAGTATCGCAAGAGGCTCCCTGGAGAGACACCAGTCCTGACGGCAGACCGACCTTTCGCGGGGCGGCGCGGCATCAGCCGCGCCGCCCGTTTTGTGTCCCGACTATTCGGCCGTCGCCAGAGGCGAGGGCAGGTTGAACACCCTCGTCCCCAGTTCACTGTCCACCTGGAAGAGCACGCCCGGTGCGTCTTTCGCCCACTTCAACTTGGCAACGATCTCAGACGCGGCGGCTTCCTCCTCCACCTGCTCAGCCACGAACCACTGCAGCCACTGCGTGGTGGCGTGGTCCTTGATCTCCAGGGCCAGATCCATGATCTTGTGGATGCGCCCCGTGACGATCTGCTCGTGCTCCCACGCGGTCTCGAAGATGTGGAGAGGAGACTCCCAGTCGTTGTTGGGGCCGTCGATACCCTTGAGCACCACCCGACCCCCACGCTCGTTCACGTAGTCGAACATGATCTGCGCGTGACTTATCTCTTCCTTGACCTGCACGGCCATCCAGTTGGCCATCCCTGAGAAGCCCTCGCTCTCGAACCAGGACTGCATGGAATAGTAGATGTAGGCGCTGTAGAGCTCGAAGTTGATCTGATCGTTGATGGCGTCCTGCACACGTTCGTCGAGCATGTCTCCTCCTTCGTAGATTCCCGAGCTCGTATACCCCTGGGTGTACGCCAGACAAACCCCTCTCTCAAGAGTATGAGCGCGTTACCTCATTCTTGGCTAGAGTGGGATCAAGACTGTCGAACGCGGTGACAAGGAGGTCGTTCATGGGCTCTTCCCCGGCATGGATGGTACGAGGCGTCTATCACGAGACCTGCGCCTCCGAAGGCCACTGCCCCTACTACTTCGGCAGGGACAAAGAGGGCGGTTGTCGGTATTTCATGGTGTTCAGAGTGACGGAAGGCAACGCAGCCGGCGTCGATCTGTCCGGCGTGACCGCCATCTACATGGGAGACCTCCCCTACGCCACCTACGCCGAAGTGTCCAGCAAGGGATCCGAGGGCGCCATCTACATCGACGACCGGGTAACCGCTGAGCAACGGGCCGTCCTGGATACGCTGGCACTGGAGGCTTTGGGAGGCGTCTTGATGAAACGGGTGCTCGGCGTCCACTATGTGCCCATCACGGTGGACGAGGGTGAGAACGCCGTCGAGTTCACCATGCCCACCGGCCGCATGCGCATGGAACTCACCACGGGCCCCGACGGCAGCCCCGTGCGTCTGGAGAATGTCACCATGCCCTTCCTCTCCAACGTCAAGGCGGCCCATGCTCCCTTCTGGGTCTGGGCCGATCACGACCGGCACTTCGAGTATCGCGACCGTTGCGGCACCTGGGCCGATTTCCACATGGCATCGGACTGAGCCGGCAGCTACTCGTACCTTCGGCCCTCGTGCTCGATCCAGCCGCCCTCGTGGCTCCCATCGGGGTCGTGGTGCGTCCAGTGGACGATGCCACCCTGTTCGTTCCACGCATACTCACCCTTGAAGACCACCACATCTCCCACCTTCAACGATGCCACGCGAGGAGCCACATCGATGTTGTGGCTGATGAGGAGGGTCTGCCCAGACGCGAGTCCCACTATGAAACGCTGGTGTCTGTCACCGCTGGTGTCGTCGTCGAGAAGCCGCACCACCGTACCCCGGCCCTGTACGGACACATCCTGAGCGCGGTCGGCGAAAGCCTGGGCGAACTGCGCATCGTCCGTCGCCGGACCGGTGGTCGCCGCGCCTCCGCCTGTCGCGGTAGTGCCGGGCCCGGCGCCCGTCAGGCCCCCCGACCCGCACCCCGCAAGCAGCAGAGTCCCCAGCAGGACCATCATCACCAACGTGAGTGAGGCCGACCTGGCGAGAGTCCAGGCGCCTCTGCAGATCCGGTCTCGGCGCCAGACTCTCTTCACTGCTCCAGACGGAAAGCTATCTGGGTGAGGAGCTTATCGGGCGCGGTCTGAGAGGGGTCGTTCAGATACATCTCGTAACTCGGCCCCGCATGCTGATGGCCGTTCCCGGTCATCCATTCTGTGAGTGCGGCATAGGCCTGATGTAACTCGGTATAGGGTCCCTCGTGGACACACACGGCGTAGGTGCCCGCCGGGATGACGCCGGAACGGATGGTGTCGGTACCCTTCAGACGCTTGGTCACCGGGAAGCCGATCTCGACCTCGAGGTCCTGCATGTCCATGTTGTGGTAGACCACGAACGGAGCTCCCGCCCGCCGCCCGCCCGACAGCGCCAAGTAGCGCCCGATTGCCGCGTAGGCCTCGGCGAGTGCCTGCGGAAGCCCCTCCAGCGGAGTGCGTGTGCGGACGACCAGCACCGGCTGCGCCGCCTGCTCTCTCAACTCACACTCATATGCCATGGTCATCCCCCTTCGCGGTCAACCCAGCCGCATGGCGGCCGATTGCAGCTTCTTTCTCTCAGGGATTCTGGGCAGTCACCTCGCCCACAGGCACTCCAACCGCCCGCTGCGCCAGGACGGCCTCATCCAACGCCACACGGGCAGCGCTCCTTTGGGCCTGCGGATTCAGGCGGTGAGTCACCGCCACCGCCACGAGCGCGGCGCCGCAGGCGATGAAGAAGGGAATCTGATAGCCGACAAAATTGAGGATGATCCCTGCCACCACGGGCACCACCACAGCTGTGGCGTGCAGGATGGTCACCCCCATGGCCAAGCTGGGAGCCACATCCTCGGGCACCGCGATCTTACGCAGATAGGTCGACGCCCCGATGCTGGAGAAGGGAGCGATGAACGAATAGACGACGTAGAAGAAGCAGGCCAGGTAGACGTCCCCCGCCAGGGCGTAGCCGGCGAGGGCCACCACGTAGCCGATATTGATGCCCTGGAGGAAGCTCCGCTCGCCCAGCCGGTCGATGAGTCGGCCCAGATACGACGACGAGAAGATGGCGACAAAGGTGACGATCATCAGCAGGAGCGAGATCTGGGCCACGGTGAGCCCGAAACGGTTCACCAGCACCCAGAGCCCGAAAGAGAAGAAGATCTGCTGACGTACGCCGTCCAGGAGGTTCATCCAATAGAAATAGTGGTAATCCCTGCGCCACACGATGCGCTGGCGCTGGGGCAGCACCTTCCGCGGCTCTCCCTCGTGCAGGTTGGGGAAACGGACGATGGCGATGGCTCCGACGACACCCACCACTCCCATGACGATGAACGTGGGCACGTATGAGAACACTTTGAACTGGAAGACCAGGAAGACCACGATGAGAGCCAAGAACGTGCCCACCTGCGCGTAGGCGTTCATGCGCCCCAGTACGCGTCCGCTCTTCTCCTGGGTGGTCAAGCTCATTCCCAGGGAGTATTGGGTCTGCAGCACCGTATGCAGACCGAAGCTGCTCATGAGGAGCCAGGGTATGAGGGTGACGAAGTTGGTGGCCACCCCGTGCAAGGCGTAGCCGACGCCCAAGAAGAACATGGCCCCGGCCGTCAACCATTGCAGCGACACCCGATAGAGGAGCGCCATGAGCAAGATCAGCGTAAGACCGCCCAATTCTCGGATGGCCGTCATGTAGCCGAACTGCGGCCCACTGAAATGCAGGACCTCTGCGAAGAAGTTGGTGACCGTGCTGTTGCTGGCGCTGTTGGCGAAACCGTAGGCCAACTGCATGACGGCGAGCATGATGAACCCGCGCGCAGCAGGTGAGATCCAGGAGGTGCGGAGACGATCGACCATGTTATCGATAGTAACGCACATTCTAGTTCGCTGTTGGCGCTTGCGCGCAGATCACATGGAGTCGCGTCTTGCCCTCAGTCTACCGCCGGCCCAATATCTGTCTATCATGGTAGACACGTGGGCAAGGGCCCACTCGTACGACGACACGGGAGTCCGGGAGGGCGCCATGAGCAGAGAGCGACTGATTGTCATCGGGGGCGACGCAGCGGGGATGACCGCGGCCTCCCAGGCCCGCCGCGGACGAGAGGACCTGGAGATCCTGGCCTTTGAGAAGGGCAACCACGTGTCGTATGCGGCCTGCGGCATCCCATACTACGTGGGCGGCCTCATCGACGCGCTCCCTAAGCTCGTGATCAGGACTCCCGAGCAGTTCGGCGCCAAGCAGGACATCGAGGTGCGCATCCGCCAGGAGGTGATCGCCATCCGGCCGGACGAGGCACGTGTAGTCGTTCGGAACCTGGAAACCGGGCAGGAATACGAGGAACCCTACGACCACCTGCTCATCACCACGGGAGCGAGGCCTGTGCGTCCCGACCTGCCCGGCGTGGAGGCGAAAGGCATCTACACGGTGAGCACGCTGGATGACGCGCAGGCTCTACGGCAGCTCATGGAGACCGAGCGCCCGACACGGGTGGTGATAGTGGGCGGTGGCTACATCGGAGTGGAGCTGACCGAGACCTTCCACCGTTGGGATGTGGACGTCAGCCTCGTGGCGAGAGCTCCTTCCCTCATGCGCTCCTTGGACCCCGACATGGGCGACAAAGTGGCGGAGGCCCTCAACGAGATGGGGATACACCTCTATCCAGGAGAAGCCGCGACCGGCTTCGAAGAAGACCAGGGTCGAGTGACGGCTGTGGTGACCTCCGAGAGGACCCTTCCTGCCGACTTGGTGATCGTGGCGACCGGCGTCACGCCTAACTCCGATCTCGCCCGTGAGGCCGGTCTGCCGCTGGGAGTCAAGGGAGCCATCAAGGTCGATGACCACATGCGTACCCCCGCCGCCGGTATCTGGGCGGCCGGTGACTGTGTGGAGACCGTGCAACTGGCCACTGGGCAGCCCTACTGGACGTCTCTGGCCACCATCGCGAGCAAGCAAGGGCGCGTGGCCGGCACGAACCTCACCGGCGGGGATATGGCGTACCCAGGCACGTTCGGCACCACCATCACCAAGGCCGGCCCGGTGGAAATATCACACACCGGGGTGTCGGAGACCGACCTCCAGGGCACCGGCATCGAGTTCGCCGTCGGCAAGGCCGAGGCGCAGACCGCCACCCGCTACTACCCGACCGTCCAGCCTATGACGGTGAAGCTCATCGCCGAGGTGGGCAGCGGGCGTCTGCTGGGAGGACAGATCGTCGGAGGAGCAGGTGCAGCCATGCGCATCAACGTGCTGGCGACCGCGCTGCAGGCCGGTATGACCGTCGACGACGTGGCCACTCTTGACCTGGCCTACGCGCCCCCGTTCTCCATGGTGTGGGATCCCATACTCCTGGCAGCGCGAGGTCTGTGCCGCAACTGCTGATGCCACAGTGAGGTCACGGCCTCACAAGGCCTTCGTTGTGTTGACGGCTATTACTGAGTTAAACTCATAATGTGCTAGACTCCTCATAAGCGCACATCTGGATAGATACCGGGCCCGCCGAGCATGGGCGCGCTACAGAGGAGTTTGAGACATGGCGCACGACACCGACCTTGAGACCGGACCACCACTGGAGGCGGCCCAGCCCGGAGACGAGACGCCGGAGAGGCTCGCGGAGGCCCTCACCCGAGCCTCCTGGCGCCTGCGCAGGAGCGAGCGTGCAGAGCTTGCCCCGCACGGTCTCACGTTCGCTCAAGCCCGAGCGCTCCGTGTGCTCGTGGAGCACGGCCCCATGCGCATGGTCGACTTGGCCGAAACCCTGGAGATAGTGCCCCGCACGGCCACCGCCCGGGTGGACGGACTCGAAGAGGCGGGATTCGTGCAACGGACGCCCGATCCGGACGACCGCCGCTCCATCAGAGTGTCGGCCACCTCTGACGGCGCCGATCTGATCTCCCGGCTCGCCGCGCAGCGCAGGCGAAGCGCGGAAAGTCTGTTCGCACCCCTGGGACCCTCAGATCGCAGCGAACTCCTGCGTCTACTGATGCTGGTCACCGAGGCCGTCTGATGCAGCCGATGGGTGGACAAGTGGTGCGCTCTATGCGCCAGTCCGGTGAGGTGAAGGGCCGCAAGGTGGCCGCCGGTACCGCCCGGCGGGTGCTCGACTTCGCCGCACCGCATAAGTCGGCGCTGGCGGCCTTCCTGGCGCTGGTGATACTCAGCGCCGTCATCGGCGCGGCGAATCCCCTCATCTACCGACACATCATCAATGAAGGGATCGTCGGTCGGCAGACCGGCCTCATCGTCATGCTAGCGCTCGTCGTGGCCGGCCTCGCTCTCGTGGACGCGATCACCTCGCTGGGGCAGCGCTACCTATCCGCCCGCGTGGGCGAGGGACTGGTGTACGATCTCCGCACGCGTGTCTTCTCGCACGTGCAACGCCTCCCTGTCGCCTTCTTCACGCGGGCCCAGACCGGGGCCCTGGTGAGCCGCCTGAACAGCGACGTGCTCGGGGCGCAGCAATCGTTCACCGACGTGCTGTCCACCGTGGTGGGGAACCTCATCAGCGTCACCCTGGTGCTGGTCGCCATGTTCGTGCTCTCCTGGAAGCTCACGCTGGTCGCCCTCGTCCTCCTCCCCGTGTTCGTGCTGCCCGCGCGCTGGTTGGGGCGGCGGCTGCAGACCATCATGCGCGAGAAGTACGACCTGAACGCCGACATGAACGCCATCATGGTGGAGCGCTTGAACGTGGCAGGCGCGCTGCTGGTGAAGCTGTTCGGACGTCCGGTCGACGAGGATGCGTCGTTCCGCCGGCGTGCCGGGCGGGTGCGCGACATCGGCGTGACCCAGGCCATGTACGCCCGGGTGTTCTTCGTAGCGCTCATGCTGACGGCGTCGCTGGCCACCGCTCTGGTCTATGGCTGGGGTGGCCTGCTGACGGTGGAAGGCGCCCTCGATGTCGGCACTCTTGTCGCGCTGGCGGCATATCTGGGCCGGCTCTATGCTCCGCTCACGGCTCTCTCCAACATGCATGTGAACGTCATGACCACGCTGGTATCGTTCGAGCGCATCTTCGAAGTGCTCGACCTCAAGCCTTCCATCGCAGAAGCGCCCGATGCCGTGCCCATCCCCCGCGGCCCCGCTTCCGTCGAGTTCCGGCAGGTCTCCTTCAGCTATCCCGCGCCCGACGAGGTCTCGCTCGCCTCTCTCGAGACGGTCGCCTCGACGGCCGGGGGGCAGCGCAAGGATGTGCTCTTCGATATCTCATTCCGGGCCGAGCCCGGGCAGTTGGTTGCCCTGGTGGGGCCGTCCGGCTCGGGCAAGACCACTCTCAGCCAGCTGCTCCCCCGCCTGTACGACGTGTCGGCCGGCTCGGTGGAGATCGCGGGTATCGACGTGCGCGCGGCGACAGCCGATTCGCTGCGCGACGTGGTGGGCGTGGTGGCTCAAGACCCGCACCTGTTCCACGACACCATCCGTGCCAACTTGCTCTACGCCCGGCCAGATGCGACCGAGGAACAGCTGCGCGAGGCACTCGCCGCCGCGCAGATCCTCCCCTTCGTCGACAGTCTGCCCGACGGCCTCGACACGCTGGTGGGCGACCGCGGCTACCGCCTCTCCGGGGGTGAGAAGCAGCGCATCGCCATCGCCCGGCTGCTGCTCAAGGCTCCCGACGTAGTGGTGCTCGACGAGGCTACCGCGCACCTGGACTCCGAGTCGGAGAGACTGGTGCAGCGAGCCCTCAAGACGGCGCTCTCTGGTCGGACATCGCTGGTCATCGCCCACCGGCTCTCGACGGTGCGCGACGCCGACCAGATCCTGGTACTCGATGAAGGCCGCATCGTCCAGCGAGGCCGCCACGAGGAACTCGTGCGCGCCGGAGGACTGTACGCCGAGCTCTACGAGACCCAGTTCCGGCCGACGAAGAGAGATGTGGCCGCGCAGCTTGGCGGGCAAGACCGGCGCACCGCCGGCATGGCCACCGCCGTCAACGATCCGCGGGAGGAACCGGACCTCGAGCCGGTCACGCCCTATCGCAGAGGCTAGTGGACCCGCCCAGGGCTCGTGCCAGCACCTCCACGGGATGGGCCACGCGTCGGCCCGTACCCATCTCGATCTGCGAGCGACACGAGATACCGCAGGTGACGACGTCGCCCGGCAAGCGGGCCAACTCCTCGAAGAGCCTCTCCCCTATCGCCCGAGAGAGAGCGGCATACTCCTTCTTGTAGCCGAAGGAGCCCACCAATCCGCAGCAAAGCGCCTCCACCTCGTGCACCGTCACGCCCGGGATGAGGCGCAGTAGCTCGCCGGAGAACGACCCAAGGCCCAAGCTCTTCTGATGGCAGTGGCCGTGGACGACGAACGTCTCGGTAAGCGGCTGCAGACCAAGCTCCAGCCGTCCCGCCCTGTGGAGCAGCACCAAGAACTCAGCGATGTCGTAGCAGCGCGCCTGGACCCGCTCCAGGCGTCGCCCGGCCCACGAGGTGCCCTCCAGCAGGCGCGTGTAATCGTCGCGTATCGCAGAGAGACATGATGGCTCGATGAACAGCACCTCGTGGCCCTCGGCGATGGCACCTTCAAGGATCGGAAGATTCTCGGCCGCCCACTGCCGTGGTTTGTCAAGCAGCCCCTGACTCATGGCGCCCCGGCCACAGCAGCGGTTGCCGAGAACAGCCACATCCACTCCAGCAGCCTCCAGGACCTCGACCGCGGCACTGCCCACCTGGGGCAGGTTGTGGTTGGTGAAGCAGTCGACGAAGAGCGCTACCCGTGGCGCTTCTTTGGTCTCCGCCACCTCTTCCGCCTGGCTCCCTTTGCCCCGCTGCCGCCACCACGCACGGAACGTGGTCCGTTCGTAGCGCGGCAGCGGACGGGCGCCGTCGACGCCGAAGGCGGCCAGCCCCAGCCGCCCAGGCCCGCTCCGCAGCACCGCGTTGCTCACCGGCGCTAGAGCGCTCAGACCCTTCCCCATGAGGTCGGTGCGGGCGAAGCTGCGCTCGCGGAGGCCGCTGCCGAACTCTCGGTTGTTGCGCTGGTGCACCAGAGTGTTCACCCACGGAATGTCTATCTTCACCGGACACACCTCAGTGCAGCGCGAACAGGTGGTGCACAGACCGTTGAACTCCCGCGCTTGGGCATGGCCCTTGGTCACGTAGGTCCACGCGCAACCGATGCCGCCGGGATACGGGTCACCGCCGAACACATGCCCGCCCACCAGGGAGTATGGTGCACACGCATTGAGACAGGCCCCGCAGCGGATGCAGCGCAGGATCTCGCGCAACCCGGGATCATCGAGCGCGGCCGAGCGACCGTTGTCGAGGATGATCAGATGGAACTCGCGCTCCATGCCGGGACGCCCGAGCAACGGTGACGCCTGCCGGCCCGTGAGCAGCGACACATAACCGGTCATCTTCTGCCCCGACGCGCTACGTGGGAGCAACTCCAGGAACACGGCCAGGTCGGCAAGGCGAGGGATGAGCTTCTCCCTGCCCACCACCGCCGCATGGATGGGCGGCAGGAGTGTGGTGAGGCTCGCGTTGCCCTCGTTCTCCACGATGACGATGGACCCCGTCTCGGCGATGGCGAAGTTGGCACCGGTGACACCCATCCCCGCTCTCAGGAAGGTCTCGCGCAGCTCGCCCCGCACCAGCCGAGTGAGCCCCTCGGCGTCGGTGGGCGGGCACACCGGGGCCATCTTCTCAGAACAGAGGCGGATGATCTCCTCTTTGTTCTTGTGGATGGCGGGGGCCACGAGGTGACTGGGGCGTTCGCCGGCCAACTGGATGATGCGCTCCCCCAGATCGGTCTCGATCACGCACACCCCCGTCCGCTCGAGCGCATGCGCGAGATCGATCTCCTCGGTGGTCATGGACTTCGACTTGACGACGAGTTCCACGCCGCGCCGACGGGCCAGGTCGCAGATGTAGGCGCGGGCTGCAGCGGCATCGGGCGCCTGTTGGACGATGGCCCCGGCTGCTCGTGCCTTGCCGATGAACTCCGCCAGGAGCTCACTCTGGCGGTCGAGCGCCTCGTCCTTGACAGCTCGGGCCCGCTCTCGACGCTCCTCGAACCACTCCTGGGAGGGGATCGCCGCGTGACGCCGCGTGTGCATGGTGCCGAGCGCCCGACCCATGGCCTCCTTGAGGATGGGGTCGGCCAGCGCCACATCGATCTCGCGACCGATATCGCGACGCGGGTCGCGATGCGCCCTACCCATCTACCACCACCACTTCGAGCTGCAGCGGCCCGTGCACGCCCACGACCGGCGTCAACTCTATGTCGGAGGTGCGGGAAGGCCCAGTGATGAAGGCCACGCGGGTGCCCGCAGTGGCGAGCAGCGGAGCCAACCACGACAGGGCCGACACCAGGTCGGGGTGGATGGTGTCGGCGGGGACCACCAGCACGCTGCGCGGTGGCAGCACCGCGGCCAGCCCCTCCATGCCGGTGCCGGGCCCCACCACTACCGTCCCTGTGTCCGCGATGGCACCCAGGGCGAGCACGACCCCCGCATCGGCATCCTCCCAAGAGGAACCGCGATCCGAGGCGCCCCGATCGTCCGACGTGACGACCTCTCCACCGTTGCGACCGATGACAGCCGCCACTTCGTCCAGAGCTGCATCCACGACCACGACACGACACTCCGCGACCAGCGCCCCTATAGCGGCGGCCAGCTCGGTCACAGGCACGCGGTGCACTCCGGCCTCCACGAACGCCGCCTCATTCAAGAACCGCAGTATGAGTTCTTCCGCGATGCCGTCCTCCCGTGCCGCCACCCCGTCCCTGCGCGGACGCGCAAGGGCTCGTCCCTCCCCGCGAGCATACCTCCGCGCCGGCTCCGCCGCCATGGAAGCTGAGTAGCGCGTGCAAGATAGCTTCGCGAAGAGCGACCCCGCGGCCCGGCGATCGGCGCGGAGCCGTTCGCCAGTAGTCTGCCCCTTGCCGCCGCAGGTGATGCGGAGGATCTTGCCTCATCGGGTCGCCTCCACGAGGGTTCGACGGCTCTGACGCCGTACAACCGCATGCGCTCTTGCATGCCCGGAGCCATGTGATAGTTTTGCTGATTGGACCTTCTCGGCCGCGGGGCCGTGCCATGGTTATCGTCTCGAAACGTACGTTAGGGGAGTGAATATGGAAGTTCTGGATCAGGGAGTCAACCCTCTTTTCATGGATCCCGATCCGGACAAGGCGAGGGAGTTCTTCCGCACGAAGAACCGCGCCTTGGTCGACAAGCGCATGACTGAGAAAGAGGCTGTTGAGAGATTCGTCCCCGATGGCTGCTACCTGGCCATCGGCGGTTTCGGGGCCAACCGCATCCCCAACGCCATCGTCCACGAGATCGTCAGGCAGAGGAAGAAGAACCTGGGCTTCCTGGGCCACACTTCCACTCATGACTTCCAGGTCCTGTGCGCCGGCAAGGTCTTCAACCGCTTGGACTCGGCTTACATCGTGGGCCTGGAAGCCCGCGGTCTCTCGGCCAACGCCCGCCGTTACCTGGAATCGGGCGAAGTGCAGGTGACCGAATGGAGCAACTACGCGCTCGACGCTCGCCTCAAGGCTGCGGCCGACGGTGTCCCCTTCGCTCTGGTCCGCTGCATGCTGGGCACCGACACCTTCAAGATGTCGGCTGCCAAGATGATCGAGTGCCCCTTCACGGGCAAGAAGTTCGCGGCCGTGCCCGCCATCTGGCCCGATGTCGCCGCCATCCACGTGCACGAAGCCGACATGTACGGTAACTGCGTCATCCGCGGCATCTCGGTGGCCGACCTGGAACTGGCCCGAGCCTCCAAGCGCCTCATCATCACCACCGAACGCTTGGTGAACAACTCCGTCATCCGTGATGACCCCACCGCCACGTCCATCCCCTTCTACCTGGTGGACGCGGTCATCGAAGTGCCCTACGGCAGCTATCCCGGCAACATGCCCTATCTCTACTTCTCCGATGAAGATCACCTGGCCCAATGGCTGAAGGTGGAGAAGGACCCCGAGGAGTTCGAGAAGTTCCTCGACCACTACATCTACGGCGTCAACAGCTTCGAGGAGTACCTGGAGCGCTGCGGTGGTCTGAAACGAATAGAAGAACTTCAGAAACTAGAGAACTTTGTCGAGGCCTGACAGATCTTCGTGGCGAAGGAGCTATGACTGATGGCAACCGAATACAACATGATGGAACTGATGATCTGCGTGGCCTCGCGGTATCTCGAGGACGGGAAGACCGTGGCCGTCGGCACCGGCGCCCCGTGCGCCGCGGCGATGCTCTCGCAGAAACTCCACTCCCCCAACCTCGTCATCCTCTTTGAGGCCGGCGGCGTGGCCCCTCAGTTGCCCCAGATGCCTATCTCGGTGGGTGATTCTTCCACTTTCTTCCGTGCGGTGATGGCGGCCGGCATGTCGGAGATGATGACCACCTGCTGCCGGGGTTTCGTAGACTACGCGTTCTTGGGCGGAGCCCAAATCGACAAGTACGGCAACATCAACTCCACCCTCATCGGTGACTACTACAAGCCCAAGGTCCGCTTTCCGGGCAGTGGGGGCGCCAATGACTTCGCGTCGCTCTGCTGGCGCACCATGATCATGACCGTGCACAGCAAGGCCCGCTTCGTAGAGAAGTGCGATTTCATCACTTCGCCCGGCTTCCTGAGTGGCGACGGCGCCCGCGAGGCAGTGGGACTCCCCGACGGTGGACCATACAAGATCATCACCGACCTGGCCGTGATGGGATTCGATCCCCACACCAGGGCCATGGTGGTGGAATCTCTCCACCCGGGCGTGGACATGGAGAAGGTGCAGAGCGAGACCGGGTTCGAATTGACAGCCATCGCCGCCTGCGGCCGCACCGAACCGCCTCACGCTGACGAATTGCGCATCCTGCGCGAAGAAGTCGACCCGCTGAGGCTGGTCATCGGCCGCGCGTAAGGCGACGCCTGACTTCAGGAGACGCATAAGATCCTTTGGTGCCCTTCGCCGGGCGGGCCTCATGCTGACCACACCAGCATGAGAGCTCATCCGGCGGAGGGCATTCTCATCTGAACACCAGCGGGAGCCAGTACAGCGAGACGGCGGACACCACGAGCGCCGCGATCACGCTAAGGATCACGCCGGTCCGCGCCATCTGCCCCACGGTCACTCCGCCGCTGGCGAACACTACGGCATTGGGCGGCGTGGCCACCGGCAGTACGAAGGCCGCCGACGCGGACACCGCCACCGTAGCCATGAGCGACAGAGGTGAGGCGCCGAGGACGCCTCCCAGGCTGATAGCGATAGGGATGAGCAAGGTGGCCATAGCCGTGTTCGAGGCCACATTCGTGAGGACGATGGTCGCCGCCGCCAGGATGAGCAGCACAAGCGGTCGCGGAAGCGCACTCAGCGCGATCATCTGCTGCGCGACATAGTCGCCCAGCCCGCTGCTCTGGAACGCGGCGGCCAGAGAGAGCCCACCCCCCATCAGCAGGAGCACCCCGTAGTTGACGTTCTTGGTGTCCTCCCAATGCAGAAGAAACCGCCGCCTGCCCAGGTCTTGAGGGATGATGAAAAGCAGTATCGCCCCGGCGACGGCCACCATACCATCGGTGAGGGCGGGCACGGCATCCTCCAGCAAGAACGGGCGCGCCACCCACACCAGTGCCACCGCGGCAAAGACGGCCAGCACCAGCCACTCCGCCCGCGACATGGGTCCGAGAGCCTCCCTCTCCCTCCTGACAGCCGCAGCAGCCGACGGAGCCAGACACACACCGCACCGGCGCATCATGAGCGCCAGCAGCAGCCAGATCGCCGCCAGGAGCACCACGGTGAGCGGTATGGCGAAGACGAACCACTCGCCGAACCCGACCCTGCGGCCCAGGGAAGCCTCCGCGATGCCGGCCATGATGGCGTTGGGCGGTGACCCGATGAGCGTCGCCATCCCACCGGCCGAGCCGGCGAAGGCCACACCCAACAGCAGGGCCGGAGCGAGCCGCAGCCCTCGCCCACCGGCCTCCTCGGTGGGAAGCTGTGATGTCACGGCCAGCACCAGCGGGACCATTATCATCACCGTCGCGGTGTTGGATATCCACATCGATAGGAAGGCCGTCGCCAGCATCATGCCCAGTAGGAGTCTGCCGGGGCTGAGCCCCACGAGTGTCATGATGCCGAAAGCCATGCGGCGATGGAGACCGTGCTTCTCGATGGCCACGGCGATGATGAAGCCGCCCAGCATGAGGAAGATCACTGGGTCGGCATAAGGGGCGGCCGCCTCGGTCATGCGCATCACACCCGACAGGGGTAGAACCAACAGAGGCAACAGACTGGTGACCGCGATGGGGACGGCCTGGGTCACCCACCAAGCGACCATCCACAACACCAGGGCCACCGTGATCTCGGCCGCGCCGGGCATGTCCCAGGGCAACGGAGCCGCCAGTATCGCTGCGAACAGCACGGGCCCAGCCGCCAGACCCGCCGCCCGCGCGACCGCCGGGCCGGTCCTGTGCTGCTCCTCTCCCGTTGGTGCCGCCTCCGGTCCCGGCATGCCGCCTCCCGTCGCGCGCACGGCCGTCTAGGGCCGCAGGACCAGCTTGCCCCGCACCTCGCCCGCCTCGATCATCTGGTGGGCGCGCGCGGCCTCCGCCAGCGGCAGCACCGCGTGGATGGGAGGCTCGATCCTCCCCTCGGCCATCAGCGCCAGCACTTGGCGTTTCACCGCCTTGAAACCCTCGGGGTCGGTGTCGTGCACGTGGATGGAGAAGTAGCGGATGCCGTAGCAATCCTCACAGCGACTCTGCAGGATGTGGATGATCTCCTTGTCCTCCGGATAGCCGCCCAGAAAATTGTAGAGGATGATCTGCCCGTACGTGGCCAGCATGTCGAACTGCCGGCAGAAGGCGGGGCCGGCCACCTGGTCGTAGACGTAGTCGACACCGCGCCCCGCGGTCAACCGCCTGACCGCCGCCACATCTTCCTCCTGCGTGTGGTTGAAGACGTCTGTCACACCGAGTCCGCGCAGATACGCGCATTTCTCGTCGGTACTGGCACTGGCCAACACGCGCATGCCGGCGAGCTGCGCCAACTGTATGACGGCGGTGCCCACTCCCCCCGCCGCCCCACCGATGTAGAGGCTCTGCCCCTCCTTGGCGTCGACTATCTGGTGCAGCAGGCCCCAGGCGACGAAGTAGTTGAAGGCCGCCGCGGCCGCGTCGAAGCCCAACCCCGCCGGCATCTCCACCACGTCATCGGCCGTGACCGCCATGTATTCGGTGTAGGTGCCGTAACAGGCCATATGCAGCACGTGCACCGGCTGGCCCACGGTGAAGCCGCTCACGCCGGGGCCCAACGCGGCGATGGTCCCCGCCCCCTCGTAGCCCAGGGTGACCGGGAACGGGCAGGTAAGCCATTGGCAGCGCCCCGTGCGCACCCGCCAGTCGGCCTTGCAGACCCCGGCCGCTTCCATCTTGACCAGCACCTGCCCCTCACCGGCCACCGGCATGGGCAGGTCTACATACTTGAGAACCTCGGGCCCACCGAACTCTTCGAAGACCACCGCTTTCACGCCACCACCCTCCTCCAACCAGGCTGTCTAGTCGTCGCCCGCGGGCCCCGCGGACGATTCCGCCTCACCGGCGGCGGCCGCCGCCCGCTCCCTGCGCATCTGTTCGATGAACTCCACCCATGGCCCTTCATCCTGAGCCATCCGCTCCCGGAAGTACGGTTCCATCTCGAAATGGTCCTCCCGGTCGATGATCACCCACAGGGGATGCGGCTCCAGAGGCGGGCACCCGGCCGACCAATGCCGCCCCTCTCCCCGGAAGCGCTTCACGCAGTCGCCGATGAGTATCACCTTGTCGGGATCAACATCCTGCGGGATCTCCTCGTCTTTCTTGGCGCCAAACAGGATGTGGCAGCCGGCGTTCTTGTCGTACTGGCCGAGGGCCTTGAGCTTCTCCATGGTGAAGGCCACCAGCGACTCGCAGCTCGAGCAGGCATTGGAGTTGTTGATGTGGTACTCGGGCCAGGTGTCGAAGCCCTGGATGTAGGGGAACCAGAGGTCTTTCCGCACCTCGGCCACTTGTCGCCCCACCACCTCGATGTCTTCCTGGGCGAAATTCCCCAGGGTGCGCTCCTCCGCCGCCTCGAAGTACTTCACCTTGCTGATGTCCAAACCCACCATGCGGCAGGCGGTGGCGTCCAGGGCCACCGGGTCCTTGCTGGCCACCACACAGCCGAAGTCCACCGGGATGGTGGTGTGCGGCCCGAACCCTTCCGCCGGCCGGATGAGGTCGGCGATGCTCAGATCAGCCCGTATCACCGACCAGACGTCCATCATGGCCGCCGCCAGATCGGTCATGTGCATCTGCTGGTGGGTGATGTCCTGCACCACGCCCTTCATGTTCTTGAGCGCGCAGGTGAACACCATACTGGCGTGGCTCTTGAAGATGGGCAGGTTGAACAGATGCTCCGCCTCCAGGAGGAACCGGGGCAGCTTGACGCTCTTGAGGTCGGAGTGAGCGTCACGTATGGGGATCTTGATGAGGTCTTTCTCGCGTTTGATATCGACGAGGCGCACCCCTTCGGCCTCGGCCGCCGCCGCGATACCGCTCACGTCGAGCGCATGCATGGTGTCACAGCCGATAGCCGACGCCTCGGCCACGATGATCTCCTTGGGCTTGGCCTTACGCACCTCGCGGATGACCGCGGTCACGAAGTCCGGGCTTGTATTGACCGACGTCTCGGGTCCGGCCGGATGCCCGGCGTTAGGCTTGAGCACCACCGTGCTGCGCGGCTTGACCAGGTTTTCCACGCCTCCGAGAAGGGCGAAGACCTCCCCCACCATCCGCTCGGGGTCGTCCCCTTTCGCTATCGCCACGATCGACTTGCGCATCTCGCTCCTCCGTAGTCAGACGTCTCTAGTGGGGCGCGTCGGTATCGGTGCACACAGTGCCAGGCGGCGCCGCGCTGATCCTGGCCAAGAGTCGGGTGAACATGTTGGCCGAGCCTCTGAGGGTCGCCTCAGTGTCGAGACCTTCCAGGTAGCTGAGGTCTTCCCACCAAATCCAGGCGAACAGCTCGGCCACGACGAGGTCGGTCTCTATGTGGGCGCAGATGCTGCCCTGGGCTTTCCCCTCCTCGATGAGGTCGGCGTACCACTGCAGCATCTCCATGCGGCGCTTGACCACGTGGTCATGGACGCGGTCCTTGGGGATCCAACTGATGAACTGGAACATGGGAGCGTTGAAGCCCTCGATGTCTTGGGAGAACATGCGCGCGTGCGACGCCCCCATCTCGCGCAACCGGTCGACCACGTCGGGGGCTTCGGACGACTTGAGCCACGTGAAGACGCGCTCGATGAGTACGTCGTGAGCGGCGATGAGGATGTCCTCACGGCTGTCGAAGTGCCGGTAGAGAGCCGCGTTCGAGATCCCCACTGCCTCGGCGATGCGAGACATGCTCGCCCCGGCCAGGCCGTGTTCTGCCACCAGACGCAGAGTCGCCTGAACGATCTGCGCCTTGCGTTCCGCCCCGGGCAGACGGCCGCGGCCATCGCCGCCGGCCGAGGTCGTCGCATCGGTCGCAATCGAAGGGTGCGAGCTCACATACCCCGCCTCTCTGAACATCAAGTTGGTTAACGAATACCAACTTATCCCGGTCCACTATGGGCCCGAGGTCACGAGTTGTCAAGCGCGGCCCTCCCCGCCCTATCTCCTGCACAGAGAATCTCCCCCCTTTCCGATCGCCCGAGCGAATCCGATTGACATGAGTGCTCACAACAAGGATAGTGGAGACGGAGAAGAAGTTGGTTATCAGTAACCAACGCCATGTGAATCGGCGCGGCCTGGACCCAGCAGACGAGGCCGACGCGCAAGGATGGAGGACCGATGAACGTCAAGAAGATCGTCGACCTGAGCCAGCCCTTCGGGCACGACACGCCCCTCTGGCCCTACTTCCCCGACATCAAGATCGAGCGCTTCCACTACCACGCCAAGTCGGGCGTGTTCACCCAGTGGCTGTGGCACCCCATGCACATCAGCACGCACGCCGACTCCCCCATCCACGTGATCGCGGGCGAGTGGTCGACGGAGCAGATCCCACTGGACTACTACTTCGGCACCGGGGTGATCGTGGACGTGGGCCCCAAGGGCAAGTGGGAGGCCATCACGGCAGAGGACCTGGAGAAGGCCACGCCCAAGATCGAGAAGGGCGACATCGTCATCATCCACACACATATGCACGCCAAGTTCGGCGACAACAAGGACTACTTCGCCCGCTCCCCGGGCCTGGTCCCCAGCGCGGCTGAGTGGCTGGTGGAGAAGGGCGTGAAGGCCGTGGGCGTCGACCAGCAGGCGCTGGACCATCCCCTGGCCACCGCCATCGGGTATCACGGACCGGGCCCGCTCCTGCCCGACATCTGCGCCGAGTACGAGGCCGAGACGGGACGTTCGGTGAAGGAGGACTTCCCCGACTGGGAGCCCTGCCACAACATCCTCTTGGGCAACCACGTGATGGGCTTCGAGAACGTGGGCGGCGACATCGACGAGGTGCTCGGGCAGCGCTGCATCATCGCCGGGTTCCCCATCCGTTGGGTGGGCGGCGACGGTTCCATGGTGCGTCTGGTGGCCATCATCGAGGAATAGGCTGCGCGGGACTATCCCAGGTCTTCTTGCCTGGGAACGTCGGCCCCGAGGTGCGCAGGTCATATGACAGGGCCGTGACGATACCGGCTGCGCAGATGGCGGCGGTGGCCAACACCGCGGTCTCGCCGTTGGCTCGTTCGGCGAGGTGCCCAACGAGGTAGCTGCCCACGAGTGCCGTCCCCCAGAACGGGAGCACATACAAGCCTATCACTCGACCGCGCATGTCCGACGGGACGCTGAGTTGCAGCAGCCTGTTGGCGCTGGTCATGAAGACCACAGCCGCAAACCCCATCAGGAACACGATGGCCACCGTGAGCGGCGCCCAATGCGAGAGCGCGATGCTCAAACGGTACCCCGGATGGCCCGCTCGATCAAAGACGGCCTTTCGCGAAGGGTCATGGAACGTCTGCGCGAGGCCGGCATCGAGGTCGCCTCCGAGACCGTCTCCACCACCGTCAGGTACGCCGAGCCGGAGGACCGTCCCGCCGGATGAACGGGACCGTGCGGCACCGGCGGTAGCTATCCACAGACAGCGGCCCAGTTCGACGCATGGACACACGGCCACTCGGGTACTGCACTATTGGAACGTCTAGGACGAAAGGAGGCAAGATGTCCACCGTAGTCGTCGGGGTCGATGGTTCTGAAGGAGGGCGATCGGCGCTGTCGGTCGCTGTTGAGGAGGCTGCGCTGCGGAACGCCGGTCTGCGCATAGTCACCGCATGGCAGATGCCTCCTGCAGTGGTAGCCGGCTTCGCGTTCGATTCGGGTTTCTACCAGCAGTCGATGGCAGAGGCTAGGCAACACGCCGAAACGACCGCCGCCGAGGCGGCGGCCAAGGTGGCCGAACTGCAACCGTCCATCTCATGCGAACAGAGCGTCGTGCAGGGCCAAGCAGCCGAGGTCCTGTTGCAGGAAGCCAAGGACGCGGTGCTCATCGTCGTGGGGACGCGTGGTCACGGCGGCTTCACCGGTCTGTTGCTCGGTTCGGTCACCCAGCAGGTCGTCCATCACGCCCCTTGCCC
The DNA here is from genome assembly GCA_040772905.1 of Thermoleophilia bacterium. Lineage (GTDB taxonomy): Bacteria > Actinomycetota > Thermoleophilia > RBG-16-64-13 > RBG-16-64-13 > JAXGXJ01. The sequence continues at coordinate 289,009 of JAXGXJ010000005.1, read as the reverse complement.
GGTCCTGGTGGTCCCAGCGCGCAAGAACTGAGCGACATCATCCAATGAGCGCGCGGACTCCGGCAACTGTGAGAAGAGTTGCCAGACGTGCCACATGCGTGGGTATATCTCCAGCCGCGCGTCGACTCCAGCCGCCTTCGCCGACCCCACTATGCGGATCGCATCCTCGCGGAGGATCTCGTCCTCACCTGCGTGCACCAGCAGCGGGGGCAGTCCGTGCCAGTCGCCGAATACGGGAGAGATCAACGGGTCGGAAGGATCGTTGCTCCCCACATACGACTTGTCGAACATCTTCATCGCCTTTGGATGGAGCAGCGGGTCACGACCCTGCCTCGTGAGGTCGCGCCCGATGAGCTGTCCCACCGGCGAGAGGCATGCGGCCGCCGCCGGCAGCGGATCGCCGCAGTCGCGGAGCTTCATCATCATCGTGACCGCCAGGTTGCCGCCCGCCGAATCGCCGGCCACCGCGATGCTCCACGGGGAGAAGCCCTGTTTCAGGAGCCATCGGTACGCGCTGACGCAGTCGTGTCATAAGTCGGCTGAGTCCGCCACGGCGGCATCGTGGGATCTGTCAACACTTCTCCGCGCGGGGACCCATAGGCCGGTCTTCGTTCTCACAAGACCTCTCCTGCGAGACCACATGACTTCCTCCAAGGGTCGAATGCCGGAGGCGGGACTCGAACCCGCACGGGCATAGCCCTACGGTGTTTAAGACCGTTGCGTCTGCCATTCCGCCACTCCGGCACACAACAACAATAGCAGCCTCGCTGGTGTTACCGTGGGGTCAGCGGTACTCCCACGGTAACGCTCAGTGCGTCTGGCAAGGAGGAGCCATGAACAGGTTCGGTGCCCGCAACGTGATCCCGGCGACCGTCAAGTCCATCGCGCGAGGCGACGTGATGTCTCTGGTGAAGTTCGACGTGACCGACGCGCCCACGATGGCATCGTCGATCCTCAGCACGGAATCGGCCGAGGATATGGGCCTCCAGCCCGGCGACAAGGTGCATCTCGTCATCCAGGCCATACACGTCCTGCCGGTGAAGGACTGACGCCGGCAGAGCCGTCTTCGCCGCCCCGACGCGCGCGCCGACCGGACCGACCGTTTCTTGCCGGCCTCGGCTGCGTCGGCGGCACGTTCTGCTGCGCCCGTCGGCCCTGCCGACTCACCAGGGGCCGTGAGCTGCCAGCCCGTCGAGTAGGTCTCGTTCGGAGACGGTCAACTGGTCGAACCCTAGTGCATCCATAACCGCGAGCAAGATGGCGGCCCCGGCGACGATCACCGGAGCCCGGCCGGCCTGCACGCAGTTCAACCGCGTCCTCTCCTGGATGGTCATGGCGCTCAAGCGCCGCAGTTGCGTCTCTACTTCGTCGCGATGCAAGGCTCGCAGATGCACGGCGTCACGGTCGTACGACTCCAGGCCCGCAGCAAGACAGGCGACAGTGGTCACGGTGCCGGCCACTCCGACAAGTCGCCGCGACCGCTCATCACTGCGAAACGCCTTGCCATCGTGCTCCAGGATCTCCGTCGCAGCCTCGATGACTCGAGCGACCTCCTCGGTCGGTGGCGGGTCGGCGGTGATCCAGCGTTCTGTGGCCTTGCTCGCCCCCAAGTCGAGGCTGGTGGTGTGTAGACGGATGCCCCGTCGCAGGCTGAGCTCCGTGCTGCCACCACCGATGTCCAACACCACTGGGTCACCGGGCACATCCTGCGTCACTCCCGCGTAGGCTGCTTCGGCCTCCTGACGTCCCGAGAGCACCACAGCCCTCACGCCGGCGCGCGCGGCTGATGCCGTCAGGAACTCTCTGCCGTCGACCGCCTCGCGGGTGGCACTGGTGCCGGCCAACAAGACATCCTCCACGCTCTGCGAACGAGCCTCAACTACCAGTCGCTCCACCATCTCCGCCGTGCGGCGGGCCGCGGCCGGCAGCAGCCTGTCACCGCGACGCAGACCTTCACCCAATCGGGTGATCTCGGTCCGCCGGACCACATCCTGCACGAGATCCCCAGTGACGTCGGCCACCAAGAGGCGCACGGAGATGGTACCCACGTCGATCACCGCCCGCCGCTGCACTCGGCCCGCGAGGTCACAGCGACGCTCTGTGCACCAACATGTATCCAAGGCTGGGTAGAAACGATCCCACACCGCACCGGCCTCGGCTGCAAGCGCACCCGCCCCCAGACCTCCTGACATGGCCGCCAACAGGGCTGCGCCATAGGCGTGCAGGCACGAGGCCCTGTCCGGCCCCTCGGGTCCGCCGATGCCGGCCTGCAGACGCGCCGTCGCCTGCGCCGGGCCGTCGCCCTTGCCCGCGACCCCCGGCTCGCCTGCGTGACCGGCAAGACGGGGTTCACCGGCACGAAGCAGCTCCGCCCGACGCTCCCGATACGAAGCGGTCACCCGTCCGAGCGTCTCTCTCAGCCCCGGGTCGTCCGCGCACGCCTGCTTGAAGGCTCGTACCCCGCCCCCGGCCTCCACCCGGCTCACCGCCGCAGCCAACGTGGGACAGGTGAGATACAGCAGCGTCGGGTTGGGAGTGCCGTCAGAGAGCACGGGCGCGGTCTCGATGACCGCCGGGAATCCGTACGGGCAGCGGGCGCCCACGCCGGTCAGGTCACGCGGGGTCCGTCCCAGCTGATAGGCGATGACGCCTCGGTCCAGCGTCGAGAGCGTCGAGAGCGACGTCAGGGGCGAGTGCGGCGAAAGCGGCGATTCAGTCACCAGCGGTGGTGGTCGTCGTGCCGCCGCCGCCGTCTTCTTCTTCACCAGCCCCGGGCTCGCTCACGGGTGTCTCCCCGTTCACGGGCGTCTCCGGGTACTCGGTGGTGGAGGTGGCCGCACCTTCTTTGAGGTACTCGGGAGTGATGGGCAGTACGCTCACGGGCACGGTCTCCCCGGTACCGGGCGCGGCGTCCGACCCTGAGGTAGCCACCAAGGCCGCGATGGCGAAGACCACGATGACCGCCAGCAACACGGCGATCGCCGCGAGACGGGAGGGAGTGCCGCTCTTGAGGGGCGGCCTCGCGTGTGAGCCACGTCGGGCGGCGCCGGGGCCGTCGATGCTCGTCTCTCCCGTCCGCCGGTTGATGCGACGTTGGATGGTGGGCTCCGCCGTCCGCCGGACGTAGCGATCGGTGCGGCGCGAGCTCGAGATATCTTCAGGAGCCTGTGGGTTGGAGGGATGCAGCGAGTCTGAGGAGCGCAGCGGATCGCGGGGTTCACCTGGATCGGACGGATACATGATCGTGTGTGCCCTGAGCGCCCTAGAACAGCGACGCGATAGCCATCAGGATACGTTCAAAGAACCCGGGCTGCGGCAGGGCCGCACGCTCGCCGGATGTCTGCGCGGCGCCATCGGCCTCAGCCCCGCCCAGCGCCTCGGCGCCCGCGGACGTCTGAGCCGCCGAGACCTCACCGGCGGCGGTCAGCGCGGCATCCGTGGACTCGGCCCCACCCTGCGCGGCGGCGACGTCGACAGCCGCTGCTTCCTCGGGATGCTTGACGATGTAGAGGTCCTCCCCGGGGAGGGCGTACGTGAGTTGCTTCCGCGCCAAGTCCTCCAGGTAACCGGATTCGCTGAGCTTGCCCAGCTGCGCCTGCAGCCCGGCGGCCTGCTGCTCGAGCGCCTCGACCCTGGCCGTGGTCTCCTGCAATCGCTCGCGCGCCTGCAGGTAATGGCTGAGAGGCCCGTAGTTGGCGGCCAGAGCTACCACCACCAACAGCACCAGCAGAGCCATGAGGAAGGCGGTGCGGCGGGCGGCGAAGCGCCGGTCCTGGGCATCCAGGACCGGCGCCTCGCCCCGCGCGGTCTCTCTCGATGTCATGCTGATGCTCGCCATGGTCCTTACTTATTCGGCCCCGGCCTCTCCGGCTCCTCCCACGAGGTCGCTCTAGCGCCCCGCGCGTCGCGCGAACACAGCCCCGCCCGGGTAGTAGGCCGCCTCACCGAGCTCCTCCTCGATGCGCAGGAGCTGGTTGTACTTGGCCGTCCGCTCGCCCCGGCACGGAGCCCCGGTCTTGATCTGGCCGGCGCTGGTGGCCACCACCAGGTCGGCGATAGTGCTGTCCTCGGTCTCGCCCGAGCGATGGCTGACCACCGCTGTGTAGCCGGCGCGGTGCGCCATGGAGATGGCGTCCAAGGTCTCGCTCAACGTGCCGATCTGGTTCAACTTGATGAGGATGCTGTTGGCCACACCTCTCTCGATGCCCATGGCCAGACGCTCCATGTTGGTGACGAAGATGTCGTCTCCCACCAACTGCACCTTGTCTCCCACCATCTTGGTGAGCGCCGCCCAGCCGGCCCAATCCTCCTCGGCCATGCCGTCCTCCAGGCTCACGATGGGATAGCGTGCACAGAGGTCGGCGTAGTAGGCGGCCATCTCCTCGGGCGCGAGCTTGCGGCCTTCGCCGGCCAGGTCGTACACCTGCGCCTTGGCGTCGAAGAACTCGCTGGCAGCAGGATCGAGCGCGATGGCCACATCCTCCCCCGGCCGATAGCCGGCCTTCTCCACTGCCTCCAGGATGGCCTTGATGGCGTCCTCGTTGCTGGCCAGGTTGGGGGCGAAGCCGCCCTCGTCGCCCACCGAGGTCGACATGCCCCGGCCGGAGAGAACCTTCTTCAGCGTGTGGTACACCTCCACACACATGCGCAGCGCCTCAGCATAGGTGGGCGCGCCCACCGGGACACACATGAACTCCTGCAGGTCGACGTTGTTGTCGGCATGCTTGCCGCCGTTCAGGATGTTCATCATGGGCACGGGCAGCACGTGCGCGTTCACGCCGCCCAGGTACTTGTAGAGCGGTAGGTCGAGAGCATCCGCCGCCGCTTTGGCCACGGCCAGCGACGTACCCAGGATGGCGTTCGCCCCGAAGCGGCCCTTGTTGGGCGTGCCGTCGGCCTCGATCATCAGGCGGTCCACCTCGCGCTGATCGGTGGCGTCCAGACCTATGAGTGTGTCGCAGATGGTCTCGTTCACGTGCCGCACGGCATTGAGGACGCTCTTGCCTCCGTACGCTTCGCCGCCGTCACGAAGCTCCACGGCCTCGAACGAACCCGTGGAAGCACCTGAGGGCACCGCGGCCCTACCTCGAGCGCCACAGGCCAGTTCGACGTCGACCTCGACGGTGGGATTCCCCCGCGAGTCGAGCACCTGCCGTCCGTAGACGCTCACTATGGTAGTCATCGCCTGAGACCCTCCTTCGCGTGTTGGTAGTACGTCTCTTGCTCGTCCAGACCCAGGTCCTCGAATGTCCGGCCTTCCTGTCCCGCGATGCGGGCGGCTTCCTCCACCCGCTCGCGGAAGCGGAGCGCCGAGCCCCGCAGGGCAAGTTCCGGGTCCACCTTCAGCTTACGCGCCAGATTGACCAAGGCAAAGAGCAGATCGCCCATCTCGGCGGCCACCGCCTCATCGTCTCCTCCTGCCAGGGCCTCCTCCAGCTCCGCGGTCTCCTCCTTCACCTTGTCGAGCACGTCGGCCGCGTGATGCCAGTCGAAGCCCACCGCGGCGGCACGCTGCTGGAGTTTCTGTGCCAAGAGCAGGGCGGGGAACGCGCGGGCGACCTCGTGGAAGATGCCTTCGCGGCCCTCCGACTCCTTCTTTATGGTGTCCCAGGTGGCCTTGACCTCTTCCGCCGTCTCGGCGGCCGCTTCGCCGAAGATGTGAGGATGGCGCCGCACCAGCTTGTCGTGGATGCCGTCGGCCACCTGACCCAGGTGGTAGAGCCCCTGCTCCTCCGCCACAGCGGCGATGAAATACACCTGGAACAGCAAGTCGCCCAATTCGCCCAGCACAGCGGCGTCGCCCTCGGACCCCCGCTCCGCGCGCTCGCGCACGGTGTCGATGAGTTCGTAGGTCTCTTCCAGCGTGTAGGCCACGATGCTCTCCTGGGTCTGTTTGCGGTCCCAGGGACATTCGCGGCGCAACTTGGCGGTCAACTCATACAGCCGCCACAGCGGGATGACGATCTTCTCGCGGTCGGCGGAGCCGATGTCGACGGCCGAAGGGGGCAGATCGCTCACGTGCTCACTCCTTGCTGGAGTCTGTGGTCTCTGAGCTTTGAGCGGTGCCGCGATCCCCGGCGGCCTCCTCATCCCCCATCTGCTCGTCCGACGCCTCGGTGGTAGTGCTACGGAGGATCGCCGGTGTCTCCGGCTCGAGCCCCGACAGATAGACCACACCCAGCTTTGCCTGCGTCTCCGCCAGCCAGGACTGCCACGCCTGCTCGGTCTTCTGCTCCATGAGCGCGGCCCTGATGCTGTCATGAACCCTGTCGAAAGGCAGTTGTTCTTCGGGTGTGATCTCGGTCACCTGGATTATGTGATAGCCGTATTGCGTCTTGACGGGTTGCGAGATCTCATCCTTCTTGAGGCTGAACACCGCCTCTTCGAACTCAGGGACGGTCTGTCCGGGGGTCACCGTCCCCAACCTGCCGCCTGAGCTGCGCGTGTCCTCATCATCGGAGTACTTCTCCGCAGTGGCTCGGAAGTTCGCCCCGTTCTGCACTTCGGCTCGTATCTTGTCGGCTTCCTTCTTGGCTGCTTCCCAGTCGGCCTGTGTGGGCGCAGATTCACCATCCGCTCCTCCCACGGCGATGAGGATGTGGCGCACCTCCCGCTGCTCGGGCTGCACATAGTCCTTCTTGTTGGCCTCGTAGTACGCCTCCACCTCCGATTCCGTCACCTCCACATCCACAGTGACGGCCGCCTTCATCTTGTCCAGCAACAGACGGTCGCGGGTCTGTGCGGTGAACTGCTCCAGACTCAGCTGTTGCTTCTCGAGGGCCTTCTTGAACTTCGCCTCGTCCCCCTGGAACATCTGCTTGATCTCGGCGATGGCGGCTTCGACGTCGGCGTCGGTGATATCGATCTCGTAGGCGCCCGCCTGTTGTTCGAGCACCTCCATCTGCACCAGATACTCGGCCACGCTCTGCTCGAAGCGTTCGTACTCGTCCTTCTGAGCATCCTTGTCGGGAGCGCGGCCCACGGCCTCGTAGAGCGACTTGAGTTCTTCGAACTGCTTCTCGGAGATGAAGGCCTGCCCCACCTGGGCGATGGAGCCTTTGGGAAGATCGCCGCCACAGCCGGTGAAGCCCAGCAACGCTGTAGCGATCAGCCCGGCGAGCACGCCGCGTATCACCCACGACCTTGTCTTCATCTAGAGTGCACCTTCCGCCGGGGAGAGCGCGAGTATATCATCCAGCACCCCGCTCACTACCTCGCGCAGCGGCCGGTCGTCACCGCGGAAGCCCAAGGACAGATGACCCTGCACCGAGGCGTACGCGTAGCGCCGGTCTCGCTCTCGCAACGCCTCCCGCGAGCCGGAGGGGAGCATCAGGCCTGTCACTTCCAGCCGGTGCTGGCGCACGGCCAGCGAGTCGGCGCCCAACCGCTGCAGCGTGGCCCGCACCTCGCCCAGGAAGATGAGGTTGTCCACCGGCTCGGGGATGTCGCCGAAGCGGTCGCCGAGTTCCTGGCGCAGATCGCCCAACTCGGCCAGGTCGGCTGCCGAGGCGATGCGTCGGTGCAGGTCCACCCTGGCGGCTTCGTACCCGATGAAGCTCTGAGGCACGTGCGCGTCAATGCCGATATCCACGCGCACCAGCCTCTCGGTCTTGGGTTCCTGGCCCTGCAATTCGGCGGCGGCCTCCTGCAGCATGGAGAGGTACATCTCGAAGCCCACGGCAGCGATGTGGCCCGACTGCTCCTCGCCCAGCAACTCCCCCGCTCCCCGTATCTCCAGGTCGCGCATGGCGATCTTGAAGCCGGACCCGAGTTCCGTGTAGTCGGCCAGAGTGGAGAGTCTGGCCACAGCCTCCTCAGTGAGTACAGCCTCGTCGGGATGGAAGAGGAACGCGTGCGCCACCCGCGACGAACGCCCGATGCGTCCGCGGATCTGGTAGAGCTGGGCTAGACCAAGCAGATCCGCCCTGTCGACGATGAGCGTGTTGGCGTTGGGGATGTCCAAACCGCTCTCGATGATGGTGGTGGTCACCAATACGTCGAAGTCGCCGCGCAAGAATTCCAGCATCACCCGTTCGAGATCTTGTTCTTTCATCTGTCCGTGAGCCACCGAGAAACGGATGCGGGGCAGCAGTTGTTGCAGGCGCGCGGCCACCTTGTCGATGGTCTCCACCCGGTTGTGCAGGTAGTAGACCTGGCCGCCGCGGTCCACCTCGCGCTCGATGGCCCTGGTGGCGATGCCTTCGTCGTACAGACCCACGTAGGTCTGGATGGGATGGCGGTCGCGAGGCGGGGTCTCGATGACGGTGATGTCGCGCACCCCCGAGAGCGACATCTGCAGCGTGCGGGGGATGGGCGTGGCGCTGAGGGTGAGCACGTCGATCTTCACCTTCATGCGGCGGAGCGCCTCCTTCTGAGCCACCCCGAAGCGCTGCTCCTCATCCACGATCACCAGACCCAGGTCTTTGGGCTTCACGTCCTGCGACAACAGCCTGTGCGTACCGATGAGCACGTCCACCTGGCCGGCGGCGAAGTCCTTGAGGATGCGTTTCTGCTCGACCGCGGAGCGGAAGCGCGAGATCATCTCCACCTTCACCGGGAAGTCGGCGAAGCGCTCCCGGAAGGTGCCGTAGTGTTGCTGCGCGAGGATAGTGGTGGGGACCAGCACCATCACCTGCTTGCCGTCCAGAGTGGCTTTGAAGGCCGCGCGCAGCGCCACCTCGGTCTTGCCATAGCCCACGTCGCCGCAGAGGAGGCGGTCCATGGGCTGGGGCGATTCCATGTCGTCCTTGATGGCATCGATGGCGCGCAGCTGGTCCTCGGTCTCATCGTAGGGGAAGGCCTTCTCGAAGCGCACCTGCCACTCGCTGTCTTCAGCGAACTGGTACCCCTTCACGGCTTGGCGCAAGGCGTAGAGATGGAGCAGCTCGCCGGCCACCTGGCGGGCGGCCTTGCGCACCCGGCTCTTGACATGCTCCCAGCCTTTGCCGCCCAGCTTGGACAGCGCCGGGGCTGCGCCGCCGGCGCCCACATAGCGCATGACCTTGGATATCTGGTCGTGCGGGATGTACAGCATGTCCCCGCCCTTGTAGGCCAGATCGAGGTAATCGCGGGTCACCCCAGCCACCGTCTTGGTGCTGATGCCTTCGAAGCGCCCCACCCCGTGGTCCTCGTGCACCACGAAGTCGCCCTTGCGCAGGTCGCGGAAACTGGAGAGCTCCAACCCGCCCAGGGGACGGCGTTCGGTCACGGCCTTGTGGCGCCGCGGAAACACCAGGGCGTCGGTGAGCAGGGCCAGCTTGAGGTCGGGCATCATGAAGTGCCGACGCAGGGCTCGGGGCAGGAAGGTGACGCCCGGCCCCTCGCCGATGTCGTCCATGCCGCCCAGCGTCCCGGTGACGCGACGCAACACGAAGCCGGCGCGTTCGGCCTCGGCCCGCTGCTCGAAGGCGATCACCACACGATACCCGGCGTCCACCAGCCTCTGGATGGCCTCCTCGGCTTCAGGCAGGTTGGTGACCGGCAGCTCGCCGCTGGTGGCCCGCGGTCCCGGCGACATGTCCCCTTCAGCGGCCAGAGAGGTCAGGATCATCCCGGGCGACGACGTCACCGCCTCGGTCACCCGCTCCCACTCCACGTAGCCGCGCTCCAACTCCTCCGACGCGGGGCCGTCCGCCCCACCCACCAGGTCGGCCAGATCGGCCTGGAAGGCCTCCACCCGGGCTCTCGCCCGTGCGGGATCCACCTCCACCACCCGCGTCCCCTCAGGCAGAAGTGACGTGATGGTCGCCAGACCGCCTCCCCGTCGCTCGGCGGCCGCGTAGACGGTCACCGCTTCCAGCGAGCCCAGAGAACGCTGCGAGTACACCGAGAAGGCACGCAGGCTCTCCACCTCGTCGCCCCAGAACTCCACCCTCACCGGCACCCGCTCAGTGACGGGAAAAACGTCCACGATGCCGCCGCGCACCGAGAACTCCCCGGCGTCCTCCACCTGGTCGACCCTCACGTAGCCCGCACCGGCCAAGCGCCGCACGAGCTCCTCGAACTCGACCTGCATCCCGGCTCTGATAGTCAGCGGATCGGCCTGGGGCTCGATGACGGCCTCGAGCAACGTCGTGGCTTCCACGACGAGCACCGGGAGACAGGCCCCCTTGCAGTCGGTGGCCCCTTGGGCCAGGGCCCACAAAGCCCGCGCGCGTCGCCCGGCGACGCGCGGCTTGACCTCGGCCTCGGAGCCGTGCCAGACCCCACGCGGAGGCAGATAGACCACGGGACGCTCGGGCAGGTACAGCGCGAGCTCGTGCTCCAGCTCCTCTGCCGTGTCTTGATCCGGGGCCACGACCAGCGCCGCAGAGTCGCTCCACGGTCGCCGCTCCAGGAGGGCGGCAGTGAGGTAGGCATGGACGAAGCTGGGGACGACGAGGTGCGAGCGTCCCTGCAGCGACCCCGTGAGGGCCTCCTCGAACTCCGCGAGACCGTGGACGAGACGGGTGAGGCGGGGCATCAGCCCTCTTCCCGAGAGGCCAGCCACTCCTCGGCCACATCGGCCGCTCGACCGATGAGCAACAACACTTCTTCTCGAGACTCACTGAAGGTGTCCAGCACGTGGTCAGCCAGAGGCTTGTGAGACGACTGCGGCCGACCCACCCCCGCGCGCACGCGCCAGAAGTCGCGGCTGCCCAAAGACTGTTCGATGCTCCTCAAGCCGTTGTGTCCTCCCAGGCCGCCGCCTTCCTTCAGGCGCACGTCGCCGAAAGCGAGTTCCACTTCGTCATGGATGACCAAGAGTCGGTCGACGGGTGTCTTGTACCATCGAGCCGCTTCGCCCACCGATTTGCCCGAGAGGTTCATGAAGGTCATCGGCAGAAGCAGGACCACCCGATGCCCGGCGATGACGCCTTCCCCGGTGAGACCGTTGAAGCGCGAACGTAGCGCCGGCAGACCATGACGTCGGCGCAACTCCTCGGTGACCATGAACCCGATGTTGTGCCGGTGGTACTGGTACTTGCTGCCTGGATTACCCAGGCCGGCTATGAGATAGGGTGCGTCTGCCCGCACGCACTCACGCCCCTCTCCACGGAGAGACCGAAAGAGCATGGGCGGAAACGGGCTGAGCCCCGGAGAGACTACTCCTCGCTGCTCTTCTCGCCGATGATCTCAGGTTCGGCCTGCTCTTCCTCGACAGCGCCGACCTCCTCTTCCTGCACCCGCGGCGCCATCACGGCGACCACCATGGTGTCGGGATCGTCGACGATGGTCACACCTTCGCCGGCCGAGAGAGCAGCCACGGTGAGGTGCTGACCGATGAGCAACTCGCTCACATCCAGTTCGAGCGAGGCAGGGATGCTATTGGGCAGGGCACGCACCACGACCTCGCGATGAGCCCAGTCGACTATGCCGCCGTCGGCGATACCGGCTGCGGTTCCCACGAGTTCGATGGCCACGGGGGCTTCGATCTCCTCGGTCAGGTCGACCTCGTGCAGATCGACGTGCAGCACGTTGCGCTTGATGGGATGGAACTGCAACTCCTTGACCACGGCATACAGCGCGCCGGGGCGACCTTTGCCACCCTTGCGCTCCGCGCGCACGGCTGCATCGAGACCGAGTTCGAGCACCACGTTCTGGCCGTGAGCCAGGGCGGCCCTCAGGTCGTCAAGAGCGACGGACACCGGCGTGGGAGTGCTGTCCTTGCCGTAGACCACGCCGGGGATGAGACCCGCCGCACGCAGACGCCGACTGGGACCGTTGCCCATCTCCTTGCGTTCCTGCACTCCAAGTTTGACCGTGTCCATGTCACATCTCCTCTGCTGAGCCATCCACGCTGTAGCCCGTCCGCGAGCCGCGCGCTAGAACAGCTGGTTCTCTCCTTTGAAAAGCTCGCTCACCGATTCGTCGGTGAACACGTTCCTGATGGTATCCGCCAGAATACCGGCCGTGGATAGTACCACAATCTTCTCGTCCGGCGCCCCCGGCTGCAACGGGATGGTGTCGGTGACCACCATCTCTTTCAGAGCGGAGTCCTGTATGCGCTCGTACGCGGGGCCGGACAACACGGGGTGGGTACAAGCTGCGTAGACGGCTTTGGCCCCCTTGCCCAACAGGGCGTCGACCCCGTTCACCAGGGTACCGGCGGTATCGATGATGTCGTCCACGATGATGGCGGTCTTCCCGGCCACCTCGCCTATGACGAACATCACTCGCGAGACGTTGTGCTCGGGACGCAGCTTGGTGAGAACGGCCAGTTCGCATTCCAGGTGGTCGGCCAACCGCTTGGCGGTCTTCAACCCGCCTGCGTCGGGTGAGACCACCACACAGTCATCCAGACCTTTGTCCTTGAAGTAGTCGCCGATCATGGAGAGAGCCGTCATGTGGTCCACGGGCACGTCGAAGAAGCCCTGCAACTGACCGGCGTGCAGGTCCATGGTGAGCACCCGGTCGGCGCCGGCGGCCTGCATCATGTCGGCCACGAGGCGGGCTGTGATGGGCTCACGGGGGCAGCTCTTCTTGTCCTGGCGCGAATAGCCCATCCAGGGCATGACCGCCGTGACCCTGTGGGCCGAGGCCAGTTTGGCGGCCTGGATCATGATGAGCAGTTCCACCAGGTTCTCGTTCACGGGACGGCAGGTGGGCTGCACGATGAACACGTCCGCCCCGCGGATGCTCTCGCGATACTTCACGTAGATCTCGCCGTCGGCGAAGGTCTTGATGTCGACCTTGCCCAGTTGGACGCCCAGCTTCTCCGCGATCTTGGCGCTGAGCTCGGGATTCGCACGGCCCGAGAACACCATGAGCGACCGATGAGGGGTTATGCGCATGTGTCCGGCCTCCTGCTCTCCCATTCGACATCCTCCTCGATGAGGTTCTGTACCGTCGTACGGTACCACCGACTCTTGCTGTGTGGATACGTCATCAGGACTCCTCGGGCAAACCGTCCACCACGGTGAACGGACGCAGCCGAGTGCCATCCTCCAGCGCGGTAGCGCGTACATAGCAGTGAGGGAGGACAGAATCCTTGCCGATCTGAGCGTCGACGAGCGTCGTGCCGGGGCCGATATCACTGCCCGCGGCCACATTGGTCGAGCCGCAAAGCGTGCTGAAAGGCCTCAACACTACTCCGGGGTCGAGAGTGACGTCCGCCCCCACGATCGTAGAGCCGGGATCGACGATGATGGCGCCGGCCAGCATCAAGCCGTTCTTGATGCGCTCACCCATGAGCGCCTCAGCCTGGGCCAGTTCCAACGGCGAATTGACTCCCAGCAACAAGCCGGGGTCCTCCACCAGGGACGCGCCCACCCGCTCCCCCTCCTGGCGCAGACCCGCGACCACGTCGGTGAGGTAGATCTCGCCCTGATCGTTGTCGCTGCCCACCGTGCGGAGGATGTCGAGCGTGAGGGGAGCAGGCAACACGTACATGCCGCTGTTGACCTCTTGGATGGCCAACTGGTTCTCGTTGGCGTCGCGATGTTCCACGATGCGGGCCACGGAGCCGTCGGGGAAGCGCACGATACGGCCGTAGCCAGACGGGTCGGCCAGTCTCATGGTGAGTACGGTGGCGACAGCCGCAGAGGACTCGTGCTCCTCAACCAGCGCTTTGAGCACGTCGCCGGTGATGAGGGGAGTGTCCCCCGGGATCACCAGCATGTCCCCCTCGGGGATGAGAGCGGCCGCCGCCAACACCGCGTGGCCGGTGCCCCGCTGTTCCTTCTGGATCGCCACTACGCAATCGGGGGGCAGATGAGGGACCACCTGCTCGTGACCATGCCCCAAGACCACGATGATCCTGCCTGGATGGACCTCGCGCGCGGCCGCGAGCACATGGAGCAGCATGGGTCGACCGCACACCTCGTGCAGCACCTTGGGAAGCTCCGACTTCATACGTTTGCCCTGGCCCGCAGCCAGCACGACGACACTTGCTATGGAAGAGCTCACCCTGGTCACCTACATCCTGATAGACCCACATAACGAAGAAAGGAAGCTGGGGCGGCAGGATTCGAACCTACGCATCGCGGGACCAAAACCCGCTGCCTTACCGCTTGGCTACGCCCCAACACTTCCGGCTCGAAGCCATCAGCCCACGAGCCCGGGAAGTATAGGTCAGCCCGCAAAAGGGTGTCAAGAAAGGCCGGGTAGGCGCCCCGCTGCCGCCCTTCGGCCAAGAGCGGATGGCCCTCACACATGGGTGAGCGACGAGAGGAGTGTCGACGCGGCGCGCGCGGTGTACCCGCGCGCCGCCAGCCTCTGAGCCGCCGTCTGAGCCGCCGCGGCCGACCTGCACAGGCCGAACAAGGTGGGGCCGGAACCGCTCATGAGCGCGCCCAGCGCTCCCGCCTCCACGAGCGCCCGCTTGTCCTCGACAAGATGAGGGAGCAGGGAGAAACTGGCCTGCTCCAGCTCGTTGCGGAGAAGCTCCGCTACCCTCCCGCCGCACTGGCGGGCGCACGCCCGCCAGTCGCGCTCGCATGCGTGCGCTCGAATGGAGAACTCTTCCATGGTCTCCGTGGGAGCCACCTTGTCGAACGTGCGGTAGACCGACGGCGTGGAGAGCGTGTCGGTGGACATCACCAGCACCACCGGCAGCACCGGCAGCGCGAAGGGTTCCAGTCTCTCGCCGATCCCTCGGGCCAGAGCTGGCCCGTCCCCCAGGAAGAAGGGCACGTCGGCCCCCAGTCGTGCGGCCAAGCCGTGCAACCTCTCGGACTCTATCTCCATCCCTTCATCCTCGGCCAACAGACGAGCTCCCACACGCAGGGCCAGCGCGGCATCCGAACTCCCCCCGCCCAGGCCTGCGCCCACGGGGATACCCTTCCGCACCACCACCTCACCCGAGATGGGGCGTCCACTCGCCTCGGCCAACGCGTGCAAAGCGCGCGCCACCAGGTTGTCGTCGCCGTCCACACCTTCACAGGAGACCGTCAGCCCGCCCTCGGTGAGGGCCAGGAAGAACGACAGTTCGTCGTGGAGATCGATGGGCACGAACACGGTGAAGAGCTCGTGGTAGCCGTCCGCGCGGCGCGGTCCGACCAGGAGCGACAGGTTCAGCTTGGCCGGCGCTTTGGCGGTGATACGCACGCGGCCGCTCAGGGGACGATCTCCACCGGAGTGCCGACGTACACGAGTTCGAACAGCTCCTCAGCCTGTTCCAAGTACATGCGGATACATCCGTGCGAAGCCGCCGTGCCGATGGAACTCCGCGTGTAGGTGCCATGTATGCCCACACTGGGTGAACTGATGCCCATCCAACGCGTACCCAGCGGATTGTCGGGACCCGGTCCCACCGGCTCCATGCCGGCCGCCCAGTCGGAATCGGGTGGGGTCCACGTGGGGTCGACCACTTTGGAGATGATCTCGAAGGATCCCGTAGGCGTGGGATAGGCGGGCATCCCCACGGCCACGGAGTAGGTCCTGCGCAGACGCCCGTCACTGAAGTGATACAACTTCCGCTCGGAGAGATCGATGCGGATGGAACCGATGAGCGCCGCCAACGTATCAAGCCCGGCCATCTGACCCGCAGTCAGATCGTGTGCAGAGTTGTAGGCGGCCACGGCGTCGGCGGTGGCCTGATCGAAGAGACCCGTCGCCTTGCCCTCATAGAGGCCTCGGCTCGCCAGCGCGCCCTGGAGTAGGCTCACATCCTTGCCCACGGCGCCGACTATCATGGGCCGCTCGCCGAACACGCTGGACGAGTCGACCAGGAATACGCGCTCCCACTCCGCCTCGTGCCCACCGCGGTCTTGGGCCGTGAACACCAGCCGGTGCTCACCTTCTGCCAGGTCGCCCGTCTCTATGCTGTACGCGCGCCGCTCAGCCCCGGTGGCCGGGCCCGCACTCAGAGCCACAGACTCACCATCCAGCGCGGCAGCGACGGTCACGTTGCCGGGAAGCGCGTCGTCCACCGTGAAGGTCACCGAGGCGGAGATCTCCCGCCAGGGCTCGTCACCCTCGGGCCAGGTGGGCGCCGCGATGACCGGCGCGTCATAGTCGGCGTACGATTGCCAACTGATGCGGGAGCTGTTGCCCACCGCGTCGGTGGCGACGAGTGTGAAGGTATGATCCCCCTGGTCGAGGGAGAGCGCCGCAGTGAAGGGCCCGGTCCCCGACTCGCCGATTCTCAGGGCGTCGGGCTCGTCGTCCAGGAGCAGGTCCACGGCCGCGGGCTCGTCGACGGCCACCTCCAGTCGCGTCACAGCCTCCTCGAGCAGGACCCGAGATACGGGTGCGAGCACACGCATGGTGGGAGCGGTGGTGTCGATGGTGAAACTCCAAGCTCTGGCAAGCCGCCGGGAGAACACGTTGCTGGACGTGTACTCCAGTTCCACGTGATGGGGACCGTCCGCCAGGGTGAGCGCCGCCTCCACATGGCCATCCGCCAACATTAGCTCAGCGACCGGCAGGGGCTTGCCGTCCACCAGGAGCGTCACAACGCCCCGGCCCGGTTCGTAGCCCGGCAACCCCGATGACACCGTGACCGTCGCAGTGCTCAAGAGAGCACCGTCCGCGGGCGACGTCTCCCCCAGTTCCACCGAGCGGGCATGCTCCACCCACACGAAGCCGCCCCCGGCCACGAGCAAGACCACCACCCCGAGCAGAAGCCACACATACCAGCGCAGCCACCGCCGTCTGGCGGGGCTGGTGATGGTGCCACCGGCATCGTTCACAGACGCCCTCCCTCATCCGAGACCGTGGCGCAAGCATACAACACCGCGTGCGGCCGCCGGGCGACGAGGCGAGTTGCCGACGCGGCCCGGACCCTCACTCGACGCCACGCACCGCGCGCACATCCAGGGCAGCCGCGGCACCGGCCAGCTGGGTCAGGCGCACGAACGTCACCGGGGTGACGCGCTCCGCCCGCACATCGGCAGGCAGCCCGGCAGCTGCCACCAAGGCGGCCGCGCCCGTCCGGGATATGCCGAGTCCCGCCGCCAGCGAGTTGGCCAGGGTCTTGCGTCGCTGAGAGAAGGCGGCCTGGATGACGCGGGCCAGTTGAGCCGGCGCGAGCGGCGGCTGCTCGTCCGGAGGGAGCCGATCGAATGTCACCAGGCTTGAATCCACGTTGGGCTGCGGATAGAAGATGGACCTGGAGAGCGCCCGCACCTTGCCGATGCGTGCGTACATCTGTACCCACACCGAGAGAGCCCCGTAGGTCTTACCGCCCGGGGATGCCGCTATCCGCTCGGCCACCTCGCGCTGCACCATGACGCAATAGCGCCGCACTGCGGGCAGCCGCTGCAGCGCCTCGATGAGGAACGGTCCGGCCACGGAATAGGGAAGATTGCTGGCGCACAGGCTGGGCGGCGGATCGAGCGTCTCCAGGGGAGCCCGCAGCACATCTTCAAAGTGGAGACTCACATTGGTGCCCTCACCCAGAGTGGCACCCAGCGGGGCGGCCAGGCTACGGTCGACCTCGAACGCATGGACGTGACGCGCCACGCCCGCCAATGCGTGCGTGAGCACTCCCAACCCCGCGCCCACCTCGAGCACCACATCGTCGGGCCGGCACTCCAATTGAGCCAGGATCACGCCTAGGATGTTGTCGTCGATCAGGAAGTTCTGCCCCAGGTCGCGCTTGGGCACCACTCCGAACTCGGTCAGACGGGCCAACGAGATCTGCCGGAGCGACGTGCCCGCGGGCCCGCCGCCAGAGCCGCCCTCGGGCCTCACGGCGTGACCGGCGTGGAGGCCCCAATGCGCGCGAAGACCGTGCCCACATTGGCCTGCACCTGCTCTGCCAGTGCCTCCGGCTCCATGCCGCGGAGTCCGGCCACGAAGCGGTAGGTGTGCGGCACCAGTCCCGGCCGGTTGGGCCGACCCCGGAACGGCACCGGCGTGAGATAGGGCGCGTCGGTCTCGAGCAGCAGAAGATCCAGAGGCACCGCGGCTGCCGCCCCCTGCAGGTCGTGCGCGCTCTTGTAGGTGACGTTGCCGGCGAAGCTCAGGTAGTAGCCGCGCCCGACGACCTCGTCCAGATGATCCGGCAGCGAGAAGCAATGCAGCACCACCTTCAGCCCCTCGCCGTGCCGGGCAAGCACCTCGAGCGTCCTCGCAGCGGCGTCGCGTGTGTGGATGACAACGGGCAGATCCGCCTCCCGGGCGAGGTCGAGCTGACGTACGAACACCCGCTCCTGCAGGTCATGGGGCCACTTGTCGTGATAGAAGTCGAAGCCTGTCTCCCCCACGCCCACCACGCGGGGCTCGAGAACAAGCCGCGCCAAGGAAGCGACATCGCTCTCCTGCATCGATCCGGCCTCCTGGGGATGGATGCCCACGGTGCAGTAGACCTGAGGGAAGCGCTCGGCAAGAGAGAGAGCATACCGGGACGACTCAAGGTCGGTGCCCGATTGGATGATCAGCCCCACTCCCGCAGCCGTCGCGTCGGACACCAGGTCGGCCGGGTCGGTGTCAGTGTGGTCCAGATGGGTGTGCGAGTCGATGAACACTGTGCAGTATGGGAGCCCAGTCCTGGCGGCCGCCACAAGGCTGCCCGGTCGCGCTCTACTCCTCTATGCGGGGGAACAGCGGAGCCCCCGCCGCCACCACGAGGCCGGCGGGCAGCAGACCCCAGGTCGCCTCACTCCAGGCTGGGCCGGCAGACGCATCCGGCTCCGGCTCCAGCCCCAGCCGCACCCGCATGGACGCGGTGGTGGCCGGGATGAAGGGATGAAGGACCACGGTGAGCAGACGCAGGCCCTCGGCGAGATCCCAGAGGGTGCCATCGAGGGGCGCGCGGGCGGCCGCCACACGCTGCGGATCGTCACCAGCTGCGGCGAGAGCCGCCGCCTCCTCCTTGGCCTGCTTCCAAGGAGCCTGCTCCTCCACATAACGATTGAGTCGGCGCACGAAGACCCAGATGGTGTCGAGGGCGTTGCTGAGCTCCATCTCTTCCAGTTGGCCACGGGCGATGTCAGCCATACCGGCGGCCTCGGCGGCCAGCGGAGAATCGGCCGCTGCGCGACCGGCGGGCGGCGCCGGGACGGCGCCGCCCCGGTACTTGCTGATCATGGAGGTGGTCCGCGACACTAGGTTGCCCAGTTCGTTGGCCAACTCGGTGTTATAGCGCGACTTGAAGCCCTCCTCGCTCACCATGCCGTCCTGCCCGAAACTCACCTCGCGCAGGCAGTAGAAGCGGAACGGGTCGGCCCCGTACTGCTCGATGAGCGGGAACGGATCCATGACGTTGCCCCGCGTCTTCGACATCTTCTCGCCGCCCAGCTTCAAGTAGCCGTGCACGAACAGATGCTCGGGCAGCTCATATCCGGCCGACATGAGCAGCGCCGGCCAGATGATGCCGTGGAACTTGAGGATGTCCTGGGCCATGAGGTGGTAGCTCGGCGGCCAGAAGCGGTCCATCAGATCTTCGCCGGGAGCATAATGCAGTGCGCTCAGGTAGTTGATGAGCGCGTCCACCCACACGTAGATCACCTGCGAGGGATCCCAGGGCACGCTGATGCCCCATTTGAGCGTGGCGCGAGAGATGGAGATATCCTCAAGCCCCTGCTCGATGAACGACAGCGCCTCGTTGTAGCGGTGACGCGGACGAACGAAGTCGGGATCGCCGCGATAGAGTGCGGTGAGGCGGTCCTGGAAGGCCGAGAGCCGGAAGAAGTAGTTCTCCTCCTCCATGTGCACCGGCGCGGTGCCATGGTCGGGGCAGAGCCCGTCCACCAGGTTCTCTTCGGTGTAGTAAGCCTCGCACGCCCCGCAGTAGAGGCCCGAATAAGAACTCTTGTAGATGTCGCCGGCGTCGTAGCAGCGCTGCACCAACTCTTGGACGAAGCGCTCGTGCTCAGGGTCGGTGGTGCGGATGAAGAAATCGTTGGTGGCGCCCACCTTCTGCGCCACCTCCTTGAACTTCTGCACCACCTCGTCCACGTGCTCCTTGGGAGCCAGCCCGCGGGCAGCGGCGGCCTGCTCGACCTTTGTGCCATGCTCGTCGGTGCCGGTGAGGAAGAAGACGTCGTCGCCCAGTTGCCTGTGGAAGCGCGCCGCCACGTCGGCTGCCGACGTGGTGTACGCATGCCCGATATGCGGCACGTCGTTCACATAGTAGATAGGTGTGGTGATGTAGAAGCGGCCCATAGCCGGGCTATTCTAACAGATGACCACACTCCTCCCGGCCCTGCGCCGGGCCCCGCTCACCCCGCCCGCCGACCAGCCTGTGGCTCGGTATCGACCTAGCGATAGGTCGAGTGACAAGTGAAGTCCGGGGCGCATTGACGTCCTGTCGTAATCGCGCGTGTGGGGCCCTGCCGGCGGGATCGGAGACGCGGGATCGTCTCGATCCCAGCGCCCCTCGCGACCGAACGGAGGCCGGCTCCAGAGACCGGCCTCCAGTCATCCGGAGTCTTCGCCGTCAGCGTCGCGGGCTGTCAGGGCGAGCTCGTAGGCACGCCGCGCGGGCAGTCCCGTGAGAGACGCCACGATGGCGGAGGCTTTCTTGGTCTTGACCCCCAGACGGGCGAGTTCGCCGAGGGCCTGCACCGCGCGCTCCTCCACCGCAGTCGCAGGCAAGCCGGCACCCTCACGTCGCGCGTCGGCGGGTCGTCGCGCGTCCGTCGTCCCCTCGCCGGCCGCCCCTTCGGCCGCCGGCCCTGCCCCCGACGGCTCCAGCACCACAACGATCTCGCCCCGCACCGGCTCCACCAACTTCGCCGCCACTTCGGCGGCCCTGCCGCGGACCACCTCCTCGTGGATCTTGGTGAGTTCCCGGCAGACAGCCACCCGCCGGTCGGGCCAGCGCCCAGCCACCACCCCCAGTGCAGCTCGTATGCGACGCGGCGACTCGAACGCCACCAGCGCCGCACCCGTGCCCTCGAACTGCGCCAGGGTGTCAACCAGCTTCTGCCGGGCACGGGGCAGGAAGCCCACAAAAGCGAAACGATCGCAGGGCAGTCCCGACAGGACCAGCGCCGTCCCGATGGCGGACGGGCCGGGCAACACGGTCACCGGCAGGCCCTCGGCCGCGCAGGCCCGCACCAGCAGGAACCCGGGGTCGGAGAGCCCGGGCATGCCCGCGTCGGAGACCAGAGCCACATCCTCGCCCTCGCGCAACCTGGGCAGCAGCGACTCCACCCGCTGCTGCTCGTTGTGCCCGTGGAAGCTCAGCAGTCGCGCGCTGACTCCATACCGATCGAGCAGGATGCGGGTGCGACGGGTGTCTTCGCAGGCCACCAGGTCGGCGTTCTTCAGCACCTCGAGCACCCGCAGGGTCACATCGCCCAGATTTCCGATGGGGGTCGGGCAGACGTAGAGCATGCCCGCTCTAGTCCTCGGGGTCGGCGAGCCGGTCCCAGGCGGCAAGCGCGCCGCCCACCAAGCCGGCGTGGTTGCCCAGCGCGGCCGGCACCACCCGCACCTGGTCGCGGTTGGGAGCCAGCGCAGTCTCGCGCACCATTCGCGCTGCCGGCTCCAGGATGAGGTCTCCCAGCCGACTGACCCCTCCCCCGACGACTACGACCTCAGGGTTGAAGGCGTTCACCAGTCCCACCAGTCCGGTACCCAGCCAGCCGGCCAACTCGGCGACGGCAGCCAGCGCACCGAGGTGCCCCTCGGAAGCCAAGCCCGACACAGCTTTGCCGTCGAGAGCCCCCTGCGCGTGCAGGCCCGCCAGCAGTCCGTCGGGGTCATCCCGGCTGGAGCCCGCCCTGTCGCGCGCGAAGCGTTCCAATGCCTTGCCCGAGGCATACATCTCCCAGCAACCCCGCGCCCCGCAGGCGCAGAGCTCGCCGTCGCGGCACACGATGGTGTGGCCCAATTCGGCCGCACCCCCTCCGGCCCCGTGATAGGGCCGGCCGTCGAGTATGAGGCCGCCGCCGATGCCGGTCCCCAGCGTCACCATCACCACGTGGCGATGACCGACTGCGGCTCCGCACACGACCTCCCCCAAGGCTGCCGCGTTGGCATCGTTCTCCAGCACCACCGGCAGACCCAGGACCTTCTGCACACGGGCGGCGACAGGCACCTCGCGCAGGGGCAGGTTGGGAGACGTGACCACTATGCCGTGCTCGCTGTCTACAGTACCGGCACACGCCAACCCGATGGCCCGGACGTCCACCTCTGCGAAAGTGTGGAGCGCGTGTCGCAACGCGGCCTCGAGGCCGGCCAGGAAGGCCTCAGTACTGTCGGTCCGGCTCGACTCGGTCAGCACCGGAGCCGTCATCCGCCCCATTCGATCGACCGGCGCAAGAGCGATCTTCGTGCCCCCCACGTCTACGCCCAACACCGCACCTTCACCCTGCACCATCACGCTAACCCTCCCTCTCAGGACGATCGATGCGGTGAGACATCCGGATGAAATCCTCGCCGAACTCGTAGTCCAACTGCACACACTCGGTCACGTAACCGTAGCGGCGATAGAAGGACTCCGCCCTTCCTCCTTTCACCGACCGCAGCACCACACGGCGACAACCACGGCTGCGGGCCTCCTGCTCGAAGCGAGCGAGCATCTTGGCCCCAAGGCCCTGCCCGCGATACTCGTGCCCCACGATGAACTCGTCGATGGAGGCCAAGCCCCCCAGGAAATGCCCCTTGAGCACGCCCAAGACCTTGCGCTTGTGTTTCAAGATGAGTGCGAACGGATCGGCGATCCACTCGGTGGGCCTGCCGAACACTTCTTCATCGGAGAGCGGCCATTCCTCGCGAAGGAAACGGACCAGCTCCTTCTCATCGCCGTGGCCGGTCACCAGCTCGAGCCGCCCGACATCCAACAGGACCGGCGGTCTCTCGCCGCCCGACTGAGGCTCTCGCGGATCCGCCGTCCCCAACGCCGCTGGATCGACCAGCAGATGCTCCACCGCCGGAGCCAAGGAGCGCACGGTCCACTCGTCGCGGGGCAGGGTCTGTTCGAGGGCATGAGGAGGAAGATCGATTCCCCCCGCCTGCAGGCAGGCGCGGATGAGCAGGGGGAGCGGGCGGCCGGACCCATCTTCGATCTTGATGGCCCATCCCAGGACCGCCGCGCCGTCGACCCCGACGCTGAGCGCCAAGCCCTGCACTCCCTCCGCGCCCCCTTTCGCTATCACCTTGCCCGGGGCGGCGCACATGAGGCGCGTATCCAACCGCGACCTGCCGGCCACCATCTCGGGGTGGGCCAACATCGCGTCGCGCACGCGCGCAAGAGCCGGGAGAGCGCCCGCGGCGAGACGTGCGAACAGCCATGCCACCTGCTCAGCCCTCAGTCGCAGCACAGGGACCCCGCACCCGTCGATACCGACGAAGAGCGATGGCGCCGGGCTCCCGGGGTGTGCGGGACTGCCGGGACTCGCGGCGCCGTCGAACTCGACGAGGCTGCTCAGGCTGTCCCGGTCACCGGCAGGGGCTGCCAGCAGCCGGGCCACGAAGGCGCCGATGTACTGCTGCACAGGATGCTCCGGCTGCTCGTATCCATCCACGGGCACGCCCAGCTGTCGCGCCAGCAGGATCATCCCCGCGTGCTTGCCCGAGCACATGTGGACAGGGGGACCGCACACCAGCACGTCCTCGGCCGCCTCCGCCCGCGCCAGGAGCGAGCGGACAGCGCGCACGTGTTGAGCCTGGCCGGCGTGAGAGCCGGCCATCACGGCGAGCTCCTCCAGCGTGACGCCGAAGGCGTCGACAGCCCCACTCTGCACTACAGCAGCCGCCTGGAACGGCTTCGCCGCGGAGCGCAGGGGTACGGCAGTAGCAGGGTCCCCGAAGCCTCCGCGGGGGCGGCCTTCGCTGTCGACGACGGCGATCACCCCGCGGTGCACGCACTCCACAGCCTCTCCACGCCACAGCCCCACCAGAGGCTGAAAGCGCTGGTCGTACGCAGCGGCGCATCGGGCATCGGGTCGGCCGCTCACGACTTCCGCCTACTCCCCCGGCTCCAACGCCGCCTGTGCCACCGCCAGGTCTTCTTCTCGCACCATGATGTCTTGTTGTCCAAAGCCGTCCACAGTCAACCCGTACACCACCGACGCAGCCTCGTGCCGCGCCCAAGCCTCGATGCCCGCGCTCCGCAGCTTGGAGAGGATGATCTCGCCCTCCACCGGATCGTACACGGTCACCAGCAGAACGGGGCCGCCTCCGTCATCAGAGCCCGAGCTCATCACTCACCTCCTGCATCGCTTCCAGACCGATGGCCAGGAACTCGTCCAACTCCAGGCCGAGTTCCGCACAGGTGAGCATGTCCTCCCTGCGGGCGCCTTTCGCAAAGGACGGTTCCCGAAAACGCTTCTTTAGACTCTTGAGCGCCACCAACTCCAGACGTTTCTCCGGCCGGATGAGCGCGGCGGCGGTCACCAGCCCCGTGAGTGGATCGCAGGCGAAGAGCGCTCTATCCATGAGCGTCTGTACACTCGACCCGTTGGCCGGGTTATGAGCGGCGATGGCCTGCAGGACAGACTCATCGTCCAGCCCGGCCTCGCGCAGCATCTCCACGGTCCGCAGCCCATGCACCGCCATCGTCTCGGCCGTCTTCTCCACATCCAGATCGTGCAGCAGGCCAGCCAGGCGCCAGCGTTCCTCGTCTTCGCCCAAGCGACGTGCCAGCGCTCCCATGACCGCCTCGGTGGCGAGCATGTGTTTCACCAGATTGTCGGCGGCCACATTCGTCTTCACCAAGGCCAGAGCCTCGTCTCGAGTCATGACGTCACCTCCCAGATCTCCACAGCCAGGCGCGTGACCTTGCGCACATCATCCGGCGTCCACGTGCTCCTGCCCTCCGCCGCCAGAGCCTCCCACTCCTCCGCCGTCCGCCACGCCCACGCCACGTGTTCCTCCCCCAGATGCACCTCACGAGCATCCGTCCCGTCCGCCAGACGGCAGGCCATGCTCACGGCCAGCAGACGTTCGCCCTTGTAGAATGTGAGATAAGCGTAGCAGGGGCCGGCCACCTCGACGGAGAGGCCCGTCTCCTCCGCGACCTCCCTGCGTACGCCCTCCGTCAGATCCTCGCCTTGCTCCAGGCGTCCCCCGGGTGGATCCCAGCATCCCTCCGGTCCGGGTCGGCGCAGGAGGAGCCAGAGGTGCTTCCCGGCGACTTCAGGGTCGGCCCGTGCGATCAGACCGCCTGCGGCCAGACGGACGTAGGGCGCCCGCGGGTCCGCAGCCGACGAAGTCACACCGGCCTCTGCGTCGCGCCCACCGCCGGGCCCGCAGCCAGCACACGCGCAGCCGTCTCGGCCGCCTCCCGTACCTCCGACGTGCCCACGTCCAGATGGGTCACGAAGCGGATGGTGTCGGGCCCCGAGGCGCCGCACAGTACTCCGTTCTGCTTCAGGGTGTGCAGAGCCTGTTGCGCGGTGAAGCCCGCGCCGCTCACGCGGGCGATGACGATGTTGGTCTGCACCGGATGGATGAGCTCGACGCCTGGGACCGTGCGCAGCAGATCGGCCAAGACCTGCGCATTCTGATGGTCTTCGGCCAAACGCTGGACGTTGTGTTCCAGGGCGTAGAGCGCGGCGGCGGCGATGATGCCGGCTTGGCGCATGGCCCCGCCGTACCGCTTGCGGTGAAGACGCGCTTCCTCGATGAAGGCGCGCGACCCGGCCAGAGCCGACCCCACCGGCGCTCCCAGTCCTTTCGAGAAGCACACCGACACGCTGTCGGCATGAGCGGCGTAGTCGGCGGGCGACACCCCGCTCGCCACGTGCGCGTTCCAGATGCGGGCTCCGTCCAGATGCACGCCTATGCGATGACGGGCCGCGACCTCGGCCACAGCCCGCATCTGCTCCACGGTCCACATGGTGCCGCCGCAGCGGTTGTGGGTGTTCTCCATCTCCACCGCTCCTGTGCGGGCGAAGCCCTCGCCCGCGGGACGCACCGCAGCTTCCACGGACAGCGCATCGAGCACTCCCAGCGCTCCAGGCAGGGGCCGCAGCTGGAGCCCAGCCAAGGCCGCCGCCGAACCTCCTTCGTAGTGGAGCACATGCGCGTCTTCATGCACGATCACCTCATCACCGATGCGGGTCAGCGTCCGCAGACACAGTTGGTTGCTCATAGTGCCGGAAGGCACGAACAGGGCCGCCTCCTTGGCCAGCAGAGCGGCGACAGCCTCCTGCAGACGTTCGACGGTGGGGTCCTCGCGGTAGACGTCGTCCCCCACCTCCGCCTCGGCCATGACCCGGCGCATCTCCGGGCTGGGCCTCGTGACGGTGTCGCTGCGCAGATCCACCGGCCGGGACAGTGTCATGGCGTCCTCCTTAGCGGGGAGTGGAGTCGGGCAACCCACCGTCGATGGGGATGGTGGCTCCCGTGGTGGGAGTCTGGCGAGTGGCGAAGAAGACGACCCCGTTGGCCACATGCTCCGCGGTCACACGCGCCTTCAACAGATTCCGGCTCTGGTAGTACGATTCCAGACCGGCCTCATCCAACCCCCTGGCCTTCATGCGGTCGGGGCCCACCTCGGCCCAGAGACCCGAGCGGCAGGCGCCGTGCGAGAAGACCGCGTCCGGCGCCACCATGTTGACGCGCACGTCGTCGCAGGCGAACTCGAGGCTGGCGATGCGGGCCAACTGATGTGCCGCCGCTTTGGTGGAACTGTAGGCGCCGAAGTTCGCCCCCGGCGCGAACACGTTCTTGGTCGACACCAACACGATGTCACCCCCGATGCCCTGCCGCCGGAAGAACCGCCCCGCTTCGGCGAGCACGGTCAGAGTGCCTTCCACGTTCACCTGCTCCAAGCGGCGATAACGTCCCAGATCGAGTTCGGTGAGCGGGGCGACGGCAGCGATGCCGGCGTTGGGTACCACCAGATCCAGGCCGCCCCACAACTCGGCCACGCGGCAAAACGCCGCCGCAACCGACCGCGGATCGGTGACGTCGAGCGATACGCCGGTGATGGAATCCGGATAGGCCGCCCCCAGGTCGGCGACCAGCCTCTCGAGCGGCTCACCGGGCAGATCGGTGGCAGCCACCAGACAGCCCGCCCGGAGCAGTCCCGTGCAGATGCCCGTGCCGATGGCCCCGGCAGCACCAGTGACCAGCGCCACGTGGCCACGCAGAGGAAGTGCGTCGCGCCTGCCCGGCCACGGCCCCCGCACGGCCGGGTTCGCTTCGCCCGACCCGCCCAGAGCCAACTTGGCGTGCTGCAAGGTGCGGTACTCCATCTTGAACAGGTCGCTCTCGGGAAGCCCCCAGTACGGGGGACCCCCGTCGGAGCGGTCCGTCGCGACGCACGCGGCGGACACGCTCGTGCCACCGGCGGAGGCCGTCTCGGCCACCAGAGTCTTCACTGCGAGCGTATGGGCGGTGATATCACGCACGATGGCTGCCTCGCGCAGGTCGGGACCTGCGCAGAAGGCCCCCACACCCGGGACCAGCACCACTCGAGGTCGCGAATCGAAGGGCTCGACACCTTCGGGCATATGGGCGGCCTGCCGAGCCAGATACTCCTCGTACTGCCGGCAATACTCCTCCACACGCTCTGCGAGCCGAAGGCGCGACTCCTCGCCTTCTGAGAAAGGAGACCCCTCCACCCAGAGAGGCAACGACTTGGTGCGGATGAGATGGTCGGTCGTGAGCGGAGGGGTCACCAGGTTGTCCCGCGCCCCGGGGGCCTCCAGCGCCGCGAGAGTGGCGTCATCGGTGAGCGAGAGGAGGACTACCCGCTCGTAGGGGCGCTCGCAGTCTCCCGTGCGGGCGGCCAAGAGCCCGCGCAGCACGGGCGCGATGAGAGCCGCCTGTGACGGCGCACCGGCCTCAGCAGCAGCCGCATGGTCCGCCGCACGCTGTGCCGGGCGCGGCGCGCGCGCGCCGCGCCGCTCTTCCAGGAACCGTTCCGCTTTGGTCACCAGAGCGATCATGGCCTCGTACGACTCCCGCGCCGTCTCACCCCAGGAGACCACGCCGTGATAGCTCCACACCATGCCCTCGGCATCGGGCCTTTCCTCGAGAGCCTCGGCGGCGGCCTGCGCCAGGGCGAACCCCGGAGTCAGGTAGGGCAGCACGATGACTCTGTCGCCCAGCGCCTCTTGTGCCAGAGTCTCTCCGCCAGCCCGGTTGGTGAGCGCAAGCACAGCGTCGGCGTGAGTGTGATCGATGAACACAGGCGGCAGGAATGCGTGGACCAAGGCCTCGATGGAGGGTGTCGGACTGTCGGCACGCAGCAGATGCGTACGCAGTTGGTCGACCATCGTCGCGTCGTCCAGTGCCGCCAACGCCCGCAGCCGCCGAAGGTAGGTCAGATCGAGTCCGGGATGCCCATCCGGCTCGATCACCGCCATATCCAGACCAGAGCCCTTGACAAAAAGAGCGGCGACCGTCTCGCCCAGGACGGTCCGCCACGAGCTCTTCACCGAGGAGTTGCCGCCCCCGTGCAGTACCAGAGCAGGTTCCCTGCCCAGAAGACGAGACGCGTAGGTGCGGAGAGCCAGATCTTCGCCCCACTCGTCACCGTAGCGTGCGACGAACGCAGCCGCCTCGTCGTCGGACCATCTGGAACGCATGCTCTGACCGCCTCCCGCGTCGTGTCCGCTAGCCGCGGATCGCCGCCGTCATAGCCGATATATTCCGCTCGACCTCCCCGTCGGCAAAGGCGGCACTGCCGGTGACCACCAGATCGGCCCCCGCCGCCGCCACCATGCCGATGTTCTCGCGCGTGACGCCGCCGTCGATACAGGTGAGGATGTCCCGGCCTCTGCTCCGGATGATCTCCTTCACCCGAGCCACGCGCGCCGGCGCAGCAGCGTCGAAGGTCTGACCGCTGTAGCCCGGGTCGACCGCCAACACCACGATCATGTCCACCTCGGCCAAGAGGGGCTCGGTGAGCCACTCCAGCGGCGTGGCCGGACCCAGCGCCAACCCGCGCACGACCGGGGAACCCGGGTGGTTGATACTCTCCAGGCCGCCCAGGCGCTGCAACACACGATGGATGTGCACAGCCGATTCCACCTGCACGGTGATGATGTCGGCACCCGCCGCCGCGTAGTCGGGCAGCGCATCGAGTGGCTCCCTGATCATGAGATGCACGTCTTTGAGCAGCGGCGTCCGCAGCCCCTTCACAAAGCCGGGACCCACGGTGAGTGCCGGGCAGAAGCAGCCGTCCATGACATCCACGTGGGCCACACCCACGCCGGTCTGCTCCAGCCGGGACAACTCGTCGCCGAGACGCATGAGGTCGGCGCTCAGCACGCCCACGCTCAGCGCCGGACACAGCGCGCGCAGACGTTGCAGGATGGCCGAGCGGGCAGCGCTCATGGCCGCCCGCCACGCATCCGCGACGTCCGAGATCTCATCCACGTCCCGTCTTCAGCCGCTCCGCGTTCCGCCGCTCGGCTCACGGCAGCCTACTTCTGCTCGGCCCTGAGGGTCTGGAAGAGCTCGTACGCGTCCTCGGGCTTCATGTTCTCGTGCACGACCTTGTTGACGGCCTGGATCATGGCGATGGGTGCGTCGGACTGGAAGATGTTGCGACCCATATCCACACCGGCCGCGCCTTCGCTCACAGCCTTGTAGGCCATGGTGAGGGCGTCGAGCTCGGGCAGCTTCTTGCCGCCGGCCATGACGATGGGCACAGGGCAGGAAGCGGTGATGGTCTCGAACTCCTCTTCCACGTAGTAGGTCTTGACGAAGTGTGCGCCCAGTTCGGCCGCGATGCGGCAGGCCAGGCGGAAGTAGCGGGCGTTGCGGGCCATGTCTTTGCCCACGGCGGTGACCCCCAGGATGGGGATGCCGTAGCGGTTGCCCATGTCGACCAGACGAGTCAGGTTGTAGATGGACTGCGTCTCGCACTCGCCCCCGATGAACACCTGCACTGCCAGGGCGGATACGTTCATGCGCACGGCATCTTCGATGTCCACCGCCAGCTGCTCGTTGGAGAGATCCTTGAGCACGCTGGGACCGCCGCTGGCGCGGACCACCACGCCGCGCTCGTAGGTGGGCGGCACCGTGGTGCGCAACATGCCGCGCGTGAGCATGAGGGCGTCGGCGTAGGGAGCGATGGGCAGGATGTTGACGTCCACCCGCTCCAGTCCCGAGGTGGGACCCTGGAAATAGCCGTGGTCCACGGCCAGCATGACGGTGCGGCCGCTCTCCGGCCGGAAGATGCGCGAGAGCCTGTTCTGCATGCCCCAGTCGAGCGCATTGGCTCCCTTGACGAAGAAGGCTTCCTTGCGCGGGGGGATGTCCAGGTAGTACTGCTTGCTTTCCTTGATGCTATCGGCGTCGGGCATCGCTACTCTCCACGTGGGCTGGCTGAGACGGACGTTGTGATTCTACCAGAGGGCGCAGAGGGCTCAGCAGGTGGACACGGTGTACTGTGGGTGCGACCCATCTCCTGCAATAATGGCGTGAACAGTCGGACCATACCGCCCAGTGGTTGGAGGACATGAGCCCCGCATACCGCAGACGACGCGTCACCGCCACCAGCGCCGCTCTGGGCGTCGCCTTGTTCGTGCTGCTGCTGGCCACCGTCTTCGCTCTGGGCGCCGTCGTGTACCGCACCACCATGACCACCGAGGCCCCGTCACTCGATCCTCTCGCGGGGCGCCCGGGCACCACCGCCACGACCATGGCCCAGGAGGGGCAGTCACCCGGGAGCACGGGCACCACCCAAGCTCGTGGGCGTCCGATCAGACCTCAGGCCGCATCGGCCTCGTCGGCGCTCAAGCCCACCTCCACGCAGGACTTCCGCGCGCCCAACCTCTTGGACGAGGACCTCGCCACCGCGTGGAACGAAGGCGTCGAGGGGCCCGGCATAGGTGAATGGGTGCGATTCGACTTCCTAGAGCCGGTGAGTCTCACCCGTATCGAGATCCTCAACGGCTATCAGGCGGACGACGAGCGCTTCGAGGGCAACATCCGAGTGAAGCAGATCAAGCTGGAGTATTCCTACGGGTCGACACAGATAATCGACCTGCACGACAGCAAGGAGCCCCAGTCTATCACCGCGCGCTCCCGGCCCACGGAGTGGTTGAAGCTCACCATCCTCTCCGTCTATCCGGATTACATATGGGAGGACGCTGCCCTTTCGGAGGTGCGATTGTTCGAAGCCGCCACCCAATGAGAGGGCAGGGCCGCCCCGCGCCGGACCGCGCCGGGACCATACTTGGCCCGGATGGCATCGAGCTTCAGGTCGAGTTCGCGCAAAAGCGGTAGTTCCTGGTCGAAGAGATCGTCCTGCCACATGCGCGGCACCAGGTTGCTCACTCCCACGCCCAGCAGGCGCAGGTGATAGCGACGGCGCCGCCCCTGGCGGAAGAGGTCCAGCACTTCTTCGAAGAACACCTCGTCCACATCGCACGCACGCGACAGAGTATGGGAACAGGTGTGGGTGACAAAATCCGAGTAGCGGATCTTCACCGTGACCGTACGTGCCTCCAGGCGTTTGTGCCGCAGACGGCGGCATACGTCTTCTGTGAGTGAGACGAGGGTCGATTCCAGCAGGCTCACGTCGGATACATCTTCGTCGAAGGTGTGCTCGCGGGAGATGGACTTCACCTCTTCATGCGGGGTGACCGGACGTACATCCTCACCCCGGGCGCGATGAGCCAGCACCTCTCCCCACTCCCCGAACGACAGCCGCAGCAGATGGGCGGGCACACGGGCCAGATCTCCCACGGTCACTACCCCCCGGTCATGGAGTTGCGCCAAAAGCACGGAACCCACCCCAGGGATGCGCTCCACCGGAAGAGGCGCAAGGAACGCGGCTTCCTCCCCAGCAGACACCACAGTGAAGCCGGCCGGCTTGCGATAGTCGGAAGCCACCTTGGCCACCAGCTTGTTGCTCGCCACCCCCACCGAGATGCTGAGCGCCAACTCATCCTTCACCCGCCTCTGGATGAGCGCCGCCGTCTCCACCGGCGGACCGAACAGACGCTCGGTGCCGGTGAGGTCCACATAGGCTTCGTCGAGACTCACCTGCTCAACCAGCGGCGAATACTGGTCGAGGATGTTCATGAGCCGCTGGGAGTACTCTCGATACAACCCGTGATGCCCGTTGAGGTAGACACCGTGCGGGCACAGACGGTGGGCGGTACGAAGCGGCATGGCGGAGTGCACACCGTAGCGCCGGGCCACGTAGTTGGCGGTGGCCACCACGCCCCGTTCGCCGCCCCCCACGATGACCGGCTTGCCTCGCAGCGACGGGTCGAGGTTCTCCTCCACCGCGGCGAAGAACGCGTCGAAATCGAGATGCGCCACCACGCGATGCTCAGCCCTCGGCCGGATGCTTTCCCTGTCTCCGCACATGATGACAGCATATACGAACATATGTTCGTTCGCAAGTAGGTGGGGCTGCGCCCGCCGGCTCCATCTGCAGCGCGGGCCCGCACCGCGTATGCGACCGGCAGCTCGGCCCTACGCGAGCCTTCTACCCAATCTCCTGGGCCAAAGCCTCATACCCGGGTCGGCCCATGAGGGCATAGGTGGCTTCCTTGCTGAGTTCCACCCCGGGTTGGTCGAAAGCATCGATATCGTAGAGCTCACCGGCGATGGCGGTGGCGATCTCCAGCAGGTAGAGCAAGGCGCCCACCTGGAAGGCATCCACCCGCGGCAGCGTGATGGTGAGCGACGGACGCCCTTTCTGCCCCAGAGCCCAGGTGGTGCCCCGCTGCTCGGCCCACATCAACCCGCCCAGCGAGTGCCCGCCCAGATAGGCGAGCGCCTCGGCGTCGGCGCCCGGCGCCGGGATGATCAGCTCGTGCTCGAACTCGCCCACCCCCAAGAAGGTGATGATCTTGTCATCGGGCCCCTCGGCGTAGAGCTGCAGCTGGGAGTGCTGATCGGTCACGCCCAGGGACTTCACCGGCGTCGGCCCCACGTTCACGGCACGGCCCTGACGGTCGACCTCCTTGCCCAGGCTCTCGGCCCACAGCTGGCGATACCAATCGGCTACGTCGCGCAGACGCGCCGAGTAGGGCATCATCACGCTCACCCGTCGCTGGAAGCGCACATCCTCGAGGTACTGCACCCCCGCGAACGCGGCAGCCGGGTTCTCCCATCCATCGGTGCGGCCGATCCACTCGGCCATGTCCTGCGCTCCGTCGAGCAGGCCTCGCACGTCCATGCCTGTGAGGGCCGCGGGCAGCAGCCCCACCGCGCTGAGCACCGAAAAACGACCTCCCACCCCTGGGGGTATGTCGAACATGGGCACGTCCAGGGAGGTGCCTATCTTGCGCAGCGTGCCCTTGGCCGGGTCGGTGGTGAAGACCAGATGGTCACGCAACCGCCCGGCTCCCACCGCCTTCTCCAGCCGTTCGCGCACCAGCAGATACGAGGCCATGGATTCGCCCGTGGTCCCCGACTTGGAGATGACGTTCACCAGGGTCCTGGTCAGGTCGAGGTGAGAGAACAGAGCCTCGGTCTCATCGGGGTCGACGTTGTCGAGCACATAGAGACGAGGGTACCCGCCCCGCTCCACCGCTGAGAGCTCGTTGCGAAAAAAGGGCAGTAACGCGGTGGCCAACGCCGTGGTACCCAAGGCCGAGCCCCCGATGCCGATCACCAGCAGCGCGTCGTAGCGTCCATGGATATCCTCGGCGAAGCGCAGCAAGGGGCCCGGGTCTTTGCCGGGCAACTCCATGAAGCCCAACATGCCCGAACCAGCTGCCTGCAAGACGTTCTTGCGCGCGTACTTCAGCCGAGGCCGCAACTCGTCCAGCATCTCCGGGGTGAGGCCGCCTTCGCCCAGCACACCGCTCGTACACCGCTCTATGTCGATGGCGAGTCTCTCCACCGTCCCTCCTTCACGACGTCAGCACGCGTGTCTCATGCTACCGCTTCCCCAACGCCGTCGCGTCCAGCCCGGAATCCCGGCAGCGCCTGATCTCCGCGTCGTAGCGCGGTCCCAGCGCAGCCCAATCGAACCGGGCCACCCAGGTCCGCTGCCATTCCTCCGACCAGGCGTGGGGACGGTCGAGCGCCTTCACCAGGGCCTCCACCAGTCCTCCTTCCCCATAGAGGACGTCATCATGCGCCGAGAGGGGGATGAGTCCGGGGTAACTCAGGCGGCGCGGCAAGACCGGACGGCAGCCGCAGTAGATGGCTTCGACCACGGCGATGCCGAAGAACTCGTGTATGGCAGTGGATACCACCACGTCCGCCGCCCACAGCAGAGCAGCGTAGTCCGAATCCTTGGCCGCCCTACCCCAGTGGACGATGTGATCGGCCAGGTCTTCTCGCGCACGGAGGAACTCCTGCGTAGGCACCCCTTCCCCCGATCCCGCCACAGCCAGACGGAACGACACACCCCTCTCCCTGAGGGCGCGCACGCCGGCGAACAGCGCACCAGGGGCCTTGTCGTACTCCCAGCGCTGATTCCACACCAGCAGCGGACCCTGTGCCGGGTCCCCCCACCGCCCTTGCGCCGCTTCGGCGAGCGCCCGTTCGCGGTGCTCGTCGAAGCGGCGCAGGTCGCAGCCTACCGGGAGCACGCCCGACTTCGCCCTCACCCCGTCGAGAAGCCCGGGCGGCACTTCATCGGGCAGGGAGGCCAGCAGCTCTTCAGCGGCGGAGAGGAACTCCAGCCGGTGGTAGTCGCTGTTGAAGAGCACCCGCGTCGCCGCTGCGGCCGACAACAGGTTGCGCATGCCATAGCCCAGATCCCGCTCCACCCCCTCGGGCAGTGGGTACGTGAGTTGGTTCTCGTGGAAGTAGAGCAGTGTCGGGACACGGTCGAGAGGAGGCCCGGCCAAGCCGCGGAACGTGGGCAGGTCGAGCATGTCGGAGACGAAGAGCACATCCGGAAGGCGGAGCTGTTCAGCGCTGCGGCGCCCGCGAAGTCCTTCCGCCGTCTGTGCCGCCAACGCCAGCGCACCCCCGTGCATACGCCATTTCCAGTGTCGCCCCGGGAGAGCGAAGACCCTGAACTCGTGCTCAGAGGCCAGGGCCAAGCCACGCAAGAAGTGCTTGTGCGACCCGCCACAATAGGGTTCGAGCGCCCAGACCCGCAGACCGGGCCGCGCCGCGTGCAAAGTATGTGCGACCATGACGAATCGATTCTATATCCTGGAGCTCGATGACACCGCAGCGGAACATCGACGGGGCCGGGGGGGGGGCGCCCCCCCCCCCGCGCGGCCCCCCCCCCCCCGCGTCACCGTCATTCGAAACTCGCCTCCGCCAGTCGCCGGGCATGATGGCACAGGTCGGGGGACCATTCCTCCGTCAGCTGCTCGAAGCGCGTCTTGTCGCCGGCGTAGAGGGCGCGGAGCACCTCTTCGTAGCCGGGCTCGTCGCCCGCTATCTTCTGCAGGAAGGCATAGCACGTGTCGCGTGCCTGACGAGCCCGTTCGTCGCCCGCCCTCGTCCGTCGCGCCTCCTCCACCAGCTTGCGCAGCGTGACCGAGGCTCCTCCCGGCTGTGCTTTCAGCCACTCCCAGTGCCGCGGCAGCAGGGTGACCTCTCTCGCCACCACTCCCAGGCGAGGACGTCCCGGGCTACGGGGCTGAGCCTGGCCGGAGTCAGCCCATGTCGCACCGCCGGCGTCGACCGCCTGGCCGCGGCCGTCCGCGCCCTGCGCACGGCGTGACCGCAGGCGTGCCACCACCTCGTCGGGGGTGCCGCTGAAGTCTATGTCCACCGTCTGGGCGGTCTCGGCATCGATCACCGTCACCGTCGCCGTGCGGTCGCTGTCGAGGACGTGCTTTGCGGCCCGGGCGACCTCCGTCAGCGTGCCATGGGCCACGCACTCGGTCCCTGCCCAACCGATGAACGCGCGTTCCCCTGCTGCCTCCTCCATACTCACGTCCCACTCCTCAAGTCCGGTTGTGTTCCACCGCGCTGCCTTGGCCTGCGCGAGCACAATAATACCCGGATAAAATTATCCCTGTCAATATCACCCGGATAAAAACAATCAGGCTCGTACGCTACCATGTGCGGATGGCTAACGACGAAACCGCGTCGTCCGACGGACTCGCAGCCTCCCGGGGGGATGGCTGGCTTCGCACCTTCCTCATCATCTTCTCCGGTCAGGCTTTCTCTCTGCTGGGCAGCAGCGCCGTGAACTTCGCGCTCGTCTGGTGGTTGACCGCCACCACCG
This sequence comes from Thermoleophilia bacterium, assembly GCA_040772905.1. Classification (GTDB taxonomy): domain Bacteria; phylum Actinomycetota; class Thermoleophilia; order RBG-16-64-13; family RBG-16-64-13; genus JAXGXJ01. Next base: position 253,122 of record JAXGXJ010000005.1, on the reverse strand, counting down.
GCTCGGCCAGCATCCTGGCCTACGCCTCCATCGCCGGTCTTATGCCCCAGGCCGTCATAGGGCCGGTGGCCGGTACCTTCATCGATCGCTGGGACCGACGGATCACCATGATGGTGGTGGATCTCTGCATCGCGGTCACCAGTCTGGGTCTCATCGCGCTCTTCGCCTTCGGCCGCGCGTCTGTGGGAGCCATCATCGCCATCGTGGCCCTGCGTTCGTTGGGCGCCGGTTTCCACACTCCGGCCAGCCAGGCGGCGGTGCCCATGTATGTGCCTCAGGAGCACTTGATGCGGGTGGCAGGCTGGAACTTCTTCTTGGGGTCGGGCGTGGCCATGGCTGGGCCGGTGTTGGGAGCCTTTCTCATGGGAGTGGCACCCATGACCGCTGTGCTGTCGGTGGATATCGTGGGGGCCGTCATCGCCGTGGTGACGTTGCTGCTGGTCCGGATCCCGCACCCGCAACGGCCGATCGGGGACGCCGTGGCCGAGGGTCTGCTGGCCGAGTTCGTCGAGGGCTGGCGCGAATTGCTGCGACACCGTGCGCTCTTCTATCTGACCATGGTGCTCACGCTGGTGACGCTGCTCTACATGCCGCTGAACGCGCTGTTCCCCCTCATGACGTTCGAGCATTTCAAGGGTGGGGCTTTGGGAGCCAGTGTGGTGGAACTCGCCTTCGGCGGGGGGATGCTGGTGGGGTCTCTTCTCATGGGGAGGCTGTCGTCCCGTGTCACACCGGTGCGCCTCATCGGCGTGGGGATCGTCTGCGAAGGGGCCTTACTGGCGGGCGCGGGCCTGCTCCCCGGTTCGGGGTTCTGGGCGTTCGTGGGCCTGTGCGTGTTCATGGGTGTATCGGTGCCGCTGTTCGCGGCTCCGCTGACGGCTCTCTTCCAGACGCTTGTGGAACCGTCGCGTCTGGGTCGAGTGCTGTCTCTCTACACCACCATCTCGCTCCTAGTGGCCGCGCCCGGGCTTCTGCTGGCCGGACCACTGGCGGAGAGGACCGGCGTCGCGCCCTGGTTCGCCCTCTCGGGCGGGCTCATCCTGCTGAGCGGCTTCCTGGTGTGGGCGCCGCGCGCCGTCCGTGGTCTGACCGTGACTCAGCCGTCGGTGCCGTAGGATGCGTCGCATGAGACCCGGCGCTCAAGCGGAGGCCTCCTCGAGGCGATAGCTACAGATGATGCGTGTCGTCACCAGCCAAGGAGTGCCACGATCGCGGATGAGCATCGTCGTGGACCGAGACCCTGCCAACGGAAGCATCTGCCCGCAGTGCGCGGCCGGGCTCACCTGGCCGGCGTACGCCGATGTAGTGGTGTGCCCGTCGTGCGGTTCCACCTTGGCGGCCGACGCTGCGCTGCGCGCCGTCCGCTGCCCGCAATGCGCGGGCTCACTCGCCGTCGTCGGTGGCTCTCGGCTGCTGGCCTGTTGCCATTGTGGCGTCCACGTGTTGGTCGCAGCCCACGGGGGCTTCGACCGCCGGCGTCTGCCGCAGCGAGTGTCCGCGGATGAGGCCGGGTCCATCGCCCGCGCCTGGTTGCGGCGTCACCCCGGTGTCGCTCGAGCTGCGCGCACCGCTCCCTTCCGGTCCACTCGGCTCATCTACCTGCCCATCTGGGAGTACAGCGCTTTGGTGGCGGGCTGGGAGTTCGGCTATCGCCGGCGGATTCGGGCGGAGTTCTCTGGTGACGAACAGAACCCGCGCATGGAGTTGCGGCAGGTGCGTGAGCCCGTGCGGGACGGCAGGCTGAGCGAGAGACGCCACTATCAGACCGCCTCCGATCCAGCCTCTGTGGGTGCGGCCAGGCCGCGGGTGACCGGTAGGGAGCCTCTTCTCCCCGTTCTTGCAGGTGACTTGGATGACTGTGTGGTACTCCCCCCGCAGACGTCCGCGGACGAGGTCCTCGAGCGCGGACGCGCACTGACGATGGATCCGCTCTCAGACGTGCAAAGGGCTGAGACCCGCTTCTTCACGTTGCGCGAATCGCTGACCCTGCTCTTCTATCCCCTGTGGCGGTTGGACTACGAGGTGGCGGGCCATCCGTACATGATGGTGGTGAACGGGTATGAGGCCGCGGTTCACGCCGCCGCCGCTCCTCTGGGGGCCGCGCGGCGGTTGCAGGAGGAATTCGGCGCTCTCGTGGGCCGGCGCCGGGAAGGGATGGTGACGTATCACGACCCTTTCGCAAGCTGAACTCATCCCACTGGTCTGCGCCGACTGCGGCTCCAAGTTGAGGGCTGAGGCCGAGGCTGTGCTCTTCGTCTGCCCGTGCTGCGGGCTGGTGCATGAGCCTACGGCTGAGGGGCTGCGGCGGGTGCCGCCGCTGGTGGCCGCCGTCACCAGCCAGACGGCTGAGCGCACTCCAGAGAGCTATCTGGCCGTGTGGGAAGTGCTGGTGTCATTCGCCGGCGATCGGCGGAGGCGCATCTTCGTGCCCGCCTTCTCGCTCGCCAGGTCTGTGGTGGAACGTCTGGGGGTGCGGCTCACGCAGAAGGCTCCAGCGCTCGTGGCCCTGGAGTTCCCTCAGCATCCAGGGTCTACGGCCGCAGCCGATGCCCGGCTCTTCTCGCAGATACTCCTGGGCAGACAGGATGCCCGTACTCTCAGCCGCTTCGTGGAGGTAGCGCCGTGGCTGCGCGAGCACGGTGACGGCGGCGTCGCACCGACTGCGGATGACCGGTTGGAAGTGTGCGACGAGCGTCTGGTGTACCTTCCCGCGCTGTGTGATCCGCGTTGTATCCACGACGCTGATTGGCGGCTGTTGCTGCGTGAGTTCGACGAACCCCGGCGGTAAGACGGTGGTTGAGTGCGGGCGCTCCCATGCTGTTTGCGCATGAAGCCGCTTTTCTATTCCTTCCCGCGCATCGAGGTGGATGCGTGTCGGCCCGGCTCGTTTCACGGTGCTAGACTCAAGAAAAACCCAAGGCCGGGGGGAGTGCCTGCATGGAGATCCGACTGAACGCCAATGGGAACGAGCCACTTTCGACCAAGGTCTTCTTCTGTGACGAAGAGGGGTTCGAGGTCGCGTCGGTCATCGTCATGGGTGAGAAGGACGCCGTGCTCATCGACGCCCAGTGGACCCTGTCCAATGCCCATCGTGTGATCGCCGAGATCCTCGATACCGGGAAGAACCTCACCACCATCTATCTCACACACGCTCATCCCGACCACTACTTCGGGGCAGGCACCATCGCTGAGGCCTTCCCCAACGCGCGGGTGGTGGCGGTCCCCTCTGAGGCCGACATCATCAACTCGCAGTTCTTCGGCAAGGTCGAGATCTGGGAGAGCGTCATCGGCGCACACAACGTCTGCCGTAAGACCGTCCACGTGGAGACCCTGCAGGAGGACTACATCGAGCTGGAAGGTCAGCGCCTGGAGATCATCTCCAAGGTCCTGGGTGACATGCGCTACAACACCATGGTGTGGATCCCCTCCATCAAGACGCTGTACGCGAGTGACGTCCTCTTCAACGAGGCGCATCCTTTCACCTGTGAGATCACGGCCCAGGAACGGCAGCAGTGGCTGGCCGAACTCGATCGCATCGAAGGCATGGGGGCGGAGGTCATCATCCCCGGCCACGCCAAGCCCGGCATGCAGTTCGATCTGAGCGCGGTCAGGTTCACGCGTGAGTACCTCCATGTGACCGAGGAGGAGTTGGCCCGCCAGGACACCGTGGCCGGCTTCTACTACGCTATGGCCGAGCGCTTCCCCCACGCGCATCTGCTGCATCTCAGCAACGAGATGAACGCCAACGTGTTCAAAGGCGGCCGCGACTGGCATTGGCGCGAAGAGGACTAGCCGGCGCCGACACGTCGGACTGGTGGGCGCAGCCGCGGCGTGAGCCGCGGCTGCGCGTCTGAAGGAGGAGGCGCATGGATGGGGCTGTGACCTATGGACAGGTGGTGTCGCGCCTTGCTCCGTGCGGCGTCGATTGCGAACGCTGCGTCATGGCGGAGGAGGGGCGCGTGCGCAGGCTGGCCACGGAACTCCGGGCCGCGCTGGCAGGCTTCGAAAAGATGGCTGAGCGCGTGGCCGACAGGAACCCGTCTCTGGCCGGCTACTCGCAGTTCCAGGAGGTCCTGCAGTTCTTCACCGGCGCATCGTGTGCAGGATGCCGCGCGGGTGGCCCTCCACTTCCCTTCTGCGCGGCGCGCACCTGTGCGCCCGAGAAGGGCGTGGACTTCTGCTTCCAGTGCGTGGAGTACCCCTGCGATCGCAATGCCTATCCCGAGAACTTGGCCGCGCGCTGGCGGGCCATGAACGACCGCATGCGAGATGTGGGAGTGGAACAGGCCTACCGCGAGTCGCTGGAGGAGCCGCGCTACTGATACCAGCCGGGAATGGCGCTCGGTTCCCATACGTGTCGGTCATAGCATTTGACAAGCTCTGACACCACGACCTACGGTGTAGTCACTCACACACCACAGGGAGGGGCCCATGAAGGCAGCAGTGTGCTACGAGTTCGGCAAACCCCTCGTCATCGAGGACATCGAGATCCGCTCCCCGGGTCCGGGCGAAGTGAAGGTCAAGTGCTCCGCCACCGCCATCTGCCACAGCGACATCCATCTGGTGAGGGGTGAACTCCCCTTTGGGGCGCCGACGGTGGGCGGTCACGAGACGGCCGGGTTCGTGGAGGAGGTCGGCGAGGGCGTCAACGGTTTCCAGCCCGGCGACCGGGTGTTGGTGTCACTTCTCATCTCGTGCGGCGAGTGTGTGATGTGCACCACCGGACGGCCTAGTCTCTGTGAGTATCCCTGGGAGCGCGGTGTCTCCTCCCCCTACAAGAACAAAGACGGCCAGGCGCTCGACCAGGCCTTCCTCACCGGGACGTTCGCCGAGTACACAGTGGTGCACAAGTCTCAGCTGGTCAAACTGCCCGACGACATGCCTCTCGACCGTGCCAGTCTGCTGGCGTGCGGGGTGATCACCGGGTTCGGTGCCGTGGTGTGGCGCGCCAAAGTGGAACTTGGCTCCAGCGTGGTGGTGGTGGGCGTCGGTGGTGTGGGGCTGAACGCGGTCCAGGGGGCGGCGTCGGTGAGCGCATATCCCATCATCGCCGTGGACGTCAACGACGAGAAACTCGAGGCGGCCAAGACGTTCGGGGCCACGCACACCATCAACAGCACCAAGGTGGACGCTATCCAGACGGTCAGGGAGATGACGGGCGGCCGTGCCGCCGACTACGTGTTCGTGACCGTGGGATCGACGAAAGCCATGGAGGAGAGCATCGCCATGGCGGCGGCGCGCGGTCAGGTCGTGTGGGTGGGCATCCCCAAAGTCACCGACACCGTTCCGGTGTCGCCCTTCGCCCTGTTCCGGGAAGAGCGGTCGGTGGCCGGGTGTTGGATGGGGAGCACCAACCTCAAGAACGACATCCCCAAGTTGGTGAACCTCTACAAGGCGGGCAGACTGAAGCTCGATGAACTCATCACCAAGTATTACCGGCTGGAAGAGATCAACGAGGCCATGGCGACGGTGGAGCGCGGGGAGGCCCTGCGCAACATCATACTGTTCGACTGAGCGACGGACGCGATCGAGAATGCTGCGCCCCGGCGGCTGCACGGCCGCCGGGGCGCTCGTCTAAGCGTAGGTCTCAGGCGTCGTCGGTCTTCTTGGAGGCGGTCGTGGACTGAGAGGCGGTCTCGTCGGCGGCGGCGGCGGCGGCGTTGAGTTTGGCCGCCTCCGCTTCCTCTTCCTTGATGGCTTCTTTGAAGCCCTCTTCGCCCTCTTTGAGGCCCTTCTTGAGCCCGAGCAGCGAACGTCCCAAGGACGAACCCAGCCGCGGTATCAGCTTGCCTCCGAAGATGAGCAAGATGATGACGACGACGATAAGGATTTCCCAGGGGCCCAACCAACTAGGCATCCGAATACTCTCCTTGTCAGTATCGGAGAAGCGTGATCTGGGGTATTGTCTCACGCCTGAGCTGTATCGACATCTGTGGAGCATGCGCCGGGCGCGGCTCTCCACTGGGAGTGGTGCATGAAGATCGCACCTCTACAGAACGACCGCTTCACTCGGTCCAACGCCTACAACCCCGATTGGATCGCGGAGAGTCCCATGGCCGCTCATCCGCTTTGGTTGACCGAGTGGCTGACCGGCATGGTGACGTTGGAGCCCGACATGCGGGTGCTCGACCTGGGCTGCGGCAAGGCGAAGTCGTCCATCTTCCTGGCCCGCGAGTTCGGGGTGGAGGTGTGGGCCGTCGATCTGTGGACCGGGGCCGACGAGAACCTCAGGCGCATCGAGGACGCCGGCCTATCGGACCGCGTGTACCCCTTCCACGCCGATGCCCGCCATCTGCCGTTCGCTGAAGAGTCCTTCGATGCCGTGTTCTGTGTCGACTCGTTCAACTTCTTCGGTACCGACGATCTCTATCTCAACTACCTGGCGCATTTCGTGCGCCAAGATGGCATCTTCGCCTTCGCCTCGGCGGGGTTGATGAACGACACAGGGCCGAGGGTGCCGAGCCATCTGAAGCGGTTATGGACGGGGGATTACTGGACCCTGCATACCGCCGACTGGTGGCGCGACCACGTGAGCAAGACCGGGCTGTTCGAGGTGACGTTCTCCGGGATCTTGGAGGATGGCCACCGGCTGTGGCAGGAGTGGGCGGCTGCCACCGACTCAGCTGTCTGGTATCGCGAGGCGCTGAGGCAGGACGACGGGCGCTACCTGGGGTATGTGGGACTGGTGAGCCGGCGCATCTCGGGACCCGAGTTGGCTCGGCATGCGTGGCCTTCGACGCTCATGGTCTGGCCCGGTGAGTACGTCCCCCATCCGCTGTTGCGCGACGACCTGCAGGAACCGGCGGGCCGAACCTCCCTCTGGAGGCGGCTGCGCCGCCGCTAGAAGCGACCCGAGGCGAAGACGGCGACGCGCGACTCGTGACGGGCTTCCTCGTCCTCCAGCACTTCCAGGAACACGCTGACTATCTCGGGATCGAGTTGCGTGCCTGATGCCCGCTTCAGTTCGGCCTTGGCATCCTGCGGAGTAAGGGCCTTGCGGTAGGGGCGATCGGTGGTCATGGCCGAGTACGCGTCGGTGACGGCCAGTATCCGGCCCAGCAGCGGGATCTGCTCGGCTTTGAGGCCGCGGGGGTAGCCTTTCCCGTCCCAGCGCTCGTGGTGGGTGCTGACGGCGCTCAGCACCTCCTCCTGGTTGGGGATCCCTTGGATGATGAGCTCGCCCAGAGTCACGTGGTTCTTGATGATCTCGAACTCTTCCTCGGTGAGGTTCGATGGTTTGCGCAGTATGTGGTCGGGCACGCCCAGCTTGCCCACGTCGTGCAGGAGTGCCGCCACCCGCAACGAGCGCTGGGTGTCCAATGACATGCCCATCTTGGAGGCGAGAGCAAGCGAGTACTCGGTCACGTTGTCGGAGTGTCGACGGGTGTAGTGGTCCTTGTTGTCCACGGTGGTCACCAGACCGTCGAGCACCGAGAACGAGCCCATGCTGACAGGGCGATGACTGTCGTCGCTGCCCGAGACGGTGATGAAGTCGCCTCCGTGCCGCTTGGAGCGGTAGAGGTTGGCGTCGGCGGCGGCAAGGAGTTCAGCGGCGCTGTGGCCGTCGTAGGGGTAGGTTGCCACGCCGTAGCTCATCTTGAGGGGGATGGTGCGGCCGTCATCTACCAGGAACGGGCTGTCTTCCAGTGAGTTGCGTACCCGCTCCACCAGCTGCACGGCTGCTTCGGCGTCGGTGTCGGGCAGGACGGCGATGAACTCGTCGCCGCCGTAACGGGCGACCACGTCCGAGCGGCGCAACGAGGTCGTGAGGATGCGGGCCACGCCCTGGAGCACCCGGTCGCCCACCACGTGCCCGTAGGCGTCGTTGAAGAGCTTGAAGTTGTCAACGTCGATCATGACCAAGCCGAAGACACCGCCCGTGCCCTCGCAAAGAGCCACCTCTTCGTCCAGTCGCTTGCTGATGCCACGATGGTTGAGCAGGCGGGTGAGTGAGTCGCGCTCGGCCAGGAACTGGGCGTCCTCGTAACGCCGGGCGTTCTCCAGCGCGACCGCGATCTGCGAGGCCACCGCGCCGGCCAGAAGCGTGGTCTCGCCGTGGGTCCCGAACAGCGGGTCGGAACTCAATAGGCACAGGGCCCCAAGATTGAGCCCTCGCGAGATCAACGGCACCACCAGCACGCGGCTGAACCCAGGATGCTTCGAGAGCTTCACCAGTGCCACGCCGCCCTCACCGCCGGACTCGGCCTGAGCCTGCCGCTCGACTCCCACACACACAGCCGTGCCCTCTGCCATGGCGATCTCCACCTCGTGCGAGGTCTGCAAGAGTTCCTCCAGGGCCTGCCAGGTGACGCGGCCCAGGCTGTGGTTGCGTAGGAGCTGCATCTTCCCCTTGCGGGAGCGAAGCCACAGAGTACCCTCGTTGCACCCCACGGCTTCGCAGGCCAGGCGCACGCCGGCGTTGAGCACGTCGGTACTGGTGCCGCACCGGGCTATCTCCACGGCCAGGGTGTTGAGTCGGGCCAAGTGCTCCTTCTCAGCCGCCAGCTCGGCGGTCCGCTCCACCACTCGGTCTTCCAGCTCACGCCGAGCCTCGTCCAGGGCCAGTTCGGCGGTCTTGCGGTCGGTGGTGTCGCGCAGTACCAGGATGGTCCCGCGGATGCGGCCGCGGCTGTCGCGAAGTGCAGAGATCTTGCCGTCGTAGTAGCGACCGAGATACTCCCATTCCTGCGACATCCCCTCTCTGGCCCAGCGGGCTCTTTCGTAGACGGGGAACATGCCGGGGAGGTCGGCCATGATGCTGGCCACGGGTCTGCCCACCGCGGCGCGGAGGTCTGTTCCCAAGAGCTCCTCGGCCACGGGGTTGAAGTACGTGATCCGGTCCTCGGTGTCGGTGACGAGGAGGGCGTCACCCATGTGCTCGGCCACGAACTCCCGCGCCACAGGGGTGACGTCGAGCAGCTGATAGCGGGTGAAGCCCCAATAGAGGGCGAGCCCCACCCAAGCGAACAGCGCGGGAGCGATGTTCACGGGCTCCGCCCCCTGCGTGCCCACGTAGAAGGCATCGGCGGCCATGGGTACCACCACGCCCGCCAGCAGGGCCAGGATCTGACGGCGATAGAGACCGTACTCGCGGATGAACATGTGGCCCAATATGGCGACGCCGCTCAGCAGAAGGCCGTAGGTGTAGACGGAGTCGATCCACCACCAGATGCCGGGACCCTTGCGCAGGAGCATGTAGTCGCCCGCCGCCTCCATGCGTAACGATTCGAACATCAGCCCGTGCCATCCGTTGGTCCACACCAACACCAGGGTGACGAGAGGGAGAGCCATCATGCCCAGCAGCCTGCGTGAGGTCATCCAACGGTCGCGGCCCGAATACTCGGCGGCGAAGACGAACCACGCGATGCCGACCGCCTCCATGGCGAAGAACGACAGCTTGTGGAAGAAGACCGCATTCGCGAAGCCGGCTGAGGCGAGCTCGAGGCCCGCGGTCCAGGCCCAGAAGGCTCCCACGCAGGTGATGACCACCAGCGGGATGGATCCCGGCACCCGCGGCCGGCGCACAGTGAAGTAGGCCACACCCACGGAGAAGAAGCCGGCCGCGAGCATGAGATACACGTACGGATTGGACTGCCATGCCATGGGCAACACCTATCGACGCGGTCGGTGCCCAGGGGCGCCGCCGAAAATGTCCCTCATGGAGTGTTTCGGCCCAGGGGTGACTTAGCTTGAGCGCGGGCTGTGTCGCGAGATCAGGAGTGACGGCCGCGTCCTCATGGCGTTCAGCCGATGCTCACTCCCAGTTCGCGGCCCACCTCACCGCAGGCCTTGATGAGGGCGTCCAGATGGTGCTGTTCATGCCGGGCCATGAGGCTCAGGCGCAGGCGGGCCTTACCCACCGGGACCGCCGGCCAGCGCATGACCGGACAGAAGATGCCTCGCTCTCGCAGCCCGTGGGCGAAGGCTACTCCAAGAGCTTCGTCTCCCACCAACAGAGGCACAGACGGCAGGAAATCGGGGCCGAGCACGGTGAGACCGTGGCGCTGCAGTCCTTCGCGCAGGTAGCGTGATTTCTGGGCCAAGCCTTCACGCCGTTCCTGCGCCGTCTCGATGAGATCGATGGCGGCGATCATGGCTCCGGCCATGGCACAGGTGAGGGCCGAGGAGAGCACGCTCGAGCTGGCGGCGATGCGCAAGAAGTCCACTAGGTCTCTGCGGCCGCACAGATACCCGCCGGTGCCGCCCATGGCCTTGTCCATGCAGCCCATGAGGATGTCGATGCCGTCGGCACAGTCATGATGGTCGGGCGACCCTCCGCCTCGCGTCCCGATCACGCCGATGGCGTGGGCGTCGTCCACCATGAGCTTGGCTTCGTGCGCGCGGGCCACTTCGATGTAGGCGGGGATGTCGATGATCTCGCCTTCCAGGCAGTAGACGCCTTCGGTGACAATGAGCTTGTTGGAGGCGCTCTCGTTCTGATCGAGTTTGGCTCGCAGATCTCTCAGGTCGTTGTGCTTGAACTTGACCACGCGCGCGCCGGAGAGCTTGCATCCGTCGGTGATGGAGCCGTGCACGAACTCGTCGATGAAGATGGCCCCATCCTGGACCCGATAGGGCAGACGCCCGATGAACGGGGTCATCACGGTCTGGAATACGGTGACGTTAGCCATGTAGCCGGTGGGGAAGGTGAGACAGTCCTCCATGCCGGTCAGACGCGCGATCCGGCGCTCAGCCTCTTCGATGATGGCGATGTTCCCACTCATGAGACGTGAGCCTCCGGGGCCGACCCCGTGCTCTTCGATGGCTCGGATGGCGGCCGCCTTGACCGTCGGATCCTCCGACATGCTCAGGTAGTTGTTGGCCCCGAATTGAAGGAGCGTCCTCCCCTCGGCCTCGAATTCTGGCTCGTTGACGCCTCCGTTGATGGTCAGGAAGTGAGGGTAGAGGCCATGCTCCCGGATGTGGCTGAGGAGCAGCCTCACGTTGTCGAAGGTCGTCTCTTCCTGACTCGCATCGACCGAGAGTAACTCGCGCATGAAATCGAGCACGTCCACCTCCTGACGCAACGAGCACACGGTGTTCGTACGGATAGCGTGGAAATCCGACGGAAGGGGCTGCCAAAGAGACCCTACGGGAATGAGTTCGCGCGGAGCTGGACGGTTCCTGCCTGCGCCCACCGCGCCTTCCTACAACCATGGAGTCGCGATGAGACCGCGGATGAGACCGCGCTCAGGTCATCCGCATGTCTTGCCGACAAGGAGAAGTGGACGCCTATCGAGCCACGAGGACAGACATGCCGTCAGATCAGACCCGCCTCTGGGCCCTCACAACGCGCGGCGACTTCAGCTGCGGAGAATGCTCGTCGACCCTCGTCCAGCCTTTGGAATGGGAGCGCGTCGACGTTGACGAGTGGCGCGTTCTGCTCCGTTGCCCGGAGTGCTTCGGCGTGGGCATCATCCACATGACGCAGGAGCAGGTTGGTCTCTTCCACAACATCTTGGACGAAGCCAGCCAGCACATGGAGGAGATGGCGGAGTATCTGGACCACCAGGTGTTCAGGGAGTCGTGCGACGGTTTCGCTCGCGCACTCCGTGAGGGGCATATCTGCCCCATGGATTTCTAGCAGCGGCCCGGCGCACCGTCGGCGCCCACGCCGCGCCGCGCCACCCGGTCACGTGGCGGGATCGTCCACATCCACGAAAACGGAGTCGGCGTCGACGCGCACCTGGTGACTGCCGGCTTGAACGGCCTTCATGGCGCCTGCCGGCAGATCGTCACGTGAACCCACATGCACCGACGTCATGGTCTCTCCTTCGCGATGGCACGTCCTTGCGCCCGGGCGCCCGGGCTGCCACGGTGAACGCGTGGGAGCCCGGGTCCCTGTCAGTCCCTACAGCCCCAGACACCTGGCGATGACCAGGCGGATGATCTCCGAGGTGCCTTCACCGATCTCGAGCAGTTTGGCGTCACGCAGGTAGCGCTCCACCGGGAACTCGTTGATGTAGCCGTAGCCGCCGTGGATCTGTATGGCCTCCAAGGCTGCTTTGGTGGCGATCTCCGAGCCGAAGAGCTTGGCATAGTTGGCCTCGAGCGCGTAAGGCTGGCCCGTGTCTTTGAGCCAGGCCGCCTTGAGCACCATGTTCCGCGCCAGCTCGATGTTCATGGCCATGTCGGCCAGCTTGAACTGGATGGCCTGGAACGTGCCGATGGGCCGGCCGAACTGCTGCCGCTCCTTGGCGTACTTGAGCGAGGCATCCAGGCAGGCCTGGGCGATGCCCACGCCCATGGCGCCGATGGCGATACGGCCGCCGTCCAGTACCACCAGGAACTGCTTGAAGCCTTCGCCGCGCACGCCCACCAGGTTCTTCTCGGGCACGCGCACGTCGTCGAAGTAGAGTTCGGTGGTGTTCGAGCCATGGAGACCCATCTTCTCGAAGCCCGCCGTCACCGTGAAACCGGGGGCATCGGTGGGCACGATGATGTCGCTGATGCCTCGGGTGCCCTTGCCCTTGTCGGTGACCGCGGTGATGGTGACGAACTTGGCGTAGCTGGCGTTGGTGATGTAGATCTTCGATCCGTTGATGACCCACTCGCCGTTCTCCAGCACCGCGGTGGTCTTGGTGCCGCCGGCGTCGGAGCCTGCCTCGGGCTCGGTGAGGCCGAAGGAGCCCATACTCTCGCCGCTGCAGAGTTGCGGCAGGTACTCCTGCTTCTGCTCCTCGGTACCGAAGTAGTAGATGGGCATGCAGCCCAGCGAGATGTGGGCTTCGTAGGTGAGACCGGTCGAGCCGCAGGCCCGGGTGATCTCCTCCAGCGCCAGGCAGTAGCTGGTGTAGTCGCCGCCCGCCCCACCGTACTCCTCGGCGATGGGCAGGCCCATGAGGCCCAGCTCGCTCATCTTCTTGAGGATGTCCACCGGGAAGGCGCCGGTGCGGTCGATCTCGGCGGCCACGGGGGCTATCTCGCTCTGGGCGAAGTCGCGCACCATGTCCCTGATCATGCGTTGGTCGTCTGTGAGCTTGAAATCCACGTTCTCCCGCTTTCTTCTAGTTCCGTCTGTCACCTGCAGGCGCCGAAATACTCGCAGAGGAAGTAGAATACCCTGCACGCGTAGTTTGCGACACGGTAGGAAGAGCGAATGATCGAGATCAGATGGCACGGCAGAGGCGGGCAGGGGGCGATCACGGCGGCGAAGATCTTCGCCGCGGCCGCCTTCAAGTCAGGGTACACCGGGGTGGTGATGGCTCCCACCTTCGGCACTGAGCGCCGCGGAGCTCCCGTCTTCACCTCGCTGAAGCTGGCGAAGGAGAAGATCTACGACATCTCACCCATCGAGACCCCCGACATGGTGGTGGTACTCGACCATCTGCTCTTGACCGAGGTGGACGTGGCCGCCGGCCTCAAGCCGGGCGGGCTGATCGTCCTCAACACGCCGAAACAGCCGTCCGCGTACGACTTCGGCGACGCCCGCCTGGCCGTGGCCGATGTGACGGCCCTCTCGGTGCAGGCGGGGCTGCCGCACGGCCGCGTGAACGCGGGCATCATCGGGGTGCTGTGCCGCGCCTTCGACGAGGTGCCTTTCGACCTGGTGGTGGCCGGCATCGAGGCGGAGTTCAAGGGCAAGAACGCGCAGGCCAACGCTCAGGCGGCCCGGCTTGCGTACGAGCACACCATCGTGGGAGAGGCCTGATGGGCACCAGAGGATACCGATACAAGACGTCGCACAGCCTGTCCGGGCCCGGCGACGGTGGCAAGACGGGCTCGTGGCGCGTGCAGCGCCCGGTGATCGACCTGGAGAAGTGCACGCCGGCGCGGCGCGGCACCGAAGCCTGCTTCATCTGCTGGCTCTACTGCCCGGATTGTGTGATCTCGCGCACCGTCCCGCCCACCATCGACTACGAGTACTGCAAGGGCTGCGGCATCTGTGCCGAGGAATGCCCCACCAAGGCCATCAGCATGATCGACGAGGCCGAGTACGTGGTCGATGCCGACGAGGCCGAGGCCTGCTCGGTGGAGGGGGTGCGTCCGTGCACGTGATCGAAGACGGCAACGTCGCCGCCGCCATGGGCGTGAAGCTGGCCGGCGCTCAAGTCATCGCCGCCTACCCCATCACGCCGCAGACGCCGCTCACCGAGAAGCTCTCGCAGTACGTGGAGTCGGGTCAGATGACGGCCCAGTACGTACCCGTGGAGAGCGAGCATTCGGCTCTGGCCACGTGCATCGCGGCCAGTTCCACCGGCGCCCGGGCCTTCACCGCCACCAGCGCCAACGGCCTGCTCTATATGCACGAGCAGATCCACTGGGCGGCGGGCGCCCGGCTGCCCATCGTCATGTGCGTGGTCAACCGCGCCGTGGGTGCGCCCTGGTGTATCTGGAACGACCACCAGGACTCCATCTCGCAGCGCGACACGGGGTGGATACAGATGTACTGCTGCGACCATCAGCAGATCATCGATACCGTGCTCAAAGCGTTCGTCATCGCCGAGACGGTGAGCATCCCGGTGATGGTGTGTTACGACGGGTATCTGCTCTCGCACACCTACATGCCCTTCGAGGTGCCGGACGAGGACAAGGTGGCTCGTTTCATCAAGCCCTTCCAGCCGGCGTACGCGCTGGATCCCGAGGATCCCGCCAGCCTGAACACCGTGACCCTGCCCGATGTGCGCATGGACATCATGGGCGAGATGGCGCATGGCTACATGGAGATCCGCTACCTCTTGCAGGAGGATCTGCGTGACGTACTGCGGGTGGCGCAGGAGACCGAGGACAGTTTCAAGGAGATATTCGGGCGGGGCGGCGATGCCCTGCTCGAGCCCTATCGCTGTGACGACGCCGAGTATGTGGTGGTGGGGTTAGGCTCGCTCACCTATCAGCTGCACGATGTGATCGATCGGCTGCGTGAGGAAGGCATTGCTGTGGGCGTCATGGGCGTCCGTCTGTACCGGCCCTTCCCCGACGCCGCCCTGGCGCGGGCGCTGGACGGCAAGCGCGGCGTCATGGTCATGGAGAAGGCGCTGTCCTACGGCTACGAGGGCGCGCTGGTGTCCGACACCAAGTCGGCGCTGTACGAGCATCTGGCCGGCAAGGGCCCGGTGCCGTTCGTGAAGGGCATGATCGCCGGCATCGGCGGGCGCGAGATCCGCACCGCCGACCTCATCGCCGACCTGCGCGCCGCTATCGCGAGCGCGCCCGACGAGCGTCCCGACTGGGTCGGGATCAAGCTGTAGGAGCCGCACGCATGAGCACCAAGACCACCATCCTCACCCTGCCCAAAGAAGAGCTGGTGCATCCGGGCAACCGGGCCTGCACCGGCTGCGGCCTCAGCATCGCCTATCGCATCGGCGTGAAGGCCCTGGGGCCCGACACCATCCTGGTGGTGCCCCCCAGCTGCCTCACCGTACTGCAGGGGTTGTTCCCCGTCTGTTCCACCAAGCTGCCGGTGTTGAACGTCACTTTCGCCTCCACGGCCTCCGCCGCTACCGGGGTTCTGAGCGCTCTCAAGGCGCAGGGTCGTGAGCACACCAAGGTCGTGGGTTGGGCCGGCGACGGCGGCACCAGCGACATCGGCATCCAGGCGCTCTCTGGCGCGGCCGAGCGCGGCGACGAATTCCTGTTCATGTGCTACGACAACGAGGGCTACATGAACACGGGCGTGCAGCGTTCGGGCACCACGCCCATCGGCGCCGTCACCACCACCACGCCCATCAAGGGCAAGCTGCAGCAGAAGAAGGACGTGCCCGCCATCATGGCTGCGCATGGCATCGACTACGTGGCGACGGCTTCGGCCGCCTATCCCTTGGATCTCTACGACAAGATCAAGAAGGCGCTCACGCTGGAGGGCACCAAGTACATCCACATCCACACCCCGTGCCCGCCCGGATGGGGGTTCGAGACGCGCTACAGCATCAAGATCGGTAGACTGGCCGTGGAGAGCGGCTACTTCGATCTGTACGAGGTGGAGAAGGGCCAGTTCCGGCTCACTGGTGCCTCGGAGAAGCTGCTGGAGAAACGAAAGCTCACCCCGGTGCGTGATTACCTGAAGACGCAGTCGCGTTTTCGCTTGCTGGGCGACGAGCAGGTGGAGCAGATCCAGGCGCAGGTGGACGAGAAGTGGGCTCGGTACTGGCAGGCGGCTGAGCAGGCGGTAACGGCGGCAGCCACTGAGTGATCGGCAGCGAAGGGAGATCCAGCATGGCGGTGCAGCGCGAATACGACGAGATCCGTGTCGGTGATCGCAGTTCGTTCAGCAAGACCATCACCGAGGCCGACATCTTCGCCTTCTGCGGCATCGCCGGCGACTTCAACCCCATCCACGTCGATGAGGTCTACGCGCGCGGCACTCGCTGGGGCGGGCGCATCGCCCACGGTCTGCTGGTGGCGGGCATGATCACGCGTACCCTGTCGGCCATCGGCGGCGACGGCGCCGTGCAGGTGAGCCAGGAGGTCTCGTTCATGGCCCCGGTCCACATCGGCGACACCATCACGGTGGTCTCAGAGGTGGCGGAGAAGATCGACGACAAGCGCCGCATGGTCATCGCGTCGACCTGGACCAACCAGGACGGCACCACGGTGCAGACCGGGCGCGCCGAACTGCTCTTACCGCGGCCGCGACTCACCCATATCTAGCCGCAGCGACGCCTTGAGCGACATCTGCGTACCCGCAGGAGTCGCCGAGGGCCCTGCTCCGTCTCGCGGGGTCACTGACTGAGCGCCAGTCGCAGATGCTCCTGATCGAGGTTCCCCCCGGACATGATGATCGCCACCTTCTTGCCGGCCAGCCGGTCGCTGATCTTGAGTGCCCCGGCGAGCGCGGCGGCGCCGGCGCCTTCAGCCAGGTTGTGTGTCACCTGGAGGGAGAGACGGATGCCCTCGAGGATCTCGTCCTCGGAGACGAGCACCACGTCGCTTATGTGGTCTTTCATGATGAGATAGGGGAGCTGGAAGGGGCTCCGCGCCGCAAGTCCGTCGGCGATGGAGGCGGAGCTCTCCAGTATCACGCGTTCCCCCTGTTTCCACGAAGCGTGGAAGGCGGCTGCCTGCTCGGGCTGCACGCCGATGATCTCCACGTTCGGAGCCAGGGCCTGCGCCACTTTGATGAGCGAGGCGCAACCTGCGCCGCCACCGATGGGGCAGATGATGGTATCGACATCGGGAAGAGATTCGAAGATCTCCAAGCCCATGGTGCCCAGACCGTTGAGGATGGCGGGTTCGTTGCCCTGCTCCACGTAGTAGAAGCCCGCCGTGTCGACCAGTTCGTCACAGTACGACTGGGCTTCGTAGAAGTCGCTGCCGTGCACGATGAGCTCGGCGCCGAAGCTTTGCACGATGCGGTTGATCTCTGGGTTGTTGCCTTCCGGGACCACTACGGTCATGGGCACGTCGAACCAACGTCCGGCGCAGGCCATGGCCAGCCCGTGATTGCCCCGCGTAGCCACCAGTACGCCGCTCTGCAGCTCCTCACCCGACATGTGCTGGATGAAGTTGAGCGCGCCGCGGATCTTGAACGACCCGGTGGGGTTGTGGTTCTCGTGCTTGACGTAGACGTCACACCCCATCAGCCGGGAGAGTTCCGAGTAGTAGGTGAGGTTGGTCCGGTTGAGGTAGCGGCCGATGACCCCTCGCGCCTTGATGACCCCAAGAAGGTTGACCTCATTGCTGAGTGCCTCGTAGTTCCGCAACATGCGCCCCTCCGTGAGTCCGGCAGTGTGACGGCCCGGCCGCGCCACGCCGGACACGGCGCGGCCACCTCGATGCCTTCATCACAGTCTATCGCGGGAGCGGCGCAAGAGGGACACCTCCCCAGACGAAGACCTGAAGCGCAGTGTCGCCCAGGGGGCCGGCAGGGTTTGAGCCGACATCTGCGTACCCGCAGGAGTCGGTGATGCCCCGTCGGCCCCCTGGGTCGCTGAGCATCAGAAGGCGAAGCCCTCCGGCAGCGAATCTGCGGCCGTCTCGGCCGGCACCCAGGACAGATCGAGGATGGTGTAGGTGGGGTTCCATACCTTGAACACCGGTTTCACGCGCATCCCGATGTAAGGCTCTCCCATGAGCAGGTAGCTCATCAGGATGGTCGACACGTTCTCGAACTGCACGTTGATGAAGCGGATGGGAGTGTCGAGAACGTTGAACGCGCCGGACCGGGCGCACACCATGAAGGTGTGCACCGTCCCCGTCTCTTTGGCCAGACGGGTCATGTCGATGATGGTGTTCTTACCCAGGCAATCGGGGCAATGGATGCGGAAGGGCTGGTAGACGGTGCCGTTGGCTTCGCAGTCGGGGTTCTCACACTTGGTGGCCAGCAGCTTGCCCTGGGAGAGCGCTTCGAAGAAGGGGGCCTCGCCACCGTAGGTGTGTACGTAGGTCATATCCCGCGGCTTGGTCACGCCCAGGAGCTTGTAGCCGTTGTTGGCGTCTCGGATGGGCATGTGCTGTTCGAGCCGATGGAAATCACCGCGGAATTTGTAGCGACCGTCGACGACCTGTACTTGTCCGTATGAGCTCATGAGTGGGCCTCTCTCACGCGTCTTCTTTGAGCAGATGATCGGGATCCATGAGGATGGTCGCAGTCACGTGCGACCCCACGCCGGCGTGGCTGATGGAGAGACCCCGCTTTGCGCCCTGCACCTGCAGGTCGGTCCAATCGTCGGGCTTCCGGCGACCGAATTCCTGCCACCGCTTCTCGTCGCCGTGGACTTCGGCCCAGCGGTTCCAGATATGCGTGGCGATCTCGAACACTTGCATGATGCCACTGGCCCCCACCGCGTGCATGCAGCCGATCAGGCCGCCGGAGAGGTTCGAGGGCAGCTTGCCGGGCTTGCCCGTCTTGGGATTGGTGTGGTAGCAGTCGCCCGACTCCACGTAGTCGCGGCCGTAGCCGTAGGGGCGGATGCCGATGTCCTCGTAGGTCTGCACGTCGCTGATGGTGAAGGCGTCGTGAAGCTCGATGACGTCGAAGTCCTCGGTGGGATCGGTGACGCCGGTCATGTTGTAGCCGTAATAGGCAGCCATGCGGGCGGCGAGGAAGCCGGTGAAGCCGGGATAGCGGTCGCCACCCGGGAACTCCTTGGCCAGATCCTTGTACTGGTCGGGGGACTCGTGGGGCAGCAGGGGGATGTCCATGTCACGCCGGTCGGCGGGACGGAGAGTATGGGACCCCGCGGTCACCCAGATGCGCAGAGGCCGGTTCTTGCTGTTCTTGGTGAGCTCCATGGCGGTCGGCTCGTCGCAGAGGATGGCGCAGGCCGCGCCCACGCTCATGAGGCAGGCATCGAGGGCGCGCAGCGGATCGGCCACCAGCGGCGACATGAGCACGTCGTCCACCGTGATGTCCATGCCGCCGTGAGCGAAGGGGTTGAAGCGCGCGTAGCCGTGATGCTTCACGGAGATCTCGGCCAGGGTACGGCGGAACGAGGCCTCGGCTTTGCCGAACACCTGCCAGTACTTCTGCGCCATGACAGCGTAGTAGCCCGTGTAGATCTGGCCCATGGGCGATTCCCAGTCACGGTCGGCGGCGGAGGCGATGAGGAAGTTGCCCTCGTCGGTGGGCACCTCGTCCATGCGCTCCCAGCCCATGGCGAGCACGCAGTCGGAGTAGCCGGAAGCCACGGCCTTGGCCGCTTCCCACAGCGTCGAGCCGCCGGTGGCGCCGCCCGACTTGATGCCCACGTTGCCCAGCGGATCGAGGCCCAGACGGTCGTGGATGACCGCTTCGCCCAGGAGTTGGTCGCCGAAGTGGTCGGCGAAGTGGCCGTAATAGCAGGAGTGGATGTAGCGCTTGAGCTCCGCCGGGGTCTTGCCCAGAAGCTCGGCCGCCATGGTGAAGGCGTCTATGCAGAGCTCTTCCGTCCTCTTCTCGGGGATGGCCCGACCGTACTTCGATTGGCCGGCCGTCACCAGATAGACGGGCCGCAGGTACTTGGGCGCCTTGAGTTGCTGCTCGCTGAACTTGATCATCTGTTCCCTCTTGTGCCGGTGACAAAAGACGTGGGCACCGTGCCCAGCCCCTTTGGGTAGAGTCCCATGATAATGCGTCAGCCCACGGAGGTGTTAACGCCCGCGAGAACGTGGCCGGCCTGGTGGGGCCTTGGTCAGAAAAGAGCGCCTCTCAGCTCGGCATCTTCTTACGCCCAGCTTAGGGACGCGTCGCTATGCTTCCCGAGTGGTGTTGCGCCGTCGAGCCAGGAGGATAGATGAGAAGCGTCTCGAGTCGTCGCTCGCGTGGACTGATGAGGTTGATGCTCTTGGCCGCGCTCTCAGCTCTTACGCTGGTGGCTTCGGGTTGCACATCATCGGGTACTGTCTCCGGCTTCGCCACCACCGCCGGCGACAAGGGATCGGCTGAGACCCATGGCGGCTCCAAGACCGTGGAGGGGAGTGGACTTCTCGACAGTTCTCTCATCCACGAGATCAGCGTCTCGTACGAGCAGGAAGACTACGCGGGCATGGCCGCAGCCTATGAGGAGAGCGGAGAGAAGGAGTGGATAGAGGCCACCGTCATCATCGATGGCGCGATCTATGACAACGTGGGATTGCGCCTCAAGGGCAATTCGTCGTTGATGAATCTGCGTCGTGCGGCCGGGGCCTCGACTGTGCCCGCCTTCGGCGACACATCAGCGACTGGAACGTCCACTGCTGGTGCGGGGGCGGCCACCACGACCACCACCCGGGTCGCGGCGCGCGACGGCTGGCGCGAACGGCAGGGCTTCGGTGGTCCCGGCGGCGACGCATCCTTTGACGATCCCGCCGGCCTGCCTTGGCTAATCGACCTCGATCGGAACGTCGACGGCCAGAACCACCAAGGTGTGGTGGAGTTGTGTGTGCGCTCCAACACGACTGAGACCGCCTTGAACGAGGCCGTAGCCCTGGATCTGCTCGAGATCGCAGGGCTGGAGTCCGAACAGGCGATCGCGGTGCGCTTCAGCGTGAACGGCAGTGATCCACATCTGCGCTTGGTCGTTGAGAATCTGGACGATGTCTGGATGGCCAGAGAATTCGACGTCAAAGGTGCGCTCTACAAGGCCGAGAGCACCGGGGATTACAGCTACCGCGGTGAGGATCCTGATTCGTACGAAGAGGTGTTCGATCAGGAAGCGGGCAAGACCAACGCCGACCTCACGCCGCTCATCGGATTCCTGGACTTCATCAACAACTCCGACGACGCTACCTTCGACGCCGAGTTGCCCAACCGGCTTGACATCGAGGCGTTCGCCACTTATCTCGCTTTCGAGGATCTCATCGCCAACGCCGACGATATCGATGGGATGGGTAACAATTCCTATCTCTACTACGATCCTATCGTCGAGAAGTTCAAGGTGGTGGCGTGGGATCACAACCTGGCCTTCGGCATGATGGGTGGCATGGGCGGTGGCGACCGTCCGACGACACAGAGCGGTCAGACGCAGTCCGCTGGTCAAGCGCCGGAGGGTACGGAGCCTCCGGGTGGGATTGCCCGACCGGGCCTTAGCACCGATCGGTTACCCGATGTCCCGGCGCCCGACACAGCCGCGCCCGACGCAGCCGCGCCCGACGCCGCCATCCCTGACGCAGGAGCCCCAGCGCGGGGCGGGGTCCAGCTGGGGCGTGCGAGGTCGAACATTCTGGTGGAGCGGTTCAAGGCCAATCCGGAGTGGCAGCAGCTGTATGAGGAGAAGCGCTCAGCTCAAGAGCAGACTCTTCGAGAGCGGGTCGGCGGCTGAGATCCTCGGCACTTGGGTGGTCCTCTTGAAGGAACAGGCGGCAGACTTGGTGGACACGGCCACCGTGGATCAAGAGGCGGCCGCAGTCGCAAAGTGCTTCTCGAACTAGGTGGGCGCGTCGGTCGGTCGCGAGGTCTCGCTGCCGAGTGGTCCGCCGTTGCGCGTGGACTCATCCTTGCCCGTCTCGGCGTAGACGACCGCGGCCACGATCAAGACGCAGGCGCCCAGCTGTGCCAACGAGATCGTCTCCCCGCGCAGGGCCCATCCGGCCAGTAGCGCGATACCAGGGATGAGGTTGACGGTGAGCGCGGCCTTGTTGGCGGGCATGCGCACCAGTGCTGAGTTGTAGAGTCCCCAGGAGCCCAGACTCACCAAGGTGCCCAGGTAGAGGACACTCGCCCAGGCCGAGAGCGGAGCCTCCGTCCAGGCGCCGGAGCCCGAGGCGAGGGCGAAGGGCAGGAAGAACACGCAGCCCACTGCGGCCTGCATGCCGGTGAGGAACCACGCGCTGTAACGGACGCTCAAGCGTTTGATGGCGAGCGCCGAACCGGCGCCACTGAGCATGGCCAGGAATTCGAGCAGGTTCCCCAGGACAGGGTTCGAGGCTGTCTCCTGTACTGGGCCGCTGAGGGTCAGCAGCACCACTCCCGCCAGAGACAGCACGATGCCTACGGCTCCCCGCCGGCTCAGCCGCTCTTTCAGGAAGATCCACGCGCCCACCCCTACCAGCAGCGGGTAGACCGCCGAGATGACACCGGCCTGACCCGAGGTGGTGTAGCGCAGGGCATAGCCCTCAAGCAGGTAGTAGAGACAGGGGATGAAGGCGGCTGCGAGCAGCAGCAGCTTCCAGTCCCCCCGGCGGTACTGAGGACGGGGCACGCGGCGCCAGAAGGGAAGGAAGACGAGTGTGGCCACCATCCAGCGCATCCACATGACGGTCATGGGCGGGAAGCCGCTGAGAGCGATCTTCGTGGCCACGAAACTCGTGCCCCAGAGGGCGTTCGCCCCCAGGAGGTAAAGAGCAAGTACTAGTCTGTGGGGGTGGCCCCGAGGCACAGCCCATCCTTTCTCGGCAGGGAGTGGAGGCGGGGGGGGGGGGGGCCCCCCCCCCCCGACGCGCCGCTTTTCCGCAAGAGAGAAGGATGAGAGATGACCGAAGGAACCAGAGACAACTACGGATACACCTTCTGCGACGGCTGTAACGAAGTGCCCTTCTGCGGCATCCGGTTCACGCGCGAGGGGGACGTGGTGACCAAGGTGGAGCCCTGGCCCGGCTATCCCGCGGGGCCCATCTGCTCCAAGGGGTATGCCACTTTGCAGCGCCTCTATCATCCCGATCGCCTTCTCTATCCCATGAAGCGCACCAACCCGAAAGGTCCGGGCGACCCGGGCTTCACGCGCATCACCTGGGAGGAGGCCTATGACACCATCGTGGGCCACCTCGAGCGCATCAAGACGGAGAGCGGTCCCGAGTCGGTGTTCTTCTACGTGGGAGATCCCAAAGAGCCGCGGGCGGCGGTGCAGCGCTTGGCCGTCACGTACGGCTCGCCCAACTACGGGTGCGAGAGCTCCACCGCCTGCAGGCGTGCCGCGCAGTTGGCCGAGATGCTCACCTACGGGTTCCCCACCACCGGCAACCTGCCTTCGGCCGACACCAAGGTGATGCTCATCTGGGGAACCAACCCGGCCTACTCGGGTCAGCCCTACATGTGTCACGGTGCTCTGGCCGACGCCAAAGCCCGGGGTGTGAAGTTCATCGTCATCGACCCCCGCAACACTCCCATGGTGGGGACGCTGGCCGACATCCATCTTGCCCCTCGCCCCGGCACCGACGCCGCTCTCGCCGCGGGCATGATGCACGTCATCTTCAAAGAGGGCCTGGAAGACAAGGACTTCTGCCGGGATTGGATCCATGGTTTGGAGGAGTTGAAGGCCTACGTGGCCGATTTTCCGCCCGAGAGAGTGGAGGACCTCACCTGGGTCCCGGCCGATAAGATCGTGGAGGCGGCCCGGCTCTACGCGACCGCGCGACCCGGCGGTCTGCTCACCGGGTCGCAGGGCACCACGCACAACACCAATGCCACCAACAACCACCGGGCGCTTCTGATGGTCCCGGCCGTCTGCGGCTACATAGATGTGCCCGGGGGCATCGCCAAGCCCACCAACCCGCTGGAGGGTCTCGGAGGGCACTGGGCCGACGGACCGCCTACCTTTACGCTGAGGCAGGGCCTGCTCGACATGCGCGACCGCCGTCTCGATCTGCACGAGTATCCGGCGTGGGCGGAGTTCCTCTTCGAGGTCATGACCAGTTCGCTGGTGGAGTGGATCAAAGAGGGCAAGGTCAAGGCGCTCTTGGGCTGGGGTCTCAACACCATGATCTGGGCGCACACCAAGGAGTACCAGGAGGCCATCGGTTCACTGGAGTTCAGCATGGCGGTGGACTACTTCTACAGGCCCTGGACCCACGACTACGTGGACATCCTGTTGCCGGCCGCCATGAACTTCGAACGGCAGGCGCCCTTCGCGGTCATGGGACGCACTGTCTACGGCCGTACGCCGGTCCCGCCGCGAGGCGAGTGCCGCGAGGACTGGAAGATCGCCTTGGACATCGGGGTCCGGCTGGGCCATGCCGAGACCTTCTATCACGGGGATGTCGAGGCCGCCTGTGACGACATCCTCAAGCTGTGGGACCTCGACTACGCCACGCTGCGTGCGAACATCGAGACCGGTGTCACCGTGCCTGCGAAGAACCCCGAGTCCTTCGCCAAGCACGAGAAGGGTCTCAACCGTCCCGACGGCACACCCGGCTTCCCCACCGCCACGGGCAAGATCGAGGCCGTGTCCACAGTCCTGGCCAAGCACGGCTATCCAGCCTTGTGCGAGTACAAGGATCCCCTGCCCACCTCGGAGGAGTTCCCGTTGGTGCTTATCTCCGGCTCGAGGCTGCCCTTTGTCACGCACAGCAAGTGGCGCCAGGATTCTCCCTGGCTGTTGGAGCTGGAGAAGGATCCCATGCTGATGATGAATCCCGCCGATGCGGCCGCCCGCGATCTGGAGAGGGGCGATGATGTGATCCTCAGCACTGCTCTAGGCGAGATCCGTGTGAAGGCCAAGCCCACCATCATGATGAGCAAGGGCACGGTGGGCATCATGCACGGCTGGGCCAAAGCCAACGTGAACGATCTCATCCCCCGACAGTTCGATCCGATATCAGGATATCCGCCCTTCAAAGAGACGCCCTGCCAAGCGGTCAAGGCGCAGTGAGCCGAGTAGCGGAGAGGGAGATCAGATAATGGCCAGATACGGGATCGTCGTCGATCTTGACCGCTGCGTGGGTTGTATGACCTGCGTCATTAGCTGCAAGGAGGAGAACCTCACTCCTCCGGGGGTCTGGTGGAACCAGATCCTCCAGGTGGAGCATGAGGCGTCGCAGCGCATCACCTACGTGCGCTACGCCTGCATGCATTGTGAGAACCCACCGTGCGTGAAGGCCTGTCCGAACCAGGCTGTCTACCAGCGCGCCGACGGGATCGTGTTGGTGGACAAAGATCGGTGCAAGGGAGTGGGGGCCTGTGTCAAAGCCTGCCCGTATCAGGTGATGATCCTGAATCCCGAGGCTGAGTATTTCACGGAAGAGGCTCGTCCCTACGCTGAGTCGGCTCCCGCGCACCGCAGGCATGTGCCCGGTCAGGCCTCCATGTGCACCCTCTGCGTACACCGGGTCGATGAGGGCGGCGTGCCCGCCTGTGTTGCTGGATGCCCTTCTCGGGCCATGGTGTTCGGCGACCTGGACGACCCCCAGAGCGCGATCAGTCATGCGGCCCGCCGGGCGGGAGCATTGCGCGCCGACGCCGGCACGTCACCCAAGGTCACCTACAGTTTTCCCGAAGGGCTGCGCGATCACATAGATGAAGAGGTGAGAAAAGACCCTCACCAGCCGCGCTGATATACGTCGGCTGCGTGGGCGAGAGGGCCGGTCACCCACGCAGCCGCATTACAACGCCGTCTGTTCTGCGTGACAGAACATTTGTACAATAAGGAGTCCATGGACTCGCGCGCATCCACATACAGTCCGCCTCGCCAGAAGAGAAGTCGAGAGTCGTTCGACCGCTATCTCGACGCGGCCGAGACCCTCATCCGCGAGCAGGGGTTCGACGATCTGAGTGTTGCTGATGTCGCCAGGCTGGCGGGGTTCTCGGTGGGAGGGCTCTACTCACGCTTTCCCAACAAGCTGGCGCTCCTGGGCGCGGTGCGGGAACGGTTCCTCAACCGGATGGAGGCCTCCATCCGAGCGGAGTTCGAGGCCGGGCGCGACAGCGATGCCTCACTGGACGGGGCCATCCGTCGGATGGTGGAGCTCTTCGTACGCCACTTCCTCTCCGAACCGGCCATGTTCCGCGCCTTCATCCTCGAATGTGCCGACTCCGCGGAGTTCTCCGGACGGTGCGAGAAGGGCGACGAGCGGCGGCGCCAGTTGTTCCGCGAAGCCCTGCTGGTGCATGCCGACCAAGTCCGGCATCCCAACCCGGTGGCTGCTGTCGACTGGGCCTTCACCGTGGTGAACCTGCTCATAAGGGAGCGGGTGATCTTCGGCGAGTCGGCGCCGCTGGCCGGCGGCTACTCGGACGAAGAGTTGACCGAGAACCTCGTCTATATCACTTCGGTCTATCTGCAAGGCTGCGACGGAGCCGCCTGCTAGCGTCTTTTCAGTCGTCCCCTGCCCACGAACGTGGTGGCGAGAGCCGACACTATGCTGACGATGAGGGAGCCGAGCAGGGCGTTCCAGAACCCGTCCACGTGGAAGCCGAACCCCAACAGGTCGGTGGTCACCCAGGACGCCAGCCAGAACATGAGGGCGTTTATGACAAAGGTGAACAAGCCTAGTGTCAGCACGATGAGCCCGCACGAAAGAGCCGAGATGAGCGGACGGATGAAGGCGTTCACCAGGCCCAGCACCAGCGCGACGAGCAGCACCGCCCAGACGCCGTTGGGCTCCTCCACGTAGATGCCGGGCACCAGCCACGCGGCTACGGCCACGGCTCCTGCATTGACGCCCCAGCGGATGAGGAAGCTCACCACGTCGGGCTCACGAAGTTGTACTTTTTTCCTGCCGCATGTCGATAGTATAGGGCGCGGACAGGACGGCTCGCAGGGGCAGTGGGATACGAGGTCGCGACGGGAAGGAGCCTGAGCTGCACGAGCAGGAGTACGTGATAACCACACGCCGCGGGGCCGATGGGCTGGCGTTGTCGCTGATGTTGGTGTTCGTCACCGCCGCGGTGACGCTGTCGCTCCTGCCTGTGATCACCAACGAGCTGCGCAGCGAGTTGCAGCTCAGCGACGCGCAGATAGGGTTGCTCACGTCGGTCTTCATGGGCTTCTACGGTGTCGCCGGCATCGTCTCGGGCATTGGGGCGGCCCGGTGGGGCGGATGGCTGCTGGCTGTCAGTTGTGGCTGTTTCATGCTGGGCTCGCTCATCTTCGCGCTCAGTTCCTCTTTCGCGGGGTTCCTCGTGGGGCGGGCCATCCAGGGAGTGGCGGGGGGCATGGTCATCGCCACCTGCAGCCCGGTGCTGGCCCACTCTGTGCCGCCTCGCTGGCTGGGACGAGCCTGGGGCATCCTGGGCGCGGGCTGGGGACTCGGGACCATGGCTGCGCTGCTCGTCATGCCCAGTATCCAGAGTGCGGGCGGATACAGAGCGGTGTTCCTCACCGACGCCGCCTTGGGTTTCGTGGTGGGTGTGGTGGTGTTGCTGCAGAAGGCGGTGCGGACCAAGCCCCGTTATGCAGCGGGGGCCATGGATGCGCGCGCTCTGGGGCGCTCGTTCTGGGGGGCGCTCAGCAACAAGCGCGTGATGATACTGGCCTTCGTCAACACAGCCGCCTTGGCCATGAGCGTGGGCACCCTGGCGTGGACCCCCAGCTTCCTGCAGGACACCCACGGGTCGTCCGCGGCGGTGTCGGTCTACCTGCTGGCCGGGCTCGGCGCGGCCCAGGTCTTGGGGACCCCGTTGGGTGCGCTGGGGATGGCCCGCTGGGGCAAACCTCGGGTGATCGTGGTGTCGCTGGTCATCATGGTGGTGGTGACCGCCGTCGTGGGCGTCACGCCTGGAGTGCCGCTCGCGATCACCCTGGTGCTCATCTCGGGATTCTTCAGCATGTATTTCTTCCCCGCCATGCTGGCCTATCTTCCTGAGGTGGTGTCCGGGCCGGAGCAGGTGGGCCCTGCCACCGGGCTCAACAGTCTCATGGGTTTCGCAGGCTCGCTGGTCGCGCCATGGTTGTTCGGACTGTTCCTCGACCTGGGGGGACAATCGCGTGGCTCTTATAGCGCCGGCTATGTGATGCTGGCCGCGTTCGGTGTGGCCGCCCTGGCGGCTCTGGTGTTCTTCCGCTCCCGGCCGCCGCAGGCTTCCTAAGGCGGCGGGTCTAAACGCGGGCGTCGGCTGTCGCCGCCATGCGATAGCGGGCCACGTCGGGCGGGTCCAGGGTCTCCCAGTGTCCGGTGGCGCCCATCAGACGCGCGCCCACCTCGAAATGGAGCATGGCGATGCCGCAATCCAAGCGGCGCGACACCGTGCCGTCGTGCCCCTTGCCCGTGGCCGCGAGGGTGACGGCGCCCGTGGGCCCGGCATATGACCCGGTGGGGGTGCTGTCGTCCTCCAGGCGGAACTGCCAGGGCTGCCTGTTGACGGCCGAGGGGGCCGAGCGGGCCAGCCGCACGCCTTCGGCCGCCCAGGCCGGCCAGGCCTCTTCGTCATAGCCGACCGCGATCTCCTCGGGCGGCCGGCGTTTGTGGGCGCCCACGATGCGCTTGAGCATCTTCTCGGTGGCGCGGGTCCTTGCCTCGGCGTGTCCCAGGGGAGACACGGCCAGTACGCGTTCGTGCGGGGCCAACGCCACCAAGCGCTCGCTCACCTTCCTGTCGAAGAACCCGCCTACCCAGCAGGAGTCGAGACCCTTGGCAGTCGCTTCCAGTATGAGAGCCTCACCCACGTATCCCGCCGATTCCTGCACGGCGGGCGCGTCTTCGCGACCGATCACCAGGAGGCCGGAGCGGGCCCCGACCACTTTGCCGTAGCTGCCGATGGCCCCGGTGAACACATCCTTCGGCAGGTCGCGCACGATGGCTACCCGAGCGGTGTCCTGTCCGGGCAGGGACGCGGCCAAGGTCTCGAGTCCGTCCAGAAGCGCCGGCTCGGCCGCACGGCCGTCGTAGGTGCGGGTGGAGCGTCTTACCACGATCGCGGCGGCCCACTCGGCCACCGGCATGTCGCCCAAGGCGACGGGGAAGTCCTTCGTGTCTCCTATGCTCATGAGGTCGTCCGTCCTTCGAGGCGGTCGAGCCGACCGGCCTAGCGGCGGTCGGCGATCTCGCCGTCGATGCCGATGACCACGGTCTCGACCGGCAGGTCGACCCCGGATTGCGCCACCGCCATGTGCACCATCCTATCCAGCCCATTGCAGCAGGGAACGGTCATGATGGCGATGGTGATGGAGCGCAGGTCGTTCATGCGTATGAGGTCGGTGAGCTTCTCCAGATAGCCGTCGGTGTCGTCCAGCTTGGGACAGGCGATCACCAGCTTGCGCCCCTTCAGCAACTCACCGTGAAAACGGCCGAGCGTGAAGGCCGTGCAGTCGGCGGCGATGAGCAGGTCAGCTCCCTGGAAGTAGGGGGCGTGCGGAGAGATGAGGTGCAGCTGGATGGGCCACTGAGTGAGCTCCGAGCGTGCCGACACCGTCGCGCCGGGAGCATCGTCGACCGCGGCTTCGTCTTCTCCGGGATGCACGGCGGCCACGGCCGCCTCGCCCCGGGTGCGGCGCACGTGCTCGCGGGTGGCCTCGGGGTCATAGGTCTCACCCTCGCGCTCGACGATGGTCAACGCACCAGTGGGGCACACGTTCAGACACATGCCCATGCCGTCGCAATAGAGTTCTCGCACCAGCACAGCTTTGCCCTGGTCGTCCAACTCGAGGGCTCCCTCGTCACATGCCGTGGTGCACAGCCCGCAGCCGTCGCAGAGGTCGCGGTCGATCTCGATGATCTTCCTGGTGCTCATAGTCACTCCAAGTCGTTTCGCGGTGTACGCGGACCGGTGTGGCAGCATTTTGCCAGAACCGGCGTTCGTGTCACAATCTAGGCAGTCCATACAAGCGCAGCTTGAGGCAGCGCGCTCCCAGGCCACACGTGACGTCGAAGGAGGGGACATGCAACGCTTCAACCTCACCCTCGAGTTTCCCGACCTTAAACCTCAGCAGTGGACGAAACTGCGGACCATGGCCGAAGAGGCCGTGCGCAAGGACTCCGAAGGGCGGTCGGGCCTGGATGACGCCACCGATGGGTGGGATCTGGGTTACTGGCTGTTCCGGCTCATCTTGAGCGGCCGCAGTGTCATGGAAGTCTTGGGGGAGGCGCACCCGGTGAAGGCCAGCTTCTCCTTCGAGGATGATGTGGAAGCTGGGGATGGCGACTAGGCTCTCTTGCGCGAGTGGACGAAGAACCTCGCGGAGCGGGTTTCGTCTGGCTCGTTTTCGGTAATGCCATATCTGCCCGGTCTCGTGCGCACGGAATGAGGACACGGCACTAGTGCACAAGCCACAGTCGTGTGATAATCCCGCACAATGTGCGCAGCCCCTCGGGGTATGCCGCAGTGACAGGGGACAGTAGTCAGGCAGGGAACCACAGACGAAGGGGGCTACGATGATTGAGAAACCTGAAGACTGCCGCGAGAGTGACGGCATAGCCAAGACCGTCTCGCGCCGCCAGTTCCTCAAGATCGCCGGTGTCGCCGGATTCGCCGTCAGCGCGGGCGCCGGCCTCGGCGGACTGATCGCCGCGTGCGGCGGAGATGAGGAACCGGCGACCACCACGGCCGGCGGTGCCACCACCACCGCCGGTGGCGCGACCACCACGGCCGGCGGTGCCACCACCACGGTGGCCGCTGGCGGTGAGAAGGGGCGCGAAGTCAAGATCGGCTGGGTCACCATGACCACCGGCATCTACGCAGGCCTGAGCGAGCCCGACGAATTCCTGCTGCAGCAGGCCAAAGACACCATCGGCGAGGGCCTCGTGGGCGCCGACGGCAAAGTGCACCCCATCACCTGGGTGGTGAAAGACAGCCAGTCCGACAGCAACCGGGCGGCCGAGGTGGCGGGCCAGCTCATCACCAGTGACAAGCCTGATATCGTGTTCGCCGGCATGACCCCCGTGGTCAACATCCCGGTGGGCCAGCAGTGCGAAGCCAACGGTGTGCCCTGCATCACTTATGGATGCCCCATGGAGCCCTGGTTCTTCGGCATGGGCGGCGATCCTGCCACCGGTTTCAAGTGGGCCTACAACGTGTTCTGGTCCATCGCCGACCTGAACGGGGTCTACATCGGTCTGTTCGAGAGCCTGCCCACCAACAAGAAAGTCGCTTGCCTGTGGGCCAACGATCCCGACGGCAGCGCCACGGCTGATGAAGCCACCGGTTTCCCCTCGGCGCTCAAGACGGCCGGCTACACCTGGCTCAACCCCGGTCTCGTCACTGCCGGCACTGAGGACTTCTCCAGCGTCATCAACCAGTTCAAGGCCGAGGGCTGCGAGTGCTTCACCGCCCTCCTCAACCCGCCTGATTTCGCGAACTTCTGGAAGCAGGCCAAGCAGCAGGGCTGGGTGCCCAAGGTCACCAACATCGGTCGGGCCATCCTCACCCGTCCCGACATGGACGCCGTGGGCGACATCGGCAACGGTCTCTGCAACGAGACCTGGTGGGAGCGCACCCATCCGTTCAAGTCGGCCCTCACCGGTCTAGGCTGCGAGGACATCGTGGCCGCGTGGGAGTCCGCGAAGAGCAGCCCCTACAGCCCCGCACTGGGTCTCACCGGCGGCGCCGGCTTCGACGTGGTCACCGACGTGGTCAAGCGGACGGCGGACCTCGACGATCCCGCCTCCTACGCCGAAGCCATCGCGGCGACCGACCTGCAGACCATCGTCGGCCCGGTGAAGTTCGCCGGTTCGGCGCTGCCCAACTGCGCCGCCACTCCGCTGGTGGGCGGTCAGTGGATAGGCAAGACGGGCTCGTGGGAGCGCAAGGTGGTCTTCAACGGCAGCTA
Source organism: Thermoleophilia bacterium (assembly GCA_040772905.1). GTDB lineage: Bacteria > Actinomycetota > Thermoleophilia > RBG-16-64-13 > RBG-16-64-13 > JAXGXJ01. The sequence goes on along the minus strand of JAXGXJ010000005.1, from coordinate 221,371 downwards.
CCCGGATATCCCGAAGACGGGCGACATCGTCGACCTGCAGACTCTCTAGCGACTGATCGGTCCGGTCTAAACGAGCAGCCATCGAGACGAGGCAGCCGGTGACCGTCATACTGAGCGCCGAGCATCTCACCAAGTCCTTCGGGGGCGTGGTGGTGATTGACGACCTGAGCGTCTCCCTCAACCAGGGGGAGGCGCTCGGGGTCGTCGGTCCAAACGGCGCCGGAAAGACCACCATGCTCAATCTACTCACCGGTGTCGTCCACGCCGACTCCGGCGCGCTGCATTTCGACGGACATGACATCAGCAAACGCAGCCCCGAGCATAGGGCTGTGGCCGGCATAGGCCGCACCTATCAGATCCCCAGACCGTTCGAGGGCATGACCGTGTTCGAGAACGTGCTGGTGGGAGCCACCTACGGACGCAAGGCCAAGGAGAAGGCCTCTTACCAACTGTGCGCCTCGGCGCTGCACCGGGCGTCGCTTCTGCCCCGTGCCAACGCGCTGGCCGGTGATCTGAGCCTCTTGGAGCGCAAGCGTCTGGAGTTGGCGCGCGCACTGGCCACTGAACCGAAGGTGCTGCTCTTGGACGAGATCGCCGGCGGTCTGACTGACGCCGAGGTGCACTCGCTCATTGACACCATCAAGCGTCTGCGCGATGAAGGCATCAGCATCATCTGGATCGAGCACATCGTCCATGCGCTGCTGGCTGTGGTCGATCGGCTGATCGCCATCGATTTCGGCAAGCTCATCGCCGAAGGCGACCCCAACACGGTCATCAACAGCCCTGAAGTGCGCGATGTGTACATGGGGAGCATGATGGTATGAGCCTGCTGGAACTCACCGACATCTCCACGGGCTACGGCTCGTTCCAGGCGCTGTTCGACGTGAACCTCCGCTTGGAGGAAGGCGAGACCCACGCCGTCATCGGGGCCAACGGAGCGGGCAAGTCCACGCTGCTCCGCACTATCTGCGGGCTGCTGCGCACGGAGCCGGAGAGGGTGCGTTTCGATGGGCAGCCCATAGGCCAACTGCCGCCGCACAAGCGCGTGAACCTGGGCATCTCGTACGTGCCCGAGGGGCGTTGGGTGTTCCCCAGCCTCACAGTGCACGAGAACCTCATGGTGGGCGGCCACACACGGCGCAAAGGCATCTGGAGCATAGACAAGGTGTATGAGCTCTTCCCGCTGCTCTCGCGGCTGAAGAACCGGCAGGCGCTGGGGCTTTCGGGTGGTGAGCAACAGGCACTCGCCATCGGCCGCGGACTCATGGCCAATCCTCGCCTCCTTCTTCTGGACGAAGTGTCGCTGGGATTGGCGCCCGTCGTGGTGGAGAAGATCTACCAGGCCATGCCTGCCATCGTGAACACGGGCACCACCGTCCTCTTGGTGGAGCAGGATGTGGGCCAGGCTATGCAGTTCGCTGACCGTATCACCTGCATGCTCGAGGGGCGCCTGGTGCTGGAGGGCGATCCCCATGAGATCAGCCACGACGACATCGTCAAAGCCTATTTCGGAGTCTAGGGGATGATCTGGGTCAACAACGTCATCCAAGGGGTGTTGCTGGGCGGGTTGTACGCCTTGTTCGCCGCCGGCCTGTCGCTGGTCTTCGGGGTGATGCGTCTGGTCAACCTGGCTCACGGCGACTTCAGCATCCTGGCGGCGTACATCTCGTTGGCCATCGTGGGCTCCCTGGGCATCAACCCCTTCTACACCCTCATCCTGGTGATGATCGTCATGGCCGTGTTCGGATATGCCATCCAGCGCGGCCTGTTCAACTTCGCCATGGACGCCGGAGGCATGCAGGCCATCCTCGCCACCTTCGGCATCGCCATGATCATCCAGAACCTGTTGCTGGAGGGCTTCACGGCCAACAGCAAGGGTCTCGACGCGGGCGCCATCGAGAACGCCTTCATCCGCATCAGCGAGCAGGTGGTCATCGGGTGGTTCCCGCTCATCACCATCATCGTGTCGGTGATCGTGCTTCTGGGGCTGCAGGTGTTCCTCAGCCGAACCCGCATGGGGCGGGCCTTCCGCGCCACCGCCGACAACCAGCGTGCGGCGCAGCTCATGGGTATCGACAACCGTCATCTGTACGGCATGGCCATGGCCTTCGCGCTGGCCATCGTGGCCATCGGCGGAGTGTTCATCGGCATCCGCACCACCTTCACTCCCGCGGCGGGTCCCATGCGTCTGATCTTCGCCTATGAGGCGGTCATCATCGGTGGACTGGGCTCGTTGTGGGGCACGTTGGTGGGTGGCATCGTGCTGGGCATCGCCCAGGTGATGGGCGACCACATCCAGCAAGGTTGGGGCATCCTGGTGGGACATCTGGTGTTCCTGGCCATCCTGGCCTTCAGGCCGCAGGGTCTCTTCGCGAAGCAGGTGGGATGATGGCCGAGCTCCTGGATCCTCGCGCTTCTCAGCCTGTCGGAGGCACGGTGTCGCCTGACGAGCCGGTGAAGGTCGAGCGCTACACGCGCGCCAGCCGCTTCGCGCTGCCGTTGGCCGCCGTGATCATCATCGCTGCCGGGACCATCCCCGCGTGGGGTTCGTCCAGCGTCATGAAACAGGCTGTGACCTTCCTCACTCTGCTCGCTCTGGCACAGATGTGGAACCTCCTGGCCGGCTACGCCGGCCTCATCTCGGTGGGCCAGCAGGCCTTCGTGGGTATCGGCGGCTACGCTCTGTGGGTGTTCTCCGAGAAGGCGGGCATCCACCCCTTCCTGTGTGTGCCCATCGCCGGCATCGTGGCGGCCCTCATCGCCATCCCCACCGCCGGCTTGGCGTTCCGCCTGCGCGGCGGCTACTTCGCCGTGGGTACCTGGGTCATCGCCGAGGTGTTCCGCCTGCTCATCACCCAGATATCGTGGCTGGGCGGCGGCTCCGGGGTGAGCATAAACACCGCTGTGGGCATCGACAGGGGAGTGCGCGAGGCGTCGGTCTTCTGGCTGGCTCTGGCGGTGGCCGTAGGCTCCATCATCCTCGTCTATCTGCTGCTGCGCTCGCGCATGGGCTTGGCGCTCACGGCCATCCGTGACGACGAGACGGGTGCGCGAGGGCTGGGCGTGAACATCCTGCGCACCAAGCTGTGGGTGTACATCATTGCCGCCTTCGGCACCGGGGTCACCGGGGCCGTCATCTATCTCAACCTGCTGCGCATCCAACCTGAGGCCGGCTTCAGCCTGCAGTGGAGCGCGCTCATGATCTTTGCCGTGGTCATCGGCGGCCTGGGGACCATCGAGGGCCCCATCGTCGGAGCCATCATCTTCTTCGCCCTGCAGCAGCTGCTGGCCGACTATGGCACCTGGTATCTCATCCTCATCGGTGCGTTGGCGGCGTTGGTGGTGGTGTTCGCCCGCGCTGGAGTGTGGGGTCTCATCGCGCGCCGGCTGGTGGACCTCTTCCCGGTGCGGCGGCGGCTGTGTCTGGAGACGGTGTGCTTCGTGGAAGAGGGGACGCCTCCTGTGCCTCCCGACCCGACCGCGCAGGGACCGGCTCCGGGAGAGCGCAGACTCTGACGCACGAAGCCTGCGAGGACGCCCGGTTCTAGCTCTCGGTCTCCTCGATCTCCTCCAGCACGTCGATGCGCCACTGGTCGCCGACCACGCTGGCCCATTTCATGGCTTCATGAAGTTCGTAGCCGTCCGCAAAGCGGCGCGCGCTCTCGACGTCCTCCCACTTCATGAGCATGACCATCAGGCTGGGATCGTCCACGGCCCGGAACAGGCGCGCGCCTTTGCAGCCCCTCCGGCGGCGGTGTGGCATGTCGCTGTCGTAGATGTCGCGGAACTCCTCGTAGCTCTCCACTCTGTGCTGCAAGAGGACGTAGGTCATCGCCGTTCTCCCTCACTGGCCTGATCGACGTGACGCGATGAGCTGCGCCGCTGTCGCGGCCCATCACTTCGCGGCAGACGTTATCCCAGTCCAGCCGGAGTGTAAAGAGGCCTGAGTGTCCGCCCCGGGGAGCAGCGGGAGGCTCCGATCCGTCGGGGGCTTCACACTGGCCGGCGAGCCCGGCTTCGCGGCAGCCGGCACCCTGCCTGCTGCCGACGCCCGCTGCGACCGGACCACACGGCCGGCACGCTGCCGGCGCCCGCGCTCAGCGCTATAGTGGAGCGAAGTCCTGTTCTTGCGGGCTCACGCCCCTGTGCACGAGGAGAGACCCATGGAGTTGCGGCAGGCGATCGCCGAGCGGTACGCGACCAAGCATTTTGATGGCACGCACATCCCCGACGAGAAGGTGCGCGAGTTGCTGGAGACCATCCGCTGGGCGCCCTCGGGGCTCAACATCCAGCCCTGGCGGGTGAAGGTGGTGACCAATGCCGCGATGAAGAAGGAGCTGGCTGCCGCCACTTATGGCGAACCCCAGATCGAGTCCTGCTCGCACCTGCTGGTCTTCTGTGCCGACGGCGACTTCAAAGGCCTGGCCTCGCGGCTGTTGGCGCGGATGGAAGAGGAGGGCGTCCCCGAGGAGAACCGCACGATCGTGGCGGCTATCGCGGAGGACATGAGCCACATGCCCGCCGACGTCTGGGCCGGCTATGCCATCGCCAACACCTATCTGCCCGCGTTACTTGCCCAGCTGATGGCGAAGGACCTGGGTTTCGACTCCTGCCTCATGACCCATTTCCAGCCCGAGGAGTACAGCCGCATCCTTGCTCTGCCCGAGAACCTCATGCCGGCGTTGCTCTGTCCGCTGGGCTACGCCGCCGACACGCCGCTGCCCAAGTGGCGCTACAGCGTGGACGAGATACTCATCCCGTAGCCTCGTACCCGCGTCTGCACGAGACGGGCGGACTGGCTGAGCGGGCTCGTGCGCAGGTCGCGGGACTCGGCGCCTGCCGGCCTTGGGCGGACCGGGTCACGACATGAAGGAACCGGGGTCGGCCAGGAAGTCTCGATAGAGCTGGAAGTGCGCCGTCGCTTCGTAGCTCGTCTGAGTGATGCCGCTCGCATCGAAGTGGAACAACTGGCTCCCCGGCAGCGCCATGAGGATAGGGGAGTGGGTGGCGATGACGAACTGCCTGTCGCCGGAGCCCGCGTATTCGGCGAGCAGACGCACCAGTCCTATCTGGCTGGCCGGCGAGAGTGCACTCTCCGGCTCGTCCAAGAAGTACAGCCCCGGGATGCGATAACGCTCGTGGAAGTAGCCCAGCAGACCCTCACCGTGCGACTTGGCCGTCAGTTCAGCACCTCCGTGATACTGGGCCTGCCCGGGATCGAAGCGCGCGACGTTGTCCAAGAAGGCGGCCCAGTCGCGAAAACCTTCGGCGCTGAAGAAACCACCACGGATGGTCCGTTCGCCGCGTGCGGGCAGCACGTGGTCGCAGAGCGCGGTGACCGGCAGCTCACCGGCCAGGCGATCACGCTTGGGTTGTCCCCAGGTGGGGAGACCGCACCTGGCGGCCAGAGCGTGCAGGAGCGTGGACTTGCCGGAACCGTTCTCTCCCACGAAGAACACCGCCGCGCTGGTGAAATGCAGCCGTTGACGACTGCTCAGGGATGCGATGTTGTAGGGAAAGCGGTCGCGCTGGGGGAACTCGTCCCCGCGGATCTCCACCCCGGTGAGGAAGGGGTCCTTCAGCTGTCTTGCCCCTCCGTCAGTACTGCTCATGGGGTCCTTCGGCCGTCGATGAGCCCTCGGGGTGCGCCGCGGCGAAGAGAGCGCGCACCGCGTCGCCGTGTCTCTGGGCGAACCGGCTGCCGGGCGCGTGCCCGCAGGCGCGGCATTCCAGGTCGTAGGCCGAGTTGATGGTGCCGCAGCCGGGGCAGGCGTAGAGCTGCTCCATCTCCTGCTCCCAGGCCTCCCAACCGCGCGTGCGGATGGTCTCCAGCGAGTTCCAGAGTTCCGCACGGTGAGGCAACTGAGCCTGAAAGGCCTTCAGATCGGCGCAGGGGTAGTCGGCGCATTCCGAGCAGAAGTCCAGGTCACGCTCGACCGCACAGCGGAAGAGCGAGCAGGTCTGGCAGTAGAAGGTGCGTCGTTCACTGCGACAGCCGTCGCAGTACACCGCATCCACGCTCTGGCCGAAGCGGTCTGCCAAGCCGGCGAGACGCTCCGGCTCTTCGTGCGACCCGATGTAGAAGCTGCAGGCGGCGCAATACAGACCGCAGACGGCGGCGACGGCATTAGGAGGGGAGGTCTCCATCAGTCTCCTCGGGCTTCGATCTCTCGGCGGGTGTCGCGAATGGTACCAGCGGAGCATAGCATCAGCGCGACACTCCATCACCAGGAGACAGCATCTCTGTTGCGCCGCATGCGGCGTGGCGGAGAACTTGTGTACCATGCTGCATACAGCCAGAAGACAGGGAGTGTATCGACATGAAGACCACGGGCAAGAGCGCCCTCATCGAGTTGCTGCGGGCTCACGATGTCGACTATGTGTTTGGCATCCCAGGAGCCACGGAGATCCATTTTATGGATGCTCTGGAGAAGTGCCCGGACATCCGGTACATGTTGGGGCTGCACGAAGTGGTGTGCGTGGGCATGGCTGCGGGCTACGCCCGCGCCTCGGGCAAGCCGGGGGTGCTGAACCTGCACACAGCTTCGGGCCTAGCCGGCGGAGGTGCGCTCCTCTACAACGCGCAGCTGGGCAAGGTGCCGCTGGTGGTGACGGTGGGGCAGAACGACAGCCGTTTGCTGCAGCGCGATCCGCAACTGACGGGCGACATCGTGGGCTTGGGCAAGATCCACGGCAAGTGGAGCACCGAGCTGATGCGTACCGAGGATCTGCCCATCGTGATCGACAGGGCCTTCAAGATGGCCACACAGCCTCCCACCGGCCCGGTGGTCGTCTCGTTGCCGCAGGACCTGCTCCAGGGCGAGTTCGACTACACCGCTGATCCCCGCGCCACCCACTGCGCACCTTCTCGTCCCGATGCCGCGGAGATCGAGCGAGCCGCCGAAGCACTCGCTGCCGCCCGTCACCCTCTCGTGATGGTCGAGAGCGGAGTGACCCGGTCGGGGGCCCTCGAAGAGGTCGTGCGCTTCGCGGAGTCGATCGGGGCTCCGGTGTATCAGGCTTGGATGGCCGATGTGAACTTCCCGGTCGCCCATCCTCAGTACCTAGGCGACCTCGATCCCACGAGTCCCCAGGCGGCCGAGATCATGGCCGAGGTCGACGTGCTGGTGGGCATCGGGTGCTCCTTGTTCGCGGAAGGGTTCACGCACACGTGTTGCCCGTTGCCGCGCACTACCAGAGTCATCCACGTCGATGACGATCCCTGGGAGATCGGCAAGAACCTCCCCACCGAGTTCGGTCTCCTAGGGGATGTGAGAGCGACGCTCCGAGAGCTGAATGCATCGCTGGAGGCGTGTTTGACCTCCGAGGCCCGAGAGCGTGCCGCCCGACGGGCCGCGAACGTGCAGGCTCAGAAGGCTGCCGCGGACGCAGCCTGGCGGACGCAGACAGAGGCCCGTCGCGACGCCGTCCCCATCTCCATCGGACGGCTGATGACCGAGATCAGCAACGTGGTCGACGACGACACCGTGGTGGTGGATGAATGCTGGTCCGCGTCCAGGGCGCTCCGCGCGGCTCTCTCGCCCTCTCGCCCCCTCAGCTACATCCGCTCGCGCAACGGTGGCAGCATCGGTGAGGGCCTGCCGTCGGCGCTGGGCGTGAAGTTGGGACGGCCTGACAAAGACGTGCTGGCGGTCATCGGTGACGGCAGCGCCTCATGGTCCATGCAGACGCTCTGGACGGCTGCGCGCTATCAGATCCCGGTCACCTATGTAATCACCAACAATGCCACGTATGGGCAGGTCAAGTTGGTGCGCCAGGCGGTGCTTGGTGTGCAAGGCCCACTCAAAGAGAAGCACGATGGGATGGACCTGGACCAACCGGTGATCGACTTCAGCGCGCTGGCCCGTTCCATGGGAGTGGAGGGCACGAGGATCTCCGACCCGGAGCTGCTGGGCGATGCACTGCGCAGTGCCATGGGCTCGGGGAGCCCGCGGCTGATCGAGGTAATGGTGTAGGGGCCGGACAAGGCGGAGGGGACGGGATTCGAACCCCTGAGACCTTGCGGCCTGCCGGTTTAGCCTATCTTCAACCTTTGGCTACTACCAAGGTCGGATGGAGGGGCAAGGTGGGCCAATCATACTGGCGCCGGGACCGTTCAATGCGTCAGAGGGGGGACATATTTGATACCATCTTCACTATCGAAGGAGGTGCCATATATGAGCGCGATGCCTATCATCATCCCCATCAGTGAGCTACGTCAGGATGCCTCCGCCATCGTCAAACGTGCGTCTGCCACGGGCGATCCTGTCTTCATTACCCAGCACGGCCGAGCTTCAGCCGTCCTAGTGAGCGCCGCTGCCTACGAGCGCACTCAGCGGGAGCTCGAGATCCTGCGCATCCTCGCACGAGGCGAGGTAGAGATCGCCGCGGGCGTCGGGTACGACCTGGACGTGGTGATGGCCGATCTAGACGCAGTGCTCGAGGTCAAGTGAGAATCCGGTTCACACCGTCGGCTCGGGCGCAACTGCTTGCGGCCGCAGCCTACATCTATGCGGAGCGTCCCGCGGCCGCCCGACACTTCAGGATCCAGTTGGAGGCCGCTTTGTTGCGGCTGGTTGACTTCCCCGAGTCAGGCCGCATGATCCCCGAGTTCGAAAGGCTCGGGTTTCGTGAGGTTTTGGTCGGGTCGTACCGAGTGTTCTATCGCGTCCAAGGCGATGTCATCTGGGTGGTCGGCGTGTGGCACGACTCGCAGTTGCCGGACGAGCCCCAAGCGCCGGCAGAGGTCTGACGGGCCGGCCGGGCATTCATGGATACATGGCATCTGGCGGCTCACCGGTCGCCAGGGGCTCCAACCGGATCAACGGCATTTTGAGATGAGTGTCGGCAAAATGTCGGCAACCTCAAGGTGCTAGAGCATCTTGGTCAGCTCGGGAGGCACGCTGGCGAGAGAGTCGATGAGACCTTCTCTGGTGTTCGGCGGCTTCCGGTTACGTGACACCTGATTGTCGAACGCAGCCAAGAAACGGGCTGGGCTGAGGTGGTAGGCGTGGACCAGGAAGTCATCCGGTGTCTGGACGTCGACGTCATAGGGTAGACAGTGCTCCGGCTCGAAGTGCTTCAGGTTGAGCGTGACAATCACATCGGCGCGCCCACGGACGGCCGCCGCGAGGACGTGCCTGTCCTTGGGGTCGTTGGTCATCGCGGATTCGAGCGGCTCATAGCCGCTGATCATGGCCTCCGGGAAGGCGATCTTCATCTGAGCCACCAGATGATCCAATTGGTTGTTGCTCAAGTGCGAGTTCCGCCTCAGGATGCTGCGCCGCATCTCCGAGAGGATATTTTTGGTCCACAGGGGTCTGTAGAGACCCTGTTCGGCAACACAGAGCAGGAGATTCCGCAGTTCGACAGGGAAAAAGGACGCAGGCGTCTAGGACGGCGAGGAAAGCCACGTGAAGCTACTCGTGGGTTGCCTGTCTAGATGCCCAGTCGCGCATCTTCAGTGGCAAGCTCTTCCAGCGCAGCGGCCCTTTTAACATCCCGGCGACGCCTGTACTCCATCAGGTCTTGGAACAGAACACGCCGGTGGGTCCCCGTCTTTCTAAAAGGGATATGCCCTTCCTCGAGCAGCTTCACAAGGAAAGGCCGGGATACATTCAAGAGATCAGCGGCCTCTTGGGTGGTCAGCTCGTGATGGATGGGGACGACCGCGACGGCATTGCCCTGCGACATCTCAGTGAGCACCTTCATGAGGACTTGGTACACCGAGTTGGGCAATGCGATTCTTTTGCCGTCGGGTGTGCAGAGTTCAGGGAGTCGCTGCTTCTCCAGGTAGTCCTTGAGAAGGACGACGTCTCCAGACTCTTCTCGAGATGCCGACACCGGCTCTTGCTCCAGTGAATATGCTAGGCCGCTCCGCGCCATTGTCGTCTCCCTCTGCTGTCCGTCGATCGCCGCGACTATAGCACTTCTTCCGCTAAACGCAATATTCGAAACGCAGCGACAGACTCCTGCGTCGGCCTTAGCTACGCGAATGGGGTCGCACCACCTGGTTTCCCGCCCATAGGACCTCACGATCCTCGCAACGCGCACGAACTCGAGGACCGGGACAAACAGGCAGGAAGCGCGTTCGCATCAAGCGCTGGCAGGATGTCGGCAACTGCCCGAATGCCGTGATGCCGCTACCCCTCCGAATGGTACGAAAAAGCCCGACAATGAGACGGAGGGGGCGGGATTCGAACCCGCGAGACCTTGCGGCCTGCCGGTTTTCAAGACCGGTGCGATCAACCAGACTCCGCCACCCCTCCACGGGTGCAGTCAAGAGACAGACTGGTGGCGCTCAGTATGCCCGAGACGCGGCGCGGCTGCCAACGCGGGCTTCCTGCGATAGTCGCTCGTCGGTCACCGTGCGCCGACCCCCGCCCGCCGTCATAGATGGGCAGCAGTTCTTTAGTAGATGCTATTGAACGACACCGCCGCCACGAGGATCGAGAAGATGATGGCGATGACGACGCCGGCCAGCGCGATGCCGAACGAGATCCACGACCACATCTTGGCTTTGCGTGACGCTTCGCGGGCACCGGCAATATCGCCGATGGCCAGCCGGTCGCCCACGCGGCTGGCGTACACCACTGCCGCGATCCCCGTGGGCCAGAAGCAGAGTATGAGTGTGATGATGGCCCAGGCCATGTAGCTGGGTATGCGCTCGACGTTGCCATATCCGTAGGGTTGTGTTTGTCAATCTGTGCAAAAGCAGATCACGGTATGACGCTGGTCCTTCCGTGACGTCTTCTTCTTAGGCCGCCTCCTCCAGTTGCCGCAGTAGTTCGCGCTTGTGCTCGTCAAGGAGATCCATGTTGAGGTAGCGATGCTCCTCGAGCCAGCCTTCATGGGTCTCGACGGCGAGAGCCCGGATGAGCCTCAGGCAGCTGTCGACGTTCGGGAAGATCCTCACCACCCGGGTCCGGCGCTTGATCTCCTCGTTCAGCCTCTCCAGCATGTTGGTGCTCTTGAGATGCTTGTGATGGCCGCGGGGCAGACGGTAAAAGGTCAGGGTCTCGGCGATGTTCTCCTCCACCCAGTCGCAGAGCTTGGGATAGGTCTTCTGCCAACGAGCGAGCCAGGCGGAGAGGTCTTTCTGGGCTTCGGCCACGTCCCGGCGATCGTAGAGCCACCGGAGCTCCTGCAGGCAGTCGTCGTTGGCTTTCCGGGGCAGGTGGTCAAGAGCGTTACGCAGGAAATGCACGTAGCAGCGTTGCCAGGCGGCTTCGGGGAGCATCTCCATAAGGCTCTTCCGCAGTCCTTCGTGGGCGTCGGAGACCACGAACTCGACGCCGTGGAGTCCTCGGTCTCTCAAGGAGGCGAGGAAGTCCCGCCAGCTCGTCTGGCTCTCCCTGCCGGCCAGTTCCACCCCCAAGACCTGGCGGTAACCCTCCTGGTTGATGCCGATGCCGATGAAGACGGCCTGGGAACGGATGACGCCGCCTTCCCGCACTTTCTCGTAGCGGGCGTCGAGGATCAGGTAGGGGTAGGGTTCCTCCAGGCGCCTAGTCGCGAACTCCCGCAGGCTCTTATCGAGGCCCTTGTTGATTTGGCTGATGGCCGAAGCGGAGAAGCTGTGGCCGCACAGTTCCTCGGTGATGGCCTTCACCTTGCGGGTGGAGACCCCCTGGACATACATCTCGGCAAGAGCTGAGACCAAGGCCTTCTCCGAGCGTTGGTAGCGCTCGAAGAGCTCCGTGGAGAAGCGGCCGTCGCGGTCACGGGGGACTCTCAGTTCCAGCTTGCCCACCCGGGTGACAAGAGTGCGGGGGTAGTAGCCCGCGCGGTAGCCCAGGCGGCCCTCGGTGCGCTCACCAGGTTCCGCACCGACGGTGTCGGTCATCTCAGCTTCGAGAATCTGCTGCATCGCCTCGCGCACGATCTCGCGCAAGAAGTTCTTGTCCTCGGCAATCAGCGCTTTAAGGTTAGACCGTGCTTGAGTACTCTTGTCCTGGGTCATGGTGTGCTCCCTCTCGTAGGGGTGATTCGGCATCACATGCATACCATGACCTTTTCTCTTGTCCTTCCCTCAAGAGCTTTTGCACACAAGTCAGCACACTACCATCCGTAGCCATACTGAGGCTGCTGGTAGTACTGGTTCGAGTAGGGCTGTGTCTGGTAGGGGTAGGGGGGTTGGGCGCGCTGATAGTCTTGCTGGGGACCCTGCGCGTAGCCCTGCCGATACTGGCCGCCGGGCGGCGTCTGCTGGGGCGGGGTCTGATCCTGACCCTGGCCCTGGCCCTGACCCTGGCCCTCCTGCCACTGTCGGCGATACTCTTCCAGGTCGAGCCCGCAGGTACGACAGTACCTGAGCGAATCGTCGTTCGTTCCCCCACACTGTGGGCAGTACATCCACGCCTCCTTGCGCGCACGCTCGAATCACGGCCTGTGCATGTACCATGGTAAACGCTGGGAGGCACAATTGGCAGATGCCGGGGCGACACCGGCGCGGGGAGGAGCGCATGAACGAGGAACCGGGCAAGACTCACCAGGAGAGGGTCTTCGTGGAAGACAGGTTCGCCGAACTCCTCGGCATAGAGGTGGAGGAGGCGTCGGAGGACGTGTCTCGGGTGACGGCTGTCGTGCGGGAGGAGCATCTCAACCGCCACAACACCGCCCACGGGGGCTTCGTGTTCACATTGGCCGACGCCGCTTTCGCGCTGACGGTCAACGCGCGCAGTGACGCGGTGGCCGTGCAGTGGAGTCTCAGTCAGTTCCGCTCCGGCGCTCTGGGCGAACGTCTCACCGCCGAATGTCGCCTGCTGCACGGAGGGCGGCGGCTGAGGGTGGTGGAGTTGGTGGTGACCAACGATCAGGGCAGGGTGCTGGCCAAGGGACAAGCGACGGCCATCCCGGTGGAGGGGACGAGGGCTCAGGCCTGAGCGGGGCGCTTAGGCGCGCGCAGTGCCCGGTCTGGGGCTTTCGGCGGACGGGCCCCCGGTGGACGGGCTTCCAGTGGAAGGGATGGGTCCCGGGGCGATGACGCCCGGTGCCTGCCCGGCCAAGCGCAACCGTTCCGCAGCCAGCGCCGGTGACAGGCCCACGGTGTAGTACTCGGGGTTCCGCAGACGCCGCACCTCTTCGGGCAACGCCGCGATCTGGGTGCGGGCGCGCGCGCGGACATCCTCCAACGACGGGCTCGGCGCCACTCGCTCCCCCTCGCGCATGACCACCTGCAGAAGGTCCTCGCAGCCGGTCCATCCCTCGACTCCGCGCAGGTACGAGACGTCGTGTCGCTCGACGAAGGGCACCGGACCGGAGCACTCGTCGGCCTCGTGGGGCTCATCGGCCAAACGGATGATGTCGGCGACGAAGCGGCCTGCTGCATCGCGGTAGCGCACGAGGCGCTTGCGGCCCGGGTCGGTCATCTTCAGCGGGTTCGACGACAGCTTGATGCGCGGCTCCCAGTGCGGGTCGCCGTCCATCTTCACCGCCACCAGCTTGTAGACGCCGCCAAGCGCGGGATGGTCGGAGGCGGTGATGAGATGGGTGCCCACACCCCAGGAGTTGATGGGCGCGCCCTGGCGCTTCAGATCGGCGATGAGGTCCTCGGTGAGCTCGTTCGAGGCTACGATGAGCGGGTCTGCGAAGCCCGCCTCAGTGAACATGCGATAGGCCGCCTTGCTCAGACGGGCCAGGTCGCCGGAATCGAGCCGCACCGCGGCGCGCGCCGGCCGTCCGGCCGCGCGCAGCTCCTGGAACACCTTGACCGCATTGGGCAGCCCCGAGGTGAGTGTGTCGTAGGTATCGACCAGCAGGATGGGCTCGGGGTAGCACTGGGCGTAGGTGCGGAAGGCGGTCAGCTCGTCGTCGAAGCTCATCACCCAGGAATGAGCGTGGGTGCCCGTCACCGGGATGCCGTACGCCTTGCCGGCCAGCACGTTGGAAGTGCTGTCGGCGCCGCCTATGTATGCGGCGCGGCTCCCGCTCAGACCTCCGTCCGGCCCCTGGGCCCGCCGCAGGCCGAACTCCACCAGCCTGTCACCGCCGCACGCCTGGCGGATGCGCGCGGCCTTGGTCGCGACGAGGGTGGGGTAGTTGAGCATGTTGAGGATGGCTGTCTCCAGCAACTGCGCCTCGATGAGCGGGCCCTCCACCTGCAGCACGGGTTCGTGCGGAAAGACCACCGTCCCTTCCGGCACGGCTTGGATGGTGCAGCGCGGCCTGAAGTCGCGCAGATAGTCGATGAACGCATCGTCGAACGTACGCAGTCCTGCAAGGTACGCGAGGTCTTGCCGGGTGAAGCGCAGCCCCTCCACCAGATCGAGCAACTGTTCCAGCCCTGCTGCCACCGCGAACCCCGTATGGGCGGGTAGTTCCCGGAAGACATAGTTGAAGCAGGCGGTCATGTCTTCACGGCCGGTCTTCCAATAGCCGCCCATCATGGTCAGCTGGTAGAAGTCGGTCAGAAGGGCGAGGTCCTCACGTCGAGCCCAGCGCTGGGAGACGTCGGGTCCCGATGGGCCGTGGCTCTCGCGCGGTGCGTCAGTGCTCATGGTGCAGCGGATTGCCGTCGGCGTCGAAGTCGGCCGGGGGCCGCTCTCCGGAATCCTCGAGCATGGTCGACTGCACGAAGATGACGCCTGCCGCCTTCATGTCGGCCACGGCTTGGGCGGTGGTGTCCGGGGCTACGCCGCGTACCGCGTCCTCCACCACGTACACGGTGAAACCAGCCTCACGGGCATCGAGCGCAGTCTGGCGGACGCAGTAGTCCTCGGCCAGCCCGGTGACGAACACCCGCTCTATCTGCCGGTGGCGAAGGAAGGAGGCCAAGTCGAGCTTCGGCACCCGGAACGCGGAGAGGACCTCGGTGTTGGGCTCGTCGGCCTTGGTCACCAGGATGGCGTTCATGGGCATGTCGAGCCCCTTGCACCATTGCGCGCCTTCGGTGCCCTGCACGGCATGCGGGGGCCAGGACATGTCGCGGTACTCGGGCGTGGCCGAGAAGCTGATGTGATCGGCCGGATGCCAGTCGCGTGAGTAGACCCAGCGGCCGAACATGGGCAGGAGCGTGTTGATGACCGGGATCACCTGGTCGCCATCGGGTACGGCCAGGGCGCCGCCCGGACAGAAGTCGTTCTGCACGTCCACAACGATGATGACGTCATGTGCGCCGATAAGGATGCGATCCTGAGCGGTCACGCTAAATCCCTAGGACGGTCGTCCGCGTGGGCAGGAACGGCCGCAACGCCGCCGGCACCTCTATGAGTCCGTCTTCGGTCTGGTAGTTCTCCATGATGGCGATGATGGTACGACCCACCGCGACCACAGTGCCGTTCAGGGTGTGGAGCAGGTAAGGTCCGCCCTTCTCGCCCTTGGCCCGCACTTTCAGACGCCGCGCCTGATAATCGGTGCAGTTGGAGCACGATGTCACTTCGCGATAGCGTTCCTGGCTGGGCAGCCACGCCTCCAAGTCGTACTTCTTGGCGGCAGGCGCGCCCAGGTCGCCGGCCGCGATGTTGACGGCGCGATAGGGGAGGCCCAACTCCTGCAGGATCTCTTCCTCGATAGAGCGCATGAAATCGTGTTCTTCGGGCGACTTCTCGGGCGCACAGAAGCTGAACATCTCCACCTTGTCGAACTGATGCACGCGGAAGATGCCTCGGGTGTCCTTGCCGGCTGCGCCGGCCTCACGGCGAAAACAGGTGGAATAGCCCACGTAGCGCACAGGCAGGTCGCCCTCGTCCAGGATCTCGTCCATGTGAAGGGCCGCCAGCGGGACCTCCGACGTCCCCACCAGGTTCAGGCCGTCGGCCTCGATGTGGTAGACCTGCTGCAGGTCGGTGGGGAAGAAGCCGGTGCCGTACATGGCCTCATCGCGCACCAATACTGGCACGATGGCCGGGCGGAACCCCTTGGAGGCCAGTTTCTGCAGCGCGAACTGCACCAGTGCGAACTGCAGGAACACCAGGTCGCCCTTCAGATAGGCGAAGCGGCTGCCCGAGGTGCGGGCTCCGCGCTCCATGTCGATGAGGTCATGTTTCTCGGCGATCTCCAGATGGTCGAGCGGGGTGAAGCTGAACTTCCGGGGCTCGCCCCAGTGGTGCATCACCACCGAGTCTTCCTCCCCGCCGGCCGGCGCCGAAGGCTCGGGCAGGTTGGGCACCTGCAGCAACTCCTCCTCCAGGGCGGCCTCGATCTCCTTCAGCCGGGCGTCCAGCTGTTTGATCTCCTCGCCCACCTGGCGCATGGCCGCGATCTTGTCGGAGGCATCCTCTTTGGCCTTCTTGGCCTGGGCGATCTGTTCGCTCACCGCGTTTCGCAGAGAACGCTTGTCCTCCACCTCCACCAACACCTCGCGCCGCGAGCGGTCGAGTTCCAGCAGCTTGTCCAGAGCCGACTCGGCGTGTTCACCTCTGCGGCGCAGCGCCTCGCGCACGCGTTCGGGTTCGTTGCGGATGAGTTTGATGTCGAGCATGACGTCTCCTCGTCAGCGGGCGGCCCGGCTGAGCGGCCGGCCCACGGGGTAACTGCCAAGAACGGTGAGGCGGGGGAGCTTGCAGTCCAGACAACGCAGGGCGTCGGCCACCGGTCCCTCCTCGGCCTTGCCTTCCACGTCTATGACGAAGATGTAGTCGCCCAACCGCCGCTTGGACGGTCGCGACTCGATCTTGGTCAGGTTCAGGTGGCGGAAGGAGAACTCCTGCAGGATGAGCAGAAGCGCTCCCGGCTGATCTTTGACGATCTCGCACACCACGGTGGTCTTGTAGGGCTCGAACCAGTCCTGTCTCTCCCTTTGCCGGGCCAGGAACACGAAACGGGTCTCATTGTCCTTGTGGTCCTCGATGTCGGGGCCCAGGATGATGCAGCCGTACTTCTCTCCGGCGAGTTCGTTGCCGATGGCGCCCCAAGGCTCCGTGGAGCGAGACACCCGCTCCACCGCGTTGGCGGTGGAGTTGGCCGCTTCGACCTCCACCCCTGGCAGATTGCGCCGCAGCCAGCCGCGGCACTGCGCGTTGGCGTGCGGGTGGGAGATGACCTTGGTGATCTCCTCCAACCTCACGCCCGGCCGGGCCAGGAGTTGGTGGCGGATGGGGATGCGCACCTCGCGCACGATCTGCAGGTTGTCCACTTCGTGGGCCAGGATGTCCACCGTCGCCGACACCGACCCCTCGATGGAGTTCTCGATGGGGACGATGGCGCAGTCCACCTCTCCCGTCGACACCGCTTCGATGGTGTCCTGCATGGAGCCATAGGGGGTGAAGATGCGCGCGTGGCCGTCGGCGGCCTGCTGGTCGAGCGTCGCCCGCAGCGCGACTTCGGTGAAAGTGCCCTCGGGCCCCAGGAAGCCTATGCTGCGCGCCGCCACAATGAGCGGCTCGCTGAGGCTGGAGACAGGATATCGGGCCAACGAGCGGCCGTGGGGATCACAGTTCATCGGGAGTCACCCTCTCTGGATTGCCGCGCGCAGCGGGGCTCTCGCTGTTGCCTGGCGACGGAGTACGAGGTTCCACCCAGCCGATGTTGGAGGGGACTACCATATCTTCGAGCGGGGGCAGGCCCTGACGCCTCCGACGCCTGTTCTCACGGGCCAATTCGCGGTCCGAATCGGGACGCCGTCCCGGCAGGCCCACTGAGGTGGGGGCGTCGAGACCCACCACGGCCGCAGTCTCCTCGTCGGGAGCCGGGATGATCGTGTCGATGGCCTCGCCGTCCACCCGTGGACGGATGGTGAAGGGCGCACTGCCTCGGGCCTGTTCCACGGCCTCCATCTCCTCCGGCGCCAGCGGGATGTCCGGGGCCCCGTCCTTGAGCAATTTCACATACATGCGGGCGAAATCGCGACTCACCACCGTGGTTATCACCACGCCGTCGTTGTGGGTGTTGAGGAAGGCGACGGCGGTGCTTTGCCGGCCTCCCAGATCCTGGTAGGCGTCGAAACGGACGATGCCCACCCGAGACAGGCACGAGTCTATGCGCACGTCGTGATCACGTGCGGCCAGGGTGAGATCCTCCAGGGCGAGCCGCAGATTGGCCACCTTCTCGTCCACAGAGGCCACATGTTCCACTATGTCCACGTCACCGCGGGACCCCATGATCACATGCTGATTGCGCTGATAGCGCTGGAGTCTCCTGTAGACGAGCAGAAGGCCACCGCCGGCCGCCACGGCTACCACGATAGCGATGACCGCGACGACCTCGAAGATCTGGAGTGCGCTCAACTGGGATCCTTTGAAGAGTGGGATTTAGAGTGTGAAGATGACTTTCGCTTCCAGCGTGTTGTTATCTTTGAACTTCTCGTCTTTCACCGGGCCGGCGACGACTTTGAGCGTGGCCACTTCACCGTAGGTGGTGGGGTTCAATCCCTTCACGGTGACCGTGAGCGTCTCCTTGGGCTTGAGCTCGGGGATGGTGACCGTCACCTTCTGGGGCTGGGTGGAATCGGGCGAAAGGAGGGTGACCTCCACCGGCACTTCCTTCTCGGACATGTTGCCCTGGTTTTCGACCGACACCAGGAAGGCGAGCTCGTCACTGGACGAGAGGTTGTGGGTCTTGCCGGCGGCGATCTGTTTGTCGTCCGGGCTGGCCACAACCTTGGAGACCGCCACGCCGTGCACAGCCTGCAGGCTGCCGGTGCTCTTTAGAACGGCCAGGAACTCCTGCACCCGGGACTTGGAGGCCAGGTCGGTGTCGGCGAGGAACTTGGTGTCGGGCACACTCACTCCAGAGACTTCTTCCGAGGCCAGAAGGTCGGTGACCTTGGGCACGAAGACCTCTTTGTAGAGGAAGTCGGAGTTGGTGAGATAGGCGAGCGCCCGCGAGATCTGCTCGGACGGCACTTCCACGTCCTGCAGTTCGAGCGCGTTCATGAGCGAGGGCTTGAGGTCGGTGAGGCCCCTGAGGCGGAACTGCATCACCATCACGAAGAACTGATGGATATGTTGCTCTACCAGTTGCTTGGGTACGACCAATGCGGCCGCCTGCTCCTCCAGCTGTTGAGAGGTGGCGATCGACTGATCCAACCGGGTCTGGATCTCTTTGCGTGTGATGTCGCCGGGGTCGGTGAGAAGGCGCACCACTTGATCGCCGATGGCATCGGATTGCTCGAGCATGCCGCTTATGCTGGAGACATAGCCCTGGTAGGCCGCCGTGTCGCCGCCGCCACGGCCGCTGGTGGCCACCACGACGATCACCACCACCACGATCACGACCAGCGCGAAGATGAGAAGCAATCGCAACAGAGGCTTGGGTAGCAGGTTCTTCTGCCGCCCCTTGCGCTCCGCGGCTGACTGGTCGAGGCTGTCGTCAGTGTTCAGATCGGTCATGCGTCGCGCGAAGTAGAAGATGATGGTGGGCGAGGCGGGACTTGAACCCGCATGAGCGTAAGCTCACTAGACCCTGAACCTAGCGCGTCTGCCAATTCCGCCACTCGCCCAAACGCTCACGGAGTATAACATGCCGTTCGGTGAGCTAGGATACGGTGAGTGGCCCGCGGCGCCGCGGGTGACCCTCCGGTGACCCCGCTCACCGCACGGTCTCCGCAGGTGGGCTTTCGCGCGCAGCTGGAGCGGACATGCTCCGCGTCCCGGGCACCAGCAGAGGGCAGGGTTCGTCGCCCCTCCTGCGTATACTGCAGTGATGGCCGAATCTCCCTCCAGCATCTCCGAACGCTACGACATCGTGCGCAAGCTGGGCAGCGGTGCGTTCGCCACCGTGTATCTGGCCGATGACCTGCGCATGGGCCGGCCGGTGGCGATGAAGGTCGTTGAGCACTCCGCCGACGTCGACGACCGCGTCCTCCGCGAGGCCCACGCGGCTGCCAAGCTCAACCATCACCACATCGTCACCATGTACGAGATGGTGCGCGAGGACGACCGCACCTATCTCATCACCGAATACGTGGAGGGCAAGACCCTGCGCGACCACTACCGCGAGCAGACGCTCAGCGACCGCGATCTCCTGCAAGTGGGCGTCCAGCTGTGCCAGGCTCTCGAGCACGCCCACAAGCGCGGGGTGGTCCATCGCGACATCAAGCCCGAGAACATCATGCTCTTGGAGGGGCGCGATGTGGACGTGCGGCTGATGGACTTCGGTGTGGCTCAACTGGAGGACCGGATGTCCATCACCATGGACGGCGACCTGGTGGGGACGCTGGCCTACATGTCCCCCGAGCAGATCGAGGGGGGAACGGTGGACTCGCGCAGCGACGTCTACTCTTTGGCCCTCACCTTGTACGAGGGGTTCACGCGCAAGAACCCGCAGAAGGGGAAGAAGCTGCAGGAGTTGCTGCGGGACGTATCGCGTCCCACGATACCCGACCTCTCCACCTATCGTCCCGACCTTCCGGTCGAGGTAAGCGACGCTCTCGCCCGGGCGATGTTGCAGGATCGCTATGCCCGTTTGGATGCGGCCACGTTCGGCCGCATGCTCGCCCAGGCTCTCAGGGTGACGCCCGACGAGGTGCCCCAGGAGCGTCTCGCCACCAAGGTCATGGAGCGCCTCGCGCCCCGGCGCCTCGATCGAGACCGGGTGGTCTTCCTGGCGCAGCGGATGGCGTCGGGCGTCTTCTGTCTGCTGGCGCTGCTCTACCTCTTGCCGAGAGCGCCCTTCTATCCTCAGGAGGCCATCGCGCCGCTCATCGCCGTGCCGGCCTTCGTCGGCCTGGTGTGGCCGACCGCCGGGACGGTGCTCACACTGGCCTTGCTGGCTCCGCCCATATTCGCCTATGGGCCGGGATGGGGGATCGTCTACCTCGTCCTGGCCGTGGTGCAGACGGTCGTGCTGGCGCGGAGGGGACTGCTGTGGGCCGCACTTCTGCCCGGGGTCATGCCCTTCGCCGTCACCTGGGGTCTGGGCTTGGTCGTGCTGCCCCTGGCGGGAGCCCTGCTCAAACGGTGGGGAGCTCTTTCAGGCTTCATGAGCGCCGTGGTGGTAATGGTCACCGGAGGGCTGGGAGTCTGGGCGGCGCTGCCCTTCACGTTCAACCCGGCGCCCGGCGCTGTGCTCCTAGCGGCTGCTGATAGCGTGTCACCATGGCCGGTGCTGGTGGAGATGGCCCGTTTCTTGGATTCCCGTCCCGAGATGGCCTTGCAACTGTTCCTATTCACTCTCTTCTCATTGCCTGCCTACACCTGGGTGGGAGGATCACGCCAGGCGCGGATGTGGGGCGCTACGGCCTATCTGGGTCTGCTATTCGCTGGTTTTGTGCTGGTGCCCGTGTTGGCGTTGGCGGTGCCGGTGGTGCTGCTGCCGTTCCTGGCCGCCTATGTGCCGTGCGCTATAATCGGGTTCTTGTCCGCCCTTCTCCTCTCGTCCCAGAGTGGCGGGACCCTCTAGGAGGAAGCGATACATGGGTTTGATACGGAGGGTCGAGTCGAGCGAGGAACGTGCGGTGGAAGCGCCGCGCCGGCCGGCTCCCGAGAACACACCTCCTCGCCGCAAAGACCGCGGTTCCGCGCTCCGGGTGCAACCCAAAGAGCTGATGCAGAAGCTCATCAAGGAGATGGAGGCGCACAAAGTCGCCCACCGGGGCGTGACCTCTGTCGACAATCGCTTCACCGTCTACCTCTGTCCTGACGATTACGATCGCTATGCCGGACGCATGGACGACCTGTTGGACAAGTTGGAACATGCGCTCAACCGCCACGTGCGTTCGCGCAGGTACGAGCCTGCAGGGGACCTCGAGGTAGGTGTCGTGCGCGAGCCCGACCTGCGCCCGGGGTACTTCGGCATCTTGGCTGAGCGGGCCGCGGTCGGTCAGCCCGTGCCGCGTGTGGAGACGAGCGAGCCACAGTACCGCCAACCGCGACCGGTGGGGCAGTCAGGCGGTGCCGCGCCCGCAGTGGTGCATGAACTGCCCGGCCGCGGGACCAAAGTGATCCCGCCCTCGGAGGCCACTCAACTGGGTCTGGCCTCGCAGCGCATCGTGCTGCGGACGGGCGACCGGGTGCGCGAGTTCGACCAGGGCAGGGTCATCCTGGGCCGGGCTCGTGACGTGGATTTCCGAATCGACGATCCCAACGTGTCTCGTCGCCATGCCGCCATCTTCTGGGACGATGGCAAGATGGTGGTGGAGGATCTCCATTCCACAAACGGCACCATGGTGAACGGATATCCCATCTCGAGGACAGTCCTGGGGCCAAGAGACACCCTCGTGATCGGGGATTCACGCATCGCGGTCGATACGAAGTCGGGCTAGGCCGGACAGGGGTGCGCGTATGCTGCAGATAGTCCTGCTGGCAGGGAAGTTCGTCTTCCTGATCGTGCTCTATCTGTTCATCTGGCGGGTGATCGGTTCCATCAACCGTGATCTGCGCTACTCCGCTCCCGTGGATGCTCGGCTGGGCTACCGACCCACCGATTCTCGTGGTGCCGAGGTGGGCGATCATCATTTCGGTCGAGTGGCCTCCGGCAGCAGGACGTGGACGCTGACGGTGGTCAAGAGTCCGCACTTGCGCGTGGGCGAAGCCTTCGCCTTCCCGCCGGGTGCGACGGCCATCGCCGGGCGTTCTCCGGACATGGACATCTTCTTGGATGACACCTTCGTCTCCTCCAAGCACGCGCTCTTCGAGGCCGGGGTGATGTCGCTCCACGTGGAAGATCTGCACAGCACCAACGGGACACTGGTCAACGGGCAGCCGATCGCGGGTGTGTATGAGTTGCGCGAAGGCGACCGCGTGGAGGTGGGGGACACCATCTTCCAGGTCGAGGTGCGCTGATGCATCTGCGCGCGGGGGTGGCCACCAACGTGGGGTTGGTCCGTCAACTCAAC
The DNA here is from genome assembly GCA_040772905.1 of Thermoleophilia bacterium. GTDB lineage: Bacteria > Actinomycetota > Thermoleophilia > RBG-16-64-13 > RBG-16-64-13 > JAXGXJ01. The sequence goes on along the minus strand of JAXGXJ010000005.1, from coordinate 198,657 downwards.
GAGGATTCCTACCTGCTGCGCCCGGGGCTCTACGCGGTGTGTGACGGTATGGGTGGCGCCCGGGCAGGCGAGATCGCCTCGGAGATGGCGTGCCGGGGCCTGGCCGACGTCGATCCCATCCACACCGATGCCGCCGCGCTGCTGGCGCGCGTGCGCGAGGTCAACAGAGCCATCGCCGCCCGCAGCATGCGCGAGTCGCGACTGCAGGGCATGGGCACCACAGCCACCGTGGCCATGGCGGCCGGAGAGGCTGTCTTGGTGTTGGTGCACGTGGGCGACTCGCGCGCGTATCTGCTGCACGAGGGTGTGTTGCGGCAGCTTACCGACGACCATTCTTGGGTGGGCGAGATGATCCGCCGAGGCGAGCTGACCCCTGCCGAGGCTGCGGTCCATCCTCACCGCAGCGTCATCACGAAGGTGCTGGGGACAGAGTTCGAGGTGGAGCCCGATGTGACGGAAGTCCCGGTGGCTCCCGGGGACCGCCTGCTGCTGTGTAGCGACGGTTTGAGCGGCATGCTCCCCGATGCCGCCATCGAGGACATCATGCGGGCGCAGGAGGGCCCGCAGTCGGTGGCAGAGAGCCTGGTGCGGGCCGCGGTAGCCGCGGGAGGGGAAGACAACGTCACCGTCATCGTGGTGGACGTCGACGCCGCGCCCGGCGGCGGCGATCTCCAAGAGGATGTTTCCCAGGGGCTCACGATCGGTCCCGATGACCGCGGCGGCTCGGGCTCGGAGCACGGGGCTTCGGCAGCGCTCCGCGGTGTGCGTGCAGCCGCGCGCGGTCGCTTGGCTGGATGGTCGGCATTGGCCGGGCAGCGTGGCGGCGGGCCGGCCTCCGAGACGCCTCCGGCCTCAGCATCCGCCGGCTCGGACGTGGAACCGCTCAGCGGACCGCTCGACGGACCGTCCGGCGGGTCGCCTGCGGGGCTCTCCCAGGGGCTTCCCTCCGAATTGCCGGCCGTCGCCGTAGGCGCCGGCGCGCAGCCGGGAGTGCCGCTCCGCCGCCCCTCTCGCCGGCGACGCTGGATCATCGTGGCGCTCGTGGTGATACTGGTCTTGGCGGTCGCCATCGGCGGCTTCGCCGTCTTCAACTCGGCCGTCTACTACGTGGGCACTTACGAGGGCAAGGTGGCTCTTTACAACGGCCTGCCCGCGTCACCGCTGGGCATGGAGTTGTCCTCCGTCGTCGAACTGGGCACGGCCGTCTACGACACTCTGCCCTCGTATGTGCAGGAACGTATCGATGCCCATGAACTCACCAGCAAGGAAGAGGGACAGAAGTACCTCCGCTCCTTGAACGCGTGGCAGTGAGCACCAGGAACCGCGAACTCGTCTTCCTCATCCCGGCGTTGGTGCTCACCACCTTGGGCTTCGCGCTGGTCTACACCACCAAGGCGTCCGCCCTCACCTGGTCGTCGCTCGTGTATGGGGGGTTGTTCCTGGCGCTCTTCGCGATTGCTCACATCGGGCGCCGTGTCTTGGTTCCCTACGCCGACGCCTATCTCCTGCCGGTCACGGCTCTGCTCTCCACGCTGGGCATCCTCATGATCTTCCGCCTCGACGAGGACCTTGCCCGTCAGCAGGCCATCTGGTTGGTGGTGGGTCTGGTGGCCTTCCTCATCACTCTGGTGTTCACGCGCCGGCTGGCCTGGTTGCGCGAGTATCGCTACATCATAGGCATCGTGGGTCTATTGCTCTTGCTTGTCACGGCGGGGCTGGGGCGTGAGATAAACGGTGCCCGCCTGTGGTTGGTCTTGGGGCCGGTACGCTTTCAGCCGGCCGAGATCGGCAAGATCTTGTTGGTGGTCTTCTTCGCCGCCTACCTGGTGGACATCCGCGAGGTGCTCACGGTCAGCACACGGCGCGTCCTGGGCCTGCCTCTGCCCCCGTTCCGCTACCTCGCGCCGCTCCTCAGCATCTGGGGGCTCTCGCTCGTGCTCATGATCTTCATGAAGGACCTGGGTACGAGTCTGCTGTTCTTCGGCGCCTTGCTGGCCCTGCTGTACGTGGGGACGGGACGCTTCTTCTATGTGGTGGTGGGTCTGGTGCTGTTCTTTGCCGGTGCCGCCGCGCTCTACTACGTGTTCCCGCACGTGCAACTGCGTGTGGACATCTGGCTGGACCCCTGGCAGGATCCCACGAACAAGGGCTACCAGATCGTCCAGTCGCTCTTCGCGCTTGCCGCGGGAGGCTTGTTCGGCAGCGGGCTGGGGCAGGGGTATCTCATCCTGCAGTCGGGCAACACGATCATCCCTGCGCTCGAGACCGACTTCATCTTCTCCGCCATCGGCGAGGAGCTGGGGCTGGTGGGGGCCATGGGCATCATCCTGCTCTATCTGGTGTTCATCGCCCGAGGGTTCCGCATCGCCGCGCGTTCTCGAGACGATTTCTCCCGCCTGTTGTCGGCCGGACTGGTGAGCATCTTCGCCTTGCAGACCTTCCTCATCCTGGGAGGCGTCATCAAGCTCATCCCGCTCACCGGCATCACACTGCCCTTCGTCAGCTACGGCGGAAGCTCCATCGTGGCCAACTTCGTCCTACTGGCCCTGCTGCTGCGGACCAGCGACTCGGTGGCGCGGCAGGAATGGGAGCCGGTGGCTGAGCCGGCGCCCGCACGGCCCGAGTCCGCGCCGAGCCCCGGTGTGACCGCTGCCCCCGAGGTGCAGCCCGTCGTGGACGACGACGAGGCCACGACGCTGTCGTTCGAGTTGGTCCCGCCGCCTCGAGACGAGGAGGTACGGACCTAGATGGAGAAGCCCATCCGCCGGCTGCTGTTGTTCTTCACCCTGCTCTTCGTCGCCCTCATGGTGCAACTCACCTACGTGCAGGTGTGGGCGGCGCCCAAGTACAAGGTGCACCCAGCCAACACCAGGGCTCTCGAGGACGAGATGAAGGTGGAGCGCGGGGTCATCACCTCCGCCGACGGGGTGGAACTGGCCGTGAACGAGAAGGACGGTCTTTACTTCGTGCGCCGGTATCCTCAGGCCGACCTCACCTCGCCCTGGCTGGGCTATCACAGTCTGCGCTACGGACGAGCCGGCATAGAGCGGGTGTACAACGAGGATCTGTCCGGCCAGTCGGGTCTGTTGGGCATCACCAGTTACTGGGACGATCTGCTGGGCCGGTCTCACCGCGGCGCCGATCTGAAGCTCACGGTCAACATGGCCGTCCAGCGGGCGGCGGTGGAGGCTTTGGGCGCGCGCAAAGGCGCCGTTGTCGCCCTGGATCCGCAGACCGGCGCCATCCTGGCTATGACGTCCTGGCCTCGTTATGACCCCAACGACCTGGCTGAGATCTGGCAGGAGATCAACTCTGACGAGGACAAGCCGCTCCTCAACCGAGCTATACAAGGTCTGTATCCGCCGGGCTCGGTGTTCAAGACCGTGGTGGCCGGCGCCGCCCTCCAGGAGGGCGTGGTGACCCCCGACTCTCGTTTCGACGATACGGGCACGGTGACCGCGGGAGGGTACGTCGTGCGCAACTACGGCGGCAACGTATATGGAGCCCACGACTTCACCCAAGCCTACGCCAAGAGCGTCAACACCACGTTCGCCAAGGTGGGGGTGCAGCTGGGCACCGAGACGCTGGCCAGTTACGCAGACGAATTCGGCTTCAATGCGTCGCTGCCCTGGCCGCTGGGCGGCGCCACCAGCGTCTTCCCCAAGCCGGCCGACATGGACAAGGCTCATCTGGCGCAGGCCTCCTTCGGCCAGGGCGAGGTGCTGGCGACCCCCCTTGAGATCGCGTTGGCCACATCGGCGGTCGCGAACGAGGGCGAGATCATGAAGCCCTACATGGTGCAGCGAGTGCTCGATTACCACCAGAACGTGCTACGCGAGACCCGCCCCGAGGTCTGGAAACGCCCGCTCACCGGTGAGGTGGCGGCCCAGCTCACCGATCTCATGGTGGCCGCGGTCGAGAGTGGCACGGGAACTTCCGCCCGTATAAGCGGCGTCCAGGTGGCGGGTAAGACGGGCACGGCAGAGGTGGCGAACGGTGAGTCGCACGCGTGGTTCGCCGCCTTCGCACCGGCCGCCGACCCGGACGTCGTCGTGGTCGTGCTGGTGGAGAACGCCGGCACGGGGGGCAGTGTGGCCGCCCCCGTCGCCCGAGAGGTCATCGCGGCGGCCTTAGGTCTGTGAAACATGTTTGTAAGGTAGTATTTCCCCGGCGTCACGCCCCGACGGACACCGGTAGGTGTCGGAGGATGAGAGCGATTTGATAGGACGCGTGTTCGACGAGCGCTATGAGGTGATCCGCAAGCTGGGTAGCGGCGGCATGGCCGACGTGTATCTGGCCGACGACAGGCTCCTCGGCCGTCAAGTGGCGCTGAAGATCCTCTCCAGCCGCTACGCCAACGACGAGCAGTTCATCGAGCGTTTCCGGCGCGAGGCCAGCAGCGCGGCCAGCCTCAACCACCCCAACATCGTGCAGATTTACGATCGCGGGGAGGCGGAAGGCACCTACTACATCGCCATGGAGTATCTCGAGGGGCGCTCTCTCAAAGAGATCATCATCAAGTACGCGCCCCTCAGTCCCGAGCTGGTGGTGTCGGTCTCCATCCAGATACTCGAAGCTCTGCGCTTCGCCCATCGGCGGGACGTCATCCACCGCGACATCAAGCCGCAGAACATCATCGTCGACAGCGAAGGTCGGGTGAAGGTCACCGACTTCGGCATCGCCCGGGCGGGGAGCGCCTCCACCATGACCGAGGCCGGCTCCATCCTGGGGACGGCCCACTACCTTTCGCCCGAGCAGGCGCAGGGGCGTCCGGTAGAGGCGGCTTCCGATCTCTACTCGCTGGGCGTGGTGATGTATGAGATGGCCACCGGCGCGCTGCCCTTCGACGGCGATAATCCCGTGACTCTGGCCATGCGCCACGTACACGACCGGCCGTTGGCTCCGAGCGAGATCGTCCCCACCATCCCGCACAATCTCGAGGCTGTCATCCTACACGCCTTGGGCAAGACCCCCACCGAGCGCTATCTCACCGCGCAGCAGTTCTTGGAGGATCTGCGGGCGGTGCAGCAGGGCAAGGAGGTCCACACCCCGGCCGCGTTCATCGAACAACCTACGCAGGTGATGACGGCGGCGCCTCTTCCGCCCGCCGGGCCGCGGCCCACCACCGTACGTCGACGCGATCCTGGCGCGGTCATGAACCAGCCGCCGCTCCCTCACGCCTACTACGACGAACCGCCGCGGCGGTTCAACGTCTGGCCGTGGATCTTGGTGATCGTCCTCATCCTCGCCCTGGCCGGAGGAGCGTACGCCATCCTCTCCAGCTGGAACGAGCCCGCTGCCGATCTGCAGCCGGTGCCCGGGCTGTTGGGTCTGAGTGAGAGCGAGGCTAAGGATGCGCTCGAGCGATTGGGCTTCAAACTGAAGGTGGAGGGCGAGCAGCCTTCCGCCGACATCGAGGAAGGTCTCATCGCCCGCCAAGAGCCGGAAGAAGGCACCAAGCAGTCCCAAGGAGCCACCATCAGTGTGTGGATGTCCTCGGGCTTGGGCAAGGTGACCGTACCTCAGTTGGTGGGCAAGACGCAGGTGCAGGCGGCGGCTGAACTCGGTGCTCTGGGTTTGGAAGTGGACCCACAGGAAGAGCCGAGCAAGGACGCAGATGTGGGCACGGTCATCCGTCAGAACCCCACCCCGGGCAAAGAAGTCGAGGTAGGGAGCAAGGTGACTATCGTGGTGGCCGCGCCGGCCAACACCGTGCAGATCCCGCGCTTGATCGGGCGCAACCAGGACGCCGCCATAGTCATCTTGGAGGGACTCAAGTTGACTCCCAAGGTGGAGTTGGTCGATTCCGACGAGGTCGGTGGTACGGTGGTGGATCAGAGCCCCAAAGAGGGCGAGGAGGTGGAGCCCAATGCCGTGGTGACCATCTTCGTGAGCAACGCGCCGCTGCCCACCACTGTGAAGGTGCCGGCCGTCGTGGGGCTGACCCGGGCGCAGGCCATCGCCAAGCTGGAGACATATGAGCTCAAGGCCTACATCGTCACGCAGGAGACGCCGGACTATCCGCCCAACCAGGTGATCGAGCAGAACCCGACGGCAGGAGTGGAGGTCGAGAAGGGCAGTTCGGTGAGGATCACGGTCACCAAGACTCCGGAATCCACCACCACTACCACCATCCCCACCACCACGACCACAGCGCCGACGACGACTCTGCCGCCGACGACGGCCCCGCCGACCACGGCCCCGCCGACGACCACCGATCCCGGTTCGTTCTAGCCGCGCGGGGTCATCGGCGGCGTGGTGACGGCGCGGCCACGGCTCGGGCAGGGTATCCTTGCGCGTCGAGCACACATAACCGCGAAGAGAGGTAGACAGTGAGGGTAGAGAAGCCAACGTTCCAGAACGTGCTTCTGGGGTTGGAGGAATTCTGGGCTGCGCAGGGGTGCATCATCTGGCAGCCGCACCACACCGAGGTAGGAGCGGGCACGTTCAACCCTGCCACCTTCCTGCGTGTGCTGGGTCCTCAGCCCTGGCGCGTTGCCTACGTCGAACCTTCCATCCGCCCCACTGACGGTCGTTATGGAGAGAACCCCTATCGTCTGGGGCATTACTACCAATACCAGGTGATCCTCAAGCCCTGCCCCGACGACATCCAGGATCTGTATTTGGCTTCCCTGGAACACCTGGGTATCGATCTTGCCAAGCACGACGTCCGTTTTGTGGAGGATGACTGGGAATCGCCCACCCTGGGCGCCTGGGGCCTGGGCTGGGAAGTGTGGATCGACGGCATGGAATGTACGCAGTTCACGTACTTCCAGCAGGTGGGCGGGATAGACCTCGATCCGCCCAGCGTGGAGCTCACCTATGGCACCGAGCGTCTGGCCATGTACCTGCAGGGTGTGGACGACGTTTACGACCTGGAATGGGTGCCGGGCGTCACCTACGGCGACGTGCACAAGAAGAACGAGGCGGAGTGGTCGGCTTACCACTTCGAACTGGCCGACATCACCATGTTGCAGAAGGCCTTCGCCGAATACGAGCGGGAATGCGAGCGTTGTCTGGAGCGGGGTCTGGCGCGGCCTGCCTACGATTTCGTGCTCAAGACCTCGCACACCTTCAATGTGCTCGACGCGCGCGGAGCGGTCAGCGTCACTGAGCGCACCGGCTACATCGCTCGGGTGCGCAATCTGGCTCGCAAGGTCGCGGAAGCCTACAACGCTCAGGTGACGGCCGCCGAGGGCGAGGATCTCGCTGGGGCGGCGGGGCCCGCCGCGGCCGGCGCATCGCCCACGGTGGTTCAGGAGGAGTGGCTCTCTTCCTCCGACCGGGGCTCACGAGATTTCTTGATGGAGATCGGCACCGAGGAGATGCCGGCTTCGGCCTGTCGCGCGGCCATAGATCTGCTGCCCAAGCGGGTGGCAGGGCTCTTCGCCGCTGAAGGCGTGGAGGTGGCGCCCGAAGACGTGCAGGTGAAGGTGTCGCCACGACGCATCGCTGTGCTCATCCACGACGTGCCCGGGGAGCAGGTGCCGCGCGAGATCGTGCAGCGCGGACCCGCTGTCGAGGCGGCCTTCGACCCCGAAGGCCGCCCCACCAAGGCCGCTGAAGGTTTCGCGCGCGCCAAAGGTGTGACGGCGGAGGAACTGGAGATACGGGAAGAGTCCGGGCGGCGTTTCGTCTACTACGTCACCCGCAGCGAGAGCCGGCCCACCAGCACCCTCCTGCCCGATATCTGTCTCAAGATCGTGCGCGACATGTACTTCCCCAAGAACATGCGTTGGGGCTATCGCGACCTCAGGTTCTCGCGCCCGGTGCGTTGGTTGGTGGCGCTCTGGGGAGAGGACGTCATACCCTTCGGCATCGCCGGCCTCACGTCGGGACGCACCAGCCGCGGACATCGTTGGCTGGGGGGCAGTGTGGACGTCGCTCGGCCTGCGGAGTACGTGGAGGCCATGCGCTCAGTGGCGGTCGTCGTCGATCACGTGGAGCGCGAGCGCGTGCTGTGGGAGGAACTGAAGAAGGCCGCCGCACAGCGCGGCCTCACGGTCACCGATCCCAACGGCAAGATGGAGGAGGTGCTCTTCCTGGTGGAATGGCCCAAGGTCATCGAGGGCCACTTCGGGGCCGAGCATCTGTCGCTGCCGTCGGAGGTGCTCGTAACCGCCATGCAGTCGCATCAGCGCTACTTCCCTCTGGTGGACGACAAGGGCGATCTGGCCAGCACCTTCCTGTATGTGAGCAACGGAGACGCCGAGTACGCGCAGCAGATCACGGCTGGTAACGAGCGTGTGCTGGAAGGCCGCATCGAGGACGCAGAGTTCTCCTTTGACAAGGACAAGACCACCGGGCTGGAGGAGATGGTCCGCCAACTGGACAAGATCGTCTTCCACGAGAAGGCCGGGAGCATGCGCGACAAGAGCGAGCGTCTGGTGGCTCTCTCCGGGTACTTGGCCGATCGCGTGGGGTTGGATGACGCGCACCGTTCGAAAGCGCTCGAGGCTGCTCGGTTGGCCAAAGCCGACCAAGTGTCGATCATGGTGCGGGAGTTCGCGGACCTGGAAGGGGTCATGGGCCAGACCTATGCTCTCATGGAGGGGCGCGATCCCGAGGTGGCCCAGGCCATCCGTGAGCAGTTCCTGCCTGATTCAGCTGGTGGCGTGCCGCCCGCCTCCGTCACCGGGGCTCTGCTGGCGACGGTGGAGAAGGCCGACAACATCACGGCCGCCTTCGCCTGCGGTGAACCTCCGTCAGGATCCAAGGATCCCTACGGGCTGCGCCGCGCTGCCGCCGGCATGGTGGCGATAGCCATGGAGCACGGTTTTCGCTACGACGTGGCTGAGTTGGTGGAGCGGGCCTACGTGGAACTGGAGCGCTTCCAGGGCCTGCTGCCGCGTGAGGAAGTGGTATCACCGGCGGTGGAGTTCATCTTCGAGCGCCTGGTGAAGAGCCTCACCGATGAGGGTCTGTCTCGCGACACGGTGGAGTCTGTGCTGCCCACGTCGGCCGATTTCGTGGACCTTCGGCGCCGAGCTCTGGCGATGCAGGCCTTCCGTGCCGACGCTCGCTGGGACGACCTGGTGACCGTCTTCACCCGACCCTCTAATCTGGCGAAGAAGCTGCCTGAGGACGTGGCGCAAGGTCTGCGTGTGGACCCGGGACTGTTCGCCCTCGATGCTGAGACGATGCTTCACGAAGAGTGGCTGGAGACCGTGGTCTCTGTGGATGCCGCGCTCGCGGTCGAGCAGTATGACGAGGCCCTGGCCGCCTTGGCCGGGCTGCGCCCGGCCGTCGACCGCTACTTCGACGACGTGCTGGTGATGGCCGAGGACGAAGCCGTGAGACTCAACCGCCTGCGCCAGCTGGCGGCAGTCGCAGCCACAGTGCGCCGGGTGGCGCATCTGGGCCTCATCCAGGGATAGAGGTCTGGTTCGAGCGCCGTGCCGCGCGAAGCGCGGCACGGCGAGTCGGTCAGCTGTAACAGTACGGGGCGGGGCCCGAAGGGCGCCGCCCCGTACTCATATTGTCCTCTTCACCGGCGTTGTGGGCGGATGCCGGTGTGAGCCCGGACTAGTTGCGGCTGGCGATCTCCTCCGCTGAGTCGCCGGCTTCATCGGCCAGCTCACTGGCGTCGCCCGGGCGCTTCGCCCGACGCTGATACTCGGCGTCGGCTGCGAGCCAGGCGCGGGTCCACGGCATCTCATTCTCCCAGATGGGGTTGAGCTTCGCCTTCACGCCGGCAGCATAGGCGCGGAGGCCGGGCTGCAGGTCGGTGATGAGGCTCTCGGCGCCCTCGTGGGTGGGATACGCGTTGTTCCGCTCCACGGCTCGTTTCATCACACCAGGATGGTCGATGAGCGGGCAGGGACGCAGGAGGTTCTTGCCGAAGGGCTGCATCCTTCGCAGGTCTCTGAAGAACGGCGAGGTGAGGCAGTCCAGCAGCGGTTTGTCCTTGATGTTGTCGGTGGCGAAGTGGGCGAAGATGCAGGGCTCCACGTCACCCTTGTTGTTGATGTGGATGTACTTGCGGCCTGCCGACAGGCAGCCGCCGGTGAGGGTGCCATCGCCCCAGAAATCGGCCACCAGGAGCGGCTTGGTGCTGCGGATGCGCATGATGCCGCGGCGCAGCTGGTCGCGCTGGTCGGGGCTGGGCATGAGGCTCAGGTCGGGATTGCGACCGACCGGCATGTAGGCGAAGTACCAGCCGTAGAACGCGCCCTTCTCGATCATGAAGTCGGCAAAGGCATCGGACGTGATGTCGTCGATATTCTGGCTGGTAGCGGTCGCCGAGAACGCGAACATGATGCCGCGTTCACGCAGACGGTCCATGGCCGCCATGATGCGGTCATAGGTGCCCTCTCCACGCCGCGCGTCGGTGCCTTCGCGGCCGCCCTCGATGCTGATGGTGGGGCAGACGTTGCCCAGTTCGAGGATGCGGTCGGCCACACGGTCGTTGATCATGGTGCCGTTCGTGAACACCAGGAACACCGATTGCGGATGGCGCTCGATGATGTCGAGCAGAGGCCGGTACACGAAGGGTTCGCCGCCGAGCATGGTGTACACGCGGGTGCCGATAGCCTCGCCCTGCGTGATAATGCTCTCGACCTCCTCCTCAGTGAGGTCGTCTTCATTGTCGTACTCAGCTGCATAGCAGCCGACGCACCTGAGATTGCAGCGCATGGAAGGGCTGATGAGGATGGTCGTGGGAGAAGAGATACCCCGCTCCTGCAAGAGAGCCTCGGTGTATTCCGGGTCTCTCATGAAGAAGTTGGCCATCATCCCGGCGACAAAACGTTTGCGTACGTTAGGATGAAGATGACGAATATTCTTGAAGAACGTGTTGCCGGGATTGCCGGGAGCGGTGTAGGTCTTCAACCAGTCTGCGATCATCTGCTGCTGCGGTGACTTGGCCGTCTTCTTGACGGCCGCCGTCAGACCACGCATGGCCAGGTCGGAACTGCCGACTACGGCGAGAGCCCCCGAGATGATGGAAGCGGTCCGTTCGTAGTCGCGTCGCTCCCGAGCTTGTGCCACAGAGAGCTCGGGCATAGATCCTCCTTTCTCTTTCTATCCTGGATGGTCTGGTCTATATACAACTACCCACGAGACCACGATAGCACACAGAGCACACCCTCCAACCGGCCTCACCTGTGAGAAAATGTGGCTCTGTCCGGGTATTTGCTGTTGTTCGCGGGTCTCGTTCGGACACACACGGGGCGGGATTGCCATTAATGGTACTGGAGTATCAGAAAACCCGCTTCTAGATTGTCGAGAGTGAGAAGCCAGTTACGTCTTTGTGCGCCCCCACGCTACAATGAGCAAGCCAGCAGGCCGTCAGCTTGATGTCGAGACACGCACCTCGAAGGGAGTCGCTCCATGAGTTCTAAGAAGTACGTCTATGACTTCGCCGAAGGCAACGCGAGCATGCGTTCGCTGCTGGGCGGCAAGGGAGCGAACCTGGCGGAGATGACCGACTTGGGCATGCCCGTGCCGCAGGGCTTCACCATCACCACCGAGGCCTGCACTCAGTACTATGAGGACGGCGAGACCATCAACGACGAGATCCGTTCCCAGATCCTCGCACACATCGCGCAACTGGAAGCGACCACGGGCAAGAGGTTCGGGGATACCGAGAACCCGCTGCTGGTCAGCGTCCGTTCCGGCTCGCGCGCGTCCATGCCCGGGATGATGGACACCGTCCTCAACCTGGGCCTCAACCCGACCGTGGTCGAGACCTTCGCCAAGAAGACGGGCAACCCGCGTTTCGCCTACGACTCCTACCGTCGCTTCATCCAGATGTACTCCGACGTGGTCATGGAAGTGGGCAAGGCCTACTTCGAGAAGCTCATCGATGAGATGAAGGAGTCGCGCGGCGTCAGACTCGACACTGAACTCACCGCCGACGATCTCAAGGAACTGGCCGAGCAGTTCATGGCCGAGTACAAGGCCAAGATCGGCTCGGACTTCCCCACCGACCCCATCGAGCAGCTGTTTGGGGCCATCAAGGCCGTGTTCCGTTCCTGGGACAACCCGCGTGCCGTCTACTACCGGCGCATGAACGACATCCCCTCCTCGTGGGGCACGGCCGTGAACGTGCAGGCCATGGTGTTCGGCAACCTGGGCGACACCTCCGGCACCGGCGTGGCCTTTTCGCGCAACCCCTCCACCGGCGAGCCCGGACTCTTCGGCGAGTACCTCATGAACGCCCAGGGCGAGGACGTGGTGGCGGGCATCCGCACCCCGCTGCCCATCGCTCACCTGCAAGAGCAGAACCCCGCTGTCTACGACGAGTTCGTGGCCATCGTCAAGCATCTCGAGAACCACTATCGTGACATGCAGGACATGGAGTTCACCATCGAGGACGGCAAGCTCTTCATCCTGCAGACCCGCAACGGCAAGCGCACCGCGGCGGCGGCTTTCCGAATCGCCTGCGACCTGGTGGACGAGGGTAAGATCTCCGAGGAACAGGCCGTCCTCATGATCGACCCCAAGCAGATCGACGCGCTGCTGCACCCACAGTTCGACGCCGCTGAGTTGAAGGCGGCGCGGCCCATCGGCAAGGGTCTGCCGGCCTCGCCGGGCGCGGCCACCGGCCAGGTGGTCTTCACGGCCGAGGAGGCCACCGAGTGGACCAACAAGAAGGGGGCGGCGGTCATCCTGGTGCGGCTGGAGACTACCCCCGAGGACATCGAGGGCATGCATTACGCCCAGGGCATCCTCACCGCGCGCGGAGGCATGACCTCCCACGCCGCCGTGGTGGCTCGGGGCATGGGCACCTGCTGCGTCTCCGGTGTGGGCGACATCACCTTCGCTGCCGACGGCACGAGCTTCACTCTGGGTGGCAAGACCTACAAAGAGGGCGACTGGATCTCTCTCGACGGCTCCACCGGGAATGTGTACGGGCAGGCCATCAAGACGGTCCCCGCCGAGATCGGGGGCTACTTCGGCCGCGTGATGGACTGGGCCGACGAGATCCGGACCATGAAGGTGCGCACCAACGCCGACACTCCCGCCGATGCCAAGCAGGCCCGGGAGTTCGGCGCCGAGGGCATCGGTCTGTGTCGTACCGAGCACATGTTCTTCGAAGCCGACCGCATCGCCGCCATCCGGGAGATGATCGTCTCCAAGACGGTGGAACAGCGCAAGGCCGCTCTGGCCAAGTTGCTGCCCATGCAGCGCAGTGACTTCGAGGGCATCTACGAGGCCATGCAGGGCTATCCCGTGACCATCCGGCTGCTCGACCCGCCCCTGCACGAGTTCCTGCCCACCGACGAGGACGACATCCAGGCATTGGCTGCTGAGATGAAGATGGATGTGGCCGAGCTCAAGTCGGTCATCGCCTCGCTGCACGAGTTCAACCCCATGATGGGCCACCGCGGCTGCCGCTTGGACGTCACCTATCCCGAGATCGGCGAGATGCAGACCCAGGCCATCATCGAGGCGGCCATCAACGTGCAGAAGCGCCATCCGGAGTGGAAGGTCGTGCCCGAGATCATGGTGCCGCTGGTGGGCGAGGTCAAAGAGCTGGCCTTCGTGAAGAGCATCATCACCGAGACCGCCGACCGCATCATCGCCGAGTCGGGCCTCGATCTGGACTACATGGTGGGCACGATGATCGAGATCCCGCGCGCGGCTGTGACCGCCGATGAGATCGCCAAAGAAGCGCAGTTCTTCTCCTTCGGCACCAACGATCTCACCCAGATGACCTTCGGCTTCAGCCGCGACGACGCCGGCAAGTTCCTGGAAGCCTACTACGAGAAGAAGATCTACGAGAACGACCCCTTCGCCCGTCTGGACCAGAACGGCGTGGGCAAGCTGGTGGAGATGGCCGTCAGGCTGGGCCGCCAGACCCGGCCCGACATCAAGCTGGGAATCTGCGGCGAGCACGGCGGCGAACCGTCGAGCGTGAAATACTGTCATCGCACCGGGCTAAACTATGTGAGCTGCAGCCCCTACCGGGTGCCGCTGGCTCGTCTGGCCGCCGCCCAGGCGGTGTTGGAGGAGAAGACCGCGCAGAGGGAAGACTGAGGCACCTGGGCCGCCCGGGCCCCGTGCACGGGTGATGTGAGGACGCACAGTCGGGGGCTGCGGGCTGCCTGCCAGGTCAGCTGCAGCCCCCGTGACTCGACAAGGCCGGTGACAGGTGAAGCACGACAGCCCGGGAAGAGTGAGTCTGTCCGCCGAGGTGTACGAGGCGGCGCTCTCCCAGTGGGCGCAACGCTCCACCCAGTCGCGCGGCCGCGAGCGGGACGAGGAGCCCTGCCGGCTGCGTACGGCCTTCCAGCGCGACCGCGACCGCATCGTGCACAGCAAGTCGTTCCGGCGTCTCAAGCACAAGACCCAGGTCTTCATCTCTCCCGAGGGCGACCACTACCGCACCCGGCTCACGCACACGCTCGAGGTGTCCGGCATCGCCCGGACCATCGCCCGCGCGTGCCGGCTGAACGAAGACTTGGTGGAGGCCATCTCCCTGGGGCATGACCTGGGCCACACTCCCTTCGGACACGCGGGCGAGAACGTCATTGACCGGCTGTTGCGTGACGAGGGCCTGGAGGGCTTCGAACACAACCGCCAGAGCCTTCGGGTGGTGGAAGTGCTGGAGAACGATGGGACGGGCCTCAATCTCACCTGGGAGGTGCGAGACGGCATCCGCCACCACACCGGCGAGCAGCGTCCGGCCACGCTGGAAGGTCGTATCGTGCACTTCTCCGATCGTATCGCCTACATCAACCACGATATCGACGACGCCTTGCGCGCCGGTCTCATCACCGAGGCCGACCTACCCCGCGAGCCGTTGCACCTGCTGGGCCGCACCGGTAGCGACCGCATAGACCGCCTGGTACACGACTTGGTCGATCAGAGCTACGAGACCGGGGATGTGCGCCAGAGCCCGGAGGTGAGCGAGGCCATGGACAGCCTGCGCACCTTCCTATTCCAGACCGTGTACGTGCGTTCTCTCGAGATGGCGGATGAGCGTCGCGTGGCGGCCATGATCACCCAACTCATGGAGCATTTCGTCGAGAACCCACAGGCGCTGCCGACGTCTTCTCAGACTCCCATCGGGGGGTCGCGAGCCGATTTGTTGCGTGCTGCCACCGACCACATCGCCGGCATGACCGATCGATACGCACAACGTGTGTACATGGATCTGTTCATCCCCAGATGCTGGGCGGGGCCATGAGCCCGCGGCTGAAGGATTCCAGTCTCGAAGCGGTGCTGGCCGCTGCCGATATCGTCGACGTGGTGTCGGGCTACACCAGCCTGCGCAAGCGCGGCGCCGATTACCACGGTCTCTGTCCCTTCCACCAGGAGAAGACGCCTTCGTTCAGCGTGAGTGCCGCCAAGGGTCTCTACTACTGTTTCGGCTGCGGCGAAGGGGGCGATGTCGTCCGCTTCGTCGAGCGAGCCGAGAATCTGTCCTTCACCGAGGCCGTGGAGCAGTTGGCCCAGCGCTACGCGATCACTCTCGAGTACGAGGACGGCGCCGGACCCGACGCGGGACGCAAGGAGCGCGACGATCGCCTGCTCCAGTTGCTGGACAAAGCGGCTCGCTTCTACGAACGCTATCTGTGGGAGACGGAGAGCGGACGGGTTGCCCGGGACTACCTGTCGGGACGCGGTCTGAGCGAGGAGAGTTGCCGGCTGTTCCGGGTGGGCTTGGCTCCGGCCGAATGGCAAGGCTTGTATCGGCGCGCGACCAAGGAGGGGTTCAGCGACGTGGAGCTCGAGCAGTCCGGGCTTCTGGTGCGCCGGCCCGGCAAGGTCTACGATCGCTTCCGCGACCGGCTCATGTTCCCACTGGTGGACCATCGCGGACGGGTGTTGGGCTTCGGGGGACGCACTCTCGCCGACGAGACTCCCAAGTACGTCAATTCGCCCGAAGGCCCCCTCTATCAGAAAGGTCGCCTACTCTACGGCCTCTTCCAAGCGCGCAAGGCCATCGCGGAGCGCGACGAGGTGGTGGTGGTGGAAGGCTACACCGACGTCATCGCGCTGGTTCAAGCCGGTGTGCCCAATGTGGTAGCCTCGATGGGGACGGCGCTGACCGACGCTCAGTTGGGGCTCATGACGCGATTCACCAGCAACGTCACGTTCATGTTCGATGCCGACAGGGCCGGCATGGAGGCTGTGGTGCGCTCGGGCGAGTTGGCGCGCGACCGTTCCCTGCGTCCCATGGTGGCTCTTCTCCCCGGGGATCGCGACCCTGCCGACGTCGCTGTGAAGGGTGGGGAGGACGCCGTCTCGCGTGTCATGGCAGGGAAGGTATCTCTGCTTGAGTTCCAGCTTCGCCGCGCTCTGTCGCACGACGACATCACCACCCCTGAAGGCCGCGTACGCGCCTTCGAAGAGGTGCGGAGTCTCCTGATGCGCACCTCCTCTCCAAAGGAGCGAGAGGAGCAGATGGCCCTCATCGCGGACAGGCTCAGACTCTCGCCCGAGAACGTGGCCCTGCTTCTCCAGGAGAGGTCGGTCGCTTCGGCGGTCCGCGGGCGCCGGGGTGAGACTCCTTCCGCCGGCAGCCGGCGTGGCGAGCCGGGCGGGGGGCGGCAGGCAACGGATGCGCGCGTACCGCTGGGCTCACGTGTACTGAATACCGAGACCGGAGTGGAACGCGACTTCCTGGTGGCAGCGGTGCACAACCCTTCCACGGCCCTGACGCTTCTCGACGCGCTCACGCCCGAGCACTTCACCGATCCGGCCAACCGCGAGGTGTTCACAGGCGTGCTCGAGGCCTTCCGCGTCGCCGCCGATAGCAGGGATGAGCGCGGGGCTTTGGCCCTGCACCTGAAGAGTCGGGCCCGCGGCGATTCGGACGCGGGCCGCTTGTTCGTCCGCCTGCTCATGGAGTCCGACCAGGAGCGGTTCGGACCCGCGGTGCTGCACGAGCTGCACCTGCGCCTGCAGGAGCAGCACCTCGTCCGGTCGATCAATCGACTGCGGGCGGAACTGGAGGAGGGCGATCACACGGATGAGGACGAACGCCATCTCTATCATCTGGAGCGTCTGCTGCAGACCATACGTGTGAACCTCACGAATCTCGATCCCGAGATGGGGCGGACGTAGCGTGGGCGAAGACGGTGACTTGACCCAGGAAGTGGTGCAGGAGGTCCTCGAGCTGGGCCGCAGCCGAGGCTCTCTGACCCTGGACGAGGTGGGCAGCCTCGTTCAAGACGCCGATCTGTCCCCCGAGGAACTCGAGAGCCTCTACAGCATGCTGGCCGAGATGGGTGTCGAGGTCATCGACGAGCAGGCGGAGGAACTGGGTGACCTCACCGAGGAAGAAGCCTTCCTCGGCCGCCTGGATGTCACCATCGACCACAGCCTCGATGACCCGGTGCGCATCTACCTGCGCGAGATCGGCAGGGTGCCGCTTCTCACCATGGAGCAAGAGGTGGAGCTGGCCAAGCTGGTGGAGAAGAAGGACGTGGAGGCCAAGCGCAGGCTCACCGAGGCCAACCTGCGGTTGGTGGTCTCCATCGCCAAGCGCTACATGGGGAGGGGGCTGCTGTTCCTGGACCTCATCCAGGAGGGCAATCTGGGTCTCATCCGGGCAGTGGAGAAGTTCGACTACCGGCGCGGATACAAGTTCTCCACCTACGCAACGTGGTGGATACGTCAGGCTGTCACACGCGCCATCGCCGATCAGGCCCGCACCATCCGAGTGCCGGTGCACGCCGTGGAGACCATGAACAAGCTGAACCGGGTGCAGCGCGAACTGCTGCAGAAGAACGGTCGGGAGCCCACCGTCGCTGAACTGGCGGCGGAGTTGGGGCTGACTCCCCACAAGGTGATGGAGATCCAGAAGGCGGCGCAGGACCCCGTGTCGCTGGAGTCGCCCGTGGGAGACGAGGAAGACTCGGAACTGGGCGACTTCATTGAGGACCAGGAGGCAGGCGAGCCCCTCGACGAGGTCTTCCGACAGATCAGACGGGAGGAGCTCTTCCGGGTGCTCGACAGTCTTCCCGCCCGAGAGCGCAAGGTGCTGGAACTCCGCTTCGGGCTGAAGGGCGAGCGCCCAAGGACGCTTGAAGAGGTGGGCGACCGTTTCGGTGTGACGCGCGAGCGTATCCGTCAGGTGGAGGCCAAGACCCTCAATCGTCTGAAGAACTATCGCGACGCCCAGGCATTGCGCGATATCGACGGTTGAAAACGTTTCGTTAGTTCGCTCTATGTACCTTGACCAAGGCTTGAGCTTCCGCTACTGTGGGACAGCGGGTGCCTATCCAAGCATCCGCGCGCGTTACAGTGGGACGGACAACGGGAGGCCGTGTCGTCCCGAAACAATGGAGGTTGTAGGGTTGGCTGAGGGGACCGTCAAGTGGTTTAGTCCCGAAAAAGGCTACGGCTTCATCGAGCAGCCGGAAGGCGAAGATCTCTTCGTACACTTCAGTGAGATCCAGACGGATGGGTTCCGCACCCTGGCCGAGGGTCAGGCTGTGACGTTCGAAGTGGTCCAGGGCCCCAAGGGCCTGCAGGCGTCCAACGTCGCGCCTGTTTGATCGTAGGAAGAGGTACCCTCTTCACATAGCGACAAAAGGCCCCGGGTCACCGGGGCCTTTTTTTGTCTGTCACCGAATCTCCTGGCTCTGTCGTCCTTCCTGGGTCCCGCCGCTGTCCATCGGCGACGGCGGGGGCAGGGGCCGCTACAGGCCGGGGACGATGAGATCCAGCTGTTTCAGCAGACTCAGCCGGTCATAGTAGACGTAGCTGCGGAGCACCTTGCCGTTCTCCAGTTGGAGGGTGTTGCTGATGCGCAGCACGAGTTCCTTTCCGCTGGGAGCGATGGTGGCGCCGCTCGTCTCGGTCATGGGCCCAAGATGAGTGCCTCTGCGCACGCCGTTCCGCACCACGAAGTCGCCATGCACGATGATCTGCGCCGTCTCCCAGTGCCAGTCGGGCAGGGCGTCGGCCAACCTCTGCAGGTGGACATCCTCTTCTTCAGCGCCCACAGGTCCGGGGAAGCCGGGATGCTCCAGCATGTACCCTGGGGCGCGAAGCTCGCGCAGCCGGTCTATGTCGTACGTGGTAAGGGCTTCGATCCACTGTTCCGCCACACGTATGTTGTCCTGCTCTGACATGCGCCCTTCCTCCTGCCGGTATCGTTGTGACTTCCGTCAAAGCCGTCCGGGCCCTGATGAGCACGCTGGCAGACCATGCCACCGAGACGGCTCGATCCTCCGCCTGTACAGACTTGTACTTCACCAGTGGTCCAGTGTCAAGGAACTGTCGGACGCCGGTGCCCACGCGGAGCAGCATCGACAGGATCGCCGGCCGCCTTATGGGGCTAAAGTCCCTCCGCGTATTGCCGATACAGAGACTGAGAGTTTTCCCATTCAGAACTCTCCTTTCTCCTCTCGGGCGCCTGGCCAGGCGCCCCTTTATTTTCCGCTATAATCCCGGGGTCCCGGCCGCCCGCCGGCCCTTTCCCGGCGAGTGTGGCGGGCTCGCCGCAGCTGACATCCAAGGAGAGCAGCACCATGATTTCCAGGCAAGAGGTCGAGCACGTCGCGCGCCTCGCGCGTCTTCACTTCGAGGAAGAGGAGCTCGCCAGGCTGCAGCCTGAACTCTCCCGCATCATCGACTACGTGCAGCAGATCTCCCAGCTGGATCTCTCCGGTTTGGAGCCCACTTCGTATGCCGTTGCACTCAAGAACGTGCTACGGCCTGATGTACCCCGGCCTGGTATTTCTCATGACGATGCGCTCAGCAACGGGCCGCAGGTGGAACGGGGACAGTTCGTCGTCCCGAGGATAGGGTAGGACGCCATGGCTGTGGATGTCACCCGCCTCACCGCTCACGACTGTCGTCGGCTGCTTGCTGACGGCGAGGTGTCGGCCACCGAGCTGACGCAGGCCTACCTGGAGCGCATACGTGCAGTGGACGGCGCTGTGCAGTCGTATCTGCTGGTGGACGAGAGCGGAGCGTTGGAGGCCGCCGCCGTCGTCGACGCGAAGCCACGCGCCGAGCGCGGACCTTGGGAGGGTGTGCCCATCGGCCTGAAGGACATCTTCTGCGTGCGCGGCATGGAGACCACCTGCGCGTCGCGCATCCTCAAGGGCTATGTGCCTCCCTATGACGCCACCATCATCAGCAAGCTGCGTGAGGCGGGCTTGGTGTTCCTGGGCAAGCTCAACATGGACGAGTTCGCCATGGGCAGCTCCACCGAGAACTCCGCCTTCCAGACCACGCGCAACCCCTGGGATCTCGACCGGGTGCCGGGCGGCTCCAGTGGCGGCTCCGCCGCCTGTGTCGCCGCCTCCGAGGCGCCCTGGGCTCTGGGCACCGACACTGGGGGCTCCATCAGGCAGCCGGCCTCGCTCTGCGGTGTGGTGGGCATGAAGCCCACCTACGGAGCCGTCAGCCGCTACGGCCTCATCGCCTACGCCAGTTCGCTCGACCAGATCGGGCCGCTCACCCGCGACGTCAAAGACGCCGCGGCCCTGCTGGACATCGTGGCCGGGCGCGACCCACGGGACAGCACCAGCACCGGCCTCAGCGAGCCCGCCGGCAGCCCCGGTCGCACGGACCTTGAGGGGCTGCGCTTCGGGGTCATCCGCGAGTTCGTGGGCGAGGCCTGCGAACCGGGCGTGCGCGAGGTCTTCGAATCTGCGCTCGATGTCATCGGCGCCCTTGGTGGAGTGTGTGAAGAGGTGAGCCTTCCCAGTGTGGAGAAGGGCATCGCCGCCTACTACCTCATCGCGCCTTCCGAGGCCAGTTCCAACCTGGCCCGCTTCGACGGTGTCCGCTACGGTCACCGGACGGCCCAGGCGGCCGATCTGTACGAGATGTACACGCGCACGCGCAGCGAGGGTTTCGGCGCCGAGGTCAAGCGACGCATCATGATCGGCACTTACGCGCTTTCGGCAGGCTATTACGACGCGTATTACGCGCAGGCTCAGCGCACGCGCACACTCATCATCGACGACTTCCGGCAGGCTTTCGCCCGTTTCGACTTCCTGCTCTCGCCCACCTCACCCACGGTGGCGTTCCCCATCGGCGAGCGGACGGCCGATCCCCTGGCCATGTACCAGTCCGACCTCTGCACCATCCCGGTGAACCTGGCGGCTTTGCCGGGGATCAGTATCCCTGCCGGGTTCTCCGCCGGGCTGCCCGTGGGGTTGCAGATCATCGGTCCGCATTTCTCCGAGCGCGGCATGTTGGAGGCAGCGCACGCGGTGGAGCAGAAGCTCGACCTCGACCTGGTCCCTCCGCTGACGGAGGTGGCGGTATGAACGGTCCCGAGCGCGTCTGGGAGGCCGTGATCGGCCTGGAGATCCACGTGCAACTCAGCACGCGTACGAAGATGTTCTGCGGCTGCGAAGTGACCTTCGGCGACCCGCCCAACACGCACGTGTGTCCGGTCTGTCTGGGCCATCCCGGGGTGCTCCCCGTCACCAACGAGAAGGCGGTGGAGTACGCCACGCGCATCGCCTTGGCGCTCAACTGCCGCGTCGCGGACCGCACCATCTTCCATCGCAAGAACTACTTCTATCCCGATCTGCCCAAGGCCTATCAGATCTCCCAATACGACCTGCCCCTGGGTATCGGCGGGTACCTGGATGTGGAGGCCGACGACGGCAGCACCTTCCGCGTGGGCATCACGCGGGTGCACATGGAGGAAGACGCCGGTAAGCTCGTTCATGCCGGCGGGGCTTCGGGGCGCATCGATGGCGCCGACTACTCGCTGGTGGACTTCAACCGGGGCGGCACGCCACTGGTGGAGATCGTCACCGAGCCCGATATCTCCACTCCGGAACAGGCCCGGGTGTTCCTCACGCAGCTCCGCAACTTGGTGGAGCAACTGGGCGTCTCCGACGTCAACATGGAGGAGGGCTCGCTGCGCTGTGATGCCAACGTGTCGGTGCGCAAGCCCGGTGAACCGTTCGGCACCAAGACCGAACTCAAGAACATGAACTCCTTCCGCTTCCTGCAGCGCGGCTTGGAGGCGGAGATGGAGCGTCAGATCGATCTACTGGAGTTCGGGGAGCGCGTGGTGCAGGCCACCGTGCACTTCGATCCGGCCACCGGCACCGTGTCCAGCCTGCGCAGCAAAGAAGAGGCTCACGATTACCGCTACTTCCCCGAGCCCGACCTGGTACCCATCGAGCTGGACGAAGCCTACGTGCAGCGGGTGCGGGAGTCGCTGCCTGAACTCCCGGCGGCACGCAAGGAGCGGTTGATGGGCCAGTACGAGTTGGCGCCCAAAGATGCCGCCATCCTGGCCGCGAACAAGGCGCTTGGCGACTACTTCGAGAGCCTGGCCGCCGCGACGGGCGAGGTACGTCTCTCGGCGACGTGGGTCCTGGGCGATCTGTCCGCCTATCTCAACGCCGCCGGTATCGACGTGAGCGATAGTGCTGTGGACACGGAGATGGCGGCGGGTCTGCTGAAGTTGGTGGCCGACGGCACCCTGTCGGGCAAGATGGCCAAAGAGGTCTTCGAGGCCATGGTGGAGACGGGCAAAGATGCCGCCGCCGTGGTCGAGGAGAGGGGCTTGGGCCAGATCTCCGACGCGAGCGAACTGGAAGCCATGATCGCACGCATCGTGGAGGCCAACCCGGGCCCGGCCGAGGAGTTCCGTCAGGGCCGCGACCGCGTGCTGGGATTCTTCGTGGGCCAGGTGATGAAAGAGACCAAGGGCCAAGCCAATCCGCAGATGGTCAACGAGATACTGCGGAGGCAGCTGGCCGAGTGAGCGACTGCGCAGTGCACTGACAGCGGTCCCCTCGGTGGTTGAAAACGGCGCGCTCGTCTGGTACTTTGCCTTACCCTTTCAGGGACCCGTCCTTTGTGGACTCTCGGTAAGTTGGACGAAGTTTGAGCACCTCTCAGGAAGGCCCTAGCGTAGTGCGACCCACCACAGATGCGCATCCCGATGTGTGCCCCGTCCTCAAGACCGCGGACATCATATCGGGCAAGTGGACGCTTCTCATCCTGCGTGACCTCTCCAAAGGCGTGAACCGCTTCAGTGCGCTCGAGCGCTCTCTCGATGGCATCAGCCCCAAGACCCTGTCCGAGCGGCTGAAGGGTCTCGAGAAGGCCGGCATCATCACCCGCGAGAGTTTCGCTGAAGTCCCGCCCCGGGTGGAGTACACCCTCACCAACATGGGCTGGGATCTCATCCCGCTCATCGATCACATGCGTGACTACGGCTCCAAGTGGCTGAGCGACAGATGAGCGGCGACTCGTCCCCGGAAAGCTGGCTTCTGAACATCGAGGAGATCGAAGGTCTCATCGAGGCGGGTCGGGGGCGGGGCTTCGTCACCACTGACGATATCGCCGAGGTGTTGGCAGAGGTAGATCTCACCACCGAGCAGATCGAACTCATGTACACCACCCTGCTCGACCAGGGTATCGAAGTGGTGGATGAGTCCTGCGCCGACCTTGACGACGACGGCGAAAGCGACGGCAACGCCACCGAATGGCGTCGCGGCGTCGACGAACTCGACCTGAGCGTGGACGTGCCCACCACCGACCCGGTGCGCATGTATCTCAAGGAGATCGGCCGGGTCAAGCTGCTGACTGCGCAGCAGGAGGTGTCGCTGGCCAAGCGCATCGAGCGCGGCGACATCCGCGCCAAGCATGAACTGACCGAGGCCAACCTGCGCCTGGTGGTGTCCATCGCCAAGCGCTACCACACCGACGGCATGAGCTTCCTGGACCTCATCCAGGAGGGCAATCTGGGTCTCATCCGCGCGGTGGAGAAGTTCGATTACCGCAAGGGCCACAAGTTCAGCACCTATGCCACCTGGTGGATCCGGCAGGCGATCACCCGAGCCATCGCCGACAAAGCCCGCACCATCCGCATCCCTGTGCACATGGTGGAGAAGATCAACAAGCTCATCCGCGTGCAGCGCCAGTTGCTCCAGAACATGGGGCGTGAGCCGCTGCCGGAAGAGATCGCGGCCGAGATGAACATGAGCGACTTCGAGATCCGCGAGATCCTGCGCATCAGCCAGACCACGGTGTCCCTGGAGACTCCCATCGGTGAGGAAGAGGACTCCGAGCTGGGCGATTTCATCGAAGACGAGGACGCCGTGCGCTCCTTCGACGCCGTGGCGTCGCAGCTCGACAAGGACGGTATCAACGAGGCCCTTGGCATGCTGCCCTACCGCGAGCGCAAGGTCATCGAGCTGCGTTTCGGGCTGAAGGGAGAGCATCCCCGCACGCTGGAAGAGGTGGCGCGTCGTTTCGGCGTCACTCGCGAACGCATCCGCCAGATCGAGGCCAAGGCCCTCGCCAAGCTGCAGGCCATCGACAAGACCCGGAACCTCCGCAGCCGGGCGCAGTAGTCTGCCGTGGGCGGCGAGCCGCTTCCTGGTGGCGGACCTGCCCGGCAGGCTTGGCCGGGCGCAATGCGTTCCGGCGGGCGGCACACGACGGTAGACCCGCCGCAGTCGCCCCCATCCGATCTCGCGCAGAAGCTGCGTGCTGCAGAGGCGTGCCTCATCCGATTCCCCAGCCTGCTGGTCGCCTTCTCCGGCGGTGTAGACTCCAGCCTGCTGCTCGCCCTCGCGCTGCGCGCGCTGAGGCGCGACCGGGTGCTGGCTGTGACGGCGACCGGGGTGGTCGCTTCCGCCGATGACGTCGGCTGGGCCACGGCCGTCGCCGCGGAACTGGGCGCCGCCCATCTGGTGATCGACTTCCCCTATCTGGACATCCCCGGTTTCGCCGACAACCCGCCCGACCGTTGCTACCTGTGCCGGCGCCGGCTGTATGAGGAGTTCCAGGCGTTGCGCGTCCAGCGCGGCTTGGCGGCCCTCGTGGACGGCGCCATCGCCGTCGATGCCGATGACTACCGTCCCGGCCTGCGTGCCACGGCCGAGGCCGGGGTTCTCAGCCCGTTGGCGGCGGCCGGTCTCAACAAGGAAGAGGTCCGCGCGGCTTGCCGCGCGTTGGGTCTGAGCGTGTCCGAGCGGCCGGCGTCGCCCTGCTTGGCGTCGCGCTTTCCCTATGGGGAGGGCATCACGGCTGAAGCCTTGCACATGGTGGGGGAGGCGGAAGCCTACCTGCGCGGGTGCGGCTTTTCGGTGGTACGGGTGCGGCACCACCAGGGAGGGGTGGCGCGGATCGAGGTGCCGCGGGAGGAGATCCCGAGGCTGGTCGCTGAGCCTCTCTGTGGCGAGGTCACTAAGGCGCTCCGCGCGCTGGGTTACCTGCACGTGGCCGTGGACATGCGCGGGTTCCGGTCGGGGAGCTTGAACGAGGGCTTGGACACCGGTCGGAGAGCGTGACGGGGCGCGGCGCGGGTGTGGGATGTTGTCCCCGCTCGTCGACGCGACGCCCGCTTGGGCCGCACCTTGGCCCTCAGCCCTGCTCCTGCTACAATCTGCAGCCTTGATAGGGGCGATTAGCTCAGTGGGAGAGCGCTGTCTTCACACGGCAGATGTCACTGGTTCAAATCCAGTATCGCCCACCTCCTGTTGTCGAAACGACAACGTTCTTGTCGTAGATCGCTGCACTGTTCTGTCCGGTCGCCCACGCGAGCGGCAGAGACCCAGCTATTGAGAATTCCCAATATGGGTATTACTATTCCCAATATGGGAATAGTAGAACCAGAACACGTTCGACTTGCCGATGCTCTGTTCACGAAGGTGCAGCAGAGGGTGCTCGGCATCTTGTTTGGCCAGCCCGACAGGAGCTTCCTCTCAAAGGAAGTCATCGCGCTTGCCGGCTCAGGAACAGGGGCCGTTCACCGTGAGCTGAGACGCCTGACCGCAAGTGGTCTCCTTACCGTTCGCAGTGTCGGCTGGGAAAAGCACTATCAGGCGAATCCACAGTCGCCCGTGTTCGAGGAGTTGCGGGGTCTGGTGAGGAAGACGGTCGGACTGGTCGAGCCCATACAAGAGGCGTTGGATCCGCTCGCGGCCAGGATTCGCGTGGCCTTCGTGTACGGCTCGCAAGCCAAGGGAGTGGATCACGCGTCCAGCGACGTGGACTTGATGATCGTGAGCGAGGACCTTCTGCATGCTGACGCGTACGCGGCGCTCACCAAAGCGGAGCAGATGCTGGCGAGGCCCATCAATCCAACCATAGTCTCATTTGCTGAATGGCAGCGGCGGCGAGAAGATCGCAATCATTTCCTGGAGAACGTGGCGACGCACCCGAAACTCTTCGTTCTGGGATCGGAAGATGACCTTATGGGTACAGGCGTACACGTGCGGCTTCTGTCGGACGCCCAGGTGAGTGGCGGTTACGAACACCACCGGCGTGAGCAGCACCACGGTGGCATCGAGGCTGAGCACCGCTGTGATGATTGAGGCGACGACGAACACCGACGCCAACAGCGATCGCGGATGTGGGCCAGACAGGCGGGCCATCCAACTGCCACTGGCTCGGAACAATCCCTCCACGTCGCACAGTTGCGCGAGCACGAGGATGGCGGCCAGGAAGCCGATCACGGGGCCGATGCGCACCACTTCTTCCCAGGCGTGCTCCAGGGAGATGGCACCGGTGGCCAGGACTATGCCGGCGGCTGGGACGGCGACCACGCTCTCCACTCATCCCCAAGGACGGATGACCGCCCAGGCCAGGACCGCCACCAGCAAGATGATGGCCAGCGTCTCTGCCAGCGCCGCGCTCAGGGCTCGACTCCTCCTTGTGCCGCCTGCGGTATGTGACGTGCTGCTCAGACCGCAGGAGCGCGGGTGCTGGACAGTGTCGGGATCCGGAGCGGCCGGCTGCGAGCGACCGCCGTCGGTGGGGCCGAGACGGTGATGGACGGCTCTCCTGCCACCTATTCTCGCATGCTCGCGGGGAATGGTGGTCGGAGGTCACGGGCTTCCGGCTCAGTGGCAGCACATCGCCGTCGGGTCGTCCCTGGAGTGCGCTGGAAGCTCTGGCCGCGTAGGCGCGGCGGCTTGTTCTACAGCCGCACCAGCATCGCCTTCGCGAAGGCCGCGTGTCCTCGTCCGATCCACTTGACCAGATGCATGAATCCGATCAGCAGCAGCACACCGACCACGAACGCCAGCGGGGCGGCCCACAGCGGCCAGTAGTCATGGGCGACGCCGTTGATGATCCAGGTATGATCGCCGGTGCCCCAGCCGGCCAACACCCAGACGGGTGAGGCCACCAGGGCGATGCCCACCGACAGCCCCACCACGGCGATGGTGAAGTAGATGGTGCCCAGGGGCAGCATCAGCACCATGTAGGCGATGGAGGCCCAGGTGCGGCCGTCTTTCAGCCAGAACAGCAGCCGCTGGAAGAAACCAAAGTCAGGTGGTGTCGGCCGCGATCTGCGGGGCATACGCGTACCAAGCAGCGTTTCGACGAGCCGCCCTTCAAACAGGGCAAGCCCTCGCACCATGCCTAGCACCAGCACGAACAGCGGAATGCCGATGATGAGCACCAGCATCCCCCCGGCGGTGGAGAAGCCCGTCACCACAAGGGTGAAGTAGACCAGCCCGGTGACCAGCGATAGGATCATGTAGACAAGAGACGTCCACACCCGTCCGTCGGCGAACGGGCCGAAGATCTGCCTCCATGCGCTCCGCTCGCGGGTATCAGCGGTCGCTGCGGCCTCTCTGCCCTGTGTCACGCCCGCAGGCAGCGGTCCGACCGGCTGGCTCGGACGTGGCGGGAGCGGGCCGGCCGGGCCGTGGCGGAGCCGGGTGCCGCAGCGCGTACAGAACACCTGGTCAGGCGACACCTCGGCTGCGCAGGTCGGGCATTGTGGCCCGGTCCGCGGCTGGCCCGTGTCCGGCGGCGTGGGCAGCGACTCGGGCTCCGATACCGGTCCGCGCGTCGGCTCTTCCGCGTCGGGCGGCGTCGTACCCACGTAGGCAGCGGCCACCTCTTCTGGAGTGCCGTATCCCTCGATCACCGCGGCGAACCAGGCGGCACGGTCGTCCCCGGAAGGCGACCGGTCATCGCCGGGCTGGGCCTGCTCCCGTGCGGCCATCTCGGCTTGCAGGTACTCCTCCGCATCGAAGAGAGCGTCCTGCACCAGCGCGGGATCGGCTCCGGTGGAGACCAGTGCCGCTTTCAGTTCCTGCAGATATGTCTCCATATTCTCAACCACGGTGTCCCTCCAAGACAGCCTCGACGAAGTCACGCGTCTTCAACCATGAATCCCGCCACAGAGGTAGTGTGCTGACTTGTGTGCAAAAGCTCTTGAGGGAAGGACAAGAGAAAAGGTCATGGTATGCATGTGATGCCGAATCACCCCTACGAGAGGGAGCACACCATGACCCAGGACAAGAGTACTCAAGCACGGTCTAACCTTAAAGCGCTGATTGCCGAGGACAAGAACTTCTTGCGCGAGATCGTGCGCGAGGCGATGCAGCAGATTCTCGAAGCTGAGATGACCGACACCGTCGGTGCGGAACCTGGTGAGCGCACCGAGGGCCGCCTGGGCTACCGCGCGGGCTACTACCCCCGCACTCTTGTCACCCGGGTGGGCAAGCTGGAACTGAGAGTCCCCCGTGACCGCGACGGCCGCTTCTCCACGGAGCTCTTCGAGCGCTACCAACGCTCGGAGAAGGCCTTGGTCTCAGCTCTTGCCGAGATGTATGTCCAGGGGGTCTCCACCCGCAAGGTGAAGGCCATCACCGAGGAACTGTGCGGCCACAGCTTCTCCGCTTCGGCCATCAGCCAAATCAACAAGGGCCTCGATAAGAGCCTGCGGGAGTTCGCGACTAGGCGCCTGGAGGAACCCTACCCCTACCTGATCCTCGACGCCCGCTACGAGAAAGTGCGGGAAGGCGGCGTCATCCGTTCCCAGGCCGTCTTCATCGGCATCGGCATCAACCAGGAGGGTTACCGCCAGGTCTTGGGGGTGGAACTGGCCGGCAGGGAGAGCCAGACGAGCTGGCGGGACTTCCTCGCCTCCTTGAGAGACCGAGGACTCCACGGCGTCGAGTTCGTGGTCTCCGACGCCCACGAAGGACTGCGGAAGAGCCTTATGGAGATGCTCCCCGAAGCCGCCTGGCAACGCTGCTACGTGCATTTCCTGCGTAACGCTCTTGACCACCTGCCCCGGAAAGCCAACGACGACTGCCTGCAGGAGCTCCGGTGGCTCTACGATCGCCGGGACGTGGCCGAAGCCCAGAAAGACCTCTCCGCCTGGCTCGCTCGTTGGCAGAAGACCTATCCCAAGCTCTGCGACTGGGTGGAGGAGAACATCGCCGAGACCCTGACCTTTTACCGTCTGCCCCGCGGCCATCACAAGCATCTCAAGAGCACCAACATGCTGGAGAGGCTGAACGAGGAGATCAAGCGCCGGACCCGGGTGGTGAGGATCTTCCCGAACGTCGACAGCTGCCTGAGGCTCATCCGGGCTCTCGCCGTCGAGACCCATGAAGGCTGGCTCGAGGAGCATCGCTACCTCAACATGGATCTCCTTGACGAGCACAAGCGCGAACTACTGCGGCAACTGGAGGAGGCGGCCTAAGAAGAAGACGTCACGGAAGGACCAGCGTCATACCGTGATCTGCTTTTGCACAGATTGACAAACACAACCGCCACAGACCGAACGCCTCACGGCCCTGCTCAGTGATGGAGTAGTAGCGCCGGGGAGGTCCTGTCACCGATGGCTCCACCTCGCTGGTCAGCAAGCCTCCGGCTTCCATGGAACGCAGCACCGGATAGAGTGTGCCCTGTTTCACGGGCAGTCCGGTACCGTAGTCCTCGAGTTCCTTCGCGATCTGATAGCCGTACAAAGGCTCCCTGGCATGGGCCAGAAGAGCGAGAAGGGTCAGCGAGACGATGCCCGCGGAGAGTTCCCTCTGGAACTTGCGCAGTGAAGAAGACGCGACCGCCGATCCTGCGGGCAGGTCCGCCGCGCCGCCATCGTCGTGCCCCGGTGCCTCATTCACCATCTCTGATCGACCTCCTGCATCCCGGTCCACGTCATTGTATAACATTATGAGATTCATAGTACTACTAACTTAGTAATAGTCAAGCCACATGCGCGCTGAAGTCTATCTTGAGTCGCAGGAAGGTGCTTCAATCCACCCCCCGGTCGATGGGGAGTCAGGGTCAGCCGAGGTCGTGTGCTGGAGGCGGCGCTGAGGCAGTCGCCCCGGGCTGCGGCGATCAGTCCGGTGCGCGGAGCAGCAATCTCCCATCCATGAAGTCCATATCCACGACGCGGGCCGGCAGCTCCTCCGACGCTCCCAGCAGCGAGGTGAGCCGGACCCTATCGTCTTGGACCGTCACCCGGGTGACGTTCTCCATGACGAAGGTGGCTTCGTCCTTTCCGGGCTCCATCAGATATACCTTGGCCAGGCACATCTCAGCCTCGCAGTGCGTCGAGAGCCTTCCTCAGGCTCACGTTGGAGTCGCGCAACAAGGCCACGCCTTCTGTCAGGCGGTCATAGGCCTCGGTCTTACCCAACGTCTGCGCCCGCGAGGCTAGGTCCTGCAACTCGCCGGCGTGGTCTTCGTTGTGTTTCACGAGGTAGTCGAGAAGAGCTTCGAGTTCGCGCAGGTCGTCGTCCATGTGACCATTCCTTCCTCAAGAGACAACAGGCCACCCATCGCGGGTCTCCATCCGACTCCAGCCGCCGCCGCCAACGCGGGTCATCCATCGGCGACGATCTTGACGGCCTCGAGCGGGCATCCCCGGACGCAGTCACCGCATCCGCTGCAGGGGAGCGCGCCGGGCATGGGCACCTCGAACGCCGACTCCTGCTTGAGCACCCGACGCTCGCAGGCACGCGCAGCCGCGCAGTTACCCTCGGGGCAGCGGGTAGGGTCGCAGCGGCGATAGTCGATCAGTGCCCTCTTCATCAGCCCACCCGCCGTATGCCCGACGGTGCCGGTCTCGCCCAGGCCGGGCAAGACCTCATCCACCAGTGCCGTCCGCGCAGAGGATACCCCATCTGGCGGTGAGTCTCTTGCGTACCCTACAATGTAGGCGAGACCACCGGCGAAAGGGGTGGGTATGGCCGGTCGCTGTCCTGGCCAAGACGGCAGGCATCTAAGCGCTTCGTTGCATCGCTGCCCTCACTGTGGGCGCGAGGTGGAGATGTTCTCCGACGAGACGCGCGTGCGTTGTCCGTACTGCCGCGAGTATCTGTGGAAAGAAGAGGTCCCCTCCTGCGTGGAATGGTGCTCCAAGGCCCGCGAGTGCGTGGGTGAGGAGCGCTGGGGCGCCCTGCGTGGCGAGGACGATGCGGGCGAGACCCATGGCTAAGGTCGCGGTGGCGGGCAAAGGCGGGGTGGGGAAGACCACCTTCAGCAGCCTCTTGGCCTACGTGCTGGCGGGGGAGGGACAGACGGTCTACGCCATCGACGCCGACCCCAACCCCACTCTGGGGCAGGCCTTGGGGTTCCCCGAGGAAGCCTTGTCCCAGGTGGTGCCCGTGGTTGAGATGCGAGACCTCATCGCCGAGCGCACCGGCTCGCAGCCCGGGGAGCCTGCGGCCTATTTTCGGCTGAACCCTCGTGTGGAAGACATACCTGCCCGCTTCTCGGTGGCTCATCGCGGCATCAGGCTCCTCGAGATGGGGACGGTACGGGGAGCGGGGGCCGGCTGCGTATGCCCGGAGAACAGCGTGGTGAGGGCCCTGGTGACCCATCTCCTGCTGCGCGAGCAGGAGACCGTACTGCTGGACCTTGTGGCGGGTTTGGAGCATCTGGGCAGAGGCACCGCCGCGGCCGTGGACGTGATGTTCATCGTGGTGGAGCCGGGCCAGCGCAGCCTGACAGTGGCGGCGGATATCGCCCGCCTTGCCCGCGACCTGGGTATCACGGCGCTGTGGGCGGTCGCCAACAAGGTGAGGTCTGACGACGACCTGACCTTCATCCGCGAACGCCTGGGCTCTCTGGAACTGGCGGGCTGGCTCGACTTCGACGCACATGTGGTCACCGCCGACATGCAGGGGGCCGCTGTCTACGATCTGGCACCCGGTTCGGCCGAGCGGGTCCGGGCCATCGCACGCAGCGCCGGTCTGATCTGACCATCCCCTCGCGCCTCCCTCGCATGTTTCTAAAATCTTGAGGTACTATTGCCTCGGTTTCCTTTGCATTGGCATATACCCACAAAGGAGCTATGCCCCCCACGAAGTGCACAGGCGGGAAAGGTGTGGATTGATGAAGGACCTTGTCGTGGAAGTGCCGAGCATGTACGCCGACCATCATGTCTTGCGCGTCCGGGAAGCGCTGCTGGCTACGCCCGGCGTCACTGAAGTGGTGGCCGGTGCCGCGCGCCGGCGGGTGCTCATACGGTTCGACGAGACCGTCACCTCGCCGGAGGTCCTTCGCGCGACTCTGCGCGCAGGCGGCTATCCCCCGGACCAGTCAGTATCGCTCGGCGATTTCACGGAACGGCACAAGGATGGATCGACCTGGCACACCGTCATCCAGCGCTCCACCGTCACCGAGCGGAGAGATCGCGAGATGGCCGGCGATTTCCGGCGCTACTGATACAGCGAGCGGCACACGCCTTTGTCTGGAGGACATCCTATGCCTGAAGAGAGAAGCCACGATATCGCTGTGTGCGAGGTCCTGGATAGTTGTGAAGGAGTGGTGGAGACGGCCTTCGACCGAGTAGCAGCGGTGAGGCCCTGCTCTATCGGCTCAGAGGGCGGCTGCTGTCGGATTTGCGCCATGGGGCCCTGCCGCCTCGTGGGGAAGGTCGATCGGGGGGTGTGCGGAGCGACCCGGGCCACGGTAGCGGCCCGCAACTTCGCAAGGGCCGTCGCCGGGGGGGCGGCGGCCCATTCCGATCACGGCCGAGGGATCGCGCTCGCTCTGTTGGCGGTCGCGAAGGGTGAGGCCGCCGGTTACCGCATCCGGGACGAGGCGAAGCTACGTGCCGTGGCGGGCTACCTGGGGATCAAGAGCGATAACCGGCATGTGAACGAAGTGGCTCAAGAAGTGGCTGAGACCGCACTGGCCGAATTCGGGCGCCAGTCGGGCGAGATCATCTACGTGAGCCGGGCGACTCCGCGGCGTCAGGAGTTGTGGAGCCGCGAGCGGGTTACTCCTCGCGGCATCGACCGGGAAGTGGTGGAGATCATGCACCGCACCCACATGGGTGTCGATCAGGATGCCGAGCACATCCTCGACCAGGTGGTGCGGGCCGCACTCGCCGACGGTTGGGGCGGGTCCATGCTCGCCACCGACCTGAGTGACATCCTGTTCGGCACGCCTGCCCCGCTGCGCAGCCAGGTGAACCTGGGGGTCCTCAAAGACGACGAGGTCAACCTGGTGGTCCACGGGCATGAACCCACGCTCTCCGAGATGATCGTGGCGGCGTCCACCGACCCCGAACTGCTGGACTACGCGAAGAGCAAGGGCGCCAACGGCATCAACCTGGCCGGCATCTGTTGTACGGCCAACGAGGTGCTCATGCGTCACGGCATCCCGCCCGCAGGCAACTTCCTGTCGCAAGAACTCGCCATCGCCACAGGTGCGGTGGAAGCCATGGTGGTCGACGTGCAGTGCATCATGCAGGCGCTCGCGCAGGTGGCCTCTCACTATCACACCAAGCTCATCACCACCTCGCCCAAGGCCCGCATCGAAGGGGCCGAACACCTGGAGTTCGACGAGCACCATGCCTACCAGAGCGCCAAGAACATCGTGCGCACGGCTATAGACAACTACCCCAACCGAGGCGAGACCATCATCCCCCGGGTGGAAGAGGCGCTGGTGGTCGGCTTCTCACATGAGTACGTGCGCTACATGCAGGGCGGCCTCTACCGCGGATCGTTCCGGCCTCTCAACGACGCCGTCGCCGCCGGACGCATCCGGGGGCTGGCGGCGGTGGTGGGCTGCAACAACGCTCGGGTGCCGCATGACCTTCCCACCACCGAGATCATCGGCGAACTCATCCGCAACGACGTCCTGGTGGTCGTGACCGGATGTGCCGCGACGGGAGCGGCCAAGTACGGCTACCTGCGTCCGGAGTTCCTCGCTCAGGCGGGAGCCGGACTGCGCGAGGTGTGCGAGGCCATCGGCATCCCGCCGGTGCTGCACGTGGGATCGTGCGTCGACAACTCGCGCATCCTCACCGTCCTCACCGAGTGTGCCACCGAGGGAGGCCTAGGTGACGACGTCTCCGATCTGCCGGCAGTGGGCATCTGCCCCGAGTACATGTCGGAGAAGGCTCTGTCTATCGGCACGTACTGCGCGGCCTCGGGTGCCTTCGTGCTCTTCGGCCTTCCCCCTCCGGTGGGCAACAGTCCCGAGGTGGTGGAACTCATGCGCGACGGTTGGATGCGGCGCTTCGGCGGGGGCATCGAGTTCGAGCCTGACACGCCTGAGCTGATCCGCAAGGCGTTGGCTCACATCGACGCCAAGCGCCAGGCTCTCGGTCTGGAGCCCTACGAGCCCGGCCGCTTCGGTGGCAGCGGCGATCAGATCATGGAAGAAGTGCTGGCGACTCTGGATGAAGAGACGCTCTTGAACGTCTACTCCGCCTCTGTCCCGGCGGTCGGATCGGAGGTGTGACGTGTCGCGGTATATCGCCAGAGCCGCCATCCGCGGCGCCAACCTCATCGTGAACGAAGCCGACCGGATGGTGCAGGCGGCCATCGACGAGCTGGGGGCCGATCATCCCGTGGCCTTCACGAACACCGCCTATCACCTGCCCGTGATCCTGGGCTTCACAGGTATGGAAGTCGATGACCTTGGGCAGCTGCAGGGCGCCATGGAGCATGCGAAGAAGCTGCTGTCTGAGGCTCCCGGCACCAGCTTGTGGCTTCCCTACCTGGGCGAGACCTTGGACAGCGGCGCGGCCACTCTGCTGGCCATGGAGGCCATCGAGGCCGTGCGCTTCGCCCGGGGAGAGCAGCCTGAGCCCATCCCCGGTCTCAACCTGACCGGCACCAGCTTCACCAGCCCGGACAGCAACGGCGGCGGCAGCGATGGAGGCCACGCCAACGGACCCATCGACGACATCCAGCTGCGGGCTTGGGGCATCCAGTTGGTCGACGGGCGCATGCCGGGGTTCGCCGCCATCGTGGGCGCGGCGCGCAGCAACGAAGCAGCCGTGTCCATCGTGCGCGAGTTGCAGAAGCGCAATATCTTGGTGTTCCTGTCGGGCAACGTCAATGGGCGCAGCATCATCCACCAGCTGATGGAAGAGGGCGTCGAGATGGGCTACGACACCTACATCGTGCCTTTCGGCACCGACACCATCTCGGCCATCTACGCCCTTGGTTTCGCCACCAGGTCGGCACTCACGTTCGGGGGTATGTCCGGTGGCCAGATACGCGACATCCTGCTCTACAACAAGTACCGCGTGTTCGCCTTCGTGCTGGCGTTGGGTGAAGTCGACGACCTCAAGTACGCGGCCGCGGCAGGGGCCATCAACTACGGCTTCCCGGTCATCGCCGACACGGTCATCCCCCAGATCCTTCCCACCGGCGTCACCCGGTACGAGCATGTGGTCAGTATGCCGTTCGACGACATCGAGGGTGATACTCACGCGGACAAGGCGCGCCGACTGGTCCAGCGCTGCACCGAGATCCGCGGGGTGAAGATCAAGATCACCGAGGTGCCCATCCCGGTGCCTTACGGCAGTGCCTTCGAGGGCGAACGGGTGCGGCGCAACGACATGCGGCTGGAGTTCGGCGGCCAGAAGGCGCATGCCTTCGAGTATCTGCGGATGGTCGGTCTGGACGACATCGAGGACGGTCGCATCACGGTGGTGGGGCCCGACATGGACCAGGTGCCCGAAGGCGGGGCCATGAACCTGGGCATCGTGGTGGAGGTGGCGGGCCGCAAGATGCAGGAAGACTTCGAACCCGTACTCGAACGACAGATCCACTACTTCGTCAACGGCGCCTCGGGCATCCAGCACATCGGCCAGCGTGACATCACCTGGATACGGTTCAGCAAGGCCGCGGTGGAGAAGGGCTTCGAACTCAAGAACCTGGGCGACATCCTATATGCCCGCTTCCACGGCGAGTTCGGCGCCATCGTCGACAAGGTGCAGGTGACTCTCTACACCGAGCAGGCGGCCTTCGAGGAGTGGCTGGGCCGGGCACGCGAGGCCTACCAGACCCGCAACTCCCGCTTGGCTGACATGGTCGATTCATCGGTGGACGAGTTCTACAGCTGTACGCTGTGCCAGAGTTTCGCGCCGAACCACGTGTGCGTGATATCGCCTGAGCGTCTGGGCCTGTGCGGCGCGTATAACTGGCTGGACTGCAAGGCCTCCAACCAGATCAACCCCACGGGACCCAACCAGCCTGTGGCTAAGGGCATCTGCCTCGATCCGGATCTGGGTATCTGGCAGGGAGCGAACGACTTCGTCTACCAGAACTCGCACCAGAGCGTCGAGCGTGTCTGCCTGTATTCCATCATGCAGGATCCCATGACCGCCTGCGGCTGTTTCGAGTGCATCGTGATGCTGGTGCCGGAAGCGAACGGCGTGATGGTGGTATCGCGCGAAGACCCCAGCCTCACTCCCGCTGGCATGACCTTCTCCACGCTGGCTGGCATCGCTGGAGGCGGTCTGCAGACGCCGGGCATGATGGGCGTGGGCAAGTACTACCTGCTCAGCCGCAAGTTCATCTCGGCCGAGGGAGGCTTCAAGCGGGTGGTGTGGATGTCCAGCGTCCTGAAGGAGACCATGGCCGAAGACTTCAAAGCTGTGTGTGAGCGTGAGGGCGATCCGGACCTGCTCGACCGCATCGCGGACGAGCGCTCGGTCACCACCGTGGAAGAACTGCTGCCCTTCCTGGAGGCGCACGAGCATCCGGCCCTCATGATGGATCCCATATTCTGAGCCACGCCCAAGGCGTCGGTGTGAAAGGAGTCGATGGATGTCTGTGACGATACCCGAGTTGAAAGAGGCGTGGTCGGGGACCATCACCGAGGTGACCTTGGGTGCGGGTCCGGCTGAAGGGGGGACGCGGGGTAAGACCGTGACCATCGGGGGCGAGACCACCTTGCCGTTCCTGCATTTCGAGGGCCGCATGCCTCACAAGCCTGTCGTGGCTGTGGAGGTGAGCGACCGCAGGCCCGACGACTGGTCGGCCCTGCTGATGTCCGCCTGGGGTGACGCGTTGGACGATCCCGCCGTGTGGGCGGCGAAGGCGGAAGAGATGGGTGCAGACCTCATCGCCCTCACGCTCGACAGCGCCCATCCCGAGCGCGGCGATACCGGGGCCGAGCAGGCGCGAGCCACTGTGAAACGTGTGCTCGAGAGCACCTCTCTGCCTTTGATCATCTACGGTCCCGGGCAGAGGGAGAAAGACAATGAGGTGCTGGTGGCCGCCGCCGAAGCGGCGGCCGGCGAGCGCGTGGCCCTGGGCAACTGCGAGGACAAGAACTACCGCACCGTGGTGGCCGCCGCCCTGGCCAACAACCAAGTGGTCATCGCCAAGAGCCCCATCGACATCAACCTGGCCAAGCAGCTTAACGTGCTCATCGGCGAGATGGGGCTGGACCGCGAGCGGATCATCGTCGATCCCACGACTGGAGCCTTGGGGTACGGCATCGAGTACAGCTACTCGGTGATGGAGCGCATTCGCATCGCCGCCCTTAGCGGAGACAGCGCTCTGCAGCAGCCCATGATCCTGACCGTGGGCTACGAGGCCTGGCGGACGAAGGAAGCTCGAAGTGGAGAGGGAGTGCCCGGTCCTTGGGGCGACTGGGCCGCGCGCGCTCTCTTATGGGAGGTGGACACCGCCGTGACCCTGCTGGGCGCGGGTGCCGACATCATCGTCGTGCGACACCCCGACACGCTGCCCCTGGTCCACCAAGCCGTCGATGAGCTGATGGCCGGCAGCGGGATCGATTGAGTCGGGATGGAGTGAGTCCGACCGGGCAGCCTTCGCCGCTTCCAGGTCTTACGCGAAAGGAACACGCCACATGGCACTGAGTGGTATCGCCATCTACAAGATGTTGCCGCAGACGAACTGCAAGGAGTGTGGGCACCCCACCTGTCTCGCGTTCGCCATGAAGCTGGCCGCCCGCCAGGCGGAACTCTCCGATTGTCCCTACGTGTCCGAAGAGGTCAAGGCTCAGCTCGACAGCGCGGCCGCTCCGCCTGTGCGTCTGATCACGGTGGGGACCGGAGAACGGAAGCTGGAAGTGGGCAACGAGACGGTGGTCTATCGGCACGAGAAGACCTTCGTCCATCAGCCCGGGTTCTTCTACCGCATGGGTGACGATCTGGATGAGCGGGAATCAGCAGCTCTCGTAGACGAGGTGGCGGGCTACGAGATCGAGCGCGTGGGTCAAGTGCTGCGCCCCGATGGGATAGCGGTGGAATACCGTTCGGGCTCTCCCGAGACCTTCGCGGGCCGAGTGGCCCAAGTCGTGGCCAAGGACCTGTCTGTCATCCTGATCAGCTCCGATCTTGCTGCGGCTGAGGCCGGTATCAAGGCGGCCGGAGATTCGCGGCCGCTCCTGTGCCCGGCCGATGGTGCTTCCATGGAGGAGTTCGCTTCTCTCGCCAAACAGCACGGGGTACCGCTCGTGGTGAAGGGGCCCGAGGCTCCCGAGCCCGATCTGCTGGAGCTCGCGCTTCGCACGGAGCGACTCAAGGAGCAGGGTCTGGAGGACTTGGTGCTCGACCCCGGTGCTCGGCGCTGGGTGGATTCGCTGGCGGCAGCGACCCGGCTGCGCCGGGCCGCCATCAAGAAGAACTTCCGGCCTCTGGGTTTTCCCACCATCGTCTTCCCCGGCAAGATGACCGACAGCGTGCAGAAAGAGACCATGGTGGCTGCGCACCACGTGTCCCGCTATGCCGGCTTCATCGTGCTCGACCGCTTCGACCCGGCTTCACTCTACTCGTTGCTGACGCTGCGGCAGAACATCTACACCGATCCTCAGAAGCCCATCCAGGTCAGTCCCGGGCTGTACGAGATAGCCGACCCCAAACCGGACTCACCGCTGCTGGTGACCACCAACTTCTCGCTCACCTACTTCTCTGTGGCCGGCGAAGTGGAGGCGGGCGGTCGTCCTGCCTGGCTGCTGGTGGCCGATTCCGAAGGCATGTCGGTGCTCACCGCGTGGGCGGCGGGTAAGTTCGACGCCGAGCGCATCGCCAAGGCCGTCAACAGCAACGGTCTGGCCGACAAGCTCTCGCATCGCAGCATCGTCATCCCCGGTCTGGTGGCTGGTATCTCGGGCGAGTTGGAGGAGGAGCTACCGGGGTGGGAGGTCCTGGTCGGACCTCGTGAGTCCATCGGTATCCCCTCGTACCTGAGTTACCTGGCCGGTCGGTGATGCCTGAGGAGGACCCGGTGCGCGACGCTGGAGGGCCCGACGGGTGCGGGCGGGACGGGCGGGGCGCTGCCTCGTCCGAGGCAGCGCCCCCGGGGCGGTCCGGCGCAGACTGTCAGGTGCGTTTTCTTCCTGTAGAACAGACCGTCCAAGTGGCCGCCGGCGCCACCATCGAAGACGCGCTCGTGGCGGCCGGGCTGAGGATGCCGCTCCCCTGCGGGGGGCAGGGTCGTTGCGGTCGCTGCGTGGTGGAGGTACGCGCGGGTGAGGTGCGGCGTCGCTCTGTCGTCCGCCTCACCGAGGAAGAATTAGCTCGGGGATGTGCTCTCGCGTGTCAGACGGCCATCGAAGGCGACGCGGTGGTGTGGGTGCCGCCCGTGGAAGAGCGCTTCGAGCGCTTCGAGCGCGGGGACCGAGCTGAGAAGGCGGCATCGGAGCTTCCCGTCTGCCCGGGTACGGCAGTCCCGTGGGTGGTCGCGCTGCCGCTCGACCTGCCAGCACCGAGTCTGAGCGACAACATGGCCGATCTGGAACGGGTGCAGACAGGTCTGGCTCGGCAGCACGGCATGCAAGACGTGATTCCCACGCTGACCGCGCTGGCTGATCTTCCCCAGTCGTTACGCGACGGTGAGTGGCAGGTCACCGCCGTGGTGGAGCAGGGGAACGGGGTCGATTTGGAGGCCCCCCGGCGCTTGCTCGCCGTCGTTCCCGGGGCTCCGCCTGTACGGACCTGGGGCGCCGCCATCGACATCGGTACCACCACGGTGGCGGTGTACCTGGGCGATCTTGCGACCAGTCGGCTCATCGACCAGGCGTCGGCATACAACGGGCAGATCGCCTGCGGTGAGGACGTCATCTCGCGCATCATGTACGGACGTCGGCCCGAACGGCGCCTGGAATTGCAGGAAAGGGTGGTACAGACCATCAACGGCCTGCTCGATCGCCTGCTTGAGCGCCAGGGTGGGGCACCGGACGACGTGAAAGTGTCCGTGGTGGCGGGGAACACGACCATGACCCACCTGTTCCTGGGGTTGCAGGCGGACTTCATACGGCTGGAGCCCTACGTGCCCGCCGCGGCCTGGTTCTCTCCCCAGCCTGCTGCGCGTCTGGGGCTCCACCTACATCCCGAAGCCTTGGTGGATTGTCTGCCGGCGGTGGGAGCGTATGTGGGCGGCGACATCACAGCGGGAGTCCTGCGGGCCGGGTTCCACCAGGAGGACCCGGTGACTCTCTTCCTGGATGTCGGCACCAACGGAGAGATGGTGCTGGGCAATTCGGAGTGGCTTCTGACCTGCGCGTGTTCGGCAGGGCCGGCGTTCGAGGGGGCTGGCGTCGCCTCGGGGATGCGCGCGGTGGATGGGGCCATCGAAGAGGTGTGGATCGATCCGCACACTTTCGAGCCCACGGTCAGCACCCTGGGCGATGTGGCCGCCCGCGGCATTTGCGGCTCGGGCATGATCTCACTGCTCAGCGAACTACGCGCGACGGGCCTCATCGACAAGAGCGGGCGCATGGTGGCGCACGACCGCGCCGACAGGGTACGCGCGGGCGATGCCGGCCTTGAGTACGTGGTGGCGCGGGCGGAAGACGCGGATGGGCGGGACGTGGTCCTCACCGAGACCGACATCCAGAACCTGCTGCGCGCCAAGGCCGCCATCTACGCGGGCGCGGCGGTGCTGTGCGACAGCGTGGGGCTGGCCGTGACGGATGTGGAGCGGGTGCTCATCGGTGGGGCTTTCGGAAGGCACATCGACGTGCAGAAGGCCATCGCCATCGGCCTACTGCCCGACCTGCCTTGGGAGGCCTTCTCCTATCTGGGCAACACGTCGGTGCAGGGAGCATATCTGGCCCTCACCTGCCGCGAGTACCGCCGCCAGATCGACGAGTTGGCAGCCAAGATGACCTATCTGGAGTTGAGCGCCGACAATCGCTTCATGGATGAGTTCACGTCGGCGCTCTTCATACCTCACACCGATCTGAGTCTGTTCCCGTCGGTGAGTGCGTCTCCGCCGGATGCGCCGAAGGAAGGAGTCGATGGCCTATGACGCTGACGATCGCAGTGGTCGGCAAGGGAGGTACGGGCAAGACCACCTTCGCGGCTCTCACCATCAAGTATCTGCGCGAGCGGGGGCTGACCCCCATCCTGGCCATAGACGCCGATCCCAGTTCCAACCTCAACATGGCTCTGGGCATGCAACTAGGAGAGACGGTGGGCCAGATACGCGAGGACACCCGCGACCAAGTCACGAGCGGCACCTTTCAACCGGGTATCTCGAAGCCCGACTGGTTCCAGCATCAGGTGCTGCAGTGTCTGGTGGAGGGCGACGATCTCGATCTTCTCGCCATGGGACGACCGGAAGGGCCCGGCTGCTACTGCGCCGCCAACCACATGCTGCGTACCGCCATCGACAACCTGGGTGACGCCTATCGCTCCGTGGTCGTAGACAACGAAGCCGGTATGGAACATATCAGCCGGCAGACCACGCGCGATGTCGATCGGCTCTTCATCATAAGCGATCCTACGCAGAGGGGTCTGGCCGCCGCCTCGTACATCGTCCGTCTGGTGGAGTCCCTGGGTACGCGCATCGACCGGGCCGGACTTGTCCTCAACAGGGTGCAGGGCGAGCTTCCACCTGCGGTGCGTGAGGCGGCCGACGCGCTGGGCGTGCCCCTGCTCGGCACCCTGCCCGAAGACCCCGCCATCAGCAGCTTCGACGCCGACGGCCGGCCCCTCATAGAACTGGACGGATCGTCGGCCATCTATCCAGCCGTCAAGGCGCTCCTCGACGAGTGCCTCTGAGCGACCTCATCTTTCGGAACCAAGGAGGAAGACATGCTCATCATCAGTGAGAACATCCACATCATCTCCCCCGAGATCAAACAGATACTCGCGGATCGCGACACTCCCGCCATCCAGCGCCTGGCGGCCGCCCAGGTGGCCCACGGGGCGCAACTACTCGACCTCAACATAGGTCCTCAGAAGAAGGAGGGGGTCGAGTTGATGAAGTGGCTGGTGCCGGCCGTGGAGGAGGCCGTCGACGTGCCCCTGTGCTTCGACACCACCAACCTGGAGGCCATCCGGACCGGCCTTTCCTTGACCACGCGTAAAGGCATGGTGAACTCGGCCTCGGCGGAGCCTGAGCGACTGGAGCAGGTGCCTCCGGTGGCCGCCGAGTACGGCGCCCGTCTGGTGGCGTTGATGATGGGCAAGGGCGGTATCCCCATGACGGCCGAGGAGCGGGTGACCATCGCTATCGAGTCATTGATCCCCCGGGCTATGGAAGTGGGCATACCCATGGAGGACCTGTTCCTGGACCCCTTGGTGCTCACCGTAGCCGGCTGTCAGGAGTACTGCCCGCATGCGATCGAAGCCATCCGCTATATCAAGCAGGGCATGGACCCCGCGCCCATGACCACCTGTGGGCTGAGCAACGTCTCGAACCAGGTGTCGGCTGCGAATCGCAGTCTGCTCAACCGTGTCTACGCCGTCATGCTCATGGCTGTCGGAATCGATTCGGTCATCGCCGACCCCTTGGATGGTGAGATGATGGAGACCATCCGCACGGTGGAGGCGCGCGATGCCTCCACACCCGCCGGAGCTCTTCTGCTGACCCTCTACGACCGTACGGCCGCCGCGGAGGAAGTGGAGGCCTCTGATGTGGACATGTCGGAGGCCGACCAGGCGGCCATCTGGAAGACCATCCAGGTGCTGACCAACAAGACCGTCTATACCGATTCCTACCTGCGGGGATGATGCGTCACCGTGGCCGGGCCGGGTCCGACCCGGTCGGTCATAACGACGGGCCCTCGAGACGGCGAAGCCCCGGGGGACCGGGGGCTTCGCCGTCTCTGTCTCTCATGACCGCGCGGACGCTCGTGCGT
This sequence comes from Thermoleophilia bacterium, assembly GCA_040772905.1. GTDB lineage: Bacteria > Actinomycetota > Thermoleophilia > RBG-16-64-13 > RBG-16-64-13 > JAXGXJ01. The sequence continues at coordinate 155,688 of JAXGXJ010000005.1, read as the reverse complement.
CCCGCGCCGACACGCCCTGATTCTGCGTCAGGCGATCATGCGCGCTAGTCGATGTGTTTCCCCCGCGCCGTGTAGTGCGTGTGCAGCAGCTCGTGGCTCTTGTGGCCACAGGGCCCCTCGGTGAGGAACTCCTCGTACACGCGCACCACGGCCGGGTTCTCGTAGCTCTTGCGCACGCTGAGGGTCTTCTCCTCACCGTAGATGGCACGGGCGCGCGCGGCCCGGATCTCTTTGCTGGTGGGCATGGGTTGCCCGCCGCCGCCCAAGCACCCACCCGGGCAGGCCATGAACTCGATGAAGTGGCATTCGCTGAAGCGGCCGCCGGCCTTGATGTCTTCCATGACCTTCTTGGCATTGGCAGTACCGTGAGCGACCGCCACCTTGAGGGTGGCTCCTTTCAACCATTCCCAATCGGGGACCAGATGGGCCAGGATGGAGGGGACGGGGCCAACCTCGCTGACGGTGAGTTCCGCATAGCGTACGCCCTCGAAGCCGCGCACCGGGATGATGTCGCCGTGCTCGAAGATGCTCTCCACCTTCTTGCCCGTCACCAGTTCGAGGACGGTGCGCAGAGCCGACTCCATCACGCCGCCCGTGGCTCCGAAGATGAGCCCGGAGCCGGTGGCGGTGCCGAAGGGATCGTCGAAGTCCGACTTGGGCAGTGAGGGGACGTCCAGCCCCGCCTGCTTGAACATCTTGCCCAGCTCGCGGGTGGTGAGGCCGTAGTCCACGTCCTGGTAACCACTGTCGCGCATCTCGGGCCGGTTGCATTCGAACTTCTTGGCCGAGCAGGGCATGAGGGCCACGCTGACGATATCCGCCGGGTCCACGCCCATCTTCTCGGCGTAGAAGGTCTTGATGAGAGCCCCGAACATCTGCTGCGGGCTCTTGGCCGAGGAAAGATGGGATATGTACTCAGGATAGAAGTGCTCTGCGAACTTGATCCAGCCCGGTGAGCAACTGGTGAACTGAGGCAGCGCGACGCTGGTATCACCCTCTACTAGAGCTTTATATAAGCGGAGGATGAGCTCCGTTCCCTCCTCGATGATGGTGAGATCGGCCGAGAAGTTGGTATCGAACACGTGGCTGAAGCCCATGCGCTTGAGCGCGGTGTTCATCTGGTAGGTGACCGTGGTGCCGGGCTCCAGCCCGAAGATCTCGCCCATGGCCGCGCGCGGTGACGGGGCTGTCTGGATGACCACGACCTTCGTGGGGTCGTCGATGGCGTTCCATACCGCCTGGGTCTCGTCTTTGGCGTGCAGGGCGCCGGTGGGGCAGCGGTTGATGCATTGGCCGCAGTTGATACACACCACGCCAGCCAGGGGGCGGTTCTGGAAGGTCTCGATGTCCACACGGTTCGAGCGGTTGACCGCCTCCAACACCCCCACCTCCTGCATGTCGATGCAGGTGCGCACGCAGCGCCGGCAGCGGATGCACTTGTTCATGTCGCGCACCACGGAGTAGCTCGAAGAGTCCACCGGCACGGGTTCCGTGACGTGACCGAAGCGGTAGTCGTCCACTCCGTACTCCTCGGCCAAGGCCTGCAGTTCGCAGACCCCGTTACGTACGCAGGAGTAGCATTCGCCACAATGCTCCGAGAGGAGCAGCTCGAGGATGGTGCGTCTCGCCACTCTCACCGCGCGGGAGTAGGTGTGGATCTTGAGTGGCGCCGTAATGGGATAGGCACAGGCGGCCTGCAGGGTCTTCTGTCCCTCCACCTCCACCACACAGATGCGGCAGAGGCCCGCCACCTCCAGGTCGGGGTGATAGCAGAGCGTGGGGATGCGCACGCCCAGCGTCTTGGCCGCTTCGAGGATGGTGGTGCCCAGCGGCACCTTGGTCTCCATGCCGTCGATGGTCACCGAGATGGTGGCGCCGACTCCGAAGGGAGAGGGCTCCGGGGGCTCGACTCCGGGCTGCAGCAACTGGCTGAGCGGAGCACGACGCCGCAGGAGAGGGTTCTTCTCGCTCATGAACACCCTTCCTTTCCGAGGATCTCGTCCTCGAAGTGCTCGAGGATGGAGACGAACGCGGACGGACTCGTCTGACCCAAGCCGCACTTGGCGGCCACCTGCATGGTGTCGGCCAGCGTCTTGAGGTCCTGCACGTACTTGGGCGTGCATGTGCCGGCCCGCATCATGCGCAGACCCTCGAGGAGCTTTCCGTTACCCAAGCGGCAGGGGGTGCACTGCCCGCACGACTCATCCACGAAGAACTCCAGCAGGTTCTCGGCCACCGCGCCCATGTCCCTGTCCGGACCCAGGACGATGACGGAACCACCTGTGGGGACGTCCTCGAAGGCCAGCCGGCGCGCGAACTCGGCGCGCGGCACGCACTTGCCCGACGCACCGCCCACCTGCACGGCTTTGGCGTCGCTGCCGCCCACCGCCTCCAGCAACTCGGCCAGGGTGATGCCGAAGGGGAACTCGTACACGCCCGGCCGATCGCAGTCACCCGAGATGCTGAAGAGCTTGTGACCGGTGGACGCCTCGGTGCCCACGCTGTTGAACCATTCCACGCCCCGGGCGAAGATGCAGGCCACCCAGGCCAGCGTCTCCACGTTGTTGATGACCGAGGGGCGGTCGAGGAAGCCCGACACCACCGGGAAAGGGGGCCGGTTGCGTGGTTCGCCTCGGAAGCCCTCCAGGGACTCGATGAGAGCCGTCTCCTCGCCGCACACGTACGCGCCGGCGCCCATGGCCACCAGCACGTCGAAGTTGAAACCGGGGATGCCGCCGATGTCGTGACCCAAGAGTCCGGCGCGGCGCCGGCGGGCCACCACCGCTTCCAGATGGGGCCGCAGGTAGGCGTACTCGGCCCGCAGGTAGATGAGGCCCAGCGACGCTCCGATGGCGCGGGCTCCGATGGTCATGCCGTCGAGCACCAGGTCGGCGAACTCGCTGAGTATGACCCGGTCTTTGAACGTGCCCGGCTCGCCCTCGTCGGCGTTGCAGATGATGTACTTGGGTCGCCGCTGTTCAGCCGCGGCCAGGTTCCACTTCACCCCAGTGGGGAAGCCGGCGCCGCCGCGTCCTTTGAGCTTGGCTTCGCGTACGCTCTCGATGATGTCCACGCGAGAGAGGGCGAGAGCTTTGCTCAAGCCCTCTCCGCCGGGGACGGCGGCGAACGTGAGGTCGTTGGTGACGGTCTGGATGTTGTCGGCAGGGCTCATGCTTCTGCCCTCACTTCGGTACGCGTCTCGCTGGGCGCCTCGTCATCGGCTGCACTCTGCAACTGCGCGCGATACTCGGCCACGATGGCGCTCACCTTCTCCGGAGTGAGCTGAGTGTAGGCGGTCTCGTTCACGAGCATGGCGGGTCCTTGGTCGCAGAGTCCGATGCAGTTGGCCCACTCAAGCGTGAAAGCCTCGTCGTCGGTGGTCTGACCGAACTCGATGCCCAGCTCGCGCTGGAGCTGCTCGGCTATGGCCTGCTTGCCCTTCAGATCGCAGGAGAGTGTGCGGCAGAGGCGAAAGACCACGCGCCCTTCGGTCTGGGGCTTGAGGAAGGAGTAGAACGTGGCCACCGCGTGTACTTCCACCGGGTGGATGCCCACCACGTCGGCGATGATCTGCATGGCCTCACTGTCGATACCGCGATACTTCTCTTTCACCATGCGTAGGATGGGAATGAGCGAGGCCCGGTTGTACTCGGTGAGCGCCGCGATCTCTATGACCTCCTGCAGCAACCGGTCGTGGTCGGCGGCTAACATGACGACCCTTCCCTGTTGCGCAGCATGCGGGCCACTTTTGCCACGAGCACCTCAGGATCGACCGGCTTCTCCACGAACTCGTCCACGGGCACCATCTCCTCGTCCTTGTCTATATGCAGGCCGAGGGCCACGTTGACGCTGGTGAGCATGAGTATGGGCAAGTCGTTGCCCTTGCGCCGCAGTTGCCGCGCCATGGAGATACCGTCGTCGGGCTCCTCCATCATGACGTCCAGGATGAGCAGGTCGGGTTTCTCCTCCTCCACGGCCTTCATCCCGTTCCCCACGTTTGAGGCCCCGATGACCTCATGGCCTTCAGCTTCCAGGACGAACCGGCCTGCGTCGAGCATGTCCGGGTCGTCGTCCACGATCAGGATCTTCGCCACGACATGTTCCCCCTAACGCTTGTGGGTCGACAGCCCGAGGAGTCCCAGCCGTCCTCTCACAGCCTCAGCTTTGCGAGAGGACTGTGAAACACGTGCAGACCGATGTCCCGGGTGCTCTGAATGATAGCGCAGCTCAACGGAGTGGCGGGGAGGGCTGCACTGGGGCGGGTGCGGCAGCGTCCTTGAGGGTGACGATGAAGGTGCTGCCCACGCCCTTCTCGCTCTTGACGCTGGCTTCGCCACCGTAGAGTTGCGCCAGCTTACGTACCGTGGAGAGCCCCAGGCCGCTGCCCATGATCTTGATGGTGTCGTCGTTCTTGATGCGGACGAACTCATGGAAGAGCTTGGCGCTCTCCTCGGGGGTGAGGCCGATGCCGGTGTCCGTCACGCTGATGCTGACGCCGGAGCCCAGGCGGACGATGTCCACCACCACGCTGCCCTGGTCGCGGTTGTACTTGACCGCATTGGAGACCAGGTTGTTGAGGATGATCTCCACTTCGTCTGGATCGGCCTGCATCTTTACCGGCTCGGTGGGTCGGAGCGTCATGGCGATGGAGCGCTCCGCGGCTTCGGCGGAGAGGAGGTCGATGGCCGCCTGCGCGACAGCCCTGACGTCGACCGTGCCGATGTGGCGCTGCTTCTGCCCCGACTCGATGCGGGTGAGGTCCAGCAGGTCGAATATGAGTTTGCGCATGCCGTCAAGGCGGATGAGGCTGCGATCGATCATGTGCCGACGTTCTGGAGGCTCGTCGCTGCGCAGGATCTTCAGATAGCCCTCCACCGCGTTGATGGGCGCCTTCAGCTCATGGGCCAGCACGGAGATGAAGTTGAAGCGCACTTGGCGCTTCTCCTCGGTGAGTCTGCGGGCCTCTCGGTTGATGATCAGCTGGCTGGTGGCCCTGCGCACGGCGAAACGCAGCTCGTCGGGCTCGAAGGGCTTGGCCAGGAAATCGTAGCCCCCCAGCTTGGTGGCCTGCACCGCGGTCTCGAACGTGGCGTAGGCCGTGATCATGATGGTGACGATGTCCAGCCCCTGGTCGCGCAAACGGGCAAGGACGTCCAAGCCGCTGATCCCGGGAAGACGCAGGTCGAGGAGCATGAGGTCGAAGCTTTGCCCGGCGGCCACGGCCTCCAGGAGCTCTTCCCCGGTGGCGTAGCCGGTGGCCTCATAAGCCACATCGATACCCACTTCCTCCACGTGCACCCGGAAGCTGGAGAGTATGCGCTGTAAGGCGCTACGGAGCAGGTCCTCGTCGTCGACGACGGCGATCTTGAGCATCTCGCGTTGTTGGTCGTTCATAGGGACCGGTCTCTCGGGCCTCTCACGTGTTCGAGCCCTCCGTTCGCGCGGCAGGTGCGGTCTCCTGGGCATGCCTGGGCAGGGTGACGGTGAAGGTGGTCCACGTGGGGCCTGCCGCGGGATCGGCGTTCGATTCCACCGTGATGGTGCCTCTGTGCATCTTGACGATGCCGTGGGTCACCGAGAGGCCCAGCCCCGTGCCCATGCCCACCTGCTTGGTGGTGAAAAACGGGTCGAAGACCTTGTCCAGGTTCTCGGGCAGGATGCCTTCGCCGGTGTCCGACACCTTGACCGTGATCTCGTCCGGCCTGTCGCTCAGCGACACGAGGATGATGCCGCCGTCGGGCATGGCGTGCTGCGCGTTGGTGAGAAGATTGGTGATCATCTGCACCATCTGGTCGGCGTCGAGGTCGGCGACCGGGTCGTGCATGTGGTTCTCGACCTTCACCTTCACCGCGTGATCGACGGGGTTGGTGCGTATCACCTTGCTCACCAACTCGGGCAGGTCGGTGGGCTGGCGCATCACCCGGCTCTGGCGGGCGAAGTTCAGCAGTCCGGAGATGATGCGTTTGCAGCGGTTGGCCTGGTCGATGATAGTCTCCAGATCCTCCTTGGCCTGACAGGCCCCTTGCGTCTCCTCCAGAAGGAGATTGGCGTGCAGGAGCAGCGTGCTCAGAGGATTGTTGACCTCATGGGCGATGCCGGCCGCCAATTGGCCCATGCTGGCCAGCTTGGCCGAACGCTCCAGGGCCTCCTGAGCCTCCTCGAGCGACCGATGCGAGATCTCGAGCTCCTCGTAGGCGGTACGGAGCTCGTCGATGGTGTGCGGCAGGCACATGTCGGAGTCGGCCAGGCCTTCGTACACGGCCCGTGCGTGCTCAAGGCAGCTCTCGTAGCCGCAGGCGCCGCAGTTGAGGTAGTCCTCGGGCTTGTATTTGCCCATGCGATGCAGGATCTCTTGGATGTCGTCATTGGTTGCGGCCTGGGCCATGGGTTGGTAGTCGGCCACGTAGGCTCGGTAGAAATTGACCTCCGCATACTTCTGAGGCGCCTCGGCGATAGCGGCCAGCTCGTCATCCGTGAACTGGGCCACGCGGTTCTTGGCGTAGTTGCTGATGCGGGCACGTCTCTGCAGGGCTGTCTCCTTGCTGGTCATGCCGGCTCCCGTGTAGCAGCCGGCGCAGGCAAGGACGTCCAAGAGGCGTACATCGGCATGAGCGAGGTCGAACTCGGTGATGGCACTCACGAACTCGTTCCTACCCTCGGCGATGACCAGTTCGCCGCTGAGAAGGTCCTCCTGCAATCCCGCGGTCTGCAGGAGGCCTCCGGGGATAGGGAAGACTGTACCGACCCCGCCGTAGGGAGGATCGAACAGGTCGTCGGCCGGCACGTTCTCGGGAGTGATGTCGCGTCTCGCCAGCATGTCGCGGAGCTCGGAGAACGTGAGCACAGCATCCACTTCCCGATGGATGGTATCGATGGAAGCCCGCTTCTTGCCCACGCAGGGACCGATGAAGACCGTCCTCAGGTCCTCCCCATACTCGTGGCGCAACACGCGGGCGGTCGCCACCATGGGGGACACCACGGGGGCCAGGTAGGGGATGAGTTCGGGCTCGTACTTGCGTACGTAGGAAACGACCGCGGGACACGCGGTGGCGATGAGGCGCCGCTCGGGGTCCTCGTCGAGCAGCTTGCGATACATGTGCGCCACCATGTCGGCACCCAGTGCGACCTCATGGACGTAGGTGAACCCCAGCGCTCTGATCATGGCGACGAGCGTACCCGGGGGGATGTCGATGAACTCCGCCGGGAAGCTGGGAGCCACCATCGCCGATGCAGGCTCGCCCGATTCTATGAGACTGAACGCGCGCTGCGTGTCGTCGCGGACCTGCTTGGCATTCTGCGTGCACACCCGCAGGCAGTTGCCGCAACCGATGCAGCGCGGTTGGATGACGCTGGCCCTACCGTTCTCAACCTTGATGGCTTTGGCCGGACATTCGCGCACGCAGGCGTAGCAGGCCCGGCACTTCTCGCCGATGATGGTGATGAGTGGGTTCTCCCAGGAAGGCATGGGTCACCCCTCCCGGACCGGCCCTACGAAGAAGACCGGCCGCTGTCGGCCAACAGCTCTTCGATCTTTCTCAGTAACTGGGATGGGTCGAGAGGTTTCTGGAAGTAGGCGTCGATGTGCATCTGGGCCATGTCGCTCTCCGACCGTGGTTCGAAGTCCAACCCCAACGCAGTGGACACCGATGTGGAGATGATGATTGGCACCCGGGCGAAACGTTCGTCCGTCTTCACCGCGCGGGCGAAGGAGAAACCGGAATCGAGACTGGTCATCATGAGATCGGAGATGACCAGGTCGGGCTTCTGCTCCTCCATCATGCTGATGGCCTGCCCCGGCTCGGTGGCCGTGATCACGCGGTAGCCGGCCTTCTCGAGGATCAGGCGATGCAACTCGAGGAAGTCGTAGTCGTCGTCGACGATGAGTATGAGTGCCTGTGTTGCCGTCATGGATGAACAATAGCCCTCCTCGCCGAGCCATGTCTCGGCGACCCCCGCCCCCCCCCCCCCCCCCCCCGCTCCCGGATGGCAGGCTGTCGTGCCGGTGTGTCAGACGCGACCTCGGTCGCTGTACTTGGTGTGCAGCAGATGGTGCGACTTCTCACCCAGCGGCTGCCCCAGCCACTCTTCATAGAGAGCGAGGATGGCCGGGTTCTCGTGCGACTTGCGGTACTCGCGGCTCTCGTCCTCTTCATAGATGGCCTGGATGCGTTTCAGGCGCACGTCGTCGGAAGTCATGCGGGGCTGGCCGCCTCCGCCGATGCAGCCGCCTGGACAGGTCATCACTTCCACGAAGTGGTACTGGGCCTCGCCGTCGCGGATGCGTTTGATGACCTTGCTCGCGTTGCCCAGACCATGGGCCACGGCCACATTGAGGGTGGCTCCCTTGAGGAAGTCCCACTCCGGCTTGGTCCGCTCGATGGTGATGGAGGCTTCTTTCACCCCCGTGAGACCCTCGATGGGCATCACGTGGAGGTTCGCGAAGGGGAAGTCCTCGCCGGTGACGATCTCGTACGCTGTGCGCAGAGCCGCCTCCATGACGCCGCCCGTATTGGCGAAGATGTCGGCTGCGCCGGTGGAGATACCCAAGGGCGCATCCTGTTTCTCGTCGGGGAGGTTGACGAAGTCGATGCCCGCCTGCTTGATCATGCGCGCGAGCTCGCGGGTGGTGAGGACCAGGTCCACGTCCTGGCAACCACTGTCGGTCATCTCCGGGCGCCCACACTCGAACTTCTTGGCCGTGCAGGGCATCACCGAGACCACCACGATATCCTCGGGCGCCAGCCCCATCTTATCGGCGTAATAGGTTTTGGCCACTGCGCCGAACATCTGCTGCGGCGACTTGCAGGTGGACAGGTTGCCGGTCATGTCGGGGTTGAAGTGCTCCATGTACTTGATCCAGCCCGGTGAGCAGCTGGTGAACATGGGGAGGGCCACTTCTTCCTTGTCCACCAACGCCTTCTTGAGGCGGGTGAGGAGCTCGGTGCCTTCCTCCATGATGGTGAGGTCGGCGGCGAAGTTGGTGTCGAAGACCCCGTCGAAGCCGAGGCGGCGCAGGGCTGAGACCATCTTGCCGGTGACGCGGGTGCCGGGTTCGTAGCCGAACTCTTCGCCCAGCGCCGCCCGGATGGCCGGTGCGGTCTGCACGATCACGTGCTTGCTGGGATCGTCCAGGGCCGCCCATACTTCGTCGATCATGCTGTTCTCAGTGATGGCTCCCACCGGGCACACGGCTGCGCATTGGCCGCACTGCACGCACACCACTTCGCTGAGGTTGCCGGCGAACGCGGGGCCGATGACCGTGGCGAAACCGCGGAACTGCGGGAATATGCTACCGACTCCCTGCACCTCGTTGCACACGGTGATGCAGCGCCGGCAGTTGATGCACTTGCCGCTGTCGCGCCGGATGCCCGGGGTGGAGGTGTCGACGATCTTCCGCGTCTTCTCCCCGGGGTAGCCGATCTCGTCGATGCCCAGCTGCTGAGCCAGATTCCGCAGCTCGCAATCGTCGCTGCGGCTGCAGGTCTGGCAGTCGCCGTCGTGCTCGGAGAGGAGCAACTCCACCACCGTGCGGCGTGCCTTGCGCACGCGGGGGGTGTTGGTCCTCACCTGCATGCCGTCGGTGGCAGGCTGAGTGCAGGAGGCTACCAGCGTGCGGGCTCCCTCCACCTCCACCACGCACACCCGGCAGGCGCCTATGGGCTCGAAGCCTTCCAGATGGCAGAGGGTGGGGACGAAGGAGCCTGCCCGGCGACAGGCCTCCAACACGGTCGCGCCCTCCGGCACTTCAACTTTCATGTTGTCAACGGTCAGGACTGGCATCAGTCACACTCCTTGCTGCTCACGACCTCGACCGGGATCTTGCCGTAGTCGCAGCGCAGGCAACGCTTGGCTTCGGCAATGGCGGTCTCCATGTCCCACGACATCTCCACCTCGCTGAACGAGCAGGCCCGCACCGCGGGATCGAGGCAGTCGATCTTGGCCCGTGGGGTCTCGACGGGGTCCGCGTCGGGGTCGAAGTACGTGTCCACAGCCACGTCGCGGCGCCAGAAGGCGTGCTCTTCCCCCGTGAGGTAGGTGTCGATGCCCACCGCCGCCCGCTCGCCGGCTCCCACCGCAGCGACCACGCTGTCGGGTCCGCTGGCCGCGTCGCCGCCGGCGAAGATCCATTCCACCGAAGTCTGGCCCGTGGTGGGGTCGGCCTTGATCCAGTTGCGCTCGGTCTGCACCTCCATGCCGTCCAACAGGTCGCCGGTGTCCAGCGACTGGCCGATGGCGGCGATGACGTGATCACATTCGATGAAGAAGTCGGGGCTGTGGCTCTCCACGGGCTTGCGCCGGCCGCTCGAGTCGAAGGGACCCAAGTCCATGGTGGTGCAGATGAGGCCTTTGACCTCTCCCTTGGGTCCGCGCACGATCTCTTTGGGGGCCACCAGGGTCTTGAGCTCGATGCCCTCGTCGGCGGTGGCGTCCACCTCTTCGGCCCACGCAGGCATCTCCGCTCGGGTGCGTCGGTAGAGGACGGTCACGTGCTCGGCACCGAGACGGATGGCGGTGCGGGCCGCGTCCATGGCTGAGTTGCCCGCGCCCACGACGACCACCTGTTTGCCCACTGCCGTGGTGCCATGGACGTTGTACTCGCGCAGGAAGTTGAGAGCCTCGGTCACGCCCTCGCCCTCTTCGCCGGTCACGCCGATCTTCAATCCTTCCGGCGCGCCCAGCCCCAGGAACACGGCGTCGTAGCCCTCGTCCTTGAGGCCCTGCAGCGTGAAGTCACGGCCCAGCGCCTTGTTGGTCTCGATGGTCACACCCATGCTCTGGATCATGCTCACTTCGCGCCCCAGTTCCTCGCGCGGCAGGCGGTAGGCTGGGATGGCCTGCACCAACATGCCGCCGGCGCTGTCTTCCTTCTCGAAGATGGTGGGCTTGTAGCCAAGACGGGCCAAGAAGTATGCACAGGAGAGGCCGGCCGGTCCGGCTCCCACGATGGCGATCTTGCGCTTCGCGTTCTCCTCGCTCTCCTGCACCCGTGGGATCTGGATCTCGGTCTCCTGCTCGGTCATGAAGCGCTTGAGGGCGCGGATGGCCACAGGGTCGTCCAGAGAGGCGCGCTGACACTTGCTCTCGCAGGGATGGAAGCAGACACGACCGCAGATGCTGGCCAACGGGTTGCGCTCGCGGTGCAGGCGCAGGGCCTCGTCGAAGCGCTTCTCGCCGATGAGGCTGACGAATCCGGGCACGTTCACCGATGCCGGGCAGGCATTGGAGCAGCGGGCCACGAACATACTCGAGCACACGCCGGCTTCACAGTGGTGATAGCGGATGTGGTCTTCGAACTCCTTGCGGAAGTAGCGGATGTTGCTGAGTACCGGGTTGGGCGCGGTCTGACCCAGGCCGCAGAGGGCGGTGTCCTTGATGGTCTGGCCGAGTTCCAGCAGCTTCTCGATGTCACCTTCCTGGCCTTCACCGTTGCAGATGCGGGTGACGATCTCGAGCATGCGCTTCGTGCCCACCCGGCAGGGCGTGCACTTGCCGCAACTCTCCTCCTGGGTGAACTCCAGGAAGAAGCGGGCCATGTCGACCATGCAGCTGTTCTCGTCCATGACGATGAGGCCGCCGGAGCCCATGATGGCGCCCAGTTCCTGCACGGCCTCGTAGTCCACGGGCACGTTGAGGTGCTGGCGGGGTATGGAGCCGCCTGACGGGCCGCCCAGCTGGGCCGCCTTGAACTTGCCGTTGTTGGGGATGCCGCCGGCGATGTCGTAGATGATGTCGCCCAGGGGGATACCCATGTCGACTTCCACCAGACCGACGTTGTTGATCTTGCCCGAGAGGGCGAAGATCTTGGTGCCCGGGCTCTTGTCCGTGCCCGCGGTGCGGAACCACTCGTAGCCGTTGCGGATGATACTCGCGATGGTGGCCAGCGTCTCCACGTTGTTGAGCACCGAGGGTTTGCCCCACAGACCCTTCTGAGCCGGGAACGGCGGCCGTGGCCTGGGCTCGCCGCGCTTGCCCTCGATGGAGGTCATGAGCGCGGTCTCCTCGCCGCAGACGAAGGCACCCGAACCCTGGGCGATGTGGATGTCGAAGTTGAAGTCGGTGCCGAGGATGTTCTCGCCCAGCAGGCCGTAGTCACGGCAGGCCTGGATGGCGATCCCCAGCCGCTCCAAGGCCAGCGGATACTCGGCCCGGCAGTAGATGTAGCCTTCGTCGGCTCCGATGGCGCGCGCACCGATCATCATGCCTTCCAGCACGGCGTGAGGATCGCTCTCCAGGATGCTCCTGTCCATGAACGCGCCCGGGTCGCCCTCGTCGGCGTTGCAGAGGATGTACTTCTTGTCCCCCTTGGTCTTGGCGCAGAACTCCCACTTGAGTCCCGTGGGGAAGCCGGCACCGCCCCGGCCGCGCAGGCCGCTCTTCTTGATCTCGTCCACGATGCTTTCGGGCGTCATCTCGGTGAGCGCCCTGGCAAAGCCGGCGTAGCCGTCGCGGGCGATGTATTCGTCGATGCTCTCCGCCGCGATGCGGCCCTTGTTGCGGAGCACGCGCAGATTCTGCCGGGCGAAGAAGGGGATGTCCTTGAACAGGGGGATGCGGGCCTGCGTGGTGGGATGCTGGTACATCAACCGTTCCACCGGACGGCCTTTGATGACGTGCTCGGAGACGATCTCGGCCGTGTCCTCGGGCTGTACCTTGTTGTAGAAGACGCCGCCGGGGTAGACCACCACCAGCGGGCCGCCGGCGCAGAAGCCGTTGCAGCCCGTCTCGATGACCCGGACCTCGTCGGCCACACCCTGCGTTTCCAACTGTTCCACCAAAGCGGCCTTTACCCGCTCGGCCCCCGATGACAGGCACGCGGTGCCGAAGCACATCATCATGTGCATGCGGGGTGTCTTGCTCTTGTTTCCGTTGCTTCCGTTGCCGTTCATATGCGCAGTCCTCATGCTTCCTGCGACGAGCTCTTCTCGTCGCCGTAGCCGACAACGTACTCAGGCACCAGCTTGCCGCCCATGATGTGCTCGTGGAAGATGCGGCGCGCCTTCTCGGCGGTCAGCTCACCGTAGATGACCTTGGGCTGGTCCAACGCCTCGATGGTCATCACGGGCTCGCGCTCGCACACGCCTATGCAGCCCGACGTGCTCACTCGCACATCCAACCGCCCCGAGGCGTTGAGTTCGTCCACCATGGCGGCCAGCACGGCGCGGGAGCCGCTGGCGATGCCGCACGTGCCCATGTGCACGGTGGCCAGCACGTGGTAGCCGTCCTCGCGGAGGGCGTTCTGGGTCTGTGTCCTTGCTTTGATGGCCTGCAGATCGGCCAGTCCGTGGATCTTGGTCTTGGGCTCGTCAGCCGGCGACATGCTCGACCACCTCCTGCTGTTCCTGCTCGTAGTACTTGGCCAGCATCTGGCCCACCCGAGCCGGGCGGACGCGACGATGGACCTCGTCATCGATGGTCACGGCCGGTGCCAGCCCGCAGGCGCCGAAGCAGCGGGCCACGGCGAGAGAGAACATGCGGTCCTCAGTGGTCTCACCCACGTCGATGCCCAGCTTCTCCTTGATGGCCTCCAACACCTGCAGTCCGCCCCTGACGTAGCAGGCCGTCCCCAAACACACTCTGATGAGGTGCTTGCCCCGGGGGACGGTGGAGAAGAAGGAGTAGAAGCTCACCACTCCCGCCACCTCGCTGTAGGGCTTGTCCAAGCCCAGAGCGACCTTCTTGAGAGCCACCTCGGGCAGATAGCCGAAGATGGCCTGCGCGTGCTGCAGCACGGGGATGAGCGCCCCCGGCTTGTCTTTGTAGCCGGCGATCACTTCGTCCAATCGTGCAAGGAGCTCCTCCTCAGAAGCTTCCTCGCAGCCGGCACATGTGCCTGCCCGGATCTCCGTCTCGAGTGTCATGCTGCGGACCTCCTAGCCCCTTCCTTTTGACGACACAACCCTGGGCGTGGGCTGAGCCGTTGTGTACTCCTGGTCTGGTGTGCGCGCGGGCGTGCCCGCGTCGTGATGGTCGAGATCTGCGACCACCCGGGACATCCGCTCGCGGACGGCGCTCAGAGAGCCGTCGATGATAGGCGGGTCGAACTGGTCGCCGTACAGACTGATGGTGAAGGTGACGTCGGGATTGGTGACCTCCATCACCATGATGGTCTCTCCCAGATCTCCGATGGGCGGTCGGTCGATATGATCGAGGGTCATGGCCACCTCCACCCTCACGCCGCGCATGATGGGCGAGGCGCCCAGGGTCAGGTAGCCGCCGGCTGCTTCGGCGTCGGCCTTGAGCAGACTCAGCCCCAGCCCGGTCCGTTTGCCGGTCTTGGTGGTATAGAAGGGGTCCAGCACGGCGTCGGGATGGATCTTGAGCCCGGTGCCGTCGTCGTCCACAGTCAAGTGGAGGCGATCCGACGCGCGATCCGCCGTGAAGGCGATGGCCACATGCTCGGCCTCAGCTCGGATGGAGTTCTCCAGGAGTTCCAGCAGATAGAGGGAGAGGTCATGCACGGTCCACGCTCCTACCCTCAACTCCTGCGAACGCGAGCTTCAGCTCGGCGAAGGTGGGCTCCGCCATGAGCAGCACGGTCAGCCCGGTGCCGATCTCGTGCGGGTAGTGGCTGTCGGAGCCTCCTGTGATGGGCACGCCGTAGGTGCGGAACTCCTGCATGCGGGGCGAGTCGACGGGAGTGTGCTTAGAGACCTCCACGCCGTCGAAGCCGGCATCCTCTGGGAACCAGCCCAGCTGTGAGAGGAGACCGAAGCCACGCCGGTCGATGTGCGCGGCGATGGCGATCCCCCCGTGACGTTTGATGAGGGCCACGGTGTCGTTGAGATCGAAGGTGGAGGCCACGGCCAGTGCCGCGCGCTCCGAGCCCAGCGAGCCGCCTTCGCAGTCCATGAGGTCTTGGGGACCGAAGAACTCGTAGTAATGGTCGTCCGCTTCGGGGAGGACGGCTCTCACCTCGGCGGCGGCGCGCTCCGCGGCCGCCGCGTCGGGGAAGAGGCCCACCACGTGCACCTCCTCGGCGCTGGTCACCTCCATGCCCGCCAACACCGTCAGGCCGCCCCCTCTGCCGGCGCTCGCGGCTGCCGCCGCCTCCTGCACAGCCGCCGCGTTGCCGGCCGTGTTGTGGTCGCAGACGGCGATCATCTCAATTCCCGCCTCCAGCGCCGCCGCCACGATGGCGGGCGGTGTCATCTCCTCCG
Organism: Thermoleophilia bacterium; assembly: GCA_040772905.1. Classification (GTDB taxonomy): domain Bacteria; phylum Actinomycetota; class Thermoleophilia; order RBG-16-64-13; family RBG-16-64-13; genus JAXGXJ01. Next base: position 140,530 of record JAXGXJ010000005.1, on the reverse strand, counting down.
ATCCGCAAGGGGACAAGGCCGTGTGCACATGCAGATCGGCCACTATCGTGCGTAGTACCGGTGCCACTGGTCTCTGCGTGTCGTTCATCCATCCTGGAAGCGGCCCCGTATCCCTGCCTGATACAGACGTCCGGCTATCTCGAAAGTGTCGGCAGGGGACACGAACAGGGCCAGGCCTTCGCCCGCGGCCCGGTCGATGACGTCCTGCTCGGGTACTCGGTCGGAAGCGAAGATGACCGCCTGCAGCCCGGCGTGGCTCGCCACCGCGATGACGTTCAGATGTACCTGCAGGGTGATGAGCACCCCACCCACGGGAGCGTGGGCGAGCACGTCGCTGAGGAGATCGGATGCATACCCTCCGGTCAAGTCGGCGTCACACGTGATCTGGGGCGTGAGTTCACGCAGCTTCAGCTCTTCAGCGACCTCCGCCAGTCTCATGCGCGCGTCCCCTCCTTGGTGTCCACGTAGGGGCAGTCGGTGAGGACCGCCCGCTGCAACACGATGTCTTCAGCCAGCGCTGTGCATGTGGGGGCTCCGCAGACGCCGCAGTTCTTGCCCGGCAAGACCTCCAGGATCTCCTGCAGCCTACCCAGCTTCTCGATGGCCAGAGCCATGTCGGCGTCCAGCCGGATGCCCGGGCGGGCCGTCACCGGCAGTCTGCGCGCGACCACCTGTCCTTGCGGGCCGCCCCCTCCCGCGCCCGGGGTGCCACCGAAGTCCAAGTCGTGTTCAGCTTCCTCCCAGCGATGGAGCGAGACGTGGTAATCCTCCTGCAGGAAGGGGGAACCGAAACAACCGCCCGTGCACGCGTAGGGCTCGATGGCCGTCACGCCGCCCAGGAGCCCGTCTTCGAGCTGCTCGAGCACGGCGACCACGTGATCCACGCCGGTGACGACCAGCGGGGCGGCAGGCCCTTCGGACGTCGGTCCGTTCGGCCGCGCAGCCGGCGCGAGGCCCGCGGGGCGCTGCTCCGCGGGCCCGCTCGCCGAGGCACTCTCCTTCAACGGCGATCCAGGTCGCTCGGGCTGCTCCACCAGACGTTCCATGGCCGCCTGCCGGGTCATGATGGGCGTGACGTACTCGGTGATGGTCTCCCTGCCGGGCATGAGACTACCTTCGATCTCGTGGGTGATGAGCGCCGAGCGCTGACCCGGGCACGACACCACGTACACCATGGGCTCATCGGGGTGTTCGGCCTGGATGGCCTCCATCGGCGAATCGAACGGCGCCAAGTAAGGGATGAGCGATGGGAAACGCAGCTCGATGAGGTTGACGATGGCCGGGCACACCGGACTGATGACTGGCAGAAGACCGTCGGCCTCGTGTGCTTTGGCTATGACCGCCTCGCGCAGCGCCGCTTCGTAGGGCGCAGTGGAGACCACGCCGGCGAAGCCCAGCGAGCGCAGCGCCGCCAGCACCTGCTGGGGTGAATACTTGGCCCCGCAATCGACCAGGACGGCTGGGGGGACGACCAGCAGCGCTCGTTCGCGCTCGGTGATCTCGCCCAGGCTGGAGACGTCGTTGCGGATGGTGAGGGCCTCGGGCTTGCACGCAGCCACACACGCACCGCAGTCGATGCACAGATGTTCGAGGATGGTGGGCATGTGGTCGCGGATGCGAATGGCCTCGGTGGGACAGGTGATGAGGCAGCGGCCGCATTCCTGGCAACGGGCTCGCGAGGCCTGCAGTGACACATGCCACGAGGGTTTGGTGGGCTCGCGCTTGAAGAACACGGTGAAGCTCACCCGGGTGCCGCCGTCCTTGCCCACACGCGAGGTGACGCGCAGGCGGTCGCTGCTGCGTTTGATGTTGGGGAAACCCATCCCCGCGCCGAAACCCAGCGCCCGCGCCTCGGCGTTGGCCGTGGAGTAGCCCTCTCTCATGGCCAGCTCCAGGTCGGGGATGCCGGGGCCGTTGTCGATGACGTCCACATGGATGGCCACCTCGGCCAGGTGGGCCTCCAGGCGGCCACCCTGCGCATGGATGACCACGTTCATCTCGGCTTCATAGGCGGCGATCATGGTGCGGCGGATGGACTCGGGGTCGGCCCCCACCAGCTTCAGATGCTCCTTGAGCGCCCGCGACGCATCGCCTGCGCGCTTGAAGTCGTTGCTCTTGATCTCGTAGGAGAGGAACTCCATCCTCGGCGCCTAGCTGTGTTTCTGTTCTGCGAGTTTGTGTTCGGAGAGGTTGTGGAATATCAGGCCGCAGGTCTCGAAGATGCCCAATGGCGAGACCATCAACAGGGTCCCGTTGTCACGGGCCAACTCGATGATCTCCTGGCTGGGATCGATGTCGTCGACGAAACAGATGCCGGGCACGTCGATCAGTTCCGCCACGCGCACCATCTGCACGTTGGCGAGCTTGGTCACGAGCAGGGTCTTCTGGGAGGCTTCGTGCAGGAGGTCGCTCACCCGGTCGCCGGCGTAGATCTTGGTGACGTTGGTGGCGCCCTGCGTGCCCGGCACGATGATGCGGGCCCCGATACGTTCGGCGAGTTGCTCAAGGCTCAATCCGTTGGTGTCGAGCAGGGAGTCGATCTTCTTGATGATGGGATCGACCACCTCGGCTTCGCCTGCGTCCTCCTCCGCTTTCGCCTGCTCGGATTCCTGCGCGAAGAACGCAGCCGACTCCAGCGAGGACGTGATGTCCATGTAGTCGACGAACACATCTTCGGGCACCTGCAGGGCCACAGCCGCGAAAGTGACGATGCTCAGGATGCCCGCTCCCACCAGGCGGTTGGCGATCTCCTGCGCCATCTCGGCGGGGACGGCGATGATGGCCACACGGATGCCGCGTTCGCGGATGACCTTCTCCAGCTCCGAGATGTGGTGGACGGGGCAATCCTGCACCGTAGTGCCCACGACCTCGGGATCGGTGTCGAACCCGGCCGTGATGTGGAGCATGAGGCGGTACTCGGAGAAATGAGAGAGGAGGGCCCTGCCCAGGCGGCCGACGCCCACCAGAGCGATCTCCTGCCGCGACGCGCCCACCAGGAAGCGTTCGATGCTCTTGAGGCAGGTCTCCACCTCGTAGCCCCGGTTGGGGCTGCCGGTGTAGCCGATGACCATGAAGTCCCGACGCACCACGGTGGGGCTCACTCCGGCCAGGTGGGCCAACTGGTGGGAATAGATGCTGGTGGTGCCGGCGTGCCGCAGGCTGTCGAGCAGCCGCCGGTAAAGGCTCAACCGCCCGACGGTCCGCCGTGAGACCACCGGTTTGTTCGCACTTGCCATCTTGGCTGACTGCCCCCTTGACCGCACGCACAAGAAGCGTTACAAAAGGAACGGCGTTCCTGGTTTCACAATCTACACGTTTCACAGCAGACTGTCAAATGTGTGATCGCGAGGGATCGCTGAGGGTTACGCTGGGTGATATCGAGGTATCAGGAAGAGCGTGACTGTCGTGTGCCGCGCTCGCTCCGTTTGCGCGCTACCATGGACCCAGGCATCGAGAAGTCGCCGACACAAGGGGGAAGATCGTGCAGCACATCATCTTCGGTATCCACGTCTCTGAACGCACCAAGAACGTCCCAGCATTACAGGCCTGCCTCACCAAGTACGGCTGTTCCATCCGTACGCGCCTGGGCATCCACGACACCGGGTCATCCAGCTGCTCGCCCAGCGGCGTCCTCCTGGTGGATGTAGTGGGGGACGAGGTGGAGGACTTCTACAAAGACCTGCAGGCGCTGGAAGGCGTGGACGTGCAGCGCATGGATTTCTACGAGTGATACACGACAGCGGACGATAGGATCCTGTGAGGGGGTGGCCGGGATGAGACTTTGCCTCGGCGCAAGAAGGCGCGCGCCAGGAAGGGCGTGGGCACTGCGGGCCGCGATGGCGGCAGCGGTGATGTTGGTGTGTGTCTCGGTAGCGGCGTGCGGAGGCCCCGACGACGATGCGACCACTACGTCCGCTCCTCCCGTCACTACCGCCTCGTCGACCACCACTGTCGCTCCCAGCACCACAGCGGCCACTCCGAAGCTCGAGAAGCTCACGCTGGTGGCGCCTCCCGGCCCCATGGCCATCCCCATGGCTTACATGGCCATCAACGATGTACTGGCCGACGTGGCAGAGGATACGGAGATCGTCTTGTGGCAGAACGCCGATCAGCTCAGGGCCATGGTGGCGGGCAAACAGGGCGATTTCGTCACCATGCCCTCCAACAACTCCGCCATCTTCTACAACAAGGGCTTGGAACTCAAGATGCTGGACATCTCGGTGTGGAACATCACCTACTTGGTGACCCGCGACCCGCAGGTGGACAGCTTCGCCGACATCAAAGGGCGGTCGCTGGTGGTGTCGCTCAAAGGCAGCGTCCCCGACGTGATGTTCCAGTTCCTGGCCAAGAAGGAGGGCTTGGACCCGGCGAAGGACTTCCAGCTGCGCTACGCTCCCGATCCCACCCAGGCGGCACAGTTGTTGCTCTCGGGCCAGGTGGAGAACGCGGTGTTGAGTGAGGCCCTGGCCACCTCGGTCATTCTGCAGACCAAGGACCAAGAGAAGCCCCTCCGGCGGGCCTTGGCCTTCGACAAGGCCTGGGCAGCCGCGACAGGTTCGGCCGCCGGCGAGACCCTGACCCCCATCGCGGGGACGGTGGCCACCGCGTCGGTGATGGACAAGCCTGAGGTGGTGGCGGCCTTCATGAGGGAGTACGAGAAGGCGGTGGCCTGGATGCTGAACGACCCGGAAGGCGCCGGTAAGCTGGTGGAGACCGAGTTGCCCCAGTTGGGTCTGAAGGCGGCTCCCATGACCGCCGCGCTCAAGAGCATCACCTGGAAGTTCACGCCCTCTGCGGATGCGCGCCCCCTGCTGGAGGCGTTCTATCAGGCACTCTCGGAGCTGTCGCCCGAGGTCATCGGAGGGAAGCTGCCCGATGATGGCTTCTACTACACGAAGTAAGAACGCGGGAGACGTGCCCGGGGCGCAGGCCGCGCGCGGCCTGCGCCCCGGGCGTAGCCGTCTGCTGTTCGGCATCCTGGGGGCGGTGGCCATCCTGGTGGTGTGGCAGATCCTGTCCCTCTTCATCAGTCCCGCCATCCTCGCCTCCCCCGCCGACACCGCCGTCGCCCTCGCCCGTCTCGCTTGGGGCAGCCGATTGTGGTGGCCCCTACTTGTCACGCTCAAGCGCCTGGTCATCGGCTTGGCCATCGGGGTGGCCGTCGGGTTCGTGCTGGGGGTGCTGTCCGGGCTGGAGCCCCGTCTGCGCTCGTTCTTGGAACCGGTCCGCTGGGTGGGCATGACCATACCGGCCGTCATCATAGCCTCGCTGGCCATGCTGTGGTTCGGCCTGGGCGACGTGGCGGTGATCTTCGTGGTGGCGGTCATCGTCATCCCAGTGGTGTTCGTCAATACCGTGGCCGGAGTCCTCGCCGTCGACCGTCGCTTGGTGGAGATGGGCCGGGTGTACGGTTTTGGTCCGCGGCTGCGGCTCACCCAGGTCTACCTGCCGGGTATCGCCTCGCCGGTGATGGCGGGCCTCACGCTGGCCGCGGGGGTCGCCGTCCGGGCGGTGGTGCTGGCCGAGGTGCTGGGGGCCATGGACGGCATCGGCTACTCCTTCTCCCGCGCCACCAGCTACCTGGAGACCCCCGAGATCTTCGCCTGGGTGGTGGTCCTCCTGGCCCTGATGGGAGCCCTCGAGTTCGGCCTGCTGCGTCCGCTCAAGCGGTGGAGCATGCGCTGGCGCAAGGAGAGCGGCTCGTGATCGTGTTCGAGAACGTCAACAAGGTTTTCGACGAACTCGTGGTGCTCCGCGACCTCGACCTGCACATCCGCGAGGGAGAGATCCTGGGGATCGTGGGCCCCTCGGGGGTGGGCAAGAGCACGGTCCTCAAGCTCATCACGGGCATCGTCGCCCCCGACGGGGGCGTGGTGCGAGTGACCGGCGGGCCGCTGGCCTACGTCTTCCAGGAGCCGCGCCTGCTGCCGTGGCGCACCGCTCGCGACAACGTGGCCGTGGCGCTGCGGGCCAGAGGCATGGAGAAGACGGCGGCCAGAGACCGAGCCGATCAGTGGCTGCGGCGGGTGGGATTGGAGGGCTTCGAGGGTTACCACCCGGCCGAGTTGAGCGGCGGGATGGCACAGCGGGTGTCCATCGCCCGCGCCTTCGCCATCGAGCCCCGCATACTGCTCTTGGACGAGCCCTTCAGCAACATGGACGCCCCGCTGCGGGCGTCGCTCATGAGCGTGCTGAAGGAGATGATCCAAGAACGGCAGCCGACTGTGGTGCTGGTCACCCACGAACTGACGGAAGCGCTGCAGTTGGCGCATCGCATAGTGGAACTGACCCCCGATCATCGACTGTGCGAGCTCGATCTCAGCGACCGGCGCTCGGTGGCCGCCCAGTGGCTCTCGGGTATGGTCGAGAAGATCGACGAGTAGCCCGACATCCCGCCAAGATTCAACCTCAGTCGTAGGGGGTCCGACTCCGACTCCCCATACCATCGCCTCGACCGCATCTCACGACCGAACGGAGGCGATGATGTTCGAGAAACAGCCCTGGATGCATCGGGCGGGTGAGTTCCCCCGTACGGACAAGGAGTACTTCAACCTGCTGTCCCGAGCCGTGTTCTCTGCGGGGCTGGGCCCCAAGGTGGTGGAATCCCGCTGGACCGAGATGACCAAGGCGTTTCACGGTTTCGATCCGGCCAAGGTGCACAAGATGGGTGAGGACGACGTGGCCCGGTTGCTGGGCGACCCTGCCGTCATCCGCAACCGCCGCAAGATCGAAGCGGTGATCAGGAACGCCGCTGCCTTCGTGGAACGGGCGAAGGAGCACAAGTCCTTTCACGCGTATCTGGACATCCTCGGAGCCGGCACCGATCTCGATGCCGCCGCGCAGAGTCTGAGCGACACCTTCACCCATCTGGGGAGGACGTCGGCGCTCTTCTTCCTCTTCAGTGCCGGGTGGCGTCCCCGTGAGGTCGACGCCGCCTGACACCGCGCAGCAGGGTGGCTGCGCAGAGGCGGCGTCGCGCGCGTGAGGTCCGGGGTTAGAAAGGCTAGAATCGAGGTAGACCCAGAAGGCAGACCCATCCCAAGGCAAGGAAGGCCGTCAAGGCTCCGCGAAGGAAGGAGGGTCCCGTGGATCAGAAGCTCTTCGAGGAATACCAGGCGAGGCTCATCGCGTGGCTGGATCAGGGATACGAGGTCTTCGCCGACGATGTGGACGGCGAACTGCGGGTGACCGCACACTTCGTCTCGCGGCAGACGGGCAGGGGCAGCGAGCGCGAACAGGACTTCTGGCCCATGACACCGGAGGTCGTCACCCTTCTGGAGGACAACGGGATCACCGTCTCGCGAAGCCTGGCCGGTCCACGTCCTTGGCCGGGCCCGCATCCCGATTCCGACGCGTTCCCAGATGAGTGAGTCGGAGAGGTATCCGGAGTGGTATCTTCTCTCCTGCACGTTTTCCATTTCGGAGCGTCGTCGGCCGTAGGGATGCCGGGGGGACATCCGAGCGCCGGGACGTCCCTGTAGAAAGGAGATCCCTTGTCTCGAGAAGTCGTCATCCTGAGTGCTGTCCGCACGCCCGTGGGCCGCTACCTGGGCACCCTGGCCGACGTACCTGCGGCCAAGCTGGGCGCCATCGTCATCGCCGAGGCCCTCAAGCGGGCCGGTGTGGAAGCCACCGAGGTCGATGAAGTCGTCATGGGCAACGTCCTCCAGGCCGGACAGGGGCAGAACCCCGCTCGTCAGGCCGCCATTCTGGCGGGCGTCCCTCAGGAGATCCCTTCCTGGACTCTCAACATCGTGTGTGGATCGGGCATGAAGTCGGTCCATTCGGCAGCTCAGTCCATCAAAGCCGGCGACGCGGAAGTCGTGGTCGCCGGTGGCATGGAGAACATGAGCATCGCTCCCTACCTCGTGCCCAAGGCCCGCTCGGGTTACCGCATGGGTGACGGTGTCCTGGTCGACGAGATGATCAAGGACGGCCTGTGGTGTGCGTTCAACAACTACCACATGGGTATGACCGCGGAGAACATCGCCGAGAAGTACGGCATCACCCGCGAGCGTCAGGACCAGATCGCCTACCAGAGCCAGATGAGGGCTGCCAAGGCCATCGCCGAGGGCAAGTTCAAGGACGAGATCGTCCCCGTGGAGATCCCGCAGCGTAAAGGCGATCCCAAGATCTTCGATACTGACGAGCATGGTCGCGCCGACACCACGCTCGAGGGCTTGGCCAAACTGGCTCCGGCCTTCAAGAAAGACGGCACTGTCACTGCCGGCAACGCCTCCGGTATCAACGACGCCGCCGGTGCCTTCGTGGTGACGTCCAAGGAGTGGGCCGACAAACGCGGCATCAAACCGCTGTGCACCATCGTCGACTATGCCACCGCCGCTCTCGACCCCGCGTACATGGGCATGGGTCCCTACTACGCCACGCTGAAGGTCATGGAGAAGTCGGGCATGAGCGTCGAGCAGATGGACTTCATCGAGTCCAACGAGGCGTTCGCCTCGCAGTGCGGCGCCATCGCCGACCTGCTGAACTTCGACAACGACAAGACCAACGTCCGCGGCGGCGCCATCGCTCTGGGCCATCCCATCGGCGCCTCGGGCGCGCGCATCCTGAACACGCTCATCTACACGCTGAAGCAGGAGGGTGGCACCTACGGTCTGGCCACCATGTGCATCGGCGGCGGCCAGGGTGTGGCTACCATCATCAAAGTCTGATCGTCTGCCTTGAAACGGCGCCGCGGAGCGGCGGCCGGCAGCGAGACACGAGTTGCAGCGACGCGGCGGCGCCCTCCGGGGCGCCGCCGCTTCACTTCGGCGAAACGTGAGACACTAGCGAGCAACAAATCACAGCGCGGCCGGGCCGCACGACCAACATGGAGGAACCAGGTGAAAGAGCAGGTTGAAAAGGCTCTAGACCTCATCCGCCCCGCTCTGCAGGCCGATGGCGGCAACGTCGAGCTGGTGGACGTGGACGAAGAGACGAAGATAGTCAAAGTCAAACTCACCGGCGCCTGCGGGAGTTGTCCCATGTCGCAGTTGACCTTGCGCATGGGTGTGGAGCGCGTTCTCCGCGAGGAGATCCCCGATATCGCCGAGGTGGTGGCTGTCTGAGGTCTGAATGCCGATACGCCCCGCGGGGCGCTGTCGACTAAGACTTGAGACTGGACACGTGGCCGGTGGCCGCGTCCAGTTCGTCGCGAAGATAATCCAGCTTCGCAGCTGTGGCCGAGAGGTTCTCCAACCTTTCGGCCACTTCTTTCTGTTTGGACGCCATCTGCTCCAGCCGGGGAGTGAGTTCCTCCACCTTTCGGTTGAGGTCGCGGATCTGGGGAAGCGCTTCGCTGCCCATGCGTTGGGCTGTCTTCACGGTACCGAACCCTCGCACCGCCAGCACCGCCAACCCACCCAGGGCCGCAGCGCAACCCAGGCAGATCATGATGATCATGATGACGGTACTGCTCATGCTCCCATCTTAGCGGACTAACGGCGCTCCGACTCTGAACTGAAGCTGAAAGCGGCGGATCTCGCTGAGATTGGTGCGCTCGGCCAATGGTTGGATCCTCACCACGTCGCCGGTACGGGGAGCGTGGATGAACAGGCCGTCACCGATGTAGATGCCTACGTGATGTACGGGCGATCCGAAGCAGAGGAGGTCGCCGGCCTGCAGGTCGGGCAGGTTGACAGGCAGACCCATCTGAGCTTGGTAGCCGGAGTAATGGGGCAGTTGCACGCCGTGTTGGGCGAAGATGAACTGGGTGAAGCCGGAGCAGTCGAACCCGGTGGAGGGCCGGTCTCCGGCCCACACGTAAGGCACACCCTGATAGAACGCCGCCGTCTCGATGAGCTGATCGATGACCATATCGCCGTTACGAGGCAGCGGCCCCGTGTAGTCATGGCTGCCACCGAGCAGGGCGAGCATGGCCAGGCGGACCTGCTCCTCCTCCTGAGCCTGTCGCTGCCGCTCGTGGGCCAGGACCTGTGCCACCTGGGTATCGATGCTGCTGAGCATGGCCTTGCGCTCAAGCAGTTGTGTCTGGATCTGCTCTCGCTCGCGTTGTTGTTCGCGGCGTAGGCTGAGCTGGGCCTGTTTTTGTGCCTCTATGTCCAGCAGGAGACCGTCGAGCTCGCTCTTGCTCTTATGCAGCCCCTCGACCAGCTGAGTGTCCTGCTCAGCCAGCTGCGAGATGAGCACGATGCGGTTATAGAGATCTTCGAGCCCGTCGGCCAGGAAGAGCATGGGCAGCAGGGTGTCCCGGCCGCCGGACTTGTAGACACCGCGGATGCGCTCTTCAAGCTTCTCCACGTGACGCGCATAATCGGCTTGCGCTTGGGTGAGCCGGCGTCGGAGTTCGGTGAGCTGCGAGTTGGTGCGGTCGAGCTTGACGGCCAGTTCGTTGTACGCTTCAGTCCGCCTCTCCAGCTCGACGTCGAGCGCATCTATCTGGGACTGGACGTCGGTCGCCTGACCGATGAGGCCGTTGACCCGGTCGAGCGCCTCCCCCTGCAGGACGAGGGGGGTGGTGGTACTGGTGGTGGCATCCGCCAGAGGAGTAGCGTGGGCCGGTCCGGCGAAGATGAGGACCGCCGCCGTCAAGACAAAGGCCAGTGTCACCAGCCCTGCGGAGACGGACCATTTCAGCGTGCGACGGATCATCTGCTCCCTATTCGATCCTTCCTGAACGCGGACTCCACATATGTATCGGCAGGATCACCGGAATACCTCAATAGACACTGTGTGGAGAGTCCGCTACCTGTCCGGTCGATTGTAGCGGTCCGGGCCGCCTGGTGCGATGGCTGTGGGTTGGACTTTGGACTGATCTTGGCGCTGTGCGTCCACAGGTGTGTTATACTCCCGTCTCCAAGCGGCGCGGGGTGGAGCAGTCCGGTAGCTCGTCGGGCTCATAACCCGAAGGTCGCAGGTTCAAATCCTGCCCCCGCTACCATCTAAAGCCCCGTCACAAGCGGGGCTTTACTTTTGGGAAGCAATCTTCCAAACGCTCTCTTCCAGGTCTTGCCCACACGCTGCCCACGTGCCCACGTGCCGATGCGCGCTGTGCGCGTCCGCCCATCCGCGTCTGCGTCCATTGTCACCTAACCCTTGGACCGGACTAGCCCACGGACCCTGACGGCCTGCGAGAGGGGTATGCAATCGCGCCGTGAATCGACCGTCGCCGAAGATTGCGTTGGCTCTGCTGGGGAGTGTGGGAGGCTTATCTGCTCTGGGTCGAGCCCGTAACCTTCTCGGGCGCCGTCTAACTAGCCCGTGCAGCTGACTGGCCGCATTGTCCGATACCATGGACAAAGCGCTAGGCCGAAGCGCTGAGACGTTAGACGGACACGAGGGGGTGTCATGCACGAGGATTTCCATGAGCGTCTTGAGCAGATTGCTATCGACCTGCGCAAGGGAGAGCCATCTCCGGCGCCCACGATCCGTGAGTTCCTCTCGTGGATTGATGCCAAGCGTAGAGGCTACTGGATCGTCTATGCGTTGCGCAAGGGCCTGACCACATATGGGTTGGTCACCGAGCCTGACTTCGAATCCGCATACATCGATTCACCCATTGTATTCAAGCTCGCCAGCCATGCAAGCGAACCGGAGCCGCCGCAGGAGGAGGGAGCTCCGGAGGAAGGCCCCTCGTTACATGACACCTACCAAGATCCGACATACCGCGTCTCCAAGCTGCAGGCCGCTAATCATACGCCGGAATCTGTGAAGCCTGACGATTTGCTAGAGACGGCTCTGACCAAGATGCTGACGAATGACTTCTCGCAGTTGCCAGTCATGACCAATGAGCGTGATGTGAAGGGCATGATCACTCTCTCAGGAATAGGAACGCGGCTGGCGCTGGCGAAGCCGATTGGGCCCGTGCGGGACTTCATGGACTCGCACGTCGAAGTGTACGCGACTGCCTCACTGTTCGATGTCATCAACGTCATCGCCGAGCACGACCATGTACTTGTGCGAGGCGCCGATCGGGTAATTAGTGGGATTGTGACGTCTAGCGATCTGAGTCTACAGTTCCGTCAACTGACCGAACCCTTCCTGCTTCTCGGAGAGATCGAGAACCATGTCAGGCGGCTTATCGGTGAGCGGTTCGGAACAGCGGAGCTTCAAGCAGCACGCGACCCAGACGATCCAGACCGTATCGTCGAGAGCGTCGCGGATCTGACATTCGGTGAGTACATCCGCTTGCTCCAGAACTCTGAAAGGTGGGCCAAACTCGGCCTCGCAATCGATCGCAAAATTGTCATCACGCAGTTGGACAGGGTCCGGGAGATTCGGAATGACGTCATGCACTTCGATCCAGACGGCATACCAGATGAGGACTTGGAAACGTTGCGCGACTTCTCGCACTTCCTACAGAAGCTTCAGACAATGGGCGCGACGTGAGCTGGCAGACGCTACAGTGATGAGGCGAGGGTTATGTGCCCAACGTTGGACGGACGAGTCCCTCTTGTTTGCGCGATACAGCTCGGCCGCAAGTTCACGGAGGAGAACCGTCTCCATCGCCTGTCGTTCCACTGTCCGGCCAGAGCCCAACGACTGTGCTCCATTCTGGGGTGCTTGCCACACACTGTGTACTAGCCAGTGATATCAGATGGGTGAGATACACTTCTGGGGGGCTCAATGGAGGGTCCCTTGACCACGAGCGTTCGTGTCGATAGGGGGGATCGAATGGCACTGCCAACAGCGTACTTGACCACCCAGAAGAACCTCGACGGCATCCTGGCAGCCATGCGCAACGCACAGGCTCCAGACAAGTTCACGCAGAAGTACCTTGAGGATCTCGGGTTCACCAGCAGCAACGACCGACTCATCATCAACGTACTCAAGTCCCTGGGCTTCCTGGATGACGCTGGTCGGCCCACGAAACGCTACTTCGAGTACCTCGATCAGTCTCAGTCCGCCCGAGTACTGGCGGACGGAGTGCGTGAAGCCTATGCAGACTTGTTCAGAGTGAACAAGAGCGCGCATACCATGACCAAACAGGATGTGATGAATAAGCTCAAGACTCTGGGCGAAGGCAAGCTATCGGATTCGGTTGTGGACAAGATGGCGATGACTTTCCTGGCTCTGGCAAAACACGCTGACTTCAAATCCTCGGCCCCGAAGACTCATCAGACGCCAGTCCCGGAGGTCAGGACCGGATCGGGAAGCGTAACGATTGAGCCAACAGCACCACCAGAACTGGTGCTTGATGGCCTGGTCTACAATATCCAGATTGTCCTGCCTGAGTCTCGTGACCCAGCAGTTTACGATGCGATATTCGCAAGCCTGCGAACCCATCTTAGGTGAGCGGCCGATTGGGCGACATCTACGAGTTCGTCTTCAAGGGGCTTCTGTCTGAAGAGTCCCTTGATCGCGCCGGCCGTCCCAGACCGTGCGTTCAGGGATTCTTCGACGCCGATATCGCGGCGACGTTGTCCATCGAGCTTCTTGACGACGACTTGGTGGCAGAGGCGAAACAGATGGCGGCCGTATACACGGCCGTGGCGGCTTTCGAGAACTCCGCCCGGGACTTGGTGAAGGATGCGCTCATTGCGGAGTTCGGTGAAAACTGGTGGACGCAAGGCACCAGTGAGCATGTGCGCAAGCGCGCAGAGGGTCGCCGGGACGATGAGCAGAAGAACCGTTGGCATACTCCGCGTGGCGACGACCCGCTGAACTACACGGAATTCGGCGATCTAGTGAGCATCATTCGCAAGAACGACACGCTCTTTGAACCCTACATTCCGTCCATCGAGTGGGTTCAAAGCCTGTTTGACGTCGTGGAGAGATCGCGAAACGTGATCATGCACAGCGGCACCTTGTCGAAGCCCGACATCGAGCGCCTCGGTGTGAACATACGGGACTGGATCAAACAAGTAGGTGCCTAACCCGGCTTCCACTTGGCGCGCTGCGCCCACATTGAAGCCGAAACACGCAAGGCACACCGGCGAAGGGGGATCTATCTCGATGGCCCAGACCGCTGGCGAAGTGTTCGACTTGCCGCTGTATCACGGCACTTCGACCTTGTTCCTTGAGGATATCCGCCGGCTCGGTCTGGGAGCGAAGGATCCTCTCGAGGAGCTGGGAGTGTTGGATCTCGCCCGAGATATTCAGCCCTTGCTCGATGAGCACGCGGCGGACCATGCCATATACAAGCGTAGGCGCCACTCTTTTGAGTTAATGATTCAGCAGCGGGCTGGCTCACGGAACTTCCAGCATGGGCAAACGTACGTGTCGCCGTCTCCCGGGACCGCAGTGCGATATGCCGTGAACAAGCGCTACGGTTCAGAATTGCTCACCTACACATTGGATCTTCTTCAGGTACTAGTCGACAAGGGCGTCCCAGCTGTCACGGACAGTCTGTACAGACGACACCGTAGGTTGTTCCAGCTCCTTGATGTGTCTCCGGCCCCGCTCCTGGTGGAGTTGGCGGGGGTGCCAACCGGCTCTCTCCAGGCGGAAGACGGCAGCGACCCGACCAACAGCTTCGAGCACGTTCGCCGGATGAAGGCCGAGTTTCCGGATAGGCTTGACGTGATGCTCCAGCAGACGAACTTCCGGCTGAAGTCCGGAAGTTCGCCGGAGTGCATGAGGCTTCTGCTGATATCCGTGACTCGCTGGGATTCCCTGTCTCCGGAGTATCTGCTGTATGAACTGGTACCGCAACAGCGGGTCTGATAAGCGCTAGAGTGAACTGCAGGGGGTGGGCGCGCCACTGTTGCGCTCACACGTTAGCTCGACGAAGGGGAGATTCATGCGCGACCTTGTGGTGCGAATGCCAGTCATCGCTCTGAGGGAACTCCAGTCGTTGCTTGTCCCGGGGGCACGGGAAGGTGACCGCCTTGAACTGATAGTTCGCACCGACTGCTGCGATCTTCCGCTTCGCGACATGGCTGCGTACCTTCAGCTCATTGACCACATCTACGGGCGGCTGCAACCCAGCGGCTTCCGATCCTACGCAATGCGACCGACTGAGTATCTTCGCGTTGAACGGGTCCGCCCCGGGTCGGTCGAGCTTGTCATCCCTGAAATCCTCCAAAACGTGCCGCTGATCTCGATCGTCTGGTTGTGTCTAAAGTACCTTCCGCCTGCAGTTGAGTCGCTAACGAAGGCTTACGACAACTTGGAACAAGGCCTGCATGCCCGGGAGACTCGCAAGCGGATTCGTCATCAGATGGACGAGGATAAACGGCTCGCTGCACTTCCGAAGGAGCGTCGGAACGACCTCGCGACCCTGGTTGAAGCCGTGCTCGAACGGGATCAATCTCTCGTCCCAAAGGCATTCCGGTTTTCTGAAGAACACGTCGTGGACGTTGATCTCCACGTTGGAAGACGGGATGAAGCGAACCAACAAGCGCGTCCTGCGGAACGCCGCGAGGAAGACCGAGATGCAGACTGAGATGCAAGCGCTCGGGGTCTGCTGACACGCATCGACGGCAGGCGGAACCATGGACAGACTATCGCTAGAACCCGGACACTGGTACGCAATGGAACTGCTTGGGGAAGAATTCGGGACGGAGATGCGGTCCTATTCGCCGGCACGGGTCGAAGAGATCGCACCGAAAGGTGGACGCAAGTTCTCACTGGCCTTCTACCAGGCCAACTACCCCGAGGGTGTCCGCGACAAGGTATATGAGCTGGAGACGATAGAACGTAACGGGGCGTTCATCTTGGCTCGCTCCTTGTCACACAGTCCGGTACGACTGATGCTCATCTACCCCATGACCAGCGCGTGGCTCAGAGAGCACTTCGGCGTGACCATTCTGGGGCCCGAGGATCCTCAAGCATGGCTGTCGAGAAACGCCTAGATACTCGACGGACGGAGAGGTCACACGTGTACACCTACCCATTCGGCATGCCGATTGTGCCGGTCCGACAGGCCGACATTAATCCCAAGCGCATCTTCGTCCTCGGCGTGTATGCAAGTGCTGTGCATGCTCGTTGGGTTTCTGAGGACGGCAAGACGATCATCAACGCTCTCGCGGTTGCCTCTGAGCCCGAGATCTTCTGGCGCGGTGACGATGGCGACGCGCTCATCAAGCAGATACCAATGCCGCCCGGAGCGGGACGCTTGATACCCGCGAGTAAGACGCTGAACGGCCCGTCTGGGGTGACCCTGGATTCGCTGTTCCTTGAACCGCTCGGCGTCACCCGCAGCGATGCTTGGCTTTGCGACCTTCTCCCGGAGAGTCGCTGCAACCCCCGTCAGCGGGCGGCCATCGAGCGGGAATACGACCCACGGCGGGAGGCACTCGGCCTTCCTGCCTACGACTTTCCCTCGGTCCCCTCCATCCTGGCTTCGGCGGCGAGGCGACTTGAGATTGAGGGCGAGATTCTGTCCGCTTCGCCGGATGTACTGGTCACACTCGGAGACCAGCCCCTCAAGTGGTTTGCCCAGTATTACGGGTCTCAGCCAGCACTCGGCTTGTACGGCGAGACGCCGGAGACTTACGGTCGGCCCCGTGACATGGAGATTGCCGGCCACGCCCTGAAGTTGCTGCCGCTGGTACATCCGCGGCAGGCCGGGCGGCTGGGAAGTCACTCGGCTCTATGGAGCAGGCTGCACGCGCACTGGGTCGCTAAGGTGGCCCCTGGGCTGCTTGGCCCCAGCTAGTGGCGCCCTTGGTGTGCGGACCTTGTCAGCTACCATGGACAGCGAGCGCGCCTGCCGCGCCAGAGGTGATAGCGACTGTGGAGGCCATGTGCTGTGAGTCTTCGTGAGATCGTATACGTGCTGACCAACCCCGCCATGCCCGGCTTGACCAAGATCGGCAAGACGTCACAGGTGGAGCTCTCCGCCCGCCTCGCTCAGCTCTACACCACTGGCGTTCCGGTTCCTTTCGAGTGTGTGTATGCCTGCGAAGTCGATGACTGCGGCAAGGTCGAGGCAGCGTTCCATACCGCCTTCGGGGACCACCGCGTGAACCCAAAGCGTGAGTTCTTTCGCATCGAACCCGAACGGGTCATCGCGATCCTGCGCCTTCCTTCGGTCAGTGACGTCACACCTCAGGTCGAGCAGCAGCTGTCGGAAGGCCTCGACAATGACGAGCGCGAGTCTCGAGAAACGATGAAACGCAACAAGCGTCCGCGCATGAACTTCACGGAGATGGGGATTCCTGCAGGCTCGGTCCTCACCTACCGCAATGACCCAGACGTACGTGTTGTTGTGGTGGACGAACGTCGGGTTCAGCGCGATGGCGAAGTCAGCTCACTGACCCGAGTCACGACTGAGCTCATGGGAACCGACTACCAGGTCCAGCCTTCTCCTTACTGGACCTACGAGGGCCGCATCCTCAAAGAAATCTATGATGAGACCTATTCCGACGAGGAGGATCCACAGCTCTAGCCCCCGGCGGTTAGTGGCGCACGCGGCAACTACTAGCACGGGCAGACTTGTGGTAAATGCTCGGGCGCCGACGCATGTGGACTGACGCACCATCACGAGCAGGAGGTCCAAATTGCCCGTCATAGTCGACAAGGAGACGGGGCTCGTCTACATCAATGTTTTGCTCAACGACAGCATGCTGGCCGCTGCATTGGAGAATGTGCCGTCGGAGCGACTCGAGGAGGACATCACACGTCTCATGCGTAACCTGATCTCGGCTTCGGCCGGGTCGGGCGGAACGCAGACCCCCCGCGTCTCACGGCATGCGGCCAGTGCGCCGGCACGACCCGTACGCCGACCGACCGAGTCCGCTCGTCGTCACGACGCGTCGCCACCCGCGCCAGCTCCTGTCCCGGTCGCCGTATCGGCAGACGACAGGGGGCGACTACGCACTGTCAACAGCGACTTAGTCTTCGATGGCATTCCCGAGAGACAGTACGACGACGGCGAATTGATCGAGTGTGACACCTGGTTCGAGGGGACTTCAGGGGAGGTCCAGTCGCAGATGCGGGCGATCCTCGAACACTGGGCCAGAGTGAAACGACCGCGCGCCCGTGTCGATTTCGATGGGGTCATGATGACCGTCTCCGGTCGCGGATATGACCGGCGCTGTGACTTCTGTCGCACGGTGCGTACGGTCATCAAGAGAACCGTTGGAATCGATGTGCTGCGCTCAGAGTGTCCTTATGAACCGGACGTTGGGGATCTTCGGCCGCGGCCAGGTGAAGAGCTGATCGGCCTTACGGTGGGACTGATTGAGATCGAGTCGGGACAGAAGGTGACACGCCAGATCGTCCGACGGGGGCCAGACCCGGCGGCGGGCATCATCACTTGGGAGTCTCCCATCGCCAAGGGGCTGATGAAGGCTGGCGGTCTCCAAGCTCAAGAGGGCGCGGTCATCATGGTCCACGGTCAGCCGATGTATCGGTTGGTCGAGTTCACGCAGGAGGGACGGTGAATCCCCGCGTGCAGAGCCGCGTAGCACGCCGAGAAGTCGACCACGGATGAAAGAGGCCTGACATATCCAGAGCCCGCTGATGACGCCCGAGTGGGCACGCGACGTGAGTCCATGTGCATGAAACACTCACAGTGAAAAAGCGGCATGACCCTCAGCAGCTCGGGAGGGACAACTCTCGTCCACGAAACGCCACATGTCCTCGGGCTTCAGCCGAGAATGCAAGTCTCTTTCGGCTGATTCCCGGTTAGCCGCAGGCTGACCGTTCCAGCCGGCCAGCTCTCAGACGAATCTATTGGTCAGATATCGAACCTACTCAGGATGCGTGTCCCTCAACTCGGCCATGCCCAGGATGAGCCTCCTATCACTCATCCAACCAGTGATCATGTGCATCCCACGCTCAAGTTGTCATCGGTGACTATCGATATAAATGTGGGGCTTCCGCAGTGAACTTGGGAGGGAGGGCAAGATTCGATGAAGCATCAGACGGCGGACAGCATCCTGGCAGAATACGAGCAGCTGCGTCGAAAGGCCGTCGAGCTTCACTGTGACGCAAGCGAAGCCGCTTTCCTTGACCCCGAGGGCAACAATGACCGAGTGGTCGGTATCGAGGAAGAGTTTGAACTGGAATCGCACTATAGTGATTGGTTCACTCGTGCCTCTCTCCTCGTGCAGCAGGTTATCCCCCACCGGTCCCTGGAGTTCGAAAGTCTGTATTACGCGCCGGGTTCCCGGATCTTCATAGACGACCAGACGATGACCATTCAAGACTGGATTCTGGGTCGCAAGCCGGAGAGCATGACCTGGGATGACTTCAACCGACGCATGTTCATACTCTTCAATCTGCAATATCAGATCTTCGACTCCATTGGCGAAGTACTCAGGAGCGCAGTCGCGAATATCAAAGGACTACTCCGCGCCGATCTGTTTGCGGATGAGCTTGAAGAGTCACGTGAGTTGCTGGCCAAGGGTTTTGTGCGGGCTGCCGGCGCTGTTGCCGGCGTGGTGCTCGAGCACAAGCTCAGTGCGGCTTGCACCGACAACGGTGTGATCTTGGACAAGCGCAAGCCGGCATTGGGCGATCTTGTGGTGGCTCTTCGGGATGCTGAGGCCCTGTCGGAAGATGACGCGGCGCTTCTTTTCCGCCTAACAAGCCTCCGCAACAAGTTCAGCCATGCGCGAGCCCAGGAGCCTGACGAGTCCGATGCTGAGGAGTTGGTGCGAGGGGTGCAGAAGGTATTCCAGTCCGTGTTTGTGGCAGCTCCGCCAGTGGCCACGTGACAGGCTGGAACCCCCTGGCACGGGTCAGATCTCCACACCGCTGGGGCTCGAGTTTGACCTAGCCTGTCGGATTGACAGCCTCAAGGTGAAGCGTGCGAGAGCCAAGAAGCGGTGAGTCGCCGGGTGTGCCTTCGGGTTTGGGGCCCGAAGGTGCGGTGGCCATCGGCGGCCATGTCAGATGCTTCGAACCCGCTCCGCACGCAGCGCTATATCCGAGGATAGTAGCGAGCTGCATGTCGTCTGCCCACACGGCTGCCCACGGGCAGGTCCGAAGATAGCCTCCAGAGGGGCATGCGGGGACCGATCGGGGATCTCGTCGGTCGGGCTAACCGAACTCCTCGATCTCGGCGCGATACAAGGTTGCCAGGCGTGGATCGATGGAGCACCTGCCGTTCTCGCTCTTCACCTTGACGAAGCGAAGGACGAGATCCCGGGACCAGGCGTCCAAGTCGGGCGGATGGTCGAAGCCGAGAAGCGCGCAGGCATCCTCGTAGGTCATGTGTGAGGGCTCGTACTCGTCGCGGAGTTCTTTGGCCGTCTCGGGCGGAATAGATCTCGTCCCCTGCTCGCTCGCTCCAACGACGCGCTCTACGAGCTCCCGACGATCCTCCCTCGAGAGGAGCGGTGGCGTGGCGTAGCCCAGAAGCGCGCAGGCTTCGGCGTAGGTCATCTGGGTAGGCTCCTCGCACATAGCTCAGAAGAGGATAGCGCCTTGGCTACCCGTCGATGACAGCGGCCAAGCGTGTGACCGCCTCCATCTGCTGTCCGGGAAGGACATGGGCATAGGTCGTGAGCGTGAAGGCGACGGATGCATGGCCAAGCCGTTCTGAGATGACCTTGGCATTCACGCCGTTGGCGAGCAGCAGCGTGGCGTGGGTGTGTCGGAGGTCATGCAGCCGGATCTGGGGAAGGAGGACTGGTTCCGTGTCAGCCTTAAGGGCCTCCTCGGCCAGCTGCTTGTTGACCCGGGCCTGCTCACGGACGAAGACGCCGGTCACGGTGTCGCTGTGCCCGGCCCGGCCGTCCTCGCGTGTGAAGACCAGGCCGGTGTCAGTCCAGAGTTCTCCCCAGAGCATGCGTTCCTCGAGCTGCTGGCGCCGCCACCGTCTAAGCACGGCCACCGTCTCCGGATCCAGGTCGAGAGACCGGCGGCTGCGGGGCGTCTTGGGGGAGGAGATCCCCCAGATGCTGCGTGCTTGGACTATGGAGATGCGAGCGGCCTCGAGATCGACATCCGACCAGCGCAGTCCCATGGCCTCACCCCGGCGCATGCCGGTCAGGGCAAGGAGGCGCCACAGCGGATACCAGCGGTCCTTGCTCGTGTGGGCGAGGAAGGTCTGCAGCTGGGCGGCGGTCCACGCCTTCATGTGAAGCTCGGCGTTCAGCTTGGGTGGTTTCACGCGGCTGGCCACGTTGCCGGCCACGTATCCCCACTCGACGGCGTCGCTGAGGGCTCGATGCAGTGTGGTGTGCACGTTGCGGATGCTCTTGGGCGAGAGCCCTTTGGGCTTCTTCTTCGTGCTGGCCCGGTGCCCCGATTGAGACAGTTCGGCGTACATGGCCTTCACGTGGCCCGGCGTGAGCTTCTGCAAAGGGATGTCCCCTATATTCGGGACGATGTGGTTGGCGATGACGCTCGCATAGTTGATATAGCTGGTGTAGGCCACGGTCGGCTTGGCGGCCGGGAGCCAGGTGTCGGTGAGATAGTCCTCGACCGTCAGCCGATCGGGACGGACGAACCGCTGGTCAGCCATGGCGGCCAGCGCTTTGGTGAGCGCCTCTTGGGCCGCCTTTCGGGTCTCGAAGCCTGCCTTGCTCACATGGCGGCCGTCGGGTGTGCGCGCCCGCCATTCCCAGCCACCGCCCCGTTTGCGAAGGGAGCCCCTCACAGGAGACCTTGCTCGGCGTCTTCCACGAGTCGCTCGAACTGGCTCCGATACCGGTCGTAGGTCACATCACCCTGCTCCAGTGCCCATGGATCACCGCTCGGCACGATGAACGCCCGCGGATCCCTGGGCGCCCATTGTTCGAAATGCTCAAAGCCGAGGTCGATGTCTTGGCCCCGATTGCCGGTGAAGCAGGGGTCGAGCAGCTTGACCACCGGCGCCTTGAGCGCGAACGCCAGCGCGAATAGTTCATCGATGCTGGTGCTCCGCATGCCCCGCTCAACATCGGACACCGTAACGTAGGACCAGCCGGAGAACCCGAGGTTATTCATCCACTCAGCCAGATCCTGCTGGCGCAATTCGCGCCTGTGTCTCAAAAGCCGAACATTGTCCCCGAAGATCTCGGAGGGAAAGCGCTTTCCCTCAACCGGCGTGCGCTTGTTCCCCCGGAATGTCTTCGATGAGCGCCGAGGCTTTGACCTTGCCTTGTCTTCTCGTGCGGCATCCTCGCTCGACACCGTACCTCCATTCGTGCAGCTCGCCACTGCAGCGGCCGATCCCGGCGCGCCACAGACATGCATACATTAAACCATGAGGCCAAGACTTGACGCAAGGTCATCGTTTAGATAAACTGTTTACTATGATGTGAAATAGGAGGTTGGTTGACATGGTACGCATGACGGCATGGGAGCAGTTCAAGGCGGACAACCGGCCGCTCACAACGGTCCGCGAAATCAAGCAGGCTCTGCCACATGGCCCCGGTCTGCCTTCCATGTACGCCGAGGTGCGGCAGTATTCGACGCTCTTTGGTATCCCTGTGCTCAAGATGGGCAAGTGCAACTTCATCCCCCGGCGCCAGGTGATCGAGAGGATCGAGGGCCGTAGCGTCGAGAACGAAGTCTGAGCCATGGAGAGTCACAACGGCTACGATACCCAGATCGCCCGGCAGGCGATCTCCCTGCTGCACCGGCCCGGCGAAGTCTTCGAAATCAGAATACCCCGAGCAAGACGCAGCGGAACTGTCTCCGGCTACTTTGACGATGCCGAGGCCGCCGCGGCTGCCCTAGCCTCTTACGATGGGCGGGTTCCCGGCATCTACCTGACCCTCAATCCGGTGAGGCCGCCCGCAAACGCAGGCGCTCTTAATCGCCTCGAGGAGCTGGTCCACACCACCTCCGCCGACAGGGACATCCTGCGCCGTCGAGCTTTGCTCATTGACGTCGACTATCAGCGTCCTTCCGGGACATCCGCCACAGATGAAGAGCTCGAGTCCTGCCTGGCCGTCGCGCAGCGGATTCGGCTGTTTCTCGAGGACGAGTGCGGCTGGCCGGAAGGCGCCGCTGTCATGAGCGGGAACGGCGCTCATCTGTTCTATCGTATCGACCTCGCGAATGATGAAGCCGGCCGCGATCTGGTGAAGCGGTTGCTGACTGCCCTGGCCGCTCGATTCGACGAGGGTGGCCTGCATGTAGACACGGGCGTCTACAACGCCGCTCGCATCGTCAAGGTACCGGGGACTATGGCGTGTAAAGGGGAGAACCTTGCCGAGCGACCGCATCGACGCTCACGTGTCCTTTCCGCTCCGGTGGAATTGGAGACGGTCTCGGATGCCCTCCTCGAAAAAGTGGCCGGGCTCGCGCTTGGCCTTGGCAGCTCCACGGGCGGTGTCCCCGAGGGCCCCTGGTTCGACGTGGAAGCCTTCATCGAGCGTAATGGGCTTGAGGTGCGCAAGGTGAAGCGCGACGAGAGTGGGGATCTGTACGAACTGGCCACCTGCCCCTTCAATTCGGATCACAACCGCGGGGAGGCCTTCATCCTGCAACTGCCAAACGGCGCGTTGAGCGCCGGATGCCACCACGACTCGTGTACGTGGGGCTGGCGACAGCTCCGGGACGAGTACGAACGTGGCAGCGACCAGAGCCAGGATGACAGCGGCCGGTTCGAGGCCGAGTTGGCCCGGCTCGCAGCGCTGAGCGAGACCGCCTACGAGCGGGAACGGATCCAGGCGGCCAAGGAACTGGGGATGAGGGTCACCCGGCTGGACAAACTGGTCAGCGCTCGTCGCCACAGTCGGTCGCACAGCGGAGAGCTCTTCCCAGACGAACCGGAGCCCTATCCAGACGAGGTGGACGGGGAAGACCTGCTGAACGAGCTGTGCGCCGTCATTCGCCGACATGTGTGGCTTCCCCCCGGCGCGGCCGAAGGCATGGCGTTATGGTGCGTCCACGCTCACGCGCACGATGCGGCCGACATCTCGCCCATCCTCGGAATCACATCTCCGACGCCCGAGTGCGGCAAGACAGTCGCTATGACCTTCTTGGGGGCGGTGGTCCCTCGTGCCCTTCCGGCCAGCAATATCACCGCCGCCGCTGTCTTTCGGACCATGGACAGGTACAGCCCCACTCTGCTCATCGATGAGGCGGACACGTTCCTCAATGACAACGACGAGCTCCGCGGGGTACTTAATTGTGGCCACGCGAGGCGCTCCGCGTCCATCGTTCGCACCGTAGGGGAAGACCATGAGCCTGCCCGGTTTAGTACCTGGGCTCCCAAGGCGATTGCCATGATCGGCAAGTTGCCGGCAACGCTGGCTTCCCGGAGCGTCCACGTCCGTCTTCAGCGTAAAACCCAGGGCGAGGACGTGATGCCCTTGCGCCTCCATCAGCTAGATGAGCTCTTGCCACTGCGGCGAAAGATGGCGCGGTGGGCCCTGGATCACCTCGAGGTGCTGCGGCTGCATGAGCCCTACATACCACCCGGCTTTGGCAATCGATTGGCAGACAACTGGCGCCCACTTCTTGCTATCGCCGAGGTCGTAGGCGGCTCGTGGCCAGAGCGGGCGCGGAACTCGGCTCTCCTGCTGAGCGGCGCAGCCGAGGAGGAGACAGCCGGCATCATGGTGCTTGAAGACCTACGCACCTTGTTCGAAGCCCACGATCGACTTTCAACGCAGGAGATCCTCGCCGCCCTAAACGCAATGGACGAAAGACCGTGGCCGGAATGGAGCCGTGGGCGCGAGCTCAGTCCGGCTGGCCTGGCGCGGCTCCTCAAGCCCTTCGGGATCCGACCTCGCAGCATCCGCGAGGGAGAGAACTGCAATCACAAGGGCTACCTCCGCGAGCAGTTCGAGGACGCCTTTGACCGCTATCTCCCCGCCACACCGCCACAGTGCGCTGACGAAACGGTGGAGGCCATGGGATCCCCCGCCACACCCGATGGCTCCGTGGCGGCTCCGTCACTTACCGAAGTGGCGTCGGAGGCGACACGTGGCGGCGTGGCGGAGAGGACGGATGGTGGAGGGCTTGGGATTGGTCGTGGCCCAGCAATCGCCGAGATGAGTGAGTCGGCACGTGAGGTGACGGCGAGGGTCCACTCCGCAGGGTTCGGTATGGTAGTAAGAGGGGAGGAGATCAAGCTACTGACGCGACACACCTACGAGGGGTGCCGCCTACCGAGGGGAGTCAGAAGCAGGGTTCAGAAGTGTAAGGAGGAGCTCCTAGCAAGACTGCGCTGGGAGGCGAGTGCGAGGACCGCCATGCACGGATCGATGAACAGGGTAAGTTCGATATTGGCGGAGGCGGGGCCGGAGTACAACCTCTACGATAAGGGGGTGCCCCGGTGGGACAGCTACCAGCGCAGACTGGAAGAAGCGTTCGCGGCAGGTGACGGCGAGCGAATCATGGCCCTGCTCGAGGACCGGGAGTGCTTTGCACGGTTCCTGTGTGACACATAGCAAGTGTGCAAGACGTTCGTCCTGCTAGCCCCTATCGCGCTGTCACGCGGCAAATGGCCCTCCTTCAGCGACCAGAGTGCAGAGAGGTCTTTCCCTTGACCTCGATTCGGTCGACGCGCTCTGATACTTTTCCGCCCAATCTGACTTCAGGACGATACCTTCCGTGCACGCGGAGAGGTATTCGGACGCGATATCTGCAACGCAGCGCCTCGTCTGAGCACGGGCCGGGTCACCTACGGGACCAGGGGACTACCGGAGCCCCAGTACGGGGAGCTAGTTGCCCGAGCATCTGACGGGTCCTCCGGCGCGGGTCCCCGGAAGTTCTGCTCGGTTCCGGCGCGCAAGGCGGAGGCGGCGAAGACCGTGGTCGCCACCGTCGTCTCCGCGGATCGGCTCGGGCAAGCCAATGCCTGTCGCGTACGCCTGACCTCCAGGAAGGTACCTTCTGTGCACGCGGAGAGGCATTTGGACGATCAGCCTGGAGGCAGCGATGCGCCGTGCTCAGTTGCCGCGTACCGGAGCATGCCGGATGGATACTGGCCGCTAGTCACCCGAGTCCCTCATGGGTCCTCCGGCCCAGGCAGCCGGACATCCTGTGCATCCGCACAGTGCTGGTTGAGGTCAGCCTCCCGTCTGTCCGACCAACGTTGTACCATAAGGCACAAGTCGCCGATATCTGAGGCAAGGGGAGGAGACTCACCGTCTAGTCTCGCCTGAGTAGGATACGGGTGAACACTGCCAACGCGCGGGGTGCGGATGCTTCCTAATTCTTGCGGCACCCAGAAGTACTCGCTGGCCTTCACGGCCGCCTCGCTGCGTCCAGAACTGGCCCGGATCGTCGCTGAGTTGTACCTCGAGTCCGGTGACTGGGACGAGACCCGCCGGCGAGCGCTGTCTGAGAATCTGCTGCAAGCGAAGAATCCGGCAAGTGGTGTGCGTATGGAGCGGGAGGTGCGTCAGCGCCTGCAGACACTCTCGCGTGGGCAGTTGGAGATCCTCGCTCAAGGCTCGGCAGACGCCCGCAGGGCCATCGCGTGGCTGTCGGTGCTCAAGCTGAATCCGTTCATCTATGCCTTCGCCTCCGAATCGCTTCGTGCCAAGATGGAGGGCCATGACCGGGTGCTCCGGCCCTCGGATTACGAGGACTTCCTGGCGACGGAGGGCCTGGCCCATCCCGAGGTGCAGGAGTTGACAGCCAGCACGAAAGCCAAGATCCGCCAGGTGCTCTTCAGGATGCTCCGCGAGGTCGGCATCCTGGGTGAGGGTCCGAAGGACTTCGACTTGCGTCGGGCTCTGCTCCCCCCGGAGGTCCGCTCGGCCATCATTGCCGAGGATCGGTGCTGGCTCGCGGGGTTTCTCATTCCCGATGACGAAATCGGCAGGATAGGGGCTTAACGGTGGCTGACCAGAGCGAGCGCCTGTTCCGCATTCTCAGCCATCCGCACTTCCTGTCCATGAAGGGACTCGCGAACGAGGTCCCCATCTTCATCGAGACCTACGAGCCTCAGGACGAGGACAAGGTGCGGATCATGATCGACCACCTGGCCACGCGGCTTCGCACTCACGGCGTTTCGGTGGCCGTGGTGGACCTCTTCGATCTCATCCTCGAGCAACTAGAGGAGGAGGGCCGACTTCAGCCGATCCTGGAGAAGGAGCGCTCCATCGGCAAGCAGAAGCTCCTTGACATGATGTCCAACCTGGCCGACCCGAAGACCCGGCTCATCCCCCGGCTCATGAAGAAGGTAGGGGACGACGGCGTACAGCTGGCGCTACTGCTAGGTGTGGGCAGGGTGTTCCCGTTCCTGCGCACCCACACCATCTTGGAGTCGCTCCAGCCCGCGATGGTCAAGCGGCCTGTCGTGATGTTCTTTCCCGGGGAGTACAGGCAGGAAGAGAATGGTGCCTCCGTGCTCAGGCTCTTCGGATCGCAGGCCACGCCGCCGCTCTATCGCCCGTACTACCGCGCGTTCAATCTGGCTCACTATCGACCGTGAGGGGCCCATGAAGATACGTGACCTGTTCAGTAAACCTGGCTACCGTCCATCGAAGGGGTCATCAAAGCCGATGACGATCGCAATCTCGAAAACGAGGTCGAGGAATGGCGTCGTCACCGGGGAGATCTCGAAGGGTCTAACTGCCCTCATGGAGCAGTACGTGAGCCAGGAGAGGACGAAGGCCAACGGAGTTCGATCTCGCTGGGCTTCTTCGGCTCCGGAAAGTCGCACCTCCTCGCGATCCTCTCGCTGGTGCTGGAGAACCGGACGCTGCCCAGCGGAGCTCAGGCCGCCGACATCCTCATACCCAAGCTCGACGACGAGTTCCTGCGGGCGGATCTCCAGAAGGCCATCAAGATTCCCTCGCGCAGCATCCTCTTCAACATCGACCAGAAGTCCGATGCCATCGGTGGCGATCGCGAGTCGGCCGTACTCGAGGTGTTCGTCAAGGTCCTCAACGAGCTCCAGGGCTACTACGCCAAGCAGGGTCACATCGCCCAGTTCGAGTACGACCTTGACTCTCGAGGCGAGCTTGAGGCCTTCAAGCAGACCTACGCGGCGGTGAGCGGTCGGAGTTGGGAACAGGACCTGCCGGTGCTGGAGACCCTGGAGAACGAGACGTTCGCCAAGGTCTACGCTGAGTTCTTCGGCAAATCGTACGACGAGGGCCTGAAGCTCTTCGATCGGCAGCGTGAGGGTTACAAGGTCTCGCCCGAGGACTTCGCCAGGCGGGTGAAGGCTTACATCGACAGACAGGGGCCGGACTTCCGCCTCAACTTCTTCGCCGACGAGGTGGGGCAGTTCATCGGTCAGGACTCTCGGCTCATGCTCAACCTGCAGACCATTGCCGAGTCATTGGCCACCATCTGCCAGGGCAGGGCCTGGGTGTTCGTCACCTCCCAGGGCGATCTCAAGAACGTCCTGGGAGAGCTGCGCAGGGGAGAGGGTGACGACTTCACCAAGATCCAGGGGCGCTTCAAGAGCCGCGTGAATCTTACGAGCGCCGACGTGCGCGAGGTCATCCAGAGGCGCCTGCTGGCCAAGACTGAAGCGGAGCCCGAGGCTCTCACCAGCGTCTACGACAGGGAGAAGGAGAACCTGCAGACCATGTATCGGTTCGGCGATGGCTCGATGCCCTACCGAACCTGGCGTGGGAGCGATGAGTTCTGCAGTTACTACCCCTTCGTCCCCTATCAGTTCGACCTCTTCCAGCGGGCCATTGAGCAGCTCTCTCGCCACGATGCGTTCACCGGCAGGCAGACGTCTGTGGGCGAGCGGTCGATGCTCGAGGTGTTTCAAGATGTGGTCGTATATCTGAGTGGACAGGACGTGGGTGGTCTGGCCACCTTCGACAAGATGTTCGACGGCATGTCGGCGACCATCCGCGGCGACATGCAGACCTCCGTACAACAGGCGGAGGATCACCTGGACGATCCGCTCGCTGCCCGCATCCTCAAGGCGCTCTTCTTGCTCAAATGGGTCACATCGTTTAAGCCCAGTCCGCGAAACGTGGCCATCCTGCTGATCGACCGGCCGGACATCAACATGCAGGCTCACGAGAAGGCGGTGCGGGAGGCCCTCAACCTCCTCGAGCAGCAGTCCTACCTGCAGCGGAACGGCGAGCTCTACGAGTTCCTGACCGACACCGAGAAGGACATCGAGACAGAGATCAAGGGCACGGAGATCGACGAGTCCGAGCAGACCAAGCTCCTGTCCGACATCTTCTTCGCCGACATCCTGCGCGACCCCAAGATCCGCTACGACGTGAACGGCCAGGACTACTCCTACGCCCGTCGCCTGGACGACCACCTGGTGGGCAAGGATGCGGAGCTCTCCGTCAATGTGATCACCGCCGACCATCCCCATCACGGCGATCTGTACACGCTGGCGGCGCAGAATACGGGTAAGGCTGAACTCCTGGCCGTGCTGCCCGCTGATGCTCGCGTGATAGACGACGCTCGTCTGTTCATCAAGACGCGCAAGTACATCCAGCAGAACCCGGGGACGCACTTCGATTCCACCCGTCGCGAGATCCTCGATCGCCGCAGTCAGCAGAACAGCACCAACAGGAGCGAGCTGCAGAAGCGTTGCGAGGATCTTATGGGGAAAGCCGTCCTCTACCTGAACGGCTCGAAGCTCACCGACATTGGGGAGGGTGAAGCACGGACGCGCTTCCAGAAGGCCGGCCAGGAGCTGATCTCGTTCGCCTACCCCAGCCTGCGGATGCTCAGGGGCACCTACAACGAAGAGCAATTAAGAAAGACCCTGCTCGACCCCGACGATCTCATGGCCGGCGGCGGGCACACGCTCTCCGAGGCTGAACAAGAGGTCCTCACGAACGTGCTTCGCACTCAGAAGACGGACAAGGAACGGGTCACCGTCGAGGAGATGGTGCGCGACTTCGGGAAGCGGCCGTACGGCTGGCCTGTCATGGGTGTTCTCGTGCAAGTAGCTCGGCTATTCCGCATGGGGAAGCTGGAACTCAGGCAGGCGGAGCTGCTCGATGCGCAAGGGGCTTTCGACGCATTTCGGAACTCCAAGCATCATGGAACGGTGCGCATCAGTCTGCAGGAGCAGTGGCCGCCCGAGGTGGTCGCGGCGCTCAAGAACTTCCATCACGACTTCTTTGATCGCCCGAACGACGGGACCGATGCCCGGTCGGTCGCCCAGCTGACCCTGGAGGCGCTTGCGTGCGAGGCGCGTGACCTGGAATTGCTGCTCGATCAGAAGGCGACGTACCCGTTCCTGAGCGACCTAGAGCCCGTGAAGAACCGGCTCAAAGCCATTTCTCAGAAGGACTACCCGTATCTCCTCAACCAGCTGGATGAGTTCTCCCAAGAGCTGCTCACGGCCAAGCAGGAGACCATCGCTCCTATCAAGGGCTTCATGCACGGCAAGCAGCGCATCGCCTATGACGAGGTCATCACCTTCCTGGCGACCGAGAGGGCGAACTTCGGAGACGTCCCGCCGGAGAATCTCGAGCCTCTGAGGGCCGTCGCGGAATCGGGTGCCCCCTATCGAGGCGAGCTGCTGCCCAAGGCTAGAGTGGCTATGGCGGATGTGAAGCGTCTCATCGATGCCCTGCTCACCGACGAGTGTCACAAGGCACTGACCGCCATCGCGGAATGCGAGGCGAAGATCAGAGCCCTGCCGGAACACTCGCAGCTCAGCGACACTCAGCAGGCGCAGGTGATGCAGAAATCCGCCGCGGCTCGCGAGGCGATAGATGCGGAGGAATACATCAGCGGAGTCCGCAACCGGCTCGCGCGCTATCTCTCCGAGGAGTACCCTGCCCAGCTTGCGCTCGTGGCTGCTCTGACAACACCAGAGACGCCGGAGGATGAACCGCCTCCGCCTCCAGTCCGGTATGTTCCCGTGACAAGCCTGAAGCCGCACTTGGACTTGGCGTTCATTTCGACCGAAGCGGAACTGGAGCGCTGGCTGGATGCACTCCGGTCGGTCATCGCGGTTGAGCTTGCCAAAGGCAACAAGGTCACACTCTGAGCGCCATGGATACCTCCTCCCTCAAGCCCTTCGCCCAACAGGCCCGCCGCGACCTGCTGGAGGCCGTCGAACGCAAGCTTGACTACGTCCTCACTGCCGACACACCCGATCTGCGGGCTGCGTCGGCACAGGTGGAGCGCCTCCGGGCCCAGTCCGTACAGAACCGCTCTCAGCTCATCGAGCGAGTCGCCTACACTTGGTTCAACCGCCTGGCGGCCCTGCGATTCCTAGACGCCCGCGGCTGGCACCCTTTCCGGGTGCGGATCGTCACGCCCGCTTCGGCTTCCGAGACCCAGCCTGAGATTCTGCGTCTGGTTCGGACCGAGGTTATCCCCGATCAGCTGAGGCCCTATACCGATCCCGCTCGGCTCGGAGATCTTCTCGATGGCCGCCTGCCTTCGTCCGATCCCCAGGGCGAGGTCTATCGCCACCTGGTGCTCGCCGCCTGCCGCTACTACCACGCGCTCTTGCCCCTTCTCTTTGAGCGCCTCGATGACGAGACCGAACTCCTTCTTCCCGATGACCTCCTCACCGACCACTCCGTGGCCCACGGTTTCCGGAGCGAGATCACTGACGAGGACTGCGCTGAGGTGGAGATCCTCGGCTGGCTCTATCAGTTCTACATCTCCGAGAAGAAAGACCAGGTGATGGCCCGCAAGACGGCCGTCCCCAGCGAGGACATCCCCGCCGTCACCCAGCTCTTCACCCCGCACTGGATCGTGCGCTATCTCGTCGAGAACTCCCTGGGGCGGCTGTGGCTTCGCTCCCGTCCCCGCTCATCTCTTCGCGCCTCCATGCCGTACTATGTCGAAGACCCGGACGGGCAAGCTCCGGCTGACTCCCTCACCGTTGAGCGTCCAGAAGACATCCGGCTTCTCGACCCCGCCTGCGGCTCCGGGCACATGCTCACCTACGCCTTCGACCTTCTCTATCAGATCTATGAGGAGGAGGGCTACGCCCCCGCCGATATCCCTACAAAGATCCTCACCCACAACCTCTATGGCCTGGAGATCTGCCCTCGGGCTACCCAGCTCGCCCAGTTCGCTCTCCTCGCCAAAGCTCGGGAGAAGTCGAGAAACGCCTTCCGGGGAGCGATCCAACCGCAAGTCGTGTGCCTGGAAGACGTTCCCTTCGAGGCTGAGGAGCTCAAGGCCTGGCTCAGCTCAAGCGGCCTCACCCGTCTCTTCACCGCTAAGGTCCTCCAACAGGTCTATCAGTTCCGGGAGAACACCTCCACCTTCGGCTCGCTCGTCCAGCCCATCCTCACTGAGCCGGAGATCATCCAGCTCAAGACCGAAATAGCGAACGCTCCCGCTCCCGCTGACCTCCTCCTTGCAGAGACCCAGCGCAAGGTTCTCCTCGCCCTCACCCAAGCGGAGATGCTCACCCAGCGCTACCACGTGGTGGTTACCAACCCGCCGTATCTGGGGGGTGGGGCGATGAACGACTGTGTTCGCCGCTTCAGTTCTGAGAGGTTCCCCGACTCGAAATCCGACCTGTTCGCCATGTTCATCGAACGATGCGCCACTCTGGCTCGTGATAACGCCTATTTCGCCCTAATCACTATGCAGAACTGGATGTTTCTCTCGAGCTATGAAGCATTGCGACGGCAGTTGCTCTCGTCGAAGTTCATCGTAACCATGGCGCATCTGGGCCCACGCGCGTTCGACACTATTGGCGGTGAGGTAGTCCAGGCGACTGCGTTCGTCGCGTTCAAAGGGTCCTTGCGGAACGGGCGCGGCCGCTACTTCCGCTTGGTCGACGGCGACAGCGAGGCAGCCAAAGAAGGTCTCTTCAGGTTGGCCAACGCGTCAGGAGGGGGCCTCCGGTTTGATATTGCGGCCAGAGACATGGACAAGATTCCCGGGAGTCCGGTCGCCTACTGGTGCGGTCCCGCGCTCGTCGCTGCCTTTGAAGGATTCCCGCCCCTCGCGAGTGCCGCTGTCGTGCGAAAAGGGCTAGTTACACTGGACGACGCAAGCTTTGTCCGACTTTGGTTTGAGGTCGGATGGAGCAGCACGGAATTCGGCGTCGCCGGCCGCAACATGAGCCGCGAGTCCCCTGGAAAATGGTTCCCTCTCAACAAGGGCGGCGGCAACCGAAGGTGGTTTGGGCTCAACGAGACGCTGATCAACTGGAAAGATGATGGCAAAGAGCTGAAATCATTCATCGTCGCCCGATACGGCGGAGGAAGCTACACGAAGGAGATACGGAGCGAGGAATACTACTTCAAACCCAATATTACTTGGAGCTCTGTCACGACTGGGCCCGCGAGTTTCCGTCATACGCCGCCTGGCTTTCTCTTCAGTTCAGGTGGTTCGTCAATGTTCTGCGAGGAGAATCTTGAACTGATCCTGTTGGTTCTCAACTCCGTCGTGGCACGAGCCTGTCTGGGCGCTCTGGCTCCAACAATGAACTACGTACCTGGAGACGTTGCGAAGATTCCCCTGGCCCACGTGGCCAAGGGGACTTCGGCCCTCGCCCGTTCCTTGACCTCCCTCGCCCGCACCGATTGGAATAACTTCGAGACCTCCTGGGACTTCCAAGACCTCCCTCTCCTGCGCCCCGAACTCAAAGGGCCTACGCTAGAAGCATCGTGGCAGAAATGGGAGCGCTACCTCCGGGACTGTCAATGCCGGTGTGTAGTTGACCCTTTTCTGCCGGTCTGAAACTGACCCACCCTAAGGTTCAGTGCCGATCGAAATCTGACCCCCTTTGCGTCATTCGCTTGCCTCGTTCCCCTTTCTTCGAGCAACCAGGCCGGCCCGCTGTTTGTCTTTGAGCCGGTAGCTCTGGCCCTTGATGATGATGGTGGTCGCGTGGTGAAGGAGCCGGTCGAGCATGGCTGTGGCGATCACCTCGTCGCCGGAGAAGATCTCTGCCCATTCGGCATAGCTCTTGTTCGAGGTGAGGATGATGGAGCCGCGCTCGTATCGGCGGGAGATGACTTCGAAGAGCAGACTGGCCTGCCCCGCTTCCAGAGGAAGAAAGCCGATCTCATCAAGAATGAGGACGCTGGGCCGAAGATAGGTGCGAAGCCGGGCGGGATAGGTGCCGGCCTTCAGCGCCTGGGTGAGGTTGGCGACCATGGCGGCCACGGTGGTGAACTTCACGTGCAGGCGCTTGTGGATGGCAGCGAGGCCGAGAGCGACGGCCAGGTGCGTCTTGCCCACGCCCGGCGGCCCGAGGAGGATGACGTTCTCCGCCCGCTCCACATAGGCGCAACTCGCAAGCTCCCTGAGCTGCTTTTTGCTGACCGAGGGCTGAAAGGAGAAGTCGAAGTCATCGAGGGTGCGCCGGAAGGGGAACGACGCGAGCCTGAGCATCATCTCCTGGGCTCGGACGTCCGCGGCCCGGACCTCCTCTTCCAAGAGCCCCAGCAGAAACTCGCTGTAGCTCTGCTCTTTGCGGGCGGCCTCCTCGGCCAGAAGCGGCAGGCTGGCGGTGAGCTGGGGCAGGTGCAGCCGGTCGGCGAGAAGTGCGATGCGCTCCATCTCCAGGTTCACGAGCACACCTCCTCATAGACCGAGAGAGAACGCCGCTCGACCTCGGGAGAGGCGAAACGGAAGGAGGGGCGCCGGGGAGGCACGATCGGCGCCTCTGAACCCCGCCAGGGCCGGGCGGCGGCGAAGGGCAGGAGCTTCTCCCTGAGCAGCCGATCACAGGGCCGTTCACCGGTGGTCTTATGCTCCCGGGCGTTGGCGGTCTCAAGCCACATCGCGAGCTGGTGGTTGAGATCGGGGATATCGATGAACGTCCTTCCACAGAAGAAGCGGTCCCGGATATAGCCGATGGAGCGCTCCACCTTCCCCTTGGTGCGGGCCCGATAGGGCCGGCAGAGGCGCGGCTTGAAGCCGAACTGGCCAGCGAAGGCAAGAAGAGCGGGATGAAAGACCGGGCCGTCAGATGAGCGGCTGAGCACCACCACCTTCTGGTTGTCATAGAGGATCTCCTCGGGCATGCCCCCGAAGGCGCGGAAGGCGTGCACGTGGAGTTCCAGGAACGTGTCGATGTCGGTGCGGGTGACCACTTCGGCATAGAGGACCCGGGAGAAGCCGAGGATCATCACGAAGAGATAGAGCGCTGTGAGCTCGCCGCGGATGACGTGAGTGCCGAGGTGAGCCCAGTCACACTGGGCCTGGCGGCCGGGCGGGGTCTCAAAGCGCACCACTGGCTCTTTCCTGCGGATGCGATAAGGCCGGGTGAACTCCTTGAGGATGGTGCGGCCGCCGGAATAGCCGAGAGCCTGGATCTCCTCGAAGAGCGCTTCCGCCGGCAGTTCCGGGAACTCGGCCAGCCGGGCCAGGAGATAGTCCCGATAGGGATCCAGCTTGGACGGCGGCCGCTGTTGTGGGGCTCTCGTCGGCGGACCCGGCCGACGAAGCGCGGCTCGTACCGTGTTGCGGGAGACGCCCAGTCTGCGAGCGATCGCGCGAATAGAAAGACCCTGCCTATGAAGGGAAACGATGTCCACCCATTCCTCCAGTTTGATCAACTGACCCCTCCTCGGCAGATTCCAAGAGAACCAACCGAGAAGCCTACGTCATTTCAAGGTGGGTCAGTTTCAGACCGGCACTAATGGGTCAGTTTCACATCGGCAACGACAGGGACAACATTGCCCGTATGCAGCAGCTAGAGACGGAGAACAACCGCCTGTGGATCGAAGCCTATGGCCTTCAGGATGAGCTCACTCCTGAGGTCCCGGAAGAGGAGATCACCCTGGCTCGTCCCGACAGACGTAAGGACATCGCTGGATTCCTCTCCCACGCCGTGGGTTGCATGATGGGCCGCTACTCCCTGGATAAGCCCGGCCTCATCCTGGCCGATGCCGGCGACACTCTGGAGGGCTACCTGGCAAGAGTGGGGAGGCCCCTGGATGAGCTCAGCTTTGTCCCCGATGAAGATGCCATCATCCCGGTCTTAAGCGGAGAATGGTTCGAGGATGACATCGTGGCTCGCACGCGGAACTTCCTGCGGGTCACGTTTGGGGATTCGACCCTGGATGAGAACCTGCGCTTCATCGAGGAGTCATTGGGCAAGGACCTGCGCAAGTACTTTGCCACCGACTTCTACAAGGACCATCTCCAGACTCACAAGAAGCGGCCCATCTACTGGATGTTCCAGAGTCCCAAGAAGGGCTTCCAGTGCCTCGTCTACCTCCACCGCTACACCCGCGACACGGCCAACCGCGTGCTCAACCGCTACCTGCGCGAGTACATCTCCAAGATGCACTATCGCCTGGAGCACCTGGAGCACCTCCTGGCCAGCGAGTCCACCTCGCCTCATGACAAGGCTCGGTATCGCAAAGAAGCCGACGCGCTCGGCAAGACCATCCGCGAGTGCGAGGAGTATGAAAGGGAGGTGCTCCTGCCGCTGGCCCAGGAGCGTATCGAGCTGGACCTGGATGATGGGGTCAAGGTGAACTACCTCAAGCTGGGACCTGCTCTGGCGCCCATCCCGGGACTGGCG
Organism: Thermoleophilia bacterium; assembly: GCA_040772905.1. GTDB lineage: Bacteria > Actinomycetota > Thermoleophilia > RBG-16-64-13 > RBG-16-64-13 > JAXGXJ01. The sequence goes on along the minus strand of JAXGXJ010000005.1, from coordinate 104,373 downwards.
GCGAAGGAATCTGACGAGTGAGTCGCGTCGCCGACAGCCTCGAGCGTGTGTTCCTGCGCCATCGCCTGGTGTTCTGGTACGACCCCAAGCGGGAGTGGTCGAGCGCCTTCGAGGAATTCGAGAGCGCGGGGGTGACAAAGCTCAGGGTCGAGGGTGACGAGTTCTCGGTCAAGGTAGCCATCCACGGCGATCCCGACCGCGGCGCGCGGTATCTTCTCTACTTCCCCAGTGAGCGCCCCAGAGACATGGAGGACTGGCTTCTCGACCTGCGCCTCCAAGGCCATGAGTTCAAAGCTGACCGGGCTTCTCTCATCCTCCAGGACGTCGGTCTGCCCTATGAGTTTCGTCCCGTGATCGAGGAGCATATCGGGTTCTTCAACGCCAAGCAGATCCAAATGCTGAAACCGATGCTCACAGCCGCGGAGGAAGCCCGCAGCCTCCGTCTCAAGATGATGGCTGTCCTGGCCGGCACCGAAGCCGATGTGGACTCGCTGCTTCTAGCCTTCCTTAGCCGGGACGCCGGCGATGCCCTGCTCGATCCGGTTGAGGAGCGTTTCGGACAGGCCAACCTGGTCGGGGCCTTCTGGAAGGAGGTGGGCCTTCGTTTCGGATACGCAAGCGACAAGCCGACCCTCCGTGATTTCGCCACGATGCTTTTCCGGTGGGCTAATCCGCTCGATTCGGGGGTCTCTCTCGATCTTCATGCGCGCGTGTTTCTCCAGAGATGGAAGGACAGCCAGAGCCACGGGCCCGCCTTCCGGCGATGGTCCGGCGCACTGGAGGCGGATCTTCACATCAGTGGTCAATTGGACGCCCTGGACGACCTCCGGCAGATCGAGCACTCGGATACCTTCGCCGCCTTCGAACGCTTCATCATCCACCGAGCGTGTGGGAGCTTCGAGAAGGGAGGGGCGAGCGCGGCTCTCTCGGCGACGTTAGAGGCTCGGCGCAAGTCCTTCTGGTTCGGCGACCACGCAGATGGCTACGAAGCTCTTACCCAGGCCATCCGGCTGCGCGAGCTCCTCGATGCCACCGAGCTTCACGTGGACAGCGTGGATGCCGGAGTCTCCCGCTACGTCGCCACTTGGCAGCAGATAGACAACGCCTACCGGCGCTTCTGCTATCACCAGCGGCGCTATGGTCAGGTGGCTGTGACCAAGTGCGTGACCGATTGGGTGGAGAAGGCGTATGTCAACACCTTCCTGCTGCCTCTCGCTGATCGGTGGGGCGACCGGGTGCGCGATTTGACCACCTGGCGGGGTGATCGTCTGGTGCCGCAGACCGCGTTCTTCGAGCGACACGTGAAGCCCTTCCTGGACAAGGGTCAGAAGGTGTTCGTGGTGGTGTCTGACGGCCTGCGCTACGAGGCAGCGGCGGAGTTAGTCGCCCGCATCCAGAGCGAGAACCGTTGGACGGCGCAGCTGGAGGTGGTACTCGCCTCGCTCCCCTCATACACACAACTGGGCATGGCCTCGCTTCTGCCCGGAAATGAACGCACCATCCAGCCGGCCGACGGAACCGCGCTCATGGACGGCAAACCGGCCTCCGGAACCGAGGCACGCAGACAGATTCTGGCGGCCGCTGTGGGGGGGAGGGCGACGGCCATCCAGGCAGAGACCTTCCTCGAGATGAACACCAAGACCGAGGGGCGCGCGCTCATGCGCGACCACGATGTCATCTACATCTTCCATAACACCATCGACAAGGTGGGCGACTCATCGGCTACTGAGGCCAAGACCGCTGAGGCGGTGGAGACGGCACTGCAGGAGCTCATGCAGATCCTTCGCAAGATCGCCAACGCCAACGGCAACAACATGCTGCTGACCGCCGATCACGGCTTCCTCTTCCAGCAGTCGGAGGTTGCCGAAGCCGATGACCTGCCGCTGCCTGCGGCTGGTGAGTGGCTCATGAGGAACCGGCGCTTCGCTATCGGCCGCAACATCGCCAAGAACCCGGCGCTGAAGACGTTCGCCGCGACCGACCTGGGCTTGAGCGGGGACTGGCAGGCGACCTTCCCGCTCTCGCTGGGGCGCTTCCCCCTGAGCGGCTCGGGCAAGCGCTACGTGCATGGCGGACTGAGCCTGCAGGAAGTAGTGGTGCCGGTGGTACGCATCCATAAAGCTCGGTCGGATGACACCGAACGGGTGGAGGTGGATATTCTCCGTGCCCCCAGCAAGATCACGACCGGGCAGCTCACGCTGGCGCTCTACCAACTGCAGCCCGTGGCCGAGAAGACCTTGCCCAGGATCCTGACGGTGGGCGTGTACGCGTCCGACGGTAAGATCATCTCTGATGTCCACTCCTTCACCTTCGACCTGGCCGATGAGGAGCCGCGTCTGCGGGAGAAGAAGGTGGGCCTGACTTTGTCCCGGGCCGCCGATGACTACAATGGCAAGGAGGTCGAGGTCCGCTTGGAGGAGACCATCCCCGGCACCAGCCAGACCGCCATCTACAAGACCCACAAGGTGAAACTGCAGAAGCCGTTTGAGAGTGATTTCGATGTCTGAGAACCCTGAAGAGAGGATCATCGACCCGCTGGAAGCCGCCGTTTCGACCCCGGTGACGCTGGGGCCGCTGGATCGCAAGATCCTCGAGCAGTTCCCCGGGTTGGTGGTGCGCAAGGACCTGACCAAGGGCCTGAAGCAGAACGCGGTGGTGCCCACCTATGTGCTCGAATACCTGCTGGGGCAGCACTGCGCCACCGACGATCTCGATGCTCTTAAGGCCGGGCTGGAGTCGGTGCAACGCATCCTCGCCAAGCACTACGTCCACCGCAATCAAGCTGAGCTGGTCAAGTCGACTATCAAGGAGCGCGGCAGCCACAAGGTCATCGACAAGGTGGCCGCCGAGCTGAACGACAAGGGCGGCTTCTACGAAGCCAAGTTCAGCAATCTCGGGCTCAAGAACGTCCCCATCGCCGACGACCTCATCCGCCGGCATCCGAAGCTGTTGGTGGGGGGGATCTGGTGCATCACGGAGCTTGCCTACGAGCTGAGCGAGGAGCCCAAGGCCTGCCCATGGCACATAGAGAGCCTGAAACCCATCCAAGTCTCACGGGCCGACTACGAGGAGTTCCTGGCCGCCCGGGCCAACTTCTCCACCGAGGAGTGGATGGGTGTCCTCCTCCAGAGCATCGGCCTCAACCCGGATGCGTTCAGCCGTCGCGGGAAGCTCTTGCAGCTGATGCGGCTAGTGCCCTACTGCGAGCGCAACTACAACCTCATCGAGCTGGGGCCCAAGGGCACCGGCAAGTCCCACATCTACGCCGAGTTCTCGCCCCACGGGATCCTCATCTCCGGGGCCGAGGTGAGCGTGGCCAAGCTCTTCGTGAACAACGCCACCGGCAAGATCGGGCTCGTCGGCTACTGGGACTGCATCTGCTTCGATGAATTCGCCGGCAAGGACAAGAACGTCGACAAGAACCTGGTCGACATCATGAAGAACTTCATGGCCAACAAGTCTTTCTCGCGGGGCATCGAACAGCTCACCGCCGAGGCGTCGATGGTCTTCATGGGCAACACGAAGAAGCCCATGCCCTATATGCTGCGGCACTCCCACTTCTTCGAGCCGCTCCCCGACAAGTACATCGACTCGGCGTTCCTGGACCGGCTCCACGCCTACCTGCCCGGGTGGGAGGTGTCGCCCGTTAGCAGCGACCTGTTCACCAGTGGCTACGGCTTCATCGTCGACTATCTGGCCGAGATCCTGAAACACCAGCGCACCGAGGACTTCACGAGCGCCTACAACGATCGCTTTGAGCTGGTGTCGGAGCTATCGACCCGCGATCAGACCGGACTGGAGAAGACTTTCTCCGGCTTGATGAAGCTGCTGTATCCGCACGGGGACGCGACCGCAGAGGAAATCGAAGAGCTACTGGCCCTGGCCATGGAATCGCGCCGGCGGGTACGGGAACACATCCTGCGCCTCGATGACACCTTTGCTCGGCATGACTTCGTGTATCGGGGGGTTGACGGTGGCGTTGACACGACGGTCCTGACGCCCGAAGAGCGCGAGTACCCCGAGTATGCCAGCCCGCGACTGCGGGTCGGGGCTGCGCCAGGCGACCATCAGGCGGCCGACGGCGAAGCAGAGCTGCCAGATGTTGAGCATCCGGGCGAATCTGAAGACGGATCCCATGCGCCGTCGTCCGGAGCGGCACGCCCCGGCATCGTCGAGCTGATAGCGGCGGGGGAGGGGAAGAGAGTCGAGTTCAAGTCGTCGGCTCGCTGGAGCTACAAGAAGGGCGACCGAGACGAAGAGATCGAGCGGACCATCGTGCGGACGATCGCCGGCTTCCTCAACGCCGAGGGCGGCACGCTGCTGATCGGTGTGAAGGACGACGGAGAGCCGATCGGCCTCGAGAATGACTACAAGCTGGTCAAGGGCCGCGGCCGCGACGGCTTCGAGAACTGGTTGACTGATCTGCTTGAGATCGCCGTGGGCAAGCCGGCCTTGGCGAATCTGAGCGTCACGTTCCAGACAATCGAGGGCCATGACGTCTGCCGGGTCGACCTCGAACCCAGCCGTACGGCGGTCTTCGTGAAGAGAGGCATCGAGACCGATCTCTACGTAAGGTTCAACAACTCGACGCGGCTGCTCAACACACAGGACGCGCTGCAGTATGTGGCGGAGCATTTCGGGTCCTGAGAGTCAGCGAACGAGTTGCCCATCCGGAGGTGAGATGAGTTGAGCAAGACTTGGATGGTTCGCGCCGGGCGCGACGGAGCGCTTGTTGACGACTTCAGGCAGCATTCATTGGTAGCCGTGGGGTTCCTCGACTACACAGATCTTTCGACCGTGAAGACCTCGAAAGAGCTTCGCGACCTTGTTCGTGCAGAGTTCCCCGAGTTTCGGCCCGGCCAGGTGGCTGCTTCTGCAGGCCAACTCTCTCGGTTCCTGCTCGAGTTTGCTCCTGGAGACCGAGTGGTCACATATGATCCCGAGAAGCGCGAGTACTCGATTGGCTCGATAGTCGGCTCGTATCAGTACCGGCCAGAGACCGTGAAGATCGGACAAGACCCCTACCCTCATGTCCGCGAGGTTGAGTGGCTCGGTTCCGTGCCCCGAGACGAGCTCTCGACCGGGGCCAAGAACAGCCTGGGAGCCATCAGCACGATCTTCCTTGTGCCAGCGGAGATCGCCTCTGAACTTGAGCGTCGATTGAGTGGTGAGGGGGAGGAGAAGCCGGCAAATGGAGAAGAGACCCCCAAGGATGAACTTGAACTCCTTCGTGAAGAGACCGCACTAAAAGCGCACGAGTTCATCAAGGACAAAGTGGTGGCTCTGGACTGGGAGCAGATGCAGGAGCTTGTTGCCGGCATATTGCGCGCGATGGGCTACAAGACGCGTGTCTCGCCTCGAGGCAGCGATCAGGGCCGAGATATCGTGGCCTCTCCCGACGGCTTGGGCCTGGAATCGCCTCGCATTGTTGTTGAAGTCAAACACCGGCCCAAGGAGCAGATAGGCGCCCCAGGTCTTCGTTCCTTCCTCGGTGGGCTTCGTTCGGGCGACCGGGGCCTGTATGTCAGCATCGGCGGGTTCAGCAAGGAGGCCAAGTACGAGGCCGATCGAGCTACTGTGCCGGTTACGCTTCTGGATGTGGACGAGGTGGTCAGCCTACTAGTCGAGAACTACGAGCAGCTGGATACGGACACACGAGCACTCGTGCCACTGATCCGGCTCTACTGGCCGGCCGCGGGTTAGGAGCGCGCTATGGTGGCGAGCCAAGAACGCTGGAGATCGAAATGGAGTTTCCCAGCGGCTTACCGTGGGATGTGGTGCGTACCATGAACGAGAGCATCTGCCGCTCGAGTCTTGCAGCCAGGCGTTCGACAAGGAGCAGAGGCACCGGTCACGACTCGTCGTATTCTGCCTGGCCCCGTGTTCTTCAAAGGCGCTGGTCGAACTCGTGAGCAACCCGGGGAGAAGAGTTCGTCTTGCCTGAAGCTCCAGCCTGTCCACGGTGCGGAAGACCAATGGTCCTCAGGACCGCTCGCCGAGGGTCGAATGCAGGCGGCCAGTTCTGGGGCTGTACCGGCTACTCTTCGGCCGCATGTCGGGGCACTCGCAGCTATCGGGAAGAATCGGCATCGCGAACGGAAGGCATAGCGGCAAGAGCTCCCGCGGGCGCGGATGAGATCCGTCAATTAGCGGAGCCAGTCACTGACTTGGAAAGATGCGTTCCTAGTCGGACCCTCGGGCAGAAGATTTGGTTGTCACTATCGGGAGTCTTCTTCCTCACCGTCCTCGTCGGCCCGTGGGTGGGTACGCTGCTCTTTCCCTCTTCAAGGGATGCTCTTGTCCCCTCTCTCCTCGTGGGCTTCCCAGTACTGGTGTTCGCGTGCCTGAACTTGGGCAATGCCGCAGACAGGAAGGGGGACAAGGCATATAGGGACAGCCTGCCCAAGCCCAAGCCAGAGTTGAGACGGGGCTATCGAGGTGGTTACTACTGGGCGAATGGCAAATCTCGGTATGAATGGGCACAGCACGACTGGCTTCGCAAGCACAAGTCGATTCCGTGGTGGTTCCCGTTGGTGTTCATCGGTGATTACGTCCTTGGGTTCTTCTTCCTTGCGGTCATCTTCTTCGTTCTTCTTGGGATCTCCCTCCTGGTCCGATTCCTAACAGGCGACTAGACTACAAATGAGCCGGCTTCGCGCCCGCAGCTTGCCCACGGGCTGCCCACGAAAATGCGTCGAGAGTGGTCTCCTTCAGTTTCGGCTCGCCTGGCCTCAACGCTCGCAAGCCCGTTTTCGACGCGGTATAGGCATATGTCGAGCAACAGAGAAAGCCCGGCAGAAGCCCCATCGTGGCGCCTCATAACCCGAAGGTCGCAGGTTCAAATCCTGCCCCCGCTACCATCTTAAAGCCCTGCAAATCTGCAGGGCTTTACTTTTGGGAAGCCGCGCCAGCACTGGCCCAAATCGGGCCAAATCCAACGGGCTGCCAACGCACCGTTTGTGCGGTCCCGGTACATAGTTGACACATTGGCTCCGGTAGCTATGTGACACTCTGGGACGCGGCTCCGGTACCTGGGCGACACTGGCTCCGGTACCTATGTGACACTTTCCCCCGTCTTGGCCTCCGGTCCCAATCCTTCCGATACGGTCAGAAATGGCTCTTATCGGGGGAGGTCGACGCCATGCTCGTCAGGCTGGGACTGGTGGAACAACGACACAAAGCAGTGCTCGAGGTCTTAGGCGGAGCGACCGTCACCGACGTCGCTCTCAGGTATGGCGTGACCCGCCAGACCGTGCACCGCTGGCTGAAGAGCTATGCCCGCCAAGGCCTGGGCGGTCTCGTCGACCATCCTTCCCGGCCGGACAGCTGTCCCCATCAGATGCCGCCTGCGGTCGAGGCTCGGATCGTGGACCTCCGGCGTTCGCATCCTCTCTGGGGTCCGCGGACCATCCGTCACCACCTGGCCCGCGAAGGGGTCGATCCTCTCCCCGGGCGCTCTTCCATCTATCGCTGTCTCGTCCGTCACGGTCTGGTCGATCCGCAGAAGAGGCGTCGCAAGCGCGAGGAGTATCGTCGCTGGGAAAGGAGCCGCTCTATGGAGCTTTGGCAGATGGACATCATGGGTGGGGTGAAGCTGGAAGGAGACCGGGAGCTCAAGATCGTCACCGGCCTGGACGATCACTCCCGCTTCTGCGTCTCGGCTCTCCTTGTCTTTCGGGCCACTGCTCGACCGGTATGCGAAGCCCTGGCCCTGGCTCTGCGCACCCACGGGGTGCCCGATCAGATCCTCACCGACAACGGCAAGGTGTTCACGAACCGGTTCGGCCCAGGCACAGGGGAAGTGCTCTTTGACCGTATCTGCCGGGAGAACGGCATAAAGCACCTGCTCACCGCTCCCCACTCACCGACAACCACCGGCAAGGTGGAGCGCTTCCACAAGACGCTCAGACGCGAGTTCCTGGCCGAACGTGTCTTTGCCTCGCTCGAGGAAGCCCAGGCCGAACTGGATGCCTGGCCGGCGTTCCGCAGCAGCTCTCACCCATAGGCCGATAAAAGTAGCGGTTTAGCAGCGGAAAGCCGTGTTCTGGCGCGAAGGCGCCGTGTGCCTATGGGATTTGAGGCCCGAAAAGGGGCTAGGAAGCCTTGGCTCTTGGCCGAATCGCCTGCATTTCCGCAGGTTCCGGGATTTGGAGCTTGCGGAAGATGGTCTTCTGGGCGGCCGTGAGAGCCGTTCTTTTCCGAAAGAATCCCGTGGGTCCTTCGAACGTGCCGACCTGCAGGCGCTCGAGTTCGCGACGCAGGGCAGGCCAGTTCTCACCAGTCTTGGTCTCGGCGACGCGCACCAGGAGCAGAGCCAGCCAGCAGAGGACGACATGGGCCCGGATGCGCTCTTCTTTGCGGTGATAGACGGGGCGAAGATCAAGTACATGCTTGAGGTCCCGCCAGCCCCGCTCCACTTCGGAAAGCTGCTTGTAGCCGAGGGCGATGTCCTCGGGGGAGAGGGAGGGGTCGCTGGAGCGCAAAAGATACTTGCCGTCCAGCTTCTCATCGGCGGCGATGGCTTCCGCGTCGATGCGCAGAAGCCCGCCGGCCGTTGTGCGCAGGAACCGGGAGAGCCCCGGCTTAGTGGAGATAACCCCTTTCAGTTCCGCCCGCTTCAGGGCCGGGAGACGGTCGGAGTCCTTGATGATCTCGGTGAGGTGGGAGACCAGGCGGGCTCGCACAGCCGCGTCGCGCTCCGCCGCCTCGGGATTCGCACAGATGATAAAGCGCTCGTCTTCCGCCAGTTTCACTTCTTTCACCTTGAGGTTGCCGGTCACTTCCTTGTAACGGCCCGCCCGGGAAAGGGCGGCTTGGGCTTCCTTGGAAGCCGACCGCAGCTTCTCCCCCATGATGTAGTGGTCGTCCCCGCGCCGGAGGTAGCGGCGGTTCTCCCGGGAGGTGAACCCCCGGTCGGCCACCCAGATGACCCGGGAGAGGGTCCACTCCCTTAGATCGGCTTTCACCTGGCGGATGAGAGCACTGTCTGAGGTGTTGCCCGGCCAGGACCACACGCGCACCGGGATGCCCTCTCTCGTGACCGCGAGTCCCACCACGATCTGCGGCAGGTCGTCTCGGTGGTCCTTGCTCTTGCCGTAGGTACGGAACCCGGTGGTGGCGGCGGCCGGCGTGTCGTCACCGTCGCTGGGGACCGGCCGCCCCCGTCCGTCTCTCTTGACCGCTTCGTCGGCCTCATCTATGCAGAAGTAGGTGGAGGTGGTGTCGAAGAAGAGAAGATCGACCTCCAGGTTGAGCAGGTTGGCCACCTGGTGAAAGACCGCTTCCTCCAGAGCTGGGGCGATATCCAGAAGGAAGTCCATGGAGCGGTAGAGGGCGTCGTCGGAGATCTCAGGCAGTCCGGGGATCTCCGCGTCTCTCTCCACCCACTCTGACGCGGCCAGCTTGGAAGACGGGCAGAGAGCCCGGTTGGCCACGAGGGCAAAGAGTGAGCGCTCCGCCCGGCGGTCCCGGTGGCGCTTGGCCAGAAGCCGAGTGACGGTCTCGCCGATCCCGAGGGCCTGCCAGAGGGCGTCAAGGACATACGCCCCGCCCAGGGGCCGGGACTCGGTGAAGGTGAAGTCGGGAAGCGCCGGCTCACCCATCTCCGACTCTCCCGGGTGCAGATACCGACCGATGGAGCGGACCAGACGCTCAAGCGTGTCTCGGCTCTGGGGATCCTCCCGGCCGAAGTTGTAAAGGACAGTCGCCTCCGCCCGCCCTTTCTCGGCGTTCCACACGTTGTGCGCCAGTTGCAGGTAGCGGACGACGGTGCCGTCCTTGCGGGTCTGGCTGGTGGTGCGTAGGTACATGCCTAGAGTATTTCACACCAGACCATTTGCAAGCAAGAACTCTTGCATGAAACGTGTGCCTAGGTGAAATCGCGTTTCTGACCAGTTTTCGACCTCCTGCGAAGAGGACAAAACGCTATATGCGGGCACTTTCTGGTGCAAGCGCCGTCAGACGTGGTCTAGGAAGGGGAGTAGCTGCGGAACGCCGGCCTGGGTGGGCTCCTATAACCAGGAACGGCCCCATCAGGGCATCGGCATGGTGCCGCCGAAGGTGCGCTTCGCTCTAGCTCAAGCCGAGGCGACCGATGTGGTCATCCCTGGTCCTCCGGACCCGGCCGGTGAGGCCGAGAGCACAGCGTCAGACGTGAGGCGGATCACCCGGTCAGTGGGAGGGGACGGGAAGATCAGCCTGGCCACCTTCAACTATCACGTGGGTCGTTTCTTGGCGGGGGAGACCGTCGATGTGGAGATCGACGACCGCCTGGTCCAGGTCTTTCACCGGGGCGTGCTGGTCGCCACCCACGCCCGCCGGCACCCCATCGAAGCCGAACCTGCCTCCTGGCAGAGAAGGCCCCTGCCGAGAAAGGCCCAGGCCCGAGCAGTGGGGATCCCGGTGATGCGCAAGGTCGATCTGCACGGCGACATCAGCTTCGCAGGTACCGCCTACCGGGTGGGCAACGGGCACATCCGCAAGGAGGTGGAGGTCTCGCTCGTCGGGGACACGGTCCAGATCCGTTTCGGCGGCAAGCTCATCCGCACGCACGCCGCCCGGCATGACCCGCAGAAGGAACACGGAGCCTTCGCCAATCCCGGGGGCCGGCCCAGAAAGCAGAAGGCCTCATGAAAAGCGACACTTCGCGCCCGGGCCGAATTCACTGTAACAAAGGTACCGGAGCCAGGGTGTAACACGGGTACCGGAACTTGACATCCGCTTGCCCGCATGCCCGCGCGCCCTATGGGCTGTCACCCACCCTGCGGGCCCGCGACCAACCCCGGGTCGATGCCCGTTACGGTTGCCGCACCTGCCTCGATCATGACCGTGAGACTGTAGGCCGGTTGTTGACTCTCGGTGTCTTCGAACACCAACCAGACTTGCACTGGGCTTGCCCCGTTTTGACAGACAGCATTGTTAGGCTGCATGGCACTGTACCTGATGTCGCTCCTCATAGACCACGGGAGCGAGCATGCCGATGGAGCTGTGTCGACGCCGACGGTTGTAGACGGCCTCGATCCAGTGAACGAGTGCACTTCTGGTTTCCCCCCGTGTCGGCCACGAGCGCCTGTAGAGCAACTCGCCCTTGAGTGTGGCGAAGAACGACTCCGCGAGAGAGTTGTCAAAGCAATCAGCTACGCGCCCCATGGACTGACGAATTCCTGCCCGGTCGGCCAAGTCCATGAAGCTCTTGGCTCCATACTGCGCGCCACGATCCGAATGGAATACCACTCCACGCACCTGCCCGCGACGGTTGGCTATAGCCATGCGCAGGGCATCACAGACCAACTCGGCCCGCATGTGAGTGGCGATAGCCCACCCGATCACCCGGCGGCTATAGACGTCGATGACCGAGGCCAGGTAGAGGAACCCTTGGTGGGTGTGCACGTAGGTGAGGTCGCCGCACCAGATCTCGTTGGGATGATCGGCGTAGAAACGGCGCCTGACCAGATCGGCGAATGGTGCCGGGCGCTTGGCCGCGATGGTGGTACGCACGCGCCGGCGGCCTCGGCGACCGACGATGTCTGCGGAGGCCATGAGGCGGGCGATACGACCGCGGCCGGCCCTCACCCCTTGGTCTTGAAGCTCGGCGTGGATGCGAGGCGAGCCGTAGGTGCCGTTCGAGTCGGTGTGGGCCCGCTTGATGTGGTCAAGGAGCACCAGATTGGCGGCGGCCCGGGGTGAGACCGGACAGGCCTTCCAGCGGTAGTAGGCGGCACGGGAGACCTCAAGCACTCGACACAGCAGATTGACCGGGTGCATCTGTTTCTCCGCCTCGATGAACCGATACCGGCTCACCGGGTCTCCGTCGCGAAGAAACGGGCGGCCTTCTTCAGGATCTCGCGCTCCTCTTCGAGCACGCGCACCCGCTTGCGCAGAGCCATGATCTCGTCGTGCTCGACACTGGTCGTGCCTGGGCGTCTGCCCTCATCTACTTCTGCCTGCGCCACCCAGCGCCTGATGACCGATTCCACCAGATCCATATCCTGAGAGATCTGAGCGATGCTGCGGTCGCCCCGTCTGGCGAGCGCCACCACCTCGGCCTTGAACTCGGGGGTAAACGATCGTCTCACCCGCATGTGAACCTCCTTCGTGAGAAGACAATCTTCTCATCCGGGCTGTCCGCCATTTTGGGGCAAGTCCAACCTGCCTTGCAGAGTAACGAAGGGGGTACGCCCGAACGGGTGCACCGACCCTTTGCATGCCCTCAGGTACGGGGAAGATCGGCGAGATTGCGGCGGTCGCAGACCCACCAGAGTCCCTGCGGGCGCCTTTGTCGTGCCTTGGACCTCACACTCGACCAGGGCCTGGAGCGCCGCCATCTTGGTGCTTTGCATGCGGGAACTTGACGAAAAGAATCTGGAACCCGAGTTATTGACAGAGAACGTTGGGTCTTGTAGTGTGTGGTGGTCCGTCCAGGCCCCGAAGGGGCACACCGGACGAGGGGGAGATCTAGAGTGCCGTGCACGAGCATGTCATCTCGGTTGGCGACAGGAATCTGGGCAAGCATGTTGTGCCGAGACAGTCCTTCCTGTGTCCGAGCCCTCAACGCCCTTCTCCGGTTCTGCGACTGTGTCGCCGTCGAGCGAGCCGCCACACCCCGACGAGACGGATTCGGAATCGTCGCAAATGAAACCTACGATGCTGCTGCAGGGACTTGAGTTGACGCATTCTTCTCGATCTTCGACTGAAGGTATCTACGGTTATCTGGCAGAGCTTGAGCAGCCAAACGTGGCAGAACCATGCCGGCAGCAGACGTCGTGAAGGTGGATAGGGGGGAAGCGCGTGGCCAGGTGGATCCAGTTGCTTGTGACCGGGATCACGGTCGGCAGTATCTACTCGCTCATCGCTCTGGGGTACGTCACGATATACCGCACTTCACGCATCGTCAACATGGCGCAGGGCGCTTTCGTGATGTTCGGTGGCTTCTTCGCGTACTCATTTCTCTCTGAGCTCGGGCTACCCTACTGGCTGGCCGCCGTGGGATCCATCGTGGGTGTCGTGATCGTCTCTGCCCTCGTGTACCTGGTTGTGCTCCGGCCGCTCGTCAACGTCTCTCTGGTGTCGATCATCCTGGCGACCATGGCCCTGAGCATCCTCTTCGAGAACTTCGCGCTCGTACGCTGGGGCGGATACGGCAAGAGCGTACCGGCGTTCACCGGGAACAACGCGATCTTCGTCGGCAAAGTAGCGGTCTTTCCGCAGAGTCTCTGGGTGATCGGTCTCATGATCGCGGTGCTGATCGGCCTGTACATCCTGACGAGTCGCACCCGGGTCGGCAAGAAGATGACCGCGACGGCGAACGACCCTGCGGCGGCCAGTCTGTGTGGGGTCAACACAGGCAGGATGATCCTCCTCGCTTTCGCGATCTCGGCGGCGATCGGGGCACTCGGGGGTATCGCCGTATCGCCGATCAATTCCATCAACTACCTGTCTGGAGGCATCTACGGGCTCGGAGGGTTCGTCGCCGCCATCCTCGGAGGCTGGGGTTCCAGCACAGGTGCGGTGGTCGGCGGGCTGGCCCTCGGGATAGTCGCGTCGCTCGTCACCGGGGTGCTCCCGGCCGGTTATCAGGATGCGGTGGCCTACGCAATCCTCATATTGGTCCTTTACTTTCGGCCCGGCGGTCTATTGGGCGTCCCCTCTGCAGAAGGCGAGGCCTGATGAAGACGCCGGAAGCCAAAACGCAGGCCGGCTCCGTCTCCTTCTTGGCGGCCAGGAGGGGGACGATTCTCAAGGCGTCGTTGCTTGCGATCTTGATCGTGTGGCCGCTCATCTATCAGAGTGGTTACGCGATGCGGATCATGACGACGGGTGGCTTGTACACCATACTCACAGTGGCCGTGGTCGTGGTGCTGGGCCAGGCAGGGCAACTCTCGTTCGCTCACTCGGCCTTCTACGGGATCGGCGCCTACACGGCGGCTCTCCTTTCCATGAGGGTCTCGGTACCCACCCTACCGGCTCTGGTCATCGGTGCCTTGGTGCCAGGGACTATCGCGCTCATCATCGGCCGGCCGGTACTCAAGTTGCGCTACTTCTACCTGGCCTTGGCGACCATCGGGCTCGGGCAGATCTTCCTGGTCCTCGTCATACAACTACGCGACATTACCAGTTCCGAACTGGGTCTTGCCCCTACCCCCACTCTGAACCTCTTCGGGTTCGACTTCAATACGAACCTGCGCCAGTATTACCTTGTGTGGGTGGTCGCCATCCTGATCACGCTCTTCGTCGCGCGGGCGCTGAAGCACAGGGTGGGGCGAGCTCTGCGGGGTATAGCCACCAGCGAGATCGCCTCTTCGTCCTTGGGTGTGCGGACAGCCAACTGGAAACTGCTCGCCTTTGTCACCAGTGCGATCCTATGCGGTCTGGCTGGCGGTCTATACGCCTTTGTGACGATGGCGGTCACCCCCGGCTCGTTCACCTTTGCCAGCGCCATCCTCCCGATTGTGATGATGATTCTTGGTGGGGGCTCCGTGTGGGGCGGACTCGTGGGGGCCATCATCATGACCTGGGTGGTGAACGGTTTCACCAGCATCCAGCAGTACACGGGCATCGCCTACTCGGTCATCATGCTTCTGCTGCTGATCTTCTTGCCTGCCGGGCTGGCCCTGCGGCCCGAGCAGCGTGCCCTTATCAAGGCGATGTTCAGGCGGGAAAAGCTACAGGAGCCGGCGGAATGCCTGGTTGCGGCCGAAGAGCATCGACCGCTCGGCCAGTGCGGAACGTCCGTGGGACTCGCCCTGGCCGGCGCGTCATTTGGGGGAGAGGAAGGGGTGGACAGCGCCAGGGAGGCTCCGGCCACCTCGCAGGAGCGCCGCCGGCGGGACGCCGTCTCAGCCGATGCCGCCCGCGCTGTTCTCCTGGAGGCCAGAGGTCTGTCTGTTCAGTTCGGCGGGCTGAAGGCGGTAGACAAAGTATCGCTGCAGGTGCCGGAAGGCGGCATCGTAGCTCTCATCGGACCAAATGGCGCAGGCAAGACGACGTTCTTCAACGCTATCAGCCGCCTCCAGAGACTTTCCGCCGGCTCTGTTCATTTCGCCGGCAAGGATGTCACCGGTGTCTCCACGGCCGATACTGCGCGCCAGGGCTTGGCGCGCACCTTCCAGAATCTGCGGATCTATCCAAACATGACGGTGCTTGAGAACGTTCTCGTGGGGTGTCACCGGCACGAACGTTCAGGTCTCTGGGCCGGTGGGCTGGGCTTGCCTCATCAACGCAAAGAAGAGAAACGGTCACAAGAACGGGCCATGCGGGCCCTGTCGGTCGTTGGGCTGGAAACCGCGGCTCATCTCCCCGCCGCCAGCCTGCCTTACGGTTCCCAGCGACTCGCCGAGATCGCCAGGGCACTCGCCTCCGACCCGCGACTGCTGCTGCTCGACGAGCCGGCCGCCGGCATGAACGCGAGCGAACGCGCGGACCTCGTGCACCGCATCCGCCACATCAACGATTCCGGCGTGACGGTGCTCCTAGTCGAGCACGACATCGAGTTGGTGATGGGCATCTCAGAGAAGGTCTATGTGCTCGACTACGGCCGGCTCATCGCCGAGGGGCGTCCGGAAGAGGTGCAGAAGAACGAAGACGTGATCCAGGCCTACCTCGGGGTCAAGCGGGAGCGCGGAGTCGACCTCTGTCAGACGCGTGAGCGCACCTCCGTCTCCTGTCCGGAGCCCGAGAACCTGTTGGTGGTCGAAGGACTGACGACGGCCTACGGCTCGATCCAAGCGCTGCGCAGGGTTTCCTTCGCGGTTCCCAAAGGCGAAGTGGTGGCCGTACTGGGCGCCAACGGCGCGGGCAAGACCACGTTGCTGCATACGATATCCGGACTCTTGCGGCCTAAGGGCGGGCATGTCTCCTACAAGGGAGTCGACATCACCCGGCTGAGCCCCGACAAGGTCGCGGCGCGAGGTCTGTGCCAGGTGCCGGAAGGCCGCCGGCTGTTTCGCGAGCTCTCCGTGCAGGACAACCTCGTCGTCGGCACGGCGGGGCGCAAGGACTGGCGCGGCACGCTGAACGACGACATCGCCTACGTCTACGAACTGTTCCCTGTGCTTGGGGACCGGCGCAAGCAGCTGGCCGGAACCCTTTCGGGTGGCGAGCAGCAGATGCTCGCTATCGCGCGGGCGCTGGTCGGACACCCGGAGCTCCTACTTCTGGACGAACCTTCCATGGGGCTGGCTCCCCTCGTCGTGGAGCGCATCTTCGAAGCCCTCGCCAAGCTGAACAAAGATGGGCTGACCATGTTGATGGTGGAGCAGAGTGCCGAAATGGCCCTCTCGCTCGCCCATCGCGGGTTGGTGCTGCAGACCGGGGACGTCGTGGTCTCGGGACTGTCAGACGCTCTCAGATCGGATGATCGCGTGCGGGCTAGCTATCTGGGGGCGGCCCTGGCCTGACGCACGCTTTCAGGGGCACGGAAAACTGGACACGGTGCGAGGCACCAAAAGGAGGAAGGGACAGATGAGCAAACGCTATATGGTGGCATGCCTTCTTGTGCTTCTGCTGCTGGTCGCGGTTGTGGCAGCTGCCTGCGGCGATGCGACGACCACCACGACGGCAGCAGCTCCGAACAGCACAGGCACCACTGCTGCGCCGGCCACCGACACCACCGCGCCTGCGGGGACCGAAACAACTGCGGCCGTCTCCACCGATACGACCGCGGCTGTCGGTCCCGCAACCGGAGAGCCGATAAAGATCGGCCTCTCGATCAGCGAGACCGGGGTGGGTGCCGCTCCTTGCAAGACGTTCACTCAGGGCGTCGCGGTACGGGTGGAGTATGTCAACGCCAATGGAGGCGTCAACGGCCGTCCGCTTCAGATCATCGAGTACGACGATAAGACAGACGTTGCGCAAGCCGTCGCGAACCTGAACAAGCTCATCCAGCAGGACAAGGTGTTCGCGACTATCGGCCCGTGGGCCCAGCAGATGCAAGCAGCGGCTCGCCAGATTGCCGAGCAGTACAAAGTCCCGGCGGTATTGAACGGTCCCGCCACCATCGATCAGATGAATGGCCCCAAGTATGAGTGGAGCGTGATGACGACTGCCGGCGGCCCCGTGCAGGCTGATGCCCTGGTGAAGATGATTGCCCACTTCGGGTGGAAGAACATCCTCGCGCTCGGCGACACACTGTCGATCGATCAGGAGACCCTCAAGCTGACCGGCGATGCGGCGGCGGCCAACGGCTTCAAGTTCACCCTCATGCCGGACACCGTGGAGTTGACCCAGTCCGACTTTCAGCCCATCCTCAACAAGATGATGCAGCAGATCGATAGCCTGAAACCGGACGCCATCATCGCCTTCCTGAACCCCCTCGGGTTCCCGGCCGTGTCGAAGGGACTGAAGGGTCTGGGTGTGACACTACCCATCGTCGCCGGTAGTTCCTGCGCTCATCCGGCGGTCTTCAGCATGGGCCCGGAGGCTGTGGATGGTGTCTACGTTCCCGATCCGGGAGGCAATGCCAACCCGCAAGGTCTGCCGGACGACTTCCCCACCAAGCCCCTCCTGCTCGATTTCGCCAAGATCTACCAGGATAAGTACAACGCACCCCCTGACTTCTTTGCCGCTGACGGCTCAGACCTGGTGACGGTACTGGTCGCGGCGATGAACCAGGCCGGCGAGTTAGATCAAGCCAAAGTGGCTGAAGCCCTCAACAACCTTAAGAACATTCCGACTCTCGAAGGCCCCATGAACTTCTCCCCGGACGACAACTCCATGGGGGCGAGAGGCAGCATGGTGCTCTGGCAGATCAAGAACGGGCAGTTCGAGTTTGTCACACCTCTCAACTAGCAACTCTACGGACCGCCCTTTCCCCCTGGGGCCGGTCGTGGTGTCTGGCCGGGGCTGGCATAGTCAGCCCCGGCCGTCACATCGCTCCGGTTCGGGAGACGAAGGGCAACCAGCCGGTTCGGTACGAGTGAGAGTCCGAGGAGCGAAACATGCATGAAGTCGTAGAAGCCATGGCCGACATGAAGGAGAAGGGAGCCCTTCAGATCGTCGACGACCTGCTGGCGCAGGGTGAAGACCCGAAGGTGATCAACGGCGGCGGCCAGATGGACGACACCGCGCGCAAGTACGCCGGCGCCGACGCCTACGGCGACAACGCCATGGAGGCGATGGCGTTCGCGAACAAGACAGCAGGAGGGGCGTGAGATGACCGCTGCAAGCAAGGCACCCGAAAGACTGTTCGCCGAGCGGGAGAAGCGCTTCAACGACATCGTCGCCCTCCGGAAGCCCGATCGCATCCCGGTGATGCCCCAGGTGGTTCACTACTTTCCCACGCGGATCAAGGGCGTATCCAACAAGGACGCGGGCTACGACAACGCTCTGCGCTACCGCTGCATGAAGGAAGCCGTGCTTGAGTTCGGCTGGGATTGGGCGGTACCCAACGGCATGTTTCCCTCGGAAACCCTTGAGGCCGTCGGAGTCAAGCAGATCCGGTGGCCCGGTGGCGACCTTCCTGACGACGCTCCCTTCCAGTTCGTCGAGAACGAGTGGCTGGCCGAGGATGAATACGACGGGTTCCTTGCCGACCCCAACGGCTTCACCCTCACCCAGTTGCTGCCCCGGATGGCAGGAGGTCTGGGAGGGCTCGGCCAGATGCCGCTTCCACCGCTCTACTGGCTATCGAACTCGTACAACCTGATAGCGCTGGGAGGCAACGTACTGGCTGCTCCGCCCCTGCGGGCGGTGCTCGAAGCGCTGCTGCAGCTGGCAGATGCGACGGACCGGCACAACCAGGTCATGGGCGCATATATCGGCGAGATGTCTGCGCTTGGCTACCCCTACGCGCATGTTTCGGTCACCGTGCCGCCGTTCGACATGGTCTCGGACTTCTTCCGCGGGCTGCGTGGTGGCAGCCTGGACATCTATCGCAACCCGGACAAGTTGCTCGCCGCTGTCGAACTCATGGAGCCCGTGTCCATCGCCTCCGCGGTCGGCGCAGCCAAGATGTCCGGCAATCCGCGGGTCTTCATCCCCATGCACCGGGGAGCGGACAATTTCATGAGCGAGGAGGCGTTCGAGAAGTTCTACTGGCCCAGCTTCTCGCGGCTGATCCACGCGCTCATCGCAGAAGGACTCACGCCTGAGCCGCTCTTCGAAGGCGGCTATAACTCCAGACTCAAATACCTTGCGCAGTTACCGGCCGGCAAGGTGGCCGCACACTTCGATCACATCGATCGCAAGAAGTTCAAGGAAGTGTGCGGGGACGTCATGTGCTTCTGGGGCAACGTGCCGGCTTCGCTCCTCTGCACAGGCACTCCTCAACAGGTCAAGGATGACGTCCGGGAGCTGATCGAGCTGTTCGGGGACACCGGTGCGCTCATCATCGACGGCAATCAGGGCATTCCCGACGAGGCCAAGCCGGAGAACGTGCTGGCAATGCGGGAGGCCGCGGACGAATTCGGGGTGCTCTGAAGGACTCACCCAAGGGACGAAGCAGAGAGGAACCGATGAAAGTCCTCGGCATCTCCTGCGGCCGCCGTATGAGCGACACAGGGATCTTGGTCAAGGAAGCGCTCATGGGCGCGGAGGAGGTGGGTGCCGAGGTACAGTTCCTTCGCCTGCAGGACTACTACATCAAACCCTGTACCGGCTGCAGCTCCTGCACGCTCGATATTATGGAGAGAGGCGGTGGCGGGGCCTGCACCATCAAGGACGACGACTTCGCCTTCATCGACGAGCTCGTCATGGACTGTGACGGCCTCATCCTGGGCTCGCCCATCTACGAGAAGTCCCCCATCGGCCAACTGAAGACGCTCGAGGAGCGGGTGGGCCCCAGCCACGACAAGGCTTTCGCCTGATCGCCCAGAAGATTCGGCCGCATAGCCGGCGAGAACGCTGCGGCCCGCTCCTGATCCGGGCCGATTGAAAGGAGGCACATCTTGGCGAAGTACGAGAAGAGCGCCGAAGAGGAGAAGATGCGCGAGTTCCACACTCGTGGCACCGAGAACCCCTTCGAGAAGGTCCAGAAGACCATAACAATCGACGGACAGGACATAGTCGTCAACTTCCGGCGGCAGCCTCTCGAAGCCGGCTTCATCACCAACTATTACGCCCCGCTCGAGCCGGGCACTGAGGTGGTCGCCGGAGACATCATCTACGAGCGGGATGTGGCTGCCCCCACGCGAGACGGTCGCAGGCTGTACGTGGACATCTACCGGCCGAAAGACCAGGTCGACGTCCCTGTCATCGTTGCCTATACCCCTTTCGGCAAGCGGCATTGGTATGGCCAGGGTATCGCTCCCGGGCTTCATCAGGCCATGGGGGTGCCCAAGGGGACGATCTCGGTTCTAGCGGCGTTCGAAGCCCCCGACCCTTCTTACTGGTGTCGCAACGGGTACGCGGTGGCCAACGTAGACGCGGCGGGGGTCGGGTACTCCGAGGGCGACTTCCAGGGCATGAACAGCCAGTACGGGCGAGATGGTGCCGACATCGTCGAGTGGCTGGCCAAACAGAAGTGGTGCAACGGCAACGTGGGGATGGCCGGTAATTCTGGCCTCGCCATCGCTCAATGGTTCGTGGCGGCCGAATGTCCTCCCTCTCTCAAGTGCATCGCGCCTTGGGAAGGGACGGCCGACTTCTACCGCGAGTCCATGTTCCCCGGCGGCATACCCTATGCGGCTTTTGCCGGCATGATCCACCTTTCGCTACGCGGGAACGGTCTCATCCAAGACCCGGTCGAGGACATGAAAGTCCACCCGCTCTTCGACACTTACTGGAACGACTACAAGGCCAAGGTCGAGAACATCCGCATCCCGGTATACGCCACGGCCGGCTACACACACCCGTTACATCTGAGGGGCACGATCCAGTCGTACCTCAAGATCCGCTCGCGGCAGAAGTGGATGCGCATGCACCGTGATTTCGAGTGGCCGGACTTCAACAATCCCAAGTACATGGCGGATCTCAAGTTGTTCTTCGATCGGTACCTGAAAGAGATCCACAACGGTTGGGAGATGACGCCGCGTGTGAGGCTCGGAGTCATGGACGCATTCGACTACGACTACCAGATCGATCGGCCCGAGGGCGAGTATCCTCCGGAGAGAACCACCTACACCCGCCTCTACCTGAACGCGGACGACGGCTCTCTGAACCGCGAGCCTGTAGACCAGGAGGCCAGCATCTCCTATGACGCCAACACCGGCGAGGCCAACTTCGACCTGGTCATGGAGGAAGAGACCGAGATCACCGGCTTCGCGAAGCTGCGGCTATGGGTCGAGGCCGATGGGTCCAGCGACATGGATCTGTTCGTCTATCTTCAGAAGGTGCGGGACGACGGTACGATCATCCCAGTCACGGTGTTTGGAGAGAACGACCCGGGTGCTCCCGGCAAACTGCGTGTCTCACACCGAGAACTGGACGCCGAGAAGAGCACGGACTACCTTCCCATCCACACCCATCGCAGCGAGCAGCTTCTCGAGAAAGGGGAGATCGTCGCGGTCGACGTGGAGATCTGGCCCTCGAGCCGGATCTGGCACAAGGGGGAGACGCTGCGGGTAAACGTGGCGCCGCGGCTGGTGCGTGATGCGACATGGTTCCTGCCTCTCGTCTACGAGACCAGGAACGAGGGGCGGCACATCATCCACACCGGTGGCCGGTTCGATTCGTATCTGGTGGTTCCGGTCGTGCCGCCGAAGTACGAGCACAAGGGCTACGTCTTCCGGTAAACCGGTGGCGAGCGTGTCGTCTCATATTGCAGTAGACGGACGGATGCTGGAAGCCCGACGCGGCCATACGATACTGGAGGCGGCGTTCGGGCGCGCGGATGCCTACGGCCGGTTCCTGCAAGGACGGAGAAAGATGGTCAGCGACTGTTCGCGAGGCGCTTCCGCGGCAGATATCATCTGCGGCATCGCCATCTCGTGCGCGCGCGCTCAGGGGAGTGCGTATGTATAGGGTCTTCGCAATCAATCCAGGGTCGACCTCCACGAAGATACCGGCATCAAGGGCGTGTATAGGCAGGTGCACCTGCATACGCTCAACCTGAAAGAGACGGCCCGGTGATGGTCTCAGGCCCTGACTTCGGCAGTGGCGGACACAATCACGTAGTCGTCTTCATCGGAGACCGAGACATGGATGACGAAACGTGCTCCCGGTCGGCAAGCTCCTGCAGACGGCCGCGCAGCACCGCGCAGGCGAGGCCGGACGCGTCGTCGAGTATCTTAGCCTCCCGCGGGTCGCAGCTGGAGTCACTGGACGGCCTGAGAGACTTGAAGACGGCCTCCTTGGCGGCGAACCGGGTGGATTGGTACCAACGCCGAATATCATCGCGGGACCTCTCGAGGCTCGTCGTCTGGCGGCCGCTTTGGGCGTGTCTCGACCTTCCGTCGCGGCGCCTCCATGGCTCGCATGTTGTCCTCGACGCGGCGCTGTTTCGGCAGCCACTTGCTGGTAACGACAGCGCACTACGCGCAGCCGCGAGAAGTGGCCTCGACTGAAGCCAGCCACTGGCGAACACGAAGCGAATAAGCAATCTACCGGAACGGAGTGCCTCAGATGACCAATTACCCGAATCTATTCAGCCCGATCACGATCCGTGATCGCACCTACCGCAACCGCATCATCACCGGCCCTACCATGTTCGCCGCCGCCGCCTTCCTCCCGGGGTTTGGAGAGGGCGTCCTCAGCATGGTCGAGCGCAGGGCGAAGGGAGGCGCCGCCGCAGTCACGACCGGCGAGACGGCCGTTAACCGCGAAGAGGGCGATTGCCTCATGAACGTTCCCGTCGACTACTCCGAGCACGAGGGTGTCTACTTCGCGGGCTTCAAGGAGTACGCCAATAGAATCAAGAAGCACGGGGCCATCGCTATGGTGGAGTTCGGGCATGACGTCTCGTACGCCGAGGTCAAGCCGCCCTATCACCCCTACGGCCCGGTGGCGTTCATCCGCGAAGACGGCGTGGAAGTCTTCGCCATGGATGAAGCGGTCATGGACAAGATCGCCAACGACGTCGCCCGAGCCGCCCGGTTCATGATGGCCGCGGGCTTCGACGGCGTTCTTCTACACGGCGGTCACGGCTTCTTGTTCCAGCAATTCATCTCGCCGCGCTTCAACACGAGGACCGACCAATATGGCGGGAGCATGGAGAACCGAGCCCGCTTCCCGCTCCGGGTGCTGAAAGCGCTGCGCGAGGCCGGCGGCGAGGACATGATCCTCGAACTCCGCTTCAGTGCCGAGGACGGTCTGCAGGGGGGCATGACCATCGAGGACTGCGTGGAGTTCTGCACGCTCATCGACGGGAAGGTGGACATCATCCACGTCTCCAACGGTCTTAAATGGCTGGGATATCGAACCCATTGCTTCACGAGCATCTACGAGAAGCACGGCTACAACGTCCCCTTCGCCGCCCGCATCAAGAATGCGGTCAAGGAGTCGAAGGTGGCCGTTATCGGCGGCATCAACAGCCCCGAACTCGCCGAGGAGATCATTGCCAGCGGCCAGGCCGACTTCGTGGTGCTTGGCCGCCAAGCCTTCGCAGACCCCGAGTTTCCGAACAAGGCTGCCGCGGGGCGCGAGGACCTCATCAGGCGGTGTGTGCGCTGCTTCCACTGCTACCCGGGTGGCTACCGAGAACACGACACAGAGCTGCCGCCGGAGCAGTTCGTTCCCTTCGTCATGCCCAAGATGTTGGCACAGGTCGGCCAGTGCGCCATCAATCCGGTTTCGAACTTCCATATCAACCCCGAGGAGTTCCCGGCCCCTACCCGGAGCCGCAGGGTGCTCGTGGTGGGAGGTGGCGTAGCCGGCATGCAGGCGGCCATAACGGCGAGCGAACGAGGTCACGCGGTGACCTTGGCCGAGCAGTCTGGGGCTCTGGGCGGCATCTTGACCTTCACCGATCACGACTTCTACAAGACCGATCTGCGCGCGTTCAAGGACGTGCTCATACGTGAGGTGGAGACGAGGGGGATCACCGTGCTGCTCGATACAGAGGTGACTCCTCGGTTCTTGAGCGAGTTCGAGCCCGAGGCGGTCATCCTGGCGGTGGGGTCGTCCCCGCTGGTGCCGTCCATCCCCGGGATCGAGCGTGCTGTCGATGCCCTTACGCTCTACGACAACCTCGATAAGGTCGGCAGGCGGGTGGTGGTTATCGGCGGCGGCTTGGTCGGTTGCGAGACCGCTCTTCATCTTGCCGCCACCGGGCACGAGGTGACGGTCGTCGAGATGCTGGAAAGGATCGCTCAAGAGACCTTCAGCATGCCGCGCGCAGCGCTGCTTGACGAGATGGAAAGGCGGGGCGTCGACCAGTTGCTCGGCTACAGGTGCATCGAGATACTCCCCGAAGGCGTCAAGCTCAGCGACGATACGGGCGCGCAGCTGCTGGTTGAAGCGGACACGGTTTGCTGCAGCGTCGGCATGAAAGCGAACTCGGAGACGGTCATCTCACTAAAGAACGCCCTCCCCGGCGTTCCGGTTTTCGAAATCGGCGACTGTAACTGCGTGGGCAAGGTGGCCAACGCCACCGAATCCGCTTACCGGGCGGCGCTGGCGATAGCCTGAGGGACCTCGAGATGGCCTCCTTCCCGTGTTGTGGCCCTGCGCGGTGTCCGCCCCGCCCACGTCAGGCCTGAGCCTTTTGGACTCTCACCTTCACACACACATCGATACTGCCGGAGATGGGGTCCATATCGCTGAACCGGAAATCGATCAGTGAGTTGAAGTTGACGCCTTTCCCTCTGGCGATCGGCTTTCCCTTGGCCCAGTGGCCGGACACACCCATGACGGTGAGAGTGGAGGGATGCTGCGCTTTTCTCGTCTGCAGCACGCCCTTGGTCTTGAGTCCGCTGGAGGATTCGATCTCGACCACATCTCCGGCCTTCAGTCCCTTGGCCTTCGCGGTGTCCTCGTTGATGTTGACGTAGTAGGTGAAGGGATTCGATGTGCTCACTTCGTCGATCCACGGCTGCTGCTGGCAATTCGCATTGCCGTGCATAGCATCGCCCCACGAGAACGCATACAGATCGTAGGATGCGTCCCCCACCTCATGCGCGGGGATAGGCGTCCACATGGGCAGCGGATCGTACTGCTTCAGATCCAGATAGCCTTCTAGGCCGGCGTCCTTGGCGATGTGCTCGATCTTCTGTCCGACATCGAGCATGAATTCCCAATAGACCTGCCGCCGGATACCTTCTCTGAACGCTCCCCAATACACTTCCTCGACCTTCTTCGGCCATGAGATGAAGCCGTTCTTCTTGAACCACTCCCAGTCGTATTCGTCGCCGAAGACCGAGGTGACGGCCCTGTTGCACAGGTCCTCCCACACGATGGTGTCACCCGGGGCGAGCTTCTTGTCCGCGCGCAGGCCGAACAGATCGTTGAACACCATGTTGAGCTTAGGACCGAGCCCTACCCGGTTGAGGATGTCGATCACAACCTGGGCCGAGTCTCTGCGCTCGTACATGGGTTCCACCACCGCTTGGGTGATGTGGCAGCACCAGGGATAGTCCAATCCCACGGGCTGGTTGTGATAGGTGTGCTGGATGCCCATCCAGTCCGACCGCTCCAGATAGCAGGCATCGGGCAGCAGGATGTCGGCGAAGGCTTCGTTGAATTCGTTGGAGAACAGGTCGATGTCAACGACGAACGGGATCTTCTTGTAGAAGCGTTCCCTGTCGGCCGGGTTGGCTCCGTTCACAGCCGCGTTGGAAGCATAATTGATGAGAACATCATGCTCCTTCTCCAAGCCGACCTTGGCTAGGACTTCCTCCCGGTCCGCCGCGTTGATCATCGGGATTTCCAGGGCGCACGGGAAGAGCTCTTCAAGACAGTGCTCCGGGTAGCTGATGTCCCGCAGCGGCCAAGGGCCGCCTTCCGGGAAAAGCCATCTGCCTCCGGTCCTCAACAGGCCGTCGGGACAACTGGCGGCTCCCAGATACGGTTGGTGCGTTGCGGGATGTCCATGGCACTCCATCGAGACGGTCGCGCAACCTCCCGGAACGTTCACTGCGCCCACCACATGGTTCAGCAGGTCGATGGCAAACAGGGTCTGTGTCCCGTTCTTGTGCGTGCCTGCGGAGCGGATGTTGAAGGTCGAGACGGGTCGGAAAGGCATCTCCTTGCCATCTATGGTTATGGTCGCGCCGATCTGCGCCGCCTGAGCGAACTCGGTAGCGATGCGGCGGATCGTCTTCGCCGGGACCCCGCTGATGGGAGCCGCTTTCTCGGGCGGGTATTCCTGGAAGCGCTCTTTCAACAGTACCCAGGCCGGCCTGGCTTCGGTGCCCTGCACCTGGAATGAGCCGTCGAGCGCGATCTCACCGATGGTAGGATCGTCGAAGGTCTTTGCCTTGCCCGCCGTCTCATCCCAGATCATCGGCTTGTTGGTTTCCCTGTCTCTCACGTAATGGCCGTCAGGGGCGATCAGGTAGGATGCATTCGACCGGTTCTTCAGATAGTCCGTGTCGATCATGCCCAACTCGTTGGCGATCACGTGCAGCATCGCCAGCGCCACGATGCCGTCCGTCCCCGGAATCAGCGGCACCCACTCGTCCGCCTTGCTTGCCGCGTTGTTGCACACCGGATCGAACACCACCAGCTTCATGCCACGCGCCCGTGCTGCCGCTCCCTGCATGGATGTGTACTGCTGGAAACCACCGTTTCCCGTGTTCGTTCCAAAGACGATCTGGTAGTTGCAGTAGTTGAAATCGGGCATGATGACGAACGCGGCATAGTTGAGAGCATTGACGAAGTGTCCCGCGCTGCCGCAGTGCGAGCCCGCCGAAGTGATGTGCTCGACCTGCCCCCGTTCGCTGTTCAGGCAGGCCAGCATGGGGACAAGGAAGTATGGGATGATCTGATTTCCTGGAACGATCCCGTGTTGAATCACCACCCTGGAAGGATCCTCGTCCAGCGCCGTCCGTAGTCTGGTGCTGATCTCGTCCAAGGCCTCTTCCCAGGAGATCTTCTCCCATTTCGGGTCGACCCCGATTCCCTTCTCGGGATTGGTGCGTTTCAGAGGCGTATTCAGCCGGTTTGGATCGTAGAGCACCTGCAGGCCCGCCATGCCTCGGGGGCAGAGGCCGCCCCTGGACCCCACGCTCGATTCAGGAACGCCTTCCAGCTTCACTACCACGCCGTTGACGCGGTGGGCGCGGAGTCCACATTCGCCCTGGCACCGGTGGCACTGGGTGTAGACCCAGACGTCTTCCCAGATCTGCTCGTCTTTGTTCAGTGTCGCTGTCTGCATGGCTATCTCCCACCACGTACAACATCCAGTAGTTCCGGAACCGTGACCCCGAGGCTGATCATCCGCGCCGGGACGGCTATCTGCCCGGTGGCGTCGCCGCCCAGCATTGCGGCCCCCAGTACCTTCTGGGTCGTCTCGTGAGCGATCAGTTTGATGGATCCGTCGCTCTTGCCGGGGGCAGGCGCTCTTGCCGGTATGGCTTCCCTGACGATGGTGACCGGGTAGCCGCGCTCTCTTGCCTGTTTTTCGGTCAAGCCGACCGTAGCCATTTCGATGTCGGAATAGACGCACCGCGGGATGTTCTCGTAGACAAGATCTCTTGTGTCGTGGCCGGCTATCGCCTCCACTGCGATCATCGCCTGCTCAGTAGCTGCAAAAGCAAGGGGTAGCTTCCCGGTCACGTCGCCCACCGCGTAGATGCTGGGAATGTTCGTACGCATCTGCCGGTCGATCCTTATGTGGTTGCCGCACTCCAGCTCCACTTCTAGTGCTTCCAGACCCAGGTTGTCGCTGTTGGGTATGATGCCGGCGGCGATCAACACCTTGTCGGCGAGCACTGTCTCCTCGCTGTGGGCGTCGCCGAACTTCACCTCGACCCCGGCGGGGGTGCTCGAGATGCCGTCGACGGTTACCCCGGTTTGTATATGCACGCCCACCTCCCTGAAGTGGGCCGCCGCTTCTGACGACATCGCGGCGTCGTCGGTCCCGAGGATAGTCGGCATCATTTCGAGCACCGTCACCTTGGTCCCGAACCGGTTCCATATGGTGGCGAACTCCATCCCGGTGGAGCCGGAGCCGACGATGACCGCAGACGAGGGGGCCTCGCGCAGGGCGAGAGCCTGCCGCGTGTTGATGATGTTGACGCCGTCCCATTCGGCGCCGGGAATCTGCCTGGGCGCCGAACCCGTCGCGATGATGATGTTCCTGGCGCTGAGCCTGTCCCCTGTGCGGTCCATCCGCACCTCTTCATCGCTCAGTAGGTGCGCCTTTCCGGAATAGAGCGCTACCTGACAGGCCTTCAGCAGCGCCTCCAGTCGTTCGCGCCGCTCTACGGCGATCTTCGAGCTCTGCGCGTGGGCGGCGCTGTACTCTACGGGCGGAGCGCCATCAGCGGTGGATCTCGATCGGACCGCCTTGGCGTAGCGAAGCAAAGCCTTGGTAGGCACACATCCCCAGTTGATACAGGTGCCCCCGACGAGTTCCTTCTCCACCAGCGCGGTCTTCAGCCCCAACCGGCCGGCCCTGACCGCGGCCGCATATCCGCCGGGCCCGCCACCAAGTATGATCAGGTCGTAGTCGCTCATCGCAAGGCCTCTTGCTTCTCGGTGGACTCGAAGTAGTAGATCGAGGGCAGAGTGGCAAACTCAGGGTGAAGGCAATAGGGAAGCTTCTCCCTGATCAGCTTCGAGACTTCGCTTTCCGGGTCGTCCAGATCTCCGAAGACCCGCGCTTTGCCCATGCAGACGTTCACGCAGGCGGGCGTCGCGTCCCGATCGACTCCAGGTTTGAGCCCCCGCTTGAGACCCTCGTCGATCCGTTCAACACAGAATTCACACTTGACGGCAGTGCCACTCTGATGCGGATAGAGCTTCTCGCCGATCTCTTCCAGTGCGGTCTGGCCCTGTCCCGGAAAGTACTCCCTTTCCTCCCCGTAGTAGCAGGTGCGGTGCTGGTATGGGCAGGCGAGGATGCATTGCTGGCATCCCGTGCATTTGTCCGGGTCAACCGTCACGATGCCGTCTTCTCTCTTGCTGGTTGCTCCTGTCGGGCATACCTCGACACATATCGCTTCACCGCATTGATTGCATTGGACGGGGTAGACGAACTTCTTGGCGTTCGGATACTCTCCCTTCTCACCTATCAGCAGCTCGCATCTGAATACCTTTGGCGGGAGGAAGTGTTCCTGCTTGCATGCCAAGACACAGGCGTAGCAAGAAACACACCGTCTCAGGTCAATCACCATTCCCCATCTACTCACAGCTCCGACCCTCCTATCGAGCCTCTGATCACCGTTGTTCTCACGCTTCGTTCACACGCAAGGGGGTATCCCAGAACCGCATCCGATCGTCCTTCAACACCACTCTTCCTGACTCCCGGGCTGCAGGGGTCGGCTGCGCGTACAGGTTCCGACGGCTGATCCAAGAGGAGCCGCAGTCCTTCAACGCGTAGAGCGTTTCGGCTGCCTTGATCCCGCAGGCCATGACGTCCAGGATGGGGACTCCGTCCAGTTCGGTGAAGCCGTTCGGGTAGTCCTCTTCCAGACCGGGTGCCAGGCGGAGCGCAGGGGACATCAGCCCGCAGGCGGGGATGAGTACCTCTGCGCCGTCGGCTATCAACTCCCGTCCGACCTTCGAAAAGGACTGGATTGCGCGGGCGGCGTTGAAGATCGCCTCGCCCTGTTCCATGGGGCCCTCATCGATCGGCCGGACATTGGCGAGGCGTTCCGACAAGCCGTACTGGTGGATCTTGTGCTTCGTTTCGATGATGTTGTACTCGGAGATGTGTACAACCCCGAATGAGTTCCCCATCATCGCTGCCGTCAACAGGGAGGCCTCCCCGATGCTCGCGACCGGAATATTCACCGCCTGCCGGATCTGAGGCAGCATGGGATCGCCGAAACAGGTAATGAGCAAGGCGTCGAACCCGTCCCTTTCCGCGGAGACGGCCGCCTGAAAGACAGCTTGGGCATTCAGCGTGTCGATGCTGTGGTAGAAGAAACCGTCCATGCCCTCGATCCCCCAGGTGCTGACCCGCGAGGTAATCTGGGTGTTCTGTTGCTTCACGAGCGCGAAGTTCCTACTCCAGAGGGCATGAAGCTGATCGAGAAATGCGTTGGGCTCCTCAGCGGAAGCAACATTCAGAAGACATAACTTCATGGGCCCTCCTCCCTTGGTTTCATGCCAGGTATTTGACCGCTGCACCGGCAGCGATCCTGTCCGCTGCGCTGTAGACGTTGATGCGGCCCAGACGAGCGAAACCCACCAAAGTCAGGTTGAGCCTACTCGCCAGCTCGATCACTTCATCCAGCAATGAGACTCTCCCCGTATCCTCGGCGCTGGATGAGACGGTCGGCTGCAGCGAGAGCTGACGCGCACTCCGTCACGATCTCATCGATGATCTCTTTGGCGCTTTGCGTCTTGTTCAGCATCCCGGCGATCTGCCCGACCACTACGCAGCCGTCCCGAATGTCGCCGTCCACGGCTGCTTTCCGCAGGGAATCGGTGGCCATCTCCCGTATCCTGCTGGTAGCCTCCTCGACAGTGCACTCGCGCTCGATCGATTGGAGTCTTTCGGAGAGGCGGTTGGGCAACTGCCGCACCGCGTCACCGCAAATGACTCCGGTCAGCACCGTCTCTCCTTCCGCCGCCCGCAGCACCGCCTGCTTGTAGTTCTCGTGGACGGGGCATTCATGGGCCAAGAGGAACCTGCTTCCGATTTCCACTGCCACCGCCCCGAGCATGAACGATGCCGCCATCCCTCGCCCGTCCGCGACTCCACCGCCGTTAATGACAGGCACGGAGACCGCGTCGACAACTTGAGGAAGAAGGGAGAACGTGCCCGTGAAGCCGTAGACGTGTCCGCCGCCGTCCGCGCCCTTGATGGCGATGAAGTCGGCGCCCGCGCGCTCGAATGCCACGGCTTCGTCCACGGTGGCCGCCTTCCCGATCACGACTGTCTCGCCCGCCTTCAATGTGGCTACACATCCTGGCAATGGCTCGAGCAGCCCAGGGATCGTGCTTATTTCGACCACCCGCACTCGCTCCTGAAGGAGCACGCCGATCATGTCGTCGATGGTGGGAACGAAGGGATACAGGTTGAAACCGAAAGACCGGTCGGTCAATGCCTTGGTCTTTCTGATCTCGGTGCGAGCGACCTCGACGGGGACCGACCCGATGCCGAGAATCCCCAACCCTCCGGCGTTCGAGACGGCGGCGACGAGATTGCTGTCGGACGCCCATGCCATTGGGCCTTGTATTATCGGATGGGTGATTCCCAGCCTCTCGCACACCCCGTTAGTCATTCGCCGACTCCCTGGATCATCTCTCCGCGCTTGCTGGTTCAGTTCCGTTGCGACCGATGGCTCACACCAGGACATGCTAACGATGCTCGTTGTTCTTGTCAATGTCTCGACTGTGGAATCCGAGTTATTAATTCGATTGGCAAGGCCCCTCGCGCAGTGCTACTGTTGTAGCGAGGCGAAGAAAGGACAGATCTAGATGGAAACCGTCTCGACACAAGGAGGGAGTGTCACCACATTCTCCATATCAGCGCTCGAGCGCGCGACGGGTGTCCCGCGAAGCACCATCCATTTCTACATCGGCGAAGAGCTGTTGCCGCGGCCCGCCAAGACGGCCGTGAGCCGCTCTCTCTATACCGAGAAGCACGTCGAACTGCTGCGTCGGATCACCGAGCTCAAGGAGTCGGGGCTGTCGCTTGCCGAGATCAGGGACGAACTTGAGCCTGATATCGCAGATGCGAGCGACAACGACGCGGACCTGGCGGCCCGCGAGTACGAACGCATCCATGCGGCGATAATCGAGACGGCGGCGCGCGAGTTCGCGGTCAACGGATACGAAGACACCCACTTGTCCACCATCATCAAGAAGGTTGGCACGACTCGTCACGTTTTCTACAGCCACGTGGACAGCAAACTCCACCTTCTCGCGGAGTGCTTCAAGGTCGTGATGAAGTCCAGTTTTGAGTCTGTCGAGCCCCCGTTGGAGACAGAAACCAACCCGGCCGAACGGCTCCTCGCTCGTCTTGCCTCCGACCCGATGCGCCACACATTGCGGGCCGAGGCTGTTTCACTGATTCGGGCGAAGTCTACTGAGAACAGTGATGTGTTCGACACGTTGGTCCAAACCTACACAGGAATCGTCGAGCGCGTGGCAGCCGACATCCAGGCGATGCAGCCGTCGGGATCCACGATCAGCGTTCCCATTGAACTACTGGCCTACAGTGTCGTAGGTGCTTTCGACAACACGCAACTACGAGCATCGTGGGATGACAAATACGATCGTACGGATCTGCTGCGTGCGCACCTATGGCTCTATTTCGCGATACGGGCGGGTCTTGACGGCCGAGTCGACATTGACAGCGAGGTCAAACGCTATGAAGCGTCCATACAGGAGGCGGCTTCGCGCGAGTGAGATTGACGCCAGGAGTCGGTGAATTCAACGGTGCAGACCTTCGAATGGCTCACAGGATCCTGCTCACGAACAGCCGACACTATGTCGCGGGATATTGCCGCGATCTCGGTCCATCGTGGCTCGTCGACCTGCAACACCGTCGGCATCAGGCGTGCAGGGCTCCCCTAACCGACGGGTCGTGGCGGTACGTCGTTTCGTCACAGCATCTCCCCATGTGAGTGGGTCCTTATGGACCCTGTCTCGAGCATCTCGCAGAACACGACGACCTCTGATTTGATGCGTTTCACTGGGGTCTCCCATCCACGGAAGACGTTCTTTCTGATGTCGCCCGCCACCAGTGCATAGATCATGTCTTCGCCCACCTTCAGCGTGCCTTCGTTGATGCACGTACGCGCTGCGACCACACCGGGCATTTCTTCTACTGCGGCCATGGCCTTAGCCAGACGCTCATGGTCACACGAGATGTCGAGAGCGCAGACCGGCACACCCTCGCGCGTGGTGCCTCGCACCACGCCGTTATGGATGAAGAAGGCTCCGATTTCCTTGCCATCAGATGCGCTCTTGATCTCGTCCAGCCACGTCTCGAGCGAGGGATGCTGTTTGTTCACACGACTTCTCCTTTGCTGTGCTTGGTCATCACGCGCAGGTCCCCGGCGGGCGGTCAAGCCCGCAAGAATGGCGGACGGCATGCGCATGGTCGAGCGGGACGCTGCTATGCTGCCAACAGAAGCGGATGGACCGATGGGGCTCAGAGCCGATTCCGGCTCTGAAGCGGCTGAGGAGATGAGGTCCTCGGCAGCGATCGCCTGATCGCCCATCTGTGTCGATGCACACGCACAAGGAGATTCTCTACATTGGACATCCCGCGCATCTTCAATATCACCGAAAGCGCTCATCGCATCCACAACCCGTTCACACCCGACAAGCTCGCCACTCTGGGTGCTGCCCTGCGTCTGGAAGCGGGCACCAGAGTGCTCGACCTCGGCAGCGGTTCGGGGGAGATGCTGTGCACCTGGGCACGCGATCATGGGATCGTCGGCACCGGCGTCGATATGAGCGAGTTGTTCACCGAGCACGCCAACCGTCGCGCTCAAGAACTCGGGGTCGCGGATCAGGTCACGTTCATCCATGGCGATGCTGTGGGCTACGTCTCTGACGAGAAGGTCGATGTGGCCGCCTGTGTCGGGGCCACGTGGATCGGTGGGGGAGTCGCCGGCACTATCGAGCTTCTGGCTAAGAGCCTCGTCCCCGGAGGGATCATCCTCATCGGCGAGCCCTACTGGAGGCAGTTGCCGCCGACGGAAGAGGTCGCCAGGGGGTGCCTTGCCGACTCGATCTCCGACTTTCTCCTGCTTCCAAAGCTTCTTGCGTCCTTCGGCCGCTTGAGCTACGACGTCGTGGAGATGGTCTTGGCCGACCAGGATAGCTGGGACCGATACGAGGCGGCTCAGTGGCTCACCATGCGCCGTTGGCTCGACGCCAACCCCGGTGATGAGTTGGCGCAAGAAGTCCGAGAAAGACTGGCCTCGGGACCCGAGCAGTACGCCGCCTACACGCGTGAGTACCTGGGCTGGGGCGTGTTCGCGCTCATGGCGCGGTGACGAGGCGAGGTTCTGAGGCCACGTCTTCCGGGGCCGGGCTGGTCGAGCGGCGCCCCGGTCTCGGCCATCTGGGCCAGGCAGCCGAGCGATAGCCCTTGACCGCGGTGACGGTGGTGACGGCCGCGGCGGTCTCGCCCACCCAGGTCATATCGACGCCGGTCATTATCTGATAGGGCAGGGTGCCGGAGAGTCGCCGCGTGATGAGCCGATCCTCGAACCGGCCGAAGAATCGCTGCACGTCGCTTGCTATACTCCAAGACGGCGATGGAGTCCGCCGTGACCGCGGTCGATGCCGCTAATGACGCCTACCACCGATAGTCGAAGCGCGCACCAGCGCGACTGGAGGAGAGGTATGCGATCAAGCGGACCAACAGCAGTGAGACCCCTGGAGACCGGGCTCGCGACGGTCAAGGACATCCAGGCCGAGTTCCACCTCGATTCCCTTCTTCCTCAGATCTCGGCCCTGTCCCGGTCTATGCCTACCGAGCGGCCCGCCGTCAACGTGGCCGTGGTCGGGCGCTTCAAGGCGGGTAAGAGTTCCTTCCTCAACCAGATATTTGGGCAGGAGATACTGCCGGTAGACGTCCTTCCGGCCACGTCGGTCATCACCCAGGTGTCCTATGGGCCGGTCGATCGGGTGGCGGTCCGATATGTCGACGGCCGGTCGCAGGAGGTCGGCTTCGACGAGCTGCCTGAGTACGCGACGGAGTCGAACAACCCGGAGAACGTCAAGCAGGTGGGTGTGCTCGATATCGAACTGGCGGCGCTCGCGTCCTTCCGCACCGTCCGATTCGTGGACACGCCTGGGCTGGGAAGCATCTTCGCCGAGACTACCAAGACCTGCCTCGAGTGGCTCCCGGACATCGGGGCGGCGGTGGTGGCCCTCACTGTAGACCCGCCGCTCGCGGAGAGCGATCTGCGTCTCCTGCGCGACGTCATGCGCTTCACTCCGGAGATCGCCATCCTGCTCACCAAGGTCGACCAGGTGAACGACGAGCAGGCGCGGGCTGTGGAGGGCTTCATGCGCGGCGAGATCCGCAGGCGGCTGGACCGAGACATCCCTATCTTCCCCTATTCGAACAAGCCCGGCTTCGAGCATCTGCGGAGCCGGTTCCACGACTACCTGGTCGATCGTGTCGTCAGCCACCACGAAGAACGTCTGGAAGAGATACTGGAATACAAGCTTCGTACGCTCGTGCGCGAGTGCCGGGACTACCTGGCCCTTGCTGAGGCAGCGGCGGAGGTGGGTGAGAGCGCGCGGGCCGATCTGCTCGAACTCACGCGCCGTGAGCAAGGCAACCTCGACCAGGTGCATCGGGCCATCCGCGTACTCGCCCGGGACTTGGAGAAGCGGGCGCATGACACCCTCGCGGAAGCCTACTTCCGCTTGCTCCCCGACGCCGAAGCCTCCATCCTGGCCGATTTCGACGGTGCATCCCGCACCTGGCGGGGGCATCTGGGCAAGACCTCGGAGGCCTTCCAACAGTGGGCGGATGCGGCGCTGCGACGGGAGATGGGAGAGGTGTTACCCCGCGGCGAGAAGTTCCTGGCTCCGATCCTTGCTGAGGCCGAGGGCCACTTCAAAAGGGCGGTCCGGGGTTTTCAGGACCGCCTGGGCCTGGCCGTCGAGACGGCTCTCGGCCTGCACTTCTCGGGAGCCACCTTCCAGGCGGAGGTGGAACCGCCCTGCTTCCCCGACATCCGGGTGGACAAGACCTTCGACATCCCCCTGGACATGGTGTGGTTCCTGGTGCCCATGCTGGTCTTCCGTCCTCTCATCTATCGACGGCTGCGCTCGCAACTGCCTTGGGAGGTGGAGAAGAACCTCACCCGCCTTGGAGGCCAGTGGAACGAGGCCGCGAAGGCATCGATCGAGAGCATGAGCAGGCAAGCTCAGGAGTTCATGGACCGAGAAGCGGCCACGGTGATCGAGCTGGCCACATCGAGCGAAGACAAGAGAGAGCGGGTCAAGGCGGCCATGGCCAGGTTGGACGAGATAAGTCTCGGCTCCCGGAAGCCAGGGTCGGAGCGCGCCGCGGCCATGGTCACGGACGGCGGTGAGGGCGGGGACGGCGGGGGCCTCGACCGTGGATGAGGTCTACGTGCCCTTCGCCATGGCTGCGTTGGTCCTCCTGGCGAGTCTCATCTCCATCCGCTTCGGATTGTCCGTGGCCATCGTGGAGATCGCACTCGGTGTGTTCGGGGGTAACGTCCTTCACATGCAGTCGACGGCGTGGATCGACTTCCTCGCCGGCTTCGGCGGCGTGCTCCTGACCTTCCTCGCCGGTGTGGAGGTGGACGTAAGCCTGCTGCGCGACAAGCTCAGGCCCAGCCTGCTCATCGGCGGGTTCTCGTTCCTCGTGCCCTTCCTGGCGGCTTTCGCCTACTGCTACTTCGTGGCCGGTTGGAGTCTTGCCGCTTCGGAGATCGCCGGAACAGCCCTTTCGACCACTTCGCTCGCCGTGGTGTACGCTGTCCTCGTCGAGACCGGCCTGACCTCCACCGAGACCGGGAAGGTCATCATGGCGGCCTGCTTCATCACCGACCTGGGCACGGTCATCGTGCTGAGCGCGCTCTTTGCCGAAGTGAACTGGTGGACGCTCGGGTTCTACCTCATCTCCATCGTCGTCATCGTGTTCGCGCCGCGGGTGTTCCCGTGGTTCTTCAGGCATTATGGGGACAGGGTCATAGAGCCGGACATCAAGATGATATTCGCAGTCTTGTTCGGCATCATGCTGCTCGGCCAACTGGGTAACAGCCACGCCGTGCTGCCGGTCTTTGTGCTCGGCGCGGTGCTCTCCAGGAGTTTCGCCGGCCAGCGAGACCTGCAGCGGAAGCTGAGGGTGATCGCCTTCGGCATCGTCACTCCCTTCTTCTTCCTGAAGGGAGGGATGAACGTCTCGGTCGGGGCGCTGGCGACCAGCATCGGGCTCGTGGGGATCCTGTTCGCCGTCAAGATGGCCGGGAAGTTCGTGGGCGTCTACGGATTCGCCCGCAAGTACCTTCCCAAAGAGGCTACCTACACCTCTCTTCTCATGAGTACCGGACTCACCTTCGGCACCATCGCCTCGCTCTACGGACTGCAGGCGGGTCATATCGACCAGACCCAGTTCACCGTCCTCGTGACCGTGGTCATCATCACCGCAGTTATCCCCACCGTCATCGCGCAGCGGTTCTTCCAGCCTGCACCGGCTGGGATGGACGTCGAACCCAGCCCGACCACGGGCGAGACAGCGCCGCCACAGGTCGGTGGTGCGCCGGAGCCCGAGCCAGGTGAAGCGAGCTAGGAGGTCGATCGTGTACAAGAAGATCTTGGTGGCCAACGATGGTTCCGAGCATGCGCAGAAAGCCCTGGCCAAAGGCATCGGGTTGGCGCAGTGCTTCGACGCCGAATTGCACATGATCTGCGTGGAGGAGCATCTCCCTCACTACGCGGCGACGGTGGGCGAAGTGCTCGAGGAGAAGGGTGAAGAGGACAGCTACTTCGGAAGGCTCGTACAGGAGGCGGAAGAACAGGCCGCCCACCAAGGGGTGCATCTCTACTCACTCATCACTCCGGGCCATGAGGTCGAGACCACCGTGAAGTACATCGAGTCCCACGCCATAGATCTCCTCATAATCGGCTTCATGGGTCACTCGCGGGTACTCGGGCGGATCATGGGCGGGTCGGCCGCCAATCTCACCCGGTTGGCCCCGTGCTCGGTGCTGGTCGTGAAGTAGGCACTCACGTCTCGTCGGGTCCCGCAGATGAACATGCTGGACGGCGGCACGGTGCAGGAGCCTGCCGCCCCGAAGAAGATATGGGGTCTGGACCGCAACGTGTTCTTCGCCGGCGTCTCGTCGTTCTTCATGGATGTCAGCTCCGAGATGGTCTACTCGCTTGTCCCGATCTTCTTGTCGTCGGTGTTGGGGATCAACAAGTCGCTCATCGGGGTGATCGAGGGCATCGCCGAGACTACCGCCAGTCTGCTTAAGATGTTCGCCGGGTGGCTCAGCGACAGACTGGGAAGGCGCAAGCCTCTGATGCTCTTTGGGTATGGCATCTCCACCCTCAGCCGTCCCCTGCTCGCTCTGGCCGGGAACTGGGGGATGGTGCTCGGTTCCCGGTTTGTCGACCGTTTCGGCAAGGGACTCCGCACCGCTCCGCGGGATGCCATCGTGGCCGATTC
The DNA here is from genome assembly GCA_040772905.1 of Thermoleophilia bacterium. Lineage (GTDB taxonomy): Bacteria > Actinomycetota > Thermoleophilia > RBG-16-64-13 > RBG-16-64-13 > JAXGXJ01. Next base: position 66,269 of record JAXGXJ010000005.1, on the reverse strand, counting down.
CTGCGAAAAGCAAGAACTGGGTCGGTCCTTCGGGTACCACCGGGCCATGGATCAATCCGGGGCTGTGATAGGGCCGGCGGTCGCCTTCCTGGTCCTGAGCCTCCAGCCCGGGGGCTACCGCACGGTGTTCTGGATCTCTCTCGCACCCGGGATCCTGTGCGTGTTGGTGATCGCCTTCTTCATCCGTGACCGGCGCCGCCGGACGGAGAGCCCGCCATGTGAAGCAGCCGACCTCGCTTCGCGCATCGAAACCGGGGAGGCCGGGGGGTGCGAACATCCATCAAGCCGGCTCGGCCTCGGGGAGCGCCTACGAGGGATCCAGCGCTTGCCTCGCGCCCTTCTCGCCTATCTGCTCGTGACAGGGGTCTTCGCGTTGGGCAACTCCTCCGATGCCTTTCTCATACTTAGAGCGCAGGATCTCCAGGTGGCGACGGTGATGATCCCCGTGTTGTACCTGGTGTTCAATCTGATCTACTCAGGTCTGTCGATCCCTGCCGGTCTGCTCGCCGACCGCATTGGCAGGCGTAGAGTGGCGCTCATCGGGTTCGCGGTCTTCGCCATTGCCTACGCCTGGATGGCGATGGCACGGTCGCAAGCCGCGGCCTGGGGCGTTTTTGCGGTCTACGGCGTCTACATGGCGATCGCCGATGGCAACGGCCGGGCCTTGTTGGCGGAGTTCTCGCCGGACGAGCGACACGGGACGGCGTTCGGCGCCTACCACATGATGGTGGGCTTGGCGGCGTTGCCGGCGAGCATCCTGGCCGGTCTGCTCTACGACCACGTCTCCGCGGCGGCCCCGTTCTGGGTGGGGGCCGCCGCCGCCGTGCTTGCCGGGGTGTTGATGCTGGCACTGGTGCCGGAACCACGGCGGAGTCGGGCCGCCATGTGAGCGCGCGGTCAGGCCATGGGCGACCGGGTACGGCGGAGCCTACCCGGTCGCCGGACCCGTGTGCACTGCGGAGACGCTAAAGTGGGAAGTAGGACTTCATCCATCAAGGTGGATGTGGGAAGAGAGTGGCGGGCATGCGAGCGCACGAGACTGGGGGGCTGACATGAAGATAGTCGTTGGATTCAAGGGGACACCCGAGGGGAAGGCTGCGCTGGAGTGGGCCATCCAGGAGGCCGAGCGGCACGGCGGCGAGCTGTTCCTCGTCCATTCCCTCAGGGGCGGCACCGATGCGAAGACCGAGACCGACCAGGTGTGGCAGGCCCGCGAGGAGCTGGCAGAGGCCGAGCAGCGACTCATCGACGCCGGCGTCCCTTACACGGTGCGCAAGTACATGCGGGGCAAATCCCCGGCGGAGGACCTCAACGATGTCGTCGCCAAAGAGGGCGCGGAGCTCATCGTCATCGGTCTCAGGAGGCGGACACGGACCGGCAAGCTGCTGCTGGGCAGCAACGCCCAGGAGATCCTTCTGGACGCCGACTGCCCGGTGGTGGCGGTGAAGGCCAACGAGTGACCTGAGGCGCTCCTGCGCGTTCACGCGGCTGACCGCCCGGCTGTGGCTCCGGTCCGGGCGAGACACCCGTCAGGACGAGAGCGATCTCATCCCGCCGAGATATCCGCGAGGCCTGTGAGTTCAACAGCCGCGGCCGAACCACTTTCCGCGCGGGTCTGCCCCCCGAGCTCTCCGACGCGTCCGATGGAGGCGGTGGTGACGGGCACGTGGTCGGGCCGGCGGAGATCCGCGGCCGGAACCTTGGCCCTTCGGCCGGCCGATCTCCTCTGCAGGATCCAGCGGACGGCCAGGAAGGCCAGCGCCGCGTAGGCCAAGCCGGCTATGACATCTATGACATAGTGATGTCCCAAGTAGACGACCCCGAACCACACCAGTAGCGCATAGGGAAGGAAGAACCAGCCTCTTCTTCCAAAAGTCTTGACCGAGTAGATGAGAATCAGCGTCGGATACGCAGCGTGCAAAGAAGGCATAGCGGCCACCGGGTTGGGGCCGAACAGCCACACCAGGGAAGGAAGGCTGTTCCCGGTGAACCAGTTCGCGGCGGTGATGTCGACGATCCTGTAGACGTGGGGGATGTAGCCCTGCTCCGCAGCCATCCACGGGGGCATGGCAGGATACAGCAGGCACGTGACAAAGGCAGCGTACGAGAGTGCAAGAAGCGTCAACGCGAAGTTGCGGAACTCCACTCGATTCTTGACCCACAGAAGGAACGCGAAGATGAGCGGCAGTCCGAAGTGGATGATGTAGATGAAGGTGAGGACTACGTCCAGGACTCGCGTGACGCCCGGGGTGTAGAACCATTCCTGCAGCGATATCACCGGCAGATGACCGTCGAACAGGACCCTGTCGGCGTCTATGAGCGGGTGGATGTTGACCTTCGTGGTGAGATGAGGGACGGCACCTCTCATGAACTGATAGCTCAGCAGGAGCACGAAGAACGGGATCCAATCCTTCACGAAGCGAAGGGGAGGGGCGATGACGACTCCCAGCAGCAGGACGCCCACGACGTAGGTCTCGGGCGGAGGGATCCGCTGGTAGGCCATGAACAGGGCTATAACGAAGGCGAAATACCCCACGACCACGAGATACAGTTTGTTGCCCCGTAGGGAACGCGCTCGCGACTGTTCGGGAACAGTCCCGTTACGCCGACGAATGACAAGGGGTGACCTCATATACGCGGGCGGCCCTTGGCGGCGCGGGTACGGTGATGGTGTATCTGAGCTTCGGCCCTGCGGTCGAATCGGTCGGTGTTCAACTCGGCCTCCACACTCGATGGTCGGCTTCTGGGTTCTTATCGGCCGGTGTCGCGGGGAGATTGAGTGTCGCGGAAGGCGGATACACTTCGCCGGACATGCGCTGTCGGATGAGATCACCTCCGGAGGGCGGTGCGGCGCGGGCGGGGCGCTGCACCTGCCCGGCCGACGGATCCCTGGGCGAAGATTCACGCCGACGGCCTCCCCTGCCGACATACAACTAAGCTGCTCTGCTGCGCGCCGGCTCCGGCCGCGTCTGGGCGAGCGCTCTGGATGGCAACCCCGATAAGCGAGTGAACAACATGACACCGACGAAGACGCAGGAGAAGAAGCCGGCGGGAGACCAGACGATCGGCTTGCGCCCCAAACGGCATTTCTTCTTGGGCCTGGTCATCGGCGCGCTGGCCGCGGCGTTCATCGCGGCAGGGGTGACGCTCCTCGTGAAGCCTGACCTGCTCTCAGGCAGCGCGGCGGCTGCGTCGGAGCCCATGCCGGGCGGCGTGCTGCTGCAAAGCTCGCAGGTGGTCACTCCGCAGGACTTCGAGGCCGCAGTCCTCGAGAGCGACCGGCTTGAGCTGGTCTTGGTGGTCGATACCGCCGAGAGGAGCCCGTCACTGGCTGAACTGGTGGAGACCATCGACATGGCCTGGGACGGCAGTGACGTGAAGTACTACTGCGCCGCCGATCTCGCCTCCAAGGAGTTCATCAGCAAGCTGCATGTCTACACAGAGGAGGGGCCGCCTATCCTGGCCATGTTCTACCAGGGCAAGGTAGTGGCCAAGAAGAGCTTACTGACCGACGCCGACAGTCTTCTCGTGTGGATGGACCAAAACCGCGTACCGAAACCGACACCGACGCCCACGACGGCGCCGCGGCCGGAACCCGCGCCCGAGCCTGCGCGCGGCCCCGCCGTCTTCCGTGCCTTCATGAGCCCCATGCGCGACTGGTTCCAGCCTTCTGCTGATGAGAAGCACTACGTGAGCGAGGTCGTCCTGAGCGCGGTCGATTTCGATATGGCCGGTTTCGTCAAGGCCGATTCCGCTGTCACCGTCCCCATTGCTTCAAACACGACGCTGTACGCGCTCATCGGCACCGCCTTCGGCGGTGATTCCACCAGCTTCGTCTTGCCCGATCTGTCCGGCCAGACGCCGCTCACCGGCCTGAGCTACCAGATCGCCTTCTACGGCACCTTCCCGGCGCAGGACGCGGACCAGCCCGTGGAGTCACACAGCGTCGGCGATGTCAAATACCTTGGGGCTCCCATCAGCAGCGCGTACGAGTTGAGCGACGAGCTCTATCTGGGCGAGATCGTCCTGGCCAGGGATACCACCGACGGGAGACTGGGAGAGTCCAGCGTCTTGGCCCCCTGCGACGGCAGAGAACTGTCGGTGGACGTCGAAGCCGGTCTGTTCGCTCTGCTGGGTACCCGGTTCGGCGGGGATGGCACGGCCACTTTCCGAGTGCCCGATTTGACCGGCAGAGCGCCCATCGACGGCGCCCAGTACTTCATCGTGAGACAGGGTGTGTACCCAGGCTACGGTGATGGTCTGCCCAAACCGAAGACGAGGTAGGGCGAAGCGTCCGACGAGAAGCTCGGTCGACGGCGCGCGGGCGCTCGGCAGGAGCGTCGCTGCGCTTGAGCTAAGGGCTCAGGCGCGGACGAGCACCAGCATCATCTTGAACGGCGTCAAGGCGCTGAGCGCGTGGGGGATGTTCGCCGGCATGATGATCAACTGCCCCTCGGCTACCTCGTGATCGACCCCGCCGATGGTTATCCTCACCCGTCCCTCGAGCGCGTACACCAGCGCATCGAAGGGCGCCGTGTGTTCGCTGAGGCCTTCTCCCTGGTCGAAGGCGAAGATGCTCACTGTCCCCTGCGGTTTGCTGATGAGTTCGCGGCTGACCACCGCGCCGGCCTGTACATCGACGAGCGAAGCGGCCTCGACCTCCTGTCCCAGTCCGGGTCGGGATCCCTCTGACATGGAGAACCTCCTATGGGGATTCGAATTGTGTGTGGTGGGTGAAGTGTAGCCTGCGCCTGGGCCGGTGTTTGAAGGGACGTCGGCGCTACGCCAAGGTGGTCGTCTCCGGCCGCCTGACCACGACGATGGCCGGCGCCGGACTCTGGACCGGGCAGTTGTATTGGCAGATGCCGCACCCGATACAATGCCGCTCGTTCACGCGGGGGAGTTTGAGGCCGGCGTCCGTCTCGGTAGTCTCTTGGTCTCGGCCGCGCCCGCCTCCACCCCCGTTGCCTTGCCCGACGAAGGTGATGGCCTTTCGCGGCACCGGGCACAACTCCTCGCACACCAGGCATTCCTCTCCCTTGGCCCAGGGCAGGCAGAGTGTCTGGTCGATACGGGCCAGGCCGATGACCGTCGCCTGCTTGAGGGACAGGTCCAGCGGAGCGATGGAGCGGGTGGGGCAGACCTTGCCGCACTCGGCACAGTTGTATTCGCAATACCCCCGCCGGTAGTCAAGGCGGGGCGTGAACACGCCCTCCCATCCCGCTTCGAGCGCTGCTGGCTGCAGCACGTTGGTGGGACAGACCTTGAGACACTCGTCGCAGCGGGCGCAGGTAGCGAGGAAGTCGGCCTCGTTGACAGCACCGGGCGGACGGATGAGCATGGCGGCGGAGCGTAGCTCGGCGTTTCCGACGGTCGCAGGGTCGACAGCACCAGCGCCCGTGGCTCCGGTCTGGGGGGAAACAGTCGTCGCACCGGTCGACGCGATCGCTGTCGCGGGGCCGGTGGGGACGAACGCCTCGGCAGCCGCCTGGTAGTGGCGCACCAGCTTGAAGACGCCGAAGCCGGCGGCGAACATGGCCACGCCGCCGACCAGCAGGGCGCGGCGGCCCGGGTCATGGGCATGCTGTTTCCGCGGCCTCCAGCCCCAGCGGACGGCGCTCTGGCGGCAGTCGTCCTTGCACTCCAGACCACATTCGCAGCGGGACATGTCGGTGGAGCGACCCTCGTCACGGATCGCATCCATGGGGCAGGCCCGCACGCAGGCTTTGCAGCTGGTGCACTTGCTGTCGTCCACCACGCGGCCGAACAAGGCGAAACGACCGACCAGGCCCAGCAACGCTCCCAGCGGGCAGAGGTGGCGGCACCAGAGACGACGCTCGATCCACGACAGGGCCAATACCGCAACGAACATCACCAGGATGAGGATCTGGAGTGCATAGTCCAGGCCGTCCTCGAACACCAGTCGGCCGGTGAGCACATTGGTGACGCTGTCGACCCCGCCCTGGAAGGCGTCGATGTGGTAGAGACCGTCGCCGACCCAGGTGATCAGCCGGTCCAGCGCGGGATAGAGCAGCGTGGTCGCGCTCCGCGTGAGCAGCGAGATGGGGTCGGCCACCAGGAACCAGGCGCTCCCAAGCAGGATGAGCACCACCACCGCCATGAGGCCGAAGAGCGGCACCTTCCTCAATACCTTGCGCACGCCGGGTCTGAGAGCGCGCTCCTTCTTCGGTCCCGTGAGCTCGATCAGGAACCCCATGGGACAGACGTAGCCGCAGAAGACCCGGCCCAGGAACAGCGGGCTCAGGATGACGGGTACGGCCAATAGCATCTCCCAGCGGAAGAATCCGTGGGCTGCGGAGTTCAGGGCGATCAAGGGATCGGCCAGCAGGAAGCCGCTCACCAGCCCGGAGAAGACCGGCCAGAACGCGGACGTCAGCAGCCCCAGGAACAGCAGCAGGAAGAACAGCTGGAATACCCAGCGGAAACGGTGGACAGAGAGGGGACGCGCCGGCCTGCGGCGGCGCTGGCGGCGCGGCTGGGCCGGTCGCTGGGCGGGCGCGGCAGCCGGCGCGCGCCGCGCCACTAGGCGGCTTCCTCCGCGATGCGCAGTTTGGACACGTCGATCTCACCCATGCCACGCGCCGCCGCCTCCACAAGCCAGGGGAAGTCGGCGGCCGTCTTGCCGAAGAAGCCGGCGCCATAGGCGTCGACCGAGACGGGGTTGAACCCGGCCACCAGGGTCTTGTCGAGACGGACGTCGTCCAGGGAACCGCCGGTGGGCCCGTTGCGGAACAGCACGCGGTAGCCGTCCAAGATAGACAGCGTGGGCTTGACCAGGGTGTTCACGTCCACGATCTTCTGGGCGAACTTCGAATGGATGGATCCCCGCCGGCCGCCCATGACGCCCATGAGGTTCTTCATGGTCATGGTGGCGCCGGAGGTGGAATGTTGCTTGGGCAGGGCCAGGTCGATGAGGGTGTCGGCCTCCATGGCCTCGGTCACGAACTCCCACTTCTCGAGCACCTTGCCCTGGGGGATGTCGTATTCCTGATAGTCGCGGCCGCTCAGGTAGGCCAGTGTGGCGTCGGCTGCGGCGACGGCTTGGGCGAGTCCTGAGGTCTCGAAAGCGGACCGGGCGTCGGACGTAGGGTTATCGAGCACTGTGACTTCCTTGGCTCCTGCCTCCCAGCACATGGCGATGACCGCCTGCACGAGTTCGGGACTGCTGGTGGTGGCGTACTCGGGTGGTCGGCCGGTGAGCACGTTGGGCTTGACCACCACCTTGCCGCCTTTGGCCACGAAGCGCTCCATGCCGCCGAGCAAGGCGATGGCGGCGCGGACGTTCTTGTCCACTGAGTCGCCTTTGACGACGGCCAGATCCGGGCCGGCTGCGCCGGCCCCAGCCGTGGTGCCGGCAGAGTCGTCGCTGGCCCCCTCGGTCGTAGCCGTGGGGCCGCTCCCCACTGTGGTGCCCGTCGAGCCCGTGCCTACGGCGCTGTCGTCAGGGCTGCCCGGGGTGCCGCCGGTACCCGGCACCGCCGCTGCCGTCGATGCTTGTGCAAGGGGGTCTGAAGTGGTCGTGGTGGTGTTCTCACCCCCGCAGCCGGCCACCACCGGAGCGACACCTGCCAGCCCCGCAAAGGCCAGCCAACGACCGGTGTGCAGTAGGAACGTCCTGCGGTTCATGCTGCTCATGGGGGAATGATACCAGTAGGAGTATCACACCGAAGCGTCTCCGCAATATGTGAGATCGGAGGCCTCTTCGACCCGCGTGTGCAGATACGGCAGTCACTCCGCGGCGAGTGACATCCCGGGGCTCACGGTGCTGGCAGACCCGGCGCGTTGCCCGTATGCTGGGCGTGTCAGAGGTGTCATGGGATGTGCCATCATCGGCACGCGACGACGGACGAGTGAGGCCACGTGAACAGCACGCCTACCCAGGTGAACATAACCATCAGTTTCTACCGAGGCTGGTTGGTGACGTTCGCTGCCGCGGGCATGGGGCTCGTGCTGGGCATCCTCTATGTATGGAGCGTCGTGAAGGCCGGCATCCCCGAGTCGTGGGGATGGAGCAACGCCGACATGGCCCTGCCCTATTCCCTCATGACCGTCTTCTTCGCCGTCACCATGATCCCCGCCGGGCGGCTTCAGGATCGCTATGGGCCGCGCATCGCCATCCTGCTTGGCGGTTTCTTGGCCGGATTGGGTTGCATCATCTGTGGGCTGGGCGGGTCGTCGCTGGTGGCATATATCGTCGGCTTCGGCGTGGTGACCGGCAGTGGGGTGGGTCTCGGCTATTCGGCCACCACCCCCGCGTCACTCAAGTGGTTCCCGCCCGAGCGCACCGGCCTCGTCACCGGCATCGTGGTGGCGGGCTTCGGGCTCGCGCCTGTGGTGCTGGCACCGCTGACGGCGTGGCTCCTGGATGTGTTCCAGACCACCACTGCGTCGGGCGCGGTCGAGAAAGGGGTCTCGGAGACCATGATCGCGTTGGGCGTCATCACCTGGGTGGTGGTGGGCATCCTGTCGCTGTTCGTCCGCAATCCACCCGAAGGCCATCTCATCCAGCCGGCCCGGCATCGCCTGCTGGCCGGTGGGCGTCCCCGGTCCATGGAGGTGGAGTGGCGGGTGATGCTGCGCTCGGTGCAGTTCTGGTTGCTGTTCATCATGTACTTCATCGGCGCAGCGGCAGGGCTCATGTTCATCAGCGTGGCGTCGGACCTGGGTAAGCAGGCACTGGGATCGCTCGCCTTCATAGCCGTCGTCGTCTTGGCGGTGGGCAACAGCGCCGGCCGCATCCTGGCCGGCGTCATCTCCGATAGGATCGGCCGCCAATGGACTCTTCTCGGCGAGTTCATCCTGCAGGCGATCGTCGTGGGCGTCCTGTACTGGCTGAGCGGCGCCGGTGGGCCGTGGCCCGTGATCCTGATAATCGCTTTCCTGCTTGGCTTCAATTACGGCGCCAACCTGGCTCTGTTCCCCGCGGCCTGCAAGGATTACTTCGGGATACGCAATTTCGGGCTCAACTACGGGCTGCTCTTCGCGGCCTTCGGGGCGGCCGGTCTGGTGATGCCTTGGCTGAACGGTCTCATCCGAGACCGGACAGGTTCGTCGGACCTCTCGTATATCATCATCATCGTGCTCATGGTGTTGGCTGCCGCGCTCGCCGTGGTCAGTCGTATCGTGGGTGGAGTGCGCTGCGAGTCTGCGGATGGCCTCAGCTCGACGAGGGGAGGTGAGTAGATGGCCATCGTGACCATTTCCAGAGGTAGCTACGTCGGCGGCATCGCCGTGGCCGAGAGATTGGCTCAGGAGCTGCAGCATCCCTGTGCCAGCCGTGAGGTGATACTCGAGGCAGCCGAAGACTCGGGCGTGGATGAGCGTGACTTGTTGTCGACGCTTCAGGAGCCTCCGCGCTTCTGGGAGAAGACGCCGGGGCGCATTCCTGCGCACTTGAACCTGGTCCGCGCCGCGCTGCTCAAGCGTGCCCAGGGTGGCGACTTCGTCTACCACGGCTACGCCGGGCATTTCCTGCTGAGCGGCATCGGCCACGTCCTGCGGGTGCGTATCATCGCGGGCTCTGAGAAGCGTATCGCCGAGCTCATGCGGGATTTCCACATGAGCCACAAGGAAGCAACCGCGCATCTGCGCAAGCTCGATGCGCAACTGAGCAAATGGACGCGCTTCCTGTACGGAGTCGAGTGGCAGGACCCCTCTCTGTACGATGTGGTCATGAATCTCGACGACATCAGCGTGGAGGGGGCGGTGGCGACGCTCGTGCAGATGACCCGTTTGGATGACTTCCAGCCCACGGACGTTTCGCGCAAGGCGTTTGCCGACCTGTATCTGAGCAGCATGGTCTGGGCGGCGCTGACCAAGGATCCGCGGACACGCGCGGCCAACATTCGAGTGAGTGCTGACGACGGCAGAGTACTCATCACGGGGGTTGCTCCCAACACGCGTGCCATCAACGCCATCGAGGAAGTGGCACAGAGCGTGGAGGGCGTGCGGACGCTCGACGATCGTGTGGGTGTCGGGGCTCACTGGAGCTGGTGAGGACGTGACCGCGCGCTCGCGCGGCGCGGGTGGGGCGCGGCGGTTGACGACTGTCACAGGAGGTAGGACATGGGTTACTTCAGCATTCTAGGGGCGATACCGGGTTTCTTCCTGAGCTCTCTGTTCTTCATGTTGCTCTGGGGGCCGATCTCCAGCAGACTTGGCCTTCCCGACATCGGCTATGTGGACGCGATGCTCATCACCATCACCCTGTGGATCGCCGTGGCTCCTCTGGCGGCAGTGGGGAAAGCTCGCAAGAAGTAGTCGAGGCGGCTCTTGCTCAGGCTGAAGTGTAGGTTCAGTCTTACGCGACCGATTGGGGCCCGACCGGGTCAGACCGGCGCCGGGCACATCGGCGGGGAGGTCGGCGCCGTGGTAAGGATGGTCTCGCTCCGGGTCCCACTGTGAGCACTCTGCGCGTCCTGTTCAGCGACTGGTATCTGAGTGTGTACGCCGATGCCTTCGAGTGGGTGGAATTGCCGAACACCCATGGGATGGCCTTGTGCGCGGACGGCGGACTGCTTGCCTCCAAGCCGTATGCCGCCGGCGGTGCCTACATAGACCGCGTGTCCGACTACTGCCGCACCTGTGGGTACGAGGTGCGGCTGAAGATGGGGGAGGGAGCATGTCCATTCAACTACCTGCACTGGAACACCTGTACTGGAACTTCCTCCTCGAGCACAGGGAGACGCTGGAGCGCAATCCCCGTCTGGCCATGGCCTATCGGACGCTGGCGGCGATGAGTGACGAGCGGAAGAGCCAATGAGGGACGAAGCTCACAGGTTTCTCGCTTCCCAGGAATTGCGGTCGGCCCCGAAGAAGATGGGTGTCGCCGCGAGTCGACAGAAAGGAGCCTCTCGTGGAACGCAGATCGATCGATCCTTGGAGCTGGCAGGACGAGCTCGATTTCTCGCAAGCCGTCGAAGTCACCCAAGCCGGGCGGATCGTGTACTGCGCCGGCCAGGTCGCGGCCGATGCCGACGGCCGGCCTCTTCATCCCGGTGATATGGAGGCTCAATACCACTGTGCGCTGGACAACCTCGAGCAGGTGCTGGCCCAGGCGGGCATGGGACTGAGCGATGTGGTCAGGCTGGACATCTTCGTCACCGACATACCGGCCTTCCACGAAGCCGCGCGCAAAGTGAGCGCTCGTCTGCGCGCAGCCGGCTGCAAACCCGCCTCGACGCTGCTGGGAGTGATGAGCTTGGCCATGCCCGAGTTCATGATCGAGATCGAGGCGACAGCTGTGAAGTGAGCCTCTCTCGGGGCCTGTGGGCGCCGTCTCGGCCCTGTGGGTGCGGCCTCGGCCCGCCTTGTCTGGTCCGCTCGTCCCCTCGGTGGTATCCTGCTTCGCCCGGTCTGGAGGCGTCGCCCCGGTTGGTGCGGCGCCGCACGGACAGAAACCGGCGCCATGCCCCGACAGAGAGCGGATGAATGATCCTCAGACTCGGAATACCTAAGGGTAGCCTGGAGAACAGCACTATCGAGCTGCTTCGCCGTGCCGGCTTCAACGTGACCACCAGCAGACGCTCGTACTTCCCGGTGGTCGACGACCCGGAGATCGAATGCCGTCTGGTGCGCGCGCAAGAGATGGCGCGCTACGTGGAGAACGGCATCCTCGATGCGGGCTTCACCGGCCTCGATTGGGTGCAGGAGAGCGAGGCTTCGGTCCAGCCGGTGGTCGATCTGGTGTACTCCAAACAGGGCGCGGGTAAGGTGCGCTGGGTGCTGGCCGTGCCGGAATCGTCTCCGGTCGTCAGCGTCCACGACCTGGAGGGCAAGGTGATCGCCACCGAGCTGGTGGCGACCACCAAGCGCTATCTGGCCGAGAAAGGCGTCAAGGCAAGGGTGGAGTTCAGCTGGGGAGCCACCGAGGTCAAACCCCCCGAACTGGCGGACGCCATCGTCGAGGTCACCGAGACCGGGAGTTCTCTACGGGCGAACAAACTGCGGATAGTCGAGACGGTGTTGGAATCGAACACTCGACTCATCGCCAATCTCGATTCTTGGCAGGATCCGACGAAGCGCAAGAAGATCGACGATCTCGCCGTGCTGCTCCAAGGAGCCATGGACGCAGCGGGAAAGGTGAGCCTGATGATGAACGTGCGCCGCGACCGTCTTCCCGATGTGGTTGAGGTGCTGCCGGCGTTACTCGAGCCCACCGTCTCCACCCTGAGCGACGAAGAATGGGTGGCGGTGAGCACCATCATCGACGAGTCGGCCGTCCGCCTCATCCTCCCCAGGCTGAAGGAAGCCGGAGCGCAGGGCATCGTGGAATGCCCCCTCAACAAGATCATCATGTGATGAGACAGGGCGCCGACTTGCGGCGCCCCCGGCATCCGTCAATGGCTTCTCCCCGGCCGTCTTACTCTCCCTCGACCGGTGCGGCCTCCCGCGGTCTCCGGCCCGGTGCGGTGGTCATCCCGGCCCTGATGGGGTAGAATGCCCGTCACCAAGCCAGGAGAGAAAAAGCGACTACCCGAGTCATCTGAACCAGAAAAGGGGAAAGAAAGACGGGACAAGGCAAGCTCTCAACTTGTCACATTGCCTACGCGTAGCGGCGTAAGGCTCCCCTCCAGGCCCTGAAGGGCCGCTCTCAAAAACACAATATCTGATCCCCGTTATCGCGGGCATTCTCCAGATACACCTTTTCCGTGCCCGTTTTCGGGAGGACCTGTCTTCACGGGCAGGGACCGCCCTTGGCTTCGGCCTGCTCGACGGGACGGGAGGTGACACATCATCGTATGAACAAGATAGAGATCAGAAAGCTCTACAAGATATTCGGCAAGGACGACTCCCGAGCCTACGAGCTGCTCAGAGACGGAGTTGCCCTCAGCGAGGTGCGCGCGCGGCTGGACGCGGTCCCGGCCGTGATCGACATGTCGTTCGACGTGAAAGAGGGCGAGATCTTCGTAGTGATGGGCCTGTCGGGGTCGGGCAAGTCGACTCTGGTACGGTGCATCAACCGCCTCTACGAGCCCACCGGCGGCTCGGTGCTGGTGGACGGTGTCGACCTGACCAAACTGAACCACAAGGAACTGCGGCAGCTGAGGCTTGAGAAGCTCAGCATGGTGTTCCAGCACTTCGCTCTGTTCCCTCATTACAGCGTCCTGGATAACACCGGCTGGGGTCTGGAGGTAAAGGGGGCCGGGAGAGCCACCACCAGGGCCAAGGCGCGCGAAGCGTTGGAGATGGTGGGGCTGGCCGGCTGGGAGGATAAGTATCCCCACCAGCTGTCGGGAGGTATGCAGCAGCGAGTGGGTCTGGCGAGAGCCATCGCCACCGACTCGGACGTCCTGCTCATGGACGAGGCCTTCAGCGCTCTGGACCCGCTCATCCGCAGCGAGATGCAGCAGCAACTGGTCACGCTGCAGAGCGAGCTCAAGAAGACGGTGGTGTTCATCACCCACGATCTCAACGAGGCCATGTTCCTTGGCGACCGCATCGCCATCCTGAAGGATGGTCAGATGGAGCAGATCGGCACGGCGGAGGAGATCCTCAGGAATCCGGCCACCGAGTATGTGGCCGCCTTCGTCCAGCAGGTCGATCGTTCGCGCGTGCTCACAGCCAGTTCGATCATGAGGGAGCCTGTGGCGGTCCTTCCTGTGTGGGAGGGCCCGTCAGCCGCCTTGAAGGCCATGAGCGAGAAGCAGGTGTCGGCTCTTCATCTCACGTCGACGGGACGGCGCCTTCTGGGCGTGGTCCACGCTGACGAGGTGATTGAGGCGGTGAGGAAGGGCGAGTCCCGGCTGGACCATCTGGTGCACCCCGACATACCGATCGTCAGTCCCGACACCCCCATCTCGGAACTACTGGTCCCCTCGGCGGAGTACGTGCTGCCGCTCCCGGTGGTGGAGGACGGCAGGTTCGTGGGCGTGGTGCCACGAGTGGCGCTGCTCATGGCCCTGGGAGAGAAGACGACGGTGACGAACGGCGACGGCGACGCCGGCGGCGCGTCGGAGACCGTCTCCGCGGAAGAGATGCAGACGGCTGGGGAGTTGACCCCCGCGTCTTTGGCTTAAGGAGGACCGATCGTAGACAGAGGCATCCAACAGTTCAAGACGAGTGACTTCCATCTGGGGCACGAGTCCAACAGGCGCCTGCGGATCCTGTGGAGGATCGGGTTGGTGATCGTGCTGACCGCTGTCTTCACAGGGCTCTTCGTGGAGTTCCGCGTGCCGGTGGGCGACTGGGTGGAGTCCGTCGTCAACTGGCTCACCGACTCGGTCAGCTGGCTGTTCGATTTCATAAGCGCAGTGGTGAACTACATGACGGGCGGGCTCGAACACGCGCTCCTCTGGTTGTCGCCCTACGTGATGGCCGTCATCTTCGGCCTGGTGGGCTGGAGGGCCAAGGGATTCGTGTTCGGGGCCACCTCGTTCCTGGGCTTCATGCTCATCCACAGCATGTTGCTGTGGAGCGACGCCATGTCGACGCTGTCGTTGGTGGTGGTGGCCGCGTTCGTGGCCGTGGTCATAGGGGTGCCCTTGGGTATCTTGGCGGCGAACAACCAGGCCGCCAGCGCCGTCTTCCGGCCCATCCTGGACTTCATGCAGACGTTGCCCGTCTTCGTCTATCTGATACCGGCCATCATCTTCTTCGGCATCGGCAAGGTCCCCGGCGTGTTCGCCACCGTGATCTTCGCCATGCCTCCGGCTGTGAGGTTGACGGAACTTGGTCTGCGCCAAGTGGACAAGGAGGTGGTGGAGGCCGCAGAAGCCTTCGGCGCCTCGCGCTTCAAGATACTGAGGAACGTACAACTGCCTCTCGCCCTGCCGACTCTCATGGCCGGTGTGAACCAGGTGATCATGTTGGCGCTGTCCATGGTGGTCACGGCCGGCATCGTGGGTGCGGGAGGCCTGGGAGCCGTGGTGTACCGCGGAGTGACGCGGCTCGACGTGGGTCTGGGTTTTGAGGGTGGCCTGGCAGTGGTCATCTTAGCCATCTTTCTCGACCGTTTGACGGCCGCTTTGAGCGGCTCGAAAGGCGCCCGAAAGGTCGGAGCGTCGTAACGAAAGGAGCGGATCTATCACCGGTACTCAGAACAGAGCACGCGATAAGAGCAAAGGAGTCCACATGGGTTTTCATGAACAGAAGAAGATAGACATCTCTAAGAGGCTTGTGATCGGCCTGCTCGCCGTCCTGCTGCTGGTCGCCATGACATCGGCTTTGGCGGCGTGTGGGGACGGCGGGGAGGAGACGACCACCTCCACGAGCGCGTCCACTCCCGACTCGACATCTCCGCCGTCTGGTGACCTGGGCACCATAAAGATCGGCTGGATCGCCTGGGACGAGTGCATCGCCACCACATACCTGTGGAAGAACATCCTGGAGGGCGAAGGCTACAGCGTGGAGCTGATCCAGCTCGATGCTGCACCTATCTACGCCGGATTGGCGGCGGGAGACATCGACTTCTTCACTGACGCGTGGCTTCCCATAACCCATGAGGACTACTGGAACGAGTACGGCGAGAGTCTCGAAGACCTCACCATCTGGTACGACAACTGCACGCTGGAACTCACCGTGCCCTCGTATGTGACGGACGTGAACTCGATTGCCGATCTGAAGGGTAAGGCAGACGCGTTTGGCGGCAGGATCGTCGGCATCGAGCCGGGAGCCGGCCTGACGCGGCTCACGCGCGAGGCCGTCATGCCCGGATACGGGCTCGACGACTACGAGTTGCTCGAGGGCAGTACTCCGGCCATGTTGGCGGAACTCAAGCGAGCCATCGACCGGGAAGAGCCCATCGTTGTGACCCTCTGGAGACCCCACTGGGTCTACGGTGCCCACGATCTGAAGGACTTGGACGATCCCGAGGGCCTTTTCGGTGAAGGCGATAAGGACCATGTGCTGGCCCGCCCCGGATTCACCGAGGACCATCCTGACGTCGCGCAGTGGCTGTCAAGTTTCAAGATGGATGACGCCTCCCTGGCCGCGCTGTCTCTTGTCGTCATCGATGAGTACGGAGAAGGTCGCGAGGAAGAGGCCATAGAGGCCTGGCTCGGTGACCCCGCCAATCAGGCCCTGGTGGACGGCTGGTTGGGGAGATAGATCCAGCTGTCTCCCACGATCGTCGTCTAGCCGGACGACCCCCATCGGTCCGCACGGACCGATGGGGGCACGCATATGACAGGCTTTCTGAACAGTGACATAGAGTCGATCGCCGTACAGGGCGGTCGCATCATCCTCATCCTGGTGGCCGCCTTCGTCCTGGCGAGGATCGTTCGTGCCACCGCGCGTAGGCTGGCTGCCCGCACCGCCGACCGGCAGGAAGCGCGTCGGCGGGAGAACGAAGGCTCAGCCGGGCAGTCGCCGCAGACCCTGCGGCAGAGGATGAACGGGGCGCTTCCGCTGTCCGATGGCAAGGAGCGCGCGGCTCAGCGTGCACGCACATTGGGGACTGTATTGGGCAACGTGGGCAGCATCGCTGTCTATGCGGTGGCGGTGATGCTGTGCCTGGATGAGCTGAATGTCAACCTGGCGCCCATACTCGCCGGTGCCGGCATCGCCGGGGTCGCGCTCGGCTTCGGAGCCCAAAGCATGGTCAGGGACTTCCTTGCCGGCATCTTCATCGTGATCGAAGACCAATATGGAGTGGGCGATGTGGTGGACGTGGGTGAGGCGACGGGCGTGGTGGAGGAAGTCACTCTGCGGAGCACCACGGTCCGAAGCGTGGATGGCACTCTCTGGCACGTGCCGAACGGCGAGATCAAGCGGGCGGGGAACAGATCGCAGTACTGGGCTCGCGTTCTTCTCGACGTCCCGGTCGCCTACGACGCCGACCTGAAGAGGGCGAGCACGCTCATCAAACAGGTGGCGGATGGCCTGTGGCACGACCCGGAAGGCTGCGACATCTTGGAGGAGCCCGAAGTCTGGGGAGTGGAGGACTTCGGCGCCGATTCCATCGCCATACGCATGGTGGTGAAGACCCTCCCCGGGACCCAGTGGGCCGTGGCACGAGAGTTGAGGGCGCGCATAAAAGAGGCCATGGATCGCGAGGGGTTCGAGATCCCCTTCCCCCAGCGTACGGTGTGGCTGCGGGAGAGAGTGCCCGAAAGAGCAGAGTAGACTGTTGTTGCGCCTTGGGGCGGCTACCCCTTGGTCCGTAGTGTGGAGCGGCTTCCATCCACGCCGATTACCCAGCCGGTGATCCACCCAGGTATCGCGCCGCCCGTCCCTACCTTCTCGCGAACGACGCACATCGACGATGTGTTGGCTATCCTGTACCCATCGGCACGCACATGCGAGGAGGCTGGTCATGGAGGGAGAGTCGCCCCGAGAGCAGACGACCAGACGGTCGATCGAGGAGTTGCTTCACGCGCAGCGTTTCGCGGTGCTCTCCACCGACTCGGAGACGGGGCCCTACGCGAACCTCATCGCGTTCTGGGCGGCTGAAGACCTGAGCCACGTGGTGTTCGCCACCATGCGGGCCACGCGCAAGTTCAACTACCTGGTGACGCATCCTCGCGTGGCGTTGCTGTTCGACAATCGCTCCAACCAGGAGGTCGATGTGGGCCGCGCCATGGCCGTCACGGCCACGGGCACCGCGCGCGAGATCACCGACGCCGAGGTGCGCGCCTCGGCGGTGGAGGAGTATCTGGCCAAGCACCCCCATCTGGAGACGTTCGTCAGTTCACCCGGTTGCGCCCTCGTCAAGGTGGAGGTCGACGTCTACTACGTCGTCACTCATTTCCAGAACGTGGTCGAACTTCATCTGTCCCCTGACGAAGATGGCTGCTGAGCCCCTCACTCGAGAGGATCAGCCCGCTGTCATCGACCTCTTTGCCGTCGGTCCGCATGACCAGGCCCGGGCCGGCGGCAAGGCGGTGGCTTTGGCGACCATGGAACGGCATGGATTGCGAGTCCCCGGAGGACTGTGCGTGCTCACGCACGCCTACGCTCGCTTCGTCGACGGAGCAGGCCTGCGGCAGGCGATCACTCTCGAGTTGGGCCGCAAGGCGTTCGAAGACATGCGCTGGGAGGAGATCTGGGATGCCTCACTGAGGATCCGCAACCTCTTCCTGCGCGCTCCCCTCGAGCCGGCGCTGGGGGCCGAACTGGAGGATGCGTTGGAGCGGCGTTTCGGGGATATGCGCGCGGCTGTCGTGCGCTCGTCCGCCCCAGCCGAGGACACGGCGGCCACCTCGTTCGCCGGTCTGCACGAGTCGTACGTGGACGTGCGGGGGGTCGCGGGACTTCTGGATGCCGTGCGGCAGGTATGGGCTTCACTCTGGACCGATCGCGCCCTTCTCTATCGGCAGGAACTCGGCCTGGACGCGATGGAGAGCAGCATGGCCGTGGTCATCCAGGAGTTGGTGAGCGGCCAGGTATCGGGCGTGGCCTTCTCCCGGAGCCCTCTGGACGATTCCCAGGCGGTGGTGGAGTCGGTGTGGGGCCTCAACGAAGGCTTGGTCGACGGCACTATCGAGCCCGATCGCTGGATCCTCGACCGCCACACGGGGGATGTGGCGGAGTCGTTCCATCCGTCGCGTCGGCAGAAGGTCGCCCCGGGTGGTGACGCGGTCGCCGGTACGCGGTTGGTCGTCGTCAGCGAAGCCGAGCAGGTGACCGCGCCCCTGAGCGAGTCCTCCCTCAGGGCGGTGACCGCCGCCGCCTTCGCTGCCGAAGGCCTGTTCGGCGCGCCGCAGGACGTGGAATGGACCATCGCCGAAGGTGAGCTGTACGTGCTTCAGTCTCGGCCCATCTCCACTCTGGGGCCCAGGCTGACCGGCGAGGCCGACGCGATGGCTGAGGAGAGGGCGCGCGAGGAGGCGGGACGGATCTTGGGTGCGGCTGCGCCGGCGCGGGTCGGTCCGGTGCAGGCCGGTCCTGCGAGCAGGGACGAGCGGCCCTGGTATGTGAACCTGCATAGGAGCTTCGGCGCCCTGCGTGAGTTGCGGCGCCAAGTGGAGGAGGTGGCCATCCCCAAGATGGGGGCTGAGGCCGAGTCGCTCGCATCAGCCGACCTCGCAGTACTCTCGGACGCCGACCTGGAGGCCGAGGTGGCCCGACGCGCGGAAGCCCTTACCCGCTGGGAGGAGGTCTACTACCGGGACTTCATCCCTCTTGCCCACGGCGTGCGCTTGTTCGGCCAGATCTACAACGACAAGGTGAGGCCTGACGATCCCTACGAGTTCGTGGACCTTCTCTCAGGCTCGGGCCTGCTGAGTGTCGGCCGCAACGCTGCTTTGAGGGAGTTGGCGGACCGTCTCCGCGACTCCGCGGGCGACGAAGCGGATGCCCTCGACCGCGCTGGGGCCGACGATCAGTCGGATGCCCTCGACCGCTATCTCGATCGCTTCGGGTCCGGCCCCGGTACGCCGGAGCCGGCGAGGGCGCGCGAGCGGGCGCAGTTGCTCCGCATCGTGACTCAGATGTCTCGCCGTCCGGAGCCGGAGGCCGCTGCCCCCGAGAGGTCGCCCGGCGACCGCGTGGAGGCCTACCTCGGCCGCTTTGAAGGTGACGAACGGCGTTTTCAGGAAGAATTGGTGGACTTGGCCCGGGCGAGCTATCGACTGCGTGATGACGACAACCTCTATCTGGGTCGTTTCCGCCGGCTGGTGGAAGCGGCGCTTGCAGAGGTGGAGACCCGACGGGGAGGGCTCACGCTCACTCCAACCATCGATCCGGGCGGCGCCGGCCCCCAAGGGGCGGCCGCCGCAGCCCCCGCTGCGCGGCGCTTCAGGGTGAGGCAGTTGGTGGGACAGCCTGCCGGCGCGGGCATAGCGGTCGGTCGGGCTCGATTGGTGGTGCAGGAGGAGGACTTGTACTCGTTCCAGAGAGGAGAGGTGCTGGTCTGCGACAGCCTCGACCCCACCATGACCTTCGTGGCTCCCCTGGCGGCGGCCATCGTGGAGAGGCGCGGCGGGATGCTGGTGCATGGGGCCATCATCGCCCGTGAGTACGGCCTTCCCTGCGTGACCGGAGTGCCCGACGCCACCATCGCCATCCGTACCGGTGACCTGTTGACAGTCGATGGCTTCCTGGGCGTGGTGGTGATCGGAGGCACGCCACCCGAGGCTGCGCCACCCGGGGCTGCGCCGCAGACTGAGGAGGTGTCGGCCGAGGCTTCAGAATAGCCTTCCGGGGTCGGGCGGTTGTCCGTAACCCAGGCGCACCTGAGTTCCTGCCCCTCGCGGCCGCGTCAGTGGATGGGATAGGTCGCGATATGGACGAGGCCGTAGATGAGCATGGCGAACCCGAACACGATCAACACCGAGCGGACGCTGGGGCGGTCACCACGATGAGCACTGCCAGCAGGTCCGTCCACCATTCCAGCCGCTCCTTGCGGGTCTTCGCCGCGGTGCCGCCCGTCTCCAGACTCACCGTGGCGATGGGGCCGTCCTTGCCGGGCGTGCGCCAGTTCGAGCGCTGGGCTCCGGTCCTCTCGTTCTCCCCCGCCATGGCCACCTGGTCCTTCGTGCGAACGCATCGACAACGTCATCATGAACCAAGCGAGGCCCAAGGTGAAGACCTTCGGGCCGGGATGCCCGCCCCGCGGTCTTCGCGTCGCCTGGGTCCGGTGGCCTACTTGAAGCCGAACAGCGGCGGGAGCACGACCACCACGACCGCCGCCCACAAAGGGTAGATGGGCAGGTAGCGCATCTGCAGGTCGACGAGCGCTTGGTACCGCAGGCGACCGAAGGCGAAGCGCCCGTACCCGATCGCCAGCAGCACCAGGTTGACGAGCAGCAGGATGTTGGCCACCAAGGCCGCAAGCCGGTTGGGACTCACACCGTACTCGGCAAGGCGGGAGGCGATGCCTGAGAGGGCCACCGCGTCCACCACCAGCGCCACGATTATGAGGGCCAGCAAGGTGACATCCCAGAAGCCTCTGCGCTCCTCGGCGTCTCGTGCGCTCATGCTGTAGAGGGTCATGCCCAGGACCAGAGCCAGCAGCGCGTCGAACCAGATGAGCAACTCCCGGTTCTCGGACGGCGCCCTTCCCGTGACCAGCAGAGCGACGAGGAGGCTGACGAGCACCACCAACAGCAAGGGAGTGAAGATGCGGGCCAGCACGGGGGCGATGGTCTCGATGCGGCCCTTCTTCCGTTCCACCAGATAGGCGGCGACAACAAGCAGTGCCCCGCCCCCGAACACCACCACCCACTGCGTGACGAAACGTTCGACGTCGATCTCGACGAACTGGAACACCCCTACCGACACCCCGACGAGCACCACACCGCCCAGCGCGATGAGCACCGCGTAGATGAACACCTCGCCCGCGAAGCGGACGAAATCCAGGCGGATGCCGGTCTTACGCCAGC
Source organism: Thermoleophilia bacterium (assembly GCA_040772905.1). GTDB lineage: Bacteria > Actinomycetota > Thermoleophilia > RBG-16-64-13 > RBG-16-64-13 > JAXGXJ01. Next base: position 44,985 of record JAXGXJ010000005.1, on the reverse strand, counting down.
CGGGCCCGCCGTAGAGCACGCCCACCAGCAGCAAGAGCGCGAGAGGCAGATGCACGGCGGCCAACAGGGTCGTGTCCTGCGGGGCGCGCGACGGGTAGAGGTTCACGAGCAGCCCGGCGGCGACGAAGACCGCTGCGGCGGCCACGATGAAGGGCACGGAGAGCGCCCGTTTCCAGATGAGATAGACGGCCACCGAGGGCAGGACGAAGAGGAAGGCGTTCTTGAGGTAGGGGGCGGCGGTGTCGTCGCTCACTTCGAAGCCGAACAGGGCCGGTATCTTGCCCAGCAGCCCGGCCGCCAGCGCCAGGCCTATGACCAGAGTCACCTCGGTGCGCTGGCGACGGCGGGAGGCATCGTCGGGCGCAGGTACCAGTAGTTGTCGCCACACGCTCTCGGTGGTCACCTTGGCGAACTCGTCGCCCAACGTGTCGGTATCGCCCAGGCGGCGGATGGAGACCAAGAACGCTTCCTCGGTGGTGACGCCGCGCGAGGTGAGGTCGTCGATGCTGTCCCTCAGGTGGGACTCGAGTTCCTCCAAGTCCTGCTCGCCGAGAGAGCCGGCCGATCGGAGATGACCTCTCCACTTGCGTATCTGCGATTCAAGCTCGAACATGTTCGTCTCCTGTGTGGGCGGTCTCGGTCAGCCGCTCGAGCGCGCTGTAGACCACGGCCCATTGCTCCGTGATGCGCTCGAGTTCAGCCGCCCCGAGTCCGGTCAGACGGTAGTACTTGCGCCGGCGCCCGCTCCCCGCTACCTCCCAGCGCGATTCCACGAATCCCGCGTCCTCAAGTCGGTGGAGGACCGGATAGAGCATTCCGTCGGTCCAGCTGAGGCGATCGTTGGAGACCTCCCGCACCTTCTGGATGATGGCGTAGCCGTAGCTGTCCGAACGGCGCAGGATGGCCAGCACGATGGGGGTGGCGGATGCCGCGACCAACTCCTTGGAGATGTTCATGGTCATGCAGGTGCCTCGTGGCTCAGCCGGACCTCGCCGTCGACAATACATAGCGCTGCTATGCATAACAGTATTAGGTAAAAAGGCGACGGCGTCAAGTGCAGATACAATGGAGTGGTTCGGCTCAGTCGATCCGCCGTGGGGGCTCGTGCGCTCGTCTCGCCACATGCCTCTCTTCATTGGCAGGGGCTGCTCGGTTCACTGCCCTTGGTCGTTCTTGCATCGTGTTCCCGGGCGATAGCGTCCAGTGGTCTGGCGGCGGCGTCGGCGCGAGGGGCCGGTGTGGACGGTGGGCGGCCGTGTGTCGAGGGAACGCCGTGACCTGACGCATCGTCTTGTTCTGACGAACAGGCCTGTTCTGGGGGATAATGGAGTTCGATGGACCTTGTACCACACTCGGGGTGGCGATCACGCACGCTCCGTCCGCTACCCGACCGCTACGCATCCTCATCCGTTCTTGGGGCTTCCCGATGACCGACGGTGTGTCGATGACCGTAGGCAGCGGTCGAAAGGAGACTCACGCACCGCATGGCGACCACTGAACACAGACTGCGCATCATCCCTCTGGGAGGGCTCGACGGCATAGGCAAGAACATGACCGTCTTCGAGTACGGGGACGACATGGTGGTCATCGACGCCGGCATCATGTTCCCGGACGACGACCATCCTGGGGTTGACCTCATACTCCCCGATTTCTCATACATCGTGAAGCGCCGTGACAAGCTGCGCGCCATCGTGATCACCCACGGTCACGAAGACCACACCGGGGCCCTGCCCTATCTGCTCAAAGCACTCGACCGGCGCGTGCCCGTATTGGGCACCAAGCTCACGCTCGGCCTCATCCGCGGCAAGCTGGAAGAGCACCGCATCAAGCTGAGATCGGTGAGATTGCAGGAGGTCCGCAGCGGAGGACACGTGTCCATCGGGCCCTTCTCGTTCGATTTCTTCGCCGTGAACCATTCCATCCCCGATGGTGTGGGGGTGTTCATCCGCACGCCTGCGGGCAATGTGGTGCATACCGGCGACTTCAAACTCGACCAGACACCCATCGACGGACGTCTGGTCGACTACGGCGCCCTCACCCGGTTCGCGAAGATCGGGGTGGACCTGCTCATGTCGGATTCCACCAACGCCGAGAGCCCTGGGGTGACGCAGTCGGAGGCGTCGGTGGGCCCCGTGCTCAGAGAGATCATCGAGAATGCCGAGGGACGCGTCATCGCGGCATCTTTCGCCAGCCACGTCCACAGAGTCCAGCAGATCTGCGACGCAGCGGTGGGAGCGGGCCGCAAGGTGGCCGTGACCGGTCGGTCGATGATCACCAATACCAGGATCGCACGTGAGTTGGGTTACCTGGATGTGGACGACGCACATCTCATCGATGCCTCGGAGATCTCCAAACTGCCCCCTCGCCAGGTGCTGGTGATGTGCACGGGCAGCCAGGGAGAACCGCTTTCAGCCCTGGCCCGCATGGCGAACGGCGATCACAAGACGGTGGCCATCGAACAGAGGGACACTGTGGTCATCGCAGCCACCCCTGTGCCCGGCAACGAGAAGGCCGTCAGCCGGGTGATCAACAGGCTGGCCAAGGCGGGGGCCACCGTGGCCCACCGCGGCAGCCTTCACGTGCACGTGTCCGGGCATGGTGCAGCGGAAGAGCTCAAGCTCATGTTGAACCTTACACGGCCTCGATTCTTCGTGCCCGTCCATGGCGAGACGCGCCATCTGGTGGCGCATGCGGGGCTGGCGCAGCAGGTCGGCATCGCCGCGGAGAACGTGTTCGTGCTGGGTAACGGTGATTGCCTGGAGCTGTCCAAGTCGGGTGCGCGGGTGGTAGAGAGCGTCGAGCACGGCGTGGTGTACGTGGACGGCTTGGGCGTGGGCGATGTGGGCCAAGTGGTGCTGCGCGATCGTCAACTCCTGGCCAAAGACGGCATCGCCACCGTGGTGGTGACCATCGACACTCAGACCGGCCGTTTGGTGTCGCATCCCGATCTCATCACGCGCGGCTTGGCCTTTGGCGCCGAGGGCGACAACCTCATCGCCGACGCGCAGGCTCGCATCACACAGACGTTGGCCAAGACGCACAAAGAGGGCGTGACCGACCAGGCCGTCATCAAGAAAGCCGTGCACGATGCGTTGTCTCAGCTCCTCTGGGAGCGCACGCGCAGCCGGCCCATGATCATCCCCATCGTGGTGGAGGTGTGACCCGATGAGAACCATAGAGAGACGCAAGACCGGCCTGGTGCTGTCGCTCGTGCTTGCCGCGATGCTGGTGGGCACGGTGGCGTGGGCCGGTTGCTCAGAGGACGAGGTAACAGCAGAGACGCTGCCGCAGGCGACGGCGAGCCCCATCGAGAAGATCGTGCGCACCGAAGAGGAGTGGAAGGGCATATTGCCCCCCGAGCGCTACGAGATCCTACGGGAAAAGGGCACCGAGCCCCCTACCAGCGGCGAGTACGACGACCACTGGGAGGACGGGACCTACGTCTGCTACGCCTGTGAACTCCCGCTGTTCGATTCCACGGCCAAGTTTCACTCCGGCACCGGCTGGCCCAGCTTCTGGCAACCGATCGCGCCTGAGAACGTGGAGGAACATGCCGACAGCTCGTTCGGCATGGCTCGCGTGGAGGTGACGTGCGCGCGCTGCGGCGGACACTTGGGACACGTGTTCACCGATGGCCCCGAACCTACCGGCCTGCGCTACTGCATCAACTCGCTGGCCCTGCAGTTCGTTCCGCGCTGAGCGGACCGGACCGCGGGGCGGCGCGGCCGGCGCCGGCCGCGCCGCCCCGCTCACTCCCGTCCAGCCCCCTGCTCGAGTCTCTGTACCAGCAGTTCGCGTATGACCTTGGGATTGGCCTTGCCGCCCGAGGCCTGCATGACCTGACCCACCAGGAAGCCGATGGCCTTGGTCTGGCCGGCGCGGAAGTCGGCCACGGCGGCCGGCTGGGCGGCGATGACCTCGTCCACCATCTTGTTCAGCGCGCCACGGTCGGAGACCTGCGCGAACCCTCGTTCGGCGACGATCGCCTGCGGCGTGCCGTCGCTGTCAAACAGCTGGGTGAGTACTTCCCGTGCGGCGTTGGCATTGATCTCGTCCTTGGCCAGCATGCCCAGCAGGGCAGCGAAACGGGTGGCGGTCACCGGCGTGTCGCTCAGTTCCTGGTGCCTCTCTCTGACGGCGGGCAGGAGCTGCCTGGTAAGCCATTGTGTAGCCAGGCGGGGAGTGACGCCTTCCGCCACCACAGCCTCGAAGTAACCGGCAAGATCGGTGTCTGCGCTCAGCAGCAGGGCCTCATCGCGCGACAGCCCGTGCTCGCGGACGAACCGCTCGGCTCGGGCGGCGGGCATCTCGGGCAGTCGAGAGCGCATGTCGGCGATCCAGTCGGGCGACAGCTCGATGACCGGCACCGAAGGGTCGGGCACGCAGGGGCCTTCGAACTTGGCCCGCATGGGGAGGGTGGCCTTCTTGTCGGGATCCCAGAGACGGGTGTGCAGCACCACCGGTTCGCCGGCCTGCACCGCCGCCGTCTGTCGTCCGATCTCGTAGGCGATGGCGTCGCCCACGTGGCGGACCGAGTTCATGTTCTTCACTTCCACCTTGGTGTTCATCTGCGTGGTGCCAGACGGCCGGATGGAGATGTTGGCGTCGGCCCTCATAGTGCCGTTGTCCATGCTGCACTCCGACGCGCCGACCGAGCGCACCAGGGTGCGCAGCGCCTTGAGGAACTCCATGGCCTCATAGGGGGTGCGGAAGTCCGGCTCGGTGACGATCTCCACCAGCGGGGCACCGGCGCGGTTGAAGTCCACCAGGCTTATGGGCAGGCGACCCTCCATCTCGTGCACCAGTTTGGCCACATCCTCCTCCATGTGGACGTGGTGGATGCGCAGCCGCCTTGACTGGCCGTCCTCACCCGTGATGTCGATGCTCCCACCCCGCGAGAGCGGTAGATGGGCCTGCGACAGCTGGTACCCCTTCGGCAGGTCGGGATAGTAGTAGACCTTCTGGTCGAAAGCGCTGCGCGGCTGCAGCTCGGCTCCCAACGCCAGACACAGCAGAGCCGCTTTCTCCAGGGCCTGCCGGCTCAGACGCGGCTGCGCGCCCGGCAGCCACAGGCAGGTGGGACAGGTGTTGGCGTTGGGGTCGTCCCCGGGACGGTTCGGGCAGTCGCAGAACATCTTGGTGGCGCAGTTGAGCTCGACGTGGATCTCCAGCCCGATGACGGCTTCGAACTCCATGCCTACTCACCTCCCCGGGCGGTCAGAAGTAGGTCACCCAGTGCGAGCAGACGGTTGTCGCTCAGCCTGGGACCGACGAGTTGCAGGCTGGTGGGCCGTCCGGCCTCCGGCGCCGCCGGCAGAGAGAGCGCAGGCTGGCCGGTGACATTGGCGGCGAGCGTGAAGACGGACTCCTGATAGAGCCCGTCCAGGGTGGTCGGGCCCGACTCCTGGTCGGACACAGCCCCACCGCTCACCGGCAGCGCCAGAAAGTCCACTTCGCGCAGCAGACGCTCCATCCCCTTCACCAAGCGGGCGCGGATGCGACACGCGTCCTCGAAGGCCGAATACCGCTCGAACTGGAAGAAGGCACCTTGGATGAGGAAGCTCTTGACGAGCGTGCCGAAAGCGGCGCCTCTCGAGAGAAGGTACATCTCGTTCCAGTTCTTGGCCCCCGGCGCTCGAGGCCCGTAGCGGACGGAGTCGTAGCGTCCCAAGCAGGACGAGGCCTCCACCGACCCGACGATCCGATGGACGGCGGAGAAGAGCGCGAACTCGGGCAGCGACAGCTGCCGCACGGTGAGGCCCGTCTGTTCGAGGCTCGTGAGGGTCGTCCTGAACTCCTCGGCCTCCTCCGCCGCGAGGAGGTTCGCGGGTTCGGCGACCACTCCCACGGTGGTGCCGCGCGGAGGCATGCCGGCCGAGGGGCGGGGCGCCTGCTCGTCGGGAAGGGAGAAGTCGCGCCCGTCGTCGCCGGCGACAGCGTCGAGGCTGGCGGCGATGTGCCCGGGGTCGCGAGCGAGGATGGAGCAGCATTCCATGGAGGGGATGAGGCTCACCAGCCCATAGCGGGACACGGTCCCATAGCTGGGCTTCAGGCAGCAGACTCCAGCGCGGGCGGCAGCCATGCGTGCTTCTCCCGCGAAGTCCATGACCAGTTCCACGTCGGCAGCCTGCTGGGTGAGCGCCTGGCCGGCTGTGCTGCCGTCTAGGCCGAAACCGAACTCGCTCATGCGGGTGTACCCACACAGGGTGGCGCCGCGGGCGCGCAGTCGCTCGACGACGGTGGCGTCCTCCAGGGCTGTGAAGCCGGCCAGCGCGTTCGACCCGGCCTGCGCGGGCCATCCCTTCACCGAGATGTCTGGTTGGAGCGCGAAGCTGAGCCCCCGGAGGGGGTCGGAAGCGGGCGCGCCTGTGGGCGCAGCGCCCGCGCCAGCCTCCGGGTTGCGATAGATGAAGATGGGGTCCATGCGCAGGCCTCTCTATTCCAGGATGCTGGCGACTCGGAAGTAGTCGCCTTTGACCGAGGGTGCGTTCTTGAGCAAGTCACCGGCGCGGGCGAGTTCGGAGCGCTTGTCCTCCGTGCCGGGGCGGGTGCGGTTCGCCACCGGGACGACGGTGTAGAGGGGCTCCTCAGTGCCGGCCTGCGCCGTTGCCAGAGCGGCCAGCTCCTCGGCGCGGCGCAGTACGTGTTCCATCACCGGGCGCTCCTCGGGCGCCACTCCGATGCGTGACACCCACGACAACCGGTCGATGGGGTCTTCTTTCTCAGCGGTCCCCGGCAGCACGTCCTTGCCGCCCAGGTCCAACAGTCCCAGTTCAGCCAACTGCTCCCGCTTCACAGGAGTCGGCGCTCCGGTGAGGGGGCAGGCGGCGCTGCGGTTCTTGGGGAAGGCGATCACTTCGCGGATGGAAGGAGTCTGCAGGATCATCGACACGGTGCGGTCCATGCCCAGAGCGAGGCCGCCGTGCGGCGGCGGACCGAAATCGAACGCCCGCAGGAAGAAACCGAAGCGCTCGTGCACCTCGTCATCGGAGAGGCCCAGCGCGGCGAAGATCTTGCGCTGCAGTCCGCGGTCGTTGATACGCATGCTGCCGCCGCCCAGCTCCTCGCCGTTCATCACCAGGTCGTAGGCGCGGGAGCGCAACGCCAGGAGCTCTTCGATGTTCGTCGGGTCGAAGTCGGTGCGGTCGGGTGAGGTGAAGGGATGGTGGCTGGAGGTGACGCCGCCCTCGTCGGTGGGGTCGAACAGAGGAAAGTCCGTCACCCACACCGGGCAGAAGGTGTCGACGGGGATGAGGCCCAGCCGTTCGGCCAGATGGAGCCGCAGCTGCCCCAGCGCCGAGGTGACCACCTGGTACGACGGGTCGGCCACCATGACGAGCACGTCTCCGTCGACCACGTCGAAGCGGATGCGCAGCTGCGCGAGTTCCTCGCCACTGAAGTACTGCACGATGTTGGACTCCAGCCGCCCATCCTCAGCGCGCATCCAGGTCATGCCCTTGGCGCCGAACGAGGGCGCGATCTCTTTGGCGTACTCGTTCTGCAGCACGTTCTTGCTGAGCTTGTCCGATTGACCCTTGAGGTTGAGGCCTTTGATGCAGCCGCCTCGCTGCAGGATCTGCTTGAAGATGGAGTAGCCGGTGTCGGCGAACACGTCGGTGACGTCGACGAAACGCAGGCCTAAGCGGAGGTCGGGGTGGTCGCTGCCGGTGCTGTCCATCGCGTCCGCATATGTGATGCGGGGGAAGGGACGCGTGAGTGTGATGCCTCCCACGGCGAACATCTGCACGCACAGCTCCTCGATAAGTCCGTAAAGGAATTCCTCGTCGATGAACGAGGCCTCGATGTCCAACTGGGTGAACTCGGGCTGCCGGTTGGGGCGCAGATCCTCGTCTCGGAAGCAGCGGGCCAGCTGGAAGTAGCGCTCCAGTCCGCCCACCATGAGCAACTGCTTGAAGAGCTGCGGCGACTGCGGCAGGGCGTAGAAACTCTGCGGATGCACCCGGCTGGGCACAAGGTAGTCACGCGCTCCCTCCGGCGTGCTGGCCGTCATCATGGGCGTCTCCACCTCGACGAAGCCGTGTGAGTCGAGGAATGCGCGCACCACTTGGAAGATGCGGTGTCGCAGAACCAGGTTGTCGCGCATGGAGGGCCGACGGATGTCGAGATAGCGATACTGCAGACGCAGGTCCTCGGAGACGAAATCGGCCTCGGCGGCCGCCGCTCCTGCCACCATGGCTTTTTCGGATACGGCGAAGGGGAGGGCGTCGGACTCGGAGAGCACGGTCAGTTCGGACACCATGATCTCGATGGCTCCCGTGTCGATGCCGGGGTTCTCCGTGCCGGGCAGGCGCTTGGTCACCTCACCACGGACCGCTACGCAATACTCAGAGCGGAGGACGGCTGCCTTCTCGCAGACCCCAGGCGTCGCCACCTCGGGGTTGAAGACTATCTGGATGATGCCGCTTCGGTCGCGAAGGTGTATGAACACCAGACCGCCATGGTCGCGGAAGGCATCCACCCAGCCCGCCAGCAGCACCTGGCGGCCGACATGGTCGAGACTCAGTTCGCCGCAGTAGGCACGGTCGGCAAGAAGCATGGCATCGGCCTTTTCTGTCGCACTCCCAGTTCGACGCGGCTCTTCGTTCGGCGCCGCCACGTGGGGCTCACCGTATCGAAGGCGCGCGTGCGCATGAGGATAACGCACTACGGGGTGGTACGCTCTCTGCGGGGGCGTCGGCAAGACCGAGGACTGTGAGTGACAGAGGCACCTTCCCCCGACCCATCCGGGGCGCCAGGACTGTGGACCAGGGACTTCGTGGCCATCACGGTGGTGAACTTCCTGGTGGCCATGAATTTCTACCTGCTGATGATGGTGGTGGCCAAGTTCGCCACCGACCGCTTCGCCGCGTCTCCCGCTGTGGCCGGCTTGGCGGCGAGCATCTTCGTCATCGGCGGGCTGATCACCCGTCCGCTGGCCGGACGCTGGATCCACCGCTTGGGTCAGCGGAAGACGCTGTACGTGGGTGTGGGCATGACGGTGGTGCTGACCGCCCTGTACTTCGCGGCCACCAGCGTCACGCTCCTTCTCGTCATACGTCTGCTCCACGGCGCTGCCTTTGGCATCACCTCGGTGACGACCGCCACCATCGTGGTGGGAGTCATGCCCTCCTCCCGCTACGGAGAGGGGATCGGCTACTTCACTCTGAGCCAGACCCTGGCGACCGCCATCGGTCCGTTCGTGGGATTGCTCCTGCTGCAGCATGGGAGCTTCGACGCCATCGTCATCGCCAGTACCGCGGTGCCGGCCCTGGGGTTGCTCATGATGCCGTCTCTGCACGTACGCGACACAAGACCTGCCCCCGAGCGGCGGGGCCTCGCCCGGAAGCCGGAGCTGGGCGGCTTCGTCGAGCGCTCGGTGATCCCCATCGCCTTGGCCATCGCCATCGTGTATCTGGGCTACGCGAGCGTCATGTCGTTCTTGGCCCTCTATGCGCAGGAGATCGGGCTCATGACGGCGGCAAGTGTTTTCTTCATCGTCCTCGCGGTGGTGGTCTTCGTCTCCAGGCCCTTCGTGGGACGGCGGTTCGACGGCAAAGGGGAGAACTCGGTGATCTACCCGGCCGTGCTGACGTTGGCCGCGGGGATGGTGTTGCTGAGTCAGGCCCGCCATGGTGCCATGTTGTTGTTGGCGGCGGTCGCCATCGGTCTCGGCTTCGGCGCCGTGCAATCGAGCGGCCAGACCATCGCCGTCAAGCTCGTCCCCGCTCACCGGGTGGGCTTCGCCAACTCCACCTTCTTCGCCTTCATGGACATCGGTGTGGGGATGGGACCCTGGCTGTGCGGGCTCCTGATCCCTTTATCCGGTTACAGAGGCATGTACGGAGTCATGGCTGCACTCATGATCGTGGGATTGGTCCTGTACCACGTACTCCACGGGAGACGAGCGACGCGCGCGGCCGCGGCCTCTTGAGCGTGGCCTGCTAAGCTCGTGGTATGGCCCGCGACGGACTCATCCTGCTGACCGGGGCGACGGGGTATATCGGTGGCCGGCTCATCCGGCCGCTCGAGGCCACCGGCCGGCCCCTGCGCCTGCTGGTGCGCGATCCGGCGCGTCTGCGCCCGGCCGACGCTCCTGTCGCGTTCACGCCCAGAGTGTCCGACGGCACGCAGTTGCTGGGCGGTGATCTGCTCGAGCCCGAATCCCTGCGCCCGGCCATGCAAGGCGTGGACACGGCGTACTACCTGGTGCACTCCCTGGGAGCGGCACCTGACGAGTTCCGCGACAAGGAGCGCGCGTCCGCCCGCAACTTCGCTCGTGCCGCCCGCGAGGCCGGGGTGCGTCGCATCATCTACCTGGGAGGCTTGGGGAGTCCGGGCGATGAGCTGTCGGCACATCTCGCCAGCCGGCAGGACGTGGGCGCGTTGCTCTGCGAGAGCGAGGCCGAGGTGATTGAGTTCCGCGCCTCGGTGATCCTCGGGAGCGGTTCTCTCTCCTTCGAAATGATCCGTGCGCTGGTGGATCATCTGCCTGTGCTGCTCACGCCTCGGTGGGTGGAGACGCTCACCCAACCCATCGCTGTGGACGATGTCCTGGCGTATCTGGTGGCCGGACTGGACGTGCCCGTGAGTGAGCGCTGCACCGTCTACGAGGTCGGCGGCGAGGATCGCGTCTCATACGGCGGGATGATGCGGGCCTATGCGCGCTCCCAGGGTCTCAAGCGGCGCATGGTGAAGTTGCCCTGGTTGTCGCCCAGGCTCTCCGCGCTGTGGCTGGTGTTGGTAACACCCCTCTATTACCGAGTGGGGAGACACCTGCTGGAGGGCCTGCGCAACGAGACGGTGGTGACCAGTGACGCGGCTGCCAAGGACTTCCCGTCCATCCGGCCTGTGGGCGTCGATGAGGCCATCGCCCGCGCGCTGGCCAACGAAGACCGCCAGTATGCCGAGACCCGGTGGAGCGATGCCCGGTCCACGACCCCGTCGTCTCCGCAGCGGGCGGGCGCACGGGTGGGCCGCCGCTACGTCGACCGGCGCACCATCGATGTGCCGTCACCATCGGAGCGGGTGTTCGGAGCCGCACTCTGTTTGGGAGGAAGGAAGGGCTGGTACGGCTGGACCTGGCTCTATCGTCTGCGTGGGTTGCTCGACCAGTTGAGCGGCGGCGTCGGCACCCGCCGAGGCCGCCGCGACCCGGTGTGTGTGATCGTGGGCGACACCGTCGATTTCTGGCGTGTGGAAGAGCTGGAACCGGGCCGTCTTCTGCGCCTGGCCGCCGAGATGCGGGCACCTGGCCGCGGCTGGCTGCAGTACGAGTTCACGCCTCTGGGCAAGGACGCGACGCGTCTGGTGCAGACCGCCATGTGGGACCCCGCGGGCCTTTCCGGCCGGCTCTACTGGTATTTGCTATGGCCCGTCCACCAGTTCATCTTTCGCTCCATGCTGCGGGGCGTGGCACGGGACGCGATATCCACTCCCTGACCGAGCGGTACTTGTGCAATAAAGCTTGCGCAAAGGTCAGTACGCAGCACTAGTTGCAGAACCAGGCGCTTCAGGCACAGCGTTGTTGCGACGCTCCTGCAGATAGGCGCGAGGCCATCGGCGCCGGCGTCAGCTTCGGCGGGTGGTGCGCCGGGACCCCGCTACCGCAGCCCGAACCCCAGCGCCTCCGGCGTCCCCGCATAGAGTTGCGTACGCTCGTCATCTGCGAGAGGCAGGCTCTCCAGGAAGTCCATGCAGGCCTTCATACCCTCGTGGGGGAAGTCCGTACCCAGCGCCATGCGCTCCAGACCCAGAGTCTCCCGCGTGCAGGTGAAAGCGGCGGGCAGGTAGTTGCCGCTGGTGGTGACCCATAGGTTGTTCTTAAGGTAGTAGCTGACCGTGTGCTTCAGCCCGGCCACGGCGTGACCCTGCATGGAGGCGCGGTCCACCCGGTCCATCAAGAAGGGCAGGGCCTCTCCGTAGTGCCCCAGGATGATCTTGAGCGCGGGGAAGGCGTCGAAGGCGCCGCTCAAGACCATCCGCATCATGAGCATGGCCGTCTCGGCCGTGTAGCCGAAGGAGGGCCCGGACAGGGCTTGGCCGTAGGCGCGGAACTGGTCGATGGGCGAGACGGTGGGGTGGAGGTAGATGGGTACGTCCAACTCCTCCGCCTTGGCCAGGATAGGCCAGTACCGCTTCTCATCCAGATACGAATCCCAGAAGTTGGAATGCGTGTTCCAACCGCGGAAACCCAGCTCGCGCACGCAGCGTTCCAGTTCGGCCACAGCCGCGTCTACGTCTTTGGGCGCGAGTGCGGCGAACCCCAGGAAGCGGTCGGGATGGCGGTCGATCGCCTCGGCAAGCGCGTCGTTGGACTCGCGGGCCACGCGGGTGCCCACGACCGGGTCGAGTTGCTCCACGCCCGGAGCGTTGAGCGACAGCACGGCCACATCGATGCCGGCGGCATCCATGGCCGCGAGGCGTCGGGCGTCGACATCGCGGAGGGGCTGCAGTGAGGGTCCGGGGTGCACCGAGTCCGGTGCGAACTGAAGGACGAAGTGCCCGGTGGCTTCGTCTTCCTGCAGCCGGGGATATCCGGGGTTGTGCTTCAGGGCGTCCAGCCAACTCTCGCTGGCGAAGTGGTTCTCCAAGTCGATTCTCATGGTTCGTGTCCCTCTCATCTCGTTCGGGCGGGTCGGGTGTGGCAGCCCGCGACCCGGTCGGGGCCCGGAGGCGGCCTTCACGCAGGCAGTCTACCGCAGAGGTCGGACATGGGCTGTGCCTCGCGCCCCTGCGCCCTGATCAGCGTCCGGCGGCCTCGAGGACCATGCGGGCGATCGTGTGTGCCCCCTGGAGCGGCAAATCGGGGTAGTGGACCGCATGACCGATGAGCAACATCATCCTCTCAGCCAATCGCGCGGGCGACGTTCGTCGCAGGGTCATACGCGTGCCGGCTCCCCACCGCTCCTGCCGAGCGGCGACATGCTTCATCTGCTCGCAGTGACCGCGAAGGGGGAAGAAGATGAACGGGCGTCGTAGAGCGGTGAGTTCCAGGGTGGTCGCCCCGCCGCCCTGTACCACGGCCAGGTCGCACGCAGCCAGGTACTCGTAGAGTCGTGCGACGTAGCCTCGCATCTCCACCCCTGGTGGCGCGTTCTTCGCCGGGGGTGCGAGCCGGGGACCGCCCACGATGAGCATGCGCGCCTTCGGAAGTCGCGACCGCAGGATCGCGAAGGCCTGCAGGCTCAGGTCGATCAGCTCCTCTCCGGCCCGGGTGCCTCCCACCGAGACCAGGATGAGCGGCTCGTCGCCGAAGCCCAGGCCGGCCTTCAGCCGGGCCGGGTCGGCCAGTGCGCGTGGGTCGAACGGCACCACGTGTCCCACCATCGAGGCGTGTCGTTGCGCCCACGCCCGGCGCGATGGGCCGTGTCTGCCGAACGGGCGGTCGGGGATGTCGTCCGACTCGCCCAAGAACACCGCGCGGTAGTGACCGGTGGGATCACGTGCCCAGGCCCGGTTGATCGCCCCCACGCCGATCCATTCGAGGGGATGCAGACCCATGCGGTCGAGGCCCAAGAAATCGTAGAGGACGAAGCACGGGCATCCGGGGTGCGACGCTCCGCCCGTGAGGGCCATGGCTACGTCGTAGGCCTCGTCGCCGATGAAGGCGTGGTAGCCACCTTCGCCGGCGGCGGAGAGGGCGAGCCGCCCGTCGGCCGCCCAGCGCTTGCGCACCGCCACCGCCCAGCGGGTGATGTTGAAGGCGCCCCGGCGCATGAAGACCTCGGCGTGCGTCGTCGCGTCGCTGAGGTGTATCGCCTGCGGATGGAGGGTCTCGCCCATGTCCAACAGGTGTTCCCGCGCGGGCGGCGAGGCCAGCCAGTCGATCTCGGCGCCCGGACACTGGCTCCTGATCGCGGCGGCGACGACCAGGTCGCGGGTGACGTGCCCAAGGCCGATGGATCCGCTGTAGAAGAGTATGCGAAGTGATGCCATGCACGCCGATTATAGGCCCAGGACGGGCTCCGCTCTCCCGGGGCAGCTTCGTCTATGCTATACGGGTGCATCGACCACGGGGAGACCGATGTGAGCACGGATGAGCGAGAGCAGGCCCTCAACCGCGCGCAGCCGCTGGAGGATACGGTCGTCCGGCAGAGCGAGCTGCTTCGCGAGCGCGTGAAGGAGCTGGAGTGCCTCAGAGCCATCGCCCGCCTGTTCGACCGGCGCGACGCTGAGGCCGTCGAGACTCTGCGCGGAGTGGCGGAGGTGCTGCCGCGGGCCTGGCAGTATCCCGACCTCGCCCAAGCCCGCATCGTGGTGGGCGGCGAGACCTATGCCACTTCCGGCTTCCGCGAGACACCCTGGTGTCAGACGTCCGCTCTCCTGGTGGGCGGTGAGCCCGCCGGCACTCTGTCGGTCTGCTACTTGGAAGAGCGCCCCGATCGCTATGAGGGCCCGTTCCTCAAGGAGGAGCGCGATCTGCTCGACATGGTGGCGCAGAGACTCAGCGGCTACATCGAGCGCAGACAGAATCTGGAGAGTCTGCTGGCCTACCAGCAAGACCTGCGACGGCTGGCCTCGGTGCTGGCTGTGACCGAGCAACGCGAGCGCCGCCGCATCGCCGAGGGGTTGCACGACCAGATCGGGCAGAACCTCGCGCTGGCGAGCATGCGACTGACGGCGGCGCAGCAGCTTGTGCGCGACCCGCAGACGACCCGCGCCATAGAAGAGGCCCGTACCCTCGTCTCGGAGGTCATCGCCCAGACGCGGAGCCTCACCTTCGAACTCTGTCCTCCCATACTGTACGAACTCGGCTTGGGGCCGGCACTCGACTGGGTGGGCGAGCAGTTCGAGGAGTTGTACGGCTACAGGGTGGTGGTGCGGGAGCACGGGCCTGCCGTGAGGCTGGGCGACGATTCCAAGGCCACGCTGTTCCAAGCGGCGCGCGAGATCCTCATCAATGCGGGCAGGCACGGCAGGGCGTCCACCGTGGACGTCGATCTCTATAACTACGATGCCAAGGTGGAGTTGGTGGTGAAGGATAACGGAGTGGGCTTCGACGCCGGCGCGGCTGCCGTCAGCACGGGAGACGAAGGAGGCTTCGGGTTGTTCAGCATCCGTGAGCGTCTGCGCTTCTTCGGCGGCACGCTCGCCATCGATTCGGCACCGGGGCGTGGCACCACAGTGCGGCTGGTGCTCCCGCTGAGTCCTGCTCTCGGTGTGGAAGGGGTGGTCTGGTGACCAGGATCCTCATCGCCGATGACCATCGCATCGTGTGCGAGGCCCTCACACAGGCTCTGGAGCGAGAGCCGGGCGTAGAGGTGGTGGGTGTCGCGGCGGACGGCCGCGAAGCCGTGCGCCTGACGAAGAAGCTGAAGCCCGACATCGTCATACTCGACATCACCATGCCGGGCCTGAGCGGCATCGAAGCGGCTGCGCAGATACGGGCTCACGAGCCGCAGACACGTCTCATCGCACTCTCCATGCATTCCGACCGGCGATACGTCACCGGTGCGCTCGCGGCGGGGGTCTCGGGCTATCTGGTGAAGGATTGCGCCCTGGAAGAGCTGGCGCTTGCCCTCAAGACGGTGGAGAAGGGACAGGTGTACCTGAGTCCGCGGATCGCGGGAGTGGTGGTGGAGAGTCTGCAGCAGGCCGCTCCCGCTCCCGCGGCGCCGACCGACAGCAGCGCGCGTCTCACCGGTCGCGAGCGGGAAGTGCTGCAACTCATCGCCGAGGGCCATAGTGTGCGCGACATGGCCGCGCTGCTGCACGTCAGCGTGAAGACGGTGGAGACGCATCGCAGCCAGCTCATGAAGAAGCTGGGGATCGCCAACGTGGCCGGCCTCACCAAGTACGCCATCCGGGAGGGCCTCACATCCCTGGATAGCTAGCCCCCGGACGCCGGCTCCGGGCAGCAGCCCCCGGACAGCGGCCCCCGGGCAGCCGGCCCTTTCCCCGAACGCGCATCAGGTTTTTCCCACCTCGGAATCCGGTTTTCCCCGATTGTCGCCCGCCCGCTCCTCCGGGAGACTTTCTGCCGGAAGACGCGGGGAGGTCAGCCACGTGACCATCGCCCGTCGCACTCGCGGCAAAGGAGGAGTGGGCATGCCCACTGATGTGTTCGGTGATCTTCAGGAATGGGGCTGTGCGCTCAACAGGCTCGACGATCTCAAGAAGGCCGGTGCGCTCGATGACCATCAATCGGGGTTGGCGCGCCTGATCCGCTACCAGCACAACTGGCGGGTGCAGCAGGAGGCGCTTCTGGCGGCCACCTATGTCTCCCGGCCCGTTGAGCCTCTCATCCATGCCACTGTCAAGGTGTTGAACGATCGCGAAGCCATTCTCGAGAACCGCATCTTGGCGGCCCGCGCACTGGGATCGCTGCTCAGCTGTCTTCAGAACGGCCAGGGTGGGTTCACGCGCGAAGCAGGCTCTGCCTCCCTGGTAATGAAGGCGGTGCTCGCCGACGGCGGCCCGCCCATCCTGCAGCGCGCCGTTGAGGCCGCCTGCGAGAAGGCCGGATTCCTGCCCCAGATCGTCGATTAACCCACTGCGAAGGCACAAGGAGAGGATCATGTATATCGCTGTCCCCCGGGAGATCCTTCCCGGCGAGAAGAGGGTGGCCATGCTGCCCGACACGGTGCAGAAGCTGGTGGGCGCCGGTCACGCGGTGGGAGTGGAGGCGGGAGCCGGACAAGGAGTCCTGGCAGATGACGGCGCATACGAGCAGGCGGGCGCGGAGATCGTCACCGACGCCCGCACTCTGTACGACCGCGCCGATGTGGTGCTCAAGGTCAAACAGCCCCACTTCGACGGCCGCGCGGGCGCTCACGAGGCCGAGCAGCTGCGTCCGGGCTCGGTGCTGGTCACCTTCCTGCACCCCGCCAACCCCTCCAACCACGAGATGGTGAAGACTCTGGCCCAGCGCGACATCACCGCGTTCACCATGGACGGGATCCCCCGCACCTCGCGTGCGCAGAGCATGGATGCACTCACTTCCATGAGCACGGTCACCGGCTACAAGTCGGTGATCATGGCCGCGGACTCCCTACCCAAGTTCGTGCCTATGATCGGGACGGCCATCGGCATGGTGAAGCCGGCCACCTTCCTCATGGTCGGGGCCGGGGTGGTGGGCTTGCAGGCCATCGCCACCGCCAAGCGGTTGGGGGGCGTGGTCAAGTGTGTGGACGTGCGCGCCGAGGCTCGCGAGGCCGCCCGCAGCTTGGGCGCGACAGTGGATGGTTTCGAGGCGCCCGATGGACTGGTGCTGGCTCCGGGAGGCTATGCCCGGGCGCTGCCCGAGGAATGGTTACAGAAGGAGCGCGAGTTCCTGCAGCCCTTGGTCGCGGCTGCCGACGTAGTGATCCTCAGTGCGCTGGTGCCGGGAGAGGTGGCGCCGGTGTTGGTCACCCAGTCCATGCTCCAGTCCATGACGCCGGGATCGGTGATCGTGGATGTAGCCGTGGACCAGGGCGGCAACTGCGCCCTCACCAGAGCCGGTGAGACCTATGACCACGAGGGGGTGCGTGTCATCGGGGTGCAGAACATCCCTGGCAGTGTGCCGGTGCACGCCTCTTGGCTGTACGCCAACAACCTTCTCAATTATCTGAACAACCTGTTCAAGAACGGCGCCATCGATTGGGAGGACGACATCGTCCGGGCCACCCTCGTCACGCACCAGGGGCAGATCGTCCATGCCGGAGCCCGCAAAGCCATGGGCCTGGCCTAGACGAGCCGGGATCGGAGGCCGGAGACACATCATGACTCAACTCATCGTCTTGGTGGCAGTGTTCGTGGGGGCACTCATACTGGGGTACTTCCTCATCTCGCGGGTGCCACAACTGCTGCATACGCCCCTCATGTCGCTCACGAATGCGCTGTCGGCCGTCACCATCGTGGGGGCGCTCATCCTGTTCGGTGTGCGACCGCGCCCGGCTGAGGCGGCTATCGGCGCCGTGGCCATCCTCCTCGCCACCTTCAACGTCATCGGAGGGCTCGCCATCACAGGGCGCATGCTCCGCTATTTCAAGAAGGACTGATCGACCGTGGACGACCGCACCGCCTTCCTCGTCATCGACGGGATCATCATCGTGTTGCTCATCGCCGGGATAGGGCTGTTCCGCACCCCGCCCGGTGCGCGGCGCGGCACCCTGCTGGCTACTCTCGCCATGCTGGCCGCCATCGCTGCCGTACTCGTGCGCATCGACGTCCACTGGGTGGAACTCATCGCAGTGGCACTCCTCCTGGGCGCGTTCGTGGGCCTCTGGGTGGCCGTGCGCGTGAACATGATCCAGATACCGGCCATGATCGCCTTCCAGCACGGCGCGGGAGGCATGGCGGCGTTCCTGGTGTGTTTCGTGGAACTCTGGCGCGGCGCCGCCGAGGGTATAGGCGCCTTGCAGACCGTCGCCGGCCTGGCCGGCCTGGTGGTGGGAGCCGGCACGTTCTCGGCCAGCCTCGTGGCCGGGGGCAAACTGGCGAACCTCTTGCCGTCCCGGCCTTTCACCATCAAGCAGCACAACGGACTGGTGCTTGCCGTCACGCTGGGCGCCCTGGCGGCGGCCGTCATGGCGGGCTTAGGTTCCGGGGCGCTGCAGGTCACACTCCTGGCTGTCGCCATCCTGCTCATGGTCGGCTTGGGCGTGCTCGTGTCGATCCGGGTGGGTGGCGCCGATATGCCCGTGCTCATCTCCACCCTCAACGCCACAGCTGGTTTTGCCGCCGCCTTCAGCGGCATCATCCTCGAGAGCCACCTTCTCGTGGCTGCCGGAGCCACTGTGGCCGCGTCGGGCAGCGTCCTCACCCATGTCATGTGCAAGGCCATGAACCGCCGCCTCTACCAGGTCATCGCTGGCGTCCGCCGAGCGGCGGCGGCGCCGGGCACCCCCGCTCGGCCGCTCGCGGCCGAGGAGAAGGCTGCGGCCTCGCGGGTGGACTTTGATCCCGGTCTCGCATGCGACGCCGGGCCGGTCGCCGCGGATGCGGTGGAGCCCCTGAGGGCCTCACCGGCATCTGCGGACGCGAAAGACCCCTTCGGGCAGGCCGCCCGCGTGCTCAAGGACGTCCGTCGCGCCATCGTCGTACCCGGCTACGGCATGGCTGTGGCCCAGGCGCAGTCGGAGTTGGTGAGCCTCACCAGACGGCTGGAGGAAAACGGGGCCGAGGTGAGCTATGCTATCCATCCCGTGGCCGGGCGCATGCCGGGGCACATGAACGTGCTTCTCGCCGAAGCCGACGTGCCCTACGACCGGTTGGTCGAGATGGACGACATCAACCCGCATTTCAAAGACGCCGATCTGGCCTTGGTGGTCGGGGCCTGCGACGTGGTCAACCCAGCGGCCATCGCCCAGGAGGGCACTCCCATCTCGGGCATGCCCATCCTGCGGGCCATGGATGCCAAGAACGTCGTGGTCTGCAATTATGACGAGAAGCCGGGCTACTCGGGAGTCGGCAACCCGCTCTACGACGAGCCCACGTCCATCCTCCTCTGGGGGGATGCGAAGGAGACGCTGCGTGCGCTCAACGAGCGCCTGGCGGAAGCGACATGAACGGAAGTGACATGCACGAGAAGCAGATATTCATCACCGAATCGGATCGCGAACGGCTGCAGGCGCTGATCGCGAAACAGCGAGTGGAGACGGCCGGCAAGCACGTGGCCACTCTGCAGGCTGAGCTCGACAGGGCCGTGGTGGTGCCCCCCAGGGAGGTGACCCCCGACGTAGTCACCATGCGCTCCACTGTCGAACTGACCGATCTGGATACGGGAGAGACCGAGACCCACACTCTCGTCTTCCCCGACGAGGCCGACATCGACCAGGGCAAGCTCTCCGTGCTCGCTCCCATCGGCACAGCGGTCCTGGGTTGCCGGGTGGGTGATGAGTTCGAATGGCAGGTGCCGGCAGGTGTCCGTCGCCTACGTGTGGCTGGAGTGTTGTATCAACCCGAAGCGGCCGAGGACTGGGACCTGTGACGGGCGCCAGAGTCCCGGCCGGGCTGGTGACGCAGAGCGGGTCGGTGACCTGTGAGGTCGCCAGCAACGGCGGGTTCGTGCTCGTGCGGCTGCCGCTGCTTGTCGATGACCACGATGCGGATGTGACCGTGGTGTCCCATTACCGGCTCGACGGGTTCTTGGGCCGCGAGGTGGAATGGCCGCTCACACCCGGGATGGAGACGACTCTCACCATGCGCGTGCCGGCGGAGCAGTTCCGCGATGGAGAGATACTGCACCTGGAGGTCCGGTCGGCCGGGGGTTCGTCGGCATCGCGCCCGGTCTGGTCGGGGCGATACGTGATCGTCTGGGACGGCTTGACACCCGGTCTGGAACCGGTCGAGGCGCCGCTCCGCTAGAACGTCCCCAGCTGGCAGCGCTTCACCTTGATGCCCAGCGCTTCGCAGGCGCAGGAGACGGTCAGTCTCTCCACGCCCAGTGTGGCCGCGATGCTCCAGCACGAGGCGCAGCCGATCCTGCCGTCCGTCGCATGGCGCTCGATGTGCGCGCGCAGCTCCTCCGGCACGTCCTCGAGCGGCTTCACGATGCGCCTGTCCGGCGGATACCCGAACAACCCCAGTTGACACTCGATGATGCGCGTCTCGAGCAGGTCGACGGCCTTGCCCACCTGAGAGGGCGGCACGGCGAAGGCCGCCGCTGTCTGGTGCGCGGCGGCGCAAGTGATGCGACCGTTCTGGGTCAGTCTCCGTAGCGCAGCGGCAAGAGCGGGATCGAGGTGCCCGCCCTCGGGGTGTTTGCCCGCGTAGTTGCCGGCATCCTCATGTGCCATGTGTCTGCACCTCGATCCCCTCTCTCGCGTCCGCTGTGCCGGGCGACTCTCAGCTCAGCCCGGCCTCGGCGTGCTTCCGGGCGATGGTGGCAGCGAGATCGTCCAGGGCTTTGAAGTCGGCCTCTCCCGGCGCTCCCTTGCAGATCACTGGATCGAGCACCTCCACCTTGAGGTTGGGGATCATCCCGGCCAGCGTCTCCACCACCTTGGTCCCCCATCCGTACGAGCCGACGATGGAGAGGAACTGAGCCTTGGGCTTGAGCGCGTTGGCGAGGAAGGCGGCGTACGCGGCCATGGGGTGGGGTCCCAACAGGACCGTGCACGTGCCCACCACCACGGTGCCTGCGTCGAGCAGCACCATGGCCAGCTTGCCGATATCGGTGACGGCCAGATCGAAGAGCTCCACCCGCACGCCCCTCTCCACCAGTGAGCCGGCCAGGTGATCGACCATCTTCTTCGTGCTGCCGTGCATCGAGACGTAGGGAAGGAGCACCAGGTTCTTGGGCGCCGCCGCTACCCATTCTTTGTAGAGCTCCAGGATGAACTCGGGCCGGTCGTAGAGCTGCCCATGGCTTGGCGCGATCATC
Source organism: Thermoleophilia bacterium (assembly GCA_040772905.1). Lineage (GTDB taxonomy): Bacteria > Actinomycetota > Thermoleophilia > RBG-16-64-13 > RBG-16-64-13 > JAXGXJ01. The sequence continues at coordinate 23,678 of JAXGXJ010000005.1, read as the reverse complement.
TGGATGTCGTACGGGGCCAGCTTGTCCAGGTTCTTCTGTATCTGCGAGCGGAACGGCGCCATGATCTCGGCGAAATAGCGCTTGGCCGCCTCGTGGACCCGCCCCTCGTCGATGACGAACAGATCGGAGGTGGCGATGTGCGAGCCGAAGAAGTCGCAACTGAAGAGTATGCGCTCCTCCTCCAGATAGCTGACCATGGTCTCGGGCCAGTGCACCCATGGGGTGTGGAGGAAGGTGAGGGTCTTGCCGCCTAGGGGTAGCTGCTCGCCGTCGGCCACGGTGACGAACACGTCTTCGGGGAGTCCAAGGTGATCGATGAGCATGTCCTTGCCGCGGGGCGTGGCTATGACCTTGGCCTGGGGATACTTCTGCAGCACCAGACCGATGCTGCCCGAATGGTCCTGTTCGGAATGATGCGAGATGACGTAGTCGATGGTGGGCACGTCCGCCAACTGACCCAGCAGTTGCTCGGCCAGTTCGGGGTCCACCGTGTCGAGCAGGGCCACCTTCTCCGTGCCCTGCACCAGATAGGCGTTGTACGAAGTGCCGTCGGGCAACGGGATGAGCGAGTCGAAGAGCCGCCGCTCCCAATGCACTGCTCCCAGCCAGTGGACGCCTTCGCGGATCTTTCTCTTGTTCATCCCGTTGCCTCCGACGGTCTGCGACCTCGACGCCTTCGCGCGAGTGTCGCTCTATGTTATTTGCCCGCCATCATGGCGGCGATGTCGTCCTCCACGGTTCCGATGAGTTTTAGGTCGAAGGTCTCCACCAGCACCTTGGCCACGTTGGCCGAAAGGAACCCGGGCAGCGTGGGGCCCAAGCGGATGCCCTTGACGCCCAGATGCAACAGCGCCAAGAGGACCGCGACCGCCTTCTGCTCGTACCAGGCGATGTCGTAGGAGATGGGCAGGTCGTTGATGTCGTCCAGCCCGAAGACCTCTTGGAGCTTCAGAGCCGTCACTGCCAGCGAGTACGAGTCGTTGCACTGACCGGCGTCGAGCACCCGGGGGATGCCGCCGATGTCGCCCAACGGCAGCTTGTTGTACCGGTATTTGGCGCAACCTGCGGTGAGGATGATGGTGTCGGCCGGGAGTTGCTCTGCGACCTCGGTGAAGTAGCTGCGCGCTTTCTGGCGGCCGTCACAGCCTGCCATGACCACGAAGCGCTTGACGGCTCCCGATTTCACCGCGTCGACCACCTTGTCGGCCAAGGCAAGCACCTGGTCGTGTGCGAACCCGCCCACGATGGTGCCGGTCTCTAGTTCGGTGGGCGGCGGGCAACTCTTGGCCTGGGCGATGAGGGCGGAGAAGTCCTTGGTCCCGCCGTCGGCCCGGTCGGCGATGTGGGTGGCTCCTTCGTAGCCCACCACACCGGTGGTGTAGAGGCGGCTCAGGTAGGTGTTGTCCTTTTTGAGCGGCACCAGGCAGTTGGTGGTGAGGAGTATGGGGCCGTTAAAGGCTTCGAACTCCTCGTTCTGGTGCCACCACGAGCCACCGTAGTTGCCCACGAAGTGGTCGTACTTCTTGAAGGCGGGGTAGTAGTTGGCCGGCAGCATCTCGCCGTGGGTGTACACGTCCACACCGGTGCCCTGGGTCTGCTTGAGCAGTTCTTCCATGTCCTTGAGGTCGTGCCCGCTGATGAGGATGCCCGGGTTGCTCCGCACGCCCAGGTTCACCTGGGTGAGCTCGGGATGGCCGTAGGTGGAGGTGTTGGCTTCGTCCAGCAGTGCCATGACGGCCACGGCTTTCTCTCCGGCCTTCAGCACCAGACCCACCATCTCGTCGACGGAGAGGTCCTTGGTGGTGGAGGCGAGGGCCTCCACGATGAAGTCGTCCACGTCGGGGTTGCGGAAGCCCAGGACGGCGGCATGATCGTTGTAGGCGGCGATGCCCTTGACGCCGATGACCAGCAGTTCACGCAGCGAGCGGACATCTTCGTTCTCCGTGGCGAGTATGCCCACTTCCTTGGCCTTGGCGGCGAACTCAGACGCAGCGCCCGTCCACGTGGAGGCGTCGGGAAGCTCCCCGGCGAAGTCGGCACCGTTCTCATCCTTGTAGGCCGCGAGGAACTTGTCACGGAGCGCAGCCCTGCGCTGCAACCCTTCCTCGATCATGGCGGTGAAGCGCGCGTCATCCCAATTGCCGTTGGTGATGGTGGCGAACAAGGACTGGCTGATGAAGTCGTCATTGGCACGCTCAGGAGCGCCCAGCTCGTTGAGCTTCTCCTGGTATACCGCCATGCCTTTCAGCACGAAGATGAGCAGGTCCTGCAGACCAGCGGTCTCTTCGGGCTTGCCGCACACACCGCGGACGGTGCAGCCCGTGTTCTTGGCGGTCTCCTGGCACTGAAAACAGAACATGGCCATCCTTTCTTGTGGTCTTTCCCCGGCTCTATTCCCCAACAACGGGCTTTTCTAGGCCCGCGAAGCCGCTCGGCGGCCTGATGATCTTCTCTAAGTCCTCCCACAATGACGCCACGCGTGCAATCAGGTCGGTCCTCCTTGCGTCCAGACGCCACTGGGTCACCTCGAGTCGCAGAGAACCCATGACTACGAAGGCCCAGCGCTCGGCGGGCACATCGGTCCTCACCAGACCTGCAGCCATGCACTCGGAGAAGAGTTCAGCGATGCGGGTGCGGTTCGCGCTCATGTGCCGCAGCACGCAATCGTGCAGTTCGCATGTGCCCTCTCCGATGGTGTCCGGAAAGAGGGCGGCGGCGAGTGCGCCGTTCTTGGAGAAGTGTCGTGCATATCCCATCAGAACCAGCCTGAGGGTATCCAGTGGGTCGGTGCCGTGCTCTCTGGCACTCTGGAAGACGTCCGAGCCCACCTCATCCAAGTACTCCATGATCCCCATCAGCACGTCGGCCTTGCTGGGGAAGTGGCGATAGAAGGCGGGCATGCTCATGCCGAAGCGCGCAGAGAGGTTGCGATAGGTGAGCCCGTCCATGCCGTGCTCGGCGATGAGGGCGAGCGACTCCTCGATGATCTGGGTCTGTCGAGCGGTACGAGCGGCCACTTGACCCCGCAGTGTTAGATAACGCTAGCTAACGTGCAGTGTACCCGCCCTGCGGCGCGGGCGTCAACGAGTGACGGCGGAGGGGCGTGCCCGGCTGTGTCTCAGAAGCGGTAGGTCGCCCCGGCGGCAACAGGGGATACGGAGTCTCCCAGCGCGTGGCGGAGCGTCTTCGCGGCAGACTCTCCAGTGCAATGGCAGGGTAGCAGCCGTCGGGGAGCGAGCCGGCGCAGAGCAGTTGTGGTCGCGTCCATCCGCTCGTGGCCGGCGCCCATGAGATGCAGCCCGCCGATGACGGCGCGTAGGCGCGTGTCGCGGGTCACCCGGATGATGTGCTCCAAGGTGTTCACCACCCCGCTGTGGGCACAGCCAAGGCAGACCACCAAACCTTCGTCGGTCGCGATCCAAAGCGCCATGTCGTCGTCGATGGGATCGGGGCGAGTCCCTTCGCTGTCAAGGAAGAAGGGACCGCCCGTGTCCTCGTAGCTGGTGACGCGGGGGACGGGGCCGGTCATGCCGATGGAAGCGGTGAGCATGGTCGGCCCTTGCACAGAGTGAAGCTGTGGCCCGGGGACTTTGGCCATCGCATCCACGGCCGCGGCCGGCATGCCGATGGATCTCGCCCGGCCATCGCGGATGGCGTACCGCGGGATGGTCACATCCGGATGGTAGTAGACCCGCGCGTCCGGGGCCATCTGGACGAGGGTGGGGATCCCGCCCGTATGGTCGTAGTGGCCGTGACTGAGGGCCAGCAGGTCGATGCGGGACAGATCGATACCCAGCGTCCGAGCGTTGCCCTCGAGAGCCGGACCTTGGCCGGTATCGAAGAGGATGCGGGCATCTTCGCTCTCTATATATATGGAGAGGCCGTGTTCGGTCGCGAGGCCTTCGCGTTCCGCGGTGTTCTCCACCACCACGGTGATCGACACGCTCATGGACGCCCTCCTCCGCGCTGGCACGTGTTCAGTACCCGGTTCAGGCGAGTCGCCCCTCGGCAGCTTCGGCCAGCGCCAGCAGTGCCTCGCCCCGTTGGGCTAAGACCGTAGCCCAGGAGCGGAGCTGTCGCCGGCCTTCGGGCTCGATGGTGTAGATGCGTCGCTGCGGCCCGGCTACTCCCGCCTCCCAAGACGAACTGATCATCCCAGCCTCTTCGAGCACGCGCAATATGCGATAGACGCTGCCGGGATCGACCGACACCTGCCCGCCCACCAGTTCCTGCACCCGGGCGACCAGGGTGTAGCCGTGCCTGCTCTCCTCGATGAGGGCGATGAGTAGACCCGTCTCTATGAGCGACCGCTTGCCTTCGCTGATGCCGCTGGGGGCGAGAACACCGGTGCCGCCGGGCGCGCTCCACGCGCCCCCGGCGGCACCGGGACGGCCACCGCCGCCTTGCCCGCGGCGCCTTCTGCGGCGACCCGCCGGCATGTCAGGCGCGGTATCGATCACAGCCTCACTCCGCGGCGGTCTCCAAGTCGAAGAGCCGTTTCTTCACCAGGTCGAGCTCTGCCTGAAGAGCGTCGGCCTGATTCTTGAGCGCCTGCTTCTGCAGATCGGGGTCGGGTTCTGCGTAAGGGCCTGGGACCGCGTAGGGGGGAGGATACGCTCCATAACGAGCCCATCCCGGCACGCCTGTGGCGTAGTACCTGTTGCGCCACCCGCGGCCTCCACCGCCCCAGTTCGCGCGACCGAGCCCGAAGCCTCGGCCGTAACCTGCGCTGGTGTACCCTGGGGCGGCGACGCCGGAGCAGTATCCCGCTCCTCTCCCGGTCATCGGGCCCATGCCCTGGGGTCCTGTCCTATCTCCGCCTGGCATCTGTGAGTCCTCCTTTCAGCCATAAGGCGTTGTGAGCAACTACAGTATAACCTAAGCTAGATGCAAATACCATCTATGTCGCTCGCCGTGCGCGAGCTCCCTCATCCTGATCGTGTGGATGTCTTTCGAAGTAGTCCTGACAGGCCGCTCGCAGTGTGTTGGACGCCAGGAGTGCGCAGTGCGCCCATTCGTCCGGCAGGCCGTCAAGCGCCTTCAGGACGTCCTCTTGCCCGATGGCCATGGCCTCGGCAAGACTCCGGCCGGTGGCCAGACAGGTGGTGATGCTGCCGCAGGCCAGCGACGAACCGCATCCATCGGTCACGAACCGGGCCTCAGCGATCTTGCTGTTCTCCACCAGCAACCAGAACTCCATGGTGTCGCCGCAGGGGCCCGTGATGACCGCGTGACCGTCGAAGCGCCCGGGCGTGCCGTAGTGGCAGGGTGTGGTGGCGTGTCGGTAGGCCTCGGGCGAAAGGCTCTGCGTATGAGGCTGTTCCATAGTCTCGTGGTACCTCCTATCCAGGGTTGCCGGGTACGGTGAAGAACGTGCGGTCGTCCATCACCGTGGTCGTCACACGGGCAGTCGTGACTAGCATGTCCAAGCGTTTGATCGCATCGTTGATGTGCATGCCCAGCCCATCCGCCACGTCTGAAGCGGTGCAGGGCCGACGCTGCAGGAGTGTCATGATCTCATCGTCCGAAGGTCCCTCAGTCGGCAGGGCGGCGGTGGAGATCCCGGGGTCGTGGCTGATGATATCCACCTCCCCGGGGAAGAGCGCCTTGAGGGCGCGCATGTCGGCGTCGGCCACCGCAAGGGCGGATCGCTCGGTGGGCGGTCGGCAGACCGTGTTCAGCTGGATCCGGGTGGGGGCGATGTACTCGGCCAAGGTCGCGATCTTGGCCGCTTCTTCGAGGACTCCCGTCACATCGGCCACGAGGAGCACTTCAAGCCACACCTCACCTGCGAACGATCCCGTGAACGACGCGATGCCTTCGACCATCTCTGCGAACGAGAGATCGGGATGGGGACGGTTCACGCGCTCGAACGAGGGGCCGTCGCCAGCGTCCAACGAGGGCAGCACCACATCGGCCCGCATCAGGTCGTCTCGCACCTCGGGCATCCAAAGGAGCGACCCGTTGGTGAGGACGGCTACGGGTACCGACGTGATCGTTTTCACCTTCTCGATCAGCCGACCGACGTGGCTGTTGAGCGTGGGCTCACCTGAGCCGGCTATGCCGATGTAGTCCGGCGGCGAGGCACACGAGTTCAGCCTGCGCTGGACTTCCTGCACCATGTCATCCACGTCGCCGTATGCATCCCGCTCGAGTGTCTTGACTGTGGTAGGGCCGAGTTGGCAGTAGATGCAGTCATAGCTGCAGGTCTTGTGTGGGACCAGGTCTATCCCCAGGGACCGCCCCAGTCGACGGGAGGGGACTGGTCCGTACACATAGGTGTGAGAGCGTGTGCCCATGGCAGCATCCATTCACGACAACGGAACGAGCAGACTCTTTCTACATACTAACCCTATATAGATGCAGTTGCCATCTATGCTTCGGTCCACGCCTCGCCTTGAAACCCTGGCGGGTATCGGTATAATGCACAATATTGCAAAACACCACGCAGAAGGTGCGCCTTGGCGAGACCCACGAAACGTCGCTGCGTAGAACGTGTGCCTTGCCCGGGCCTGTTCGGACCCTTGGGGGTGCCGGAGCGGGATCTGGAGAAGGTGATGCTGCCTCTGGCCGAGGTGGAGGCGCTGCGCCTCCTGCATATGGAGGGCTTCAGCCAAGCTGAAGCGGGCAGGCGGCTGGGAGTGTCGGCCTCGACCGTAAGTCGCATGGCGGCACGGGCCCACCGCGCCGTCACCGAGGCGCTGATACTCGGAAGAGCCGTCTGCGTCGAGGGTGGACAAGTAGCGGACACGGGCTCGAGCCGGAGACCGGACCCCGCTGCGAACACTGTGACGAAGGAGAGAGCATGAAGATCGCAGTACCGTATCTGGCCGGTGATGTGAATGCCCATTTCGGGTGTACGGAGTCGTTTCTCATCGCAGAGGCGGACAACGGACAGGTGGTCCGGGCGTCGGTGTTCGAGGTCGATGGGATGCAGCACGATCACTCGGGTATCGCGGGGTTCCTCAAGCAGCAGGGTGTGGACGTGATACTGGCCGGGGGCATGGGGGCTCCCATGCAGCAGGCCTTGAAGATGCAGGGCTTCGAGCTCTATTGCGGTGTGACGGGTCGCGCCGGTGAGGCTGTGGAGGCGTTCTTGCGCGGTGACATCGAGCAGTCCCACAGTACCTGCGGGCACCATCACGGTGGGCACCACGACGGTGCGCACCGCAGCAATTGACGACAGGAAGAGAGGAGCATGACCATGGAGAAGGAGATGGGGACGGAGCTGGAGGTCTACTTCCCAGGCGGCAAGCGTGTGTACGCGGACTACCAAGGCTTCACGGTCGAGACCGATCAATCACCCGAAAGCGGCGGCGACGCGTCGGCGCCCGCACCGTTCGAGCTCTTCTTGGCTTCGATAGGCACGTGCGCGGGCATCTACGCCCTCAGCTTCATGCAGCAGCGCGGCATCGACCCAGAAGGCTCCAGGCTCATCATGCGTACTCACCGTGATGAGGAAGCGGGCATGATCAAGCACATCGAGCTGGAACTGAAGACCCCTCCAGGTTTCCCGGACAAGTATCGCCATGCCATCATCCACGCCATGAACCTATGTGCGGTCAAGAAGCACCTGCATGAACCTCCGGAATTCTCGGTCACCACGGTGTAGGGACGATGCGGTTTGCACGCCGGCCGTAAGGCCGACTATGATGTGGGGCCGGCAGCGCATGCGCTGCCGGCCCAAGCGTGCACAGACACGACAGGAGACACCGGAGTGGGATCGGCCGAGACTCGACAGATCCGCATCCTGCTGGTAGACGATCATCCGCTCGTCCGCCGGGCGCTGCGTGACATCCTGGAGAAGGAACCCGACTTCGCCGTCGTAGGCGAGGCCGCCGACGGTCGGCAGGCCATCGAGATGACCGAGCGCCACGAGCCCGACATCGTCATCATGGACATCAGTATGCCGGTGCTCAACGGTGTCGAAGCCACCAAGCAGATCAAGGTCTCGAGTCCTCTCACTTCGGTGCTCATCCTCACTGTGCACACCGACCTCGAGACCATTTTCAGCATCCTGCAGGCCGGAGCGAGCGGCTACCTGGTCAAGTCCATCTTCGGCCCCGAGGTCATCCACACCATCCGAGCGGTCATGGACGGCGACATGGTCCTTTCGCCGGAAGTGTCGCAGGAAGTGGTCAAGTATGCGCTCCACCATGGCCCCAAGCCCGTGAAGGAGGTCCCCACTGACCGCCTGTCCGCCAAGGGTCTCGAGGTGTTGTCACTGGCCGCCAAGGGGCTGTCGAACAAGGAGATAGGGGCCAAGTTGGGTCTGACCGAAGCTACGGTGAAGAGTTACTTCGTGGACGTGTTCCAAAAACTCAATGTCCGCTCACGCACTGAGGCTATCTTCGTGAGCCTCAAGTCGGGCATCCTCACCCTCGACGACCTCAGCTGAGGCCGTATAGGGCACCGAGGCCCAGATCTTGGTCCCGCGGCCGGGTATGGAGTCGATCCGCAACTCTCCGCCGATGGAAGCGATGCGCTGCTCCATGCCGATGACACCCAACTTCCCCTCGCTCACGTAGGCACCCAGCCGGTAGGGGGCGTGGAAGCCCACTCCGTCATCCTTCACCTCCAGCCAGAGCCGGTCCTGCTCGAACCTCAGGGCTACCGTGGCCGACTTAGCCTGGGCGTGACGCTGGATGTTGTTGATAGCCTCTTGGACCACGCGGAACACGGTGACCTCCGACAGGCTCGACATCTTGTGCACGACGCCGTTGACGAGTACGTCCATGCTGCAGCCGTTCTGACTGTTGCTGTTATTGACCAACCAACGGACGCCTGAGACCAGTCCGAAGTTGTCGAGGATGCTGGGCCTCAGGTTCATGCTCAGCCGTCTGAGGTCGTCCATGGTCTGAAGTACTTCTCGTTTGATCCAAAGGTTTCCCTTGACCTCTTCCGGTTCGCCGGCGGTGAGAGCTAGGCTTTCCGCCTTGTTGGCGATGACCATGAGGGTCTGAAGGGTCTCGTCGTGTATCTCCTGGGCGATGCGTCGGCGCTCGGCCTCCTGCGTCTCGACCAGTTTGGCGATGTAGGCCACGCGTTCCTGCTCGCGTTCGGCGTAGTAGCGCCTTTCCCGTTCGCGCCAGCGCCTCTCTCCGTTGACTATGGCGACGAGCAGAACCGGGAGCAGCAGCAGGGCCAAGTTGACCAAGACCGACGCGCTGATCCAGGAAAGCAGAGTGGGCAGCACCCAGATGAGAGCCAGGCACCAGGCGAAGACCCCTCCGGGCCATGACAGCGTCACCGAGCCGTACACGATGGGGATAAGGAACAACACGCCGAAAAGGTGGTACTTCAGTTCCACCTCGACGACCATCGGCTGGAGCGCGGTCAGCCAGGAGAAGTAGCGCCAGAGCCCCTCATCCAACTGAGTGATGTTCCATGGCCAAGTGCGATACAGGAGTAACAGCCCCGCCGAAAGGACCAACACTACCCAGAAGTGTGGGTTCCGCGCCAGCCTTACCGCAAGAGCCCCCAGCCCGACAAGCATAGTCTTGGCCATGGGGGCCACAATAGCGCATCGACCAAAGTTAGCCAACCAAAGTACTGGCCAACTGGGCGCCACGGATGTATACAGAGGCCACGAAGCCGCGTTGAGCTGGGTCCGACCTTCGGAGGGAGGTCAGCAGAGGTCGCGTTCCAGGGCAAAACGCTGTCAACGGGTCGTGCCCACCTGAGTTGGTCAAACACTATTGCTTTTCGACCTAGAGCAATGTACGCTTTGAAAACTTCGTATACGAAGTCTGATACGTGTATATGAGCGCCTGATGAGAGCAGGCTTCGTCCGGGCGGGAACTGGGTCAGGAGGGGCGGCAGTGCGCAGTAGACGCCACGATCGCCTCGGGAGTCGTGCAAACGCATTCGGGAGGCATGGTCATCGAGAGACAGGGTGATGGGTCGTTCCAGAAGTCGGTTTCACCGATCAATGCGAAGTTGACTAGCAAAGGAGCGTGAAATGAAGAAACGGAAATGGGCTGTGTCGCTGCTGGCTCTGGTGCTGGTACTGAGCCTCGCGTCGCTTGTGGCGGCATGCGGCGAGGAGGAGACCACCACCACCGCGGCTCCGGCCACGGCGACCACCGCGACCACGGCCCCTCCGGCTACGGAGACCACCGCGACCACCGCTGCACCGACGACGGAGACCACCGCCGCAGGCGTGGAGGATACGGGCCAGACCTGGAACCTCAAGTTCTCATATGGTGTACCCAAGCAGGCCAGCCTTTACTCGGCCTACTTGGTGCCCTGGGCTGAGGCAGTCACCAAAGCTACCGACGGTCGTGTGAAAATAGAGCACTACGCCGACGGCACCCTGGCGAAGGACGACCAGCAGTACGACGCTCTCGTCTCCGGCACCAGCGACCTCGCCTTGATCGAGCCCGAGTACGCGACTGGCGTGTTCCCCGTGTTCGAAGTGGGCTCGCTGCCCAGGTTGTTCCCCGACCCTGCTGTGGCGTCGGGCGTCATGTGGGACGTCGCTCAGGAATTCTGCCAGGACGAGCTCGACGAAGTGCAGTTGCTCACGGTCGCCACGATTTCGGGCTCGCAGTACATCGGAAACAAGGAAGTCAAGGTACCTGCCGACCTCAAAGGCGTGAAGATGCGCTCGGGCGGCAAGGTGGAGAACTGGGCTCTCGCAGCGCTTGGCGCTGAGCCCATCGATATCATGCTGGGCGATCTGCCCACCTCCATGGAGAGAGGTCTCGCCGACGGCGCTCTGCTGAGCTGGTCCCTGATCATGTCCTCTGGTGCGAAGGACTACACCAAATACCGGGCGCACCTCGACCTCATGTACCGTCCCTGGATGGTCATGATCAACAAGGATGTGTGGGAATCCATGCCTGCCAACATCCAGGAAGCCATCATGAGCGTCAGCGGCAAGGACGCCTCGATCATCTACAGCATCGCCAACGAGGAAGTCACACAAGGCGCCAGGAAGGGCCTGGAGGGTGCGGACAAGGGCAAAGGCAACCCGCCCATCTATGAACCGACGGCTGAGGAACTGGTCCTGTGGACTGAAGCCGTCAAGCCCACCTACAAGCTCTGGATCGATGCGCTCGCAGGTGGCAAGAGTCCTCAGGCCGCTAACGGTCAGGCGATCATCGACTTCATCGCCGGCAAGGTAACGGAATACAGCAATGTCTACGAGCAGTTCAAAGAACAAGCGGGTGCTGTTCTTGCCACTATCCCCAAAGCCGAGCATTAAGCAGCGGTAGGTAGCACGGCGGTGGGGGGGGGGGGGCGCGCGCCCGGGGGCGGCCCGCGCCGGCATGGATGCCGTGGCTGCCTGTCTGAGCGAGCGGGGCCTGCCGCTCTTGGTCCACAGCAACGAGCCGGTGGGGCACTCCTATGCCGGAAAGGGTGGCTTCACCCCCGAGGGCTGTCTGTCCTTGGCGGCCGCCTACCCCGACCTCACCGTCGTGTGCGCGCACATGGGCGGCGGTCTCTTCCTCTACGAGCTCATGCCCGAGGTGCGGCGGACTCTCAGCCGCGTCTACTACGACACCAGTGCTGTGCCCTATCTCTATCGTCCCGATGTCTACGCGGTCGCCGTATCGTGCGCCGGGGCGGACAAGCTTCTGTTCGGCAGCGACTATCCGCTCCTTCCCGCGGGGAGATACCGGGACGGGCTCGCCACCCTGGACGACCGAGCCCGCGCCGCCGTCTCAGGAGAGAACGCTCGCGGGGTGTATCGGCTTTGAGGTCCTTGCCCACATGAACGCGTCCCACGACCACACCCCCGATCTGCGCCGCCTGCTGGAGAGTCTTGTGGCCGGAGACACCGGTCTGGAAGATGCGCTGCAACGGCTGCGGCTGCTGCAGGTGGCCCAACTGGAGGACTTCGCTCGTCTCGACACGCATCGCCATCTGCGCAAGGGCGTGCCCGAGGTGGTATACGCGCTGCGCAAGACCGACGCTGCCCTTGAGGCCATCGTGCGGCGCTTCCTGTCCGAGCGGGGGCTGGCGTTGGTCAGCCGCCTCGAACCGGCCCGGGCCGAGCGGCTGCGAGAGGCCCTGTCCGGCCGGGCGGGGGAGACGGCAGGCACGGTGAGTGCGCAGGCCGCGACCGTCGCCGGCTTGACCGTCCCTGAACCCGACTTCCCCGGGTTGACCTTCAGCTACCACGCCGACGCCGGCACCCTTGCGGCACACACGCCCGCCTATGTGCCCCCGTCGCCGCGCGGCTGCGTGGGTCTGCTCACGGCCGGCACCTCCGACATCCCGGTGGCCGAGGAGGCCGCCCTGGTGGTGGAACACATGGGTTGCCGGGTGGAGCGGGGCTATGATGTGGGGGTGGCCGGGCTTCACCGTCTGCTCGAGCCGCTCACCCGCATCATCGAAGCCGAAGCCGACGTCCTGGTGGTGGTGGCCGGCATGGAGGGAGCCCTACCCTCGGTGGTGGCCGGTCTGGTGGACATCCCTGTCATCGGGGTACCCACCTCCACGGGTTACGGCCTTGGCGGCGATGGCACGGCTGCGCTCTGCTCCATCCTGCAGAGTTGCTCGCCAGGCATCGTGTCTGTGAACATCGACAACGGAGTGGGCGCCGGAGCCGCGGCCGGGCTCATTGCCCGGCGCCACAGTCGTTAGATCAGACTGAAGTCCTGGGGAGCATCGGCCCTCAGGCCGAAGCGATGCTCCAAGTGGTCGACGATGCGCACCGCGGCCTTCCCATCACCGTAGGGGTTGATGGCGTTCGCCATACCCTCGTATGCGGCCGCATCGGTGAGCAGCGACAATAACTCCGTGGCGATGACGGCATCGTCAGTCCCCACCAGCCGGGCCGTCCCCGCCTCGATGCCCTCCGGTCGCTCGGTGGTGTCGCGCATGACCAGCACCGGCTTGCCCAGCGTGGGAGCCTCTTCCTGGATGCCGCCCGAGTCGGTGATGACCACGTCCGCCGCCTTCATCAGGTGGACGAACGGGCGATAGGGCAACGGCTCGCTGAACACCACTTGGGGCACGTCGCCCAGTGCGTCGTGGAACGTCTTGCGCACCACCGGGTTGAGATGGATGGGGAAGATGAAGGTGGTCGACGGGAGTTCGGCGCAGACTCTCTGGATGGCTTTGGCCACCCGTTCCATGGGCACGCCCCAGTTCTCCCGTCTGTGCACGGTCACCAGCACCTTGGGTCCGGGACGCTCGAGCGCCTCTCTCACCCCCGGCTCCCATTCCGGTGGGGCGGTCTCCGCGGTGGCAAGGAGGGCGTCGATGACGGTGTTGCCGGTCACCAGGATGCGCTCCCGGGCCACGCCTTCCGCTGAGAGAGCCCGGGCTGCCGCCGTCGTGGGCGCGTAGAACACCTCGGCGATGCGATCGGCCAAGCGGCGGTTCATCTCTTCCGGGAACGGGCTGTAGATGGTGTCGGTGCGGAGGCCCGCCTCCACATGTGCCACCGGGATCATCCGATAGAAGGCGGCCAGCGCGGCGGCGAAGGTGGTGGTGGTGTCGCCGTGCACCAGCATGATGTCGGGCTTCGCCGCCTCCAGCAGGGGGTCGATGCCGTTCAGCACCGCCGAAGTGATGTGCCCAAGGGTCTGACGCTCGCGCATGATCTTGAGGTCGTGGTCCACGGCCAGCGAGAACGCGTCTATCACCTGGTCGAGCATCTCGCGATGCTGCCCGGTGAGGCACGTAATCACGCGGAAGCTGCCCCGACGCTGGAGTTCCAGCACCACGGGTGCCATTTTGATGGCCTCCGGCCTGGTGCCGAAGGTGACGAACACGGTATGGCTGGGCACGCTAGACGAGAGCTCCTTGTCTCTGTAGTTCGGTACGTACTTCCGTCGCCGGCAGGTCGGCGGGGCGGATCCCCTGGCGCACACAAAGACCCGCAGCGATGCCCGCGGCCTGTCCCAGCGCCATCGACACCGGGGATATGCGGGTCGATCCCAAGGCCTCGTGGGTGACCGATATGCACCGTCCGGCCATGAGCAGATTGTCCAGGTCGCGGGCGACGATACAGCGATAGGGAATACCGTACCAGTCGCCGGCGCTCAGGTACACCGACTGGACGATGCCTACCGCGCCGTCGCGGTGCAGGTCGACGGGATAGTAGCCTCGGGCGATGGAGTCGGCGGGCTTGAGAGCGCGCTGGATGTCGCGCGCGGTGAGCTGGTGGTGGCCGGCGATGCGGCGGCCCTCCCGCAGGTAGGGCCGCTCGGCGGTCCGCACGATGCGGGACCGCTCGAACCCCGGCACGTGCTCGCGCAGTGCGCGGTGGATCTGCCTGTTCTGTCGCTCGAGGACGGCCAGGATAGGGGCCAGCCCGCCCGGCTGCAGGTGGTCGCCGTAGGTCTCGCTGCCCGAGATCGACACCATGTCCGGCCACATGTTGCGGTCGATGAGCAGCCCCTCCTGTGGAGAACCCTCCACCTCCCCCGACCGGCGTAGGTCGCGCATGAAACTCCTGAGTCCCACCACGCGGTAGGTCTCCACTTGACTACCCTCAGTGTGGGCATAGGCGGCCAGCCGGTCGAAATCCACCGGGCCGGCGCAGAAGATGAGCGTCTGTCCCTGGAGGGCACCGCCCTCGCGGGCCCCCAGCCAGTAGCCGGCTCCTGCCAATTGCCCCAGGTTCCCGTCACCCGTGCAGTCGATGAACAGCGGTGCGTCCACTCGCACCAGCGCCCCGTGCTCGCGGGCGAACACCGAGACGATGCGCTTCTGAGCGACCTCCACCCACACCACCTTGCTGCCGAAGCGCACGTCCACGGCCGCCCCCAGAGCGAGCGACAGGGCGGCGGTGCGAAGGGCGTCCACGTCGCAGGGCGTGATGAAATGCGTCCCCGGCCCGGGGAAGACGGCATCGCCCTGCTCGGCCAGCCTACGGATGAGGTCGGTGTAGAATCCGCCCACCATGAGGTCCCCGCCCCAGGCCACCCTGTCGAAGCTCACCAAGCCGCGGGTGACGTTCCCGCCCAGCACCGAGGATTCCTCCAGGAGCACGGTGTGCGCTCCCATCCCCGCCGCGACCGTGGCGGCGCTCATACCCGCGGCGCCGCCCCCCACCACGCACAGATCAGCGGCGATGGTGGTCATGGGCTCTTCCGCCCAGGGCGTCGCGCTCAGTTGCTGTGAGGTGTACGCCGTGGTCTCCGGGCCCAGAAGATCCGCTGAGGTGGGGGTGGTCTCGGGCCCCGGGGCTTCGCTCGCAGCCGGACGAGTGGGCCCCTGGATGGGGCTGTTCTCGCGCGCGCAGCCGGCCACTCCACCCAGGATGATGGTGAGGCCCGCCGCCCCGGCCAACCCCAGGAACTGGCGGCGCGTGGTCAGGCCCGTACCGTCCGGTTCTCCGCGGATGTCGTCTTCTGTCATCGCTCCCTCGAGGCTGTCATAGCTTCTCCCGGACTCTAGCCCAGGCACGGGGACGCGGCAAGAGCCGCCCCGACACGCGGGGGTCCGCCCCTGGTAGGCAGCACCTGTCTATTCCGCTAGAATTCGGCCAGTCCTCAGGCATCGAAACGAGACGAAGGATGGTGGCGATGAGCCGCATCATCGACGAACGCGGACGCATATTCGGCAAAGTCAACGTCGTCGACATCCTCGTCTTCTTGGTCATCGTGGCGGTCATTGTCTTCGCGATCACCCGTCTGACGGGCAGCAGTTCGCAGAAGGTGCCGGTGAGCGTGCAGTACAAGGTCGAGCAGGTGCGCGAGGCGACTGTGGACGCCATCACCGCTACGGTGGAGGCAGGGGGACGAGTGACGGATGAGGCCGGCACCGTTCTGGGTGAGGTCGTCAACATCGAGGTGAGTCCCACCGTGGAGGAGTACATGACTCCCCAGGGCGAGCTCAAAGAGTTCGAGTCACCCATCTTCAAGGACATCCTCATCACCGTGTCCGGGCAAGCCACGGTCACGGGTCGCACGGCCCGCATCGGCAGCGTCCAACTGCGGGTGGGCAAGCCCGTCACCCTCATCGGGCATCGCTACGAGGTCAAGAGCACCATCTTCCGCGTGGACTTCTGAGTCGAGCCGTCGGAGCGCGGCCGCCGGACTTCGGGAGGCGGGCACATGATCGAGTCCAGAATATGAGCACAGTCCAAGCGGCCGTCCGATCGTCGTTGACCGTCCGCGTCGTTGCGGGCGCGCTTTCTTGGCTGGCCGCGGCGGGGCGGACATCGCTGGTGGGCCGCTTCTTCATCGCGCTTGCCGGCATACTCGGCCGAGTGGGTGGCGACAGTGTGCTGTTCGGCCTGAGCCACGCGGGCTCGCGTCCTCTGGGGCGCAGTGACCATCCCTGGAGCGTGCTGGCGCTCGCGCGGCCGTATCTGTGGTTGCGTGACCGTCTGCCTGCCGTTCCCGGGTCACCGCCAGCGACCGCGCTGGGCGAGGGGCGCTGGATGCTCTTGGTGGGATCCGGATGTCTGGGCTTGGGGCTGGGGAGGTTGGTGTTCCTCGCCACACAGGGCGTCGTCACCGTCAACGAGCTGGGGATGGCTCTCACGGCTCCTCATCTGTGCTGGGTCGCGCCTGCCTTGCTGTTGGTGGTGGGGGCGCTCATCCTGGTGGCCGGTCATCGTCTGCCGTGGGCGCTCCCGGTCAGCGCGGCAGTGAGGGCGGCACGGACGGTCGGTCTGGCCGTGGTCGAAGGCGTCCCGGCCAAAGACCGCGGCGTCCGGTGCGAGTCTGGCACCACCCGTAGGCCGGCCGCCGTGTGGCTGGGCATACTACTAGCGGTGGCGGGCGGGGTGGCGGCGGGGCTCGTCCCCGGTAGCGGGACCGTGCTTATCGTGGTGCTCATAGCGGTCCTGGCTCTTGTTGTGCTGGTGTTCTGGCGTCCCGAGGTGCTCCTGCTTGGCTTGGCGGCCTTCCCCTGGCTGGACTGGGGAGCTCGGGCGACGCTGGGCGGGCTTGGGCCCGCCTGGGATGATGCGCTCCTGTTGGTTTCGGCGGCGCTGCTGGTGTGGTCGGTGCTTTATCTGCGCCGTGCGCGACTCTGGACCATCCCCGTCCTCTTGCCGGCCATCCTGGCCTTCGTGGCTGCCATCGGCTCGGTGGTGGTCCGGGAGGTGCCCGGCGATGTGGGGGTCTTCGCCGCCCGCATCATATTCCAGCCGCTGCTCTTCTACTTCATCGGCTTCCTTTTCCCCAAAGGCCGGCGCTGGGTGCAGTGGACCGTGGCCATCTTCATGCTGGCCAGTGTCACTCTGGCGCTGCATGGGCTCTATCAGTACGTCACCGGCGCTCCCATGCCGGCCAGTTGGGTGGACGTGCGCGAGGTGGACATCGCCACCCGGGCGTACTCCATCATCGAGAATCCCAACGGCCTGGGCGCCTTCCTCTTGATGGGGGCGCTCATCTCGCTGAGCTTGGCTCTGGCCCGGGGTCTTCCCGCAATACAACGCGGGGCCATGGCGGCTGCGTGCCTGGTGCAGTTGGGCGGGGTTGCCGTCACCTTCAGCAGGGGCGCCTGGGTGGGTCTGGCCATAGGACTGGTGGCGCTGTTGATCCTCTCCTACCGGCGTTATCTGGTGCCCTTGGTGGCCGCGGGGGTGGTGGTGTGGTTCGCGGCTCCGGCTCAGTTCTCCAATCGGTTGGTCTTCGCTTTCAGCTCCACGTACATCGCGAAGAGTATGACGGCCGGCCGGTTGTTGGTGTGGGGCATGGCGCTTGAGAACATAGCGGCCCATCCGCTCTTCGGGCTGGGCTTGGGCACCTTCGGAGGGACGGCAGCGGTGCGTTTCGGCTACGGGCGATTGTGGGTGGACAACTTCTATCTGCAACTGGGCGCTGAAGGCGGTCTCATCCTGCTCGTCCTCTTTCTGTGGGTGCTCCTGCGGGGCGCGAAAGGACTTGTGAAGGCCCACGGTCTAGCGGCTGATCCCTACATGCGCGCGCTGGCCGCCGGTACGTTCGGCGCCTTCATGGCTGTGGCAGGCGCCAATCTCACGGCGAGCGTGTGGGAGACCCTGGTGGTGGGGGTGGGCTTCTGGTTCCTGGCCGGGTTGGTGACCTCGGCCGTGCTGCATCGCGAGGAGACGACATGAGACGGTTGAGGGTGCTGCACGTCATCGGAGGGGGCGACACCGGCGGAGCCATGACCCACCTGCTGCCGCTGCTCTCCAGCCTTGCCCTGGCTGAGTGCGACGTGACCCTGCTCTGCTTGGGTGAGGGCGGGCTGGCGAACGAGGCGCAGGAGCGAGGGCTGTCCGTGCGCGTCCTGCCCATGAGCAACCCCTGGGATGTCGCCGTACTGCCTGCGCTGCGCGCCGCCGTGGCGGAGGAGGGTTGGGATGTGGTGCACACCCACGGTATGCGTGCAAATCTTCCTGTGCGGGCGGTCTTCCCCTGGCGCACGCGTCGGCCGTGCCTGTTCACCACCGTCCATTCCGACCTCCTTCTCGATTACTCCTCGCCGCTGTTGGCGCGTGCCTATCAGGCTCTCGACCGGGCCACGCTGGGCCGCGTGGATAACGTGATCGCTGTCTCCGACAGCCTGCGCTCGCTCCTGCTGCAGAGGGGGTATCCGGAGGATCGGACGGTGCGCATCTGGTCGGGCATCGAGTGGCACGAGGAAACGGGGGCGACCGGGCTGTCGTCCGCCGGCGACGTGAGTGCGCTGAGCGGCGGGGATGGAGCGGCGGCGCCCGGCGCGGCGCGCCGAGCGCGTCTGGGCACGGTGGCGCGGCTGGCTGCCGTGAAAGACATCGCCCTGTTGCTGGAGACGACGGCGCTCGTGCGCCGGTCCGTGCCCGAGGCGGAGTGTGTCGTGGTCGGAGACGGACCGGAGCGGGCCGCGCTCGAGGCACGCGCGCACGAACTGGGCCTGGACGGCCCCGAGGGAGCGGTGCGCTTCACCGGGCGCATCGAGCAGGTGGCTCCCGTGCTGGCCGGCATGGACGTGTTCGTGGTGACGTCGGTGTATGAAGGCGGCGTCTCCATGTCGGTGTTGGAGGCCATGGCGGCCGGGCTGCCCGTGGTCAGCACGGCCGCCGGCGGGGTGGCCGAGGCTGTGGAGGACGGGGTGACGGGGTTCGTGGTGTCGCGCGACCGGGAGCGGGGTGCGCTCGCCGCTGCGCTGGCCGAGCGCACCGCCGCCCTGCTCGCTGACCCCCACCTGCGCGCCCGGATGGGCGAGGCGGGTGCCGCCCGGGTGCGTCGCCTCTTCCTGGCCGAACACGCGGCGGCCCGCACCCGGCGGGCCTACGAGCGCTGCCTGGCTGCGCGCGACGGGCTACTCTAGCGTCAGAGCTCTCAGGGAGAGGACCCATGCTCCGAGGCAAAGACATCGTCTGCATCTCGTCTCTTGACTGGGGTGCGATGTGGACCAGCAAACAACAGATCATGCACCGTTTGGCGCAGACCAATCGCGTGCTCTACGTGGAGGAACCCGTCACCATGCTGGCTCCGCTCAAGGTCCCGGCCCGCTGGCGGCGCTGGGGCGCTTTGGCACCTCAGCTCAAGCGGGTGGAGGCGGGATTGTGGACGCTCACTCCGCCCCCGGTGCTGCCGTTCGGCAACATGCGCCCCGTCGTGAACGACGCGAACGAGGCTGTACTCGCTCGCTACTTGCGCTGGGCGATGAACAGGCTCTCGTTCGATGCCGCGTACATCCTGTGGACCTATCTTCCCACCACGGTGGCCCTCCTCGATCGGATGGGGGTCCGGGCGGGGGTCCGATCCCCCGGTGCCGACATCGCTGCCGATGGAGCCACAAGCGACGATCACCTTGCCGGCGCGGCTGCTGCCGGCTGGGATGACGTCCTGCTCCGGCGAGGCATGGCCCCTGTCGACCGTGCCGGCCTGCGGTGGGGACAGACCATCGGAGCGAGACTGGAGGGGGCCGCGCGCGCAAGCGGGGCGAAGCGCCGGGGAACGGAGACCTCCGGTGGCGGCACGACGCCGCGTGTGGGCACCGCGAGCCGGGTGCCGTCCTTGGTCTTGTACCACTGCGTGGACGAGCACTCGGCGTTCCCCGGGTTCGTCGACCCCGCCGTGGTCCGCGCCTACGACGACGAGCTCACGCGCCGGGCCGACCTGGTCATCACCACCTCCGAGAACCTGCGCGCGACCCGATCGGCTCTCAACCCGCACACCTACACCGTCCTCAATGCCGCCGACGTGGAGATCTTCAACCGGGCCCTCGACGACGACCTGCCTCTCCCCGCCGATCTTGCCGCCATCCCCGCCCCTCGTCTGGGAGTGGTGGGCCTGCACGATTCGCGTCTGGATGTCGACGCCCTGGAAGCGCTGGCGCTGGCCGATCCCAGCTGGCAGGTGGTGCTCATCGGACCGGTGAAGCAGGGTCAGGTGGACGAGACCCGTCTGCGCAGGCATCCCAACATCCATCTGCTGGGCGAGAAGCCGCGCCCCGAGTTGCCTGGCTACTTGAAAGGCATGGCGGCGGCGCTCATCCCCTACAAAGCCAACGAACTCACGCGCAACATATTCCCGCTGAAGCTCTTCGAGTATCTGGCTGCCGGGTTGCCCGTGGTGGCCGGGGGGCTGCCGGAGTTGGCCGGCTTCGCCGGCGTGATCGGGCTGCCCGCCTCCGCGGCTGAGTATCCACAAGAGGTGCGTCGCGCGCTGGCGGAAGACACCTTGGAGAGGCGCATGTTCAGGGTGAAGCTTGCCTCGCAAAACACCTGGGACCATCGTGTGGAAGACATCTCGCGCCTGGTGGAGGAGGCGCTGGCCCGAGTGGGGCATGACGCCCGACGCAGTGAGCGGCCGGATGGTGGGACGGGGGTGCGGTCGTGAGGATCCTACTACCCACTATGCGCGATCCCGGGCAGATCGGGGGGACCAGCACACACATAAGCATGTTGGCCCAAGGGCTGCGCGAGATCGGCCACGGGGTGCAGGAGTTCTACCTCGGCGCCGCCATCCCCGCACCGGTGCGGAAGGCGGGACTCATCTGGCCGGCCGGCGTCCTCAACCGCGCACGCAAAGGCTGGGGGATGCTGTACTCGGCGGAGGCCCGCGGGCGCCTTCTGGCTGCGCGCACGGCCAGTGAGTGTGAAAGGGCCCGTGAAGCCGGGGAGCCGTGGGAGGTCCTGAACGCGCAGGAGGTCTACTCCGTCCCCTATCTGCGGGCAGTCGCGGATGAGTGTGGCATCCCGCTGGTGCTGACGTTGCACGGATATCCTCTCTACGAGTCGGTGTCGGAGGGGTACAGCACGGCCTCTCGTCAGGGGCTGGCCTACCTCATGCGGGCCGAGATGCGCGCGCTCCGTCTGGCCGATGCCGTGGTGACCGTGGATGGACGCCTGTACCGGCACGCGCTGCGGCTGGTGCCGGAGCGGGGTGACTCCATCTACACCCTGATGAACTTCATCGACACCACCACCTTCGCCCCGGCTGCCGACGCGCACGAAGAACAAGAGCTGCGCCGCGTATTGCGGCAACGCTGGGACATCCCCCAGGATGCGGTGGTGCTGTTCTGTCCCCGGAGGCTGGTGAAGAAGAACGGGGTCGTGTATCCCAGCCTTGCTCTGGCGTCCATGTCGGCGAGTGACCGCGAACGCTTCCTGCTGCTTCACGCCGGCGAGGGGGGCGAGCGCCAGGAGATGGAGCGGATCGTCCGCGAGAACGGTTTGGACAAGCACGTGCGCTTGTTGGGTGGGCAGGGACGGGAAGCCGTCTTGGAGCTCTATCGCCTGGCCGACATCGTGCTGGTGCCCTCGGTGCACTCAGAGAACGTGGAGGAAGCGACCTCGCTGTCGGCTCTGGAGGCCATGGCTTCGGGCCGGCCCCTCATCGCGGGGGACGTCGGCGGCTTGGCCGAGATGGTGGTGGACGGCGAGACAGGTCTGCTGGTGCCTGCCGACGCGCAGGCTCTGGCGGCGGCCATCCTGCGGCTGGCCGCCGCCCCCGACGAAGGTGCCCGCATGGCCGCGGCCGCCCGCGACTACGTGGTGCGGAACCATTCTCATCTGCGGGCGGCGCAGGCCTACGCTGAGGTGTACCGGCGCGCCGCCGCCCAGGGCGACGCTGCGCCACTCGACGACCCATTGGCCGGGGCGCGACCGGCCACCCCGCCGTCCCGACCATGGCCCTCACTGTCTGTGTTGGGTTTCACCATGGACGCGGTCACTCTGGAGCAGGCTGCCCGCTGGGTCGCAGTCACGGCTGGTCAGAGTCCCGGCGGCGGACGCACTCGGCTCGCCGTGTCGTTCAACCCCGAACTCGTCGTACGTGCACAGCGCGACCCTCTGGCTGCCGAGGCGCTACTGGAAGCCGACCTCTGTTATCCCGATGGAGTGGGAGCCGTCTGGGCCGCCGGTCGCCAGGGAGCCCGCCTTAGGACTTCCGACCACCTCACGGGCTCGGGCGCCGACGCCGAGTCCGGCACCGGCGCCGAGTCCGGCCCCGTCCCCCTGGAGCGCGTCGCCGGGATCGACCTGGCCCAGCGGGTTTTGGAGCTGGCGGCCGGGCAAGGCCTGTCGGTGTTCTTCCTGGGGGCGGCTCCGGGAGTAGCCGAAGAGGCTGCGCGGCGTCAGGTGGAGCGGCTCCCCTCTCTGCGGGTCGCCGGCACCCATCACGGCTACTTCAGTGCAGCCGGAGAAGCGGATGTGGTCGACATGGTGCGCGCCGCCCGGCCCGACATCGTGCTCGTGGCCATGGGGGCGCCCCGCCAGGAGATCCTTCTCCACCGCCACCGCGATCGATGGGGTGCGGCCGTCGGCTTGGGCATAGGCGGCAGCTTCGATGTCTGGGCCGGGGTGGTCACGCGTGCTCCCGCTTGGACGCAGCGGGCGCGTATCGAGTGGCTGTATCGTCTGGCCTCCGATCCCCGTCGCATCCGTCGCCAGAAGGCGCTGCCGCGCTACGCAGCCCAGGTGGTACGCTGGGCCCCCGACGATTATGGGCCGCCGCGCCGCGGCCGTGCGGCCGCGGCCCCCGCCGACACCGGCGAGCACCACTCCGAGCACGGGGACGACCTGGCGTGAG
Organism: Thermoleophilia bacterium; assembly: GCA_040772905.1. Classification (GTDB taxonomy): domain Bacteria; phylum Actinomycetota; class Thermoleophilia; order RBG-16-64-13; family RBG-16-64-13; genus JAXGXJ01. The sequence continues at coordinate 777 of JAXGXJ010000005.1, read as the reverse complement.
ATACCTCATCAGCGGCTACTACGGTGAGGGCAACGTCGGCGACGAGGCCATCCTGGCCGGGATTATGCAGGAGATCGCGCATCGCGACCCGTCCGCCGGCTTCACCGTGCTGTCGTTCGATCCTGCCGATACCGGCCGCCGTCACGGCGGCGGCCGCGTCCCTCTGGAAGTCGTGTCTACGAGCCTCCGCTCTCCACGGGGCCTGCGCGCGGTCATGAAGCGCTCCGACCTGCTCATCAGCGGCGGGGGCAGCTTTCTGCACGAGGCCGACTTCGCCCTGCACGGACAGTCCTTCTTGTTCCGCTCGGGAAAGCTCCGCCCCATCCCCTACTTCCTGTCGGTGATCCTCATGGCCCGTTCTGCCAACGTGCCCGTCATGTGGTACGCACAGGGACTCGGCCCGCTCCACACTCAGGCGGCGCGCAGGGCTGTGGCCGCGGCGGGGTCGGTGTCGCAGTTGGTCACCTGGCGCGACCCGGATTCCGCCCGCCTCGCCTACGACGTGGGCATGCGGGCGCCGGTCCAGGCTATCGTGCCCGATCCCGCGTACGCGCTTGTACCCGCTCGACATGAGGACGCCCTGCAGTTGCTGCACCAAGCCGGACTCGAGCCCGGCAGCCGTTACGTGGCCGTCTGTCCCCGCCCCTGGCTGGGGCGCACCGCGTACCTGGAGAACCTGGGTCAAGCGCTGGAAGATCTGGTGGCGCTCTCCGACCTCAGGGTCTTGTTCGTGCCGTTCCATGAGTCTCAAGACCCGCCGGTGTGCGACTCGTTGGC
>JAXGXJ010000004.1:0-445785 GCA_040772905.1 Thermoleophilia bacterium | reverse complement strand
CCCCCCGGGAGGTCTGCTGTCAGCGGCGCCGTCTGCTGTCTAAAGTGCATCTGTAAAAAGGACTCTGCATGGTAGTACTCAGGGATATCATCATCACAGGCCTGCTGCTCGGAGGCATCTTTGCCCTTGTCTCCGTGGGGCTGAGTCTGCAATACGGGGTCGGCCGGGTCCTCAACGTGGGCCATGGCGAGTTCATCATGGTCGGGTCGTTCGTGACGTTCTGGCTCTTCGGGAGCATCGATCTCGATCCCCTGCTTTCCATCGTCATCACGGCTCCTCTGGTCTTCGTGATCGGCTGGTTCTTGCACGCCACATTGTTCCGCCGGCTCATGCACACCGCACCTACGCTCGACGTGTTCGAAGGCAAGTCGATGCTGGCCTCTTTCGGTCTGCTGTACGTGGTGCAGAACCTGGCTCGGATCATCTGGGGCTCGCAGAACTACCAGATCATGTACCTGAATCGCACTATCACCAGCGCACAGATCCCCCTGAACCGGCTCGTGTCCCTGGGTGTGGTCATCGTCATCGGCGCGGCCTTCTACATCTTCCTGGCCCGTACCAGGATGGGCAAAGCCATCCGTGCCGCCTCCCAGGATCCGACCACGGCCGGACTCATGGGCGTGAACATCAACAGTGTGCTCGCGATCTGTTTCGGACTGGGTCTGGGCATGGCAGGCATCGCCGGCAGCCTACTCAGCACGCTGTACGCCATTCAGACCAGCATGGGACTCCAGTACACGGTCATCGCCATGATCGTGGTGGTCCTCGGTGGCTTGGGTAGTATCGCCGGCGCGATGATCGGTGGTGTGTTGTTGGGCATCGTGTCCCAGATCGTCACCTACTTCCAACCCACCTGGACACTCATCGCGTACTACTTCGTATTCATTCTGCTGCTGCTGGTCAGGCCTAAAGGGATCATGGGTAAATAGATGAATATCAATCGACTTACACCTGCACGATGGGCCTTGTCGGGACTGCTGTTCGTTGTGTTCATAGTCCTGTCGCTCATGCCGACCATGACCCAGGGCTACATCGTCACGCTTCTCACCGACATCCTTCGCTACGTCATCCTCACCGTCGGCTGGGTGATCTTCTCGGGACCCACGAACTACATGTCCCTCGCGACTGCCGCCTTCTACGGCGTCGGTTTCTACATCGCTGCTGTGTTCAACGCCTCTCTACCCTTCGCAGTCGTGATCATCATCGCCGGCCTGGTCTCCTTCGTGGTGGCTCTGATAGTGGGCGCGCTTACGCTGCGGTTGAAGGGCGTGTACTTCGCCATCTTCACGTTCGCCCTGACATTGCTGGTGAACGCCGTGGTGCTCGAGGTCGAGCGTGTGGTGACCGGGACGCGCGGCCGCTTCGTGGCCACCGAGACCACCGAGGTCGCTTACTACGCCATGTTCATCGTGGCGATCTTCACGCTGGTCATGGCCTTCCTCATCAGACATTCACGCCACGGACTGGCGTTGCAGAGTATCGGCCAGTATGAGGAGGCCGCGAAGCACAGCGGCATCAACGTCGTTCGGACGAAGGTCATCGTATTCGCGTCCAGCGCTATCGTCATGGGCATGGCGGGCGCCATCATCGCGACTCGTCGGACCTACATCGATCCCGGCATCGCGTTCAACCTCAACACCAGCTTCCTTCCGGTGCTCATGGCACTCTTCGGCGGGATGGCCAATCTCATCGGACCGGTGCTCGGAGCGGCCATCTTCACCTACCTGGGGGAGTTGCTGCTCACCCGGTTCCCAGATCTGTACATGCTCATATTCGGCGTGGTCCTGATCCTGGCTATCACGTTCATGCCCAACGGCATCATGGGCTTGGCACAGGGCGCGTGGCGCAAGATCAGAGGAGGTCGACGTGCACCTGCTTAGAGGTGAAGGAGTCACCCGGCACTTCGGTGGACTTGCCGCGGTGACCGACGTGGACTTCTACGTCGACGAAGGAGAGATCCTGGGTCTCATCGGACCGAACGGCGCCGGCAAGACGACCCTGTTCAACCTCATCTCGGCGGCTTTGAAGCCCACCCGGGGGAAGATCTGGTACCAGGACAAGGAGATCACCCGGCTGCCGGCGTTTAGGATCTGCCGGCTGGGTGTCGCCCGCACGTTCCAGACGGTGAAGATCTTTCCCGACGTCTCCGTGGTGCGCAACGTCATGGTGGGTTCGCTCTTCGGCACGAGCGGCCGTATCAGCGAGAAGGAAGCCGAGAAGCGGGCCGAGACGGAACTGGCTTTCGTGAAGCTCGATCACCTGAAGGACCTGCCGGCCGGTGATCTGACTCTGGCAAACCAGAAGCGTCTGGAGGTGGCGAGGGCACTTGCCACCGATCCGCGATTGCTGCTGCTCGACGAGCTCATGGCGGGTCTTACACGTCCGGAGATCGCAGAGGCCATGAACGACATCCGGCAGATACAGGCACGTGGCGTGACGGTAATCATGATCGAGCACGTCATGCACGCCATCATGAACATCTGCAATCGCATCATGGTCCTCGATCATGGCGTGAAGATCGCCGAGGGTCTTCCTGGGGAGATCGCGGTGAACCAGCAGGTCATCGAATGCTACCTGGGCCAGGACACGGGCGGAGACGAAGACACCGAAGGTGATGACGATGCTTGAAGTCGACGCGATCAGTGCCTCATACGGACGGGTGCAGGTGCTCTGGGACCTGTCTCTGAATGTGAACGAAGGCGAGTTCGTGGCCCTGGTGGGAGCCAACGGTGCCGGCAAGACCACGCTGCTCAAGACCATCTCTGGGGTGATGAAGCCCAGTTCGGGCACCATGACCTTCTTGGGGAAACGCATCGATGGGATGCACCTCAACGACATCGTGAAGTTGGGTTTGGTGCACATACCGGAGAGCAGGCGACTGTTCACCGACATGTCCATCCGCGAGAACCTGGAGATGGGGGCGTATCCGCGGCGGTCGTGGAAGGAACGGCGGGACACCATGCAGTGGGTGTTCAAGCTCTTTCCACGCCTGGAGGAGCGCGCCAACCAGTTGGCGCGCACGCTTAGTGGCGGCGAGCAGCAGATGCTGGCCATGGGGCGTGGTCTCATGTCGCGGCCCAAGATGGTGATGATCGACGAGCCCTCGAACGGCTTGGCTCCGCTGGTGGTGGCTGAGGTCTTCGAGATCCTCAAGTCGCTGCACAAGGAGGGCATCACCATCCTGCTGGTGGAGCAGAACGTACGCCAGACTCTGGCTGCCGCCGACCGGGCCTATGTGGTGGAGAACGGCCACTTGGCGCTGGAAGGTGCCTGCCGCATGCTCGTGAAGAGCGATCACGTCCGCAAGGCCTATTTGGGTCTCTAGCGGTAACGACGCATACAACCTTGCGGGGCGCGCGCGCCGCGCCCCGGGGAGGTCCTCACCGTCGTCGTCCCCTCGCTGTCCGCAGCGACGTGACCGTCACTCTGCTCAGACGCCCGCGAACCTCACCACTTCCGCCGCCGGCCGGCGCTCGCTTCGGAACGGATCCTCCAGTGCTCTGGTGTCGGCATAGCCCAGAGCGATGCCGATCACGACGGCCAGGTTGTCAGGCATGTTCAACTCTACCCGGAGCACGTCAGGGTAGACGACGAAGTTGATGGCGGTCGCTGAGTCAACCTCGTGCTCTTGTGCGGCCAGCATTATGCTCTGCGCCAGAGCTCCCAGGTCATACATGGACCAGTGGCCCAGCCGGCGGTCCATGCACAGGTACACCACGCAGGGGGCATCGAAAAAGCGTCGGTTGGCTTCGACGAACGCCCGCTGGAACGCGGCATCATCCGGGGTGGTACCAGCCACGTGGGCGCGCCCCGCCGTGAGAGCCTTCGTGCGGGCACGGCACTCGTCCGGCCATCCGCCGGGCGCCGCCATATCCGGGTCGCTGGGCACCTTGGCAGCTGTCCGGAGCACGTACTCCGCCCGGATGCGATCCAGCACATCACCACCCGCCACGTAGATCTCCCAAGGCTGAGTGTTGGCCCACGAAGGTGTCTGTAGGGCGATGTCCAGGATGGATCCCAACGTGGACCTGGGCACGGGCCGAGGTAAGAAGGCTCTCACTGTACGGCGTCTCTGCAGGGCGTGTGACACATCCATGCTGCGCTCCTCGTCTGCGTGTTCTGGATCTGCGGCGCTCATCTCTGATGCTGCCACAACAGCCGGAGCGATGGTATGGGCACTGCATCGGTGTCACCGGACAGGAGTGCGCTGCTCGACGACCGGCCGAATGCAGGAAAGTGAAACTTTACAATCGATAATCTCAAGTGAAGTTATTGACACCAAGTCGCAGATGAAGTACGGTGGCCATATGTGACGGACAGGAGCCGACGCGACGGAGCGGATGTTGACCGAGTCGGGGATGCAGCCACTCACCATCAGCGATGTGGAACGCCGGACCGGCGTCAGTCGCAGCACGGTCTACTACTACATCAGCGAAGGCCTGCTCCCTCCAGCACAGAAGGCGAGCGCCACGCGTTCCTTTTACCACCAGTCGCATGTCGATCTGCTGCGCGAGATCGGCCGGTTGAAGGAGCAAGGGCTCGATCTGCGAGAGATCGGCCACCGGTTGGCTGAGCGCGTCGAGGCCGCGGCTGAGAACGCCGTGGACCTCGTGGCCAGGCAGAACGAGCAGACTCGTTCCACCATCCTCGATGCCGCGGCCCGCCGCTTTGCCGAGCGAGGCTACGATAAGACCCGCATCAGCGACATCTGCAGGGAAGTGGGAGTGACCGCCCAGGTACTCTACAGCCACTTTCCCAGCAAGCGCCATCTCTTCATCGCCTGCTTCCGGGTGTACTTCGATTGGATGCACGAGAAGATCATGCCCGCGGTTGAGCGGACCGACGATTCCGCCGCCCGCCTGGTGTGGCGCAGTTGGGCGTTCTATGGCATCCAGGCGCTCAGCCCCGACCTGCAGGCGCTGGCTCGGGTCGAAGCCATGCATCCGGAGAGCGAACTCCGGGGCGTCGTGCGCGAGACGTATCGTGGGATGTTGGCCGACTCAGAGAGAGAACTGACGGCGGAGCGCAAGCCGGGCGCGAACGAGGTCCTGTTCGATGATGTCCTGGTCGCTCATGCGCTGTTGGGTGCTCTTGAGAACATGCAGATGAGGGCGTCTTGGGATGACCGTTTCACGGTGGAAGACGTAATGCGCAACCACGTGGCCATATTCGCCGCTGTGCGCGCGGCATATGCTGGACGTGTCGACCTGACCGAAGATTGGCAGACGGTGGCTCCACTGGTGGCGAGGCTGGCGGCGGGTGCTTCCGCGCCGAGAGCTGTGGATGAGGCACGAGATGGATGAGGCAAGAAATGCGGTCGGTCGTCTGGCCGCTGTTACGAAGAAGAAGGAGTGAACATGAAGGTCCTGGGTATCGCGGCCGGACGCCGCATGAGCAACACAGAGATCATGGTCAAAGAGGCACTCATGGGTGCCGAAGAGGCGGGGGCTGAGGTCGAGTTCCTGCGCCTGCACGACTTCCTCATCAAGCCCTGTACGGGCTGCAACTCGTGCGTCATCGACCTCATGGAGCGTCACGGCTCGGGCCGCTGTACCATCAAGGACGACGACTTCCCCTTCGTCGACGAGAAGATCATGCAGTGTGACGCACTCATCGTCGGCTCGCCCATCTACGAGAAGTCGCCCACGGGGCAGCTCAAGTCGTTGAACGACCGTATGGGTCCCTCTCACGACGTGGGCTTCCGCATGATCGCCCAGAAGATCCGTGAGGAGAAGGGTGTCACCGAGGGCACCGGTCCCGATCCGCGTGCCTTCAAACCACGCACCGGCGCGACCATCGCCGTGGGCGGCAGCGAGTGGGACACTCTGGCTGCACCCATGATGGGGCTCGTGATGCTGCCGCTGCAGGTGTCGGTGGTCGACAACATCGTGGTCAATTGGATCGGTCTGCCGCGGACGATCGTTCTGCGCGACGACCTGCTGGAACGCGCGCGTCGTGCCGGCCGCAGTGTGGTGGAGCAGCACGGCAAGAGCGTGGAGGAGGTTGAGTACTTGGGCGAGCCCGGCTTGTGCCCACTCTGCCACTCGAAGGTCATCGAGGTGCGCCATGACAGTGACGTCTATCCCTGCATCTGCGGACTCTGCGGGGTGCGCGGCAGCCTGAGCATCACCGACGGCAAGGTGTCGTTCACGGTCAGCGATGAGGACCGGCCTCATTCGCACCTGCTGCTGTCGGGCAAGTTCGAGCATCTGGACGAGCTGGCCGACCGGTCGCTGAAACCGCCCGCCAACATGTCCGAGGTGGCTCCCAGGTCGCAGAAGTACCGCGACTATCTGACACCGCTCAAACCGCCCGCACGCGGGGCTGCTCCCGCTCAGGGCGACACTGAGGACTAGCGGATCGTCATCCTCTTCCAGGAGAGCTGACCATGGCGTACTTCCCAGCCTTCCAACCGATGCGGAGCTTCATCCTGCAGAATATCCGCTCGGACAACGATAGACCTGCGGTAATGCGCTGGCTCTACAAGACGCACGTGCCGGAGAGCATCTCGCAATTCGCGCCCTACGTCACCAAGTACGCGACGTACTATGCGCTGCCGCTGCCAAGAGGGGCAGAGGAGTTCGGCACCTACAACGGCTTCATGACCGAGCACTATTGGCTGTTCAGCATCTTCCAGGACAAGAACAGCCAACACTCCCAAGGTCTCGCGTTCGGCGAGGATTTTCCGGCGGACTTCATGGAGATGACCACCCAGCCTCCCAGCCCCGAACTGCGTCAGGTTGGCTGGCAGGGGAGTCGCGACGGGTACCACCCGGTGGTCATCTCGTTCGCGCCCATCTTCTGGGAGGACGATCTCAAGGGCCGGGGCCGTCTCACCGACGATGGCGTGAACTTCCGTTGGCTGTTCATGCTCACCTATCCCGAGGGAGTGAGCGTCGACGAAGGCGACGCGTGGTTCAAAGACGTGTTCGCGCCCGAAGTGTGTGCGAACCCCGAGGTGACGCGTTTCATCTCCAGCCGTCAGTTGGACGATCCTCGCGCCAACCCCTTTCACAGGGTGAGCGAGATCTGGTTCGATGACAGCGAGGGCTGGCGATCCGCTATGGTGACGAAGGCCGGGCAGTACACGAAGCCGCCGTGGGCGACGTGGGACGTGTTCCCGTTCTTCGAGCCCTACAAGGACTTTGTGGGTATCTTCTTGCTCGACCGTCCCGATTCCGATCACCTGCAGCAGTGGCGCGGGTATATCACCACCCGCTGACCGTGAAGACCATGACCGATTCCACGAAGAGATACGGCTTGCGATGAATCCGATACAATGGACAAGTCTTAGAACCATTTGGCCCGCCGCCTCGCGCGCGGGCGGTCCCTGTCCTACGATCGCAACCCTAACCCCGTGGTTTTCGACCCATTACCCGCACGAAGGAGTGGAGAGATGAAGCAAGAGAACGCCGACGTCATCGTGGTATCCGCCGGCCTGGGTGGTCTCGCGGCGGCCATCTCGGCAGCCGAGAACGGCGCCAGGGTCATCTCCTTCGAGAAGGGGAGCACCACCGGTGGCGCAGCCAACATGGGCATGGGCCCTCTGGGTGTGGGGTCGCGGTTCCAGAGGGACCACATGATCAGCATCACCCCGGGTGAGGCCTACCGCAAGCACATGAACTTCGTGCATTTCCGCGCCGACCCGCGTCTGGTGCGTGAGTATTACTTCAAGTCGGGTGAGACCATCGATTGGCTGAGCGACATGGGTGTGGAATGGCTCACCGCCATCAACGTCTATCCCACTCCCGAGTCCATGCGCGGCTACGCCACCTCCGAGCAGACCTGGCACGTGGTGAAGCCCACCGATGGCACCATGGAACTGCGCCCCCGTCTCGCCAGTTCGATGATCAAGACCATGACTCAGCGGGCCGAGGATCTGGGGGTCGACATCCGCCTGAACACGCCGGTGAAGAGCCTCATCAAAGAGGGCGACGCAGTGGTGGGTGTCATCGCCGAGGGTCCTGACGGCGAGCAGATCGAGGCTCGGGCGAAAGCCGTCATCCTGGCCACCGGCGGCGCGGGCGACAATCCGCAGTTCATCAAGGATTACACCGGCTTCGAGTGGGGCAAGGACTTCTTCGGGTTCCGTGTACCCGGCTCCGACGGCGACGGCCTGCGCATGGGCTGGGAAGTGGGCGCGGCCAAGACCGAGATCGTGCAGGAGATGATCTACCTGTTGCCTCACAACATGGCCACGCCGGAGAACTTCATCATCGACGGCGCTTTCCGTCAGCCCTGTCTGTGGGTGAACGCCCGCGGTGAGCGCTTCATGAACGAGGACTGCATCTTCAACACCACCTTCGCCGGCAACCTCTTCGCCCGCCAGCCGGGCCGTTTCGCCTACTCTATCTTCGATAGCGCATTGCTCAAGAAGTACAAGAAACATGGGCCCGACGTCACCTCGCACGTGCATCCGCACGACATGTTCGACAACTTCGAGGAAGCCGTGGACACCGCGATCGCGGCCGGCTACGAGCATGTCTTCAAGGCCGACAGCATCGAGGAGTTGGCCCAGCAGTTGAAGATCGATCCCGAGATGCTGGAACAGACGGTGGACGAGTACAACGAACTCTGCGATGGCGGCTGGGACGACCTCTTCGAGAAGGAACACCGCTATATGCAGGCCATCAGCAAGCCGCCCTTCTACGCCGCCCGCTTCTTCCCCGCGGCCTACGGCACCCTGGGCGGACTGCAGATCAACTACAAGGCCGAGGTGCTGGACGACGACTGCGAGCCCATCCCGGGTCTGTACGCGGCCGGCCTCGACGCCTGCACCATCTATGGCGACAGCTATCCCTTCATCCTGCCGGGCAACACCATGGGCTTCACGCTCAACTCCGGCCGGATCGCGGGCGAGAACGCTGCCGCGCTGTAGTCATCGCTGAGCTGACGACCGGCCGGAGGGACTGAACTGGACCTGAAGTCAAGACACGAAGAGTGTCTGCGGGATGCCGACGCGGCGGCCGGCGCTGCCGGCGCCGCGCCTGCCGCCCCCGGGCTCGCCGCCCCCGCACCTGCGGCCACCCCAGATGGGGTGGCGACCTCCTTGTCCGGGGGGCGCATCACCGTGGACGGACAGGTGATCGAGTCGCGCTCGGGACAGAGCATCCTCGAGGCGGCGCTCGACGCCGGCATCTACATCCCCCACATCTGTGCCCACCGTGATCTCCACCCGGCGGGCGTGTGCCGGCTGTGCGTGGTGGAGGTCGAAGGCAGGGACGGGGTGGTCACTTCGTGCAACACGCCGGCTGAGGACGGCATGGTGGTCCGCACCGGCACTGAGCAGGTGAAGCACGTGCGGCGGCTCGCGGCGGAGCTCCTGCTGGCCAATCATCCCGCCGACTGCACGGCCTGTCCCGTATATCTGAAGTGCGAGCTGCAGTCACTCATGCAGTATCTGGAGTTCACAGACGCACGCATCCGCAAGCGCAAGAACATGACGGCGCCCATCGAGTCCAATCCGCTCATCGTGCACGACATGGTGCGTTGCATACTGTGCGGGCGCTGTGTGCGGGCGTGCACTGAGCTGCGCGGCGTGAGTGCCATCACCTTCGTGAAGAGGGGCGACAACTACGTCATCGGCACGCCCAACGGCGAATCGCTCGCCGATGCCGGCTGCAAGTTCTGCGGTGCCTGTGTGGAGGTGTGCCCCACCGGCTCCATCCGCGACCAGCTGAAGGTGTTCGCCAAGTACAAGAACAAGAAGGCCGCGCTGGTGCCCTGCCGGGAGACCTGCCCGGCCCACATCGACGTGCCGCGCTACGTGCGCCTGGTGAAGCAGGGCGACGAGGGTGCTGCCACCGCGGTCATACGCGAGAAGGTGCCCTTCCCGGGCACACTGGGACACGTGTGCGACCATCCCTGCGAGTTCGACTGCCGCCGGGGCGAGATCAACGAGCCCGTGGCCATCCGGCAGATCAAGTGCCACGCCAGCGAGCATGACGATGGCGCCTGGAAGGAACGTGGCTACCAGAAGCCGGCCACCGGCAAGCGCGTGGCTGTGGTGGGCGCGGGGCCCGCGGGTCTTACCGCCGCCTACTACCTGGCCAAGTCGGGTCACCAGGTGACGGTCTACGAGAAAGAGGGTCAAGCCGGAGGCCAGCTGCGCGTGGGTATCCCGAACTACCGGCTGCCGCGCGAGGTGGTGGATCACGAGGTCGGGCACATCGTGTCGGCGGGTGTGGACGTGAGGTGCGGCACCGAGGTGACGTCGCTCGACGCTCTTAAGGCGCAGGGCTACGACGCCGTGCTGGTGGCCGTGGGCACCCATCGTGGCGTGAAGCTGCCCCTGCCCGGTAAGGACCTGCCGGGCGTGTTCGTGAGCACCGATTTCCTGCGCGGCGCCAACCTGGGCGAACCATTGCCGGTGGGCGAGCGTGTGGTGGTACTTGGAGGAGGAAGCGTGGCGTTCGACTGCGCGGGCTGGGCCCGGCGGTCGGGGGCCAGGGATGTGACTCTGGTGTGCTTGGAGCCGCGTGACGCCATGCGGGCGACGGTGGAGGACATCTCCGAGGCTCTCGAGGAAGGCTGCACCCTTGAGAATGCGTGCACCTTCGACGAGATCACCCAGGAGGACGGCAAGGTCACCGGAGTGCGCTGCCGCCGGGTTGCCACCTGCACCTTCGACGAGAACGGTGTGCCCGACATCTGTGTGCAGGAGGATTCCGAGTTCGTGGTGCCTGCCGACACGGTCATCTTCGCCGTGGGACAGCGTCCGGAGCTGGACGAGGGCTTCGGGGTGGAGTTGGGCCGGGGGAACCGCGTGGTGGTGACTGAGGACGGCGGCGTGGAGACCGGTACGGCCGGCGTCTTCGCCGCCGGCGACGCAGTGAGCGGCACCGTGTCGGTCATAACCGCCATCGCCGCCGGACGCAAGGCCGCTTCGGCCATCGATCGCTATCTAGGCGGTGACGGGGTCATCGACGAGCAGTTGGCGCCCGAGATGGCGCCGGCACCGTGCATCGGCCGGGAGGAAGGCTACGCGGCCAGGACGCGCGCGGAGGACGCGCCGGTGGAGGCCGAGCGTTGCCTGCAGTGCGACCTGCGGCTGCAGATCGCTCCCACGAAGTTCTGGGGCGAGTACAAGTCGGCCAAGAAGCCGGCGGCGGGGGAGTAGGCGCGATGGAGAGCATGGACCAGGGACTGCGGCGGGCACTGAGCCTGGGGCGCGAGGAGACCATCGCTGAGGTGGTGCGCTCGGGCCTGCGCGATCGTGACTACGAGAACCTCTCCACCGGTGAGCGGATGAGGTGCCACGCTGCGCTGTGCGGCGACGACAAGCGCATCGTCTGCGAGTGTGCCGATATCGAGCCGGGAGTGGAGATCAACCGGCATCTGCTGGCAACCGCCGCCCCGGCGGTGGTCGAGGGGGCGCTCATCGCCGCCTTCGCCACCGGGTCGACGCGCGTGGTGGTGCATGTGAGTGAGGACGACGAGGAGGGCGCCGCCGCCGTGGCGGCGGCGGCGCAGCAGCTCGCGCCGGTGGTCGCGGGAGCCAAGTGCGACCCTGTGCAGGTGGAGGTGGTGCGGGCGCCGTTCCGGCGCAACATGAAGGGCTACGAGGAGGTCCCCACGCTGCTCGTGACCGGCGAGACCATGGCCCACGTGGCCAGGATCCTGCGCATCGGGGCGGAGAAATACCGCCACGTCGGCACCCCTCAGAGTCCGGGTGGCAAGCTGCTCCAGGTGTCCGGCAGCGTGGAGCGGCCCGGCATCTATGAGGTGCCGCTGGGCACCAGTCTGCGCACGCTGCTGGAGGAGCATGCAGGCGGGGTCAAAGAGAGTCCCGCGCTCAAGGCCGTCCTCGTGGGCGGCATCAAGGGTGCCTGCTTCACGCCGGGCGAGCTCGACATCGCCCTCGACTTCGACACCATCCGCGCTGCAGGTGGCAGTATTGGCTCAGGGGCGATCGCGGTGCTGGATGAGGCCAGCTGCATCGTCCACGAGGCCAGACAACGCATCGCCATCTCCTGTTACGACCTCTGCGCCACCTGCTCGCTGGGTCGGGAGGGCTCCTACCAACTGCGCGAGATCGTGGCCGATGCAACCCGGGGCAAGAGCAAAGGCTCGGACGTCGACATGATGCGCGAACTGGGCGCCGGCATGAAGGTGGGCGCGGCCTGCCAGTTCGGGCGCACCGCCCCCAACATCGTGCTCTCCGCCCTGGACAAATTCCCCGACGAGTGGGAAGCCCACATGAAGCGCAGACTGTGCAGGGCGCTGGTGTGCGACCAGTACGTCACCTTCCACATCCTGCCCGATCTGTGCGATGGATGTGGGGAGTGCGCAGACGTGTGCCCGGAAGATGCCATCGCGGGAGGCAAGAAGAAGATCCATGTCATCGACCAGGACGAATGCGTGAAGTGCGGCAAGTGTTTGGAAGTGTGCAATGGCCTGCGTCAGGCGGTGGTCAAGGCAGGTCCCATCAAACCGCGGACACCCAAGAGGCCCGTCCCGGTAGGAAGTTGGAGAGGCTGAGGTCCCGGGAGGGTCCGAGCAGAACCCAAGAGGAGGATTGAAGTGGCTGGTTTGCGCGAAGAGATCGAAGAGATCATGTTGGCGGCGATGGAGAAGGTGTTCGAGAAGCCGCGCTCGGCGTTCACCCCCGAGACGAACTTCCTGGAAGACCTAAAGGCTACTTCTGTGCAGTTCTTCCCCATCATCGCGGCGCTGGAAGACGAGTTCGACATCGAGATCCAGTACCAGGATTTTCGGCGTGAAGGTAAGACCATAAAAGAAGCCATCGATTTCGTAGAGAAACTGGCCCGCTGAGGCCGGCCCCGGCAGTCGCGACAGGAAGCGAGAGAGAGGACTCACATGGCCAAATATATGGATGCCGAAGAAGAGGCGATGCGCGAGTACCACCTCAAGAAGACGGAGAACCCGTTCGAGAAGGTGCAGACCACGCGGGTCATCAACGGCGAAGAGGTCGTCGTCAATTATCGCAAGCAGCCCATCGAGGCCGGCTTCACCATCAACTACTACGCACCCTTTGAGCCGGGCACCCACCTGCTCGAGGGCAACATCATCTACGAGCGCGACGTGGCCATCGAGATGCGCGACGGCCGCAAGCTCTACTGCGACATCTACCGTCCCAAGGATGCCACCAACATCCCCGCCATCGTCGCCTGGAGCCCGTTCGGCAAGCGCCATTGGCACGGACGCGGCATCGCCCCCGGCCTGCAGACGGCCATGGGCGTGCCCAAGACCGCCATCTCGAACATGGCCACCTTCGAAGCGCCCGATCCGGGCTTCTGGGTGTACCAGGGCTACGCCGTGGTGAACGTAGACGTGGGTGGCGTGGGCTATTCCGAGGGTGACTACTACGGCATGTGCTCGCGCTACGGCGAGGACGGCTACGACGCTATCGAGTGGCTGGCCACGCAGAAGTGGTGCAACGGCAACGTGGGCATGTGCGGCAACTCCGGTCTGGCCATCGGCCAGTGGTTCGTGGCCGCGGCCGCGCCGCCGTCGCTCAAGTGCATCGCTCCCTGGGAAGGGACGGCGGACTTCTATCGCGAGTCGATGTTCCCCGGCGGCATCCCCTATCCGGTGTTCGCCAGCATGATCCATCTGTCGCTGCGCGGCCCCGGCCTCATCCAGGACCCGGCCGAGGACATGAAGAGCCATCCCCTCTGGGACAGCTACTGGGCCGACCTCAAGGCCAAGGTGGAGAACATCCGCATCCCCATCTACGCCACGGGCAGCTACATGCACTCCCTGCATCTGCGCGGCGCCACACACTCCTTCCTGAACGCGCGCTCGCGCCAGAAGTGGATGCGCCTGCACCGCGACTTCGAGTGGCCCGATTTCAACAATCCCAAGTACATGGGCGACCTGAAGCTGTTCTTCGACCGCTTCCTCAAGAACATCCACAACGGCTGGGAGATGACCCCGCGTCTGCGCATGGGTGTCACCGACGCGTACGAGTTCGACTACCAGGTCGACCGCCCCGAGGAGGAGTTCTTCCCGCTCGAGCGGACCCAGTACACCAAGTTCTTCCTCAACGCTGAGGACGGCACCCTCAACCGAGAGCTGCCGGCAAAGGCTGCCAGCGTGTCGTACGATGCCGAGACGGGCGACGCCAGCTTCGATATCACCTTCGACGAGGACACCGAGATCAGTGGCTTCAGCAAGCTGCGGCTTTGGGTGGAGGCCGACGGCAACGACGAGATGGACCTCTTCATCCACGTGAAGAAGATAAACGAGAACGGCGAGATCCCGCTGCGCGTGTTCGGTAACGACGATCCCGGTACCCCCGGCAAGATGCGGGTGTCGCACCGCGAGCTTGACCCCGAGAAGAGTCGGGAGTATCTGCCCATTCACACCCACACCAGCGAGCAGAAGCTCAAGCCCGGTGAGATCGTGCCGGTGGATATCGAGATCTACGTGATGGCCCGCCTCTGGCACAAGGGTGAGACGCTGCGCGTGAACATCGCCCCGCGCTTGGTGCGCGACGAGAGCTGGTTCTTGCCCATCGTCTACGACACCGACAACAAGGGTCGGCACATCATCCACACCGGCGGCCAGTATGACTCGTACTACTACGCCCCGGTCATCCCGCCGAAGTACCAGCGTGGCGACTACGTCTACCGCTAGACGGACAGTGCGTGTACGACTGGAGAGGCAGGTAGTGCAATGGACATGATGGGCACCATCTTCGAGAAGGCCGCCGCTGCCCGGCAGCGGGTGGCCTTCCCCGAGACCGGCGAGAAGAACATCCTTCTCGCCGCCTGGGAGGCGCAGGACAAGGGTCTGTGCCACGCCGTGCTCGTGGGTGACAAGGCAGAGATCGAAGCATCGGCGGCCGGTCACGGTGTCGACATCTCGGGCATGGAGGTGTTCGACGCCTCCGATGGGGCCGCCCTCACGAGCCTGTGCGAGGAATACGCCGCCATCAACCCCATGTTCTCGGTGAAGTCGCTGCTGCGGAAGTGCCGCGACCCGCTCTACACCGCCCTCATCTTGGAGGTGCTGGGGCGCATGGACGTCACCTTCGCCGGCATGGCGCATACCACCGGCGACGTGATCCTGGCCGGACAGATGATCGTGGGTCTGCAGGAAGGCGTGACGACGGTCTCCAGCATCGGCATCGCGAACATCCCCGGATGGGAAGGGACGGAGGGCCAGCTGCTGGCCTTCGGCGACAGCGCGGTCTGTGTCGATCCCAACGAGGAAGACCTGGCCAGCATCGCCATCTCCGCCTGCGATACGGTGCGGAAGCTGTTGGGTTGGGAGCCGCGCTGCGCGCTGCTTTCCTATTCCACCACCGGCAGTGCCGAGAGCCCGTTCGTGGACAAGGTGCGGAACGCCGTCACTATCGCCAACGTCAAGCGCCCCGACCTGAAGATCGACGGCGAGTTCCAGCTGGACGCGGCGCTCAAGCCGGCCGTGGCCGCGAAGAAGGTCACGCGCCCCAGCGAGGTGGCCGGCAAGGCCAACATCATCATCTGGCCCGACATCGACGTGGGCAACATCGGAGTGAAGCTCATGCAGACCTTCGGCGGCGCCGATGCCTACGGCCCCATCCTGCAGGGCTTCCGCAAGATCGTGTGCGACTGTTCGCGTGGCGCCCCGGTCTCGGAGCTGGTGGGCAATATCGCCATCTCCTGCGTGAACGCGCAGGGGACCACCGCCGGCGCAGGCGGAGCAGCCGGCCCGGCGGGCGCCGTGGAGGTTACCGATGCCTAAGGTGTTCGCCATCAACCCGGGCTCGACGTCCACCAAGATCGCCCTGCTGGAGGACGACCAGGTGCTGTTCGGGCGCAACGTCTCGCACGACGCCGAGAAGTTGGCCCAGTACCCCACCGTCGCCGACCAGTATCCCTATCGCGAGCAGACCATCCTCGATCTGCTGAGCGAAGCCGAGGTGTCCTTGGAGGGCGTCGGCGCTTTCGCCTGTCAAGGCGGGGGCCTGTTCTCCATGGAAGGCGGGGTCTACGAGATCGATGACTTGGTGCTCGAGCACGCGCGCACGTCGGCCAACGGGGTCATCCATCCGGCCAACGTGGGACCGCAGTTGTGTCACGAGTTCGCCGGGCAGTACTGCGCCAAGGCCTTCCTGGTCAACCCGCCCGACGTGGACGAACTACAGGATCTGGCGCGGCTCACCGGCATCAAGGGTGTCTATCGCCAGGTGCACCTGCACGCGCTCAACCTCAAAGAGACGGCTCGGCGGCACGCCCTATCCATGGGGCGCACGTACGAGGACTGCAACTTCGTGGCCTGCCACATCGGTGGCGGCATCTCGGTGTCGGTGCATCGCAAAGGCCGGCAGATCGACGGCTTCGACATCGTCGGCGGCGACGGCCCCATGACTCCCACCCGCTGCGGCAGCGTCGCTGTGGCCGATCTCTTGCGGTTTGCCCAGGGCAAGAAGTTCGAAGACGTGCTGGCGCTCACCACCAAGAGTGGCGGTCTGGTGAGCCACCTGGGCACCTCCGATTCGCGCGAAGTCGAGGAGCGCATCGCGGCCGGCGACAGATACGCCGCCATGGTGTGGAACACGCTGGTCTATCAGATCCAGAAGTGCATCGGGGCTATGGCGGTGGTGCTCCACGGCGAGGTGGATGGGATCGTGCTCGGCGGCGGCATGGTGCACAGCGAAGACCTGGTGCGCCAGATCACCGAGGCGTGCAGCTTCATCGCTCCGGTGACGGCCTATCCGGGTGAGTTCGAGATGGAAGCCATGGGGGCCGCTGCGGCGCGGGCGCTCACCGGTGAGGAACCGGTGAAGAGATATCCCGGCAAGCCGGTGTGGACGGGGTTCGACTTCTGATGGGCGTTCCGACCGAGCGTTGACGCCCACGCTGGGCCGTCCAAGGCGACGGGTGGGCGCGCCGGTGATGGAGAGAGACAGCACGGGCGCCTCCGCCGAGATCTCGGCGGAGGCGCCCCTTCCATACCCGCAGCTGCTACCCGACCTCCGCGTCGGGGGCCGCGCCTGCTCCCGCCTCTGCCACCACGAAGGCGACCACATAGTCATCCTCGTCTGAGACCGAGACGTGCAGTGCCGTGACGTTCTTGGCGGCAGCCAGTTCCTGCAGGCGTCCCCTCAGCGTGGCGTACGGAAAACCTGTGCGGTCGTTCAGGATCTCGACCTCACGGGGGTCGCAGCCCGCATCGCCCGGGGGCGCCAGCGCTTTGAACACCGCCTCCTTGGCGGCGAAGCGGGTGCAGTAGTAGAGGAGTGGTTGGGGACGGGTGGCGGCGGCCTCGCGTTCCGCCGGCGTGAAGGTCCTCGCCAGGAAGACCTCCCCGAACCGGTCCACCAGCCCCCGCATCCGCTCGGTCAGCACTATGTCTGTTCCCACACCCACGATCATGGGACAAGGCTACCCCAATGTGAGGGCGCCGTCGCGCCGTAGGTTCGTCTGGCGCCCCCGACTCTAGTACAATGCCAGGACTCGCGCTCGCGAAAGAGCGTCTGGCCGTGTCCTACCCCGACGGGAGGAGATATCAGTGCGAGGCTTCGACAACATGCGCGGGACGGGGACCACTCCTCCTCGGTCGCCGGCAGATCAGCTGCAGGGCTTCGTGCGTTGGTGGAAGGGCGCCGGCTGGAAGGGGCGGATGATCCTTCTGGTGCCGGTGGCCATCATCATCATCGTCATCCTGTTCCTGCTGCTCTCCCGCTTCTTCACCGATTATCTGTGGTTCCAGGAGATGGGCTACACCACCGTCTTCTGGACTCGGATCTGGGCTCGACTGGCGGTGATGGCGGGCTTCGGCGTGGTCTTCTTCATCGTCTTCTACGGCAACCTGCTGCTGGCCCGGCGCCTGGTCCCTGAACTGAGGCCGGCGAGCGGCTCCGAGGATGGTGTCTTCGACCTGATCGAGAAGCGCCGGCCCAAAGCGCGCCATCTCTTGGGCATCGTGGCTGTCATCCTCTCCATCCTCTTCGCCATCGGCTACGGTGGCTCGTGGACCACCATCTGGACGTTCCTGCAACAGAGCGCGTTCGGATTCGCTGCGCCCGTGTTCGAGCGCGACGCGGCGTTCTTCGTGTTCACGCTCCCCTTCCTGCGCATGATCCTGACCTTCATCATGGTCGCGTTTCTCTTCGCGTTCCTGGGCTCGCTGCTGATCTACGTCTCACAACGTGCCATCACGTTGGACGGCAGGAATCTGAGCGTCTCGCGGCCGGTGAAGGCGCATCTCTCGGCCATCGTGGCCATCGCCATGTTCGGCAAGGCCATCGACTACGTGCTGGGTCGCTGGGACCTGGCCTACTCCGACCGTGGGACCACCTTCGGCCCCAGCTACACCGATGTGCATGTGCAGATGCCGGTGCTGTGGATCCTGGCCGGGATCGCCGTCTTCGTGGGGGTCCTGTTCCTGGTGAACATCTTCACCAGAGGCTGGCGCCTCCCCGCAGTGGCCATTGGGCTGCTGTTCATCACCTGGCTGGTGGGGGCACAGATCTATCCGGCCATCATCCAGCAGTACCGGGTGGTACCGGCCGAGATCGAGAAGGAGAGCCCCTACATCGCCAACAACATCCGGGCCACACGCTATGCCTTCGGGCTCACCAGCGTGGAGCCGGCATCGTTCGCCGCCAACACGAATCTCACCAAGGACGATATCGCGGCCAACGAGGCCACCATCAGCAACGTGCGTGTATGGGACCCGGCCACGGCGCTAACCGCGTACCGTCAGATCCAGGAGATCCGTACCTACTACTCCTTCAGCGATGTGGATGTGGACCGCTACGTGGTCGACGGCCAGTATCGCCAGCTCCTCATCGCGCCGAGGGAGTTCGACAAGTCGAAGCAGAGTGAGCAGGCGCGCACCTGGGTCAACGAGCATCTCACCTACACCCATGGCTACGGTGTAGTGGCGAGCCCCGTGAGCGAGGCCGCGGAGCAGGGTCTGCCCAAGCTGTTCGTGCGCGACATACCACCGAGAGGCGACACGTCTCTGCAGGTGACCCGTCCCGAGATCTACTACGGGGAGATCCCCGACTCCTTCGTGCTCGTGAACACCACAGCCAAGGAGTTCGACTACCCCATGGGGGACCAGAACGTCTTCACCGAGTACCAGGGTAACGGTGGGGTGGGCATCGGCAGCATCGCCCGGCGTCTCATCTTCAGCGTGCGCTACGGCTCCATCAAGTTGCTGGTCTCGGAGTACATGCAGCCCGATTCGCGCATCATGTACCGGCGCTCTTTGGAGGAGCGGGTGAGGACCATCGCTCCCTTCCTGAGCTACGACCGCGATCCGTACATCGTCCTCCGCGACGATGGCAGTCTGGTGTGGATGTGGGATGCCTACACCGTCACCGATCGCTTCCCCAACTCTCAGCCCAGCGGCAACGGCCTCAACTACATCCGCAACTCCATCAAAGTGGTGGTGGACGCCTATCACGGTGACGTCACCTTCTACCAGATGGACCCGGCCGATGCATTCGCCAACACCTGGGGCAAGATCCATCCCGGTCTGTTCACGCCGGCCGAGCAGATGCCGGACGACATCCGGCGGCATCTGCGCTATCCCGAAGACATGCTCACCATCCAGTCGGATACGCTGGCCGTATATCACATGACCAACCCGCAGGTCTTCTACAACAAAGAGGACGTGTGGGAGATCCCCACCGAGACGTTCGCGGGCGAGGAACGCCGAGTGGTGCCGTACTACGTGATGATGGTGCTCCCGGGTGAGGAAGAAGAGGAACAGGTCTTGCTCCAACCCTTCACACCCCGAAGCAAGCAGAACATGGTCTCGTGGATGGCTGCGCGCATGGACGGCGATGAGTACGGCGAACTCATGGTCATCACCTTCCCCAAGGACAAGCTGGTGTACGGCCCGTCTCAGATCGAGGCTCGTATCACCAACGATCCTGAGATATCGGCTCAGATCACCCTGTGGGATCAGGCCGGCAGCGACGTCATCCGTGGCAACCTGTTGGTGATCCCGGTGGACGACTCGCTCATCTATGTGGAGCCTCTCTATCTGCAGGCTGAGAAGGGTGCCATCCCCGAACTCACCCGGGTGATCGTGGCCTACGGCGACCTGGTGGTCATGGAGAAAGACCTGCAGACTGCTCTGGACGTGATTTTTGAGGGCGGCAGTGGGGGCACCACCACCACTCAACCGGGCGGCACTACCACCACCGAGCCCACGCCGGGCGGCACGACCACCACTACCCAGTCCACCACCACCACGGTGGCTCCCACCACGAGCACCACGGTCATCGGCGGCGGCCTGCCGATGGAACGGCCGGCATTGCTGGACCTGGCTCAGCAGCTCTACGAGGAGGCTCGGGCCGCGCAGCGGGCCGATGACTGGAGCGCCTACGGCGAGAAGATCAAGCAGTTGGGCGAAGTGATCGAGGCCCTGCAGGCGCTGGAAGCCGCGCAGTAGTAGGTCCGCAACGCGACGCCGCGTTCCGCCGGTGCAGGTCCAAGTGACCACCCGGCGGTGCGCGGCGTCGCTGTCTCTGTCGCGAGGGCTGGCGCAGCCTTCTTCCCGACACCATCGACACAGGTGAAGTCCACGGTCGCGCGTCCGCTCGGCTGCGCCCGCGCCGCCGCGCACTCTCACAAAGCCGTTTGACTACTTAACAACCATTCATTAAAGTGGAGGAGCACGCGACGGACCGGCTCGACTTGAGCGGGGGGACGAACGAAAAGGCGGAGTTGACCATGGTCTACGGCTACGCAGGCAGACTTCTGTTCGTTGATCTGAGCGAACACACCATCACCGAGGAGGCCCCAGACGCTGCTTTCTACCGTGATTGCATCGGCGGCACCGGCCTGGGGGCCAAGATCCTGCTCGAGCGGATGCAGGCGGGGGTCGATCCCCTGGGTCCCGACAACGTGCTGGCCTTCGTCACCGGCCCCCTCACCGCGACCGGTGTTTACGGCGCTGGACGGTTCATGGTTACCACCAAGTCGCCGCTCACCGGGGGTTGGGCCGACTCCAACGCCGGCGGTAGCTGGGGTCCGGAGCTCAAGAACGCGGGCTACGACGGTGTGTTCATCACCGGCGTGTCTGAGCGGCCGGTGTGTCTGGTCATCGACGCTGATGGCGCCAGGCTCGTCGACGCCGCGGATCTGTGGGGCAAGGACACCTACCAGACCGACGATCTCCTGCAGGACAGCCTGGGGGATCCCGCTTCTTGGACCATCTCCTGCGTCGGGCCCGCGGGCGAGCAGCGGTCGCTTCTGGCCGGCATCGTCAACGAGAAGGGCCGCATAGCAGCACGCTCCGGCGTGGGAGCCGTCATGGGCTCGAAGAGGCTCAAAGCGATCGCGCTGCGCGCCGCCAAGGGGAGCCGCATCCAGGTCGCCGACAAAGAGGGGCTGAGGGCGGCACAGAAGCAGTACTTGGAACTCATCAAGGGCAGCGGGTTCTTGAGCGGCCTCACCGCCGCCGGTACGGGCGGTGGTGTGAGCTTCCTGCTCTCCATCGGTGATTGTCCGGCCGACAACTGGGCCACCACCGGCACCGACGCCCTGCCCACGTGCGGGCAGCTCGACACTCCCAACATGGAACCTTACAAACTCAGGGGCTATGGCTGCAACGCCTGTCCCGTGCGCTGTGGCGCCTTGGTGAAGATCCCCGAGGGACCGTACGCCAGCCAGGACGAGACCCACCGGCCGGAGTACGAGACTCTGGCGGCGCTGGGCCCGCTCTGTCGCAACGACAGCGCTGAGGCCATCATCCGCGCCAACGAGGTGTGCAACCGCTTCGGCATCGACACCATCAGCGCCGGCGGGGCCATCGCCTTCGCCATCGAGTGCTATCAGAAGGGCATCATCGGACCCGAGGACACCGGCGGGCTTGAGCTGCGCTGGGGCGACTCGGCCACAGTGGTGAAGCTGGTCGAGCAGATGGCCCGACGCGAGGGCTTCGGCGCCGTGCTAGCCGACGGCTCCCGCCGCGCGGTGGAACAGATCGGTAGAGGCAGCGAGGAGTTCGCCATGCACGTGTGCGGTCGCGAGTTGCCGCTGCACGATCCCCGGGTGACTCCCGCCATGGGCGTCTTCTACATCGCCGATGCGACGCCGGCCCAGCATTGCGGCTCTCAGGCCATGGCCATCCTCGATCAGGGGGCTCCGCTGGGGGCCGACCCGCTGCTGCAATCGCAATCGACTCAGGTCTTCGGCGACTACGACAAGAAGGGCGACGCCTACGTGCGCGGAGCCGCCTACTGGCAGTTGCTGAGTTCAGCCGGTCTGTGCTCGCTGTATTCGCAGTTCGACGCTCCTCCGGTGGTGGAGTTGCTCCGGCCGGTGACCGGTTGGGACATGGAGTGGGAGGAAGGCCTGGCCGCGGGCCGGCGCATCCTCACCAGGCGCCAGCTCTTCAATGTCCGTGAGGGCCTGGGCCCCCGCGACTTCAAGCTGCCCACGCGCTTCGATCAGCCGGTGAGCGCCGGTCCCACCGCGGGGAACCAGGTGCCCTTGGAAGAGATGCGAGCTGACTACTTCGCCGCTTTGGGTTGGGATCGTGAGACGGGTGTGCCGCTACCGGAGACTCTGGCCGACCTCGGGCTGAAGATCGAGGGGTGAGGATGAAGCCTGGTCTTGTCGATGTGCCGAAGCTCGATCGAGAAAAGGAGATCAATTCATGAGTGATGCTGGTACTCCCATGCCGGAGTTCAGCTATCCCACCCGCTGGATGCATGGGCGCGGGTTGGCGAGGCGGACCGGCGAGGTGTTGGGCCGGCTGGGCTGCGAGCACCCGTTGGTCTTGTCGGGCCCGAACTGCCTGAGGCTGGGGGTGGCGGACCCGGTGCTCGCCTCCCTTCGCGAAGCGGGGTTCGAGTACACCGTGTGCGACGCGATCAACAAGGAGCCCACGGTGGCCCTGTTCGACAGCATCGCGGGCGACCTCGACCTGGCCAAGTTCGACGCCATCGTGGCGGTGGGCGGCGGCAGCCAGCTGGACTCGGCCAAGGGTCTGGCCCTCATCAGCTCCTTCGGGGGCAGCATCCGCGACTACGCGGGCTTCGACAAAGTGCCCGGCGTACCGCGGACGAAGGTGATTGCCATCCCCACCACCTCGGGTACGGGCAGCGAGGTCTCCGACGGATCGGTGCTCATCGATGAAGAGCGCAAGACCAAGTTCATCGTCATCTCCAACTACATCAATCCCACTGTCGCTCTGACGGATCCGCTCATGACCCTCACAGCGCCGCCGCAGGTCACGGCCTTCAGCGGGTCGGATGCCCTCGTGCATGCCTGCGAATCGTACTGCTCCAAGTTGGCCTCGCCCGCCAGCGAGATGTTCTCCCTGCGGGGTATCGAATTGCTCCCCCGCAATGTGGTGGCGGCCATGGAGGACGGCCAGAACGTGGACGTGCGCGAGAACATGCAACTCGGAGCCACCATGGCCATGAGCGCGGGTACGAACGCCAAACAGGGCTTGGCTCACGCTGCGGCTATGCCCATCTGCGCCCTCTACCACATGCCTCACGGCCAAGCGGTGGGCATGTTGCTGTCGCCTGTGCTTGCCTACAACGCCACGGTCGTGCCGGCCAAGGTCGACAACATCTTCCAGACGATGGGGTTTGGCGCCGACGGCTTCGAGAAGCTCGACGCTCTCATGGAGCGGATAGGTGTGGCCGCCAAGCTCTCCGATTTCGGCTTCAAAGAGGAGCATATGCCCATCATCGTGAAAGAGACCATGGCCAGCACCCAGTATCCCAGCGCTCCCGGCACTCCCACAGCGGGGGACATCGAAGGCATCATCCGTCGCATGATCTGAGCGAGCGAAGGAGAACAAGAACATGAAAGCTGCTGTCTGCTATGAGTTCGGGGCACCGCTGGTCATCGAGGAACTCACCCTGCGGGCACCGCGGCGTGATGAGGTGCGCGTGAAGGTCAAGGCCACCGCCATCTGCCACAGTGACATCCACGACATCAACGGCGACTTCGGGGGCATGGTTCCTTTCGTGGGCGGACACGAGACCGCCGGATATGTGGAAGAGGTGGGCGAAGACGTCACCGCGGTCGCGCCCGGCGATGCAGTGATCGTCAGCCTGCTGGAATCGTGCGGGAAGTGCTCGTTCTGCAAGACCGGCCGGCCCTATTTCTGCCAGACCAAGACCACCTACGACGTCGAGGGCACGCTCACCGACTCCAAGGGAGCGGGCATCGTGCAGAAGGCGCGTGTGGGAGGTTTCGCCGAGTATGTACTTGTACATGAGTCGCAGTTGGTGAAGGTCGACGATGACTTCCCGCTCGACCTTGCCTCGCTGCTGGCGTGCGGGGTCATCACCGGCTTCGGCGCTGTGGTCAACCGGGCCCGGGTGCGGGCGTTCGAGAGCGTGGTGGTAATCGGCACCGGCGGCGTGGGCCTGAATGCCGTACAAGGGGCAGTCACCTGCGGGGCGAACCCCATCATCGCTGTTGATATCATCGATTCCAAGCTGGAGCGCGCCCGCCGGTTCGGCGCCACCCACGGTGTGAACGGGAAGTCGGTCGACGCCGTGGAGGCGGTCAAAGAGTTGACCGGCGGGGTGGGGGCGGACTACGCCTTCGTCACCGTGGGGAGCGCGGCTGCCATGCAGCAGGCCTTCGCCATGCTCTGTCGGGGCGGCACGGCCGTCATGGTGGGCATCCCACCGGCCACCGACCCCCTGGTATGCGTACCCGCCGCCGAGCTGGCCATCAACGAGAAGACGCTCACGGGCGGCTTCATGGGCTCCGCCCGCCTGAGTGTGGATGTTCCCGGGCTCATCGGGCTCTACAAGGCGGGACGCTACAAGCTGGACGAACTCATCGCCGGCCGCTACCCGCTGGAGCAGATCAACGAAGCGTTGGAGTCCTCCAGAGGCGGGGAGGCACTGCGCAACGTCATCACCTTCGGCTGACCAATTCGACCGTACGAGAACGGCCTCCCCTGGATCCGGCGCCGCCGCAGGCGGCGCCGGATCTTCTCACTCGCTGAAGGCGGTGAACTTCTCCCTTGGTGCGCCGCACACCGGGCATCGGTCGGGGGCCTCTCCCTCGACGGTGTAACCGCACACTTTGCAGATCTGCACCGGTCCCAACTCCACATCCTGTGTGCGCTCCACTGCAGACTCCGCCTTGCGGAACAGCTCCAGATGCATCTTCTCCGTCTGGTAGCTCCAGTCGAAGCTGCGATACGCGCCTTTCTCCCCCTGCAGGTCGGCGACTGCCATGAAGGCGGGATACATCTCTTCCACTTCGTACTGCTCTCCCGCGATGGCCAGACCGAGGTTCTTCAGCGTGTCGCCAGGTCCGAAGGCGGCCATGCTGTGCGCCACCCGTCCGGTCTCCAGATGCTTGAGCTCCCGGTAGTGGTCGCCGGCGTGGATGTACTCCGCCTCGGCGATGGCTCTGAAGAGGCGGGCGACATTGGCGAGCCCCTCCTTGTCGGCCTGGAGGGCGAAAAGGCGGTAGCGCATGTGGGCCATGCTCTCGCCCCCGAACGCGTCGATTATGTTCTGCTCGGTGACAGCTCTCACGGTGCATACTCCTTGTACGATGCTCACCATCCGGCCCTTTGTTCGGGCCGACCGATGCCCAGAGTGTTCCCAAACCACGCACCCTCTAACACGGCCACGCCGGCGCGGTTTGCACCGATGCTGACGCCGAGTACACTGAGGCCATGGACACGCGAACGCATGCAGGCACCGATCGCCCTGCGACCAGGGCGGTCGTATTCGACATGGACGGCATAATCCTGGACTCGGGTGAGATCTGGCAGGGCATCATCGCGACGCTCTTCGCCGAGTGCGACGCCGGCTGGGGCGATATCGATGAAGAGAGCTTCGCCGGGGGTGACAATTCTCAGCAATGGGCCTCCTTCCTGCGCCACTCCGTGGGGCTGCCCTTGGAGGAAGAAGAGATCATAGCCAAGGTCACCGCCGCGCTCATCGCGGCATATGAGCAGCGACTCCCTCTCGTACCCGGAGCGGAGATGATCATCGCGGACCTGGCCGCCTCCTATCCCTTGGGCCTCGCGAGTTCGTCGCCGCGGCCGGTCATCGCTTTCGTCCTCGAGCATTCGGGGCTGGAGAGGTACTTCACCGCCTGGGTCTCCTCAGATGATGTTGCTCGTGGCAAGCCTGCACCCGATGTCTACCTGAAGGCCTGCCGGGACTTGGGTATGGAACCCGAGTACTGCGTGGCTGTGGAAGACTCACGTTTCGGCATCCAAGCGGCGCGCGCGGCCCGCCTGAAGGTCATCGCCATCCCGCAGCCACACCTCACTCTGGCCCCAGACGATCTGGCCTTGGCCGACCGCACCCTCGGCTCTCTGGCCGAACTGCGGCCCGAGGTCATCAGCGACCTGTAGCCGCCGCGGCGAGGGGGCCGCATCGTCGTGTTGACGAGCGCACAATGAACGTGGTGTAGTGGTTGTGGGGCGCGTTCGCGCGCAATCGCGCGCAGGTCGGGTCTCGGGATCGGGGTCTTCAGCAGAAGGGGGAAGGCCGTGGATCTTCGTCTTCGGACACGCGTAGTCTGTCTTGTCACAGCCTCGTTCGCAGCTCTCACCGTCCTCTGCACATCGCACGCTTCGGCCACCGACACTGTCGAAGTCCAGCGCCGCCTCTCGCTGCCGCCGTTCGCATATGTGGCGGAGATGGACATCGATGCATCCGCGCTCGCCCGGGGTGAGGGCGCCTACACCGGTGCCGCTGCCTACATAGACTCCGCCGACGATTCCTTGGTCGCCCGGCCGGCGGTGGGGCTGAGCCCACAGAGCGTGGCAGTCTCGCCCGACGGCAGCAGACTGTATGTCACCGATGCCTACGATCCCGTCTTGCATGTGTTGGATGCCGAGACCAAGAGCGAGATCGCGGCTGTGGCTCTGCCCGGAGTGGAGGCTCGCGACCCGAACGCCATCAGTACCGTGATGAAGGGTCTTGATTCCGTCTTCTCCTACGACCTCTGGCGCACGTGTTCGCAAGGCGTCGCATGCACGCCGGACGGGCAGTACGTCTTGGTCTGTTCCAGCGACGGACTGCAGGTGGTGGATGCCGCTACCAACGAAGTCGTGCGTACCATCGCCGGACTCAAAGGGGGCCACGTGGCCGTCAGCTTCGACGGGAAGCGCGCCTATGTGACCTCCGACGACTTCGAGACTCTGCCGGCTCGGGACTTCTTGGGCTGGTTCAGGCTTCTCAGCGAAGCGGAGGACAACCGGCTGGTGTGCCTCGATCTGAGCACTTTCGAGGCCGTCTGCGAGATCTTGACGGCCGCGGTCGGCGGCATAGCCATCAAGCCCGACGACTCCCAGGTGTTGATCAGCGAGACCTACAAGAAACGGGTGCGCGTGCTCGACGCCGCCACGCTGGCCGATCTCTGGCAGGTGAGCACCGAACCGTCCTACTCGATCGGTCTCGCCTTCGTTCCCAGCGGGAAGAAAGCCTACGTGGTGTGCAGCGCCGACAGTGGATGGGCGACGGCTGTCGCCGGCCAGACCGTCCCCAGGTTGCCGACAGCTGACGAGTACTTCTGCGGGGTGATCGACACGGCCGCGCAAGAGATCGTCAAGCGGATACCACTGCAGGCCTACTGACCGCGCGAGATCGCCGTCCGGTCGGACGGCAAGAAAGCATATCTGAGCGGTGGTCCCATCCGTCACGCCGTGGTGATCGACACAGTGGAAGACGTGGTCCTGGGCGACGTGGGTGATGAACTGGTCAGCACCGCCGGCGTCGCGGTGCGGCCCTTCTGGTGGTCGAACGAGTGCTTGACCGCGCTTGGCTACGGCGGAGGAGTCGAGCCGACGGATGACGCGGGCTCCGGCGCCGGCGGTCCAGACGCCGCCGGTGGCGGTACCAGCCACACCGACGGCCTCACAGGCGGAGGGAGCGGAGGGCAGACGGGCGATGGCTCGGACGATGGGCCGTCCTCAGGGGTGGGTGGCGATGAGGCCGACGGAGATGAGGCAGGCGACGCACTGGAGGGCGAGTCGGTGGGAGCGCGCACGA
Source organism: Thermoleophilia bacterium (assembly GCA_040772905.1). Lineage (GTDB taxonomy): Bacteria > Actinomycetota > Thermoleophilia > RBG-16-64-13 > RBG-16-64-13 > JAXGXJ01. Next base: position 417,869 of record JAXGXJ010000004.1, on the reverse strand, counting down.
CGGGGTTGGGCGGCGGATGGGTCGCGTTCATCGCGGTCTTGGCTGCCGTCGCCGGCGCAGCTCTGGCTGTGGCGGCATATCTTCTTCTTAGGTCCAGGCGGTCCAGACCGTCGCACGGCGCTGGTGCCGAAGCCGATGCCGGTGAGGCCCCCGCGTCGTCGGTCATGCCGGCGCCCATGGGGCCGGACGTCTCCGATGAGGACACGCCGGTCTTCTGTAGCCGCTGCGGGGCGAGTCTCGACCCGGGAGACAAGTTCTGCGCTTCTTGCGGCCGTCGGCTGTGAGCGCATCCGTGGCGGACCGGACACCCGCGTCAAGGCTGGGTCGAGAGACCGCTCGCGCCTCGGTCGAGGCCTCGCGGGAGTCTAGATCTTGCCCTGCTGTACCAGACGGGCGAAGTGTGCGAACGATCGGTCGTACGTCCGTTCTGCGTCCGCCGGGAAGGCGCAGGCCGGCAGTTCGCGGCTGCGCAGATGAAAGGCAAGACAGTCGCAGCAGACGCCCTTGCGTGAGCAGCTGGGATAGCTGCAGTTGCAGCGTGCGAGGTTCTGTTCCTTCTTACAGTCCAAAGGTCGTGGCCTTTCGTTTCGTGGTGTCGACGCCGTCGGCGGGACCGACCCCGGCTGCGACCCCGACCGCGACTTGGGCCGACGTCTGAGCCGATGCCTGGGCGACACCTTCTCGCAGGTCGCTCACGAGCGTGCGGGCTGCCGCTGACAGTGGATGTTCACGGGAGTAGATGAGATTGAGGTCGCGCGTCAGGTGCTCTTCCAGCGGTATGGCGACCAGGCCCTGCAGTGCCCCGGGCGTGAGGAAGGTCTGCGGCAACAATGCCAGGCCCAGCCCCAGCCGCATCAAGGCCTTGGACAACTCGGGGTAGTTCGCCCGGTATGGGACCTTCGGCTCGAATCCCGCCTGCCGGCAGGCGTCCATGAGCAGGTTGGAGATGTTGAGTGAATGTCCGGGGAAAAGGAGAGGCTCGTCGGCAAGCTCCTTCAACGATACGCTGGCGCGTCCCGCAAGACGGTGTGACGCAGGCACTATCAGGAGGATCTCCTCGGTGAGCAGATGCACCACCGCCGCCCGGGTGGAACCCCAGGCTGTGATGACGGCGCAGTCCAACTGCCCGTTGAGGACGGCGTCCTCCAAGAGGGCATCCTCCAATTCCACCAAGTCCAGGTGGACTCGAGGATGCTTCTTGATGAAGAGCGCCAGCAGAGGCGAGAGCACGTAGGCGAACACCGTGCCGGTGGATCCCAGACTCACACGACTGGAGGCCACGCCGGCGTGTTCCTTTATGAGCCGGGCGGCATCGTCGGCGCGGGCCACAATGGTCTTCGCCAGCGGCAGCAGCAGCTTGCCGTCGGAGGTCGTCTCCACCCGCCTGCCGTAGCGTTCGAAGAGGGGCACGCCCAGCTCCTTCTCTAGGCGGGCGATCTGCCGGCTGATGGCGGGCTGCGACAAATGCACCAGGCTGGCAGCGCGAGTGAAGCTGCGCACCTGGGCCACGGCGAGGAATGATCTGAGTTGGTCCAGCTCCATCATGCACAATTGTAATGGTAGGTGGCCGTCATGCAAAGGGAGGTACATAGACGGCCTGGTGGAGACAAGGTGTATCGCTTTCCCCAAGCTCGGCAGGTAGAGTAGTGATGCGGTAGAGGTCAAAAGCGAGTCTCAGGGGGAGATCAACGCGATGTTTGGCTATATGGGGAAACTGCTGCGTGTCGATCTGACGGCTCGGACCGTCAAAGAGGAGCCGATCGACGTCGAAACCGCCCGGGCGCTCATCGGGGGCGCGGGCTATGCCACTCGGATCATCCACGACGAGGTCCCTGGTGACACCGATCCGTTGGGACCTGCCAACAAGCTCATCTTCATGACCGGTCCCTGGACGGGCACAGTGTTCCCGACCACGGCTCGTTACGAGGTGTGCACTAAATCGCCTCTCACCAACATGTGGTTGGCCACCAGTTCGGCCGGTTGGTGGGCCCGCGACTTCAAGATGACCGGCTACGACGGGCTCATCGTGGAGGGGGCGGCCGATTCTCCTGTCTATCTGTGGATCTCCGACGGCAAAGCCGAGATCCGCGATGCATCGGCCCTGTGGGGGCTGGACTCCGATCAGACGCAGGAGGCCATCCGCAAGGAGCTGGGTGACGACAAGATCAAGATCTCGTGCATCGGCCAGGCCGGCGAGCTGCAGATACCTCTGGCCTGCATCATGAACGACGAGCAGCGGGCTGCGGGCCGAGGGGGTTCGGGAGCGGTCATGGGCTCGAAGAAGCTCAAAGCGGTGGCCGTGCGGGGCACCATCCATGTGCCTGTGGCCGATGAAGCTACCATCAAAGACGCAGCGAAGACGGTGCGCGCCATCCTCAAGGATCACCCCGTGGTGTCGCAGTTCACTCCCTTCGGGACGGCCTCGCTCATGGAGCATGGCTGGGTCACGGGCGACGTCCCCAACAAGAACTGGAAAGAGGGACTGTGGCGAGAAGGAGCCGAGGCGCTGAACGGCCGGCGCATGGCTGAGACCATCTTGGTGCCCCATCAGGCGTGCCAGGGATGCTTCATCCGGTGCGCGCGCTGGATCAAGATCGAGGACGGGCCCTTCGCCATGGAGGGACCCGGACCGGAGTACGAGACTCTGGCCGCCTTCGGCACCATGCTCATGAACGACAGTCTGGAAGCGGTCTGTTGGGTGAACGACATCTGCAACCGCTACGGCGTGGACACCATCTCCACAGGGTCTGCCATCGCATTCGCCATGGAAGCCTACGAGCGGGGTGTCATCACCAAGGAAGACGCCGGGTGCGAACTCACCTGGGGCAATATCGACGCCATCATCGAGATGACTGAGCAGATCTGCACCGGCAAGGGCCTGGGTGCGTTGCTGGGCAAAGGCGTGAAGCGGGCCTCCGAAGAACTCGGCCAGGGCAGCGAGGAATACGCGTGCCATGTGAAGGGGCTGGAGGTGCCCTATCACGATCCTCGTGCCTATGCGTCGCTGGGCGTGAACTACGCCACCGGCACCAGGGGTGCCTGCCACATGCACGGCAACACGCTGGGTCTGGAGGAGGGCGCGCCGCGACCCGATACCGTCGCTCCCATGGGCTTGAACCGGTTTGACCAGAAGGGCAAGGGGCTCATGGCCATCCTTTGCCAGGACAAGTCGTCCATCGTGGACTCGCTGGTGCTCTGCATGATCACCTCGGATGGCATGGTCTATCCCGACATGGCCCGTGTGTTGCAGGCGACCACCGGGGACGAATGGACTCCCGAGCAACTGGCTAAGGCGGGCGAGCGCATCACCAACCTGCAGCGGGTGTACAGCCTCAAGTGCGGCATCACCGGTGCCGACGACCGTCTGCCTGCGCGACTGCTCCAGGCCACGGCGCAAGGCGGCCACGAAGGCCACGTCCCCGACTTGGAGTTGCAGTTGCGCGAGTACTATGAGATCAGGGGCTGGGACGAGAACGGGGTGCCCACCAAACAGAAGCTGGAGGAACTGGGGCTGCTCGACATAGTGGGAGAACTGTAGCGCGAGGCGTCGGTCTTGTGGGGCACCAGTCGGTGCACATCAGAGTTACCTTCCTGGGCTTGGTCCGGGATCAGGTGGGCACAGGTGCGCTGGACTTCGAGCTTCCTACCGGAGCGACCTATGGAGATCTCCTCGACTCGCTGGCCCCGCATCTGGACGGCAGGCTGGGGGGATGGGCGTGGGACAGCGCCACGCGGGGGTTCTCGGGACGCGTGAAGGTCTCACGCAGCTCTGTGCTTGACAGCTGGGGGCCGGACTCCCCGCTGGCGGATGGTGAAGAGATCATCGTGTTCCCGCCGATGGCCGGCGGGTGAGTTTCGGAGCAGGATGGAGCAGAAGGTCACATATGAGCCACCGAGATATCGATAGAGGAGGTCGAGGTGAGTAAGACAGCCACTGCAGCCGTCGTCTATGAAGTTGGAGGCAAGTTCTCGCTGGAGACCGTCGAGCTGTCCGATCTGCGGCCCGACGAAGTCTACGTGAAGATCAAAGCGTCCGGTATCTGCCACACCGACCTTAACATGCAGCATTTCTTGCCTATGCCCGCCATCGTGGGACACGAAGGTGTGGGTGTGGTGGAGGAGGTGGGGGCAGGAGTCACCTATGTCAAGCCCGGCGATCGCGTGATCATCTCGTGGCCTGCCTGCGGCGTGTGTGAGAACTGCCTTACCGGCAAACGCTACATCTGCGACGTGGAGTTCCCGCTGCTGTTCTCGGGCTGTCGGCTCGATGGTTCGCGCACTGTCAAGCTCAACGGGCAGGAGATCTCGGCCTGCTACTTCCAGCAGTCCTCCTTCGCCACCTACGTACTGGTGCCCGAGAACTCCTTGGTCAAGATAGAGGATGAGAGCGTCCCCTGGGAGGTGCTGGCGGCTCTGCCCTGTGGGGCTATGACCGGAGCGGGCTCAGTGCTCAACGAGCTCGTGGTCGGACCGCAGGACGAATTCCTGTGCTTCGGTGTGGGAGGCGTGGGGCAGGCTGCCATCATGGCGGCCCATATGGCCGGAGCCTACCCCATCATCGCTGTGGCGCGCAATCCCAAGCGCCTGCAGCTCGCCCTCGACTTGGGGGCTACGCACACCGTCAACGCCAAGACCGACGACGTGGTCGCGCGCATCAACGAGATCTGCCCTCACGGCGTCCACAAGGCGTTTGACAGCTCTGGGGCGGTCCAATCGTGGCACACAGCTGCCGCAGTGCTGCGCATGGGTGGGCAGTTTGCGGTGGTGGCGGCTCCGGAGACCGAGACTCTGGGCGGCGGGCCACATGCTCTGCTCTCCAAGGCTATACGGGTGCAGTTCATCATGGCCGGCTCGGCTGTGCCTCGCGTGTTCCTGCCCAAGATGATCGAGTGGTACAAACAGGGTCGCTTCCCGGTCGACCGGTTGGTCACCACCTTCCCCTTCAGCGAGATCAACGCTGCAGTGCACGCGACTGAATCCGGCGAGGCCATCAAGCCGGTCGTCCTGATGCCCTGATCATCTCCTGCCCGGACGGGGGGGCGGGCCCCCCGCCCGCCCCCCCCCCCCCCCCCCCCGCCGCCCCGCCGTCCCGGTCCGCGATCAGCGCGGGCCGGGACGTTTCTTTCATGCAGCCGAGGCATGGAAGACTCGGCGTATGCGTGATGCCGGCGCCGACCTGGCCGGACCACTCGCGCTTGGTTATCATCGCCTTCCACTTCTGTAGTCCTCAGCGGTAATCCTCGAGCATCGATCCTCTACCAAGATCCGGCGAGAGACCCTGGAGGTCCGGCGTGGTCCGGACCCTGCGGATGGAGTCAAGACACGAAAGGCGGTTGGAGCGTGGACGGGTTGAAGCAAGGTCTGGTCGACCTGTTGGGCGAAGAGCACGTCCTGGACGATCCCATCGTCCTTGACTCGTATGCTCGCGACGAGAGCTACGCGTTGCCGCTCAAGCCACGCTATGTGGCGCGGCCTGCCGACGAACGCCAGGTGCGTGCCCTCGTGCTCTGGGCGAACGAGACCGGCGTCGCTCTGGTGCCGGTGAGTTCGGGTGGGCCCCACTTCTATGGGGACACCGTGCCCGGCGTGCCTGCAGCGGTCATGGTGGAGCTCGGTCGCATGGACCGCATCCTACGTGTCGACCGGCGCAACCGGATGGTCGTGGTGGAGCCCGGGGTCACCTATGCGCGGTTGCAGCCAGAGTTGGCCAAGGAAGGGATGCGGGTCACACCACCGCTCTTCCCCCGGGCGAACAAGTCGGTGGTGGCAAGTCTGCTCGAGCGTCAGCCCACCCTGATCCCGCGGTACAATTACTCACTGCCCGAGCCTCTCCGCAACTGCGGGGTCATATGGGGTGACGGCACTCGTTTTTTCACCGGAGAGGCCGGCTGGGGCCCTGCCGACCTGGAAGGTCAGTGGGCCTCGGGTGGACGCCAGGTCGACCCCAAAGGGCCTGCGCAGACCGACTTCTATCGGTTGCTCACCGGGGCGCAAGGCACTCTGGGCATCGTCACCTGGGCGTCGGTCAAGTGCGAGTTGCTGCCGTGGCCCCGTAAGACCCTGTTCGTGCCTGCAGGGACGCTGGACGCTCTCATCGACCTCACGTACCGGCTCACCCGCATCCGCGTGGCCGACGAGTTGTTCCTGGTGAACCGCGCCTACTTGGCCGGCCTGGTGGGCCGGGACACCGCCGACATCGCGCGGCTGAAGGAGATCTTGCCGGCCTGGACGTTGGTGATCGGCGTGGGCGGCAGGGCTCTGTTCCCCGAGGAGCGGATGCGGGTGGCTGAGAAGGATGTGGCCGAAACAGTGGCGGCCCACGGGCAACGCCTGCTGCCGGCGCTTCCCGGTGTGGCGACCGCGCGCGTGGATGCCGTGCTCCTTGGTACCGACGATTGTGACGCCGGGCACTGGAAGCTGCGCGCCAAAGGTGGAGTGCGCGACCTCTTCTTCCACACGCTCCTCGAGGATGTGCCTCGTTTTCTCGCCACCATGATGCAGGAGGCTGTCGCCCTGGACTACCCGACCGCGGACGTGGGCGTCTACCTGCAGCCCCAGCATCAGGGCGTGGCCTATCACTGCGAGTTCAGTCTCCCCTTCGCTCCCGAGAACGCCGCCGAATCGCGGCGCATGCGCGACCTCTACGGGTCAGCGGGGAGTAGGCTCCTGGCCGAGGGTGGTTACTTCTCCCGTCCCTACGGCGAGTGGGCCGACCCCGTCTACAACCGTGACGCGGCCTCGCGGGACGCGCTCCGCACAGTCAAGAAGATCGTGGACCCGAACGACGTCCTCAACCCGGGCAAGCTCTGTTTCTAGGCGAGGACGAGAGGAGACAGCCATCATGGCATTGGAAGACTATCGAGCGGATGCGATGCGCTGCAACCGCTGCTCATACTGCAAATGGATCCCCCTCGACCTGGTCAGAAGCTGGGAGTTCGCGAAGGGTTGTCCCAGCGTCGACTACCGTCATTTTCACGCCTACTCGGGTGGAGGCCGGCTGGTGACCATCCTCTCGCTCACCGATGGGCGCAGCGAGGTCAGCAGCGAAGTGGTCGACATCGCCTACGAGTGCACGCTCTGCGGCCAGTGCGACGTGAGCTGTAAGGTGTGTCGTTACGACATGCACCCGCTCTCCGCCGCGCGAGAACTGCGGCACTGGCTGAACCGGCAAGGTCATGTACCCGCGGCCTACCCCGGCGTCATCGCCAAGCTGCGCGACAACGGCAACATGGCCGGCGCACCGCAGAGCGCCCGGGCCGACTGGGCCGACGGCCTCGGCCTCAAGACGCTGCAGCCTGGGCGCCGGACCGAGGGCGGGCGCGCGGACGTCCTCTTCCACGCGGGTTGCCGCTACTCCTTCGATCCCACGCTGCGTGGCGCGCTCCATGCTGCCGTCAAGGTGCTCACCAGAGGAGGCGTGGACTTCGTCATCGACGCTGCCGAGGGCTGTTGCGGCGGAAAAACCTACGACATGGGCTACCGCGACGATTTCTCCTCTGCGGCCGAGGCCAATCTCAAGAAATGGGCTGAGGCCGGCATCAAGACCATCGTCACCCCGTGCGCCACCTGTTTCTGGACCTTCAAGCGCCTCTACCCCCACGTGGCGAAGCACGGTTACGACATCGAGGTGCTGCACGCCGTCCAGGTGGTCGACCGGCTGCTGAAAGAAGACAAGCTGCGCCTCACTACTTCGGTGCCTATGAAGGTCACCTATCACGATCCCTGCCATCTCGGCCGTCAGGGCGAGGACTTCGTCCCCTGGGACGGCCAAGAGACCAAGATCTTCGGTCAGGCCGTGGTCTATGATCCGCCGAGACCTCGTTACAATGGCGCCTTCGGCGTGTACGAACCTCCGCGCGACGTGCTGCGCGCGATCCCCGGCCTGGAACTGGTGGAGATGGAACGCATCCGCGAAGCTGCGTGGTGCTGCGGCGCCGGCGGTGCCGCGCCTCAGGCATACCCGGACTTCGCTGCCTTCACGGCCGGCAAACGTCTGGACGAAGCGCAGTCCACCGGCGCCGACGCTATCGCCACGGCGTGTCCGAGCTGCAACAAGATGCTGGGAGCAGCGGTGGCCGGAGACGGCGGCACCATGAAGACCATCGACGTGCTCGAGCTGGTCGAGCAGGCACTCTAGAAGGAGGGGAGGAGGATCATGGCTCTCTCTCAAGAGGCATACACTGCGCTCGAGGATATCGTCGGTCCGGTGAACGTCTCGCGCGACCCGGCGGTGCTCGACGGTTACGCCGTGCAGATGCTGGCCGAACTGGTGCGTCCGGACTGCAGCCACTACATGCCCCGGGGGGTCGCGGTGGTCATGCCGGCGTCCACCGAAGAAGTGCAGAAGATAGTCCGGCTGGCCAACACACACGGCTTCGGAGTGAAGCCCCATGGCACGGGCTGGTACCACTGGGCGTCTCCCATGTACGACGACCGTGACACGGTGCAGCTCGACCTGCGTCGTATGAACAAGATCGAGATCGACGAGAAGAACGGTATCGCCGTCGTCGAGCCGTATGTCATCCACGCGCAGCTGCACGCCGAGGCTATCAAGCGCGGGTGGAGCTGCAACATAATCGGGGCCGGCTCGTCCTGTTCCGTGGTTGCGGCTGCGTGTGCCTACTCAGGCATCGGGGCGGGCACCATGTGGATGGGCGGCAACGCCGAGAACGTCTTGGGGATGGAGTGGGTGGCCCCTACCGGCGAGATCGTGCGCAGCGGCTCCCTGGGCTCGGGCGACGGCTGGTTCTGCAGTGAGGGCCCGGGTCCCAGTGTGCGCGGCATCATGCGTGGCACGTTGGGCTGCCGCGGCGGGCTGGGTGTGTACACCAAGTGCGCCATCCGGCTGGTGCATTGGCCGGGTTCCACCGACTGGCCGGTGTACGGCACGGTGCCGGCGTATCGCCTGCCTCTCGACAAGACCTTCCGGGCCTACACGGTCGCTGTTCCCGATTGGGACGCCTGGACCGACCTGTACTACCACATCTACGACAACGAGATCGGTTACACGATGCATCGCCAGTACAACCTGGCCGGCGCCGACCTCGCCCCGGCTTTCTGGCTCATGTACAACGATGCCACCAAGCAGCTCAGCGACCTTCCCACCATGCTGCAGGAGCCGGGGATGGCTGAACTCACCGAGGAGATGCGCATCTCGCTGCAGATCGTACTGGCCGGTCGCTCCGAAGCCGACATCGAGTTGCAGGACAAGGTGCTCGACGCCATCCTGGAGCAGGTGGGAGGCTGGAAGGTGCAGCGCTACTGTGAGAAGGACATGGCCGAGTTCACCAACCTCTACATGAACCGTTTGGGGCACAAAGAGATCAATTACGTCTGGGCCGGCAACTACATCGGCAGCTGGATGCAGGCGGGCACTCCGGACTGGGTCAAGGGGTACGTACCCGTGGCTGCGGCCGGGTACGAGCGCGACTACAAGGACGGTCTCTTGGTGCAGTGCGGCGGAGACGCCCTGATGGGCACCGTGGGCGCCTATCCCGGCGGCGGCATCATGGGCCTGGAGCAGTTCGTTTCGTACGACGGCAACGACTTCGATTCCTGCCGGGCCGCCTGGTACCACATGGACGACGCGGTTCAAGATGCTGCCTCCATAGGGTATCCCCCCGGCAAGGAAGCCTTGTACATCGAGATGCGCTACACCGACGAGCAGGCCTTCGACAAGTGGGCGGGTGCCAAGCAACCCTGGGCCTACGTGTTCCAGCGCAAGATACGCGAGCGATACGACCCCAATTACGTCGGTGACCGCATGTACAACTGGATTCCCGAGGAGTGGGAGAAGGGCAAGAAGCGGGCCACGGAGCCCATCATGGAGGGGCCCGGGCGGCCGAGACCCTGACGGGATACACTCGCAGGGGTATGGAGACGGCGTTGGCGGGAGGAGGGGCTGTGAGCGAGCCGGCGGGGGCGCTGGAGTCTTGGATGGGACGCGATGTCGTCGACACTACCGGTCGCGCGATCGGGCCGGTGGTGGGACGGGCCTACGCGCGCAAGCGCTTCGGTATCACCTGGCTGCTGCTGCGGACCGACCGGGGTCGCACGGTGCTGGCGCCGTACGAGCAGATGAAAGAGTCCGGGGAGCGCCTTGTGCTCCCCTACTCGCAGACCTATGTGGAGGGCGCGCCCGCGGTCGAAGAGGGCGGCACGCTGCCACAGACCGAAGAGCGGCGGTTACGACTGCATTACGGCATCGGGTCAGGAGGGCCGGACGGCGGGTGCCGCGCGGGATGTGGCCTCTGCATGGTGAATCGTCGCGAACTGCATCGGAGCGCAGCCCACGACTGCAGTGACGAGCACGGCTCGTGAGAGCGGCCTCAAATCCGTTCGGGTGTGGGCTGTGAACGCCGTCGCGTCCCTTCTCGGGTCGTTCTCTTGCGCTTGTGCGCCTTTTATATTGTGGTATAGTAATACCATTCAGCCGCCGGCACAGGGTGCCGATCTCCGTCTTCATTCGCCGGCCCACGGTCGGGTGGGGAGGGGTGAGTGCGTCTCATGTGCGGTGTCCGATCGATGTCGTGCAAAGCTCGATGTGCCGTACAGCCGACCTCAGAAGGAGAGTCAATATGGCAAACGTCGTCACTGATCCGTACTCAGGGCTGCAGTTCGTCGAACTCAGCCATGTGTGGGACCACGGGGCGCCCTCGTACCCTGGTGATCCCGACGTGCGCATGGTGCGTGGTGTCAAACACGCCCAGCATGGAGTCCTGGCCTGGCGTATCACCACCGTCCTCAACACCGGGACGCACATGAACGCTCCCCTGGCCCACATCCAGAAGGGCGCCGACCTCGCCGATATCGATCCCGCCACTTTCTTCGGCAACGGCGTGGTCCTGGACATCCCCAAGAAGAACTGGGAGAAGATCACCGCCGACGACCTCAAAGCCGCTTCGCCCGCCATCGAGAAGGGCGATATCGTAGTCATCTGCACCGGTTGGCACTGCAAGTACTCCGATGGCCTCGAGTACTTCGGCGAGGCTCCGGGCCTGACCAAAGACGCCGCTGAGTATCTGGTACAAGCCGGCGCCAAGATGGTCGCGGTCGATACGCCGTTCGTCGATCTGCCCCTCGCGACCCACATGGGTCCGCAGCGCGGTGGACCGCAGATGAAACGTCTGGCCGATGCCTACAAAACGGCCACCGGTCGTGACGCCAAACAGGATCATCCTGAGTGGTATCCCGCGACCCGCACCCTGCTCGAAGCGGGCATTCCCGTCGTCAAGCAGGTGGGTGGAGACGTCGACACGGTCAAAGGCCGTCGAGCCACCCTCGCGGCTGTCCCCTGGAAGTTCGAGCACGGCGAAGCCTGCCCCGTGCGCATGGTGGCCATCTTCGACCCCACCGGCAAGGCCCGCATCGAGGCTGGCAGCAAACAGCGTGACGGTCTGAGCGTCTACAGCCTCGGTCACACCTTCAAGCAGTTCATGCCCGAGTGGCCTTCCTCGCCCAGTGTCAACATCGATGTGGTCAAGTTCCACGCGCGCGACGGCGTCCAGCAGCTGCAGTGGGAGGGCATCATGCACCGCTGCACCCACATGGATGCTCCTCTGCACGTGACCGAGAACACTCCCACCATCAACGACTACCCGGTCTGGCGCATGTTCGGGACCGGCGTGGTCGTGGACGCTCCCAAAGGCAAGTGGGGCGTCATCACGTCCGAGGATATGGAGAACGCCTCTCCCAAGATCCAAGAGGGCGACATGGTCATGATCAACACCGGCTACCATCGTCTGTGGGGCGATACCGACGAGTACTTCGCGTACGGGCCTGGTGCCGATGCTACGGCCGCCCAGTGGGCCATCGACCACAAGCTCAAACTGGTCGGTTACGGCTGCCAGGCCAATGATCATCCCATCGCCACCAAGCTCGTGAACCATGGGCTTGGGCCCACACATCCCCACCTCATCGAAGAGTGGAAGCAGGAGCATGCCGGCCAGGATCCCCTCGAAGCCTTCCCCAACTGGGAGCCGGCGCACAAGAAGCTCATGTGCGAGGGTGGCATCCCGGGCATCGAGAACGTGGGCGGCGACCTGGATGAGGTCACCGGCGAGCGCTGCACCCTTCTGGTGCTGCCCTGGCGTTGGCCCAGCGGCGACGGCTGCATCGTGCAGATCCTTGCCATCGTCGATCCGAAGCAGGAGTTCACCTTCGCTCCCGGCCTCTAGTATGTGATTCGGCGTGACCCCACCGGCCTTCGGGCCGGTGGGTGGGCCGCCCGGCGATCTGCCGTACTGCCTCGCAGGCGTGCGACGGAGCGCCGGGCGGCCTTTCTCTTGTGTCTACTCGGAGCCGGGATCAGGAAGTCAGCGGGTTCCTCAGGGAGGCGTCACGCGCCGCGGAATGCGAACGGGGCGGACCGGCCAGAAGGCCGGTCCGCCCCGTTTCAGTGCCGGGGGACGTTTCCTGCTACGGAGCAGCTGTGGTGGTTGTCTCGGGAGCGGCTGTGGTGATGGTCGAGCCGACCTCGGTGGTAGCGGTCTCAGGCGCGTCGGTCGAGTCGGTACCCGCGCCGGACGTGGTCTCGGTCGGCGCTACGGTCGTCGTGGTGACGGGCTCCATGCCTTCCTTGTAGATGATCTGGATGTCCGCCTTCGCCTGCTCCATCCAAGCAGTCCAGGTCTGGTCCTTCTTCTCGCTGATAAGGATGGAGGTGATGTCCTCCTTCACCTCGTCCAGCGTGTACTGCTTGGCCTCGTTGATATCGGTGACCTGGATGACGTGGTAGCCATACGTGGTCTTGATGGGCTGCGAGATCTCATCCTTGGCCAGGGAGAAGACCGAGTCCTCGAACTCCTGCACCATCTCGCCCTTCGCTACAGCACCCAGGTCGCCTCCGCTGTCCTTGGTGCCGGTGTCGTCGGAGTAGTCGGCCGCCAGCTGGGTCCAGTCGCCACCGTTGACCAACTCTTGGCGCACCTTCTGGGCCTCAGTCAGAGCGGCGGCCCAATCGGCTTCGGTGGGCGCCGCGGTGGTGGTTGTGGAGGCGCTGTCGGTCGTGGCAGTGGTCTCGTCGTCCGAGCCGGGAGCGATGAGAATGTGGCGGGTGACTCTCGTCTCGTCCACGAAGTAGTCTGCCTTGTTGGCTTCGTAGTATGTCGATACCTCATCGTCCGGGACTGTCGTCACATCTTTGGTGACAGCCTCATAGGCGGCCTGCATGAGCATGGACTCTTTGAAGTTCACCCTCAGTTGCTCCAGGGTGATGTTCTGAGCCTCCAACGCGGCGTCGAACTGAGTCTGATCGCCGCCGAAGGTATCGTTGAGGATGGAATCCAGTTCGGTCTGCACATCTTCATCGGAGACGCTGATGCCCAGGTCGCCCGACTTCTGCAGCACCACCTGATAGGTGATCATGTAGTCGAGCACATCGGCGGTGAACTCTTTGTAGCCTTCGGGGTCGGAGGCTTCGTCGGGGATGTAGCCCGCATACTGTTTCTCGAAATCGGCCACGCGGGCGTCGAAGTCGGCCTGGGTCACGTAGGTGTCGCCCACTTGGGCCACGGCATCGTCGGGCAGCCCGCCCCCGCAGCCGGCCACGAGGCCGAACACCGCGGCGAAGACGAGCACCGAGACGAGGGTCACGATTCTCTTTGTCACAAGAACCTCACTTGCTGAGTTGCGGGACGGCGTCGCGAGAGTATAGCCGCATACGCGTAAGAATGCTGTAAGTAAACGGCCCGAGAGGCTTCCCGCGCGGTCTTCCGAGCGGCCCTCCGATCAGCTTTTCACCCAGCCTTCCGATAAGTCTTCGGCGGCACCTACCACGAGTGACCCATTTGGTTAGTGAGGACTTACACCGTTTGCTACCGAGTGCTAGGATGTTTGTAGTATGAGCAGCCTGAGACAGGAGGGGTCCATGGACCATGAGCTGAACAACGCTGCAGACGAAACGCCGGAAAACGCGGAAAGAAGCGGTGTAAGCCGCCGGCAGTTCTTGAAGATGGCTGGTCTGGCGGGCGCCGCCGTGAGTGTGGGCGGCGGGCTGGGTGGCCTGCTGGCTGCCTGTGGCGGCGATGAGGAGACCACCACAAGCACTGCCACTGCTCCCTCGGAGAGCACGACCACTACCGGCGCGGCATCCACCGACACCACTGCCGGTCCCACCACCACCGCGGGTGTCGAAGGCGGACGTGAGATCAAAGTGGGCGTGGTAGCCCCGCTCACGGGCGCGTTGGCTTCGTTCGCGGCCGCTGCCAACTGGCAGATCGAACGTTGGAACGAGGCTTTGGCCGACGGCGTGGTGTGCGGCGACAACAAGAACCACAAGATCAAGGTCATCCAGTATGACAGCCAGTCCGACACCAACCGGGCTGCTCAGGTCGCGGGCGACCTGGTGCAGAACGACGGCGTGGACGTCATCCTGGTGAGCTCGAGCCCCGACACTGTAAACCCGGTGGCCGACCAGTGTGAGGCTCTGGCATGCCCCATGATCGCGAGTTTCGTTCCCTGGCAGCCGTTCTTCTTCGGCCGGGGCGGCGCTCCCGACAAGCCCTTCAAGTGGACGTATGCCCACGGCATCGGCGTGGACAAGATCATGGACGTCTTTCTCGACATGTGGGAGAAGATCCCCACCAACAAGAAGGTGGGCCTGTTCTTCGCCAACGATGACGACGGGAACTCCTGGGTGAACGAAGAGACCGGCATCATCCCCGGACTCAAGGCGGGTGGGTACGAGTACGTCCTTCCCGGCCAGCACACGGTTCCCACTGAGGACTTCACCAAGCAGATCTCCGAGTTCAAGAAGTTCGGGGCCGAGATCGTGGCCGGCAGTGTGATCTCGCCCGATTTCACCAACTTCTGGAAGCAGGCCATCCAGCAGGACTTCAAGCCCAAGATCCTCACCATCGGCAAGGCCCTGCTCTTCCCGCAGTCGCTCGAGGCGACCGGTGAGATCGCTGCCAACACCACGGTGGAGTTGGTGTGGCACCCCAGTTGGCCGTTCAAGTCCAGCCTCACAGGTGAGACCTGCCAGGAGATGGCCGACGACTACGAGAAGCGCACCGGACAGCAGTGGACGGCCCCCATCGGGCAGTACGGCCGTATGGAGTGGCTGGTCGACTCGCTGAAGCGCTGCCCGAACGTAGACGACAAGGAAGAGATCATCAAGGCCATCAGCACGGCCAAACTCGAGACCCTGCTCGGCCCCATCGATCTGACGCAGGCGCCAGACATGGCTCCCGGATCGATGCGCCCAGTACAGAACGTCTACTGCGTGCCGCTGGGCGGTGGACAGTGGGTGAAAGGGACCAAGTACCAGTTCGACATCGTCGAGGTGTCCAACAAGTGGGTCCCCACCTCCGAGGTCACCGCCGAGATGCTGCCCATGCAGTATTCGTAGCACGGCGCAGTCCATGTTGACTGGCCGATGCGGCTGAGTGCAAGTGAGTGCAGGGGCCCCGCCCGTTCGGGCGGGGCCCCTGCCTGTTCAGGCCTGAGAGTGTCCGCGCAGATACTGCGTGAGAGCGCTTTTCAGCTCGCGCATCATGGTCTGCGTGGCGATGTTGGCGTAGAGCTCGTGGTTCTCGCCGAACACCAGCCCTCCCCTGATGACCGCAGCGTAGATGGCGTAGGCCATGTCGATGGCGAGGACAGGGTCGGTGTGGCCTATCTCGCGCTGGTGCACCATGAGTGCCGTGATGAGGGCCTCTCGTCGATCGCGGTTCACCTGCTCACCTCGGCGTCGCAGTACTTCATCGAATACGGAGGTCATCATGAACGCGCGCGAGAGCTCGCTCTCGCCGGTGACGTACTTCACCAGCGTGTCGATGCAGCACGCGACGGCTTCCTCCAGAGTGTGGGCTTCGGCCGCTTTGGCTTTGAGTTCCGCGAGCAGCACCGGCTCCATGCGGTCGTGGAACCGGTTCTGCAGCGCGTGGAGGAGAGAGCTCCTGTCGGGGAAGCGCGCGTAGAACGCTCCCACAGAGAGGCCCGCTCTTCCCACAACGCTGGCGATGGTGAGCGACTCGATGCCCTCAGACCGTATCTGGTCTTCGGCAGCATCCAGCAGGCGCTCAAGTGAGGCCTGGCTTCGTCGCTGTTGCGGTACCCGGTAGGGATGAGCTGTGTCTGGTTTCATGCCAGCACAGTATAGAGCCCATCCCTGCGCCGGCCAAAAGGGCATGGACTCACGACAGAGAGAATGGTTGGTATCCTTGAACAACACAGAGAACAAGCCGGAATCAGCATCCGTCCCTCGGAGCGATCTGTAGAGCAAAGGAGTGTCATGTACGGCGGTGGGTATACAGGCAAGATCCTTAGGATCAATCTCAGCGAGAAGAGCTACAAAGAGGAGCCGTTGCCGGTCGATGTGGCGCAGGACTTCATCGGAGGTGCGGGTTTCACGGTCAAGTACCTCTACGACGAGGTCCCGGCCGATTGCGATCCGCTGGGCCCCGACAACAAGCTCATCTTCGCGCCGGGTCCATTCACTGGTACCACCGTCCCGTGCGCCAGCCGTATGGCCGTCAACGCCAAGTCGCCGGCGACCGGAGCCATGGGCGTGGCGACCACGGGCGGCCACTTCCCCGTGGAGATGAAGCGCGCCGGCTACGACGCCCTCATCATCGAGGGCAAGGCGGAGGAGCCCACCTATCTGTGGATCAAGAACGGTGAGGTGAAGTTCCGCGACGCGAAAGAGCTCTGGGGGCTCCCGAGCAGCGACACACAGCAGGTGATAAAGGACGAGCTGCACGATCTGAACATCCGCATCTGCTGCATCGGCCCGGCGGGTGAGAAGCTCTCCAAGATGGCGTGCATCGTCAACGAACGCCGGGTGGCAGGCCGCAAGGGCCTCGGCGCCGTCATGGGTGCGAAGAACCTCAAAGCCATCGCGCTGCGCGGCGACCAGCAGATGCAGATAGCCGACCACGAGAAGTTCGACGCCGCCCGCAAGCGTATGCGCGCCGGCATGAAGGAGAGCCCCATCCTGTATCCGGAGTTCTCCCGCTACGGCACGTCTACCACGCTCGATCTGACCCAGGCTCTCGGCATCTATCCCGCGAACAACTGGACGGGCACCGGCGTGTTCACCCCGGCCGACAAGATCGGCGGTTACGCCATCGAGTCGCGTGGGGCCGGCAAGACGGCGTGCGCGGGCTGCCCGGTGGGGTGCAGCCAGTATCGTCTGGCCCAGGAGGGTCCGTACGCCGGCTCCTTCACCGAAGGCCCTGAGTACGAGACGCTCTACAGTTTTGGCGGGGTCACCGGCGTAGACAATCCCGACGCTATCATCGCGGCCGACCGTCTCTCCGACGAGTTGGGTCTGGACACCATGTCGGCGGGAGTGACCATCGCCTTCGCCATGGAGTTGTTCGAGCGCGGCATCCTCACTCTTGAGGATACGGGTGGCATGGACCTGCACTTCGGCAACGACGAGTCCATGATCAAGCTCCTCCACATGATCGGGGAGCGGCAGGGTTTGGGCGATATCCTGGCCGACGGCACCAAGGCCGCCGCGGAGCGTATCGGCAAGGGTAGCGAGAAATACGCTATGCACATCAAAGGCCTGGAATTGCCGGCGTACGACGTGCGTGGCGCGAAGGCTCACGGCCTCAGCCTCGCGACTGCGTTCACCGGTGCCGACCATAACAAGGGCTACGCGTTCCAGGAGATCTTCGGTATCCCCATCCCTTACGCGGTGGACCGTTTCGCCATCGAGGGCAAGGGCAAGCTGACCAAGTGGAACCAGGACGCCCGCACCGCGCTGGCCGACTCCCCCACCATGTGCGTGTTCCTCATGGACATGGCCGTCGCCGGCTTCATGTTCCAGAACACGGCCGACCTCATGGAGGGCGCGACCGGCCTGGTCTACACCCCCGAGGAAGTGCATCAGGTGGGTGAGCGCATCAACAACGTGGCGCGTGCTTTCAACATCGCGGCCGGCTTCACCCGAGCCGACGACGATCTTCCTGAGCGGCTCAAGACCGAACCCATCCCCGACGGTCCCTCCAAGGGTCAGCTCATCAGCCAGGCCGACCTGGACTTCATGCTGGATGAGTACTACGAAGCCCGCGGCTGGACCAAAGAGGGCGTACCCACTCGCGAGAAGCTGGAAGAATTGCGTCTGGGCTATATAGCCGACCGCTTGGGGGTATAGGTCGACCATCATGCAGGTGCATGTGCGCAGCGTAGGTCTCATCAAGATGCTCTTGGGCGCCGCGGAGAGAGATGTCGTGGTGCCCGAGGGGACCACGGTGGCCGGCCTGCTGTATCAGCTGAGACAGGAGTACGGGGAGAGGTTCTCTCCGTACTCCATGGAACCCGACGCGGCCAGTGCGCACGCGCCCCTGCGCGTCCTCGTGAACGGACGCGACATCGCCGCCCTGGGAGGGACCCAGACGGTCCTTGGCGAGGGCGACGATGTGCTCATGTTCGTGCCCATCGCCGGCGGATAGAACGACTGGAGAAAGGCGCATCCGTGAAGATCATCGATCTAGAGACCCATTTCGTAACGCAGAAGTACGTGGATGCCATGTACGCCACCCCCGACTTTCCTCGACTGGTGGACGACCCGGCCACGGGCAAGCGGCGTCTGTACTACTGGCCGGAGTCGTTCGAACCTTACGGCGACAAGCTGCTCGACCGCCTGCTGGACGTGGGCGAGGGGCGCATCAAGGAGATGGACGCGGCCGGCATCGATGTGGCCGTGGTCTCGCTCACTTCGCCCGGCGTCGACCCCTTCGCACCGACTCTGGGGAGCAGCCTGGCCAAGAGCGTCAACGACGAACTGGCTGAGGCTTGCGCCAAGTACCCCGACCGCCTGCAGGGGTGGGCCGCTCTCTGTCCCAAGGATGCCGACGCAGCTGCCAAAGAACTCGAGCGTTGTGTGAAGGAACTGGGCTTCAAAGGATGGAAGACACACTCCAATTTCGGTGATTCCTACCTGGACGAGAAGCGCTACTGGCCCATCCTGGCCAAGTGCGAAGAATTGGGTGTGCCCATCTACCTGCATCCGGTGGCTCCCATGATCCCTCAGCTGCGCACCTACGGGTTGGCGCTGGCCGGCGCCGCCTTCGGCTTCGGCGTCGAGACGGCCACGGCCATGATGCGGCTCGTCCTGAGCGGTGCGTTCGACGCCTTCCCGAAGCTCAAGATCATCCTGGGCCACTACGGTGAAGGGTTGTCCTTCCTCATGCAGCGTATAGACCATCCCTTCGTGCGCCCACATATCAAGGCCTCCGACCCCGATGCCGTGCCTGCCCTGAAGCGTGTGCCGAGCGAGTACCTGCGCGACAACATGGTGGTGACCACCAGCGGCAACTACCTGCAGGCGGCGTTCGAGTGCACCAAGGTGGCCCTGGGCATGGACAAGATTCTGCTGGGTACCGACTATCCCTATGAAGAGATGACCGAGAGTCGGGCCTTCATTGAAGGGTTGGGCCTCACAGACGCCGAAAAGGAACATCTCTACACAACTGGTGCGCAGGCCCTGGGCTTCGGTCTGGAGTGACCGACCGAGGCGGCACCTGACGACCTCTAGGGGAGAAGTGAGCGCTCTGCGCGGCCCTGTGTCTAGAAGACGGGGGCGCAGCCGCCGGTGGCCCCGGCCACCGGCGGCTGCGCCCGTTCTCGTCGCACTCGCCTTGACGGTGGTATTCCTCGTCCTGGTGACTCTCCTGCTCTCCAGCCCCGACGCCCGTGCGGACGAGAACCCGTCCTACGTAGGCACCGACCCCCTCGCTGCCGCAGCTGCGCTGGGCAGTCTGGACGCTCCCGAGCCGGTGGCGGCAGCTGCGGCCCGTCGTGTGGTGGTCAAGATGGCGCCTTCGGCGGGTGTGCCTGACCTCGCGTTGTTCGGCCTCGGCCGGGCGCGTGCGCTCGGCGGAGGCGGCGTGTATGTGCTCGAGGCCGCTCCTTCGGCCGTCGACGAGGTTCCCGCCATAGTCGACACCGTGCGTCGGCTTCCCGGCGTGGTGTGGGCCGAGCAGTCGGCGGTCCTCGACGCATGCCTGGTGCCCAACGACCCCTACTACGCCCCTCCGGGTGTGGTCGGTCAGTGGGGGCTCCCCAAGATAGGAATGCCCGCGGCCTGGGATCTCGAGACGGGCTCCGGCGACGTGATCGTGGCCGTCCTCGACACCGGGCTGGACCAAGAGTCCTCCGATTTTGCGGGTCGTGTGACGTCGCCCTACAGTGCGGTGTTGAGTACCAGTCTGTGGCCGGCGTGGAAGGACAACCACGGTCACGGGACCTTCGTCTCCGGCATCGCCGTGGCCCAGGGTAACGACGGCCAGGGCATGGCCGGTACGGCGTGGAACGTCAAGATCATGCCCGTGAAGATCGCCGAACAGCAGGAGGCCGACGCGGCCACATTGGCTCAAGGTGTCTACTGGGCGGCCGACCACGGCGCCGACGTCATCAACATAAGCTGGGCCACCGACATCAACGCCTCCGTGCTGCGCGATGCGGTGGCGTACGCGCAGGCCAAGGGTGCGATAGTGGTCGGCGCGGCCGGCAACAACAGCAGGGCGCAGGTCTCTTACCCAGCCGCTCTGCCAGGCGTGCTGGCCGTCGGCTCACTTTCCTACACCCCTGCGGACATGCGGGCCGACTTCTCGAACACAGGCAGCGCGCTCGACCTCATGGCGCCGGGTACGAAGATCCTCAGCTGTACCATCGGTACCAGTCCCTGGATCTACTGGCAGGGGACCTCGTTCTCCACCCCCTTCGTGAGCGGTGTCGCCGCCCTGGTGCGGTCGGCGGCGCCGGAGCTGAGTGTGGCCCAGGTGTGCGACATCATCACCTCCACCGCCGATGATCTTGGGGCGTCGGGCTGGGACCCGGAGTACGGCTACGGGAGGGTGGACGGCTACGAAGCTGTGGTCAAGGCACGCGAAGCTGCTTCCACCACGACCACCACCTTGCCCACCTCTACCACCACCAGTTCCACCACGACCACCACCTTGCCCACCTCCACCACAAGCACCACCAGTACCACGAGCACGACCAGCACCACGAGCACCACGAGCACAACGGTGCCCGTGGCTCGTTTCTTGGACGTCTCCGCGGATAGCAGTCCCTACTACGTGCAGATCGAGGAGTTGGCGGCCCGCGGTATCGTGGTGGGCAAGGGGGGCGGCTACTTCTATCCTCATGACGACGTCATGCGGCAGCAGTTCGCCAAGATGATCGTGCTGACCATGGAGCATCCGGTGGGCTTCGGTGACGTGAGCCCCTTCGTGGATGTGACCAGGATCGATGGGGATCTCTATCCGTATCACTACGTTGCAGTGGCCTGGCAACAGGGCATCACCAAAGGGGTCAGCAGTTCGCGTTTCATGCCCTACGGCCCCTTGACGCGTGCGCAGCTGATCACAATGGTGGCCAGGGCGGCTGGACTGCCTGAGCCCCCCGCGGACTACGTGCCGCCTTTCCGCAATTTCTCCATTGACCATTTCCCCAGTGCCCGCCGAGCGGCCTATGCGGGTCTGCTCGACGGCATGCAGGGCATAGGTTCGGCCTACGACTTCTTCGCCTATGCCAGTCGGGAGGAGGTCTGCGCCCTCCTGTACGCGCTGCTGCAGAGGTAGCAGACGCAGAGCCACGGGGCTCGTACGGCTCGTCCACCGGCGGACTCGGAAGGCGGTGACCCCGTCTCTCCGGTCGGGCCTACTCCGCGGCGCCCGGCCTGAAGCTGGCCAGCAAGGCGTCGAACACCCCTTGCTTCGCCTCCCAGTTGGTGTCGGCGGCCTGCACCGTCAGTTGGTACTCCTTGTCCCCCGAGAAGAGGAAGTACAGAGTGGACGTGACGGGGGCGTTGTTCTTGGAGAAGCTGTACGTGACCCTGTAGCCTGTCATGTCTCCCACGGTGACCTCGGTGAGCGGCTCCAGAGTGGTGAGGTCGCCGGCTTGGCCCTCCAGGCTGTCAAGCACCCCCTCCACCTCGGTCTTGATCTCGGGCATCACCGATTCGTCCACCACCACATTGAGCTGATACACCGAGATCTGCACCATGTCGATGTAGGTATCCTCGGCCACCGCTCCCTTGGGATCATAGACACCCACGCTTGCCGCAGAGGCGCTTCCGGCCGACACGTCGGCAGTGTCCCCCTGCTGGACTTTCCAGGAGCTCGGGTACTGGAAGCTGTAGCCATATGTGGCATCGGTGTAGGTCGTGGTGTCGCCGTTCGAGGAGGTCTCTCCGCCGCAGGCGCTCAGAAGTGACGCCGTCGCGACGACGACAAGGACCAGCGCGGCCCAAATGCACAGACGACCTCGGATGCCTCTCACTGCCACTCCTCCCTGCGGTAGTCACCTGATGGTTCCAGGGGCATGATACGCGAACACGGGTCACACAAGGGCCTCGACCAGGGTCCAGATGCCGAAAGCGATGAAAAGCCCTCCTGAGATGCGCTTCATGAGCTTCTCCGGCACGCGCCTACCGGCCATGTGCCCTATGCCCACGGCCAGGGAGTTGGCGATGATCATCCCCACCGTGGCCCCGGCCCACACTCCCACCGAGGCGAAGAGACTCCCCTCGAAGCGGGCGCCCAACGAGAGTGTGGCCAGCTGGGTCTTATCTCCGATCTCGGCCACGAAGAAGGCGCCGGCGATGGCCCAGGTGATGTGTTTGCTGCGGGGCACGGTGCAGTCCTCGGGGTCGTCGGGCTTATCCTTGCCGAGCAGGTTCCAGAGACCGAAGGCGATGAAGAGCAGGCCGGCCCCGAGTTTGACCCAGGTGACGGGTATGAAGCGCCCAGCCACCGCTCCGATGACCACCGCGATGAGGTTCAGCAGGGCTATAGCGACGGCCACTCCCACCAGGACGCGCCGAGCCGGATAGCGACAGGCCAGAGAGAGGGTGAGGAGCTGCGTCTTGTCGGCCATCTCGGCAATGGTGACGAGCACGAGGGCGGACAGGAAGGCGGTCATGTGCGCGATGATAGCAGTCACCTGCGTTACACTGACTCTGATCGAAGGCGAGGCAGGGAGAACAAGGGTGGAAGCACGCATCATCGGGCTCAAAGGCTGCGGCAAGAGCACACTCGTCTCCGCGTTGGCAGAGGGACGGGGCGAAGGCCACATCGCCAGCGTCCACGTTGGCGACACCCGCGTGCGCAAGCTGTCCGAGATCTTCGAACCGAAGAAGACGACGTTCGCCGAGCTGAGGGTGCGCGAGGTCGCGTGGCCCGAAGCCAGCGCACGCAAGGGCGAGATGGAGCGCTATCTGGACGCCTTGGCCGGGGGACAGGTGTACCTGCACGTACTGCGGGCCTTCGAGAACCCTGTGCTGGGAGAGGAGATGCATCCCGCAGCCGACCTGGAAGAGCTCGATCGTGAGTTCCTGCTCTTCGACCTCATCCGCGTGGAGAGGGCCTTCGAGCGGGCCAAGAAAGCCCCGTTGCCCGATGTGGGCAAGAAGGCGCTCAGCCGCTGTCAAGAGCTTCTGGAGGCCGAGACCCCCTTGCGCGAAGCCGAGTTCGACGAGCCGCAGACCGCGTTCATACGTGGTTATCAGTTCCTGACTCTCACTCCGCAGTTGCTGCTGGTGAACACTGAGTCGGAGACGGCGGGCGACCTGGACGCCTTGCAGGAGCAGGCCCGCGGACGCCACCTGCTGGCGTTTCCCTTCATCGACGCGCTCGAGGTCTCGCGCCTGTCGGTGGAAGAGCAGGAGGAATATGCCGCTGCGCTCGGGCTTCCCGGACCGGCCGGCGATGTGGTCGCCCAGGCGGCCTTCTCTCAGCTGGGGCTCATCAGTTTCGTCACGGCGGGCCAGGACGAGGTGCGGGCATGGCCCATCCGCGTGGGAGAGACGGCGCGCGAGGCGGCGGGGGCAATCCACTCCGACATCCAGCGCGGCTTCATCCGCGCGGAGGTGGTCTCCTATGACGATTTCATGCGCTATGGCAACATGAAGGCCTGTCGCGATGCCGGTGTGCTACGCGTGGAGGGCAAGGATTACATCGTCGCTGACGGCGACATCATCAACTTCCGCTTCAACGTCTGAGGCGGTGCGCTGCCGAGTGTCCGACGGCCCTTTAAGGCGCCGGACGGCCCGGCGGCTCGACAGCCTTTCGGCTGCTGCCTCTCTAATCTCCCTCGAAGCCGCGCGCCGACTGATACATGGCGTTGTCGAAGAAGGCGGCGAAACGGCTTTGCAGTTCCATGACCCGGTACATCTCCACCGGGCGCTGCCAAACCCCCAGCGACAACGCGAAACTCCAGATGTGCTTCTTGGCCAGCATCAGCGCGGAGAGGATCTCGCCCAAGCGGGCTCCCTGCGCGCGGCGCCGCGCGCCCAGACCGCGATAGAAACCCTTGGTCTCCTCGGCGGTGCTCTCGCCTTCCAGCCAGCGTCCCAGCAGGCGCAGGCCCTCGACGCATTCGTTCAACAACTGGTCGGGGTCGATGCCCCGATATCCGGCGGTGGTGTGGCTGGAGCGGACATCGGCCAGCCACAGGCGGGCGACGTAGGGCGCGTGCTCACCCACGAAACCCACCAGGCTGTCGGAGAGCATCCCGGTGCGGCCGTCCTCCCCCAGGTGGTGGAACGATTCGTGCATGGCCCACTCGTCCTGGTGCAGTTCGGCGCACAGACGTATGGCCTTCTCGTTGGAGGGGAAGGCCAGCGGGGGAAGTCGGTCGATGGGGAAGTACCGCGCGTCCTCGGCGTCGTCACCGGCGGTCTCCACGCCTCCGGTCTTCTCCACTTCGAAGGTGACGATGAGCAGGTCTCCGTAGAACGGGCCTGTCCAGGAGTCAGCGTCGATGAGGCGCACGATCCGTCCGGTGAGGCCCGCTTCCTCGTGCAACTCACGCAGCGCGGCTTCGGCTATGGTCTCGCCCATCTCGGCGAAACCGATGGGGAGGCACCACATGCCCACGGCAGGTTCGTAGCGGCGCCGCACCAGAAGCACGCGGTGCGCGTCATCGAGTATGAGTGCCGCGGCGGCCGGCAGAGGGTTCTGATAGAACACCGTCTCGCAGGCTGAACACACCTCACGAGGCCGGTCGCCGACGACCCGAATCTCGATGTGCCCCCCGCACTTGGAGCAGAAGCGCGCGTCCATGGATCCTCTTTCCTACAGCCGTTCGGCATGGACCGTCCGGCCTGCGAGATGACGCCGTACAACCGGCTGGGAGGCCGGGACTCCGGTTCAGCCGACCGGCTCTTCCGTCACCTTCAGATGGATGTGAGCACCGGCGTCGCGGGTGTACTGCGAGATGGTCTCTGCCAGCTCAGGAGGGCACTCCCGCACCGTACCAAGCTGCGTCTTGCCAGCCGTCACCACCTCCCCTATGGAGACGGCGGGGTCGCTGATGAGCATAAGCGTCACCGTGGCGCCGCTCAACTCCTCGGGACGGATCTGTATCTCTACATCATCGTACTTGCCGTAAAGCTTGTATTGCTTCACGCCCGTGACGATGCCCGAAACGGGGGCGGTGACTGTAGAACCTTGGGGCGCGCCGATGAGCACCGAGTTGGTGGGCGACGTGCCCTCTCCATCCAGTTGGTAGTAGCGCACGGCTGATTCGCTGGCGAAGATACCGCGGAAGAAGCGGACGATCGCGTTGGTGTTCGCTCTGTCGCCGATGGGGGTGAGAGCCACGGCGCGCTCGTCGCTGATGGGCTGGTACGCGATGATCGTGGCGTCGTTGGCAGCGACGGGCAGGATGAGGTTGCGATCGCCCAGACGGGCGAAGGCGGGACGGCTCTCGCGGCCGGCCATCACGGGGGCGGATGCCGCCGGGGCGGCGCCGGCCAGCAGTGCCTGCGAATCTACCTGCGTGGTGTTGCCGTCACGGGTGGCTAGAGCGACGACGGCGACGACCACGAGACAGAACACGACGAAGCCTGCGCCGAAGCGGATGCGTCGCCTGCGATACACGCTCGCATGATGTCGCCTGCGTCTCAGAAGCTCTTCCTGACGCCGGTAATCTGGTGCCGTGATCCCTTCTTGCATCGCGGTTACCTTACCATCTTGCCCCAAGATTGCCCAGCAACAGAGGTTTTTTGGCCTGGACAGCGAACGCGTCCCGGAGTGAGTCTTTGCACTCACCGGCCCGAGAGGGCTGCTAAGCTGTGGGCAGCCCCTCTCAAGACAGGCGACGCGACAGAGGAGACCGGGTGCGCATAACCATCCCGCGTTGGGCCCAGCTGGTGCTGATCCCCGTGGCTATCTTCCTTGCTCTCTACTTCAGCAAGGCGGCGAGTCACGCTGTGTTCGTGTTCTTGGTAGGCACGATCGTGGCCATGCTGCTCAATCCCGTCGTCTTGGCCATGAAACGCGTCCGTACCCCACGCTGGCTGGCCGTGCCCGTGGTCTACCTGGCCTTCATCGCCGTATTGGTGGTGCTGTTCATCTTCTTCGGACCGCCTCTGGTGCGCCAGTTCCAGCGCCTGTTCCAAGCCATCCCCGGCTGGCTGAACGACCTCAACGCCCTGCTCTCCGATCTGGAGGCGTGGCTGGCGAGCAACAACGTGGAGGTGAACCTGCACCTCAACACCACCGACATCGTCAACTGGCTGCAGACCAACGGCGCCGCTTCGCTGGGTACCCTCTTCTCGGTGGGGATGAGCGTGGTCAACGTGCTCGTCGATCTCTTCCTCGTCATCGTGGTGAGCTTCTACATGCTGCTGGACGGCAATCGCATCTTCCGCTTCCTCACCCGTTTGGCGCCGGGCGAACCCGCGGTCAAAGAGGCGTTCGTGCGTGGCCTCCAGACCTCGTTCAGCAAATTCATCCGGGGCCAGGCCCTGTTGGGGGCCACCATCGGGTTGGCCTGCGGCTTGGCCATATGGATCCTCAGTTGGGATGTGGTGGGGGTGTGGCCGGAGGGCGGGCAATACGCCCTGCTCTTCGGCTTCTGGGCCGGCGTCACCGAGGTCATACCCTACGTGGGCCCCTTCCTGGGCGCCGTGCCACCGGTGATAGCCGCCTTCTTCCACTCGCCCATCACTGCTCTTTGGATCATTGTGCTCTACTTCGTCATCCAACAGCTCGAGAGCCACATCTTGGCTCCCAACATCGTGGGCAGTTCGGTGGGCGTCCATCCACTGGTGGTGATCTTCGCGCTCCTTGCCGGAGCGCAGATAGGCGGCATCATCGGCATGTTGGCCTCGTTGCCCATCCTTTCCATGCTCAAGCACACGCTCACTTTCTACCAGTTCAAGATGTCGCGGGCGCCGTGGGCGGGGGACGACGGCATCGCGCTCATACCTGCCCGATCGGGCGCACCGCCGCCGCGCCGGGTGGTGGACGAGACGCTCACCGACAAGCCGGAGGAGTGACAGCGCCCCTTCGGCTGTGCGGCCGCGTGGCTCGTTGAGAAGCGGTCCGCTTACGCGCGGCCATGCGCGTTGTGGCCCATGGTCCGTACTGTTACAATCGCCAGTTGCTGGGACTTTTTTCCCGGCCAACCGGATACTGGCAGGGTATGGAAAGCATTCGCGAGTTTTTCGGAGTTCAGCTGCGCAAGGGTTTTGTGCCCATGCTCTCGGTGTTGCAGCGGCTCAAGGTGACTCCCAATCAGGTGACCGTAGCGGGGACTGTGCTGAACATCGCTGCGGCCGCACTGGTAGTCACCGACCATCTCATATACGCAGGCATCGTCTTCCTGGCCGCGGGCTGTTTCGACATGCTCGACGGCGCCCTTGCCCGAAGGACCGGTCAGAGCACACCGTTCGGGGCGTTTCTCGATTCCACTCTGGATCGGGTCTCGGAGGGCGTGGTCATGGCGGGCATCGCCTACATCCTTGCCAGCCAAGGGCGTGCCGTGGACGCGGGCCTGGTGGTGTTGGCGCTGATGGGGGCCATGCTGGTGAGCTACACTCGTGCCCGGGCCGAGAGCTTGGGTCTCGAGTGCAAAGTCGGTATCATGAGCCGGCCCGAGCGAGTGATCCTCATAGCATTGGGGCTCTTCTTCAACGTGCTCTCGTACGTCGTCTACATCATGCTGGCCCTGACCGTCTTCACGGTCATCCAGCGAGTCGTCCACACCTATCGCCAGTTAGGAAAAGAGAAACAGGGAGGAATCGTTGAGCGATAAAGTGCGGGTAGCCATCATCGGGGTGGGGAACTGTGCCTCGTCCTTCATCCAGGGGGTGGAATTCTACCGGAATGCGAAGGCCGACGAATTCGTCCCCGGCCTCATGCACGTGAACCTGGGCGGGTATCACATCTCCGACATCGAGTTCACCTGCGCGTTCGATGTCGACAAGACCAAGGTGGGCAAAGACCTTTCTCAGGCCATCTGGGGCGGCAAGAACTGCACGGTGAAGTTCTGTGACGTGCCCGAGATGGGTGTGAAGGTCTATCGGGGCATGACTCACGACGGACTGGGCAAGTACCTCTCCGAGGTCATCGAGAAGGCCGACGGGCCCACCGACGATGTGGTCAACATCCTCAAAGAGACCAAGACCGACGTGGTGGTGAACTACCTGCCCGTGGGCAGTGAGATGGCCACCAAGTGGTACGTGGAGCAGATCCTCGAGGCCGGCTGCGCCATGGTCAACTGCATCCCCGTGTTCATCGCCCGGGAGAAGTATTGGCAGGAGCGCTTCGAGGAGAAGGGCCTGCCGGTCATCGGCGACGATATCAAGTCGCAGGTGGGTGCCACCATCGTCCACCGCGTGCTCACCCGCCTCATGCGCGAGCGTGGCGTACGGCTGGAGCGGACCTCGCAGCTCAACGTGGGCGGCAACACCGACTTCCTCAACATGCTCGAGCGGGAGCGCCTGGAGAGCAAGAAGATCTCCAAGACCAACTCGGTCACCTCGCAGCTCGACTACGAGATGGGCAGCAAGAACATCCACATCGGGCCTTCCGACTACGTGGAGTGGTTGGACGACCGCAAGTGGGCCTACATCCGCATGGAAGGCCGTACCTTCGGTGACGTGCCCCTGAACGTGGAGCTCAAGCTTGAAGTGGTCGACTCGCCCAACTCGGCCGGCATCGTCATCGACGCCGTCCGTTGCGCCAAGCTGGCCCTCGACCGGGGTATCTCGGGCGCCCTGTACGATCCTTCGTCGTACTTCATGAAGTCGCCGCCCATCCAGTACAGCGACGACGACGCGCGGCGCCGCACCGAGGCCTTCATCGCCAACGAGCCGCTCTGCGAGTAGTCTCACCTGAAGCGTGACCCGGGGCCCGAGCGGCGTTGCCGCTCGGGCCCCGGCCCTTCCCGGCGATGGACCAAAGCCTGCACATAGCCCTGGTGACGCCGTTCTCGTGGAGCATCCCCGCGGCTGTGAACTGCCACGTGGCCGACTTGGCTCGGGAGCTCAAGGCACTGGGTCATCGCCCCGTCATCGTCACCTCGTCCGACGATCCCTCAGAACTGGCCCGCACCAAGGCCCTCTTCCAGCGCACGCGTGGTCGGCTGGTGGAACTGCTTGAGGAGTATCGCAGCGGTTGTCCCCCTCATGATCTGCTGCTGCCCACCACGGGCGAAGGTCCTCTGAGCCGTGCCGCCGGAATCCCTGTGGTGCCGGTGGGCTACAGCTTCCCCGTGCGACTGAACGGCGGCGTGGCCAGCCTGGGCCTGCCCGTGGATGTCACCTCCCGGCTGGAGAAACTCATGATCGGCGGCGGCTTCGATCTGGTGCACGTGCATGAGCCCTTGGCGCCCTCGCTGAGCTTCACCGCGCTGCGCGAGGCGCGCAGCCCGGTGGTGGGCTCCTTCCACCTCACCCCGGTAGGTGTGGCCGCGTACGAGATGGGCCAATCGGTGCTGGAACGTTTCTTCTCGCGCTTGGACGCCCGCGTGGTCACCTTCCCGCATGGACGGACCCTCATGGACGAACTCTACCCCGGGGAGTATCAGGTGGTGTCGTGTGGGACCTCTCTTTCCCTGGAGGCACTGGCACCGTCTGTGGGTGCCGGAGCTTCATCACGGGCTTCCGGCGATGGATTCAGCGGCAGCGCCGGCCATGGTGGGGGACGCACGGCTCTCCATGTCTATAGAGGCGATGCTCGCCGCTCGTATCGGGCACTCATGCGCGCCCTTCTCGCTGACTTCCCCGCAGACATCGACACCCTGGTGGTCGCTCTGCACCGGCCTTCGGCCGAACGCTGGGTCCCCCGGACGGTGCCGCGGCGGCTACGCGACAGGGTGACACTGCGCGAGTTCGACGGAGCAGACGATCTTGCCGGGCTCTATGGGAGTGCGGACGTGGTCATCCTTCCGTATCTGGGCGGCGAATGGCTGTGTGCCTCGCTGGCTGAGGCCGCGGTGAGCGGTCGCCCGTTCGTGGGGCCCGAACTTCCACCGGTCGTGGAACAGCTTGCTACGGGCGCACGAGGTGCGGTGTTCTCGCCGGCGACCTCCGGGTCGCTGGCCGCTGCCGTCGATCGCGCGACGAATGTGGTCCATGTGGAGGCCGGGCTCTTGAAGACGGCGTCCGCCTCGTCGGGAGCCGCAGCGTCGGCGGCCGACCTACCCACGATGCCCGCGGTCGCTGCCCGACTGGCGGCCATCTACCGTCAGACCATCGCGGCGACCGTGCCCAAGGATCGGGCCACGGCTCGCACGGTGGCATCGGGCGCGTCGCTACATGTCCGTGGCATCGGGGCACAATCGACGCGTAAGCGTGTGCGGCAAGGCGTCCTGGGACGCACGCGGGCCGACTGGATAAACGCCGACCTCCACGTCCATTCCGAGTTCTCCAAAGACTGTGTCAGCAGCGTGGAATCGATCATCGCCACCGCTCGCGAGATCGGCCTGGGCGCGCTCGCCATCGCCGACCACAACGAGATCGAAGGTGCCTTCTTGGCCCGCGAGTTGGCTCAGGGTGACCCGTTCATCATCGTGGCCGAGGAGGTGAAGACCTCCGAGGGCGAGGTCATCGGACTCTTCCTGCGGGAGGCCATCCCGCGCGGTCTCACCTTCGATCAGACACTGTCGCTCATCAAGGAGCAGGACGGCTTGGTCTACGTGCCCCATCCCTTCGATGCGCTCCGCACCACGCCCTCTTATCGCACCCTGGTCGACAACTTGCACCGCATCGACGTCATCGAGATCTACAACGCCAAAGTGGCCCTCTCATCGTTCAACCTCAGTGCCGAACGCTTCGCAGCCAAGTACAACATCGTGGCTGGTGCCGGCAGCGACGCCCACGTCCTGCAGGCCCTGGGCACCGCCATGCTCCATATGCCCCGCTTCCACGATGCCCCCAGCTTCCTGGCTGCCCTGTGGGAAGCCGATATCATCGCCCGACGTAAGAACCTGCTGTATCTGCAGTCCCTCAAGTTGCTGCAGACGACTCTCGACCGGGTGTTGCCCGAAGACTGATCGGGCCCGGCGGCGGGTGCCCACCGCGGAGGATTTCATCCCCCGGGCGCCAATATACTTCTACCCCCTCAGTGGGATGGCCGCGCCTCGTCGTGGTCGGCGGGCGCGAGAGCGCGAGTAGTCATAGAACGGAAGCCGATCTGAGCGAATACGTGAAAGATCTGCCACCTCTTGGCGAAGCCAACGAGATCTATCGCAGGCTCGAAGAGCGGGCTATCGCCGAGAGCAACGATCTCAACCATCGCGTGGCCCAGTGCCACAAGTGCGCACACGGCGAGTTCCTCCCCACCGTGGGCTCAGGCCATCCGCTGGCCGACATCCTGCTGCTGAAGTATCGCCCGCACTACTTGGAGGTGGTGGAGGGGGTGGCCTTCTTCGGCCGCTCGGGCAGCGCCATCCTCAAGAGCATGGAACGTCTGGGCGTGAACCCGCTGCTGGTGTACGGCACGAACATCGTCAAGTGCCATGATGTGGAGCCCGAGGAGGGCTGCCGCAACTGTCCCGTCTACTGGCTGGAGGAGTTCCACATCACCCAGCCGCGCATCGTGGTGGTGATGGGACGAGAGACCTTGGACATCCTCAACCGCGAGCGGGTGGCGGGGATGAGACGACTGGCGTGGGAGCCGGGAGTCCTGCAGGACCTCACCCCGTTCTGCAAGGCGCTCGTGACTCCCGATATCGACGACGCCTTGGATGAGGAGAGCGCCAAGAGCCAGTTCTGGAAGGCCTTCCGCAACCTGGGGGAATGGTTCCGGGACGAGCCTCCCTACTAGCGGCGCACCAGCAGCCCCACCGCCTCCACGTGCGGCGTGTGCGGGAACATGTCCACCGGAGTGACCCGGAGCAGCCGGTAACCGTGCTCCTGAAGCTGGGCGATGTTGGGAGCCATGGTGCTGGGGTTGCAGGAGACGTACACGACGCGCGGGGCTCCCAGCTCACCGATGCGGGCCACCACTCTCTGATGCAAACCGGCGCGCGGCGGATCCACCACGACCACGTCGGGCCGCTCCAGCCCCGGCGGGAGCGTGCGGATCCCCTGAGCGACCTCCCGCAGCACCCGGCGGACGTCGCCCTCGAGAAAATGCACGTTCTCGATGCCGTTCAGCCGAGCGTTCTCACGGGCGTCGGAGACGGCCGCCGGCACGGCCTCGATGCCCAGCAAACCGGCGGCGCGCCGCGCCAGCGACAACCCGATGGAGCCCACTCCGGAGTAGAGGTCCCAGATGACCGGGGCAGCTGCCGCCGCGTCGCCTGTCACCGCGACACCTTCCGCCGCTGCCCCGAACACCTCGCGGGCCACCAGCTCATACAGGCCATGAGCCATGAGGGTGTTGGTCTGGAAGAACGCGTCGAGAGAGATCTTGAGCGTCACTCCGGCCAACTTCTCGTACAGGAAGGGGCGCCCCCACAGGGTGCGGGCCTCCAGGCCCGAACTGAGTTCCGCCGTGCCTGCGTTCACGGCGTGGGCGACGCCCACGATCTCGGGATGGGCGCTCCGCAGCGTGTCCACCAGGTCCGCCTCGTCGGGCAGGTCGCCTGGAGCGGTGACCAGACTGACGAGCATCTCAAGGCCCATTTGTGAGGTGCGCACGAGTACGTGGCGGGCGAAGCCTGTGTTGGTGCGCGGATCCCAGCCGGGCAAGTCGTGCGCCCGCAGCCATTCCTCCACGGTCCTTCGCATCGACTCCATGCCGGACCCCAGAAGGTGGCATTCGGTGAGCGGCAGGACCGCGTCCCAGCGACCGCGCGGTCGGAACCCAACGACGGCGCCGGCATCGCTGTTGCCTACGGCGAAATCAGCGCGGTTGCGATAGCGCCAGGGATCGGCGAGGCCCAGGGCGGGCCGGAGATCGAACCCGCTCAGCCCGCCCAGGTGCTCCAGGGATTCCCGCACCTGCTGGGCTTTGTAGTCCAGCTGGACGCGATAATCGAGATCCTGCCACACACAGCCGCCGCACCGTCCGAAGGACGAGCAGCGGGAGGCGACGCGATCGGGCGAGAGCTCCACCATCTCGACCACCCGGGCCTCGGCGTAGCGCTTCTTGTTCTTGGTGATGAGCGCGCGCACAGTATCGCCGGGCACTGCGCCGCTGACGAAGATGACGAAGTCGTCCAGTCGCGCCACCCCTTTCCCGCCGAAGGCGAGGGTCTGGACGGACAACTCGACGGTGTCGCCCTTGCGGGGCTTCGACGGTCGCCCACCGCTCGCCCGCGGGTCGAGCGAGCCAGGGGGCGCGGTGCCCGGCGCGGTCTCGGGCGCGGCGGCCGCCGTGGCGCCGGGCGCGTCGCTGAGGCTGTTGTGGGGACTGTGGCTCGCGCTATCCATAGGACGCAGGATTATAGCGAGCCTTAGCGAGCCAGTGCCCTCGCGTCTATCAACTCCATGGCCAGACCGCCCAGATCGAGAGGCGAGGAAGGCGCGTCAGGCTCCGGGCTGAAGAGGATGCGGACCGAGGTGTCGTAGGTCGTGCCTTCCGAAGGATCGATGGCGCCCGTGCCTGGTCCCTGCATGCGGAAATCGATGTGGTCGGTCCCCGCAGCTTCTGCTACGGCTTCCTCGCGGGATATGAGGAGGTTCTGGGGAAAGTCCGGCCTATCGCGGACATCGGTGGTCTCGATCCATACGACCGGTGCGCATACGCGGTCTCTGGGAGCGTAGGCGAGCCGCACCTGAACTCCGCGCTCGCCCCGCATCACAGTCGCACCTGCCAGGGCCAACTCGTGCGCTCCGGCCGGCAATCCCCAGACTGGGAAGTCGAGAGCAGCGGCCTCACGGAGATGGCCGGCGACGGTCTCCGCAGCCAAGTCGAACAGCGCCTGAGGCGCCAGTTGCGCCTCCAGTCGGGGTGTGCGCGGCATCAGCCGATACTCGTAGAGATGATAGACCCAGGCGTCGCCTGGCCATCCGAGAAGCCATTCCTCGCGCCGGCGCAGCCCAGTGCGGGCGTCGACGTAGATGAGACCGAAGTCGGCCGAGCGCTCCTGCCCGCGACCTACGTTGAGGTCTACTCGATAGACGTCTACTTGGGCGTCGCTCAGCATCTGT
Organism: Thermoleophilia bacterium; assembly: GCA_040772905.1. Taxonomy (GTDB): domain Bacteria; phylum Actinomycetota; class Thermoleophilia; order RBG-16-64-13; family RBG-16-64-13; genus JAXGXJ01. The sequence goes on along the minus strand of JAXGXJ010000004.1, from coordinate 383,578 downwards.
CGCCCCAGCAGGACGACGTCGTCGGCGCGGGGCCACTCGTCCTCGGTCTCGACCGAGGTGCCGTCCCACGGGGCCGGGCCTCCGCGCAGTTCCCCGGATACGGCATCATACGACAAGGACTGACCATCAGCCCGCATTCCGGAGTACAACAGAGTGGCTGTAGCAGGATCTCTTGCGGTGGTGGTGGGGCCGCCCATGATCGACGCCCGGTCGCCAAAGGTATCCCAGCGGAAGCGGTCGTTCGCGAAGTCCCACCAGCGCTGCGAATGCAGTTCGACGCCATCGTCGCGGGCGATCGACTGGCGCATCTCCAGGATGGAGTCGGCCGGCACGCCCTTCGAACGCGGGGGGAGTCCGGCCGGCCCCGGCTCCGCGGTCACGTCGATGGCTTCGCTATCAAGCGCACTGGGGATGGCTTCCTTCTGGCCTCCGCAGCTCACGCCAAGCAGGGTGGCGGCCAGAGGCACGAGAAGTAGCAGCACGGCGTAGTGCTGCGCAGGCGCTCGCAGGGTCCTGCGGCGCGCGGCAGCGGGGCTTGCGGAGCCTTTGTCAGCGCGCATTCTCATCCGTCACAGCACAGGCTCCTGCGGTACAGTCACCTGCCCCAGGAAGACTATCTGGCCGGTGTCGCGGTCGCGGATGAGGTACACGAACGGCCGGTCGACGATGATCTCGCGGAAGGCTTCGGTGACCGTCGTCCCCGTGGCCGCCATGGTCACGGATGAGGCGGCAGCGGCCTCCGTGCCCTTCTCGGTGACGGCTATAAACGCCTTCTGATGCACGCCGGTCACACCGAGACCGGCGGGTTGTGGCAGCTTGGAATCCAGATCGACCATCTTGGTGAAGTCGGTACCCAGCACGAACATCTTCTGCATGCCCATGCTCTTGAGCGCGTTGCCCACTGGGGGAGTCGACTCGATGCCGAAGCGGGGCATCACCAGGTCCACTTCGCCCTGCTTGAGCTCTGAGACGATGCCGTCGAGCGTACCCGAGTCGAAGCCGCCGATCAGCGTCTCCAGCTCTCCCTCGTCGGGCAGGATGACCACCATGGAGAAGGTCTCACCTTCGTACGGCAGCTCGACGGCGAGCCAGGTGGCGCCCGTTGCGTAGGGCAGCACTGCCCTCTGCCGCATCATGGGCACGCTTATCTTGGAGCCGTCCAGTAGTGTGAACTCCCGCTTGTGAGTGCTTCCGGCCGGGAAGGGCCATTCCCACTCGGCTTTGAAGTAGACGGCATCCGTGAGCATGAGCCAGGGATAGTCCTCGGGCTTGATGTCTCCGGGCTGGATCATCTCGGGTATGCGTCCGCCGGTGTGCTGGGAGATCCAGTCGTTGATAATGGCGCGCGTCTCTTCAGGCTTGTTGAAATCCACCAACCCCAGCCCCGCCCCGTACTGCGCACCCAGCAGATCGAGGAACAAGCGGTTGTAGGGATAGCCGGCCATGCCCCAGAGGGCGTTCGCCATCTGCAGCTGGCCGTCGGCGGCGAGCCGTCGGTCGAGCGCGTTGAAGGCTGGGTGCAGACGCTCCTGCGGCAGATCGAAGTGCAGGACACGCGCCATCTCCCGTTCTGTCTCCCCGCTCGCTCCCGCGAAGGTCATGGCCAGCACAGCCGACAGACTGTACGGGGAGCAGACCAGGTTGTCCTTCGCGGCTGCGCCGGTCCTCAGGGCTCGGAACAGCTCGAGCCCGAAGGCGTTGTTGCCGGCCGCGACTGTGGCGGCGTCGGCTTGGGCGCCGGCGTCTGGCTCAGTTCGCGTCTGTTCGGGGGCGATGAAGCCCACCTCGATGCTCGTGGTGTCGGTCTCCGTCTCGGGTTGGGCTGCGCCTCCGCAACCCGCGACCAAGGCGGCCAATCCCAGCACTAGTATCACTGTGGCCACCAGGGCCGCGGCAACCGTTCTGCGTGTCACGGCGCGCCGCCTTTCAGCACCGCAGCTTCGTCCAGCCGCACAGCGCGGATGGCCGTGCCGAGCGGCGGGGGCGTGTAGCTCATCAGGTCGAAGTCGGTGGGGTTCCGTTTGACGACGTCGAACAGCACCAGGTCGCTCGCCACCTGCAGACGGTAGGAGTACTCCTTGGCGCTTAGCGCTCCGGACACCGCGAAGGGGGTCATATCGGGCAGGTGGAAGCCGCGAAGTGTGCCGGACGACTCCCGGTTGGGGTCGGCCTCGAGCCACACCAGCCACTCGTCGCAGAGGGCGATGGTGTCGGTGGGCAACTCGTCCACCGCCAGCCGGGTAGCGCGACCCGTGGTCAGATCGGCCAGATACAGCCCGAACGGCGTCCGGTCGATCCACGCGGCCCATTTCCCGCCCACCACGGACGCCGCGCGGTACTCCACCTCTTGGGGATCGTCCAAGGCGATGTCCACCCGCTCGCCCGTGCGCAGATCGAACACCTCAGGCGGGCGACCGGGCAGATCGGTCCGCCAGTGTTCGTTGCCCCAGCGGGGGGCGGTGACCCAGCAGACGTAAGGGCTGATCCCCGCGAAAGCAGCCTCGGGCAGCCTGGGCGCCGTCGGATCGACCGCTACCGGCGCGTCGAGCGCCGGTGTCAGCACCATCAACCTCTCTCCCAGCGTTGATCCCGTCTGGCCCACGTGCTCGTTCTCGAATTCGGGCGAGGTCAGCGGGAACGCAAGGATGTCGCCCTGCCGGATCACGGACAGGGTCATCTGCCCGGATGAGAAGAGATCGTATGAAGGAAGGCCACCTGTGCCGTTGCCGGCGCCCGGGGCCCACTTGATCTTCCTGTAGCAGGTGCCACCGCCGCTGTATCGATCGTCACCCGTGCCCCAGACGAATCTCGGCGCCGCCCCGGCGTCTTCGTCGTCGCCGGTTCCCGGTAGTCCTGCCAGGAACCACCACGGCCAGAAGCTGAAGTGGGTGACGAACAGGGGAGAGGGGATTTCGCCGCCCGCGACCGCCCGCGCTGGGCCGGCCGGCTGGTCGAGCGACAGCACCTTGACCGTGGCGGTCCTGCCCTCGTGGCTGGCGCTGGGGCCTCCGATGGGAAGAGCCGAGGTGTCGCTCTCCACGTAGGCCACGGAGTGCCCGGCCAGCACTGGGCTCCAGACGTACGGTGCTGCCGTGCGGCTCACCAGGTCGACCGGCTCCATGACCGGCATCTCGTCGAACCTACTGGGACCGCCGGCCGCGCGGCCGCCAGCTCCGGCGAGGTTCCACAGCACCTGCGCGGCTTCGCCGCGCCCGGCCATGCGCCACGGATCCCACGTCGCCGAGAAGCCCATGAGCCCATCCAGCAGCCCGCCCCACTCCGCGCGCCGGAGGTTGAGCGCGTGAGTCTCGTCGAAAAGGCCCAGCGTGCTCTTGGGATAGGGGGTGTCGGACGCGAGGAGGTCGAGGCGCAGAGTGTCGGCGGCGCGGACGACCATAGTGATCATCTGCGCGCGCGTGACGTTGCGGTAGGGGTAGAGATTGCCGTCCTTGGCGCCCTTTAATATCCCGAGCTGCACAAGGGTGTTCAGGTAGTCGCCGGCGACGGTGATGTCCAGCGCCTCCACGAGCATCTTGGCGAACTGGCCTCGAGTGAGAAGGCCGTCGGGCCGGAAATCCACCAGCCCGCCCACGGGCGGATAGCCGCTTACCGCTCCCACCTGGGCCAGTCCCACCACCGCCGTTCGATAGGGATGGCTGCCGATGACGTCGGCGAACTCGGGCACGTGTACCGAGTCGTCGCGGCTCGTCGCGCTCACGGCGACTCGCAGGCTGCCGGGCGCTCGCTGACTCTCGCACACGGCGACGGTGCCGCCGTCGGTGTCGAACCCGTGAGCGTACGTCTGGATGGGCGAGAGCCGGGTGATCGCACCGCCGGTGAAGTCATAGGCGAACAGATACGCCCCCGACGTGGTAGGGGAGAAGAAGGGTCGCTCCCCGCGCCACAGGAGGAGGTCACCCTGCAGCACGAGGTTGCCCACCTGGTAGGCGGGAGAGGGGAGGCGGGTGAACTGGCCCCCGGCCTGGTCCGGGGATGGACCGCCGGCAGTGCGCTCCAGTATCCCTATGAACGGGCCGCCCGTATCCCACGAAGCCCAGGCCACGCGCGTGCCCTCGACGCACACCGATTGGATGGGCTCGGCCGAGGTAGCCACCGGCGCGTCGGCCCCGTCGGCCAGATCGCGCACACGCAACTCATGCCTGGGCGTCGGCCCAGGGAGGATCGGGTCCGAGGCCTCGGTCGGCGACTGCACGGTGTAGTAGAGCGCGTCCCCGTCGAGGGCTGCCGCGACGCCTCCGTGCAGGTCCACGTCCTTGGGCGCTGTCCCGTCGGTGGGGTAGGCCACATAGTGGTACTTGGGACCGCCGGTGGCGAGCGACAAGCTCCTGACGAGCACCCAGCGTTCGCTCACTTGGGCGACCCAAACGCCCCCGTCCTCTCGCTCGCGGGCGACCAGCACGGCGGTCTGATCCGTGGCCACGCGATGCAGCATGACCCGCAGTGATTCATCACCCTGCGCATCGAAGCGGTTCTCCACCCATGCGATCACGTCGCCGGCCGTCGAGACGGCTTGCGCCTGCCATCCGTCGGTGCTGAGCTGGCGAAGCTTCTCCTCCGCAAACGAGTACAGGTAGATGCCTGTATCCGGGCCGGTGGGCTCACCGGTCCGCGAGTAGCCCTGGAAGACTGCGCGCTCGCCGTCCAGCTTCGGGAACATGGGATGGATGCCGGCCAGAGGCACCGATCGCGACTGCGTGCTCTCCACATCGTAGAGATGGAGAGCGCCGCCGGCGACCGTGTCGGTACCGTATTCGGCCCAGAGCACGCGTCCGTCGTCGACGCTCGGAACGTCGAACTCCTCTGTTCCCACCGTATACGATGCACGCCAGCCGCCCACGTCCACCACGGCCGCGGCCGGTGCGGCCGGCGCCAGCCACACGACCGTCGCCGTCAGGAGCGCCAGACAGGCGCTCACCGCGAGGCGTCGCCTGGCCGGCCGGGCCTTCCTCCAGTGGAAGATCCTCATGTCATCCTCCCATCTGGTCCATGAGTTCCAGCGCATTCCACAGCAGCTGCGCGGCTTCGCCACGGCTGCAGGGGGCGCGGGCATCCCAGCGCTGCAGCCAATCGATGGTGCTCGAGAGGAGATCGTTCGCGTAGGCCTTGCGCAGGTTGGACAGGTGGGGTGGCTCCCAGTAGTAGGCGCCCGGCGCCTGACCCTCGATGCTCTTCAGCAGGCCGGGCTCGAAGGCGTCGCAGGCCCGCACCAGCATGCTGACCGCTTGTGCCCTCGTGACCGGCGCGTAGGGGTCGAAGGAGGTGGCCGTCTTGCCCTTGATGACGCCCGATGCCGTGAGCGCCGCCACGTACTCGTGGGGATAGAGGTTCGTGGGGTCATCGGGGCCCATATCAGTGAATGTGGAGGTCATGGCTTCGGTCACGGTGAGGTCGAAGGCTTCGCACAGCATCTTGGCGAACTGGGCCCGCAGCAGCGGGCTTTCCGGACGGAACACACGCGTCGGTCCCCCCGGGAGCGCCGCGCCGCCGGTGATGCCGGGGGCCGGATATCCGCTCGCGATCCCCAGCTCGTCTATCCCCAGGATGGCGGTGCGGAACCGATGTTGCCCTGGCACGTCGAGGAAGGCGCCGACGAACGCCGATGGCGCTGTCGCCACCATGAAGCGGTCTTCCGGCTGGGGCACTCCCACCTCGTCCGAGAACCAGTGTTTCCACCAGACGACGGTGCGGTCGTTCACCAGCGCGAGCTGATCCATCCAGACGCGGTTAGATGAGAGTTGGGTGGTCTGACCGGTGATCAGATCATGCGCCATGATCTCGGATTCGAGCTCACCTCCACGCTCCCACACCACCAGGCCATCGGAGATCTCAGGGGTGAAGTTGAGGAAGCCGTTGGCACTCACGTCGAGGTGCTCGCCGGTCTGCGCATCGTACCCCCAGATGACGCGCGGGCTGGTGATGGTGTCGCCGGGATAGTCGTCGCCCACCACGAAGCGGCCGTCGGTCTTGGGATAGGGCTCGGGCGTTTTGATGGTGGCGATCTTCTCCGTGACGCCGGACGAGATGTGGTGCAGGAAGATGTCGGCGGGCTCATAGAAGGGGAAGGGACCGGTGCCGGTCTGAGTCGCCCAGGTCGCCAGGTCGCCCGCGAGGCTGACGTGCGTCCATGCCGTCGACGACTGACCCAGCTTCTCCGCGGCGCCGGCCTGGATGTCATAGAGCCACACCTCGGGCGGATCGACGGCCACGAAGGCCAGATGCGTGTCGGTGAGGTCGAAGGCCGTGCTGCCCCCGGAACCTCCATTCGCCCAGGACAGCGCGTTGGTGACGCGGACGGTCGTCCCGGACGAGATGGTGTGGAGGTACAGCGCGCGCTCATACTGGTCGCCGCCCGGCGCCACATCGTACTGCGACCATGCAACGTGGTCGCCGGCGATCTGCACCCGGTCTTCCGGCATGATCCGGCCCTGAGCGATCTGCTTCGTCTCGCCGGTGTCCAGGCTGCGCAACCACAAAGTGGCGAGGAGGGTAGCGCCCTCCTCTCGCGATACCCACGTAAGATGGGAGTCGTCGAGGGCGACGCCGTACTTGCCGCCCACGGAGTCGGTGATGCGGGTCTCAGTCCCGGAGGCGAGCTCGAGCAAGAAGAGGTCCATCTGGCCGTCGCTCAGCTTCATCCACGCGACACGTTCCGCATCGAAGGCAAGATCGAACCCGATGCGGACGTTGTGCGACGCGAGGTCCTTGAACGTCCAGCCGGCCACATCGATCTCGGCTCGGGCCGGCGCCGGCCACGCGAACAGCAAGCCCAGTGCCAGCAGGACCGCGAGCGCCACGCCGGCCAGCCTTGTTCGAGCAGCCGTCGTACTCGTGGCGCCCCTTCTTGGGTCACAGGCCTTCAGCATTCTCATCCTGCTCCCTCCTCACTCATCCCTGATGCCTCCACCGGGATATCCCGGATTCCATCCAACAACTGCACCACCTCGCCGCGCCGGGCGAACTCGTTCGGGTCCCAGCTCGGGCCGAAGCCCTCCAGGTCGTCGAGTAGACCGTTGTACTCGGCTATCAGCAGGTTCGTGCTGTGAACGGTCGGCGCCCCGTGCACCGTCCCCACGTAGCCCATCGGCGGCATGCGCAGCGTGTGTGGCGCCCGGGTCTCGAGCGCCCGTATCACCACCGTCACCATCTGGGCCCGGGTCAGCCGGTCCCAGGGGCCGAATGCGTCCGCGCCGTAACCCCGCATCAGCCCGGCCGTTGTCACCGCCGCCACGTACTCGTGCGGATAGAGGTCGTCCAGGTCGTCGGGGCCCAGGTCGCGGAACGGTATGGGGAGGCTCAGCTGCTCGTCGACCGCGAGTCCCAGAGACGTGGACAAGATCTTGCCCAACTGAGCTCGGAGCAGCGGATACGCCGGATGGAACGTCCGGAACGTGCCCGTGAGATACCCCGACACGAAGCCCTGCGCGCTGAAATCGAGGATGGCTTCGTGGTAGGGACTGGCGGCCGGGACGTCGAGATAGTGGTCGTAGGACGCCGCGTCGTCCGGCGTAGCCAGCCATAGCCTGGAATTCTCGGGATCGAGCCACTCGGTGAAGACCACCCGGCCGTTGTCGACCCGCGGTTGCCACAGGCCGTTGCCTACGGCGAGCTGCGTGGTCGTGCCGGCGGAGGCGTCGAACAACATGATGCGGTTGTGGTAAATCTCGGCGCCCGCGGCGATGTGTGCGGTCACGTCCTCCCAGGCCACGATGCCGTCGTCGATGGAGAAGCTCAGCGGAGGCTCAAGCGCGTCGTCAAGCACGCGGGTGGTGCCGGCGGCGAGATCGCGCACCACCAGGTCGTGGGGCTGGTCACCCTGGCGCATGGATGTCACCAGCAGGTCGCCGTCGAGCACCGCCTGGACCCACGCGATCGGCAGCCCGGTGGACAGCACCTTCTCCTTGACCCCGGTAGCCAGGTCGAGCAGGTACAGCACCTCCTCCCACTGCGTGTGGGCGGCGTCAAGCCACTCACGCTGCACCCACATCACGCGGCCATTCTCGACGTGGGGCTGCAGCTCCGGCATCCAGGGTATGCCGGCCGCAAGTTCGCGCGTCACGCCGGTGGCGAGATCGTGATGGAGGATGCGATGCTCCGCGCCGTCCCAGGCCTGCCACACGACGTCGTTGCCGTCGATGTCAGGATGGCGGAAGGCCTCGGGGCCTTCGCTAAGGCGCGTGTTCGTTCCCGTTGCGACGTCGTAGAGCATGATCTCGGGCTGGTGCTGGAAGCCCCACTGCGACCAGACGATGCGACCGGCATCGGCGACGATCTCGGGAATGTTGGGCGCGCCCACCGGCAGCTTGGTGACGGCGCCGCTACCCAGGTCGCGTAGGTAGATGTCGAAGATTCCGTCGGCGGGGTCGGTGCCCGGCCGGACCGAGCTATAGACGACCAGTCCGGAGTCGACTGTGACCACCTGCCCGCGCAGGTAGCCGCGCAGGATTGTGGTGGCAGGTTGCGCCGGAGCCGCGGCGCCGGGATCGTCGGCCAGGCGATAGAGATCGAACCAGGCATCCACCGCCCAAGCGTCGGCGGGGCGAGTGCTCACGGCGACCACGCCGTCCCTGACGGCCTTCTCGTTGGCCCAGGCGGGCTCCGTGAGCGGCACGACCGTCCAGCCGGCGGGCGGGTCGGGCTGGTAGCGGACCGCCTGCGCCGGCCCCGCGGGCGAGGCCACGAGCACAGCAGCGCCCAGCAGCATGACAGCGGCGACGACCGCAGCAGCTGTCGCGACGCGCCTCATCTCCGACGCCACCCGGGCGACGAGGGCCTTCCGAGTCCGCTCAGATGCCGCCTGTCTCATCGCGCCCTCCTCGTGTCGTCCGCTGTCGCGCCTCGGCCGCGTCCCGGCCGCACTTCGGTCTCGCCGCTGTCTCGCCACAACTACGCGTAGCCGCCGCGCGGCTCCGGCAACTCTTTGAATTCATCCTTGGCCTCGATGATCGCCTGGATGTGCTGGAACAGCTTGTACAGCGCTTGGGCCTCGATCTCCGGGTCGGTCCAGAAGTCGTTGCCGCGGACCGTGTGGTCCAGTCCGACTCCGGAAATGGTGAGGCTGTAGTCCGTCGACGGCGTCACCCCCATCCCGTCCAACCCGCCGGCGTCGGCCGGGTACGCCCAGAAGTCGATGTCCCGCAGATGCTGGTAGAGCTCGGCCTTCTCCATCGCGGTGAGCGCCAGGTCGATGGTGATCGACGGATCCGCGATCATGTCCTGGGTGAAGGTGCCTGCGGCCGTATCGAGCACGTTCTTGGCTCCCACGCCCCATCTGGCCACGAAATCGAAGTCGGCCGGCATGATGGCTGGGACCGCCTGGGCGCCCCCGATCACCGCGGGGGCCAGTCCCTCGACGACCTTCCAGATCTGCGCCCGCTTGTCCTGTGGACCGTAGACCACCACGTCGCTGCCGGCGAGTTCGACGCGGAAGTGGTCGATGCCGTCACGGACCGCCTCCCATACTTCGTGGAGCAGGGCGCCGGCCCCGGTCTTGTCCCAGCCCAGCCTGCCCCGGGGCAGGGTCCACTCCAGGGATGAGGGCGCGTCGTCGGGATCAACCGCTAGGCGGATGACCGTGCTGCCGTCGGTGAAGGCGACGGCATAGAAGTCGCCCGAGACCGCCGCATTTGCCTCATCGTCGCCTTCATTCGCACCCCAGCCGGCCGCGGGCTGGAAGCCTTCGGGGAGGGTGTAGGGGAGGAAGGCGAACCGATTCTTGTCACCCTCGGCCTCCGGCTCCAAAGCAGTCAGGATCTGTCTGCGCAGGTCTGCGAGGGTCAACGTATCTGATGGCACCATGAAGGCGGGCTTCTCCTGCGCTCCCGGTGTTGGACCGAAGGCATCCTGAGCTGGGGCTTCCGCGCAGCCGGTCAGAACCACGCCGTGGAACACCACCCAGGCCAGTGCCAGCGCGAGCGCCGCCAGTACGAGTAGGCACGCGATCAGCGTGCGGAAAGGTCGCGAAAGGCCCGCTGCTCCGCAGCGCGCTAGGAATCTCGTCCCTCCGAGTCTAGTCCCCATAGAGCACCGCCTTGGGCAACGTCTCGGCAAAGTCGGCTCCTTGCGGGAAGGGCATGCGCCCCTCTGATCTGAGACGTGGTGGGGGCTCGTCGGAGACGAACACAGCCTCGGCCTGAGCCGTCGCAGCTGCTTCAAGTTCGATCACGGCGGCGTCCACGTCGGCCTCGGTGATGCGCAAGGCCTCCAGCGCCCAGGAGTACACCCGCAGCCACACGAGGCGGTCCCCGCGCGTGATCATCCGGCCGGATGCGTGGCTCGAGTGATCGTCAGACCAGGCTTCGTGCCACTCGGCGCTCTCGGCGGGCCACCTCTGGGCGTCGGCGGCCGGATACTCGATCAGTTCCGCGGCGATCCTCCCCGGCTCGGCCTCGGTCGCATAGCGGACCCAGGTCGCTTGCTCGTCGATCTGCAGGGTGTGGAGGAGCAGGCCCGGCAGGGCCAACCCGTACACGGGGAAGGGCGCGGAGTCGGCCAGAGCCAGCGTCTTCTGCCAATCGGCGTGGGCGTAGGCGACGACGTCCTCGGCGGTGGGAACAGTGATCTCAGCGACGGGGACCAGCCGGCGGGTGATCTCGAAGGTCCCTCGGTACGAGTCCCATTCCTGCCGTTCCCACACCACGATGCCCGTCTGCTCGTCGAGGCGGGCTTCGTAGGCGCCGGGCTTGCCGCCGGGCTCGTCCTCGGTGAGCGTGGCGGTGCAGGAAGGCCCCAGCCACTCGATATCATCCAAGTCGTAGTCGCCGTGATAGGTGAGCGGCGACTCAAGGAAAGCGAGTTCCATCGGCCACGGATCGCCCTCGAGGACAGCCTGCGCTCTATACATGAGCTGAGTCTCGGGGGTGCGCACGGTGAGGAGGGCGCTGACGCCGCCGGTCCAAGCCGGGCCCAGCAGTTCGATGCGATAGACGCCTGCCTCGGGCACGATGAGCGCTCCCACCCGCTCCACTCCACCGCCCGTCGCGCCGTGGCTGGTGGTTGCCGAGACTTCCAGGGCAAAGCCGGGAGGGACCGCTTCCAGCCCGGCCACATGTTCGGAGTAGTCAGGGCCGCCATCGTCGCGCCCACAACTCGAGAGCGTCGCGCCGGTCAGGGCCACCGCTATCAGCAGCAACACCAACCCAGTCGCCGTCGTCCTGCCCACGGAATAGGAAGCGCGCCGCCTGGCTGAGCGCGTTCCCGCGGATCCCCTTGCGCCCCTGCCCGCTATACGTCCCTCATCGTTCATGCGAGCCCCTCTCGCACCGTCCAGGTCCGTGACCATCCGGGCGCGGATGGACAAACCAGTTTGACACTCTCATAGGCCGGGTGGTTTCTCGATGTCTTCCTGCTCTCGACCATCATGTGTCACCTCCCGGGGTCACCGCCCTGCCGGCGGGCTGATCCAGGGCGGCAGGTAGTCGGCCCCGTTGTACCAGGTGGTGACCGCGCCCAGCTGATAGTCGTGCACATCGCGCAAGACCGCCGTCCCGCGATAGTCGTCGACCCGCAGTTCCATCATGACGATGTGGCACCCGTCCTTGTTCAACTGTTGTACCGTGGAGATGAGCCGGCCGAGGAACTCCTCGTACTGGTCGTCCTTGGAGTCCGACAGCGTGGCGGTCACCTCTAGGACGCGGCCTTCAAAGCGGGCGTCGAGCAGTGAGGAGACCAGTGCAGACCCCTTGCCGATGTCGCGCATGGCCTGGCTCACTCTCTCCCCGGCGCCTACCGGGCCGATGTCGGTGCCGTCGGTCCAGTCCTCCTGCACGTGCATCCCACTTTGGAGCGAGATGGCATAGTCCAGCGTCTCCGCACCGTCGCTCGTCACCCTGTAGATGCTCATCTTGCTGAAGGGCAGCTTCTGCTCCTGCGCAGCGAGAAAGGCCTGTCGGGTGAGCCGCACCGAGGTGAAGACGCCGTCCGGCGGGGCCAAGTCAGCGTCCGCGAGCTTGACGAAGATGGCGTCGTCCTCAGATCCATCATGGCCTACGGAGAGTGGGGCGACCCCCACGGCCCTCCAAGCCTCCACCAGAGGAGCGAACTCGGGATCGGTGAGGCCGGCGCCGGTTGGTGCGGCCTGAGGCGTGACAGCAGCCGGCTGGGGGATGCCGACGAAGAAATGCACAGGCACCGACGCCGTATACGAGGTCGTGGGCGTGGCGCCGCCTCCGTCGTCGAGCGCCAGCGTGGTCGCCGGGATCCACACCCACCGGGCGGGGTCGGGCCGCACTGAGCCGAAGGAGGCCGAGGTCAGGTTGAAGGCCGAGCCGTTCCACATGTAGCCTTCTTGATCCAAAGGCAGCTCGGTGTCAGGTGGCCAGGCACCCAGCCGGTAGTACCCGCCGGCTCCGGCCCGAGGCAGCTTGGCGATGATCTGCTCGACACCCACCTGGTCGATGGCTGCGAATACCTCGTAGAGCCTGTCGTCGGCGACAGCCGGCCCGAATGAAGGCGCGTCCGTGGGCCTCACGGTGGCGATTGCTCTCTCGCCCTTCTTGCCTTCCATCGCGTCGCACTCTACGGCGAGGACTCGGGTGTCGCTGAGCGTGACCAGCAGCGACAGACCGCGCAACACTCCGTCGCCCGAGTAGTCGAGGGCATACTGATGGGCCCGCGCCGCCCGGGCGTCCAGCCCGGCGCGCTCGGCGATGGCGGCCCAAGCCTCCGCGAGGTTGAGTCGATCGATCGGGCCGAGGTCGAGTTCGAAGGGTTCTGGATCATAGAAGGCGCCCGCGGCTGTGGTGGTCGCTGGGGCTGCCGTCGTTTCGGTGGCCGCCGCGGTGGTGGTCGGGCCGGCGGCGGTGACGCCGGAGGGGCGCATGGGGTCGTCGTCTATGACCACGATGTATTCGTCGTCACCCAGCCAGGTGGCCGCGGCGTAGATACCCACCGCGATCGCTGCCACCAGCGCCACAGCGGTGAGGATGAGCCCCAGTCGGCGCGTGCGCTCCGGGCGCGCGCGTCGGGAGCGCCGAGGCGCTCGTCCTTTGATACGCGGCTGGAGGCGCTCCCAGATCTCATCCTCGCTCACATGCGGCGCGTTGCGCGCGAACAGGCGAGCAAGAGCCTGGTCTGGGACCATCCTGTTGGTCAGAGTGTCGCCGGGCGCGAAGTCGTCCATCATTCTTCCTTCACCAGATCCCTGAGCGCATGGCGCGCGCGATGCAGATGACTCTTGACGGCACCCTCCGAGATCCCCATGATCCCCGCCACCTCGGAGAGAGGCAGGTCGGCGGCGTAATACAAGGCCGCAGCCACCCGCTGCTGCTTGGGGAGTGGCCGGAGGCTGCTCAGGAAGTCGAGCTCGGGTCGCCACGGTTCGGGCGGCGGCACGGGGGCAGGCTCATGGCCGATGCGCTCGATGAGGCGGGCCGCCCGGGCCAATGAGCGGCGGTGATCCTTGGCTCGGTTGAGGGCCACGCGATAGATCCAGCCATCCAGGTAGGGATGCAGTGAGACCGTATCCCAGTGAGAGTAGAGCTGCATGAACGTCTCCTGCGCGATATCCGCGGCCGTCTCCCGGTCGAGCACCACGAAGGTGAGGGTGCGCACGAGCCGGGGCGAATGCTGCCGGACGATGGACTCGAAGCGCACGAGAGCGGCGGCATCGGTGGTCGCGTCGCGTGAACCTCTCAGCCCGGCATCTGCCTTCGTCCTCGTCGTCGCCGATCTCCCTGCCCGGTTTCCCGCGTCTCATCCCCCTCTACAGGTTACACACGCCTGGGAGGCCGCGCAGGTTTACACATCGAAACGCGATGTTGCGCGTCAATACACGAGGTCGGTCAAGATCTCACCCGTAGTAGCGTCGAGATAGATGGTGGCTCTGATCTCACCCTTGGGATGAGTGCCGCCCAACTTGACGACCCAGACGAGCAGCCGCCTTCCGTTGGTGATCGCAGGCGCGTCTGTTTCGACGAGTTCCGCACTCCTTACCGTGACCTCGACCGCGGAGACTGTTGTCGCCGGTCCCGGAGGCGCGGTGTCTGTCGGTACGTCATGCGGATGCTCAGCCTCGAAGTCCTTGGCGATCTCGACTGCCTCGTCCCAGTGCTTGTAGAGCTGCACGAAGGCGTCCTGAGCTGCATCGGCGGCCAGTTCCTTGTCGAGGAAGATGGAGGTGAGGCCACGGACCAAGCGCTCCGCTTGCCTGTCGACCACGCCTTCGAAACTCGCCGCCTGAGTCGGGGCGAGTGGCGCCGTGATCGGATGGGGCCGGGCCGGTCTCTCTGACTGCTGGACGAGCAGCGTGTCGCCATCTCCCCAAGTCGTCGGCCGGATGCTTCGAACGCGTTCAATCAGTAACACGTATGAGAGGGCGGTGCAGCGTTACACGCCTTCTCGCCGAATGCGGCGCACCGGGCCCGGACAGAGTGACTTGTTGGCGACTCGCGGGCGCCCTACTCTCGCGGCGCTTGCGCGGACACGCGCAACTTGAGCCCGAGTGCGCGCATGACCTTGAGCACAGTTCCGAACTCCGGATTGCCCTGTATTGACAACGCCTTGTAGAGACTCTCGCGACCCAGACCGGCCTCGCGCGCTACCTGCGTCATCCCCTTGGCTCGTGCTACATCGCCCAAAGCAGCGGCAAGGAGCGCCGGGTCGTCTTCCTCCAGCACCGCGTCGAGATACGCGGCGATGGTTTCGTCGGAGTCGAGGTAGCGGGTGATGTCCCAGGCTCGCATCGCTGTCTTCGGTGTGGTCATCTGCCCCCTCATCCGCATCTGGGCGGCCAAGTCGCGAAGGCCCTCGAACCAGCGCTGGTACTCGTCCGTTTCCAGGATCTGTATCGCTGTATTGTATCCTGTAGAATACGAGTGGGCAATCTGCTGAGCCATTGCGGGGGATAAGGGTGACGGTGATCATAGGGAGATCAGGAGCTTGCGGCCTCGGCCTTTGGCAGGAGCCTGTATTACTCTTAGCCCGCGAATAACCTGCAGGTCAGTCCCGCGCGCTCCGAGGCCCGCGCCATGAGCCGGTCGGCCGTGGCCATCTCCTCCGCGCGGCTGGCGATAGTGGCCCCGAGATGCAGGGCGTCGCGGGCGGTGCGCACGTAGCGCGCGAGGGCGGAGTGCAACTCCACCTTGGTCAGAAGGCTGTTCGAGGCCGGCCCGCACTGCTGCAGGTACGCGACCACCTTCTCGGAACCTGTCTCGGGCAGATACCATTTCAGGAGAGCGCTGGTGTCGATGTAGCTCCCACTCACGCGCGTTCTCGCTCGCTGTCGCGCTCCTCGCGGTCCGACCCGCATCGTTTTCGCGAAACCGAGGTACAAGGATCACATGGCGAACTCCAAGACACTATTCAAGTACCTCATCATCCAGCTGGCGCAGTTGGCGGTCATCGTGGGCGTACTGCTCATCGTGCAGAGCTTCGCGCACGTACCGGCTTGGGTGTTCGTGGTGGTGCTGGGGGTGTGGATACTCAAGGACATCGTTCTTTATCCCTGGGTGTGGCGGGCCTACGCCTATCCTGACAGCGACCCGTTGAGCGGACTGGTGGGCATGGAGGCGACGGTCACCCAGACGCTCGATCCGGAGGGTTTCGCTCGGGTCAATGGGGAGCTGTGGAAGGCTCGCCTGGTGCCTGCCAAAGACGGCCGGGCGGCCGGCGAGTGCCCTCCGCTCCAGCGGGGCGGGCGAGCAAGGGTAGTGGAGGTGCGTGGTACCACGCTGCTTGTTGAGCCTTCCCCCCTGGATTGATACGTTCGTCGGGTGGACGACCGGCGACATCGGGGGTGAGTGAACATGTATCTGAGCCATCTACTCACAGACGAGCAGCGGGCGATACGGGAGATGATCCGTGGCTTCGTCGAGCACGAGATCATGCCGAAGCGGGAGGAGTTGGAGCGCGACCGCAGCGTCGTAGAGGCGATCCTCCAGAAACTGGTCGATCTGGGCATCCAGCGCAGTGGTTACCCGGAGGAGTATGGAGGCGACGGCGGCGTTTCGAATGTGACGCTCACCATCATCTGCGAGGAGTTGGCCCGGGGTGATGCAGGCGTGAGTCTGAGCGCCGGGATCAATGCGGGAATGATCCTGCAGCCAGCCATCCTGGCTGGCAACAAGGCGGTACTCGACCGCTTCGTGCCCCCGTTCTGTGGGGACAAGGTGAACTATGCCTGCTTGTCCATGACCGACTCCACGGGTGGTGCCGACACCGAAAACCCTCTCCTGGGCGGCCGGGGCATCAAGGCGCGTGCCCGGCTTGACGGAGACGACTGGGTCATCGATGGCAACAAGTCATGGCCCACCCACGCCGGCATCGCCAGTGTCTACCTCACAGTGTGTATCACCGACCCGTCGCTTGGTGATGATGGTGTGGCGCTCATCTATGTGCCGGCGGACGCACCGGGGCTGTCCTTCGGCAAGCCGGAACGGAAGATGGGCTACCTGTCATCCGTGAACGCCAGTGTGTTCTATGACGGCGTGCGGGTGCCCAAGGAATACCGCGTGGCTGGCCCGGGCAAGGATGCGCACTTCTACCACGCTATCGCCTCGGGGGCGCAGTGGCACAACGCGACACAGTCGTTGGGCATCGCGCAGGGGGCCTTCGACATCGCTCTCGAATACACCGGGGCCAGGATAAGCAACGGTAAGCCTGTGCGGGAGTGGTCGTTGGCGGCGGGCGTCATTGCCGACATGGCCATCAGGCTGGAGATCATGCGTGGCGCCGTCTACAACCTGGCCATCATGATGGACGAGCATGGTGTGTATCCGCCGCTCTATTCCAGGGAGATGGTGGCCAAGGCGAGCATAGTGCGGAGTTATGCCGCCGATGCCTCCGTATGGATCTGCAACAAGGCGGTCGAGTTGCTGGGCTCGAACGGTATATCTCCCGAGTACGGCCTGGAGAAATGCCTGCGTGATGCGAAGATCACTCAGGTGGTGTTGGGAGGGCAGCAGGTGGCCAAGTACCGCGTGGCCCGAGGGTACTACGACTACGCCGTGTAGCTTCGTATCGGCGGCGAGGACAGATCGACACGGGAGCCTCTCCGCGGGCCTGTGAGACCGCTCAAGCGGGCCGGCCCGCCCAGGAGAGGCTCCCGTCATGGCGTCACGTGCTACGTGTGGGCGCTGTCGACCGTCGCTTCCTCCGCCTCGGCCGTTGAGCGGACTTTGTCGAACACCAACTCCAGCCCACGCTCGTCCACGCGGATGGTGTCGCCGTCGCTGAACTCGCCCTTCAGCAGGGCCAGGGCCACTTTGTCCTGGATCTCGCGCTGGATGAGGCGCTTGAGCGGCCGGGCGCCGTAAGCGGGGTCGTAGCCCTGCTGGGCCAGGTAGGCTTTGGCCGCCTCGGTGATCTCCAGCGTGATGTCGCGTTCGGCGAGGCGCTTGCGCAGCAGGTCCAGTTGGATCTCGACGATGCCCTTGATGTGCTCCAGCGCCAGGCGATGGAAGATGATCACCTCATCCACCCGGTTCAGAAACTCGGGCTTGAACGTGGCCTGCATCATCTCGGTCACGCGCATGTCCATCTCCACCTCGGTGATGTCGGGGTCGAGGATGAACTGGCTGCCTACGTTGGAGGTCATGATGATGACCGTGTTCTTGAAGTCCACCGTGCGGCCGTGACCGTCGGTGAGGCGGCCTTCGTCCAGGATCTGGAGGAGCAGGTTAAAGACGTCGGGATGGGCCTTCTCGATCTCGTCGAGGAGTAACACCGCGTAGGGACGCCGGCGCACGGCCTCGGTGAGGTAGCCGCCCTCCTCGTAGCCCACGTAGCCCGGGGGCGCGCCGATGAGGCGCGCCACGGAGTGCCGCTCCTGGAACTCGCTCATGTCCACGCGCACCATGGCCTTCTCGTCGTCGAACATGAACTCGGCCAGGGCGCGGCCCAACTCGGTCTTGCCCACGCCGGTGGGGCCCAGGAAGATGAAGCTGCCGATGGGCCGGTTGGGGTCCTGCAGGCCCGAGCGGGCCCGACGGATGGCGCTGGCGACGGCCTTCAGGGCGTCGTCCTGCCCCACGACCCGGCGATGGAGGCGCTCCTCCATGTTGATGAGCTTCTCCACCTCCCCCTCCAGCAGGCGGCTGACCGGGATGCCGGTCCACTTGCCCACCACTTCGGCGATGTCCTCTTCTTCCACCTCTTCTTTGAGCATCTTCTGCTCTCGCTGCAGCTCGTTCAGGCGCTCGTTTTCGGCCACCAACTGCCGCTCCGCCTCGGGGATGCGGCCGTAGCGCAGCTCGGCCGCCTTCTGCAGGTCGCCGACCCGCTCGGCGCGGTCGGCCTCGCCCTTGAGGGTCTCGATCTGCTCCTTGAGTCCCTGGATGTGGGTGATGGCCTCCTTCTCCGCCTGCCAATGCGCCTTCATGCCGGACGACTGCTCGCGCAGCTCGGCCAGCTCGGCCTCGATGGCCGCGCGCCGCTCTTTCGAGGGCGCGTCCTTCTCCTTGCGCAGGGCGTGCTGCTCGATCTCCAGCTGCTTGATGCGCCGCTCCACCTGGTCGATCTCGATGGGCATGGAGTCGATCTCGATGCGCAGGCGGCTGGCGGCCTCGTCCACCAGGTCGATGGCCTTGTCAGGCAGGAAGCGGTCGGCGATGTAGCGATGCGAAAGGACCGCGGCGGCGACCAGAGCCGAATCCTGGATGCGCACACCGTGATGCACCTCGTAGCGCTCCTTGAGACCGCGCAGGATGGCGATGGTGTCCTCCACTGTGGGCTCGCCCACCAGTACGGGCTGGAAGCGCCGCTCCAGGGCGGCATCCTTCTCCACGTGCTTGCGGTATTCGTCCAGGGTGGTGGCGCCGACCACGCGCAGCTCGCCGCGGGCCAGCATGGGCTTGAGCATGTTGGAGGCGTCCATGGCGCCTTCAGCCGCGCCGGCACCCACGATGGTGTGCATCTCGTCGATGAAGGTGATGATCTCGCCCTCGGAGTCGGCGATCTCTTTGAGCACGGCCTTCAGCCGCTCCTCGAACTCGCCCCGATACTTGGCGCCGGCCACCATGGCGCTGATGTCGAGGGCGATCACTCGCTTGTTCTTGAGTCCCTCGGGCACGTCGCCGGAGACGATGCGCTGAGCCAGGCCCTCCACGATGGCGGTCTTACCCACGCCCGGCTCGCCGATGAGCACGGGGTTGTTCTTGGTGCGCCGACTGAGCACCTGGATGACGCGGCGGATCTCGTCGTCCCGCCCGATCACCGGGTCGAGCTTGCCGCGGCGCGCGGCCTCGGTGAGATCGCGGCCGAAACGCTCCAGGGCTTGGTATTTCTCCTCGGCGTTTGGATCCTCGGCTCGCTGCGAACCACGCACCTGCTTGAGCACCGTGAATACGGCGTCGCGGGTGACGCCGTGGCGCTTGAAGAGGTCGGCCAGCCAGCCCTTGCCCGCGACCAGAGCCATGAGCACGTGCTCGGTGGAGACGTAGCTGTCCTTCATGCTGTCGGCTTCGGCCTGGGCGGCGTCCAGCGCCTGCTGGGTCTCACGCGACAGCCCCAACTGGGTGGAGCCGTGCACGGTGGAGAAGTAGTCGAGTCTCCTCTCGAGCTCGGCTCGGAGCGCGGCCACGCTCACACCTACCCGCTCCAGGATGGGCTGGGTGAGGCCGCCCTCCTGGTCGAGCAGGGCGGCGGCCAGGTGTTCAGGTTCTATCTGGGCATGCCCGCGCTCCTGGGCGAGCTTCTGCGAGGCCGCCAGGGCCTCCTGGGCTTTGACTGTGAAGCGATCCAACTGCATAGGTATCAGTGCTCCTCGTCCCGGCCGCTGCTGCGTAAGGACAGTGAGTTTCTATGTTCATAATATTCTGCGACGCATAAAATCTTATATGAGGTGACTCATATATGTCAAGGGGTGTGAGCGTGATGCGGCAGGCGTAGAAGAAAGACCCGCCGCGGCCGGTGGCCGCGGCGGGTCTTGTCAGAACTCGGTGGTCCCCGTGTTGGGCGGACTCGTGGTCGGCGGACTCGTGGTCGGCGGAGCCGTCGTGGGCGGACTCGTGGTCGGCGGCCGGGTCGTGGGTGGAGCGGTGGTGGCCGTCACCGGGGGCTCCGTCACGGGCGGCTCGGTGGTCGGGAGCGTGGTGGTGGTCGTCGAAGAGGTGGTGCTCGACGTGGGCGGCACCGCGTATTCGCTGTGGATGAACGGATCGAACTTGGCCGGTACGTCGGGTTCGGGGAACTCGACCTCTTCGTAGTCGCGATCAGCGTCGTACATGAACTTGTGCCACATCTCGGCCGGGAAGCTACCGCCGGTGACGCGGATGCCGTGCACGTTGTCCATTTCGATCTGCGCCTGCGGGTAGCCCATCCAGACCGCGGTGGAGAGATGGGGCGTGTAGCCGCAGAACCAAGCGTCGTAGTACTCCTGGGCGGTACCGGTCTTGCCGGCGGCGGGCCGGTCGATGTCGGCCCGGGTGCCCGTGCCACTCCAGATGTTGCGCTGCAGGATGCGGGTCACCTCGTAGGCCACGCCCTGGGTGATGGCTTGGGTGCGTTTGGGATTGGCCTCCCACAGCACGTTGCCGTCGGCGTCCTTCACCCGCAGGATGATGGTCGGCACGATGTACTCTCCCTGGTTGGCCAATGTGGCGTAGGCGGAGGCCATCTCAAGAGGCGACACGCCCCAGGTGAGCCCTCCCAGGGCGATGGCCGGGTAGGGGTTGAGCTCCGAGGTGATACCCATGCGCTTGGCGATATCCACCACCAGTTCCGGACCGAGGTCCAGGATCATCTGCGCGTAGACCGTGTTGTCGCTTCGCAGAGTCGCCGTAGCTACGTCGGAGGTGCCGTAGTAGTTGCCGCCGTAGGTCTTGACGTTCCAAGGCTTGGTGTTGCCCGGGAGCATGATGGAGAGCGGCTGCGACTGGTAGTAGGTGTCATAGGGGTCCATGCCCGCTTCGATGGCGGCGGCCAGGACGAAGGTCTTGAAGGCGGAGCCCGGTTGTCGGCGCCCCTGGGCGGCCAGGTTGAACTTGGAGTCCTCATAGTCGGTGCTGCCCACCATGGCCCGGATGTAGCCGGTCTTCACGTCGATGCTCACCAGCGCGGCGGAGGGGTCTCCCTCACGGTCGAGTGTAGTCGAGATGGCCTTCTCAGCCAGTCTCTGGTAGGCCGGGTTGATGGTGGTCTCCACCCGCAGGCCGCCCTTGAAGACCATGTCCTCACCGTACATGTCGATGAGTTGCTTGCGCACGAAGGCCACGACGTATGGCTCCTTCACCTTCGAGTACGGCGACACCGGCGCGAGGTCCAAGTCGGCGTTCCAGGCTTCACGTGCCTCGTCTTGGGTGATGAACCCCTGCTGATACATCTTGAGGATGATGGAGTCGCGGCGCTCCAGGGCCCTCGTGGGATTGCGGCGCGGGTTGTAGGCGGTGGGCGCCTGGGGAAGGCCGGCCAGCAGTGCTGATTCCGCGATGGTGAGCTCCATGGGCTCTTTGTCGAAGTAGGTGCGTGCGGCCGCCTCGACGCCGTACGCGTTCGCGCCGAAGTAAATGGTGTTCAAATACATCTCCAAGATCTCGTTCTTGGAGTACTTCCTCTCGAACTGCCAGGCAAGAGCCATCTCGTTGAACTTGCGTTCCAGCGAGATATCGGTGCGGTCCAGGTACATGTTGCCCACGAGCTGCATGGTGATAGTGGAGAAGCCCTCCTCCACCGAATTGGAGCGCAGGTTGGTCACCAGCGCACGCCCAAAGCCCTCCATGTCGACGCCGCTGTGCTGGTAGAAGCGCTCATCCTCCACAGCGACGATGGCGTGTTTGATGCTGTCCGGGATCTCCTTGCCGCCGATGACCGTGCGGTTCTCCACTCCATGAAGATAGGCGAGCAAGGTGCCGTCGGCGGCGTAGATGGCTGAGGTCTGAGCCAGAGATACCGAGCGCTGGTCTTCCAGAGAGGGGATGTCTTCCTCCACTGCGGCGACCGTGCGCAGCCCCATGCTGAAGAGACCGGCAAGGATGCCCAAGGTGATGACGGGGATGGCCACCAGCACGGCCAGCAGGATGATCCAGCGGCGCCGGCGCGCCGTCTGCACCCTCCGCTTCCGTGCGCTTCTCGTCTTTCGGCTTGTCCTCATGTGCGTACGCTCGCCATGCAGGCGTCTCCCCGCCGGTGATACATCGTAAGTATAGTCGACCGTCACGACATCTGACCGCTACGAATGCCTGACTCGCAAGGGAGCCGACCGGTTCCCGCCTGCCATGTCTCATGCCGGGCCTCGCCGCGGACCGGCGCAGTCGGTGTGGGACATCACAGGCAACGGCTCTTCTGAAGCACTTGACACAAACCGACTCAGATTTTATAATGCCATCAGGCTAATAACGCACGAGTACCGAACGCGGAGGAAATGTAATGGGTAAGATCATCGGCATCGACCTGGGCACGACCAACTCGGCCATGGCCGTGTTGGAAGGCGGCGAGCCGACCATAATCCCTAACGCCGAGGGGGGCCGCACTACTCCCTCTGTGGTGGCTTTCACCAAGACCGGGGAGCAGTTGGTCGGTACCGTGGCCAAGCGCCAGGCTGTCACCAACCCTGAGAACACCGTCTTCTCTATCAAGCGCTTCATGGGCCGGAAGTACTCCGGCGTGAGCGAAGAGATGAAGATAGTCCCTTATAAAGTGGTGGAAGGCCCGAACGGCGACGTGAGGGTGGACGTGAAGGACGGCCAGTTCTCGCCCCCCGAGATATCGGCCAAGATCCTGCAGAAACTCAAGCGCGACGCCGAGGCCTTCCTGGGCACCGAAGTGACTGAGGCGGTCATCACCGTCCCAGCCTACTTCGACGACGCCCAGCGTCAGGCCACGCGTGACGCCGGCATCATCGCCGGGCTCGAGGTCAAGCGCATCGTCAACGAGCCCACGGCTGCTTCGCTGGCGTACGGCCTCGACAAGGAGCACGAGCAGACGGTGTTGGTCTTCGACCTGGGCGGCGGCACCTTTGACGTCTCCATCCTGGAGTTGGGTGAGGGCGTGTTCGAGGTCAAATCCACCAACGGTGACACCCACCTGGGCGGCGACAACTTCGACAAGGCTATCGTCGATTGGATCGTCAACGAGTTCCGCAAGGAGAAGGGCGTCGACCTCACCAAGGACCGCCAAGCCCTGCAGAGGCTGTACGAGGCTGCCGAGAAGGCCAAGGTGGAGCTGTCGTCGGTGCTGGAGACCAGCATCAACCAGCCCTTCATCACCATGGATCAGAGTGGCCCGCTCCATCTGGAGATGACCCTCACCCGGGCCAAACTGGAGGAACTCACCCGCGATCTGCTCGACCGCGTGGTCGGTCCTACCAAGCAGGCCATACAGGACGCCGGCCTGAAACAAGGCGACATCGACCAGGTGATTCTGGTGGGTGGTATGACCCGCATGCCCGCCGTGCAGCAGAAAGTGCGCGAACTCACGGGCAAAGAGCCGCACAAGGGCATCAACCCCGATGAGGTCGTGGCTCTGGGTGCGGCCATCCAGGGTGGCGTGCTGGCCGGCGAGGTGAAGGACATCATCCTGCTTGACGTCACCCCGCTGTCGCTGGGTATCGAGACCAAGGGTGGTGTGTTCACCCGGCTCATCGACCGCAACACTACCATCCCCACCCGCAAGAGCGAGATCTTCTCGACGGCGGAGGACGGCCAGACCTCGGTGGAGATCCACGTGCTGCAGGGAGAGCGCGACCTGGCGGCCTATAACAAGACGCTGGGCAAGTTCCAGCTGATGGGCATTCCGCCGGCACCGCGCGGTATCCCCCAGATCGAGGTGGCGTTCGACATCGACGCGAACGGCATCGTGCATGTGTCGGCCAAGGACTTGGCCACCGGCAACGAGCAGAAGATCGAGATCAAAGCCTCGAGCGGTCTGAGCGACGACGAGATCAAGAAGATGATGCGCGACGCGGAAGTGAACGCCGAGGAGGATCGCAAGAAGAAGGAGCTGGTCGACGCCCGAAACCAGGCTGAGAACCTGGTCTACTCCACGCGCAAGTCGCTGAAGGAGCTGGGCGACAAAGTGGGCGGCGCCACGGTGGCCGACATCGAGAATGCCACGCGCGACCTCGAGGAAGCCATCAAGGGCGACAACGTCGAACTCATCCGCAGCCGCACGAACGCGCTGCAGGAAGCGGCCTACAAGCTCTCCGAGGCGGCATATCAGTCCGCGCAGGCACAGCAGCAGAGCGGCTCGGGCGGCGAGCAGGGCAGCGGCAGCGGTGCTGAGGATGAAGTGGTGGAAGAAGCCGACTACGAAGTAATCGACGACGACAAGTAAGGAGGTAGATCGAGATGGCAGTCGTAAGATGGGACCCGTTCCGTGAGCTGACGGCGCTGCAGAGCGAGGTCAACCGCCTGTTCTCCCGTGTGGGTGGTGGCGATGTGGCCGAGCGCCAGTCGTGGACTCCGTCCATCGACGTGATCGAGACGGATGACGCCATCAAGCTCAAGGCTGAGCTGGCGGGCATGGACCCCAAGGACATCAACATCGAAGTACAGGATAATGTGCTCACGGTAAGTGGCGAGAGGCGCTTCGAAGAGGAAGTGAAGGAAGACAAGTACTACCGCATAGAGCGGCGCTATGGTTCCTTCAGCCGGTCCATCGCCCTTCCGCAGACGGTGGACGAGAACAAGATCGAAGCCAAGTACGACAATGGTGTGCTCGAGGTGGCCGTGCCCAAAGCCGAGGTGGCCCGGCCCAAGAAGATCGCTGTCACGATCGGTGGGAGCGAGCCCAAGACTGTGGAGGCTGCGGTCACCGAGAGCGCCAAGGAGACCGAGTCCTAGGAGGATGCGGGACGGTACGTGTGCTGACGCGGGCGGCGGCCGAAGGGCCGCCGCCCCTACAAGAACGAGAGACTGAGCATGTCGACGAAGAGAAAGATCCCCATCAACAACCACGGCGCCGCGGATGCGGCCGTGGGAGCGGCGGAGAGCGCGGAGGAGCCGCAGGTGACGTCCGGGGCGCCCGAAGGGGCTGCCGGTTTCCCACCCGTCGAGGAGCCCGGAACGCCGGCCGGCCCCGGGGCAGAGGGCGCGACGGGCGCGATTCTCGCGCAGTTGACCGCGGAGCGTGACGAACTGAGCGACGCTCTTCTGCGTCTTCGCGCCGAGTTCGAGAACTTCCGCAGACGTTCGGCCCGCGAGCTGGTGGAGTCGCGCGAGCGGGCGCAGGGTGAGTTGCTGCACGATC
The DNA here is from genome assembly GCA_040772905.1 of Thermoleophilia bacterium. GTDB lineage: Bacteria > Actinomycetota > Thermoleophilia > RBG-16-64-13 > RBG-16-64-13 > JAXGXJ01. The sequence goes on along the minus strand of JAXGXJ010000004.1, from coordinate 358,441 downwards.
TGCTCCCGGTGCTCGACAATCTGGAGCGGGCTCTCGACGCAGCAGAACATCACGACGAGAGCAAGGTCTTGGGTGGGGTGCGTCTCACCAAGGATATGTTCGTCGATCTCCTGAAACGAGTGGGCGTGGAGGAGATCAAAGGCGTGGATTCCACCTTCGACCCTCTCATGCATGACGCCATGCTCATGCAGCCCTCCGACAAGGAAGAAGGAGTGGTCACCGCCGTGCTGCAGAAAGGTTACCGGCAAGGTGAGCGGGTGTTGAGACCGGCTCGGGTGGCGGTATCCTCGGGACCGCAGACAGCGTAAGGACGGACGGAAGAAGAGCGAGGCATCATGGCCGCGAGCACTCGAGACTACTACGAAGTCCTAGGGGTCAAGAAGACCGCCACGCAGGACGAGATCAAGAAGGCGTATCGCAAGCTGGCACGCCAATACCATCCTGATGCCAACCCGAACGACCCCAAAGCCGAGGAGAAGTTCAAAGAAGTATCGAGTGCCTACGAGACGCTGTCCGACCCCGAGAAGCGCACACAATATGACGCCGGCCCAAGCTTCTTCGGCCAAGGGCCGCAATCCGGCGCCGGTGGCTTCCGAGGCTACCAGGGCGGCCAACCCATGGGCGGCGACTGGGCCGATCTCTTCGGCAACCTCTTCGGAGGGGGGCAGAGCTTCGGCGGTTTCGGTGGACGGGGCAAGGCGCGGCCTCAGCGCGGTGAAGACAAGAGTGTGAGCGTGCGTCTGTCGTTCGACGATGCCCTCAAGGGCGTCACGACCAAGATCAGTGTGCCCCAAAACGTGTCGTGCAAGACCTGTGGCGGCAGCGGGGCTGCACCGGGCACCAGCCCGACGACGTGTCCGCAGTGCCGCGGCCGTGGGGTGGTGAGCCAGAGCCAGGGGTTCTTCTCGTTGAACCAACCCTGCCCGCGCTGCGGAGGGAGCGGCAGCGTGATCGAGCATCCCTGCCCGACCTGTTCGGGGAGCGGCACCACCCATGCCCTCAAGAAGTTCACCGTACCGCTGCCCGCGGGCGTGAAAGACGGCACGAAGATCCGTCTGCGGGGCAAGGGTGAGCCCGGTGTGCGCGGGGGTGAGCCCGGCGATCTGTACGTTATCGCTCACGTGGACGAGAGCCCTCTCTTTGAGCGGAGGGGGGCCGATCTGCAGATCGAGGTGCCGGTGACCATGGTCGAGGCCGCCTTGGGGGCCACGGTGCGCGTCCCCACTCCTGACGGCCACGTGAATCTCAAAGTCCCAGCTGGGACGCAGACCGGTAGGCTGCTGAAGCTCAAAGGCAAGGGCGCCCCGCGGCTGGGGTCCTCCAGCAAGGGCGACCTCATCGCGCGCATCAAGGTGATCATCCCCGATGATCTGAAAGGCGAAGAGAAGGATCTGCTCAAGAAGTTCGCCGCTCTGCGGAAAGACGACCCCAGGGCCGGTCGCGAGGGCTGGTCGGCCTAGCATGACCGGACGCTAGAGACACGAGGCACGCTATGGACCTGGACGACAGACTCAGACCCGTGTTCATGATCTCCGTGGCTGCGGAGCTGGCCGAGATGCACCCGCAGACCCTGCGCATGTATGAGCGCCGGGGCCTCATCCAACCCAGACGCTCTTCCAAGAGCACCCGCCTGTATTCGATGGAGGACGTGGAGCGGTTGCGTCGCATCCAGCAGCTGGTGTCGGAGTGCGGCCTCAATCTGGCCGGCGTGGAACGCGTGCTGGAGATGGAGGAGAAACTGGCCGCCATGGAGCGGCGGGTGGAGCAACTGCGCGCCGATATGGAGCGGCTGGCCGAGCAGGCTCGTCAGGAACTCGAGTCGGTCCACCGCAGCTACCGCAAGGAGCTCGTGCCTCTGTCGCGCCCCGGTGAGGTCATCGTGGTGACCGAGAAGAGGCGCGGCAGGCCTTGAGCGAGGAAGTCCAAGAACAGAGCTGCGCCAACCATCCCGGTCGCCTCACACTGGTCCGCTGCAGCGCCTGCGGAAAGCCGCTCTGTCCCGACTGCATGGTCTATTCCGCGGTGGGCATCAAGTGCGCTGAGTGCGCGCGGATGCCCCGCAGTTCCCGAGTGACGCTCAAGAGCGGCCGCCTTCTGCGGGCAGTGGCCGCCGGCTTGGGCGCGGGGACGGCCATCGGTTTCGCTTACTACTTCATCCTGGGCGCCATCGGCTTCTTCTTCCTATTCTTCTTCGTCGCGGCCGGTATCGGCTACCTTATCGGTGAAGCGGTATCCCGCGCGAGCGGGCGGTATCGGGGGACGAGCACCGGCATCGTGGCCGCCGTGGCGACGCTGTGGGCCTTCATCATCCCACCGCTGTTCGCGGCGTTGCTCAGTTTCGGGGTCACCTGGGACGCCGTGGTGTTCACCTTCTCGGGCCGCGGCATCATCAACTGGGTGATCATGGCCTTCGCCGCCTTCCTGGCTTGGTCGCGCAACCGCTGACCTTGAGCGACCTCGAGTGTATGCGACCCATGGGCGACGTTTTGGCACTCTAGGGCGGAGAGTGCCAGATTTCTTTGCACGTTGTCACTGTAATCCGCTATACTGGGTCTCGTGCAAGGAATCAGGAGGTCGTTGCAGTGCCAACCTACGAATACCGTTGCGTCTCATGCGAACATCAGTTCGAGCGCTTCCAGCGTATGTCCGACGACCCCATCACCGAGTGCGAAGTGTGCGGTCAGGCCGTCAAGCGTCTGCTCTTCCCTGTGGCCATCCACTTCAAGGGCAGCGGTTTCTACAGCACCGACTATGGCAAAAACACCAAGAGCTCAGTGAGTACCGGGTCGAGCGGGAACGGATCGTCCGCAGAGAGCGCGTCGAGCGCTTGCACATCGTCTTCAGCAAGCGCCACCGCTACGGCGGAGAAGCCTGCCGAGAAGTCGGGCAGCGTTGCAGCCGCCGCTTCTTCCGCGACCAAGACCGACTGACCTTCCGCCTCCGTGACTACTGAGAGGGACTTTCCCCTCGTCCGTTTTGCGACCGGGCGGACGCTCATCGTGCTCACCAACGATGATGGGGTCCATTCCCCGGGGCTCATGGCGCTCAAGGCCGCGCTCGATCCTGTGGGAGATGTGCGCATCGTCGCGCCCGACCAGAACCGCTCCGGCGCAGCCCGCAGTATCACCATGCATTCACCGCTGTGGGTGGAGGAAGTCGAACTGCCCGACGGGAGCCTCGCCTTCAGCACCGACGGCACTCCGGTGGATTGTGTGCGCATGGCGGCTTTGGGCTTGCTGGAGCGGGCGCCCGATCTCATCGTCTCGGGGATCAACCTGGGTGAGAACCTGGGCGACGACATCACCTACTCGGGAACGGTGGCGGCCGCGCTGGAGGGCATCATGCTGGAGATCCCGGCCATCGCTCTGTCGGCACACGGCTATCATCCTGACTACGACCTTGATGTCCCGGCGCGCTTCGCGCGCCACCTTGTGGAGAAGATCGTGCGCGAAGGCTTCCCCGAGAAGACGCTGCTGAACGTCAACTGTCCCGATCGTCCCTGGGCCCAGATGCGCGGGGCCCGCATGACCGTGCTGGGCAAGCGCATCTACGGCGACAAGGTGCAGTACCACGCAGGCCAAGGCAGCCGGCGGAGTTACCGCATCTACAACGACGACTTGAGCTACCACCTGCAGGAGGGGTCGGACTTCGAGGCGGTGGCCGAAGGCTATATCTCCATCACGCCGCTGCAGTTCGACCTCATGTCGCACCGTGCTCTCGACAGGTTGCGCTGCTGGGAGGAAGAGCTCGATCTGGAGGAGGCCCTGTGAGCGCAGAGAGCCCGACACCGGCCGACCCGGGGTGCGAGGACGCGCGGCGCCGATCGCCCTTCCGTGCCGTGGTCTTCGACCTCGACGGTACCATCGTCGACTCGGTGGAGCTCATAGTGCTGTCCTTCCAGCACGCCGCCCGCGAGGTCTTGGGACGGGAGATGGACCGGGAGGAATCCATCGCCAACGTGGGCCGTCCTCTGCGTGAGCAGATGTACATGCTGAGTCCCGAGCACGCCGACGAACTGGTGGCGGTGTACCGCGAGTTCAACCATCGCGAGCACGACCGTATGCTCCGGCTCTACGATGGCATCCTGCAGCTGCTGCATTCTCTGGAGCTGGCGAAGGTGAAGCTGGGGTTGGTGACCTCCAAGTCGCGCTACACCACGCAGATGGCTTTCGATCTGTGTGGGATCGAGAGCTACTTCGACGCCAGTATCTGCGCCGACGAGAGCCCGCGGAACAAACCCTCCCCCGATCCCATCCTGCTGTGTCTGAAGCAGTTGGGAGTACCGCCCGCCGAGGCCGCCTACGTGGGCGACGCCCCCGCTGATATGCAGGCCGCGCACGCCGCCGGGGTGCACGCGGTGGGCGTCACCTGGGGTGTCTTCTCCGCCGAGATCCTTGCGGCTGAAAAGCCTGACACGGTGGTCCATACTGTCTCTGCACTGGCAGAGTTCCTGGGGGTCTAGAAGGAGGAGCGGTGTCGGCGGACGCGGCCACCATGAGACGGATCGAGGAGTTGCGCAATCTCGTCCGGCATCACGAGTATCGCTACTACGTCCTCGACAGCCCCGAGATCTCCGACGCCGAGTACGACGCCCTCTACCGCGAGCTGCAGGATCTGGAGGAGGCTCATCCCGAGCTGGTGACACCCGATTCTCCTACTCAGCGTGTGGGTGGAGAACCCCTTGCCGGCTTCACGGAGGTGCGGCACGGCGAACCCATGCTGTCACTGGCCAACGCTCGGAACGAAGAAGAGCTGGCAGCATGGCACGCCCGCACGGTCAGGTTGGCACAAGAGGCCGGAGCCGACCCATCCGCCCTCAGCTTCCTGCTCGAACCCAAGATCGACGGACTGGCCATGTCGCTTCGCTACGACGACGGCCGCCTGGTGGTGGGCGCCACGCGCGGCAACGGGGAAGTGGGAGAGGACGTGACCCTCAACCTGCGCACCATCCCCGCCGTGCCCCTGACCCTTCGCCAAGACGCCGTGCCCTTCCCGGCTTCCATCGAGATCCGCGGAGAGGTGTACTTGCCCCTGGAGGCGTTCGAACGACTGAACGAGCAGCGCGTGGCTGCCGGCGAGCCCACGTTCGCCAATCCGCGCAATGCTGCAGCCGGTTCGTTGCGCCAACTCGACCCCCGTGTGACCGCCGCCCGACCCCTGTCGGCCTGGTTCTATGGTGTGGGGGCGGCCGAGGGCATCGCCTTCGAGCGGCAGCAGGAGGTGCTTGCCTGGCTGGAAAGGGCGGGCTTCCGGGTCAATCCGCACATCCGCGTCGTCACGGACCTGGCCGCGATCGTGGAGGGCTTCCGTTGGTGGGAGGAGCGACGCGCCACTTTGGACTACGACATCGACGGAGTGGTGGTGAAGCTGGACGACCGTCTCTTGCAGGCCGCGCTGGGCTCGGTAGGACGAGACCCGCGATGGGCGGTGGCCTTCAAGTTCGCTCCCAGCACCGCGCAGACCCGCCTGCTGCGGATCAACATCAACGTCGGCCGCACCGGAGTGCTCAACCCGTGGGCTGAACTGGAGCCGGTGGAAGTGGGCGGAGTGACGGTGCGCAAGGCCACGTTGCACAACGAGGAAGACATCCTGCGCAAGGATCTGCGTGAGGGCGACTTGGTGATCGTCCAGCGGGCCGGTGATGTCATCCCCCAGGTGGTGGCGCCGCTCACCGACCGGCGCACGGGGCAGGAGGCGCCTTTCCGTATGCCGAGTGAGTGCCCTGCGTGCGGCACGCCCGTGGCCCGGGTGCCGGGCGAAGTGGCGGTGAGGTGCCCCAATCCTGATTGTCCGGGCAAGAAGGCGGAGGCGGTGAAACACTTCGTCAGCAAGGGTGCTATGGACATCGAGGGCGTGGGTGACCAGTTGGTCGACCGTCTGCTGGAACTCGGCTTGGTGCGCGACCCCGCCGACCTTTATTCATTGGAGGCTTCGCAGTTGGCCGCGCTGGAGCGTCTGGGCGAGAAGTCCGCGGCGAACATCGTCGCCGCCATCGAAGCCTCCAAGAGTCGCTCACCCGCCCGCCTGCTGTTCGCCATCGGCATCCCACACGTGGGCAGCGAGAACGCCGCCCTGCTCATCGGGCGCTTCGGTTCGGTGAAGGCGCTGCAGCAGGCCACTGCAGATGAGATGGCCGAGACGCCCGGCATCGGCCCGGTGATCGCCCAGAGTGCGTGGACCTATCTGCACGACCCTCGCACCGTGGAGCTGGTCGCGCGGCTCGAGGAGGCCGGGCTGCCGGTGGCCACCGTCGAAGAGTCTCCGCCCACCGGCGCGGCCGCAGGCGGAGGAGCGAGGCCGCTTGCCGGTAAGACCTTCGTGCTCACGGGCACGTTGCCCGGCCTCTCCAGGCAAGAGGCGACCGAATCCATCGTGGCCGCGGGCGGTCGCGTGACGGGATCGGTGAGCGCCAGGACCGACTACGTGGTGGCGGGAGTCGACCCGGGGTCTAAGCTGACCAAGGCCGAGAACCTAGGTGTGGCGGCCATCGACGAGTCGGGCCTGCGCGCGCTCCTGGAGTCGGGCGGGTCCGTGGAGGACGGGCAGGAAGGCTGAATCCCGAGGGGCTGGTTCGCAGCCCGCCGCCGCCGAACGCTACTGCCGCCGAGGGATCACCAACACGGAGCCATCTTTGAAGGTGAGTTCGATCACTCTGGAGATGCGTGGGCGGCCGGTCTTGTCTCTCTCCATCTCTACGATGAGAGGGTTGAGGTCGGCGAGGCGCTCGGCAGCAGCTCCCTCCAGCCCCAACCACTCGGCCAGACAAGCGGCCGGGTCCGCCACGGGCAGGGTGGCGAGTGCGGCCATGTCGCCGCTGACGGCCTCCACGAAGGCGGGTCCGTCGCTGGGCTTGAGCTCTCCCACCACCAGCCAGTCGGTCTGCAGGGAAGCGGCCCGCTGGAACGCCGCCTGACGTTCCCGCGTGTTCTCGGACGCCGTCGACTGCACCAAGAACGAGCGGCCTCGTAAGACCGGCAGATCGTCGCCCTCCTCGGAAACCGAGGTGAGGCGCTGATCATTGGGCAGCAGTCCTATCAAGGCGTTCAGCAGGGTGGACTTGCCCACGTTCGGCCCCCCACTGATGAGGATAGTCCGCCTCATGCCCAGATTGCCGTTCAGGAAGCGGGCCTGGGCGGGAGTCAGCGTACCCGAGTCCACCAGGCTGCGAAGAGGCACGTTGAGCGCACCGCGACCCTCGTGGCCGGCGGCTGCATACATGACCGAAGTGCTGGCCTCCAGAGCTTTGCCGTGACTCAACTGAAACGACTCGTAGGTCCGTACCACCGACTGCAGCAGTTGGGTGACCAGGAGCATGTGCACCTGTTCTTCAGGGGAAGGATCGAGGTCGGCGATCAATTCGTCCGCCAACTGCCGCAGGCGATGCTCATACGCGGTGAGGATGCGGTCGAAATCAGGCATGGCGATCCCTTCTCAGCGCTCTCGACCGGTGTGCCCTGTCTTGACGCAAATGGAGAATACAGGCACTCTGTGTCGCACTATCGGCCACTGGGGCTGAGACCTTTAGCGGCCGTGCGGCCTGTCGTCGGTGAGGTGCCCATGGATTTCGAGGATGTGAAAGCCGCGGTGAAAGCGGCGGCTGTGAACAACGAACTCAGCTGCCAGGAGACGGAGCATCTCGCGGACAAGCTGGGGGTGGAGTACAGCGTGGTGGCACGTGCCGCCAACCACGTAGGGGTGCGCCAACGTCTGTGCCAATGGGCGCCGTTCTGCGTATGTCCGCCCAGCTCGCATCGCACGCACCCTCACCCGGCTGCGACATCGGCCACCTCCCCCGAGCCTGCGGCGGGGGAGGACGGCGGTCGATGACCTATTGTGTTATGTGTATCATTACAAGTGGTCCATGGGAGGGCCACTTCTGCTGACGAGGTCTCGTGTGCCATCGCCGTGTGGTCTTCCTCCACATCACAGTGATGAAGGAGACGTCGGAGATGACATCCAGAAAGACTTGCTGCCGGGCGGCGTGTGCGTGGGTGCGGACTTTGGTGCTGGTATCGGTACTCGTGCTGGGCTTGTCGATGGCCGGGTGTGGGGACGATGTCCCCGGCACGACGACGACGGATCCCGCAGCGGCATCCGCATCCACGACCGAGGCCGTCGAGAGCACGGTCCCCGCGGGCGGGAGCAGCGATCTGGTGTTGGCGTCCACCACCTCCACACAGGACTCCGGGCTGTTCGACGCCCTCATCCCAGCCTTCGAGTCGGCCTACCCCCATTATACGGTGAAAGTGGTGGCAGTGGGCAGCGGTGAGGCTTTGAAGCTCGGCGAGACAGGTGATGCCGACGTGCTGCTGGTCCACTCACCCGCCTCGGAGAAGACCTTCATGGAGAACGGCTACGGCATGGAACGCAAGGCAGTCATGTACAACGATTTCGTCATAGTGGGGCCGGCGGACGACCCCGCGCGCGTCAGAGACATGTCCAGTGCCCCCGAGGCTCTGGCGACCATCGCCTCCGCCGGCGGCCTGTTCTTCTCACGTGCGGATGATTCGGGCACCCACAACAAGGAAAAGGCCCTTTGGAAGACTGCAGACATCGAACCCTCCGGGGAGTGGTACCAGAGCACTGGGCAGGGCATGGGAGAGACACTCACCATCGCCGACCAGAAGGGCGGCTATACCTTGAGCGATCGCGCCACCTTCCTCACCAAGAAGACGGCCCTGGGGCTGGAGATACTTGTGGAGGGCGATGAGGCGTTGTTCAATCAGTATCACGTGATCATCGCGAAGAACGGCCGCAACCAGCAGGGCGCACGTGACTTCATGGACTGGATCGTCTCTGATGCCGTGCAGCAGGAGATCATCGCTCCGTTCGGCAAGGATGTGTTCGGTTCGTCACTCTTCGTGCCCAATGCCGGACAGGTGGAGTAGTGGGTCTCTTCTGGGATGCCATCAAGGAGGCCTTCCGCCTGCTGGCCAGTGGCGACGCCTACGTCCTGGAGACGATGTGGATGTCGCTGCAGGTGGCAGGAATCGCTACCTTGCTCGGCATGATCGTGGGCATCCCGCTGGGCACGTATCTGGGATTGAAGCGCTTCTGGGGCTGGGGGGCCGCGGCCACCATCCTCAACGTCGGTCTTATGCTGCCTCCGGTGGTGGTGGGACTGTTCGTGTTCATGCTGCTGTCGAGGCAGGGGCCGCTGGGCTCTTTGGGCCTGCTCTACTCCCGGCCTGCCATGATCCTGGCGGAGTTCTTCATCGCCGCGCCGGTGGTGGCCGCCATCGCCATGGGTGGGGTCGCCTCCGTGCCCAAGGATGTGCGCCTGCAGGCCATGGGTCTGGGCGCCTCTCGCTGGCAGGCCGTGTGGTTGATCATCCGAGAAGCGCGCGTGACCATGCTGTCCGGCATAGTGGCCGGCTTCGGCGCCGCCATCAGCGAGGTGGGGGCCGTCATGATGGTGGGTGGCAACCTCTCGGTCAACGGCCACAACAAGACCGGCACCATGACGACTGCCACCATGGCCTTGGTGCGTCAGGGCGAGTACGCCGCCGCCATGGCCTTCGGCATCATCCTCTTGGTGGTGGCGGTGATCGTCACCTTTCTTCTCACCTGGTCGCAGCAGGGCATCAAGCGCCGGTGGCTCCAGTCGTGAGCAGGGGAGGAGTGGACGTCCCGCCGGGGCCGGGGCTGATGGCCGCCGCCAGGCGGGCGGCCATCAGCGCGACGGGGCTGGTCAAGCGGTACGGGGACCGCACCGTGGTGGATGTGCCCTCACTGGACGTGCGCGAAGGTGAGGTGCTGGCTGTGCTGGGTCCCAACGGTGCGGGCAAGACGACGCTGTTTCGCCTGCTGGCTCTGCTGGAGGCCCCGGACGCCGGTGAGGTGAGGTACTTCGGGACCCGGGCGGACATCCACGACCTAGCCGCCCGGCGACGCACGGCCTCGGTGTTCCAGCGGCCGCTGCTGTTCCAGGGGTCGGTCATCGACAACGTGGCCTTCGGCCTGAGGTTCCGCCGTCTGCCACGGAAGCAGCTCAGACGGAAGGTGGTGGAGACGCTGGACCTGATGGGGGTCTCCCGCCTGGCCGAGGCCGATATGCGCACTCTTTCCGGGGGCGAGCTGCAACGGGTGGCACTGGCTCGGGCGCTGGTGCTGGAGCCAGAGATCCTGTTCTTGGACGAGCCCACCAGCAATCTCGATGTGCACGTGCGTCGTCGTTTCCGCGAGGACCTGCGCCGAGTGGTACAGCATCTGGCCGCCACGGTGGTCATCATCACCCATGAACACAACGAGGCCTTGGCTCTGGCGCAGCGGGTAGCCGTCGTTCAGGACGGTAGAGTGGTGCAAATAGGCACTCCTCAGGAGGTGTTCACTCGGCCTCAGAACACATTTGTGGCCGATTTCACCGGAGCGGAGACCATCTGGCACGGTGAGGTGATCGCCTGCTCGGAGGGTCTATGTCGCGTGCGTACCCGGGCCGGCATAGAGGTGGAAGTGATAGCCGCAGCGCAGGTGGGCGACGAGGTGGCGCTGGCAATACGTCCCGAAGATGTGGGTCTCGGGCTCGACCTGAGCTCGGGAGAGGCCGGAAGCTGCTCCATCCGCAACCATTGGTATGGGGTGGTCGAAGGTATGTCGTTGAGCGGCCCGCTGGTGCGGGTGGTCCTACGACTGGATTGCGCTCCGGACGCCGAGGTCGCCTTCGGCGGGGAAGGTGAGGTAATCTCTCTCATCACCCGGGCCTCGGCTGAGCAGATGGCGCTTGAGCCCGGTAGACGAATGGTGGCCAGTGTGAAGGCCGCCGCCCTGCAAGTCCTGGAGGATACCTGATGAGGCAGCGAGCATGACCGGCGTCGACGTCACCGGCGGGCGGACCGCGGGCGATATGGGCGGCGGCGTGGGTGCAGGCGAGAGCGTGAGCGAAGCCGTGAGCGCCGGGTCCGGCACCCTCTTCTGGCAGCCCTACCGGTCAGACATGAGTCTGGCCTTGCTGGCGGGTGGTCTCTCCACGCGCATGGGTGAAGACAAAGCCTTTGCTGCGTTCGAGGGAGGGACGCTGCTGGAGTGGATGCGCGACCGCACGGCTTCGCTCTTCCCGCACACGTTCGTGGTGGTCAAGGATGCAACACGCTTCCATTCTCTGGGGCTGCCGGTGGTGCGTGATGCGATCGATGCCGCCGGTTCGGCGGTCGGACTGTATACCGCGGTGCTCGCGGCTCCCACCGAGCGCGTGCTCTGCCTGGCCTGCGACATGCCCTTCGTCTCCCGGCGCCTGCTGTGGGAACTGGCAGACAGGTCGGAGGGGTACGACGTGTTCGTGCCCCGTCACGCCGGCTATATGCAGCCTCTCTGCGCCGTGTACAGCAAGCGCACGCTCGACGCCTATCTGGCCTTCATCCAGGCGGGCGGCCGGCGCATCTTCGACATCTATCCCGACTTCAACACGGGGTTCCTCGACCTGGACGACGGTCGTTACGGGGACCCGGAGAAGATGTTCCTCAACGTCAACACTCCCGAGGAGTTGCGGGCGGCGCGGGCGGGCCTGGCCGAGAGTGACGAGGAGTGGCACATGGCGTTGCAGCCGCGCATCCGGGCCTTCATGGACTCGTCGCCGCTGCCCATCGTGTCGTTCATCGGCAAGAAGAAATCGGGCAAGACCACGGTGGTGCTGGGCGTCATCGGGGAATTGCGGCGACGTGGGTATCGAGTGGCGGTGCTGAAGCACGACACCCATGGATTCAACATCGACATCCCCGGCACCGACTCGTACCGTTTCCGCGAGGCGGGGGCCGAGGTGGTGGGCATCTCGTCGCCCGACCAGTATGTGTGGCAGGTGACGGTCGATGACGAGAGGCCTATGGGTGAACTCATCCGGCACATCCGTGAAGCCGTGGACGTGATCATAACCGAGGGCTTCAAACGCCAGGATGCACCGAAGATCGAGGTGTCCCGCCGGGCGCGCAGTGACTCCCTGGTGAGCACCCCCGACGAGCTCATCGGTATCACCAGCGATCAGTCGTTCCCCGATTACCCCGTGCCGCAGTACGCCCTCGATGACTTCGCGGGTCTCGCGGATCTCATCGAAAGGTGTATACTCGCGCGAGTATAACGCATCGTCTTACGACCACGAGGCATAGGACTGTGAATCCTCCCGCGGGACAGACTGTCGACTATCTGCGGCTTTCGGTCACCGATCGCTGCAACTTCCGTTGTGTGTACTGCATGCCCCCCGGGGGAGTGCAGTTCAAGAGCCACGATGAGATCTTGGGCTACGAAGACATGGTGTTCTTCGTGCGGGCCGCTACCGAATTGGGCTTCTCCAAGATCCGCATCACCGGGGGAGAGCCCTTGGTGCGCAGGGGTATCCCCGAACTGGTGGGCCTCATCCGCAGGCTGCCCGGCATCCGCGACATCGCGCTCACCACAAACGGCGTGCTCCTGCCCCGCTTCGCGCGCGAGTTGAAGGCGCAGGGCCTGAACAGGGTCAACATCAGCCTCGACTCCCTCGATTCTGAGCGCTACCACCGACTGACCCGCTGCGGGCGGCTTGAGAGCGCGCTGGCCGGAGTCGAAGCGGCGTTCGCCCACGACCTGCAGCCGGTGAAGCTGAACGTGGTCATGATGCCGGAGCTGGTGGGAGAACTCGACCGCTTCGTCGCCCTCACCAAGGACCGGCCTCTGCATGTCCGCTTCATCGAGTGGATGCCGGTGGGCGGCTGCGGTCCGGGCTCCACCCATGAGATGCTCACAAAGGCCGAACTGGAAGAGGCCTTGGAGAAGCTGGAGTCGGACCTGGGGCCGCTCATGTCGGTGCCGTCACCAGGGGGCTGGGGCCCGGCCCGGTACCATCGCTTCCCCGGCCACGAAGGGACCATCGGGTTCATCGGTTCGATGTCCGACCACTTCTGCGGCGAATGTAACCGGCTGCGTCTGACGGCCGACGGTCGACTCAAGAGCTGTCTCTTCTCCAGCGACGAGGTGGACGTCCGCCCTGCCATCCGCGATCGCGACAGGGACGGCGTCCTCGAGGCCATCCGCACCGCGCTGGAGCACAAGACGTTCGACAAGAACATCCTTCCCGGTCGGACCAGCAGGAACATGTCACAGGTGGGGGGCTGAGGTGGATGACGCGCTGACCACGGGCGGCGAGCTGACACACATCGACAGCGCAGGCGAGGCCCACATGGTGGACGTGGGCGGCAAGGTGCCTACCTGCCGCACCGCCCGGGTGGGTGCGAGGGTGTGGATGGCTCCCGCGACGATGGAGATGCTCAAGCGACAGGCGTTCCCCAAGGGTGACGTATTGGCGGTGGCCCGGGTGGCCGGCATCATGGCGGCCAAGAGGACCTCGGAGTTGGTGCCGCTCTGTCACCCGCTTGCCCTCACGCACGTGGACATCACCTTCGAGGTGGCGGAAGACGAGCCTCGGCTGGACATCGAGTGCATCACCCGTACCGAGGATCGCACCGGCGTGGAGATGGAGGCCCTCACGGGCGCCAGCGTGGCGGCCATCACTATCTACGACATGTGCAAGGCAGTCGACCGGGGCATGATCATCGGCGACGTACGCCTTCTCGAGAAGACGGGCGGCAAGGAGGATTTCCTCCGCCCGGGTGAGGAGCATGGCGAGGCTGACGTCGGCGCGACGGCGCATGGGGCAGGGGTGCAGCCTCCGGAGCTTCCGGCGGGCTCGGTGCTGACGGTGAATGTCAGCGCCGCCAAGGGCGAACGCAAGAAGCCGGTGGCGGAGGTGACCTTGGTCGCCGACCACGGCATCGAAGGCGATGCTCACGCGGGTCCGTGGCACCGGCAGGTGAGCCTGCTGGCTCAGGAATCCATCGATAAGATGGTGGCTAAGGGTCTGAAAGTGGGCCCGGGCGACTTCGCTGAGAACATCACCACCAGTGGTATCGAAGTGGCTGCGTTACCTATCGGGACCACCGTCCAGATAGGCGAGGCCCTGACCGTCGTCACCCAGATCGGCAAGGAATGTCACACGAGGTGTGCCATCTATCATCAGGCGGGCGACTGCGTCATGCCCCGCGAAGGCATCTTCGTGCGCGTGGTGCGGGGCGGCCGGGTGGTGCCGGGCGACCCGGTCCACGTGCTTGCCTGGGGAGGCGGCGAGTGAGCGGAGAGGCAGCCGAAGGATCGAAGGCGTCTGCTCCCATCCGGGCGGCGGTGGTCACTCTCAGCGACAAGGCCAGTGCCGGCCTGCGCACCGATGCCTCCGGACCTCTGCTGCGTTCACTCCTGCAGGAACTGGGCGCCGTGGTGCCTGAGCCGTTCGTCATACCGGACGAGCAGTCCGAGTTGGAGTCTCTCCTCATCTCATTGGCCGACAGCGGCGAGACCGACCTGGTCCTGACGACGGGCGGTACGGGCTTGGCTCCGCGCGATCGCACGCCCGAGGCCACTCTGGCGGTGGCCGACCGGCCGGCACCCGGCTTCGCGGAGGCCATGCGGGCCGCGTCGCTGGCCATCACTCCACATGCCATGTTGAGCCGGGCCACTTCAGCGGTGCGGAAGCGCACACTCATCATAAACATGCCCGGGAGTCCCAAAGCCTGTCGCGAGCACTTCGCCATCATCGCGCCGGCGTTGGCTCACGCGGTCGAGACTTTGCGGGGTGAGGCGTACGAGTGTGCGACCCCACGCGCACAGGGCGATGCGGATGCGATTGTACGGGTATCGGGCGAGGAGTCAGGGGCGCCGGGGACGTCGGGGACGCCAGAGGCGGCCGTCTAGGCCCAGCCGGCTACTCGGCGGCCGGGCTGGCCTTGTGTTCTTTGGCCCGGTAGAGTCCGGCATCGGCCTCCTGCAGAAGGGCCTCCACCTCCACCCCGTCCTCGGGGCAGGCCGACACGCCGTAACTCACCTGTAGGCTGGCGAACGAGCGCCCCATCTTGAACCGGGTCTTCTTCACCGATTCGGAGATACGGGTGCCCACGCTGGAGACGGCATGCTTGTCCGCCTCGGGCATGAGGATGACGAACTCGTCGCCGCCGAACCGACAGGGTATATCGACGTCGCGCACGTTCATCTGCATGATGTTGGCGAGATGCTTGAGCGCCGAATCCCCTGCCGCATGGCCGAAGGTGTCGTTGACCCATTTGAGGTTGTCGAAGTCGAGCATGAGCAGCGCGAAGGGATGGCGATAGCGCTTGTAGAGTTCCACGTGGCGGGAGAGTTCCTGGTCGAGGAAGCGACGGTTGCGTAGTCCGGTGAGGCCGTCGGTGTGAGCCAACCGGTCCAGTTCGGCACTCGATTGCTGGTGATAGGCCTCGGTCGCGGCCGTCATGATCTGATGTAGACCTAGCCGCAGCGTACGCACCAGGTGGAAGACCTCGCGGTCCTGGTGGCGCATGCCCTCCGTCAGCCAGTCCCAGATGGCGTCTTCCAACGCGTCGAGACTGCCGGAGAGTGAGCCAATGGCTGTGTTGTTGTTGCGCTGCAGGAATCCGAGCGTGGCAGCCAGCTGGTAGTACGAGCCGCCCGGCTCGAACTGACCCAAGACCTCCTTGTCGTGGAGCGTCTCAGCCAGCCCCTCCACCAGCTGCACCGAGGTGCGGATGCTCTCCTGGGTGGGGAACTTCTCTAAGGCCTCAAGGTCGTCGATCTGCGAGATGAGTCGGCTGAGCCACGTTTTGGTGATCTCGAGTTTGTGCTCATCGAGGATGCGCCGGGCCTTCTCCAGCACCGCGCGACGCTCGCCGGATTCCTCAGCTGGCTGGTGGAAGACGTCCTTCGGCACGCTAACCTCTTCGCTCACGATAGAAAAATGCACTCACATTATAAGCCCGCTGGCTGGTGGTGCAAGACACCATCCGGCCTTCTGTTAGTATTTCGGCAGGACGCGGGTAGAATTGAATATGTGCGCGGGCACGGCCCGGGAGGACACGCGTGAGGATAGGCTTCGATGCGCGGGCGATACGCTATCGGGGTATAGGCACGTACTCGCGCAACCTCCTCCTTCGCTTCGCCGACACCGGCATCGAGTTCGTGGTCTTCTGCCAGGATGAAGAGAAGGGCGCCATCCCGTCGGCGTCTACCTTCACGCTGGTGTCGGCCAACATGGATCCCCTGAACCCAGGAGGCCGCAGGGCGTTCCGCTCCCTGGTGGAGAAGGCCGGCATCGATCTGCTGCATGTCCCGAGCCCATGGGCTCCCAGCCCCACGCCCGTGCCTCTGGTGGCGACCATCCATGACGTCACACCGTTGCTCTATCCCCGCAGTGTGGGGTTCGTGTCGCGCCTGCGCTACAAGCGGCAACTCGCCCGCACGCTGGAGGAAGCAAGCCGCATCATCACTGTGTCACAGATCAGCTACTCAGCGCTGAGTGCGTACTCGGGAGTCGATCCGGCCAAGGTGCGGGTCATCTACAACGGCGTCTCCGAGGAGTTCGAGGCGCAGTCCGACCCGGACATCCTGCAGGCGGTCCGGCGGAGATACTCTCTCCCCGAGCGTTTCGCCTTCTGGGTGGGTGATTTCCGGCCGGAGAAGAACCTCCACTTCCTCGTCCAGGCGTGGGGTCGGTTGCAGCGCCGTCTGCCCGAGTCCCTGCCGCTGGTGCTGGCCGGGGCTCAGTCCGGGCAGTTCGGGAAGATCCGGCAGGAGGTCGAGAAGGCCGGTCTGCACGAGAGCGTGTTGTTCCCCGGTTTCATCCGTGACGACGATCTGGCCGCCGTCTACTCTGCCGCCACCATCTTCCTGTTCCCGTCCCTCTACGAGGGGTTCGGTCTGCCTCCTCTGGAGGCTATGGCTTGCGGCACTCCCTGTGTGGTCTCTAACTCATCGTCGCTGCCCGAAGTCACCGGCACGGCAGCCATGCTGTTCAATCCCATCTCCCTCGACAATTTCGAGGAATGCGTGGTGCGTCTGCTCACCGATCCCGCCCTATATGACGATCTGAGGTGGCAAGGCGTGCGGCAGTCGGCGCGCTTCTCCTGGGACAGAGCCGCCGAGGAGACACTGGCCGTCTACTGCGGGGTGCTCGCCGAGAAGGGGCACAAGGCTGCATCTCGATGAAGGACCTGCGTGACTTCATCCGACTCCTGCGCGAGCAGGGCGAATTGGTGACCATCGACACACCGGTGGACCCTGTGCTGGAGATCACCGAGATCGCCGACCGCGTGGTGAAGGCCGGCGGTCCGGCGCTCCTGTTCACCCATCCCACGGGTTCCGACATACCCGTGCTGGTGAACCAGTTCGGCAGCGACAAGAGGATGTGTCTGGCCCTGCGAGTCGGCTCGTACCAGGAACTCACCCGGCGGGTGGAGGACCTGGTGGCGCTCGATCTGCCCGATAGCGCCTGGGAGAAGCTGAAGGCGCTCGCCCGCCTGAAAGATCTGGCCTCGCTGCGGCCGCAGATGGTCAAGCGGGCTTCATGCCACGAGGTGGTGCGCATAGGCGACGAAGTCGATCTGAGCGCTCTGCCCGTCCTGCAGTGCTGGCCTCTGGACGCCGGCCGCTATGTCACCTTGCCGCTGGTGTTCACTCGGCATCCAGAGACCGGGCGCCGCAATGTGGGCATGTACCGGCTTCAGGTGTTCGATCGCCGCACCACGGGCATGCATTGGCATATCCACAAGGATGCGGCTGAGGCCTACCGCGTCTCCGCGGGACGC
This sequence comes from Thermoleophilia bacterium, assembly GCA_040772905.1. GTDB lineage: Bacteria > Actinomycetota > Thermoleophilia > RBG-16-64-13 > RBG-16-64-13 > JAXGXJ01. Next base: position 340,856 of record JAXGXJ010000004.1, on the reverse strand, counting down.
ATGGAGGTGGCGGTGGCCATCGGCACCGACCCGGCTGTCACCTACGCCGCCACCGCGCCTCTGCCGGGTATGCTGGACGAGATGCTGTTCGCCGGGTTCCTGCGGGGCAAGCCCGTGGAGTTGGTGCAGTGCCGCACGGTCGATCTGCAGGTGCCCGCGGACGCCGAGATCGTGTTGGAAGGATACGTCGATCTGGACGAAGAGCGTGTGGAGGGCCCCTTCGGCGACCATACCGGCTACTACTCCCTTGCCGATTGCTATCCGGTGCTCCACCTCACCGCGCTTACGCATCGCAGGGACCCTGTCTACTCCACCACCATCGTGGGGCAGGCGCCCATGGAGGACAGCTATCTGGGCAAGGCCACCGAACGGCTGTTTCTACCGCTCATCCGTATGACACTGCCCGAACTCGTGGACATGGACCTACCCAAGGAGGGGGCTTTCCACAACTGCGCGCTGGTGTCCATGCACAAACGCTATCCCTTTCACACGCGCAAGGTCATGCACTCTCTGTGGGGTGCCGGGCAGATGCAGTTCTGCAAGTGCATCGTGGTGGTGGATGCCGACGTGGACGTGCACGACTACGCTCAGGTTGCCTGGCGCGTCTTCAACAACGTGGACTGGAGGCGGGACGTGCTCGCCACGGAAGGCCCGCTGGACGTGCTCGACCACGCCGCGCCGCAGCCTCTCTGGGGCGCCAAGATCGGCATCGACGCCACCCGCAAGAGCCCCGAGGAAGGCCATCCCCGCGAGTGGCCCCCCGACGTGGAGATGTCGGCCGAGGTCAAGGCTCGAGTCGACGGACTGTGGCCTCATCTGGGTCTGAACCTGCGACGGGGATAGCATGGGGAAAGCCTTGCCACTCAACGGTCCCCGGGCCGCACGCGGGCTGCGCGCCGCGCGCGGCGCCGCCGACTACGCGGCGCGCTTCGGCCGTCTGATCAAGTTCGAGCACTCCGTCTTCGCCCTGCCCTTCGCCTATGCCGCCGCCTTCTTGGCTCAACTGGGCGTGCCCGGCTTCTGGCGTATGTTCTGGATCACCGTGGCCATGGTGGCGGCGCGGAGTTTCGGCATGGCGCTCAACCGCATCGTCGATGCCGGTATCGACGCTCTCAATCCGCGCACGCAGGGGCGGGAGATCCCTGCCGGACGCTTGAGCCGCCCGCAAGTGTGGGCGTTCGCCGTCGTATCCCTGGCCGTGCTGGTGGCGGCGACCTTCAACCTGCCTGTCATCACGCGCTACTTGTGGCCGCTCGTCATCATCCCCATGATCATCTACCCCTACACCAAGCGGTGGACCTGGCTCAGCCACCTGTTCCTGGGACTCGCCGACGGCCTGGGGCCGGTCGGCGCCTGGGTGGCGGTGACGGGTGAGGTGACGTGGCATCCGTTCGTGCTGGGAGCGGGCGTGGCGCTGTGGATCGCTGGGTTCGACATCATCTACGCCTTCCAGGACGTGACCGTGGACAGGGAGCAAGGGCTTCATTCCATACCCGCCGATCTGGGGGCGCAGGCCTCCCTGTGGGTCACCCGGGTATTCCACGCAGTGGCTGTGGTGTTGCTGGTGATGACGGGCCTGGCGCAGGGCGCGAGTCTCGTCTACCACTTGGGCGTGGCAATATGTGCGGTGCTTCTCTTCTACGAGAACTGGCTCATGCGCAAGGCCGATCTCGAACACGTGGGGACGGCGTTCATGACCATGAACGGCATCATCAGCGTGGTCTTCCTGGTGTTCACCACCCTCAGCCTCTACCTGCCATGAGCGACTTCGACGCCACCCCGGAACCGGGTCGCATACAGGAGATGTTCGATGACATCTCGGGCTCGTACGATCGGCTGAACGACCTCATGACGGCCGGACTCCACCATCGCTGGCGGGAGCTGGGTGTGATGGTGGCCCAGGTGGGGCCGGGTTCCAGCGCGCTGGACGCCTGCTGCGGCACGGGCGATTTCGCGTTCGCTCTCAAACGGGCGGTGGGTCCTACGGGGCGCGTGGTGGGAGTGGACGTGTCGCAGAAGATGCTGCAGGTCGCGCGCGAGAAGTGCGGCCGCAACCAACTGTACGTGGAGTTCCAGTCCGGCGACGTGCTGGCGCTGCCGTTCCCGGATGGTCGGGCGGGCGCGGTCGACGGGGCCGCGGCAGGGTTCGATGCCTGCACTGTGGGCTTCGGCATCCGCAACGTCCCCGATATCGTGGGGGCGTTCCGGGAGTTGCGGCGTGTGTGCCGGCCGGGAGGGAAGGTGGTGTGTCTGGAGATCACGCAGCCGAGCATCCCGGTGTTCAAACAGTTCTATCGTCTGTGGTTCGACACGGCCGTGCCGTGGGTGGGACGCGTCGCAGCCGGCGACCGGCCGGCGTACAGTTACTTGCCCGCTTCTGTGAGACGTTTTCCACCGCCGGACGACCTGCGTCGGCTGATGGAGGAGGCGGGGCTGCGCAACGTCCGCTACGAGATCCTGGCCGGTGGGATCATCGCGCTCCATCACGGGGTCGCCTGAACGGCTGAGTCCTGGGCGGCAAGACGGGCAGGAGGACGCCGCTCGACCGTATGCTAGACTCCGGGCTATGCCGCGCAGTGACCCTCTGGATCCCCTCGCCGCCGTCGAAGAGAAAGTAGCCCAAGGCAAGCGTCTCTCCGGCGCGGACGGCCTCGCTCTCTTTCGCTCACAAGACCTCCTGCGGATCGGCCGGTTGGCCGACATCGTCCGCCGGAGGCAGGCCGGTGACGACGTCTACTTCGTGGTCAACCGCCACATCAACTACACCAACATCTGCCGGAACCGCTGCCGTTTCTGTGCGTTCTCGCGCAAGCCCGGGGAGCCTGGAGCCTACACGCTCACTCACGAGGAGGTGCTGTCCAAGGCGGCGGAGGCGCTCGCGCAAGGGGCCACCGAGATCCATGTGGTGGGAGGCGAGCATCCCGGACTCCCTTACTGCGAGGTGCGGGATATGGTGGCCGGCGTCCGCGCCCTGGCTCCGGATGTGCACCTCAAGGCGTTCACCGCTTCGGAAGTGGCGCATTTCGCCGAGGGGCAGGGAGTGCAGGTGGACGAGGTCTTGGCCGACCTGAAGGCGGCCGGTGTCGACAGTCTGCCCGGCGGCGGGGCCGAGATACTCGGTGCGGGGGTGCGTCGGCGGGTGTGCCCGGAGAAGATCTCGGGAGAGCGGTGGCTGGAGATCCATCAGAAGGCGCACGGCTTGGGTCTGAGGACCAACGCCACCATGCTGTACGGGCACGTGGAAGCTGCAGAGGATCGCGTGGATCATCTGCTCCGCCTGCGCGAGGCCCAGGACGAGACCGGCGGTTTCCAGGCCTTCATCCCCTTGGCATTCCAGCCCCGAAACACCAGGCTCGCCCATCTGCAGGCCAGCACGGGCGTGGACGATCTCAAGACCCTGGCCATATCCCGGCTGCTGCTGGACAACTTCCCGCACATCAAGACCTACTGGGTGATGACCGGCCTGAAGCTGGCCCAGACGGCCCTGTTCTTCGGCGCGAGCGATATGGACGGCACCGTGGTGGAAGAGGTCATCACGCTCATGAGCGGGGCCGAGTTCGGCCAGGCTGTGGCGAAGGACGAACTGGTACGGGTGATCCTCGACACCGGACGGCCGGCGGTGGAGCGGGACGGCTGGTATCGCACGCTGCTTCGTTACGAGTCGACTCCGCCAGAGAGCGTCGAGGTCGGGTCATGACGGTGCGGGTGGGACATATCCAGTTCCTCAACTGCTATCCCCTGTACCACGGCTTGAAGAGGCGAGGGATGTGGGCGCTTGCCCGCGGCTGCGGCGACCGGCCGGGGCACTCGCCTTCGCCGACCTCAGAGAGTGCGGGAGGCACCGTCCCGCCGCACCCCGAGTTCGAGCTGATACCCGGTGTGCCCACCGATCTCAACCGCATGCTGGGGGCGGGAGACATAGACCTGGGGCCGATAAGTTCCATCGCCTATGCCCGCGATCACAGGCGTCTCCTGTTGTCTCGTCGTCTGAGCATCTCGTCGTTCGGCGCGGTGGACAGCATCCAGGTGGTGACCCGCGGCCGCTTGGAGGACGTGCGCAACGTGGCTCTGACCCAGCAGAGCGCCACCTCGGTGGCCCTGCTGAAGACCATCCTGAAGCTGCGGCTCGGCGTGGACGCCTCGTATCATGACTTGGAGGGCTCGGTGGCGCAGGCGCTGAAGGCGCACGATGCCGTGCTCCTGATCGGCGACCAAGGGCTCGACGCGCTCTACTTCCCAGAACCCGGTGTCACCTGTTTCGACCTTGGGGCTCTATGGCAGGAATGGACCGGTCTGCCCATGGTCTATGCCGTCTGGGCGGCGCGAGAGGAGTTCGCCCGCACCCACGAGGACGAGTTGCTGGCGGTGGAAGAAGAACTGGCCCGCTGCATGGACTATGGACGCGAACATCAGGCCGAGGTGGTGGAAGGGGCGCTGGAGAGGTCGCGTCTGGACCGGCCGGCGCTGGCACGCTACTTCGACATCCTCCACTACGACTTCCCCCCTGTGTACCAGCAGGGGCTGCGAAGGTTCTACGAACTCGCGCACGAGGCGGGAGAGTTGACCGATTTGCCTCAGTTGCGCTTCATCGACGAGGTGGTGGGCGTATGACCGAAGCCGCCCGCTCTTCCGGCCGGCAGGCTGGGATCATCCCGTCCGACCGCCTTACCGACGAGGAGGCGGTGCAGCTCTTGCGTTCGCGCGACCTGCTGGGGGTGGGCGCTCGCGCGCATGCTGCGCGCGAGCGCCTCGTCCCCGGTCCGCTCGCCACCTTCATCGTCGACCGCAACATCAACTACACCAACGTCTGCACGTCGGGCTGCCGCTTCTGCGCCTTCCACTGCGCACCCGGCGCGCCTCAGGCCTACGTACTCAGCAAAGAGCAGATCTTCGCCAAGGTCCAGGAGACGCTCGATCTGGGCGGGACCGCGGTGATGATGCAGGGTGGGCTCCATCCTCAGCTGGACATCACCTATTTCGAAGATCTCTTCCGCTCCATCAAGGAACGGTTCCCCATCACCATCCACTCTCTCTCAGCTCCGGAGATCGTTCACATCAGCCGGGTGAGCGGCCTGGGCGTGGCGGAGACGCTGGGGCGGCTGAAGGCGGCGGGCCTCGACTCGCTGCCCGGCGGTGGGGCGGAGATACTGGTGGACCGTGTGCGCGAGCAGGTGGCTCCAGGTAAAGCGAACACCAAGGAATGGCTGGACGTCATGCGAGAGGCTCATCTCCAGGGCATCCCGGGCACGGCCACTATGATGTTCGGTAGTGTGGAGACGATCGAGGACCGGGTGGCGCATCTGCGCGCCGTCCGTGAGTTGCAGGATGAGACCGGAGGCTTCCGAGCTTTCATCCCGTGGAGCTTCCAGTCGCGGCACACGGCGTTGGAGGGACGCACCGTGGCGGCGACAGGCGTCGACTATCTGATGACCCTGGCCGTATCCCGTCTGTATCTGGACAACGTCCCTCACATCCAGGCCTCATGGGTCACCCAGGGTCTGAAGATGGGTCAGGTGGCGCTGCGTTTCGGAGCCGACGATCTGGGGAGTACGATGATCGAAGAGAATGTCGTTGCCGCCACCGGCCTGCAGGTGAGCGCGAACTGCGAAGATCTGGTGCATGCCATCAGGCGCGCCGGTTTCATCCCGGCCCAACGCCGCACCGACTACAGCCTGGTGCGGGTGTTCGGTGACGCTCGCGCCGACGCCGGCGACGATGGGCCCGATGACGGCGCCGGCCGCGCGGAGGCGAAGCCATGAACGTGTGGCGGCTACGCCGGTCGAGAAGCCGGCTCCCCCGTGCGCTCTCCTTGCTCCCGCTGCTGATGCTGGTGGCGTTGGCGGTGGTGGCCTTGCCCCTGGGCTGCTCCTCCGGCGAAGGACCCGCCGGGGGAGGCGGTGCCACCGACACGTCGGCCACCGGGCCCGGCCCCGGTCAGCCATCTCCGGGTATGCCGGGGAAGATCGCCATCATCGCTCCCGAGAAGGGCAACGATTTTGGCTGGAACCAGCAAGGGGTCGAGTCGGCCCGGGTGATCGCCGACGAGATCGGTGCTGAACTGGCGGTGTCGGAGGGAGCCGGCTACGGCGATATCGCTCCCGTGTACCGGCAGTTGGCGGCCGATGGGGCCGAATGGATCGTGCTGTGGGCAAGCGGCTACAACACCGTGGGTCCACAGCTGGCCAAGGAGACCGGGGTGAAGACGGTGGTGATCGGGGCTTTCGAAGGTGGCCTCGTCCCCGGTCTCTGCGCCGATTTCGAGACCGACGCGCAGCAGGGGGCCTATCTCGCGGGGATGACGGCGGCGCTGATGAGCCGGTCGGGGACGGTCGGCATCGTGGTGTCCGCAGACGACGAGAACTGGAACAAGATGGCGGGTGGCTTCATCGTGGGAGCGAAGGCGGCCCGCGCCGACATCGACATAAAGCTGGCCCAGGCCGGTCAGGCGGCATACGCCGACGCGCCTGCGGGCAAGCGTGTCACCGAGAGCGTGATCGCTGCGGGGGCCGACATCATCTTCGGCATGGGTGACGGCTCCACCTTCGGCATGATCCAGGCGGTGGAGAACGCCGATCCGCCGGCCGGCTCGGACAAGGTGTGGTTCATCGACGTCATAGGGGACAAAAGCTCGCTGGACGACAAGGGGATCCTGCTCACCTCGGTGGTGTGGGACTACACCCCCGTCTTCCGAGAGGCGTTGACGAAGATGGAGGATGGCACCTACGGCGACCGGGTGCTCTATCTGGGTCTGGAGGACGACGGCGTGAGGCTTCTGCGGAGCGAGCGCATCCCCGCCGACGTGTGGGCCCGGGTGGAGCAGGCCCGTGCCGACATACGTTCCGGTGCCATCGAGGTCCCGGTCGTGGATCGCAAGGTAGACCTCGAAGCGCTGCTCGAGTAGCGTCATCATGGTAGACCAGCTGCACGAGGGGGGCGTGCCGGCCGTAGAGCTGCGAGGGGTCTGCAAGCGGTTCCCTGGAGTGGTGGCCAACGACGCCATCGATCTTCGTCTGTGGCCGGGTGAGATACACGTGCTGCTGGGAGAGAACGGTGCAGGCAAATCCACCCTCATGCACATCCTCTCGGGCATGTGCGCGTGCGATTCCGGAGAGATCGTCATCCGAGGCGCACTCCTCCCCTCTTCCGCAGGGCCCGCCCGGGCGCGGGAGATGGGCATCGGCATGGTGTATCAGAGCCCCAGCCTCGTCCCGGAGTTCACCGTGGTGGAGAACCTCCTTCTGGGGATGAGAGGCGGATTCCGGCTCGACCGGGCCGGTGTGACGCGGGATCTCCAGCGCCTCTCTGCCGGTCTGGGTGTGGAGATCGATCCCCAGGCTGTCACCGGCGATCTGCCTCCCGGACGCCGGCAACTGGTGGAGATCGTCAAGGTGCTCTCCTCCGGCGCGGACATACTCATCCTGGATGAACCCACTGCTCTGTTGGCCCCTCAGGAGACCGCCGAGTTGCAGCGGGTGTTGAGGGCGTTACGCGAGCGAGGCCTGGCCCTCGTGCTCATAACCCACAAGCTGCCCGAGGCCCTCGCACTGGCCGACCGGGTGACCGTGCTTCGCGGGGGACGCGTCGCCGGCGTCATCGCGCCCCAGGAGCTGAAGATGCGGCAGCAGGCCGAAGTCCGGGCGCGCATCGTGCGCATGATGTTCGGGGATGACGCCGGCGAGTTGGCGACCATGCGCGAGATATCCGGGCCGACTTCGGTGAGACGCCGGGCCGTATGGGCCACCAGTCCGATGGCGCAGACCGACGAGCCGCTGCTTAGAGCTGATGGTCTTACCACTGTGCAGGGCCGGCAGGAATGCGGGCTGCAGGGGGTGTCGTTCCGGGTGTGGAGAGGTGAGGTCTTCGGCGTGGCCGGTGTGGAGGGGAACGGACAGCGAGAGCTTGCCGGGCTATTGGCTGGGCAGCGTCGACCGTTACGGGGCCGCCTGTGGTTCGCGGGCGACGACATCACTCACGCCGGGGTGGGACAGCGGCAGGAGTCGGGTATCCGCTTCGTCACCGACGATCGTGACGGTGAGGGGACGGTATCGACCCTTCCTATATCGCTGAACCTGCTACTCAAGAAGGTGGGGCGGCCACCGTTCTGGACGCGCGGGGGGCGGATGCGTCGCAACGCGGTGAGCGAGGTCGCCACCGCTGTCATGCGTGACTTCGATATCCGTGCGCCGCATCCCGGCGTCCTGTGCGGCACTCTCTCCGGGGGGAACCTGCAAAAGGTGGTGCTCGGGCGCGAACTGTCGTTCGCGCCCCGTCTCGTCATCTATCAGAACCCCACCCAGGGCCTTGACGCGCGGACGACGGTGACCATCCGCCGCCGCATCCGCGAACTGGCGGATTCAGAAGGTGTCGCGGCTGTGCTCATCTCCAACGACCTGGACGAACTGCTGGAACTGAGCGACCGGATCGGGGTCATGTGGCGCGGCCTCCTCGCCGGCGTGGTCAGCAACGAAGGTCCGTCGGTGGAGCAGCGCGTGGGTGCGTTGATGCTGGGCGGTCCGTCATGAGTGACTCCGCTCGAGGACCCGCGCGCGCACCGCGGACCGGTGTCGCGCACCGGCTGGGCCGGGGGGTCGCCGGCGTGGTGGTCCCTGTGGCGGCGGCTCTGGCCGCGGGGGCGGTCATCCTGGTGGTGTTGGGCCGTGATCCGCTGGCGTTCTACGGCGACCTCTTCCGCGCCGGACTCTTCAGCCAGGGGGGCTGGCAGGGCATGCTCACCCGCCTTGCGCCTTTGCTGCTCATCGGTATGGGCTACATCGTGGCCTTCCGCGCCGGGCTGTGGAACATCGGCGGCGACGGTCAATTCTTGCTGGCGGCCGCAGTGGTGGCGGGGCTGAGCCCGGGGGTCATGGCTGCCATGCCACGATGGGCCGGTCTTGTGGCCTTGTGTGTGGCGGGCTTGGTCGTGGGCGGCCTGTGGACGGTGCTGCCCGCCTACCTGCGAGCCTGGTTCGGAGTGAACGAGATCATCACCACGCTCATGATGAGTTTCATCGGCATCAACCTGGCCAACCTGCTCATCAAGAGCTTGTGGCGCAGCAGCACCACCACGGTGCCACAGACCACGGCCGTCCCCATAGACCAACTGCTGCCCCGGCTCGGTGGCACCACCATCCATGCCGGCATCCTGGTGGGCGCGGTGGCAGTGATTGGGGGCTGGTACGTGCTCAGTCGCACGGCGACAGGACTGCGCCTGACCGTGTTGGGTGCGAACCCGCCGGCTGCGCTCCACGCTGGTTTTCGCGTCAGGCGCCTGGTGATGGCCGCGTTCTTCGCCAGCGGCGCTCTCGTCGGCATGGGGGCTGCGGTGGAGATCCTGGGCGTGTGGGGCTATATGCGCGCCGACTGGAACCCTGGGTTCGGCTTGGCTCTGTTCGCTCTGGTGTTCCTGGCGCGCCTGCGGCCTCTCGCCATGGTGCCGCTGGCCGCTTTCTATGCGGTGCTCGAGATAGGAGGTCACGAGGCCGCCCGTAGGGCGGCACTCGACTACGACTTCATCCTGGTGCTCATCGGGCTGGTGCTGCTCTTCCTGGCCGTGTCGGCGTACGTGATGGCGCCGGCGCACCAGCGTCGGCGCGTCGTCGCCCGCCTTGCAGGGCGGGCGACCTTGTGGAGGCGATCGTGAGTGCTGTCCTGAGCACCACGTTCCTCACCGCGCTCGTCTCCGGAGCGATCCTGGCTGGTCTGCCCCTTCTCTTCGCCGCCTTGGGCGAGACCGTGGGCGAGCAGGCCGGCATCCTGGGTATCGGTATGGAGGGCTACATGCTCATCGGTGCCTACGCCGGCTTCAACGGGGCCCTGTACGGGTCTTCGCCCTGGGTGGGGCTTCTCTGCGGCGTGGTGGGTGGCATGGCGGCGGCTTGCATCGTGTTGGTCTTGAGCGTGCGCCTGGGTCTGGACCAGATCGTGGTGGGCATAGGCGTCATCCTGCTTGCCGAAGGCATCACCGGCCTGCTCCACGCCGTGCAGTTCGGAGCAAGCTACCCTCGTCTGGAACAGATGGCCGAGTTGCCCCTCCCCCTGCTCTCCCGCATCCCAGTGTTGGGTGAGGCGGTGTTCAGCCAGCCCGGCATCTTCTGGGTGGGCGTGGCGTTGGTGGTCGTGCTGGCGTGGGTGCTCCGCTCGACGCGCTGGGGTCTGCATCTTCGGGCGGCGGGCAGGAGGCCGCACGCGCTCGACGCGGCCGGGACGAGTGTGACTGCCGTCCGGTCGTGGGCGGTGCTCGTGTCGGGAGCGCTGGCAGGTCTGGGTGGAGCCTATCTGGCCGTGGTCGCGGCCGGGGTCTTCGTGACGGCCATGACCAACGGTCTGGGCTTCATCGCCATCGTGATGGCGATGCTCGCTCGCGGCCGGCCGGTCTGGGTGCTGGTGGGCTCTCTGGTATTCGGCCTGTGCCTGTCGGCCGTGACGGCCCTGCAGGTGGTGGGAGTGGACGTTCCCAACGACGTCGTCTACATGCTACCGTTCTTAGTGGTGATGGCGGCTCTGGTCATCTTCGCCCGCCGGTCGTATCTTCCGGCTGCTCTCGGCATCCCCTACCGTCGGGAGGCGGACTAGCCCGAACGCGTGCCCCGGCGGAGCAGCAGCCCGCCGCAGAGGAAGGAGATGCGCATGCAACCGGCAGCATTCACGCTCAGCGCCGGTCCGACCACCGTCTCGCCCGAGGTCATGGCGGCGATGGGTCGTCCGGTCATGTACCACTACGACCCGGCGTTTCTTGAGCTCTTTGCGCGCACTGTGACCAAGGCGGCGCAAGTCTTCCGCACCCGCGAGGATGTCATCCTTTTCCAGGGAGAAGCGGTGGGAGCTTTGGAGGCCGCCGGACGCTCTTGCGTCCGCCCTGGGATGGAGGTGCTGAACCTCAGTTCGGGCGTGTTCGGCAAGGGCATGGGAGACTGGCTGCGCCTGTGGGGAGCCACGGTGCACGAGGTGGCTGTGCCCTTCGACGACGCCGTCACCGTGGAGGCGGTGGAGGAAGCCCTCGTACGCCATCCCAAAGTGGAACTGGTGACCGTGGTCCACTCCGAGACGCCCTCCGGCACCGTGAACCCGGTCGACCGGATAGGTCCTCTGGTGCGGGCACATGGAGCTGTGATCATGGTGGACTGTGTGTCGTCGCTGGGCGGCATGCCCTTCGAGGCCGATGCCTGGCAACTGGACATCTGCGTGGCAGGTGCACAGAAATGCCTCTCGGGGCCGGCGGGCATCTCGCCTCTGACCGTCAGTGCCCGGGCTTGGGAACTCATCCAGAAGAACCCGGCGGCACCGCGCGGCTCGTACCTGTCGTTGCTCGACTGGAAGCGCACCTATCTGGAGCAGGGACGTTTCCCCTTCACTCCTTCGGTATCGGACGTATACGGCCTGGAGGCCTGTCTGGACCGGCTGCTGGCCGAGGGTCTGGAGGCCAGCTTCGGTCGTCATGCCGCTGCTGCGGCCGCATGTCGGGAGGGCGCCCAGGCCATGGGGTTGCGCCTGTGGCCGAGTAGCGAAGCCATCGCGGCTGCCTGTACCACCGCCCTGGCTCTTCCGGACGAGTTGGACGATGTGCAGGTGCGCGAGCACGTGCGTGCTCGATACGGGGTGCAACTCTCGTCCGGCCAGGGAGCCGGCAACCTGGTGCGCATCGGTCACATGGGGATGACGGCGCGTTCGTTGTATCCTGTGCTTGGGCTTGCGGCACTGGGGCGTGGGCTCGAGGACCTGGGCGTGGGTCTCGACATCGGTGCGGGCGTGACTGTCGCCCTCGATCGCCTCAGCCGGCATGCGGCGCTGGAAGCGGGAGCCTAGCTGCACGCGTGCTATCTTGCCTTTAGAGTAGTCTTTCCGTTCAACAAAGGGGCCCGTCTCTTTCAAGGAGGGTTTGGTTTGATCCGATATGACGCGACACTGGCGGCGGTCTATCGGGAGCGGCTCTTGAAAAAGGTCGAGACTGACGTCCGGGACTGCTACCAGTGCGGTAATTGCTCCGCCGGCTGCCCCGCCGTCTTCACGTTCGACTACACTCCCAACCAGATCATGCGCATGCTGCAGGTGGGTCTGGTGGACCGCGTGTTGGATTCGACGGCGGTGCAACTCTGTGTCCAGTGCCTCACCTGTACCGCGCGCTGTCCGCGCAACATCGATATCGCCGGCATCATGGAAGCGCTGAAGACGGTGGCGGCGGCCCAGGAGCGCGATGTTCCCGAGCACGTGAAGACCTTCAACCAGGCGTTCATGGGCTCCATCGCACGCTTCGGGCGTCTACCCGAGCTCTACTCCATGATGATGTTCTATCTGGGCACCCTCAATCCCAAGATGGCCCTGGGTGACGTGGGTCTCATGCTCCCCATGGTGGGCAAGCGCAAGATGAAGTTCGTGCCTCGCCGGGTCAAGGGCGCCGCTGAGGTGAACCGCATCTACAAGAAGAGCATGGAGCGTGCGAAGGCCTCTGCCAAGGCCGATCTTCGAGCCGACGCACAGGCGGTCGAGGCTGCGGGAAGCGGGGTGAGGTCATGACGCTGGCCTACTATCCCGGCTGCTCTCTGGAACATTCCGCTGCGGAGTTCGACCGGGCCACGCGCAAATTGTTCGCCGTCCTTGGGGTCGAGATCGAGGACGTGCCCGAGTGGACCTGTTGTGGCTCGACGCCGGCGCACATGATCGATCATCTGCTGGCCCAGTCTCTGGCGGCGCGCAATCTACGCCAGGCGGCGCTCGTGGGCGACGAGATGGTGATTCCCTGCCCCTCGTGTTATCAGCGCGAGAAGAACGCTGAGATCGAGATCCGCCAGAGCGAGGAGTTGCGGGCCGAGGTCAATGAGATCCTGGACGAGCCCTACAACGGCCGGGTGGATGTGTACAACCTGCCCGAGTATCTGCTCAAGGTCGTGGGCGAGGAGAGGATCGCTTCCCTGGTGAAGGTGGATCTCTCCCAGCTCAAGGTCGTGCCCTACTACGGCTGCCTGCTCGGTCGCCCCGCGGAGATGATCGGCGACCGCGACCCTGAGCAGCCCATGGCCATGGACCTGCTGCTGCAGGCTGCCGGCGCCGACGTGAAGTGGTGGAACTACAAGACCGAGTGTTGCGGTGCGAGCGTGGGCATGCCCAAGGCCGAGATACAGCGCCGGCTGAGCGGCAAGGTCATCCAGCAGGCGTTGAATGCGGGCGCCGAGGCCATCGTGGTGTGCTGCCCGCTCTGCCACGTGAACCTGGACCTGAAGCAGGGCCAGATAAACAAAGCTCTGGGCACCGACTACCGTGTGCCCATCCTCTACCTGCCCCAGGTGTTGGGATTGGCGCTGGGGCTGAGCGAGAGCGATGTGATGCTGGAGAAGAACGTGGTCGACCCGAGACCGCTGGTCAAGCGCGCCATCGCCGACGCGGCTGCCATCCGCGCCGAAGAGGAGCGCAAGGCGGCGGAGAAAGCCGCGAAGGCCGCCGCGCGTGAGGCCAAGTCGGCGGACGCGGAGGTGGCCCCATGAGAATAGGCGTCTTCGTCTGCCACTGCGGCAGCAACATCGCCGGCACCGTGGACGTGAAGGAGGTCGCCAAGCGCGCCCTCAGTCTCAAGGACGTCGTCCACGCCGAGGACATCATGTACACCTGTTCCGAGCCGGGGCAGGCGGCCATCCAGAAGGCCATCCAGGAGAAGCAGCTCGACCGCGTGGTGGTGTCGGCCTGTTCGCCGCACATGCACGAGGTGACCTTCCGGCGCTGCGTCGACAACGGCGGCCTCAACCCCTACCTGTTCGAGATGGCCAACATCCGCGAGCACTGCTCCTGGATCCACACTGAGATGCCCGTGGCCACCGAGAAGGCCTGGGACATCGTGCGCATGGCTGTGGCCAAGGCCCGCCAGCTCGAACCGCTCTACTCCAACGAGGTCGAGGTCAACAAAGACGTCCTCATCATCGGTGGAGGGGTGGCCGGTATCCAGGCCGCTCTAGACCTGGCCGATGCCGGTCTGAAGGTCACCATCGTGGAGAAGGAGACCACCATCGGCGGCAAGATGGCCATGCTGGACAAGACCTTCCCCACCATCGACTGTTCGGCCTGCATCCTCACGCCGCGCATGGTGGACTGCTCGCAGCACGAGAACATCGAGCTGATGACCTACTGCGAGGTGGAGAAGGTGGCCGGCTACGTGGGCAACTTCACCGTCGACATCCGCAAGAAAGCGTCGATGGTCGACTGGACCAAGTGCATCGGCTGCGAGATCTGCGTGCAGAAGTGCCCGGCCAAGGCCCCGGACACGTTCAATCAGGGCTTGGAGCCCACCAAGGCCATCTACATCCCCTTCCCGCAGGCGGTGCCCAAGCGGGCCTGCATACAGGTGGACTACTGCCGCTGGTTCCAGCAGGGCAAGTGCCGGGTGTGCGAGCGTGTCTGCCCAGCCGACGCCATCGACTACGAGCAGAAGGACGAGATCGTCCAGAAGCGCTTCGGCGCCATCATCGTGGCCACGGGCTTGGAGACCTTCCCCTGGGAGCAGCACTATGGCGAATACGGCTCGGGCCAGATCAAGGACGTCATCAGCGGCCTCCAGTACGAGCGCATGCTGAACGCCTCCGGCCCCTACGGCGGCCACGTCAAGCGCCTGTCCAACGGCGAGGAGCCCAAGACGGTGGTGTTCATCCAGTGCGTGGGCTCGCGTGACGAGTCGGTGGGCCGGCCCTATTGTTCCAGTGTGTGCTGCATGTACACGGCCAAGCAGGCTCTGCTCACCAAGGACCACGTCGGCATGGGCACCGAGGTGTACGTCTTCTACATCGACATCCGCGCGGCCGGCAAAGGCTACGAAGAGTTCATCAAGCGCGTGCAGACCGAGTACGGCGTCAAGTACGTGCGCGGCCGTGTCTCGAAGCTGTACGAGGAGGCCGGCAAGGTCATGGTGCGCGGCACCGACACGCTGCTGGGCGAGCAGGTGGAGATCGCCGCCGACCTGGTGGTGCTGGCGAGCGGCATCACGGCCAGCGAGGGTGCCAAGGAGCTGGCGCAGAAGCTCAACATCAGCTACGACGAGTTCGGCTTCTTGAAAGAAGGCCATCCGAAGCTGCGGCCTGTGGAGACCAACACCGCCGGTGTGTTCCTGGCCGGCGCCTGCCAGGCGCCCAAGGACATCCCCTCCACGGTCGCACAGGCATCGGGCACGGCCTCGAAGGTCATCGGGCTCTTGGCCAAGGACAAGCTCAAGACCAGCCCCATGATCGCGGTGGTCGATCAGAAGAACTGCGTCTCCTGCTGGAAGTGCATCGAGGTGTGCCCGTTCAGCGCGCCCGAGAAGCAGGAGGTGCGTCCGGGCGACTTCAAGAGCCACGTCATCGAGACGGTGTGTCAGGGCTGCGGCATCTGTGTCGCTACCTGCCCGGTGAACACCATCGCGCTCAAAGGATTCCCAACCGACGCCATCCTCGACCAGATCGAGGAAGCCCTCATCAGCTAGAAAGGCGGTGAACATGGCCGAAGAAACGACGATTCAGACCGGCGGCGCCGCCAGCGGCGCGAGCGCGGCCACCCAGGCCGTCACCGCTCCTTCCGGAGACGGCGACCGGCCGGTGAAGATCATCGGCATCGTCTGCAACTGGTGCAGCTACGCCGGCGCCGACACCGCAGGTGTCGGCCGCTTCAAGCAGCCGGCCAACCTCCGGCTCATCCGCGTGCCCTGCACGGGCCGCATCGACCCGCTGTTCGCACTCAAGGCGTTCGAGAAGGGGGCCGACGGGGTGCTCATCAGCGGGTGCCATCCCGGCGACTGCCACTACTCCGAGGGCAACTACTACGCCAGGCGCAAGTTCGAACTGCTGGAGCGCATGATCCATCACCTGGGCATCCCCAAGGAACGCTTCAGGTGGACCTGGGTGTCGGCGTCGGAAGGCGCCCGCTGGCAGCAGGTGGTCACCGAGTTCGTAGCCGGGGTGGAGAAGCTGGGCCCGCGGAAAGCGAGGGCCCTGTGAGCCGCCAGGATCATATCCGCGAGTTCGCCGCCGCCGCTCTGACCGAGGGCCGCGTCGACTACTTCATCGGCTGGAAACAGGGGCACGACTCCTCCGAGGTCGTGCCGGCCTTCGTCAAGGACCCGGCTCAAGTGGAGCAGCTCGTCTGGAACCCGCTGTGCCATCACAACCTGGTTACCTTCATCAAGCGCAACATGCCCGACCCGCCCGACGCCAAGATCGGCCTGTGCGTGAAGGGCTGCGACAGCCGCACCCTGGTGGCGCTGCTGCAGGAGGAACTGGTCGACAAAGACAAGCTCTACGTCGTGGGCGTCCCCTGCGACGGCATCGTCGACCGGCGCAAGCTGGAGAAGATGTTCTCCGACGAGATCGTGGCCATCGAGTTTCCCGAGCGCGGCAAAATGGTCGTCACTACTCGTAGCGGAGATAAGCAAGAATTCGCCCAGGAAGCGGTCCAGCTGGAGGCCTGCAGCCGCTGCCGCTACCCCAACGCCGTCTACTCCGATGACACCGCGGGGCCGCTGGAGAAGGAGCCCGACCGCGACGAGACCCCGCCCGACTGGAGCGACCTCGAAGAGTACGAGAACCTCTCCGACGACCAGAAGCAGGAGTTGCTGGAGAAGATCTACGCCACCTGCGTGCGCTGCTTCGCCTGCATCCACGTCTGTCCCGTGTGCGTGTGCTGGGACAAGTGCGTGAACCGCTCGCGCCAGCCCGAGCTGGTGGCCCAGAAGGTGGGACCCAAGGAGAACCTGCTGTTCCAGATGATCCACATGTTCCACGTGGCCGGGCGCTGCCCATCGTGTGGAGCCTGTGATCGGGCCTGTCCGGTGGAGATACCGCTCTCGCTGCTGCACCGGAAGATGAACAAGGAGATCTACGAGATGTTCGGATTCGAGCCGGGCGCCAAGCTCGACGAGAAGCCGGTGTTCCAGACGTTCAACATCGAAGACGCCTTCGGCGACTGAAAGGAGGGACGATGGCGATCAAGTATCTAGCTCACGATCAGCTGCCAGCCTTCCTCTCGTACCTGGCCGAGCGGGCCCGGGTGGTAGCGCCGGCGAAAGCCGAGGGCGTGGTGCAGTACGAGGTGTGGCAGCCGGGCACCGAAGTGGAACTCGACGTACTGCTGGCCAAGCAGTCGCCCAAGGAATGGGTGTTCCCGCAGTGCGAGACCTATCTGAAGTTCAAATACCGGATGGAGGAGCCGGGAGAAGGCGCCGCGGCAGGCGGCGGAGCCGAGAACGCGGACGCAGGCGCCACTGAGGGCGCCGCCGACACGGGAGGGGCCCCAAGCGCGGCCATCCCCCACGAGACCGTCGACGTGCAGGCACAGAACGACGCGCCGGCGCAGATCATCTTCGGACTACGCCCCTGCGACGCCCGTGGTTTCGTGCAGATGGACCAGGTGTTCGGCGGCTACGGCGGCTTCTATTACGACCCCTTCTACAACGCGCGTCGTGAGGCGACCACACTGCTGGCTGTGACCTGTCGCGAGCCGCGGTCCACCTGTTTCTGCACGGCCATCGGCGGGTGCCCGGCCGGCCAGGAGGGTGTGGATGCGCTGTTCACCCAGGTGGCGGGCGGCTTCGTGGTCGAGCCCCTCACCGAGAAGGGCGAGGCGGCCCTGGACGGTTTCGCCGCTCTCTCCGACGCCGGCGAGGCCCAGGTGACCGAGGCCAACGAGGTGAAGCTCTTAGCCACGCAGAAGGTGGACGTCCCCTTCCAGGTGGAAGAGGTGAAGGCCGGCCTCCCTCAGAACATAGACGGTGAGGGCTGGCACGACCTCTCCATGCGCTGCATATCCTGCGGCACCTGCACCTATGTGTGCCCCAGCTGCTACTGCTTCAACATCAGCGACCAGATCGTCGAGACCGAGGGGGAGCGCTACCGCACCTGGGACAACTGCTTCAATCCCAATTACACCGAGGAGACCTCGGGCCACAACCCGCGGGCGCAGAAGTCCAACCGTTTCCGCAACCGTTTCAGCCACAAGTTCTGGTACTACCCGGCCAAGTACGACAGTCTGCTGTGCTCCGGGTGCGGCCGCTGCATCATGCACTGTCCCACGCGTATCGACATCCGCGAGGTGCTGCGGGTGATGGGCGCGACCGCCGAGCAGACCACGACCCCAGGGAAGGAGGCGTAGATGGCGGCCGACGGCAATGGCAACGGGCACAGCCACGGCGATGGCGAATGCCAGTGCAAGACGCGCCTCACGGCCGCTGATGTCGTCACGGGCGCCAGCACGGCGCGGGCCGGCAAGCAGGCGGGTAATCCCTACTTGCCCGAGACGGCCACCGTCGTCGAGATCATCCAAGAGACGCCCAACATCAAGACTTTCCGCATGCGTTTCGACGATCCTGGGGTGCAGGCGAATTTCCGTTTCGCCCCCGGCCAGGTGGGCCAGCTGGGCATCTTCGGCATCGGTGAGTCGACCTTCGCCATCACCTCCAAACCCAGCGACGACTTCGTGCAGTTCTCGGTAATGCGCGCGGGCGAGGTGACGAAGGCGCTCCACAACCTCTCGGTGGGCGACAAGGTGGGGATCCGTGCCCCCATGGGCAACGGCTTCCCGGTGGAGCAGTGGAAAGGCAAGAACATCCTCTTCGTCATGGGTGGCATCGGCTCGGCGGCGCTCAAGGCCACCATCGAGTACATCCTCGCCAATCGCGCCGACTACGGCAAGGTGAGTATCCTTTACGGCGCGACGGCTCCGCAGAACTTCACCTACCAGGAGGACATCAAGGACTGGGACGCCCGCGATGACGTCGAACTCGTACTCACCATCGACAAGGAGTGCGACGGCTGGCAGTGCGAAGTGGGTCTGGTGCCCGCCATCCTGGAGAAGATGAACCCCGACCCGGCCGACACCATCGCCGTGCTCTGCGGCCCGCCTATCATGATCAAGTTCTCGCTCATGAGCTTCCGCAAGCTGGGCTTCAGTGACGAGCAGACCTACACCACGCTCGAGAAGCGCATGAAGTGCGGCATCGGTATCTGCGGCCGCTGCAACGTGGGACCGAAGTACGTGTGCGTGGACGGACCCGTGTTCACCATGGCGGAACTGGGAGAGTTGCCCAACGAGTTGTAGCCGCCGGCTAGAATAGCCACGAAACGGGCCTTGGTCGGTCTGCTCTTTGGGGTAGAATCTGGAATCGTCTTGGGGGCGCCGGAAGGCGCCCCTTCTTCGTGCGGTGTGGAGGATCCTGATGCAGCGAGCGTACAGACATGCCTTTTGACATCTCCCAGGTGGAGGCCTATCAGTGGGCGCTTGCCATAATCAGCGGCATGGTGATCGGCATGTCCAAGGCCGGGCTCACCGGCTTGACGCTGATGTTCATCCCCCTCATGGCCATCTCGTTCGGGGGCCGGGCCTCCACCGGTCTTCTCCTGCCCATGTTGGTGGTGGGCGACATCTTCGCGGTGGCGTGGTACCGCAGGCATGCCGAATGGAAGTATCTGCTCAAGATCCTGCCCAGCGCGGTGGTGGGACTCGGGGTGGGCGTCGCCGTGGGCGGAAGGCTGTCCGACGATGGGTTCCGCTATCTGCTGGGCGGCATCATCCTGGCACTGCTGGCGCTCATGGTCTGGCAAGACGTGCGCAAGAAGGAACCCCAGTATCCCCAGGCGCTGTGGTTCGCGATCGTGGCAGGGCTGGCCGCGGGCTTCACCACCATGATCGGCAACGCGGCGGGAGCGATAACGTCCATCTACCTCCTCGCGATGCGTCTACCCAAGAACTCGTTCATCGGGACGGTGGCGTGGTTCTTCCTCATCATCAACCTGCTCAAGGTGCCCCTGCAGATCTTCTTCTGGAAGAATATCAGCGCGGAAACCCTGACCTTCAACGTCCTCATGATTCCCGCGATCGCGGCTGGGGCCGCGATCGGCATCCTGGCGGCCGGCGAGATACCGGAAAAGGCTTACCGTGTCTTCGTCATGGTCATGACCGGCGTGGCGGGGCTGTTGCTGTTCGTCCTGTGACCTGCCGGCCTCACGGCTCTCCGGGTTGTCGGATACCATAGGCGATGGTCACGGCAGTATCAGCCCGTGTGTCAGGAAAGGGGACTCAGTACATGCTGTTCACGAAGAGTGGCGCAAGTCTGGCTGCAGCGATCAAACACGCGATCGACGATCACACGATCACCAATGCCGAGTACGACGAGATCATGCGACTCGCTCATGACGACGAAGTCATCGATCTTCACGAGCAGGCGCTCCTGAGGGAGCTGAATGCGATGATAGGCGACGGGACCGTCAAGCGGGTGCCGTAGACTCGCGACCCGGTCGAGAGCTGACATGCAGGGCATCCGCGTGAGGTGTACAGCCGCTGGAATCTTGCGCGGAAGCGCCAGCTTGCAGGAGCGTCACGTTTCGCGGCCACCCTACGCCGCGTACACACGCACCTTGTCCCCGTTGGCCGCGTCGACATCGATCTCCATCTCGCGCAAGGCCTGAATCAGCTCTTCCAGGTCCCCTGCCTTGAAGTTCAGCAGGTCGGCGGACAGGCCATGGTCCATCATGGCCTTGCTTATCTGCTCCATGGCCGGCTGCGGGATGAACGAGGTCAACTTCAGGCCGGCGCGCACCAACCCGATGGGGATCTTGACGTTGACGTTGTCTCCCGCCGTGCTGAGCACTTTCACGTAGATGTTCTTGGGCGGCGGGCTTGGTGACGCTGCTTCGACGGCGGGACTCGCCCCGTCGACCGGCGGCTCGGCCGGAGCCTCCAGCGCGTCGAG
Source organism: Thermoleophilia bacterium (assembly GCA_040772905.1). GTDB lineage: Bacteria > Actinomycetota > Thermoleophilia > RBG-16-64-13 > RBG-16-64-13 > JAXGXJ01. The sequence goes on along the minus strand of JAXGXJ010000004.1, from coordinate 320,164 downwards.
GAGGCGGGCCGCCTCTTCCGCCGTTATCTTCCCCGTGGCCAGCAGTTCGAGTATGCGTGTGCGATCGTCGCTCATGATGACTCCTTTCCCGACTTTCTCAACGGACCGTGAAGGCTACGGTCTGGTGCTTCTTGTCCTTCACAAAGACCTCGGTGCCGCGCGCCTCGCCTGCCACGCTCAGGCATCCGAGCAGCAGCCTGGTGTAGCGGGGCCTCTTGCCCGAGAGGGCGGTGATGAGGTCGGCCAGCAACGCGACGACTACCGCCACCAGCAGCAGAGCGGCGAGCAGAGGCCACAGGATGAACACCGGCAACCACAGCCTGACCTTGGTGCGGTCGGCCTCCTCGATGCGTAGCGACACCGCATAGGGTGGACATCTCATCGCGCCAACCTCTCCGACGCTTCCTGGACAGTGATCTCGCCGCGCTCGAGGAGGTCGAAGACCTCGTCGTGGGCGCTCACTTCCTCGACCTCGACCAGACGCAGTTGCTGAGCGATGCGATTGAGGCGGTTCTTGACCGTGGGATAGCTGATACCGAACACCTTCTCCATGTACTTGATGGAGCCGTGGCAGCGCACGAACTCGCTCACGAAGACTTGATCCTCGTAACGCAAGCCGGCCAGAGGCGGCAGTTCGAACTCACCCTGGATGGTCACGCCCGCGCCCGCCGGTCCCTCCAGCCGCACCGCCGTGACGACGAACGGCCGGTCGCCGGTCAGGTCTGTGAGTAGATTCCATTCAGCCATCGGGCGCCTCGCTTGTTGAGTTGATGCCGTCATTCTACTCCAGTAATTAAAAAAGTCAAGGCGGCAATTAATAATCTTAATCTGCGACGCAGCTACGAGGGCAAGAGGCGGGTGGGCGTCCTCAGAAGGCGAGACCGACAGGAGGTGTGGCTGGCAGATCGTGGGGCCGGCGGCAGCGCCGGTGGCAGACGTGCCGGTCTAGCCGGCTGCTGAGCGCCTGCGGCAGAGGTAGTGCCCCAGGAAGTCCCTTTCCATCTCCGCGCTCTCGATGTCGAAGCCGGCTCAATCGAGCATGAGCCGCAGCAGCGGGTCGAAGGTGCTGAACTCTTGAGCCATGTGCCGCGTCATCTCGAACCGCTGGTTCCCCGGCATTCTGCCCAGGAGCCCCTGCACGTACCGGGGCCAGTCATCCAGCGCGTGGTCGGGGAACACCACGTCGGTGAGGTAGAGACGGCCATCGTGTCGTAGCAATCGGGCCAGACGCCGTAGTGCGACGAGCTTCCAGGCGTCAGCCAGGTGGTGGAGCGCCAGTTGCGAGACGATGGCGGCCGGCGCCTCGCCCTGATGCTGGTAGGTCAAGAATCCTGCTCGCTGGAACGAGATGTTGTCGATGCTCTGTTCTTCAGCGCGCGTGCGTGCGTACTCGAGCATGACCGGCGAGACGTCCACGGCGGTCACCCGGCGACAACGCCTGGTGGCGGCTCTGGCGAAGGCGCCGGTCCCCGTGCCGATTTCCACGAGTGTGTCGTCGGATGAGAGCTGAAGGAGGTCGAGGATGCTATCAGCCTCAGCCTGCACGTCGCGCAGAGCCGACATGCGCTCGTCGTAGATCTCCACCTCGGCGATGCTGCCGTAGTCGGTCCCTCTCTGCACCTGCTCGTCCCATTGCCAGTCGGGAGTGCTCATGGTCTGCCTCCGCCGTAGTGCCGTCTCTTGCAGGATTCTACTCGCCGGGCTGAGAGCGGAGCGGCCCGGAGCGCTGGCTCCGGGCCGCTCGGGAGTCATGTCCTCGTCGGCTCGACTTGCCGGCCGAGCCTGGTTCGCGCACCCGGCGGCGTGCTTCTCCCTGCTCTTCCGCAGCGCACAGCGCAGGAATCACGGCGTAGTGGAAGTTCAACGACAATCGTTCCGGTCAAGCTGGTGGTACGGACCGACGGGCAGTGGTGATGACGTGGTTTCCTCCTCAGGAACCCGCTCGAGGCCGCCGCTCACCTGAGCCTCTCGTGGCGACCTGCACGACCTGCGATTCTTGACGGGGCCATTCCTGGGCGGCTAGAGTTCTCCGGATGGACTTACCACGCTCCAGGTCTTGCGCCAGACCGTCGCTGAGGAGACGCTCGGGATGAGAGCATCATCTGTCTGGGCATCGACGTGCGCGATAGTGTCTGCAACATCTCTCACGGTCAGGCCGATCGTTCGGGTAGGCAGAGGGTCATCCACAAGTGGCCGCGGGTAGCATGGCCCCTGAGGCCGAGGCCGCCGCGACAGAAGTGAGCGCCGACGGCGGGGAAGATGCCGTCCCCGCGCAGTTCGTGAGGTCCCGGACTACCAGGGTCCGATGATCGAGCATGGCTGACATGAAGCCTATCTTCACCCTGACCGATGGGATGCGGGCGGATCTTGCCCTCATCGAACGGGCCCGCAGCTTCTTCGACTCCGGCATGGTGCCCGCAGCTTGGTTGCAGGAGAGGGAGGAACGCGCTCTGCTTCTCGAGGCCTATCACTCCACTCGCCTGGCGGGGTTCGATATCACGCTGGAGCAGGCGGAGCGTTTCCTGGGGGGTGGCACAGTGCCCGAGGCCGACACAGACGGCTTGCGGGAGGACCTGCAAGTCGTTGCGGATCACGTGCGCACGCTTGCCTTCGTCTTCGGATCGGCGACGCGCGCCGCAGTCATCGACGAAGGCCTGATCTGCGAGATCGATGCCGGGGTCTTGCGGAGCACCCGGGCCGGCGAGAGGTTCGCCAGCCGTTACCGCGAGGCTGGGCGATCGCTGGCGGAGCGCGTAGCGGAGTTGGCGGCCTGGCTGGACGGGGATAGCTACGTCCACCCGGTGTTGAGGAGTGGATTCGCCGTATGCAGACTAAACGCGATCCGCCCGTTCATGGACGGCAACGGCCGGACGGCACGAGCGCTCTCGTTGCTCTGTCTGCATCGCGCGGGCTACACGTTCGTGACGCTGCTGAGCATGAGCGAGTACTACGAACGTGACCGGGCGGCGCACTCTGAGGCGCTGAGGACTGCGCATGATGGACGCGGCGACGCGACCCTTTGGCTGGAGTACTTCACGCATGGGCTGGCCGTGCAGTCGGCCGACCTCAAGGAGCGCGCCGGCTGGATCCTGCGCCGAGCGGCCCTGGCGGAGCGTTACGCTCTGTCTGCGCGGCAGAGCGTAGCACTTGGGTGGGTACTGGAGCGCGGAGGGATCACCGTGGGGGAATACGAAGGGCTGATGCCGGATACCGGCCGCCGGTCCTTGCAGCGTGACCTGAGAGAAATGGTCGGCAAAGGGGTCCTGGTTCCCCGGGCGGGTGTCCGCGGGGTGGTCTATCGTCTGCGGACCGCCGAGTGAGACGCGTCACAGGCACCGCGCACACCACGGTCACCACGTCGAGTGTGCCGGGACTCATCCAGGGTGGCGCTATCTGCTAAGGCGGTGTTGGTGGCCCATTGCCTTGCGCAGATACCTCCTGAGCTGCCACTCAGAGCTCGATTTATTGCGATTTGCTGGGAAAATCCCTTGCGTGGGGGAGTTGCACTATTTTATAATCTTGCGGATGCCGCCCAACGGGAGGGGACGGACCAGCGGCACCCGTGACTACTGCCAACCCGAGTGAGCAGAGGAGTAGCAGAGGATATGACCCAAGAAAACCGCAAGCCGGATGTGAAGCCGGACAAGACCGTCATGAGGGCTCTGGCCCTGGGTGGCATGCTGGGCGGTGGTGGTGAATGTGCCCTCGACGTCAAGAACGGCAAGGTCCTGCGCATCCGGCCCTTCCACTACGACTGGAAGTACAAGCCGGAAGAACTGCGTCCTTGGAAGATCGAACGCAACGGTGAGACCTTCGAGCCATTGATGAAGTCTCTCCCCGGCCCGTATTCGCTGGCCTACAAGAAGCGCACCTTCTCGCCCAACCGCATCAAGTACCCCATGAAGCGTGTGGACTGGGACCCCGAGGGTGAGCGCAACCCGCAGAACCGCGGTATCAGCAAGTACGTGCGCATCTCCTGGGATGAGGCCACCGACATCATCGCCAAAGAGATCAATCGCATCCACGAGACCTATGGCCCCCTGGGCATCTTGGTGCAGGGCGACGGCCACGGCGAGTGCCAGACCATCCATACGCCACACGGTCATTCGGCTCGTCTGCTCGACATGATGGGTGGCTTCACCCAGCAGGTCCGCCAGCCCGACAGCTGGGAGGGTTGGTACTGGGGTTCCAAGCATGTGTGGGGCCAGGGATTCCAGGGCATGTTGGCTCCCAACGCCAACCTGCTCAAAGACATCAGCGAGCACACCGAACTGACGCTCTTCTGGGGCTGCGACCCTGAGACCACCCCGTGGGGCTTCACCGGCCAGTATGCCACTCGTATCTGCCAGTTCTGGCGCCGCGCCGGCATCGAGGCCGTGTACATCTGCCCTGAGCTGAACTACGGCGCCGCCATCCACGCCGATAAGTGGATCCCCGTGCTGCCCAACACCGACGCTGCTCTTCAGCTGGCCATCATCTACACGTGGCTGAAGGAAGGCACCTGGGACAAAGAGTACGTGGCCACGCATGCCGTGGGCATGGACAAGATCGAGGCCTACGTGCTGGGCGAAGTGGACGGCACTCCCAAGACGCCCAAATGGGCCGAGGGCAAGTGCGGCGTCCCCTCGTACACCATCAAGGCGCTGGCCCGCAAGTTCGCCAAGCAGGTGACGTCCATCATCCACTACTTCGGCGGCTCCATGGTGCGCGGGCCGTTCTCGCACGAGCCCGGCCGTCTGGAGTGCGTGCTGCTCGGCATGCAGGGCCTGGGCGCTCCCGGCGTGTGGCAGTGGCAGATCAGCTACGCCGGCATGCCGCGCGCTGAGGGCATCAAGAGCAACCGCTTCTTCAACCCCTTCCTGCCCGAGCGCATCCGCACCCCGACCCGCACCAGCTCCGACGCCTGGGGCAAGCAGCTCATCCCCAAGACCATGATCCAGGAAGCCATCTTCGAGGGCAAAGCGGTGTTCCACGGTTCGGGCGGCCAGGAATCGCTCACCGAGGACCAGTTCATCCGCTATGACTATCCCATCGCTGAGGAAGACGGCGGCACCGAGTTCCACATGATCTGGAGCGACACGCCCTGCCGCATCACCTGCTGGAACCACGGCAACTGGACCATCGACTCCTATCGTTCGCCCAAGATCGAGACCTACATCGTGCAGCACCCGTGGCTGGAGAACGACACTCTGTACGCCGACATCATCTTGCCCTCGAACACCACGCTCGAGGTCGAAGACATCGTCACCAACACCCGGCAGGGCCCGCACTTCCAGACCATGTGGATCCAGGAGCAGGCCTGCCAGCCCGTGGGCGAGTCGAAGAGCGACTACGAGGTCGTGGTCGAGGTCGCCAAGAAGCTGGGCATGGAAGAGCGGTTCACCGAGGGCAAGGACCTGCGCACGCTTGAGAAGGAAGTGTTCGACGCCATGGAAGGCGAACACTTCATGAGCTTCGACGAGTTCTACGACAAGAAGTACCTGGTCTTCCCCACCGCTGAGGACTGGCAGGACGACCCCATCGGCATCCGTGGCTTCTACGAAGACCCGGACAACCATCCGCTGGAGACTCCCACCGGCAAGCTGGAGTTCTACTCCGAGAAGCTGGCTACGTTCTTCCCAACAGACTTGGAGCGGCCCCCGTACCCGCAGTGGCTGGAGCGGACCGTGACCCACGACGAGCGCATCTCCAGCGAGCGGGCCGACATGTTCCCGTTGCTGCTCATGTCCAACCACGGCCGCTGGCGTACGCACGCGCAGGCCGACGACATCTCGTGGACCCGTGAGATCGTCACCTGCAAGGTGCAGGGCTTCGACGGTTACAAGTACGAGCCCTGCTGGCTCAATCCCAAGGACGCGGAAGCCCGCGGTATCAAAGACGGCGACATCGTGAAGGTGTTCAACGAGCGCGGCATCGTGCTCTGCGGCGCCCGCGTGTGGGAACGGATGCAGGCCGGCGTGGCCTACGTCGACCACGGCGCCCGTCACGACCCCATCTGCGACCGTATCGACCGCGGCGGCGCCATCAACGCTATCTCGCCGCATGGACTCACTTCCAAGAACGCCTGTGGCCAGGCCACCAGTGGCTACCTCGTCGATGTCCAGAAGGTCACCGGAGAGGAATGGGACAAGTGGCGCCGGGACTACCCCGAAGCCTTCGCCCGCCCGTACGACCACGCCGCCGGGCTTCGTATGGACGCCTGGATCGAAGGAGGGAAGGCTTAGATGAAAGCTTTCGTCATAGATGTCGCACTCTGCAACGGCTGCTACGCCTGCCAGATCGCCTGCAAAGACGAGCATGTGGGCAACGATTGGAGCCCCATCGCCAAACCGCAGCCCGACACCGGACAGTTCTGGATGCGGGTCACCGAGCACATCCGTGGCACCGTTCCCAAGGTGAAGATGCACTACGTGCCCCGGCCGTGCATGCACTGTCGCGAAGCCTCGTGCATGGCTGCCTGCCCGGTGGAAGGCGCCATGTACCGTCGCGAGGACGGGTTCGTGATCATCGACCCCGAGAAGTGCACCGGCTGCAAGGCCTGCGCCGACGCGTGTCCCTACGACGCCATCTTCCTCAACGAGACCCTCAACATCGCCCAGAAGTGCACGGGCTGTGCGCATCTGCTCGACAGCGGCGAATGGTCGGTGCCGCGCTGCGTGGACCAGTGCCCCACCGAGGCCATCAAGTTCGGCGAGGAAGAGGAGTTGGCCGCTGAGATCGCGAAGGCCGAGGTGCTCATCCCCGAGTCGGGCAACCAGCCCCGGGTGTATTACCTCAACCTGCCCAAGAAGTTCATCGGCGGTACTCTGTACGACCCGGTCGAGGACGAGATCGTGGAAGGCGCGACCCTTACGTTGAAAGGTGCCGATGGCGCGAATGCGACCACGCAGACCAACGACTTCGGCGACTTCTGGTTCGAGGGACTGACCGGAGCGAGCTACTCGCTCACCATCTCCGCCCCCGGATTCGCCACCAAGACCGTGGACGGCATCGACACGGCCGAGAGCGTGAACCTGGGCGACATCGCCTTGTCCCGCTAGTATCCGAGCAAGACCGCGCGGGTAGCGGGCGCGCGCCGGGCCATCGGCCCGGCCCGCGCCCCTACTTCAAAGGAGGCAAGGCGATGCGCGCCCACTACTTACAGCACGTGCCCTTCGAAGAACTCGGCAGTATCGAGAAGTGGCTTCTCACAGCGGGCTACGAGATAGGGGTCACGCGTCTGTACGAGCCGCATGTCCTTCCACGTGTGGACGATGTGGACCTTTTGGTCGTCATGGGCGGACCCATGAGCGTCAACGACGAGGCGACGTTCCCCTGGCTGGCCGCGGAGAAACGCTTCATCCGGGAGGCGGTGTCGTCAGCCATACCCGTGCTGGGCATCTGCCTGGGCGCGCAGGTCATCGCCGCCGCCACGGGCGGTCGCGTCTACCAGAACCCCGACAAGGAGATCGGGTGGTTCCCGGTCACAGCGGTGGAGGGAGCTAATGCCCGGGCCTTCGCCTTCCCGCCATGGACGGAGGTCTTCCACTGGCACGGTGAGACCTTCAGCCTTCCGCCCGCAGCCGTCCATCTGGCCCGCAGCGAAGCGTGCGAGAACCAAGCCTTCCAGTTGGGGCGGTCGGTCATCGGACTGCAGTTCCACCTGGAGACCACTCCCGCTTCGGCGTCGGCACTGGTGGACAACTGCCGCCACGAGTTGACCCCGGCTCCGTACGTGCAGAGCGAGCAGGAACTCGTCGCGGCGCCTCGAGAGAGGTACGAGGCGATCAACCGGCTCATGGACGAGGTGCTCGCCTACCTGGTGACGACCCGGGATACGACCGGGGAGTTGTCTCAAGCCTTCCCCGGCACGTAGAATACGACGTGCAAGCTGATCTGATTCACGGGAGTTTCCGGTGGAAAAGAGGCTCGGTAGTATCTCCATCATCGTGGAGCGGCATGTAGCGCCGATCGACCAGGTCAATGAGCTGCTCTCGCAGTTCGGCGACGAGATCATCGCGCGGCTGGGATTGCCGTATCCGCAGCGGGGCGTGAACATCATCACGCTCATCACCGACACCTCAGTCGAGCGTCTGAGCGCGCTCACCGGCAAGCTGGGTCGACTCCCGGGCGTCCAGGTCAGGTCTCTAATGGCCAAGCCCCAACTCTCAGGAGGCGATCATGGTGCCCCGCTTCACCCACCCGGCGCCGGCGACGATCCCGGCCCCCCTCGCGACCTCGGCGTCTCGAACGATCCATCCGAACAGTGAGGGTCTGACCGACTTCATCCCGGCTCCGCAGATCGAGCGGCTCCTTGAAGGGCCTCCGGCGGAACCCGGCTGCGTCCGCGAGATCCTGCGCAAGTCGGCTGGCAAGCAGCGCCTCTCGCTGGAGGAGATGGCGGCGCTCATCTCTGTCACCGATCCTGCACTGCAGGAGGAGATGTTCGCCACTGCCCGCGAACTCAAGAGGGTGGTCTACGGGAACCGCATCGTCCTCTTCGCCCCCCTCTACATCGGGAACAAGTGCATCAACTCCTGTGCGTATTGCGGGTTCCGCAGCGGCAACTGCGAGGTCGTGCGGCGGACGCTCACCGACGACGAACTGCGTGCCGAGGTGCGGGCTCTCCTGGCCGAGGGTCACAAGCGGCTGGTGATCGACTTCGGTGAGCATCCCGATTACGACGCCGCCTGCATCGCCCATGCCGTGGAGGTCATCTACTCGGTCGACTTGGACGGCTCCCGCATCCGGCGGCTGAACATCAATTGCGCTCCGCTCGATGTCGAGGGATATCGCCTCATGAAGAAGGTGGGCATCGGCACCTACCAGATCTTCCAGGAGACCTATCACCGCCCCACATATGCGCGCGTACACGAGCGAGGCCCCAAAGCGGATTTCCTCTGGCGGCTGTACGGACAGGACCGGGCGATCGAGGGGGGCTGCGATGACGTGGGTCTGGGGGCGTTGTTCGGTCTGTACGACTGGCGTTTCGAGGCATTGAGCCTGCTCGCTCACGCCATCCACCTGGAGGAGACCTTCGGGGTGGGCCCGCACACCTTCTCCTTCCCCCGCCTGAAGGACGCCAGCAACCGCGCGTTCCAGCCCGCCTACGCGGTGAGCGACCACGAGTTCAAGCGGCTCATCGCCATCCTCAGGCTGTCGGTGCCCTACACGGGCATGATCCTGACCGCCCGTGAGCCGGCGGCGTTGCGGCGCGAACTCATCGAGTTCGGCGTCTCGCAGATCGATGGGGGCACGCGCATCGAGATCGGAGCGTACAGCCGGGGAGGCGGTGAGCAGGATCTGGACAAAGAGCAGTTCCGCATCGGTGACGACCGCTCGCTGAAGGAGGTGGTGACCGAACTCCTCGACATGGGCGAGACCCCCTCGTTCTGTACCGCCTGCTATCGCATGGGTCGGACGGGAGAGGACTTCATGGGCCTGGCCAAGCCGGGCGAGATAAAGCATCACTGCGCCCCCAACGCGTTGGCCACCCTGGAGGAGTATCTGCTCGATTTCGCCGGTCCTGAGTTGCGGGCGGCAGGTGAGGCTCGTATCGCCGAGGAACTCGAGAGGCTGGACACGGTCGACCGCAGGCGGGCCGAGCGCATGCTGGCCGCGCTGCGTGCAGGCAGGCGCGATGTCTACTGTTGATCAGAAGCCGGGCGACGCGGTCCGGTTGGAACGGGATGCGCTGGGCGAACGTGAAATCCCGCGGGACGCACTCTACGGCATCCACACCCTGCGCGCGCTGGAGAACTTCCCCTTCGCTCGACGCCCGGTGCACCAGGAGCTGGTGGAGGCGTACGGCACTGTGAAGCTGGCCTGCGTCATGACCAACCGGGCCCTGGGTGTGTGGGTGCATGACGATGCCAAGGCGGAGGCCGTCGAGCGCGCGTGCCGCGAGATGGCAGCGGGTGAGCTGATCGGGCATGTGCTGGTGGACAGGTTGCAGGGCGGAGCGGGCACCAGTACCAACATGAACGTCAACGAGGTGCTGGCGAACCGAGCCCTGCAGATACTGGGCTTGGAGCCTGGACGCTACGACCGCGTGTCTCCTCTCGACGACCTCAACCTGCATCAATCCACCAACGACACCTATCCCACAGCGCTCCGGCTGGCGGCCATCCTGGCGCTCCGTCGCTTGGAGGACAGGCTGGTGACCCTGCAGGAGGCCTTCCAGACGCTCGAACAGCGCTTCGCTCATGTGGTGAAGGTGGCCCGCACCGAGATGCAGGATGCCGTCCTCACCACTCTGGGACGTGAGATGGGCGCCTACGCCGAGGCCGTCGGGCGCGACCGCTGGCGCGTGTACAAGTGCGAGGAACGGCTGCGGGTGGTCAATCTGGGTGGCACCGCCATCGGTACGGGCATGGCCGCGCCGCGCCAGTACATCTTCCGAGTGGTCGACACTCTGCGCGACATCACCGGCATAGGCTTCGCCCGGGCGGAGAACCTCGTCGACGCCACCCAGAACACGGACGTATTCGTGGAGGTGTCGGGCATCCTCAAGGCGTGTGCCGCCACCTTGCTCAAGATCAGCAGCGACCTGCGCCTGCTCTCCTCCGGCCCGGAGGCCGGGCTGGGTGAGATCCGCCTGCCTCAGCGGCAGGCAGGCTCCAGCATGATGCCGGGCAAGGTCAACCCGGTCATCCCCGAGGCCGTCTCCCAGGCAGCCATCCTGGTCATGAGCTACGATCAGGCCATCGCGGCCGCGTGTGGGGCAGGGTCCCTGGACCTCAACCCCTTCCTTCCACTCATCGCCGACTGCCTGCTGGAATCGATCATCCTGCTCACGCAGAGTTGCGACGTCCTCAGGAGCCGGTGTGTGGAAGGCATCGAAGCCGATGAAGCCCGCTGCCGACGCCACGTGGAGTCGTCGACGGCGGTCGCCACCGCGCTCCTCCCGGTCCTGGGCTATCAGCGCACGCTACAGGTGGTGAAGCGGGCCCACGAGACGGCGAGGAGCATCAAGCAGACCGTGCTGGAGGACGGCGTCGTCCAAGAGGATGAACTGCAAGGATTGCTCACTCCCGAGGCAGTCACCCGGCTGGGCATGCCCCGTACACTTTCGGTCGGTCTGGAGGATTGATGGGCATCAACGACACCCCCCGCGGCATGCGCCTGCACATAGCCTTCTTCGGTCGACGCAACGTGGGCAAATCGAGCCTGCTGAACGCCATCACGCGGCAGGACGTGTCCATCGTCTCCGACCACGCAGGTACCACCACCGACCCGGTAGAGAAGCCCATGGAACTCCTTCCCTTGGGCCCTGTGCTGTTCATCGACACCGCCGGCATCGACGATGTGGGCGCGCTCGGCGAACTGCGAGCGCGCCGCACCCTGCAGGTGTTCGACCGCACCGACCTGGGCGTCATCGTCACCGAGGCAGGTGAGTGGGGCGAGTTCGAGGACCAGATCCTCAGCGAACTGCGGCAGCGTGAGACCAACGTCTGCGTGGTCTTCAACAAGTCCGACCTGGCCGACGGTCGCGAGGTGGTGCCCGCGTACGCGGCTCACAAGCTGGCTGACATGAAGGTGCCGGTCGTGGCTGTGTCGGCCCTGCACCGCGAGGGTATCCTCGAGCTGCGCCAGGTCCTGCTCGACAGCGCCCCGGAGCACTTCATCGAGAACCCGGCCATCCTCGGCGATCTGGTGGGACCCGACGGGCTCGCCGTCCTGGTGGTGCCAGTGGACAAGGAGGCACCGCGGGGCAGGCTCATCCTGCCCCAGGTGCAGTCCATCCGCGACCTGCTCGACGCCGACGCCATGGCCCTGGTGGTGAAGGAGCGCGAACTGAGGACGGCGCTGGAGCGTCTCACGCAGCCGCCGCGCCTGGTAGTCACCGATTCACAGGCCTTCCTCAAAGCCGCCGCCGACACTCCGCGTCACGTGCCGCTCACCAGCTTCTCCATCCTCTTCGCCCGCTTCAAAGGCGATCTCCCTGCGCAGGTGGAGGGTGCGCTGGCAGTGGACGAACTGCGGCCGGGCGACCGCGTGCTGATCGCCGAGGCCTGCAGCCATCATCCCATCGCCGATGACATCGGGCGGGTGAAGATCCCTCGCTGGCTTAACCAGTATGTGGGCGGCAGGCTGGAGTTCGACACAATGCAGGGACACGACTTCCCCGTCGATCTCTCTCCTTACCGTCTGGTGGTGCACTGTGGCGGCTGCACCTTCAACCGTCGCGCCATGCTCACGCGCATCCTGCGCTGCCGCCAGGCAGGGGTGCCCATCACCAACTACGGTCTGGCCATCGCCTACAGTCTGGGCATCTTCGAGCGGGCGCTCGAACCCTTCCCGGCTGCTATCGAAGTGCTGCGTGCGGCGTCGGGGCCCCTGGAGGGCTCCGCACTGTCCGGGAGCGCCGGTGCACGGAGGGGACGGTGAGCGTGCTCCTGTCGCACGAGACGATCGTGGGCTGGTTGCGCGAGACCGATACCGAGCGCCTGGGTGAGCTGTGGCACGCCGCCGATGAATGTCGCCGCATCAACGTGGGTGACGAGGTGCATCTGCGAGGTCTGGTGGAGATCTCGAACCACTGCATCCGCCTATGCGGCTACTGTGGGCTGCGGGCGGGAGGGGCGCGTCTGGAGCGTTACCGCATGACCGAGACCGAGATCATCGCCTGCGCTCAGCGGGCGGCATCGTTCGGGTATGGGACGGTGGTGCTGCAGTCGGGCGAGGACTACGGACTGACGGCGGAGTGGGTGGCGAAGGTGGTCACGCGGATCAAGCGGGAGACCGGCCTGGCGGTGACCCTCAGCTTGGGTGAGCGGCCTCCGGCCGAACTCCGGTTGTGGCGTGAGGCGGGCGCCGATCGCTATCTGCTGCGCTTCGAGACCTCCGACCCAGGCCTCTACGCCGTCATCCACCCCGGTCGTGACGGCGCGCCCGGGCATCTGCACGAGCGCCTGGAGCTGTTACGTTGCCTGCGCGAGTGGGGTTACGAGATCGGTAGCGGCGTCATGGTGGGCATCCCTGGGCAGACGGTCGAGTCTCTCGCTGCCGACCTCGAGTTGTTCCGCGCGTTGGACCTCGACATGATCGGCATCGGGCCGTTCATCGCTCATCCGGCGACCCCCCTGGGCAGCAGCGACACGACGGCACATGCCCGGACCGTCGTGGGCGACCAAGCCTCCAACGACGAACTCACCGTGTGTAAGATGCTTGCCCTCGCACGCCTCGCCTGTCCCGCGGCCAACATCCCCAGTACCACGGCGCTGGCCACCATCAACAAGCAATCAGGGCACGAGCAGGGTCTGGGGAGGGGCGCGAACGTGATCATGCCCAACCTGACCCCACCCTCCTATCGCGTCCGCTACGAGGTCTATCCGGACAAAGCGTCTGTCGATGCCACGTCAGACAAGGGACGGGCGTCATTGACCGGCAGGATCGAGGCCCTGGGGAGGCGCATGGGGAGCGGCCCCGGAGGGAGACGCCGGCCCTGACACGCTGTCCCCTCGCCTGCCTCGCGCGGCGCTCGCGCTGCCGTGCGCTCATATGCAAGGTTGTAATGGATTCGTCCATCCATGCAAGAAGCGTCCGCCAGGAGGCTTGTGGTCACAACGAAGGCGTTGTTATAGTCGGCTCCAGGTACTGAGTCGTAGGCGTTGGGGCCTGCGGATATTGACTGCGGACCGAGGGGCGTCGGGGCTGCCTCCTTGGGATCCGAGTGGGTCGTGAAGCCGTGTCCTGTGGGGGGATCGGATGGCTTTGACCGCGGAAGACAGTCGCACCGGCACCGAGAAGCGGGGGATCATATCCATCGATAAGGTCTCCCTCAGCTTCGGGGGGGTCAACGCGCTCTCGGGTGTGAGTCTCGACGTCCGCACCGACGAGATCCTGGCCATCATCGGCCCGAACGGGGCCGGCAAGACCGCCCTCCTCAACTCCATCAGCGGCTTCTACAAGCCGCAAAAGGGCGAGATCACCTTCGAGGGCACCAAGATCACCCGCCAGCGGCCCGACAAGCTGGCCCGCATGGGTATCGCCCGCACCTTCCAGAACATCGAGCTCTACACCGGGCTCACCACGCAGGACAACATCATGGCCGCCCGCCATGTGTTCATGAAGCAGAACTTCGTCACCGGCGGCCTGTATTGGGGTTGGGCTCGGCGTGAGGAGATCAAGCACCGGCAGGTGGTGGAAGAGATCATCGATTTCCTCGAGATCCAGTCCATCCGCAAGCAGCCTGTGGGTGCGCTGCCCTACGGTCTGCGCAAGAGGGTGGAGCTGGGACGCGCCCTGGCTTTGGAGCCCAGGGTGCTCCTCCTCGATGAGCCCATGGCCGGGATGAACCTGGAGGAGAAGGAAGACATCGCCCGCTTCATCATCGATGTGTACGAGGGCCAGGGAAACACCTATCCCGATACACCCGTACTCCGTGACGGTATCCGCAGCATCATCCTGGTGGAGCACGATATGGGGGTGGTCATGGACCTGGCCGACCGCATCGCGGTGCTGAACTTCGGGCGCAAGATCGCGGAGGGGACGCCGGCCGAGATCCAGTGTGACGAGGCCGTCATCGCCGCGTATCTGGGATCGCAAGACTGACATGTTGCAGGTTAACAACATAGAGGTCGCCTACATGAGTGTCATCCGGGTGCTGCACGGCATCTCGGTGGAGGTCGGAGACGGCCAGATCGTGGCGCTCATCGGGGCCAACGGCGGAGGGAAGACCACTACTCTCAAATCCATCTCGGGTCTTCTCAAGATGGAACAGGGCGAGATCACCAGCGGCAACGTGACCATCGATGGCAAGCGCATCGATCATCTGGCCCCCGAACAGATCTCCAAGATGGGCATCAGCCAGGTCATGGAGGGGCGGCGGGTTCTCGAACATCTGAGCGTCGAGGAGAACCTGCAGGTGGGCGCCTACCGGCGCAAGGACCGGGCGGGCGTCAAACGCGACCTCGACATGGTGTTTGACTACTTCCCCAAGCTGCGTGACTACCGCAGGCGGGTGAGCGGCTACCTCTCGGGAGGCGAGCAGCAGATGATGGTCATCGGACGGGCGCTCATGGCCGCCCCGCACCTCATGCTCCTCGATGAGCCCTCGCTGGGTCTGGCCCCCATGGCGGTCCAGGAGATCTACCAGATCATCAAGCAGATCAACGCCGACAGGGGCGTCTCGATGCTGGTGGTGGAGCAGAACGTCAAAGCCGCGCTGGGCATCGCCGACTACGGCTACGTCATGGAGAACGGCCGCATCGTGCTGGACGGACCGGCCGACAAGCTCAAGGACAACGAGGACGTCAAGGAATTCTACATGGGCATCTCCTGCAGCGGCGAGCAGAAAAACTATCGCGATGTGAAGCATTACCGCCGACGCAAGAGGTGGATGTCGTAGATGACGACGCATGCGACGCACATAGACCGGGGCGCCCTCGACACTTGGCCCAAGCTTCTCCAGGACAACAGTGCGCGTTTCGGCCGCAAGAGCAAGGCCATGCGCTACAAGCACTACGGCATCTGGCAGTCGTACAGCTGGCAGGACTATCTCGATAACGTCAAGTATCTCGCTCTGGGTCTGCTCGCCTTGGGCTTTCAGCCCGGCGACAAGTTGCTGATCGTGGGCGACAACCGTCCCGAATGGTATTTCGCCCAGATGGCGGCGCAGTGCGACCGAGGTGTGAGCGTGGGCCTGTATTCCGACCTCTCGGCTGCGGAGATCGAGTACATCGCTCAGCACTCCGGCTGTCAGTTCGCCATAGTCGAGGACCAGGAGCAAGTGGACAAGATGGTGCTCATCCGCGAGCGCCTGCCGGAGCTCAAGACGGTGGTGTACTGGCGCTACAAGGGTCTGAGCGGGACCGAGCAGGGGTTCGTGGGTCTGCGGGAGGTCCTCGCCAAAGGACGAGAGTACGAGTCCGGCCACCCTGAGGTCTTCGGGCAGAACATCGCTGCCGGGCAGGCCGACGACGTCTGCTCCATCATCTACACCTCAGGTGTCGGCGGGCAGGCCAAGGCCACTCTGCACAGCTACCGGTCTCTCATGGCCGACTCGCGCAGCTTCGCGGACGGGGAGGGCTTCACCGCCAAGGACGACTTCGTGTCGTATCTCCCCCCCGCCTGGATTACCGAGCAGTGGTTGGCCTTCGGTTGTCACCTGCTGTCGGGCGGCACCATCAACTTCGCCGAGAACGCCGAGACGCAGCGCGAGGACGTGCGTGAGATCGCGCCCAGCGTCGTGGTCTACACCAGCCGTCTTTGGGAGAGCGAGGCAAGCGAGGTGCTCGCCAAGATGGGCAGTGCCGGGCGTTTGAAACGCTGGGCCACGCATTGGGCCATGCCGGTCGGTCGGCGGGCGGCGGATGCGTATCACTCCAAGCAGCGGCTCGGCTGGCAGTGGAAGCTCCTGAACCTGCCGGCCGATCTGGTGGCCTTCCGGCCCATGCGCGACCACATGGGGCTGCCGCACGCTCGCGCGTGCTACACCTCGGGTTCCACGCTGGCGACCGACACCACGCTGCTGTTCCACTCACTCAAGGTGCCGCTCAAGAACGTGTACGGGTCCGCTGAAGCGGGCGCGGTCACCGGAGCGGCCAAGGGCGGCCAGATCCCCGGCACGGTCGGGTCGGTGAACCAGGGCGTCGAACTCCGTTTCTCCGAGCAGGGCGAGATACAGGTGCGGCATTCCGGGATGTTCCTAGGCTATCTGGACGGATCGGCTGCAGGCCCGGACAAGCTTGCGGATGGCTGGGTGGCCACCGGCGACCTGGGAGAATTGACGCCCGACGGCGATCTGGTGTTCATCGATCGCGGGCAGGACCTCATCCCTCTGCCTTGCGGTGACGTGGTGCCGCCGCAGACGGTGGAGAGCACGCTCAAGTCCAGCGCCTACATCAAGGACGCCTGGGTGCATGCGGAACAGGGCTGCGACTGGCTTTCCGCGATCATTATCGTCGACGCTGCAAACACCGGGCACTGGGCGGATAAGGCCAAGGTGGCGTTCACCACGTTCGGCGACCTGTCGCAGAAGCCGGAGGTCTACGACCTCATCCGCGGGGAGATCGAGCGACTCAACAAGGGTCTACCGGCGACCCGGCGCATCGCGCGCTACGTCAACCTTCACAAGGAGTTCGACCCGGACGAGCAGGAGCTCACCCGCAACCGCAAGCTGCGTCGCTCCTATCTGAAGGAAAGGTACGCCGGCCTGGCGCACGCGCTCAGCGGACAGGACGACAGTGTGGAGGTGGAAGCGGAGTTCACCTATCAGGACGGACGGGTGGGCAAGATCAAGACCACACTCAGAATCGCGACGATCGGACGGGGTGAGGCATGACCTTCTTCTTCCAACTCTTCGTCACCGGGCTCGCCCTGGGCATGATGTACGCTCTGATCGCCATCGGTTTCGTCATCATCTTCAAGTGCTCCGGGGCCTTCAACATCGCCCAGGGTCAGATCGTCATGATCGGCGCCTATCTGGGCTATACCTTCATCGTGCCCCTCGGACTGCCGGTATGGTTGGCTATCATCGCCGCCATCGCAGTGGCGGTGGTGCTCGGTCTTGTCATCGAGCGGACCACCCTCCGCCCATTGCTGGGGCAGGACGCCCTGGCGGTGGTCATGATGACCATCGCGCTGGCGGGTGTGCTCGATGGCATCGCCATCCTGGTGTGGGGCGGTGAGTACGTCACCTATCACGACGCGCTGCCTGCCATCACCCTGCAATTGGGCGCCGTGTCGGTGCCGCCCTCTTCGTTGCTGGGTTTGATCGTGTCCATCGTGATCGTGGCCATCCTGATGTTCATCTTCCGCTACACCAAGATCGGGTTGTCCATGCGGGCGACGGCCGAGGACGAGCAGGTCACCCGCAGCCTCGGCATCAAAGCCACCATGGTGTACGCGCTGGTGTGGGTCATCGCCTGTGTGGTGGGCGTCGTGGGCGGCACCCTTCTGGGCGGCGTGTCCGGCGTATCGCCGCCGCTCGCCGAGGTGGGGTTGAAGGCTCTGGCCGTCGTCATCCTGGGCGGTCTGGATTCCGTCGGCGGCGCGATCGTGGCCGGCGTCATCCTTGGCATCCTGGAGAACCTGGCGGCGGGTTACCTCGATCCCCTGATGCCCTCCGGCGGTGGACTGGCCAACGTCTTCCCGTTCATCGTCATGCTGGCAGTGCTGATCCTCAAGCCCCATGGCCTGTTCGGCCTCAAGCGGATCGAGAGGGTGTAGGCGATGAGACTACCGAGCGGCACTTTCGCCCAGACCTATGGTCAAGATATGGCCATGGTCCGCACTAGGACGAAATGGATCTTCCTGGTCATCCTCCTGGTGTTCTTCTTCACCATCCCTCGGTGGGCTTCAGTCTCGACGCTGACCCTGGCCACCATCATCGGCATCAACATCATCGCGGCCCATGGCCTCAACATCCTCACGGGCAACTGCGGTCTGGTCTCGCTGGGGCACGCAGGCTTCATGATGGTGGGCGGTTACGCTATGGCCATCCTGACTCAGTCGGCAGGTCTGCCTTTCATCCTGGCGTTGCCCATCTCAGCCTTGGTTGCCGGGGTGGTGGGGATCATATTCGGGTTGCCGTCGCTGCGCATCAAGGGTTTCTACCTCATCATGGCCACGGTCGCCGCCTACTTCATCCTTCATTGGCTGGTGTTGCAGTTCCGCAGCCTCACTGGTGGCACGGAAGGCATGCCCGTGCCGCCCGCCGATCTCTTCGGGTTCTCGATCAGGGGAAAGGAGACCTACTTCTACGTGGTGCTCGTGTTGGCCATCATCGCGACACTCGTGGCCAAGAACATCCTGCGCACCCGGGCGGGGCGGGCCTTCATCGCCATCCGCGACAACGACCTGGCGGCCGAGGTCATGGGGGTCAACCTGTTCTCCTACAAGCTGCAGGCCTTCTTCGTGGGATGCGTGTTCGCCGGTCTTGCCGGGGGCCTCTCTGTGCAGTATCTCTCGTTCGCCAACGTGGAGCAGTTCCCGTTCTTCGATTCGGTGTGGATGCTGGGCATGCTCATCATCGGTGGCATGGGGAGTGTCTCGGGAGTCATCTACGGGGTCATCGTCATCAAACTGCTGCAGCAGTTGGCCACTAGGATCGGGCCGGCCCTGGCCGACATCGTCAACCCGCAGGCGGCCGTCGGCTTGGGCCTCATCTTGCCCAGCGTGGCCATCATCCTGTTCCTCATCTTCGCCCCGCGCGGAATCGCGCACATCCTCGAGCGCCTCAAGAACTACTACCAAGCTTGGCCATACTAGCCCCGCGCTCGCGCGGTGCTGTTGGAGACTCGTTCTATAGGTCCTACGTGGAGGTGCCGCTACAACGAGAAGGCATCGGCTCAGGGCAACAGTTGGGTATGACGAGTGAGAGGGGTTGATTGCAGATGAAGAGATTCCTACTACTAGGGTTACTCGCGATCCTCATAGTCACACTACCGGTGCTTGCGGCCTGCGGGGATGATACGCCGGCCACTACCGCAGCACCTACCGAGACGACCGCTGCTGGTTCCACCGACACGACCGCAGGCGGAGGCGCAGCCACCACGAACGCTCCCGACACCACAGCCGCTCCGTCGGCTGAGCCCATCACACTCTATGTGGGAGGCACCTTCGCGCTCACCGGCGCCTACGCCGAGGACTGCGCCGCCATCCTGGCGGGATTCCAGGACTACATCGCATGGGTGAACGAGAACCACATCCTCGCGCCGTGGCACACCGACAGGACCGTCCCGGAGAACATCACCTTCGAGCTCATGTGGGCCGACGACGCCCTGGCTCCCGACAAGACCCTCACCATCTATGAGGACTTCAAGTCTAAGGGTCTCCTGGTACAACGCGTGAGCGGCTCCCCCGAGGGCCTGGCCCTGAAAGACCTGCTCGTGGCCGACAACATCGGCGCCACCAGCCAGTCCACCACGGCCGCCTATCTGCAACCTCCGGGCAACATCTTCCTGAACGCTCCCACCTACAGCGATGAGTACGCCGCGGTGGCGGAGTGGTTCTTGGAGAACTGGAAGGAAGACCGCGCTCCGCGAGTCGCGCATCTCACAGCCGATGCCGCGCTCGGACGGGCCATCGACTTCCCAGAGATGCAGGCCTATCTCGAGGGACTGGGCTATGAGTTCGCCGGCGCCCAGTTCGTCGACCTGGTGCCCAAGGCCGCTCCCACGACGCAGCTGGCGTGGCTCAAGGAGAACAAGGTCGACCTCACCTTCGGTTGCATGGTCAACCCGGGCAGCCAGCCCACCATCAAGGAAGCGGTGCGTCTGGGCATGGGCACCAATCAGCCTTACAAGATCACCTTCGCCTTCGGCAACCCGGGCCACCTGCAGATCTTCCTGCCCGACATGGGCGAACTGGCTGAGGGTGTGGTCGTTGCCGGTGACTTCTGCGCCGAAGACGCCGACGTGCCGGGTGTCGAGTTCGCGAACATGCTCAAAGAGAAATACGGTAAGGGCAAGGGCGTGAACGTCCTGTACTTCGACGGTATCGTCGAGGCCATGACCCAGGTCGAGGCCCTGCGCCTGGCCTATCTCGCAGTCGGTCCCGAGATGACCAGCGAAGACGTTCTCAAGAAGGGCTTCTGGCAGATCAAGGACATGGACACCGGGGGCATCTTCATCTCTCCCTTCACCTATGGGGAAGGCGACGTGCTCGGTCCCGATACCTGCCGTATCCAGCAGGTGCAGAACGGCAAGATCGTGGATGTGGGCGAGTACCCGCTGCGCGGCGTGCTGCCCGCGGCCAAGTAGCACGGGACAACACGAGCATCCGATACTCCTTATAGCTTGAGTCGTTGAAGGCAAGGAGCTCCGCGAGGGGCTCCTTGCCCCTTATTCCACCGGGTCGCTGCGGCAAGATCTTGGCTGCTCCGCGTGTCACATACGTAAGCGATAGGAGGGAAAGTGAAACGGAAACGAGCCCTGTGGGCGGTTTGTTTGCTTCTCGTCGTCGCCGTCGCTCTATTTGCAGTGGGATGCGGCCCGGACGACGAGTCCACCACCACGGCAGCCGCTCCCACTGAGACCACCACGGCAGCTGCTCCCACTGAGACCACCGCGGCGGGGACTGAGACCACGTCCGCGCCCCCTGACACGACCGCGGCCGGTGAGCCCGTTACTCTCTACGTCGGCGGCACCTTCGCGCTCACCGGTGCCTACGCCGAGGACTGCGCATCCGTTCTTGCCGGATTTGAGGATTACGTCAAATATGTGAACGAGAACCACATCCTGGCCCCTTGGTACCCCGACAAGACGCTGCCGGCCAACATCACCTTCCAACTGCTGTGGGGGGATGACGCTCTGGCTCCCGACAAGACCTTGCTGATCTACGAGGACCTCAAGTCGAAGGGGCTGCTGCTTGAGCGAGTCAGCGGCAGTCCACAGGCCGCGGCTCTGAAGGACGTGCTGATCGCGGACAAGGTGGGGGCTACCTGCCAGACTGCTCCTACGACCGCAGTTCTGCCGCCTGGCAACATCTTCCTGAAGAACCCTCTGTTCACGGATGCCATGGGCGCGGCGGCGGAATGGTTCATGCAGAACTGGACCGACACCAGCCGCAAGCCTCGAGTCGCATATCTGACCGCCGATGCAGCTCTCGGGCGGAACATCGACATCCCTGAGATGAAGACGGCCTTGGAGGAGATGGGCTTCGAATTCGTGGGAGCGCAGTTCGTCCCTCTGGTCGCCTCTGCGGCACCGACCACCCAACTCGCGTGGCTCAAGGACAACAGAGTCGACCTTGCCTTGGGTCTGATGGTCAACCCCGGTAGCCAGCCCAGCATCAAGGAAGCCGTCCGCTTGGGCATGGGCGTCGGCCAGCCATACGAGATCACCTTCGCCTTCGGCGAGCCGAGTCACCTTCAGATAATGGTGCCGGATCTGGGCGCGACCGCGAACGGTGTGGTCGTAGCCGGCGACATGTGCACATTCGACGCGGATAACGAGGGCGCGAAGTTCGCGGAGATGCTGAAGGACAAATACCGCGCAGCCGACAAGGACAAGTACAACGTCATGTACCTCGATGGCATCGTGGAGGCCATGACTCAAGTGGAGGCGCTCCGTCTGGCCAGCCAGCAGGTCGCTCCCGAGGATCTGACCAGCGAGGACGTGCTGGAGAAAGGCTTCCGGCAGATCAAGGGCCTTGACACGGGCGGTATCACGTCTACCAAGCTCACGTACGGAGAGGGCGACGTGTACGGTGTCGACGCCGTCCGTCTCCAGCAGGCCCAGGACGGCAAGATAGTCGAGATCGGATCGGTGCCCATCAAGAAGAGCATCGTGCCGGCTGCCAAATAGGCACGGTCCAAGAAGAGACCCGCACGAGGTCCTGACAGATGACAGCAGAGGGGGCGCAGCCCCCTCTGCTGACTTGCGTACGGCGTGCGGATGGCCCTTGAAGCTCCGGGGGCGTGATCGGTCAACTGCTTCTCTGAGGAGTGCCTAGATGGGCGACATGACTCGTCTCACCAACCTGACCACCGGCGGGCCGGTGCACGTGGACGTGAAAGACGGAAGGATCGTCCGCATCATCCCCCTTGAACTGGACGAGACCGACGGCCCCTCTTGGACGATAGAGGCGCGGGGGCGCAGCTTCACGCCCCCGCGTCGTACCACCCTCGCTCCCTACACCGTCGCCCATCGCTCCACCATCTACTCACCCAAGCGCATCCTCACCCCGCTCAAACGGGTGGATTTCGACTCCGCCGGCGCTCCCGCCTCCACCGGCCCCGGCGGCCGTAACACACAGAACCGCGGTATCTCCGGATACGAGCCCATCAGCTGGGACGAAGCCTTGGACATGGTGGCCAGGGAGATCGTGGCGGCCAAGCGCGAGCATGGCCCGGCCGCCATCCTCACCTGCCCCGGATCCCATCACCTGTGGGGCAACCTGGGCTACCGCTATAGCGCCCTTCTGCGCTTCATGAACCTGGTGGGCTACACCTACGCCGAGCACAACCCCGACAGCTGGGAGGGCTGGCACTGGGGCGGCATGCACATGTGGGGAAACAGCCATCGCCTGGGCATCGTGGAGCAGTACGATCTCCTTGAGGATGCCCTCAAGCACACGGAGATGGTGGTCTTCTGGTCGGCCGACCCGGAGTCGACCGGCGGAGGCATCTATACCGCCTTTGAGAGCACGCCACGCCGCTTCTGGCTGAAGGAGCTGGGCGTGAAGATGGTCTTCATCGACCCCTACTTCAATCACTCGGCCGGCCTTCTGTCCGACAAGTGGCTCGCCCCTAGGCTGGGCACCGACGTGGCCCTGGGCTTGGCTATCGCCTTCGTATGGCTCTCTGAGGACACCTACGAAAAGGACTATGTGGCCACCCGCACCGTCGGCTTTGATGAGTGGAAGGCCTACGTCCTGGGCGAGAGCGACGGCATCCCCAAGACGCCGGAGTGGGCGGAAGGCGAAAGTGGCCTGCCCGCCCGCGAGATCCGAGCCCTTGCTCGGGAGTGGGCCGGTAAGAAGACCATGCTTGCGGCCGGCGGCCAGGGGGGCTGGGGTGGCGCCTGCCGTTCGGCCACCGGCGGCGAGTGGGCCCGCACCATGATCGCGCTCGTTGCCATGCAGGGTCTGGGCACACCCGGATCGAACCTCTGGTCGACCACGCACGGCGTGCCCTGCGACACCACGCTCTGGTTCCCGGGCTACTCCGAAGGCGGCATCTCCAACGACCCCAGCACCGCCAGCGCGTTCCGCCTGGCCAGCCGCATGTGGCCCAACGGTGCCCCTCCGGGAAATCCCCAGCACTCGACCGAAGGCCAGACCGTCTCGCGCCTGCGCATCCCTGAGGCCATGATGCACGAGCCTCACGAGTGGCGGGGCAAGGGCTTCTGCGGACCCTCTATCGAGTCCCAGTTCCAGAAGTATGAGTATCCGGCCCCGGGCTACTCCCCGGTGAGCATCTATTACAAGTACGGCAACTCGTTCATCGGCACCATGACCGAGACCAACCGCTACGTGAAGGCCTACCGCGAGGGCAAGGTGGCCTTTGTGGTCAACCAGGCCATCTGGTTCGAGGGCGAGACCAAGTTCGCGGATGTCATCCTGCCCGCCTGTACCAACTTCGAGCGCTGGGACATCGGTGAGTGGGCCAGCGCCTCAGGGGCCGGGGCCCATGGCGTCCATCAGTCCAACCATCGCCTCATCGTCTTGGAGAACAAATGCATCGATCCGCTGGGTGAGTCGAAGTCCGACTACGAGATCTTCTCCCTCCTGGCTGAGCGCCTCGGCCTCGGGCCTGCCTACACCGAAGGCTGCACCGACTACGACTGGGTCAAACGTATGTTCGAAGCGAGTGATCTGCCCACCCGCATCTCCTGGGAGGAATTCGCGAGGAAGGGCTACTACCTGGTGCCGGCTCCTGCTGAGCGCACGCCGACTCCGGCCCTCCGCTGGTTCGCCGAGGACAGACAACGAGACACCCCCGATGTGGGTCCCAAGGTATGGGACACCGTGGATCGCAAGGGTCTGCAAACCACCTCGGGCAAGATCGAGTTCGTGTCCAGCAGCCTCACCCGCTTCTACTCGCGGGGGGTGGTCGATCCCGAGCGTCCCGCCATGGGGCCGCAATACATCCCCAGCTGGGAGGGGCACCACACGGCAGAGCTCGTAGCCAAATATCCCCTGCAACTTGTGAGCCCCCACCCGCGCTTCTCTATGCACACCATGGGGGGCGTCGAGGGTTCCTGGTCCAACGATGTGATAGACCATCGGGTGCTCAAGGGCGGTCACTTCTACTGGATCATGCGCCTGAACGCCAAGGACGCCCAGGCGCGCGGCATCAAGGACGGGGACCTCGTCCGCGCCTTCAATGACCGCGGCGAGGTCATCCTCGCGGCTCAAGTGACCGAGCGCCTCGCCCCGGGCACCGTCCACTCCTATGAATCCTGCTCCGACTATCAGCCCCTGGGAGAGCCGGGCTACTCACCGGATTCGGCCGGGTGCATAAACATCCTCACGCCCAGCCGGTTCCTCACCCCGACCTCCACCGGGATGGCGCCCAACTCGTGCCTCATAGAGGTGGAGAAGTGGGTCGAGTCGGCCCGATGACGGCCCTCTTGGAGGACGGACGTCTTCGTCCGCTCCGTCCGCTCCGCCTGTGCTCAGGAGTCGATCATGGGCCAATCACACAGATGCAGTTGCTCGCTGTCGGTGACGGCCCGGCTCCAGTCCAGCGGTCCGCGCAGCAACTCTCCACTGACGAACAGGGCGAACTCGGGCTTGAGTCCTTCCGGTCCCTCCTTCGTTGCGACCAACTCGTAGAGGCTGGTAGCGCTGCCGTTCAGATAGGCTGAGCCGAGGATGTCGCGGAGGGTGGCAGTGGCTCCTTCGAAGCGCACTTCGCGAGCCCGCCAACCGGCGGCCGCGGCCGCGTTCCCGGGCATGATGTTGACGATGGCTCTCATGTCGGCCTCCCTTCCGCCGAGGGATCGTCCGCCGGTGCGCGATCCTGGAGCACGCGTTCGCGGCTGAGCCCTGCTGCGGCGTGGTAGGGACGGTCGAAAGCCTCGGGGTACCGCGCCCTCAGCGCAGCCAAGTCGGCCCTCTCCACCTCCACCAGGAAACCGCTGCACACCATGCCCGCCGCGTTCTTGGAGGTAGTGCGGTGCGGTGTGATGGTGTTGATGGCCCCGCCTCGGTCGAGCACGCCGGGGACGATGGGGTCCCAGCGTGCCCCGTGGTCGATGTACACGGCGCCCGGCCGGATGCGCTCGGTCACCCAGGCGCCCGCCAGCACGGCGCCGCGTTCGTTGAAGATCTTCACCACGTCGCCGTCCGCGATGCTCCGCGCTTCGGCATCGGTGGGATGCATCCAAAGCGGTTCGTAGAAGTAGCCGTCGGGCCCCTTGATCTTGCAGGTACGGATCTCGCGCAGCCATATCATGTCGTCGTGCTGCGAGTGCACACGCCAGCGAGGATGGTTGGATATCACCAGCAGGGGATAGGCTCTGCCGCGTTCGCCGTCCCTGTTCTCCTGGTGGCACTCTCCCTCCGGGATCCAGCGGGGCATGGGCGGCCGCTCCTGGTCGTCGGGGAAGTGCTCGGCGAGACGCCCGGAGTAGAACTCGATCTTCCCGCTGGGAGTGCTGAGCGGGTTCGCTTCGGGATCCTCGTAGAAGTCCAGCAGGCCGGGCCGCTTCTCCTCCCAGCCTATCTCGTTGGGGACCACGTAGTAGTCCTTGTCCATGAACTCCTCGAAACTGATGTCGTCGGCGGCGCCGGAGTGTTCCCAGCCCACTCTGATCCAGTCGGCCACACTCTTACCGCCTGTGTACTCCTCCAGCAGGCCGAAGCGTTCGGCGACGGCACAGACGATCTCGTAATCGCTCTTCGACTCTCCCCGAGGCTCGATGGCCCTGCGCTCATGGAACAAGCAACAGAACTGGCCGCTGAGCGCCTCGGTGCCGATGTCTTCTACCTCCATGACAGTCAGCGAGGGAAGCACCAGGTCGGCCATCTGGCAGTCGTTCTCCATCCAGGGATGCTGAGAGAGAATGAACTCGATCTTGGGATCCTGCAGAGCGCGCACGTACGAGTTGGTATCGTTCCAGCAGGTCACCCACGAGGGGGTGTCGCTCCAGATCATGCGGATCTCGGTGCCGCCTTCTCGGGGGTAGGTGTACTCGATGAACTGCTGATCCACCGAGTCGCGCGAGAGAGTGGTGCCGTACCACTTGATGGGCGGATGGAGTATGGCGTCGTGGATGAGGTCCTTGGGGATGAACTGCGGCGGAGTATCAGTGTACGACCAACCGCGATGGGCGGCCAGCACCACAGGCACGTACTTGGGCCCGGGGAGAGGGATGTTGGACTTCTTGTTGTAGAGCCCCCACTCGATCATCTTGAACTGGTGCACGCCCGGCTTGCCCACCCCCTGCATGGCCAGCAGCAGTACCTGCAGCCTGGCCGGTTCGGTGGAGTAGGGTCCGCGGATGCCGGGGCCTCCGTTCCCGATGGCCACCGACACGGTGTGGGTGCCCCAATAGCGGGCCAGGGCTCTGATTGTGCGGGAGGGGATACCGGTGAGGGGCTCAGCCCACTCCGGGGTCTTGGCGATGCCGTCCTCATCACCCAAGACGTAGGCCTGGAACTTATCGAAGCCAACGGTGTGCGTGCGTACGTACTCTTCGTCGTACGTCCCCTCGTTCAGCCACACGTTGGCGATGGCCAGGTAGAGCGCGGCATCGGTGTTGGGTAGGATGGGGATCCACTTGTCGGCGTGGACGGCGGCGCCGTAGTTGAGGTCGGGGCAGATGTAGATGGACTTGATGCCGATCTCAGTGAACCAGTAGGAGAGACGGCTGGCGAGTTGTCCGTTGAAGCCCCAGGGCGTCGTCTCGGGGTCGCAACCCCAGAAGAGGATGGCGTCGGTGTTCTTGGCCACGTCCCACATGACATTGGTGACGGGCACCATCTGGCCCAGGCTCTCACAGCCCCAGGTGTGCTTGGCGCCCCAGTACCATCCTTCCCAGCTGTCTGTGTTGCGGGTCTGCAGCGTGTAGCCGCCCAGCAGGCGTAGCAGCTTGCGGTGGCAGCCGTGAGCGGCGTGGATGACCGCGGTCTCGCCGTGGCCGTCGGATTGGGAGAGGACGGCTTCCATGCCGTAGGTCTCCTTCACCCGCCGGAGTTCGCCCGATACGATGTCGAGAGCTTCGTCCCAGCTGATGCGCGCATACTTGCTGATGCCGCGGTTC
This sequence comes from Thermoleophilia bacterium, assembly GCA_040772905.1. Taxonomy (GTDB): domain Bacteria; phylum Actinomycetota; class Thermoleophilia; order RBG-16-64-13; family RBG-16-64-13; genus JAXGXJ01. The sequence goes on along the minus strand of JAXGXJ010000004.1, from coordinate 292,526 downwards.
TGGGTGTTACGACCGCCGGCACCTGTGGAGCCCGGTGCTCCGCTGGGATCCCAATCCACCCGCTTGAGCGGATAGAGGACGCGATTGGGAGAGTCCACACGGTTCTTGTAGCCGAGGCTGAAAGGCGGGATGAGCGAGCGCATGCAGGGCGAGAAGGTCTTGCCACGGGCCTCGATGGTCCAAGGCCGGATGTCGGGGTACTTCCAGTCGTAGTGGAGAGGTCGGATGCGGACGATGGTGTCGTCCCGACACTCCACCTGCACGCTGTTGGCGTCGGCCGGGATGCCTATGAAGCAGAGCCCGCGGACCACAGTGTGTTGCGTGCCCACTTTCTCGTCCGTACCTGACATCAGTCAGCCCCTCCCTTCGAACGAGTCTACGCGATGAAATCCCCTGTTTCATCTAATGGAACACTACCATTGCGGCGGTGACGGAGTCAACGCGCGGGGGAGGCGTCCGCTGCTGGGCCGCATCTGCTAGATTGTGGACAGGAAGCCCTGCGGGAGGGCTGGAGCGGCGGGAGTCTGTCGTGAAGCAAGGAACTCCATGAAGGGGCCGGAGGGACCCTCCTCCTCGTCACCCGGCTCACCGCCATCGTCGACCGGCGCCACGCGCACGTTGGAGCGCGGCCTGGCCATTCTCGATTGCTACGATGCCGACCACTGGGGTTGGACGCTCACCGACATATGCCGGCGCACCGGTCTGCCCAAGGCCACCGTGTTCCGCTTGCTGAAGACGCTGGAGAACCGGCATTACTTGACCCTTGACCCGCTCACCAACCGCTACTGCTTGGGTCCCAGCATGATCAAGGCGGCCTACATGATGGTCTCGCACACCGAGTTGGTGCGCCAAGCCCATCCGCTCTTGGAGGTCCTCGCCGCGGAGACGACGGAGACCGCTGTTCTCACAGCCTGGGTGGCGGAGCGGAGTCTCACTCTCGATTACGTGCTGACCGCCCGTCCTTTTCGACCCTATGTGCGCGTGGGACAGATGTTGAGTGATCTCCGCAACGCGCACACCCAGGTGTTCTTGGCCTATCTGCCCGAGGAGGAGCGCGACGCCGCGCTGCGTCGACTGGCAGCGGCTCAGGATGAGGAGACGGCGGTCGACCTGCGGGAGTTGCAGGCGAGGTTGGAGAAGGTCCGCTGTTCGGGCGTGGCGTACGATCTCGAGCAGCGCATCCAAGGCATCTCAGCCATGGCCATGCCGGCCGTCGACGCGAGCGGACAGGTGCGGGCCAGCGTGGGAGTGATCGCCCCTGCTGAGCGTTTTGCCATGGACATGTCGGGCTATGGGCCGCCACTGAAGAGGGCCGCGGCAGCGCTCTCCGCCGAGTTGGGCTTCCGGGAGGGTCGCATCTAGCGGGAGGTCGCCCGTCGTCCAGGGCGGGGAGCAGTAGGCGCGTCCGTGCTACGGACGATGCGACGCGAAGGGGTCGCGGAAGTCCAGATCGAAGAGCCGGTCGGAGAAGTCCAGATGGGCATGCATGGCCCTGGCCGCCGCTTGGGGGTCGTGGTCACGGACGGCCTCGAGTATGCGCAAGTGTACATTGAGGAACTCCTGCGGCGTGTGCTCCGACTTTATGTGACCCACTGGGACGAATATCTCGCTGCGGATGGTGGCCATGGCCTGCTCGAGATAGCGGTTGTGGGTCGCCTCGGCCAGAGCGTAGTGGAAGCCGCTGTGCCAGCGGACTATGGAGGAGTCGTCCTCGGAGGGCATGACGCAGGCGGCTTCGAGTCTCTGCATGTCCTCAGGAGTAGCGCGGAGCGCCGCGAAACGAGCGATCTCGGTCTCGATCACACGCCGGAACTCCAGCATCTCGGTGATCTCGTGCCTGTGCGCGTGCCACCATTCATCCCAGCGGGCAGTAAGGGTGGCTGAATCGCTGATCTGGAAGCCGCCCTTCGAGCCGCGTTTGACCAGCAGATAACCCAGGGTCTCGAGGACCTTCAGAGCGGCGCGCAAGGTGACCCGAGAGGTGCCGAGTTGAGCCGAGAGCTCACGCTCGGGGGGGAGTCGATCGCCGGGAGCCAACTCGCCCGAGAATATGAGCGACCGTATATAGCGCTCGGCGTTGTCGGTGGCGCGCGTGGGCCCGATGAGGTCGCCGTATCGGCCGAGTGGGAGTCTGGGTTCTGGTTCCATTGGTGACATCATACTGTAGCGTCGGCAAAAAGGTTCAATGGTCGAACCGAGATCCGTGGCTATGAGCCGGATGGGGTGGTCGATCTCGGCTTTGCGAGCGACCACCGAACGTGAGTCCGGCGCTCGGACGGCTTCGCCGTCCGAGCGCCGGACAACCCTCTCTAGATGGCGTTGCCCACTTCCCAGCCGGTGCGGGTCGCGTCCGGAATCAGGCCGGGTTGGCTGCAGTCGCCTATGGCGTAGACCTCGGGCACTCTGCCTTCCAGCTGTTCGGCCAAAGAGTCGTTCTTGGCGAACGGCAGGGCGATGACCACGTTGTCCGCCTCCAAGAAGCGCTGCTCGCCTTCTTTGGTCTCAAGGGAAAGACCCTTGTCGGTGATCTGCAGCAGCTTCACGCCTGCCAAGCGTTCCACGCCCTTCTTGTCGAACCACAGGAACAGGCGGGTCTTGCGCTCGTGGTACATCTGCTTGCCCAGCTCGTCGTCGGTATCGACGATGGTGACCTTGCGCCCACGCTTGGTGAGGTACTCACCCAACTGGCAGCCCTGGATGGCTCCGCCGATGATGACCACGTTCTTGCCCACCGGCATCCACATCCTGGTGAGGTCGCGTAGCGTCTTGGGCCCGAAGAGCTTGAGGAAGAAACGCAGCATGCCGTAGAGGTCGGCGCTCTTGACCACGTTCTTGCCGTCCAGGCCGGGAACGTCCGGCAGGGTGGGCTGCCCACCGGCGGCCACGATCACCACATCGGGCTTCTCGGCCGCGATCATGGAGGCGTCGAACTCCTTGCCCAAGACGACCTTGACGCCCTCCTTCTTCACCTGGCGACGGAAGAACCAGATGACTTCGCGCACGTCCTCGGTCTTAAAGCCCTTGACCATGGCGGCCAACGACATGGAGCCGCCCAGGTACTTGCCCTTCTCCCACAGGGTCACGTCGTGCCCGCGCGCGGCCGCCACCCGTGCCGCCTGCATGCCCGACGGCCCGCCGCCGACTACCAAGACCTTCTTCTTCTGAGTCGCGGCCGGGGCCATGTCGTAGCTCTCGGTGCCGAAGCACGCGTTGATACGGCAATGCCTAGGTTCGTTGTAGGTGCTGCTGCAGTTGCCGCACTTGGTGCAGGGCTGGATGTCGGCCTGGCGGCCGGTGCGCACCTTGTTGGGGTACTCGGTGTCGGAGAAGATACGCCGGTTGAAGCCTATGAGGTCGGCCTTGCCCTCGCTCAACACCTTCTCGGCCGAGTCGGCGTCGAAGCCGGTGACGGTCATGATGGGGATCTTGACCGTCTCCTTCATGACGGCGGCGAGCGGGACGTTGCACAGAGCCCCATAGTGGCTCCAGTCCATCTCCTTGGGGAACTCGCTCAGGGGGATGTGTGGCTCGGGATAGAAGATGTTGTCGGGCAGGTATGAGCCCTGGTGCATGCCGGCCCAGTGATAGCGTACGTGCAGAGAGTCGACCCCGTTGGCCTCGTAGATGCGGGCGATCTCCTGAGCTTCCTGGAGCGTGAGCCCCTCGTCGCCGGCGCCGATCTCAAGCGCGTTCATGAGTATCTGCACGGGGAAGTCCTTGCCGCAACGCTTCTTGATCTCCTGGATCACCTGCACGATGAAGCGGGTGCGGTTCTCCATGCTCTGAGGGCCGTAGATGTCGTCGCGTTTGTTCCAGAAGCGGGACAGGAAGCTGTGGAACAGATGGTCGGCGGCGGCGTTGATCTCGATGCCGTCCCAACCGGCCTGCTGCAGACGGGCCGCACCCGAGGCGAAGCGGTCGATCAGCTCCTCGATCTCGTCGATGGTGAGGGCGTGCGGCGGCTCCTCCTCATGCACGTCGAAGGGCGAATACATGGTGACCGCCGATGCGGCCACCCGCTTGGCGATAAGCGCGTAGATGCCGCCCCAGGGGCCACGATGGTAGAGCTGGGTGAAGATGGGGCAGCCGTACTTGTGGACCTCAGCGGATAGCTCCTCCAAGTTCTTGAGGTACTTGTCGTCGTCCACGCGGAAACGCCGGTCGCCCACCTCCAGCAGCGGCCACTCCATGGCCGGTGTCTCGGTGATGATAAGACCCACGCCTCCGCGGGCCACCGCGCCGTAGAAGGCTTTGGCCAGCGGTCCCACCCGTGTCTCTCCGTCGTCGAAGAAGTAGGTCTGCGCGGCTGTCTTGACCATGCGGTTCTTCAACTGGACGTTACCGAGTTGGAACGGCGAGAAGAGGTTCTGGTACGTTGGCTGCGTCATCGCACCTTCCTTTGCGGTCGAAGTGCCCCCTGATACGCACGGGCGCAACCACCAAGCGCCCGTTCAACAATGATAACCCCGACCGCCTGCGCTCCGATGCACGGATGGATGCTTTGTTGTAATCGCGGCGCTACCCCGATACTCCAGCCGCAGATGGGGCGAGGCGGAGGAGTGATCCTCCGCCTCGCCCCATCTGGTCATACTTGGAGGGACTGAGCCTCAGTCGAGCAGCTTCGCCGCCAGATGTCCGTCGTGGATGGCATCGTATATCTTCCGTGGACGTACGCAGTCGCCCGCTTCGGCCACCTGGATCTCCACGTGGCCGGCCAACGCTGTGACGAGCTCGCGATCAGGCCGGAACCCCGCCGCCAGCACCACGGTGTCGGCTGGGAACTCGGTCATCGTACCGCAGCGGTCCACGGTCTTCACGCCTCCCGCCGTCACCTCCACCAGCCGCTGCCCTGTGTTGATGCTCACGTCCAGATCCTGGAAGCGCAGTTCGTACACCTGGCGTTCGTCGAAGGTGATGTTGCACATGAACTCGTCCAGCATCTCGATGAAGGTGACCCTCTTGCCGGCTTCGGCGACCATCAGGCCCACCTCCGTCCCAACGATGCCACCGCCGATCACGACCACACGGTCGCCGAGCGACACCTCGCCGTGGAGGACCTGGCTTGCCGTGGCCACCTTGGGATCGGTTATGCCCGGGATCTCCTCCAGCCCCAGAGCCGTCGCTCCCGTGGCGACAATGACGGCGTCGTATGTGCCAGAGGTGAGCTCGGCAACGCTCGCTTCCTGCGCCACTACCTTGATGGGCAGCTTCTCCATCTGGGTCTTGAGGTAGGCGATCAGCGGCTTGAGATCGGGCGCCTTGAAGTCGGGTATGGAGGCCTCGAGAAGCGCCCCACCCAGTTCCCGCTTCTCGTAAAGAGTGACGTCGTGGCCCTTGAGCGCGCATACCCGCGCCGCTTCCATGCCGGCTGGGCCGCCGCCGACCACGGCCACGCGGCGTGGGTGCTCAGCCGGGGTGATCCTGAACTCATCCTCTCGGCACAGAGCCACGTTCACCGTGCAGCGGACGGTGTTGGCGATGTGGTCGCCGCGTGCCAGGCAGCCGTCGTTGCAGCGGATGCAGGGCCGGATGTCCTCCGGGCGTCCTTCCCGGGCTTTCCGCGGCCACTCCGGGTCGGCCCACAGCGGTCTACCCAGGCCGATGAAGTCTCCCTTGCCCTCATGCAGGATGCTCTCCGCGAGCGCCGGGGAGGTGATCGATCCACTGGCGATGACAGGGATCTTCAGCTCCTTCTTGGCCGCTTCGGCCGCCCAGACGTTGTGAGCCAGCGACATGCCCATGGGGCTCACTTCGTGGATGGTGGTGTGGTGGATGCCGCCAGACATGTGGATGGCCGCGACTCCCAAAGCCTCCAACCGCTTGGCGAGGGCGATGGTCTCGTCGATGCCATAGCCGTCAGGCTCGTAGTCGCTACCGCTCAGACGGCAGACCACGGGGTAGTGCGGCCCCACCTGGGCTTTGATCTCCTGGATGATCTCTAGGAGGATGCGGATGCGATTCTCGAATGGACCTCCGTAGTAGTCGGTGCGTTTGTTCGAGTACGGTGAGAGGAAGTTCGAGATGAGGTAGCCGTGGCAGGCATGGATCTCCACCATGTCGAAACCGGCCATCTGCGCACGGGCCGCCGCCTGGCCGAACGCTTTGACGGCGTCCTTGATCTCGGCGATGGTCATGGGTTCCGGGATGGGACAACCCAGTTCTGTGATCTCAGGCCAGGGGACGTCGGACGCCGCCTTCGGCTGCTCCAAGATGAAGCGCTGCCGCCCGGCGTGCGATATCTGGATGGACGCCACCGCGCCGTTGGCCTTGATGATGTCGGCCAGAAGGGAGAGGCCTGTGATGTGATCGATGCGCGAGATGCCCAGTTGGGACGGCGAGGCCTTAGCGGCCAGGTTGTCCACGTAAGCATATTCGACTACGATCATGGCCGGCCCACCTCGAGCCACCTCGCGATAGTAGCGGAGCAGGCGTTCGGTGATGGAGCCGTCCGGATTGGCGAGGCCGGTATGCTGCGGAGCCTTGATGATGCGGTTCTTGAGGGGGACGCCCCCTATGCAGCCCGGCTCGAACAGTCGGGGGAATGTGGTGTTCACTGGCTCATCCTTCTTCGACTTCAGGGTTGTGCTCGACGTCGCCCCGGACTGCGCTCACAGCAGGGTGACGACCGTTTGGACGTAGCTCCTCCAATCGGACTCGCAGGGTTTCGCGCCCTCGATCCATACGGCGGTATCGGGGTAGCGCGCATACTCGGGCGGTAGGACCATACCGCGGAGGAAATCGGCGCTCTCACCTGGATCGGATGTGGAGATGAGAGGGTAACTCCTTCCTCGTACCAGCAGTCGCCGGTGAGCCGGTTGTCTGACGATTCCCCCTTGTCCGATTCCACTCGCAGGTGCCCCTTCAGCATGCAGCGGATGCCCGACCCGGGGTGAGAGTGAAGGCCTGTGCTGCCGCGATTGTTGTAGATGCAATCGAGGCGGAACAACCACTTGGAGGTGGGGACCAGTTCGAACATACGGATGCGGCGGGACATGCGCAGTCGTGAAGTCACGCCGTCGCCCCAGGCGAGGTTGTTGGGTTCCTCGGTGCGCACCAGTTCCCAACGCCAGATGACCGCACCTTCCCCGCCCGCCTCGACGGAGGTCACGTCCTTGTAGTAGAGGGCTTGGTCGGCCTCCAACAGTTGCCCGTTCAAGGCGGCCGCGCCTTCGAGCACATAGGCGATGCTGTGCTGGGCCTCGAGGTCGTCCTCGGCCACGCTGCCGGGGGCGTAGACATCGTGATAGAGCCTCAGAGTGTACACGCGAAGATCACCACCTCAGATCGACTCGACAGGGTCGGAGGGCGGCGGGCACCCGTGTGCCCCCCGCCCCCGGTCAGTCTTTGCAGATGCCTCTATGCGGCCTAGGAATAGACCATCTCCAATACTTTGTCCTGCACGGGGACCATGGGGCCGGCCGCGTTACTCACGATGACGGCCTCGAATGGGAACTGGCTGCCGGCCGGAGCCTTGCGCCACTGGTTGCCGAACAGCGGGGTCTTGTAGCAGTTTTCGCTGATGCGCCCGGCGCCCGGCGTGGGCGGGGTGATGGGCACGGTGAAGTCGATGGGGCCTGCGACGGTGTCCATCTTGGAGGCCCTGACCGCCGTCATGATGGCCTCCTTGTCATCGACGTCGGTCGTCCGTTTGAGGACGTCCCACACCCAGTCGAAGACCAGGAAGTGGCAGAGGGACTGGTTCCATTGCTTGCCGGTGCTACTGGTGAACGTGTCGGCGAAGGCTTGGGCGTCTTCACCCAGGAAGGGTGACTTGAAGCCCGTCTGTGGATGCCAGCCCAACTCGCCGCACTGGTTCACAGCCAAGTCGCCCAACGCCTGGGCTCCTTCCGGGAAGGCGAGCGCCACCGCAGGAGTCGCCAACTTCGGATTGAAGCCCTGCTGCAGGCTCTGCTTCCAGAACGTGGCGTAGTCCCCCGGGTTGCCCTCGGCGAACATGATCTCAGCACCGAACTTCTTGTAGGCCCCGATCTCGGCGCTGAAGTCCTCGCTGCCGACCGTGTAGAGGTCGGAGAACAACGTGTCCCAACCTGCCGCCGGCAGCGCGGCTTGGAACGCGGCCAACCATGGGATGCCCAGCGCGTCGTTCGGCAGCAGCACGGCGACTTTCTTGTTGGTCTCCACTTGGCGCCACATGTCGTCGAACGTGGCTACCAGGTCCTCGGTGCCCCAGAAGGCGTTGTAGGTGTACTTCCAGACGGTGCTGAGGTCGCCGCCGCGCGGGAAGATGTAGTTGTCCCACGGGCAGTCCGTGCTCAAGCAGGGCACCTGGTTGGCCTCGGCCTGGTCGGCCACGGGACAGACGTTCGTCCCGGTGGAGGCCGCCAGTAGGATGTCCACTTTGTCGTTGTTGATGAGGTCACCGGCGACCTGTGCGGCCCGGTTGGAGTCGGACTGCCCGTCCTGCAGGATGAGAGTGACCGGGTGTTGCTTGCCGTCACCGGCCAGCAGTCCATCGGCGAAGGCTTCCTTGGCACGGTCGAAGCAGTACTGGTCGGCCACACCGAAGATGGCGAGTGGACCGGTTATGGGCGCGACGTAGCCTAGCTTGATCTCCCGACCCGCCTCTGGACCGGAACTGACCGTGGTCGTGCTGGCGGCGGCTGTCGTGGTGGTGGGTGCGGCGGTAGTCGCGGTGGTGGCGGGCGCCGCCGTCGTGGCGGGTGTGTCGTCACCGCAGGCGGCGAGCAGGCCCCCGAGCCCCGTACCGAGGCCTATGGTCGCTCCCGCGATCCCGGCAGTCTTGAGGAATTCCCTCCGACTGATCTTGCTTTCCTCGAACATCACGACCCCCTGTGTGCTATGGGATAGAAACCTGGTTCATCAGAGATGCTCGATCACATCTTGAGTGGTGGTCACCAGACCGATGGCCGGCAGTATCAGCTCAGTGACAGCCCTATGCACTTCAGGATTTCCGTCGGTGCTCGCATCAGCTGGGATGATCAGATTGTAGAAGCGTTCGGCCAGTGCCCATGCGGCCGTTCCCACCGACATCCCTGTCGCCACGCCGGTGAGCACGACCGACTGGACTCCCTGCTCTTGAAGATATTCATGAAGCCCAGTGCCCTCGAACACGTTGAAGGGCCAGTTGTAGAAGACGCGCTCAGTGGGAGTGGGGGCGAGGTCGTCGATGACCTCCACGTCCCAGGTGCCCATGTGATTCACCTGTATTGCCTTGGAGCCGTTCCAGAAGCCTCCGTAGGCAGGCCACGACACTTCATCAGGAGTGTAGGCCACGCAGTAGACCACGGGGTGCTTGCGATCGCGGAATGTGCCGATGAGGCTTTTGATGTTGGCGACCACCCCCTCCTCCCAGGCGGCCCGCCCGTGTCCCAGCGCTTCGAGTGGGCTCGGGGTCTTGCAGATGGCGTTCTGCATGTGCACCACGAGCAGTGCCGGTGTACCGACCAAGGTCCAATCGCTCATGCGGCCCCCAAAGATCCTCGGTCTGTGGTTCAGTATTTGAACCACATGATGCTATTATATGAACCACACGGTACACCTGCGCGGGCGAAGTGTCAAATTTTCGCAAGGTCTCGGGAGGGACATTCCGTGTACTTGTAGCCGGTCCGATAAGGTGGGGGAGATGGATTCAGCAGACTCAGAGCACGAGGCAGCGACCTCGCCCGACCCTGGCCACTCGTCGCAGATACCGCGGGAGGCGCCCAGTCGCACCCTCGAGAAAGGACTCTTCCTGCTCGGGTTGTTCGATGCTGAACATCCGTCGTGGAGCCTGAGGGAGTTGCGGGACGCGGCCGGTCTGCCCAAAGCTACCACGCGTCGGCTCATGAAGACGCTGGAGGCGTCGGACTGGGTGTTCTATGACGAGGTGACGGGCAGATACCATCTGGGCAGCCGGGTCCTGCGCGCTGTGTACCTAGCCATGTCGCACTCGGAGTTGGTGCGGGCGGCGCATCCGTACGTATTACGCCTGGTGGAGGAGACCACGGAGTCGGCCAGCCTCTCGGTGTGGGCCGACCAGGGTGCGCTCATCTTGGACACGGTGCCGACCCACCGTCCCTTCAAGCCGTTCACCTTCGTCGGGATGCTCCTTCCAGGAAGCGCCAGCGCTGACGCACAGGCGCTCATCGCCTTCGGCTCTGAGCAGGTTCAAGCCCGCGTGCTGGCCACTCCCCAAGAGAAACGCACGGAGAAGACGATCACCGACCCGGAGGCGTTGAGGGTGAGGTGGCGCGAAATACGTGAGCAGGGAGTGGCATATGACTGGGAGGAATGGCGCGTGGGTGCTCCGGCTGTCGCGGCGCCGGTATTCGGCCATGGCGGTGAGCTGAGAGCCACGCTTTCGGTGGTGCCTCCCATCGAGCGCTGCAGTCCGACACAGATGATCGAGTACGGTCAGGCTGTGAAGCGGGCGGCTGCCGACCTCTCGGCGGAACTGGGATTCGCCGGGGAGCGGATCTCCTGACGGAAGGGCTGCGACAGAAACGGCGCGGCGCCCCGCGGGGCGCCGCGCCGTTGTCGCTCATCACCGTCGGGCCCGACGCCCGACCTGATACGCGAGAGACTAGTCCTTCTTGAGCGGCGTGATCTCCTGGAACATCTTGTTCTTGAAGACGGTGTCCAGGCAGGCGCCGGTCTCCTGGAGCTTGGCCTTGCCCACGGAGTAGCATACGCAGAAGGCCACTTCCATGAGGTCTTCCTCAGTGGCGCCGGCGGCTTTGGCGTTGCAGGCCTGCGGCACTACGCCGTCGTAGTGGCCGTTCATCATGTAGAGGCCCACCAGCAGCAGGTAACGGGTCTTGGGATCGAGGATCCCGCGGTCGAGCAGACCGGACAGCTGGTTCTGCGCGAAGGTGAAAAGCATGTCGGGACGGTTCTCGACCCAGAAGTCCAGGGACGGGTCACCGCCGCCGCCAGCCTTGTAGCCCGGGCGCTGCATGGCCCAAGAGGCCAGCACGTCCTGGCCGGTCTTGGCGGCTTTCATTGCCTTGACGACTTCTACTTCTTCCGGACGCGGCATGTGCAACTCCTTTTCCGTGTTTTCTCGCGTGTCTCGTGGTCCTACACCCGACTCTCCAAGGGCTTCCCCCCATGGCCGGGATCCCACCTCATACAGGTCCGTCGATTAGCGGCGCGACGGACGTCCTCGCCGGGCGGTGACAGCCGATCGTCACACCACCGTGTACTTGGGACCTCCCTCACCTTCCGGCGGTACCCATTGGATGTTCTCGAACGGATCCTTCACATCACACGTCTTGCAGTGGACGCAGTTGGAGAAGTTGACCTTGAGCGAGCGGGCGCCGGTGGTCTCGTCTGTCTCCATCTCGTACACCCCGGCGGGGCAGAAGCGTACGCACGGGTTCTGGTACTTCTCCGTGCAGACGCCCAGACAGATGCTCAGATCCTTCACCTTGAGATGAGACGGCTGATCCTCCTCGTGGATGGTGCCCGAGTGGTAGACGTCGGTCTCTTTGTCGAACGTCAGCTTGCCGTCGTACTTGATGTCGCCGACGGCCTCGGCCGATGGAGCGGCGGTGCCGTACTTCTCCACCACCGTCTTCATGTGCGCGTGGTCGGGCCTGGCAGGCAGCCGGTCCTTGAAGACCTTGCCGCCCAACATGAACTGCCCTGCTGCCGTGGCCAGACCACGGTAGAGGCCGCGGGTCATGCCCTGGTGGAAGTTGCGGACCTTGCGCAGCTCCTTCATCTCTTCGCTGGCCGCCATGGCCTGGGCGTAGAGACCCAGAGTGGCCTCGGAGAGGTCGTCGGCCACCAGACCGCGGAAGATGGCCTCCGCCGCCAACATGCCCGAGCGCATGGCCAGGTCGATGCCTTTGATCTTCTGGCTGTTGAAGAGGTTGGCTGCGTCGCCGATGATCACGCCACCGGGGAACGTGAGCTTGGGTATGGCGAAGTAACCGCCCACGGGAGCCGTCTTGGCTCCGTACTGCACGATCTTCCCGCCATCCAGGATCTTGCTTATCAACGGGTGGAGCTTGAACTTCTGGAACTCGCGGTGCGGGTCCAGGAAGGGGTCGCTGTAGTCGAGGCTGGTCAGCTGCCCCACCGAGACCATGTTGTCGCGCATGCCATACACGAAACCGCCGCCGAAGGTGTCCCTCGCCAGGGGATAGCCCATGGTATGCACCACTTCGCCTGGTTGCAGGCGGGCCTCGGGCAGTTGCCATATCTCCTTGGCGCCCACTTCGAAGGCCGGCGGGTTCTTGCCCTCGTCCAGCTTGTAGTGGGCGATGACGTCCTTGGTGAGATTGCCGCGCGAGCCCTCACCCAGAACGGTGACCCGTGCCACGATGTCGGCCCCGGGCTCATAGTTGGACTTCCGCTCGCCTTGGGCGTTCACACCCTTGTCGCCGGTGCGGACTCCCACGACCTTGCCTTCGTCGTAGAGTACCTCCACCCCGGGGAAGCCCCAGAAGATATCGACGCCGGTCTCTTCCACCAGCCCCGCCATCCACTGGTTGAGCCGGGACATGGAGACCACGTAGTTGCCATGGTTGTTGAGTGGAGGCGGCGTGATGGGGGTCTTGACCTGCCCCTTCTTGGTGAGCAGATAGATGGACTCCTTGGTGACCTCGCCCTCCAGTGGAGCGTCTTTCTCCTTGAAATCGGGCACCAGCTCTTTGAGAGGACCGGGAGCCATGACGGCGCCCGAGATGCCGTGGGCGCCGGCCATGGCGCCCTTGTCGATGACGGCGATCATGAGCTCATCGAGCTTCTTGCCCTCACCCTTCGCGTTGTGGGCCTGCACCAGGTTGGAGAGATGGAGCGCGCCACTCAGGGACGCGATGCCACCCCCGACGAACAGAACATCGAGTTCCAGTACGTCTCGTTCCTGCGTCATCGTCCGGCCCTCCTCGTCACTTGTGGTGTCAGGATGCCGCCTTGCGTGTGCGGATGGCCTCGGTCAGGGCCGGCACCAGGACCAGTGCGTCTCCCACCACGCCGAAGTCGGCGAAGTTGAAGATGGGAGCTTCGGGGTCCTTGTTGATGGCCACGATGATGTCGGAGGTCTGCATGCCCGCCGCGTGCTGGATGGCACCGGAGATGCCGCAGGCGATGTACAGCTTGGGCGACACGGTCTTGCCGGTCTGTCCCACCTGATACTGATGGCTGATCCACCCGGCGTCGACGACGGCGCGGCTGGCGCCCACGGCCGCGCCCAGTTCGGCGGCCAAGGCGCGGATGAGCTCGAAGTTCTCGGCGTTGCCCATACCGCGACCACCGGAGACGATCACGCTGGCCTCCTCAAGGCTGAGGATGCCGGCGTTCTCGACCACCACGTCGACGATCTGAGTGAGCAGGCTACTGGGGCTGAACTCGATCTCCAGGTTGATGACCTCGGGATCGGTATGTGCCTCGGTGCGGGCGAAGACGTTGGGCCGCACGGTGACCACCGCGGGGGTCGTGGTGGCCTGCTTGTCGGCCAATAGGGCACCGCCGAAGCAGGGATGGGTTACCACGAAGCCGTCGTCTTTGGCGTCTATGGCGGTGACGTCCACCAAGAGGCCCACTCCCAGCCTGGCTGCGCAGGCCGCGGCTACGTCGCGGCCGTCGGGCGAACCCGAGCAGAGGATGAGCGCCGGGTCGGCTGCACGCGCGGCCATGACGGCTGCGTCGGCGAACGGTCCGGGACGGAAGACGCCGCCCTCGGGGTTCTGAGCCAGGTAGACCCGGTCGACGCCGTAGCGGCCGGCCACGCTCACCATGGGGGCGGCGTCGGCGGCGAACACAAGCAGGCTCACGGGGCCGCCCAGCTCGCGGGCCCGCGTGATGCTCTCCAGCGTGACGTTGGCCAGCTTCCCGTCTTTGGGCTCGGCTACGACAAGGATGCCTTTCTTATCGCTCACTGTGGTATCTCCTTACCCTAGACGAGCTTCTCGCCGACCAGGAACTCGACGATGCGCTCGGCACCGTTTCCGTCGTCTTCGATCTTCACTCCCGCCTTGCGCGGCTCGGGCGCCCGAGCGGAGAGGACGCGGGTCTTGGACCCCTGGAGACCCAACTGGGAGACATCCAGGCCGAGGCCGGCGGCGTCTTTCTTGTCCACGGTCTTCTTCTTGGCGCCCATGATGCCCTTCATGGAGGGGTAACGGGGCTCGTTGATGCCTTTGATGACGGAGAGCACGGCCGGAGCGGGACACTCGTATGCGACATAGCCCTGCTCGGTCTCGCGATGAACCTTCAGGGTTGCACCATCGATCTCCACCTTGGCCAGGGCCGAGAGCAGCGGCTTACCGAGGAACTCAGCCACCGCCGCGGGCACACACCCGGTCTCGCCGTCGGTGGAACGGAGGCCGAAGATGGCCAGGTCCCACTCGAAGGTCTTGAGGGCTTCGGCCAGTGCGTAGGCCGTCGCCATCGCATCGGAGCCGGCCAGCGCGGCATCGGTCACCAAGACAGCGCTGTCCGCGCCCATGGCCAGAGCCTTACGTACGGCGTCCTCAGCCTTCTCAGGTCCCATACACACGGCCACAACCTCGCCGCCGTGGGCTTCCTTGATCCTGAGCGCCTCTTCCACCGCGTATTCGTCGTAGGGATTGAGGACCGAGGGGACGCTTCGATCCACCTGCCAGGTGGTGGTGTCGAGCTTCTTCTCCGCCTCTGTGTCGATCACCTGTTTCACGCACACCGCGATTTTCATCAGTCGTCCATTCCTTTTCTGAGCGAACTCGGCCGCGCCGCGGGTCTGCGGGCTCCGTACATGATAATGCGAGAGCACCGCAAGGGGGACCCCCCGTTGGAACTTTTCATGGTTTGCACCATGTATTACCATATCGTATAGATGGAACTCGACCTGTTCAAATCGTTCGTGGCCGTGGCGGAGGCGCGCAGCTTCAGTCGGGCCGCGCGCACCGTGCATTTCACCCAGCCCACCCTCAGCCGGCAGATCGCTCGTCTGGAGGCCGAGCTGGGGACCACTCTGTTCGAGCGTTACGGCCGTCATGTCGAATGCACGGTGGCCGGGCAACTGCTCCTCCCTCTGGCGAGGGCGATAGTCACCCGCACAGAAGAAGCGGTGAGTCTGGTGCGCGAGCAGGCGGGTGACAACAGCAAGGGAGTGCGCTTCGGGGCCGTGGGCAATGTGATGGCGCTGCTCTTGACCCCCATCCTGGTCTCGTTCCTGGCTGCCTATCCCACTATCAACCTGGAACTCAGCGAGAAAGACGACGCGCAACTCGAGGAGGCCGTGGTCAGCGGCGAATTGGACTGCGCCGTCATGACCGCCTGGGGCTCGCCGCGCGCGTCGGCGCTGCATCTGCTCACCGAGGAGATCCTCCTGGTCTTGCCGGAAGACCACAGACTGGCCGTGCTGCCGGCGGTGCCCATGCAGATGTTGGCGGGCGAATCCATCCTCCTGCCCAGAGCCACCATGAACGCGGGCAACGTGGCTGCCGACGCCCTCAGACGGGCGGGGTTCGAACCCAAGTTCTCCTATCGGGCCAATTATCCCGAGCTCATCAAGGCGCTGGTGCGGCGAGGATTGGGCGTGGCTCCCATGCCCAGGATGCTGGTGCCGCCGGCCACGCTGGAGGGCCTTGTGGTCGTGCCCTTCGAGCCCAGGCTCTATCGTGATTTGAACATCGTCTATCCGCGCGACCGGCCCCTGCCTGCCGGGGCCCGGGCGCTCATCACTCACATCCGAGGCGTGGTGCACGGGTCGACGGCGGTCGATCAGGTCTAGAGTCAGGCTCTGGTCTCAGCTTCCGTCGCACTCCGTCACGCGCGTCGCCGTGGCACGGGCTGGACGCCCCACCGCCTTCAAGCGGCTTCGCCACAGCCCCTTCGTTATGCGTCCGCGTAATAGTTCGGCCCATCGATGAAATGTTCAGCCGAAGTCTGGTGAGGGCTACCGGCTCCTGTAGTATGGGACACGCTACCGTGCCGGCAGTCCGGCTCCGGTGGCTGATGTGGGAAAGGCCCGCGCAGGTCCGGCGGGAGCCCTGTGGCGCGACAAGGAGGGCATGTATGGACTTCAGACTGACTGAAGAGCAGGAGATGATCCGCGACATGGTCCGGGACTTCGCCGAGAACGAGGTCAAGCCCGTGGCCATGGACTACGACCGCAAGCAGGATCCGCTGGAGTGTGTCCCCTGGGACCTGCTCAAGAAGGCGTCCGAACTCGGTCTGCGCACGGCGGCCATCCCCGAGAAGTTCGGCGGCGTGGGCGCCGACTATCCCACCCTGGCCCTCATCCTGGAGGAACTGGGTGCGGCCGACCAGGGTTTCGCCACCCTCATCCGCGGCTGCTACACCGAGTCGCCGCGCCTCATAGGCGAGCTCACCCCTGAGCTGCGCGACATCTGGCTCACCCGCTTCATGGAAGAGGACGACTTCCTCCTCGGCCTGGCCCGTTCCGAGCCCGATGCCGGCACCGACTCGCACTTCCTGTATGACGAACCCGGTGCCTCTATCCAGACCTATGCGGTCCGCGATGGTGACGAGTGGGTCATCAACGGCACCAAGCATTACATCTCGTGCGGTGGCATCGCCAAGCTCTACTTCCTGTATGCGCGTACCGACCGCAAAGGTCCCATCTCCACCTCGCTTAGCTGCTTCTTGGTGCCGTCGGATGCGCCCGGCTTCCGGGTCGGCCGCATGCACAACAAGCTGGGGCGGCGTCTGTTGGCCAACGCCGAACTCATCTTCGAAGATTGCCGCATACCGGCGAACTACCTCCTGGGCGAAGAAGGCCAGGCGTGGGGTACTGAGGGCGAGTGGGGCGGACCGCAGTTCGACTGGTCCAAGACCGCTCTGGGAGTCCCGCCGCCGTTCGGCCTGCTCGGCGCCGCCGCCAACCTTGGCACCGTGCGCTCGGTCTACGAGGAGGCCCTGGAATACGCCAAGCAGCGCGTGCAGGGCGGCAAGCCCATCATCCAGCATCAGCACGTGGCCATGAAGCTGGCCGAGATGAAGATGAAGTACGAGGCCGCTCACGCCTACCTCATGCAGTCCGCGTGGTCGTTCGCCGAGAAGTACGAGTACAACCCGAAGTGCGGCATGCTGGTCAAGGCGTTCGTGGATCAGATCGGCGCCGAGTTCGTCAACATCACCGCCGGCATCATGGGCGGGTATGGCACCACCGACGACGACGTGCCTTTCAGCAAGCATCTGCGCGATGTCTACAGCTTCATGCACGGCTTCGCCACCACCGAGATGGCTCTCCTGAACGGAGCGCCCACCGAGTAGCACCGGCTGCACACACCCATGACTTCCACGACGAAGGGATAGGGGGAATGTCAGAGCAGACCTTCGTGACCTGCACCGGCGGGGGGCCGATCCGAGTGCATGTAGAAGATGGGAAGATCACCCGGGTGCGTCCACTCGTCTTCGACGAGACGGACGCACCCTCGTGGACTCTCCACATCGACGGCGAGGAATACACGCCGTATCGCAAAGCCTGTGTCGCGCCGTTCTCGCTGGTCGAGCGCGCACGGGTGTATTCCGACGAGCGCATCCTCTACCCCATGAAGCGGGTCGATTTCGACCCGAACGGGGAGCGCAACCCGCAGAACCGGGGCAAGTCTCCATACGTACGCATCAGCTGGGACGAGGCTCTCGACCTGGTCGCCGGCGAGATGAAGCGCATCCGCTCCCAGTATGGTCCCGAGGCCATCATGTCGAGGGCCTCTTCCCACCACAACTGGGGGAACCTGGGCTACCGCTCTGGTGCCTGGGCGCGCTTCTTCAACCTCATCGGCTTCACCGACATCCTCGACAACCCGGACAGCTGGGAGGGTTGGCACTGGGGCGCCACTCACGCTTACGGCTTCTACTGGCGTCTGGGCAACCCGGAGCATTACGACCTTCTCGAGGATGCTCTGCGCAACACCGAGCTCCTCATCTCTTGGAGCAACGACCCCGATACCACGCACGGCATCTACGGGGGCACAGACTCCGCAGTATGGCGTCTGTGGCTGCGTGATAAGGGCATCAAGACCATCTTCATCGATCCCTTCCACAACTACACCGCGGCTCACGTGGACGGGAAGTGGATCGCCTATCGTCCCGGCACCACTTCCGCTCTCGCGTTGGCCATCGCCTACGTGTGGCTGGAGGAGGGCACCTACAACAAGGAGTACGTGGCCCAGCGTACGTACGGATTCGACGAGTTCAAGGCCTACGTATTGGGCGAGAGCGACGGGGTACCCAAGACCCCGGCGTGGGCGGCCGAGATCTGCGGCATCGAGCGGCGGACCATCGTGGCGCTCGCGCGCGAATGGGCTTCACATCGCACGTCGCTCGCCGGCGGCACCAAGGGCGGTGAAGGCGGCGCCTGCCGGCAGGCATACGCCACCGAGTCGGCCCGGCACCTGATCTTCCTACAGGCCATGCAGGGTCTCGGTCTTCCGGGCATCAGCATCTGGGGGACGGCCAATGGGCCCCCCTACAATCACACGCTGGAGTTCCCCGGCTATGCGCAGGGCGGTTTCAACCTCATCGCCGACAAGCCGGCCGTCAACCCGATCAAACAGCGCCTCTATCGCTTGACGGTGCCCGATGCCATCCTCGATGGTCACATCGAGTGGATGGGCGATGGCTTCTGCGGCAATTCCATCGAGCAGCAGTTCAACAACTACACCTACCCGTTGCCCGGTCATTCCCAGGTGAAGATGTTCTACCGCTACGGCGGCTCGTTCCTCTCCACCATGACCGACACCAGCAAGTGGGTGCGCATGTACCAGAGCGACAAGCTGGAGTTCGTGGTCAACCAGGATTGCTGGTGGTGCAACGAGACCAAGTTCGCCGACGTCATCCTGCCCGCGTGCACCAATCTGGAGCGCGACGACATCAGCGAGTGGGCCAGTTCGGGCGGCTACTCTCTGCACGCCTCCGGCAGCGCCAACCACCGTGTCATCGTCTACCAGCAGAAATGCGTGGAGCCGGTGGGCGAATCGAGGCCGGACTACGACATCTTCGTCGAGTTGGCCGATCGTCTCGGCTACAAGGAGCAGTTCACAGAAGGGAACACCTTCGAGGGCTGGATCAAGAAGATGTACGACTGGTCGGACATGCCCAAGTACATGGACTTCGAGGAGTTCAAGGAGAAGGGCTACTTCATCGTCCCGCAGATCGAGGACTACGAGCCCAAGTACGCGCTGCGCTGGTTCGCTGAAGGCCGGCCCTGCGACACGGCCGACACCAGCAACCCCAAGCGAGGCACCGACAAGGCCGACGAACTGGCCACGGTGACGGGCAAGATCGAGTTCGTCTCGCAGAGCCTCATGAAGTACACGCCCGACGACGACGAACGGGCGCCTCTGCCCAAGTACATCCCCAGCTGGGAGGGCCACGAGTCGGAACTGGCCAAGAAGTACCCGCTGCAGCTCATCTCACCGCATCCGCGCTTCTCGTTCCACACCCATCACGACACGCGCGTGCCCTGGCTCAGCGAGATCCCCGAGCACCGCATGTGGATCGACGGCTACAACTACCAGATCTGCCGCATCCATCCCAAGGACGCCGCGGCGAGAGGCATCAAGCACGGTGACGTGATCAAGTTGTACAACGATCGGGCGGCGGTACTTCTGGCCGCCTACGTGACGGAGCGCGTCCGTCCGGGCGTGGTGCACTCGTATGAAGGTGCCTCGCGGTACGAACCGCTCGAACGCGGTAATCCCGACAGCCCCGACAGAGGCGGCTGCGTCAACCTGCTCAGCCCCGGAAGGATGATGTCGAAGAACGTACCGGGCATGGCGCCGAACTCCTGTCTCGTCGAGATGTGTAAGTGGGAGGGATGACACATGCCTAGATACGGAATGGTGGTAGACGTCACCCGCTGCAACGGCTGCTACAACTGCTTCCTGGTATGCAAGGACGAGTACTGCGCCATCGCGCACCCCGGCTACTCTGCGCCGCAGCCCATGACCGGGCAGGAATGGATGCATATCATCGGCAAGGAGCGCGGGCAGTATCCCAAAGTGAAGCAGGACTACATCGCGGTGCCCTGTCTGCACTGTGAGGACGCTCCGTGCCTAGCTGCCGGTGAGGGGGCGGTGTACCGTCGCGATGACGGCATCGTGATCGTCGACCCCGAGAAAGCGGCGGGCCGGAAAGACCTGGTCAGTAGCTGCCCGTACCGCCGCATCTACTGGAACGAGGAGCAGCAGGTGGCTCAGAAGTGCACTATGTGTGCGCATCTGCTCGACCAGGGCTGGAAGGAGCCGCGCTGCGTGGAGGCCTGTCCCACCGGCGCCCTCATCTTCGGCGACCTGGACGATCCCGAGAGTGCGGTCTCTAAGGCCATGACTTCGGGCAAGGCCGAGTCGTTCCATCCGGAGTTCGGACTCAACGAGAAGGTGCGCTTCATCGGTCTGCCCAAGAACTTCGTGGCCGGGGCTGTGGTCTACGGTGACACCGACGAATGCGCCACCGGCGTCGAGGTGATGCTCGAGGGTGACGGAAGCACCACGCTCGTCCTCACCGATGGTTTCGGCGATTTCGAGTTCGAAGGTCTTCCGCCGGCGAAGGATTACACGGTCAAAGTGGCGGCTGAAGGATATGCCGCCCAGCAGTTGCACGTGAGGACCAATGCCTCGGTCTACCTGGGGGACATCGTCCTCCAGAGGCCGTAGCGGCGGCGACTTGGAAAGGTAGGGGGTAGTCGATGGCAAGCAACGAGAACCAGCCCGCCAAGCCCAGGACGGACGTCGACAAGACCGTCGTCAAGGCTCTGGGCCTGAGCGGCGGCATCTTCGGCGCTTCGCCCTGCGCGGTGGACGTGAAGGATGGCAAGGTCATCCGCATCCGTCCGCTGCACTGGGGAGAGAAGTACGATTTCCAGAGCTTCAATCCATGGAAGATCACCAGGAACGGCAAGACGTTCGAGCCGCTCCACAAGTCGGCCCCGGCTCCCTGGAGCCTGGCCTACAAGAAGCGCACCTACTCGCCCAACCGGGTGAAGTATCCGCTCAAGCGCGTAGACTGGGATCCCAACGGCGAACGCAACCCGCAGAACCGGGGCAAGAGCAAGTTCGTGCGCATCAGCTGGGACGAGGCCACCGACCTCATCGCGGCCGAGATCAAGCGCATCCACAAGGAATACGGACCGTTGGCCATCCTGGTGCAGGGCGACGGCCACGGTGAGTGCAAGATGGTCCACGCGCCGCATGGCTGCTCCACCCTGCTGTTCGACAAGATGGGTGGCTTCACTCAGCAGGTGCGTAACCCCGACAGCTGGGAAGGCTGGTATTGGGGTTCCAAGCATGTGTGGGGCAAGGGCTTCATCGGCATGATGGCGCCGGCCGACAACGTGGTGAAGGACATCAGCGAGAACTCAGACATGGTGGTGGTTTGGGGCGGCGACCCCGAGACCACGCACTGGGGCTTCCGGGGACAGCTGGCCAGCCGGCTGCTGTACTTCTGGAGCGAGGTGGGCATCAAGCAGATCTACATCTGTCCCGACCTCAACTATTCGGCCTGCATCCACGCCGACAAGTGGATCCCGGTGCTGCCCAACACCGACGCGGCTCTTCAGTTGGCCGTCATCTACATGTGGATCACCGAGGGCACCTACGACAAGGAGTACGTCGAGACCCACACCGTGGGCTTCGACAAGATCAAGGCTTATGTCTTGGGCGAGGAGGACGGCATCCCCAAGACGCCCAAGTGGGCCTCGGCCAAGTGCGGCGTCCCCACCTGGACCATCAAGGCCCTGGCGCGTGACTGGGCTCAGAAGACGGTGACCATCGGCCACTACTTCGCCGGCGGCATGGCCCGTGGTCCCTACGCCCATGAGCCTGCCCGCCTGGAGTGCGTGATCCTGGGCATGCAGGGCCTTGGCAAACCCGGCGTCCATCAAGCCCAGATCGCCTACACCGGCATGCCCAAGAACATCATCGCCGGTGGCAAGGACCACATGGGTACGTTCGAGAACCTGGTCGGCACTCCGGCCGGCGAGCGTCTGCTCAAACCCCACCGTGGCACTCCCACGGCGTGGGGCAAGCAGATGATCCCCAAGACCCTCATCGAAGAGGCCATCAAGAAGGGCACCGTGGACTTCTGGGGCACGGGCGGTCACGAGGAGGAGACCTCCAACCAGTATCAGAAGTACACCTACCCCATCCCCAAAGAAGAGGGTGGCACCGAGATCCACATGATGTGGACCGACACCCCCTGCCGTCAGACCTGCTGGAACTGCGGCAACGATATCGCGCTCACCTCGCGCGATCCCAAGATCGAGTGCATCGTGGCGCAGCATCCCTGGCTGGAGAACGACTGTATCTTCGCCGACATCGTGCTGCCCACCAACACCACGCTCGAGGTTGACGACATCTCGCCGTGCCTGCGCGACGGCGACAGCTTCCAGAGCGTCCTCTATATGAAGAAGGCCGTCGAGCCTGTGGGTGAGTCGAAGAGTGACTACGAAGCCATCGTGGAAGTGGCCAAGAAGTTGGGCATGGAACAGGCTGTCACCGAAGGCTTCACCGTGCAGGATCTTATCCACGAGACCTACGTGGGCATGAAGTTCGACAAGATCGTGCCCTGGGAGGAGTTTGAAGAGAAGGACTACTTCGTCATCCCGGTCGCACCTGATTGGGAGAAGTGGCCCGCGGGTCTGTACAACTTCTACAAGGATCCGGAGGCGAACCCGCTACCCACGCCCACGGGCAAGCTGGAGTTCTATTCCGAGAGCTTGGACAAGGCTTTCCCGCACGACGAGGAGCGGCCGCCGTATCCCAAGTGGATCGAGAAGGGCATCACCCACGACGAGCGCATCTCCAGCAAGAGGGCGCAGGCCTACCCGCTGCTGGTGCTTTCCAACCACGGCAGGTGGCGTGTACACGCCCAGGCGGATGATATCCCCTGGAGCAAGGAAGCCAGGACCGGAAAGGTGCGCGGCTTCGACGGCTACCTCTACGAGCCCTGCTGGATCAACACCAAAGACGCTGAGGCCCGCGGCATCAAGGACGGTGACATCGTCCGGGTGTACAACGAACGTGGGAGCGTGCTGTGCGGCGCTTTGGTGTTCGAGCGGGTCATGCCGGGCGCGGTCTCCATCGACCACGGTGCCCGCACCGACTACATCATCCCGGGCAAGCTCGATCGCGGTGGTGCCATCAACACCATCACCCCCGAGGGTCTCACCTCACGTCACGCGGCCGGCCAGGCGACCACAGCCTTCTTGGTCGAGGTCGAGCGTGTGAGCATGCAGCAGATGGACGAATGGCGGCGTGAGTATCCCGACGCCTTCGAGCGCGACTACGACTACGCATCCGGTCTGCACTTCAACGGCTGGGTGGAGGGGAGATAGCCATGGCCAAGAAGGTATTCGTGGTCGATCTGTCGATCTGCAACGGCTGCTACACCTGCCAGTTCGCCTGCAAAGACGAGCACGTGGGTAACGACTGGACCCCCATCGCCAAACCCCAGCCCGAGATCGGCCAGTTCTGGCTGAAGCTCACGGAGAAAGTCAGAGGCACGGTGCCCAAGGTGAAGGTGGCCTACCGTCCTCACCTGTGCATGCACTGCGACCAGGCCCCCTGCATCGAGTCCTGTCCCATAGAGGGTGCCATCTACAAACGCGATGACGGCCTGGTCATCATCGATCCCGAGAAGTGCACGGGATGCCGCAACTGCATGGATGCCTGTCCCTACGACACCATCTTCTTCAATGAGGACCTCAACATCGCCCAGAAGTGCACCGGGTGTGCGCACCTCATAGACAGCGGCTGGAAAGAACCGCGCTGCGTGGATGCCTGCCCCACCCTGGCCCTTAAGTTCATGGACGAGGACGAGGCCCAGGAACTCATCAAGGACGCTGAGTTCTGGATGCCGCAGCTGAGCGACCAGACCCAGCCCCGGGTCTACTACAAGAACCTGCCCAAGAAGTTCATCGCCGGCACGCTCTACGACCCCATAGAGGAAGAGGTGGTCATCGGCGCCACCGCCACTCTCAAGGACACGGAAAGCGGGGAGACCTGCACGGTCCAGACCGACGCCTACGGAGACTTCTGGTTCGAAGGCATCAGCGACGGCATCTACGACCTGGAACTGGCCTCAGAGGGCAAGAAGGTGCAGTTCAGCGGACTCGACACCACAGCCGCCGACCTCAACCTGGGGGACGTGCCGCTGGAGTGATCGCCGCGCTTCAGTCAGCGGAGGCGCCGACTACATCGGGTCGCGCCTCTTGCTGGCTGGCGTGATGTCCCGGCCTGATCTCGGGCAGGAGCAGACTGCCGAGAGCCCCTATGACGAAGACCGCGCCTGAGACGAAGAAGGCCGGCGTCAGCGAACCGAAGGCATCAGCCAGGAGGCCGGCCACGTAGGGCCCGACACTCTGGCCCACACCCACCAGGACGGTGATGAAGCCCAACGAGGCCGCCGCCAGGGCCGCGCCGAAGCGGTCGCCGCATGCTGCACCGTAGAGGCCGGGCAGACTGAGGCCCGTCGAGCCCAGCAAGGCTGCGGAGAGGCCTATCACCACCACGTGGGGCGCCCAGGCGAAGAGGAGGCTGGCGATGCCCGCCATGAGCATGGCGATGGCCAACGTCCACCGTCTACCGATGCGGTCGGAGACCGCCCCGAACAGCAGGCCTCCCAGCAGCCCGGCCGCACCCATGACGAGGAAGAGAGTCCCCGCTGTCTCGGGACTGTAGCCCACGTCGGTGGTGAGCCGCTTCTGGAAGAAGGTGAAGTAGATGGAGAAGCCCACTCCGTACAAGAAGTAGATGAAGCCCAGAAACCACGCGTAGCCGGAGCGGAAGATGCTCAGCAGCTCGGCGCCGGTGGTGGCCGGATGGTTGTGGCGGTCGAAAGCCCGGCGTCCATACAGGGCTCCATGACCCTTCACGGGGGAGCGGGGCCGGTCGCGCTGAAGCGCGTAGTTGAGGATGGCCAAGAACATGGCTGCACCGGCGAACGTGTACCAGGTCAGCCGCCACCCAGAATCGCCTCCGGCTGCGACCAGTCGCGGTACCAGCGGACCAGCCAGGGTCATGGCCAGCGCCGAACCCGTAGGCACCATGGTGGAGGCGAATCCGACCCGCTTGAGCGGGAACCACGCCGGCATGAGGGCGATGGCTGGGACCAAGATCATGCCGTTGCC
Organism: Thermoleophilia bacterium; assembly: GCA_040772905.1. Lineage (GTDB taxonomy): Bacteria > Actinomycetota > Thermoleophilia > RBG-16-64-13 > RBG-16-64-13 > JAXGXJ01. Next base: position 267,481 of record JAXGXJ010000004.1, on the reverse strand, counting down.
CATCCCTGTCACCAGCCGACCGACCGAGGCCGTGCCCAACCCGGTGGAGACGCCGGCGACAAGCATGCCCGCGGCGGAGAGGACCATGCCGATGGTGAGGACCTTGCGTGGACCGATGCGCGACGCCAGCACACCGCCGACGGCCGCCATGATGGTGTATCCGATGAGGTTCCAGGAGGACAGTGAGCCTGCCGCGGCGCTGGTGAGACCGAGTGCTTCCTGCATGGGCGGCAGGATGGCGCTGTAGCCGAAGCGACCGAAACCGATGGCGCCGAACACTCCCAGGAACGCCATGGCCAGCACGACCCAACGATAGGTGGGGCTCTGCTTCACTCTCATCTCCTACTTCCAGCATCACCCCTCGGGCCATATTGTAGCTGGCGGTGCGCTGTTTGAGGTAACATGAAACCCCGTTTTCGGAACGTGCTGCATATCCAGGCCCTCAGGCCGAGGGCTGTACCCAGGTAGGAGAAGAAGCGATGGGGCATGTTGTGGTCGAGAGAGACACCTGCAAGGGCTGCGGTCTGTGCATCGCCTTCTGCTCCAAGGACGTTCTTCGGCTCTCCAGTGAACTCAATCAACTGGGGTATCACCCTGTTGAGATGACCTGTGCCGTGGAGTCGGGCGAGTGCACCGGTTGCGCCCGCTGTGCCCTCATGTGCCCGGACGCCGCCATCACCGTCTATCGCTGACGGAGCGCCGAGAGGAGAAGGGCCATGGTCGACGCGATCCGGCCGCTGGAGATGTCGAAACTCGTCATCATCCACGACCTGAAAGATGAGAACGACCGCCCGGCCTTGGAGCGTTGGTTCCGGCGCTACCACGTGCCCGAGGTGCTCACGCAGACACCGTGGATGGTCCGCTACCTTCTCTACCGTTGCGTCCCGGCGCCGCCGGGCGCCGAAGCTTTCGGCTACTTCAACTACCGAGTGCACGAGAACTGGGTACTCGACAACAGCGTCAGACGGGGCACGAAGGGTCTGTTGTCCATGACGCGGCAGCCGGGCCATATGGACGCCATCATCGTCAACGTGCCCGCCGAGCCCACCGAGGATTTCCTGGGCGCCGGTGTCCGCTTCGATGATCACACCATCTTGCGCTGGCTCATCGCCTTCCGTTATCCGGACGGGGTGTCGCCTGCCGACGGTGACGACTGGTACGTGAACGTGCATGCGCCCCAGCTTTGCGAGATCCCCGGCCTCACCCGCTTCTTCAGCCACAAAGCCTACGTCCAGGACCGGCCTCTGGCTCAGGCTGACGACTTCGTCCAGCATGACGACCTCTTCCACAGGCAGTGGCATCGTCTGTCGGAAATGTGGTTCGAGAACAACAAGGGTTGGGTCGATGGTATCTCGCGCCACCTGCCGGCGCTCACGCCGCCGGTCTGGGCCACCCGTGACAGCTTTCCCTTTCTGATCCCCGGCAGCGAGTTCATCTCCACCTTCATCCTGGAGAAGCCCGACGCCGACTTCACGAAAGAGGCAACCTCGCTCTACTGCTGAGGCCGCGCCTCATCGACCTCCTTGGCCGGCCCGAGACCGATTCTCCTCGCCAGGGCCAGGCCCCGCGCGGCAGCCACCCAATCGCGCACCGACGCGAACACAGGCACCCCCTGGGCCTCTATGCGCGCCGACATGCGGGCGGTGAACGCGCCGCCGGTAGCTCCGCAGACGATGGGTTTGTCCGCCTCGCGGCTCAGCCGGCCCAGCTTCTCGGGGATGTCGTCGTCGAGGGGAACGTCCTGGAACACCATCCAGGGCATGACGATGTCCACGCCGGGGTCGGCGAGCAGCGCCTGGATGCCGATGTCGTAGTCGGTGCTGCTGCCCGAGCCTGTGACGTCCAGGGGGTTCTGGACGACGTAGAACGAGGGGTAGACTTCGGTCAGCCCGCGGAGCGTGTCCGGCGACAGCGTGGCCAGACGCAGATCGTACTGGGACAGGATGTCGAGCGCCTGCACGGTGGTGCCGATGCCGTTGCCGATCATCGCCACACGCGCTCCCGCGGCCGCCGGCTGCATAGCCAAGGCTTTGCTCACGGCCACCAGTTCCTCGTAGCTGTCCACCGCGATGAGTCCGGCCTGGCGGAAGGCGGCCTCAGCTACCTTGTAGGAGCCGGCCAGGAAGCCCGTGTGCGTGAGGGCCGCTTTGCCGGCGGCGGCTGTACGCCCCGACTTGAAGATCACCACGGGCTTACGGGCGGCGGTGCGACGCGCGGCTTCAAGGAAGCCGCGCCCGTTCTCGAAGCCCTCCACGTAGAGGGCGATCACCCTGGTGTCGGGGTCATCCGCCAGGTAGGTGAGCAGGTCAGCCTCGTCCACGTCGGCCCGGTTGCCGTAGCTCACGAAGCTGCTCATGCCCACCGTGGCCATGTCCTCCATGAACGCGATGCCCACGGTGCCCGACTGGCTCATCATAGCCACGGGTCCGGCCGGTGGACGGATCATCCGCTCCTGGGGCTGGAAGAAGGTGTCCAAGCGGGTGCGGCCGTCGAAGACGCCTATGCAATTCGGTCCCACCACGCGCACGTCGAGCTCGCGGGCCAGGCGTCGCACCTCGGCTTCGACGGCGGCTCTCTCCCCACCCAGTTCCTTGCCGCCCCCCGAGACCACCACCAGGTTGTGGATGTGCAGAGTCGCGCATTCCCGCATGAGGTCGGGTACCAGGGCCAGATCGACAGTGCACACCACCAGCTCCACCCGCTCGGGGATGGCGCTCAACGACGGGTATGCGGGCAGGCCAAGGATGGAATCGCGTCCCGGGTTCACCGGGAGCACGTGCCCGTCGTACTGGCACTTGGCCAGACTCTCCAACACGGCGTAGCCGATCTTGCCCGGGGTGGCCGAAGCCCCGATGACAGCCACCGATCGGGCTTTGAAGAACGTCTCCAGATGGCGGATATCGGCATCGCGGGGCTTGGTCCTCCCCGTACTTTCCGCCGGAGAGAGCTTGAAGTCGAGTACCCGATGCTCATCCTGCCACACGGCAACAGGGTTGAGATCGACCGAGCCCAGGCTGTCGCCCAGGTCAGCGGCCAGAGCACCCGCCTGCAGGAGAAGTCGCACGAGCATGTCTTGGCTCACGCCGGGTCGACCCCGATAGCCCTCAAGGATCCTGGCGCCTCGGATCTCGCTCAGCATCTCACGCGCGTCGGTCTCGTCGATGGGCAGCACGCGCAGGCTCACGTCGTCCAGCAATTCGGTGAATATGCCGCCCAGCCCGAAGACGATGACCGGCCCGAACTGGGCGTCGTTCTTCAGCCCGATTATCACCTCGACGCCGCCGTGCACCATCTCCTCCACCTGCACGCCGTCCACACGTGCACCGGGGGCATGGGATCTCACCGACTCGCTGATGCGCTGGTAGGCGGCGCGCACCTCGTCGGCCGAGCCCAGGTCGAGTTCCACGCCACCCATGTCCGTCTTGTGCAATATGTCGGATGAGACCACCTTGAGCGCCACCGGATAGCCGACGGTGTCGGCGATTCGGGCGGCGTGCTGCTCGTCGGCGGCCAAGTCACCACGCGGGAGGATGAATCCGTAGCGGCCGAGAGAGGGGCCGTTGGAGGTTGGGCTGGGCTCTGCGGGCTGATTCATGAAGACCGGGGACTCCTGGGTGCGCTTGCGGGCGAGGTCAGTCTACCGCAGTCCCCGGCGCCGAGGCGGCTGTCGCTGAGTCCGGCGCGGCTGGCAGCGACCCCGCATGGGGGTCGCTGCCAGCCTCCAGGCACGTGCGCCGGGCATCGCGGAGGAAGAGCGCGATGACCATGCCCACCACGAACACCGCGCCGGCGAGCACGTACGAGGGCGCGAGCGAGGAGTACACATCCGCTAGGAACCCACCCACGTAGGGCCCGGCGGCTTGGCCCACGCCTATGAAGATGGTCACGAACCCCAGCGACGCCGAGGCGGCCACCGCACCGAACTCGTCCCCGCACGCCGCACCGATGAGGCTGGGCATGCAGAGGGCGCCCGCGCCCATGAGGAAGCCGGACAGAGCCAGCACCACGACCTGGGGCCAGAAGGCGAAGAGCAGTGCCGCCACCGCCTGTATCAAGAACGCCAGAGCGAGGGTGCGCCCGCGGCCCACTTTGTCGGACACCGCTCCGAAGATCACGGGCGAGATGGTGCCTCCCAGGCCTAAGAGCACGAACAGTACCCCCGCTGTCTGGCTGCTCATATCCAGGTCGGATACCAGTCGCTTCTGGAAGAACGTGAAGTAGATGGCGAAGGCGAAGCCGTAGACCAGGTAGATGACGCCCAGGTGCCAGGCGTATCGGGAACGGAAGATGGCTCTGAGGTCGACGCGGGCACGGACGCGCGTGCCGTGAGGCATGGAGGAATCGTAGGGGTGGTCGCGGTAGACGGCGAACGTGAGCACGGCCAGGAAGGCGGCCACCGCGGCCAGCACGTACCAGGCGAAACGCCACCCGTCGCTTCCTCCGGCGGCGATGAGGTGCGGGACGGTGGGTCCCACCAGGACCATGGCGAACGAGGAGCCGGCCGGGACGATGCCTGAAGCCAGACCCAGCCTCCGGGGTTCGAACCACGCGCCCATGAGCGCGATGGAGGGAGGGAGCGCAGCTCCGTTTCCCAAACCGGTGAGCAGTCGGGCGGCGGAGGCCGACACCATGTCTCCGGAGAGTCCGGTGAGGAGCATCCCCAGCGCAGTGGCGGCGAGACCGCCCGTGACGACGATGCGGGGGCCGAAGCGCGACGCCAACATGCCGCCGATGAGGGCCATGACGGTGTAGCCGGCCAGGTTCCAGGAGGCCAGCGACCCCGCCTGCGCGGCGGTGATGCCCAACCCCTCCTGCATGGACGGCAGGATGGCGCTGTAGCTGAAGCGCGCGAAGCCTATAGCACCGAGCACAGCGAAGAACGCCATGCCGGCGACTGCCCACTTGTAGTGAGCGCTCCTGGTGGGATGCAATCCGGTCTCCTTGGACGACTCCTCTTTATAGCACTTCCATCTGCGCTAAGCTTCTTGGACCGATCTGATGTGGAACACGCAACAAGCGAGGTATCAGTGTCGTTCGAACAGGTGACCGAACACGTCATACGCATCCCCATGGGTGATACCAGCATGTTCATGATCGTGAGGCCTGAAGGTCTGACCTTGATCGATACGGGGTTCCCCGGGAGCATGACCGAGATCGAGGCGGCTCTCGCCGACTTGGGGCGCAGGCCGACCGAGATCACCGACATCCTGGTGACACATTGTCATCCTGACCATGCCGGCGGCCTGAAAGAGATCAAGGAGGCCACGGGGGCCAAGGCCTGGATGCATCCGGCCGACGCCCAGATGGCGCGCGAGGGGCGCTTCTTCCGTCCCTGGAAGCCGGCGCCCGGGGCCGACAAGGAGGCTCGGGCCCGCGACATCATCGCCCTGTCGCCGCAGACCACGGTGCCTGTGGAGGTGGAGGAGGAAGCCCGACCGGGCGAGAGGATCCCGGTGGCAGGTGGGGTCGATGTCATCGGCACACCGGGGCACACTCTGGGTCACGTGGTCTTCCTCTGGCTGGGAGACGGCGGAGTGGTCTTCCTGGGCGACGCGGCCGAGAACCGCCAAGGGATCGATTCGGCCACCATCTACGAGGATTACGAGACCGGCGTGCAGAGCCTTTGCGCCCTGGCCGGGCTCGACTTCGACGTGGCCTGCTTCGCGCACGGAGCTCCCATCGTAGGCGGTGCCGCGGCGGAGTTCCGAAGGGTCTTGGGTGAAGCCTGATCTGCACGCGGGTGTGTGAACCCACGGTGTCGGGGATAAGCCGACCACGTGGCAAGAGCAGAGGAGGACTAACGTGAGTGCGACGACGCAGCCTCTCGAAAGCACCGAACTGGAGCGTATGGACGCATATTGGCGGGCGGCCAACTACCTCTCGGTGGGGCAGATCTACCTCATGGACAACCCGTTGCTGCGAAGGCCCCTGCGACGTGAGGACATCAAGAAGCGCCTATTGGGCCACTGGGGCACGTGCCCCGGCCTGAACTTCATCTACGTGCATCTCAACCGGGTGATCAAGGCCCGCGATCTGGATATGATCTACGTCTGTGGTCCCGGCCACGGTGGGCCGGCGTTGGTGGCCAACGTCTATCTGGAAGGCACGTACAGCGAGTACTACGCCGACGTGTCGCCGGACGAGCGCGGCCTGCGCAAGCTTTTCAAGCAATTCTCGTTCCCTGGCGGGATCCCCAGCCACGTCGCTCCCGAGACGCCGGGTTCCATCAACGAGGGCGGTGAGCTGGGCTACTCCCTGGCGCACGCGTACGGCGCCGTGCTGGACAATCCCGGCCTCATCGCCTGTTGTGTCATTGGTGACGGCGAGGCCGAAACGGGAGCCCTGGCTGCGTCCTGGCATTCGAACAAGTTCCTCAACCCGGCCCTGGACGGAGCGGTGCTGCCCATACTGCACCTGAACGGCTACAAGATCGCCAACCCCACGGTCCTTGCGCGCGTGGATCGGGACGAACTGGCCGAGTATCTGCGCGGCTGCGGCCACACCCCCTACTTCGTGGAAGGTGACGATCCCGAGACCATGCATCAGCTCATGGCGGCCACCTTGGACCGCTGCCTGGACGAGATCGCCGACTACCAGCGCCGGGCCCGCGAAGAGGGGGCGGTGGAGCGGCCGTCGTGGCCCGCGATCGTATTGGTGACGCCCAAAGGCTGGACGGGCCCCAAGATGGTCGATGGGCTGCAGACGGAAGGGACGTTCCGCTCGCACCAGGTGCCTTTCTCGGACATGGACGACGAGCACATCGCGCTGCTGGAGCAGTGGATGCGCAGCTACCGGCCGGAGGAGCTCTTCGATGAGGGCGGCGCGTTTCGCCCCGAGCTGGCCGAGTTGGCGCCGCGGGGGACTCGGCGCATGGGGGACAACCCCCATGCCAACGGCGGCCTCCTCTCAAGGGACTTGGAATTGCCCGATTTCCGGGACTTCGCCGTCGAGGTGCCGGAGCCTGGGGCCACCAAGGGCGAGGCCACCAAGCAGTTGGGTCTGTTCTTGGCCGAGGCCATGCGCCTGAACCTCGACAGTCGCGACTTCCGGGTGTTCGGACCGGACGAGACTGTGTCCAACCGGCTGGACGCCATCCTGGATGTGACAGCGCGCACCTGGAACGCGCAAGTTCTGCCGGGCGATGACCGTCTTGCCCCGGACGGGCGGGTGATGGAGATCCTGAGCGAACAGGTGATCCAGGGTTGGCTTGAAGGCTACCTGCTCACGGGTCGGCACGGGTTCTTCTCCTGCTACGAGGCGTTCGTGCACATCATCGCCTCCATGTTCAACCAGCATGCCAAGTGGCTGGATGTCAGCCACGACATAGAGTGGAGGCGGCCCATACCCTCGCTCACCTACCTGCTCACCTCCCACGTGTGGCGCCAGGATCACAACGGCTTCTCCCATCAGGACCCGGGCTTCGTCGATCACGTGCTCACCAAGAAGGCCGACGTGGTGCGGGTGTACCTGCCTCCGGACGCCAACACGTTGCTGTATGTCACCGACCAATGCCTGCGCAGCCGCGATCTCATCAACGTCATCGTCTCGGGAAAGCAACCACAGCCGCAATGGCTGGACATGCGTGCGGCCATCCGCCACTGCTCGGCCGGACTGGGCATCTGGAACTGGGCCAGCAACGACCAAGACAGCGATCCCGATGTGGTGATGGCCTGCGCCGGCGATGTACCCACCATGGAGACCCTGGCTGCGGTGGACTTCCTGCGTGCGCATCTGCCCGATCTCAAGATCAGAGTGGTGAATGTGGTGGACCTCATGACCCTGCAGCCGCGCGAGGAGCATCCTCACGGCGTGTCGGATCGCGAGTTCGACAGCGTCTTCACCGCAGACCGGCCCATCATATTCGCCTATCACGGCTATCCTTGGCTCATCCACCGGCTCACCTACCGCCGGACCAACCACCGCAACCTCCATGTGCGAGGCTACAAGGAAGAGGGTAGTACCACCACTCCCTTCGACATGACGGTGCGCAACGATATGGACCGCTTCAGCCTGGCCCGCGACGTCATCGACCGCGTGCCGCACCTGGGGCAGAGGGCCGCGTACGTGCGCCAACTGGTGCGTGATCTGCACGTGGACCATAACGAAAACATACGTGAGTCTGGAGACGACATGCCACTGGTGAAGGACTGGGTGTGGGGCAGCTACAGGGAGCGTCCGTGGTGAGCGAGGGGACCGAACTGCTGCTCTTCACCGGCTTCCTGGGTTCGGGGAAGACCACGCTCATCATGGCCCTGGCCCGAGAGAACGCGGCACAGGGCCGCAAGACAGCTTTCATCGTGAACGAGGTGGGCGAGATCGGTGTGGATCAGAAGGTGATGCGCGACGGCGATCTGGAGGTGTTTGAGATCACGGCAGGCTGTATCTGCTGTCAGATAGGGGTCGATCTCGTGCGGACGTTGCGCGACCTCACGGAGACGCACCGGCCCGACGTCATCGTGGTGGAAGCCAGCGGAGTGGCCGCGCCGGAGGGGATACTGGACGCGATGAGCTACTACCGGGGGCCTGAATTCCAACGCGTCCGCAACATCGGCGTGCTCGACCCCACCCGTCTGGAGGCCTTGCTGGAGGTGATGACCCCGCTCATAGAGAGTCAGATACGTGGAGTGGACGAGATCGTCGTCACCAAGATGGATGAGGCGACCGAGGCGGAGGTCGCGCTGGCCCGCTGGGCGATGGATGGTCTCAATCCCACGGCGGTCGTCCACCACGTGTCGGCATTGGATGACGAGGCGTTGCGCTCCTTGGCGCAGGCATTGATGAGCGACGGGGACGGCCATGGCGTGGCGGAGCCCGGACTGTGAGTCGTCCCGATTCGCTCGAACCGTTCGCGGCCCACGTCACCGTCGACGGTGGTCGTGCCGCGGAGGGCCCCGCGCCTCTGGTGACGCGCTTCCTGGAAGACATCGCCCGGCGCTGCGAAGAAGCGGGCAGTACTCTCATAGGACATATCAAGTGTCACGTGGAGACGGAGGGCGTGGGTTTCCACTGCAACTTGACCTCACGGCGGGGCGGCGCCCGCCGCGCGGGCGCCGCCCCGCACATCCTCACAGCACCGCCGGCCGCGTCATCCGGTCTGCGCTTGGAGATGGATCTGGCCGTGCTTGTCTACGGCCTCGAGCGGGAGACGATCGATCGGGCTGTGAGGCAAGCGCTCGCAGACGTGTTCCAGGCCGACGGCGGCGAGTGGACTCTGGAGGCGTCGGCCGGCACGCACCACCACTGAGCGCGACCGGAGAGCAGAAGGACGCCCTTGCGAGCGTCCCTCCGAATGGGTGGCCTTCCCGTTGGTCGTACGGCCTGTCGACTAAGACCGTCGCTGCCCCCGGTCCGGCCTCTGGGAGAAAGGGGTTCTCACGAGCGAACTGGGTGTTCGCTCTCCCGATAGTGCTATACGCGCTGTGCGCCTCCCATCCTGCAACACACCGCAGGCCTCCCACACCTGCTTCGCCCGACGGAGTCCGAGCCGACGGCCTCTTGGTCTACTCGGCGTCCCACTCGAACAGGTGCAGCGTCCCACCGGTCACGAAGGCCACATGCCGCTGCGACGTCGCGATGGCCGCCGAAAGCCAAGGGGCGTCGGCCTGCTCTGTCAGGACCTGTTCGTGGGCTCCCTCGTACCCCCGGGCGACGATCTCGTAGCCGGCACCTGAGGCCTCAGACGGGCGAAAGTAGGCCGCGAAAGTCGGACCGGCGGTCGCGAAGTCGCCCAAGGGGTCGAGTCGGCTCCGCTCACCCGAGTCGAGATCCAATCTCACCAGACCGTCGTTCCAGAATACGAGAAAGGCTTCAGCAAGCGACGGTCTCCAGGAGTCAGGACCCAAAGCCTGGATCTCTAGGGTGCCCAGATCGAGCACGTGAGTCCCCGTGCTGAGACCGTCTCTCTCCGCGCCCTGCTCCCAGGCGAGGAAGGTGCGGGAGAGACTGTAGGTCCAGACCGCATCGCCTAGGATGTGGGTGACGGCCGAGGGGACGATGCGCGTGGGTTCGTCCACGGGACGGCCCTGGGAATCGAGCAGAGAGGCGAACACAGGCATCTCCCAGTACTCGTCGGGATTCTCCTCCCAGGGATTACCCTCCACCCAGGTGATCCAGCGGCCCGCCACTTGGGGATAGCCGAGGTTCTTGTCTCCGCCTGCGATCTCCTGCTTCAGGCCGTCGGGTAGGCGGTATGAGTAGATGTGCTGATCTACGTAGCTCGTGGTATCCGGATCGTAGGTGCCTTCCCACCACACCGCCGTGTCGCCGTCCACATCTATGCCGCCGACGTCCCTGTCGCCCACGGGTAGCTCGTATGTGGTACCCATGGACAACTCGTGCGCCACCAGCGTGAACCTGCCTTCAGTCTCGGTCTGCACCAAGAGCCAGTCATCGGAGAGAGCCACGCTGACAGCCCGGCCGTGGAGTAGGGGGCCTGTCACGGCCGCCCACTCTCCAGGTGAGTCCCCGGGCGGACCCGGAGGGGTAGTGACCGTGGTGCTGGTAGTGCTGGTCGCGTAGGGCCTCGTGGTGGTGGGCTTCGGTTTGGCAGTGGTAGTGACGGGCCGGGTGGTGGAGGTCGTGGATGAAGTGACGGTGGCCTCTTCATCGCCGCGGGCGGCCAGCACAAGGGGCACGGTCACGCCGACGATGACCAAGACCACCAGTACGGCGGCGATCCCCAGCCACAGGTTGCGCCGGCTGCTCCCGTTCCGTCCGCCACCAGCGGGCGGCGGGTCCTCTGCAGCGCGTGAGAGCAGAGGAGAACCACAGTCGGGACAGAAGCGGGTCTCGTCGGGTGCCTCTCGCCCGCACCGGTCACATCGCATCGCTAACCCCCGTGGTAGTCCGGGCCACTCGTTAGAGGATACAACGTCCGGTGTAGGTTAGTCCGGGACTGCGCGGCGCGGATGCGGGGTATATGTAGGCGAACGAGCAGGAGACGTAAGGAGGGACGATGCTGCAGGATGCTCGGATCGTCGCTGTGATCCCGGTGAAGGATTTCGCACGGGCGCGATCGTTCTACGAGAACGTGTTGGGGTTGCTGCCCGAGAGAGTGATGGAGGGCGCCGACCAGGCGGTCTATTCACTCAATGGTACTCGTCTGATGGTCTACCGCACGGGGGTCGACTTGGGCGAGGCTACCAAGGTGGGCTTCTTGGTCTCCGACCTGGAGCGGCAGATGCGTGACCTTCGCGCTCATGGTGTGAAGTTCGAGGACTTCGATCTGCCGGGCTTCAAGAGCGTAGACGGCGTGATGGAGAGGTCCGGCGGGCGCGCTGCGTGGTTCAGAGACCCCGACGGCAACTACCTGGTGCTCAGGGAGATGACCTAGGGCAGAGAGCGGCGGCAGGTGGACGCCTGCTGCTAACATCTGCCCATGCTCCAGATCGCCCTTCTCGCCCTCGTGGGCTTCCTGGGCGGAGTGTTCGGTGCGATGGTCGGCCTCGGAGGGGGCGTCTTCATCATACCCGTGCTCACTCTGTTCCTGGATGTGCCCATACACAACGCCATCGCGGCCAGTCTCGTCGCGGTCGTGGCTACCTCCACCACAGGTTCCATCGCCTACATCAGGGAGGAGTTGGCCAACGTCCGCCTGGGGATGACCATGGAGACCGCTCTCACTCTGGGCGCACTGATGGGAGGAGTGATCGGTGCCGGACTGGGCAAGGAGACGTTGAGCGGCATCTTCGGGGGTGTGATGGTGGTGGTGGCGCTCTACGTGGGCATCAGGCGGCACAGTTCTCCCCCCACTCCCGCTGAGGGCACCACGCTCGGCCGGCTTGGTGGAGCCTACTATGATGCCGGGTTGGAGCAGGAAGTGCGTTATCGGGTGCGGAGACTGCCCCTGGGCCTGTTCATCGCCTTGGTGGCCGGCAACGTCTCTGGTCTGTTGGGAGTGGGGGGAGGCTTCCTCACCGTACCTGCCATGCGACTGGGTATGAGCATCCCCATGAAAGCGGCGGTCTCCACCAGCAGCATGATGTTGGGAGTGACGGCCTGTGCCGGCGCCGTCGTCTACTTCGCCCGCGGATTGGTCGATCCGGTGGTGACGGTACCCGTGGTCCTTGGGATCGTGGTGGGTGCTTTCGTGGGGGCCCGAGTCGCCGTGAGGGTGAGGGCATCCGTTCTGGCCGTCGCGCTGGCTGCCGTCTTGTTCGTGCTCGCCAGCCAGATGATCCTTTCCGCCCTAGGTATCAGCGTACGATGAGCGCCGGACGCGTAGGCTCCGAACGTCGTCTCGCCCGCGCCCTCTCCGGTCTCTTGGCGGCCGGGCTCGTGATCGCCGTCGCGCTGCTCCTGACCGGGGTGGTCGTGGCTGCGGCCCGACCTGATCTACCCGTGGGCCGGCAGACTTCGTTCGTCGGTCTGATCGAGAGTCTTGCAGCCGGGGAGCCCGGCGGTTTCTTCGGTCTGGGCTTCGTGGTGCTTCTGGCCACGCCGGCCGCTCGGGTGGTGGGGCTGTTGATCGCCTTCGTGCGCAGGCGTGCATGGGTGTTCGTCGGCGCCGCGCTGCTGGTGTTGGCCATCCTGGTGACCAGCGGCTACCTGGGTCTAGTGGCGGGCTGACCGGTCGCGAGGTCGCGCGGCCGCGCCTGCGGGCGCGTGGTCGCTCAGTCCACCAGGCCCGGCTTCGGCACGGAGGCCGGGGCGCCCCCCAGCTTGCGGCCCAGCACCCATTGCTCCAGGGCTTCAGCCACGCCGTCTCGCAGGTTCGATGAGGTGATGACGTCCGCCGCCGCCTTGGCCGGCGGGCTGGCGTTGCCCATGGCCACCCCGATGCCCGCCCATTGCAGTAATGTCGCGTCGCTCTCATGGTCGCCGATGGCCATGGTCTGCTCGGCAGGCACCTGCATCTGTCGGGCGAGCTGTTGGGCCATGGTGACCTTCGACGCTTCCAGGGACGTCACATCGATGAAGCCGGGGGCGGTCTCGTAGATGTTGGTGCGGTCGCCGAACGAGCGCCGCAACATCTCCAACACGAAGGCGGCCGCGCTCTCATCCATGTCGCGCAGGTCGAGGAACACCTTGTCGATCGGCTCTCCCGACGACAGGATGTCGTCCACCCTCCCCATCTCCGGGGCGGCGAAATCGTAGCGGTCGAGCCGCTGCCGCAGCGGAGCGCTGATGGTGTCGGGGAACCACTCGTCGTCACTCTCGATGCTCACGGCGCCGCCAAGTTCGCGCCCGAAGTTCACGATCTCGCGGGCCACCGCTGGGTCAAGCGAGATGTGGGAGAGCCCGGCGGCGTTCTGCAGGTTCCACAGCAAGGCGCCGTTGCAGGAGATGACCGGGGTGCGCAGGCCCAGTTGCTGGTGGAATGGCCGTATGGAGCGCGGCGGCCGCGACGACACCAGGACGATATCCACTCCGGCTTCGCGCACGGTGGCGATGGCGTGCTTCGTGCGGTCGGAGACATGCCTGGGCCCGGACAGCAACGTGCCGTCCAGGTTGATGAAGATGAGACGGATGACCCGACCGGTGCCCACCATCTGGGCGAGCCCCCGGGCCACGTAGTCAAGATGCTGACGCATGGCTTCGCGGGCCTTCTGCTCGTTGCCCGAGCGTATGGCGCGGCGGATGGCGTCATGCTGCTGCTGCAGGGCGGCGGTGCCTCCCGGCTCGGCGTAGAACGCGGCGAGCACAGCCTCCATGTGATCGTGCAACAACTCCACCGGTTCTTGGATGACGCGTTCGAAGAGGGGATTGTGGGTGGCTCCGGCGATGGCGGCGTGGAAGGAGACGTCGGCTTCCGGGCTGATCATCTCTCCCGGGGCGGTCAGACGGTCGGATAGATGACGTAGATCCTCCAACGTGGCCCGGCGTGCCGCCAGTCCGGCCGCTTCGATCTCGACCGCGCTGCGAACCTCCATGAGTTCGATGAGGCGTTCCGCCCCCTGGCCCAAGAGCGAGCTCAGTGGAGCTCCGAACTGTGGGGTGGGAAGGCTGGCCACTGTGGTCCCCTGAGCTCCGCGCCCCGAGACCAGCAACCCTTGTGCTTTGAGTTCGCGGAGAGCCTCGCGCACGGCGGGTCGCCCGACACCCAGGCGCACGGCCAGGTCGCGTTCGGCGGGGATGCGGTCGCCGGGCTTGAACTCGCCCGTATCGATGAGTGCGCGCAGTTGCTCCACGACCTGGTCGGCCACCGTGCGTGGATTGATGGGGCGCAGACGGCTCGCTGCCTGGTCTCTGTCGTTGCGTGCCATGGGACCCCCCGCGTTCAGCTTACTGGTCGGATGGTAACACCATCATCACGCGCAGACCAGCGGGCGGACGGCCTAGCCTTCGCCGAGGACGGCAAGAGCGTCGCGCTTCGCCTTTCGCTTGGACACGAAGCGGGCCAGCCAGATGCCGAACTCGTACAGCACGATGAGGGGGATGAGCATGAGGGCCATGCTCACAGGATCCTGGCTGGGAGTGAACACCATGGCGATGGCGGCCTCCACCAGGATGGCGTATTTGCGTACCTTGCGCATCTTCACGTGGTCGACCAAGCCGGCCCAGGCCATGAGCATCATGACGAGAGGCAACTCGAACACCACGCCGAACGCCAGCAGGAACATGGTGACGAAACTGAAGTAGCGCTCGGCTTGGAACAACTGGTTGAAGTACTCTCCGCCGTATCCCACCAGGAACCTCAGACCCACCGGCAGCACGACGAAGTAGCCAAAGACGATGCCCGCCAAGAACAGGATGGTGGTGAACACCACGTAAGGGATGGTGCTCTTCTTCTCGTTCTCATACAGTCCGGGCAGTATGAACGCCCAGAACTGATAGAGGATGAAAGGCAGCGCGATGATGAGGCCGGCGTAGATGGAGACCTTGAGGATCTGCATGAAGCCCTCGGTGACGCCCAGCACGGCCAATTGACCCGTGAAGCCGCCGTCCTCGAGAGGCCGGGTAAGGATGTCCAGGATGTAGTCTTTTAGGAAGAACGCCGCGATCACACACACCACAACCACGATCGCGATGTAGGTGACGCGCCGGCGCAACTCACCAAGATGCCCCATGAGCGGCATCTCTTTGGCAGGATTCTTACTCACCGGATCCTCCGGTCAAAACCACTACTTCCCCGCGGATCCTCCGCGCGTCGGACGCCGGGGCGCTCGTCACTTGAGTCCTCCCGGCGGCAGAGCGTAGTATAACCCAGCAGCGCCGCAGGGACTCCTCAGGCCCGGCCGTCTGCGCGCGGTTGAGGTATCGAAAATAGTTTCCTCTTGCGCGATATCTCTCTTGCGATTGTGTGATATGTTCAAGTACAGACGGCTTCCGTTCGTCTGAGGGTTTCCGGAGGGCATTGGCACAGGACGAGGTGCGCTCTTGGTCAACCAGACCCTTGATCTGGTAATACAGTTCGCGCTCATGTTCGCCATCGGGGCGGGCATGGCGCTCGCCTTCATCGCCATCTCCCATCTGCTCATGCCCTCCAGCCGTAACCCCAACAAGGGGGAGGCGTACGAATGCGGTGTCCTGCCAGTGCAGGACGCGCGCAGGCCTTTCAACGTCCACTATTACATCGTGGCCGTGCTCTTCGTGCTGTTCGACTTGGAAGCCGTGTTCATCTACCCGTGGGCGGTGTCGCTCCGTTCTCTCGGGACGGCCGCGCTGGTGGAGATGTTTGTCTTCATCGCCATACTGCTGGTGGGATATGTGTACGCGTGGAAACGAGGCGTGCTGGAGTGGGAGTGAGCGACGTACCCGGTCTGCATATGTCCGTGAACGGTCTGCCCGACCCGCGCGCCGCACAGAGGCTTGAGACCGCCTTGCGCCAGGCCGATGAGTCCGCCGTGCAGACCGCCTTGGCCGACGAACAGGCCGGTGAGGCCATGGGCGGCCCCGTGCGGCTGCCAGGTGGGTTCGCCATGCCGGTGCAGTTGGAGCGAGTACTCGGCTACGGACGCAGCTTCTCGTTCTGGCCTCTCCTCTTCGGACTCGCGTGTTGCGCCATCGAGATGATGGCCCTGGGCGGCGCGCGTTTCGACATGGCTCGTTTCGGCATGGAGGCTATGCGGGCTTCGCCGCGGCAGGCCGACGGCATGATCGTGGCCGGGTGGTGCACCACCAACATGGCGCCCCGCGTGGTCCGGCTGTACGAGCAGATACCCGATCCCAAGTGGGTGCTGGCCATGGGATCGTGCGCTATCTCCGGCAACATCTGGAACACCTACAACGTGGTGCAGGGCGTCGACAGCCTCATCCCTGTCGATGTGTACGTACCTGGGTGCCCGCCGCGCCCCGAAGCGCTGTGGCAGGGCCTGGAGATGATCCGCGAACGCATCAAGCAGAGCCGACACGCCTATGACGGACTGCGCCGCATCCCGGCGCGCGACGCCATGGCTGCAGCCGGCCCTGTCGCGTCTTGTCCAGTCACTCCATCCGGCGCCGGTGTCTCCAGCCCCGGAAACATTCCGGAGGAGCGGTCATGAGCGACTGGGTCCTCTCCGCCGGGTTGCAAGAGGTCGCGCGCGTCCTGGAGGACCGTTTCGGCGAGAGACTGCTGGAAAGAGCCACGTTCCGGGGCGAACTCACCTATCGCGTGGCACCTGTGGATTGGTTCGAGGTGCTGGCGTTCTGTCGCGACGATTCACGGCTGGCGTTCGATCAGCTCGACTGCCTTCTGGGCGATCACCTGCCCGAGCGGCCCGAAGCACCGCTTCAGGCCGTGGCTCACCTCACTTCGCACGTCACCGGCCTGCGTCTGCGCGTGAAGACCGCTTTGACCGAAGGGCAGGCCTTGGGCTCCGTCACCGCGCTGTGGCCTTCGGGCGGGTTCGATGAACGTGAGGCCTACGAGATGCTGGGTATCGAGTTCGCGGGCCATCCCGACCTGCGCCGTCTGCTCACCACTCCCGATTTCCAGGGACATCCACTACGCAAGGACTTCCCGCTGCAGGGCACCGTGGGCGGACGTATCCGTACCGACCTGCGAGGCAAGGTGTAGATGAGCGACGTCTCACAACACCCCGTGCCGGGTCATGGTGCCGCCGAGGTGGACGTCAGCGGGGCTTCGCGGCCCACGCTGGCCGAACTCAAGGAGCGCAAGGCTCGCAGCCGGCAGCGTTTGGAGCGCGTGGAAGAGGTGCAGACCATCAGCATGGGCCCGCAGCACCCGTCCACGCATGGGGTGTTCCGGGCCGAACTCGATCTCGACGGTGAGGTCATCGTGGCCGTGCGGCCCGAGATCGGCAACCTGCACCGCGGCGTGGAGAAGCTCTGCGAGCACCGGACGTACCACCAGATCGTGCCCATCACCGACCGGCTGGACTACATCTCGAGCTTCGCCATGAACCACGGCTTCTGCGAGGCGGCCGAGAAGCTCATGGGCCTGGAGGTGCCGGCGCGGGGCCGTTACATCCGCACCATCGCTGCGGAGATGTCGCGTCTCGCCAACCATCTGCTGTGGCTGGGCATCCACATCATGGACCTGGGCACGCAGACCTTCATGGTCATCTGCTTCCGCGACCGCGAGTACGTGCTCGACCTGTTCGAGATGCTCACGGGGGCGCGGCTGACGCACTCGTTCGCCCGTATCGGCGGCGTGGCCAAGGACCTACCCGAGGGCTTCGAGCATCGCTGCCGAAAGGTCATCGAGTTCATCCCCAAGCGCATCGCCGAGTACGAGCGCATCATCAAGCACAACCGCATCTACTACAAGCGGGCCAAAGGCGTGGGCATCTTCACCTCTGAGGACTGCTTCGCGTGGCGTGTGACCGGGCCGCCGCTGCGCGCGGCCGGGGTGTCGCGCGACCTGCGCAAGGACGAACCCTACGCCGCCTACCAAGAGGTGGACTTTGACGTGGCCGTGGAGTACAACGCCGACGTCTACGATCGTTTCCTGGTGCGGGCCAAGGAGATGCGCGAATCGTGCCGCATCATCGCCCAGTGTCTGGACCGGCTGCCGGACGGCCCCTACATCTCCAGCGACATCGGGCACACGCTGCCGCGCAAGAAGGACGTCATGCGCGACGCAGGGGCCATGATCCAGGACTTCTACCAGGTGTTCCAGGGTCCTCAGGCGCCGGTGGGCGAGATCTACCGGGCCATCGAGGTGCCCAAAGGCGAGATGGGCGTGTACATCCGTTCCACCGGCGGAGGCACGCCGGCGCGGGTGCGGTTCACCACGCCCAGCTACTACCACACCCAGGCCGTGCCGGCGCTCGTCGAGGGTGAGATGCTGGCCGACCTGGTGGCCATCTTCGCCAGTGTCGATGTCGTGCTGGGAGATTCCGACCGATGACCGACTGGCTGGCTCAACTCATCTTCCTCATCATCAAGGCCATCCTCATGCCGGTGCTCGTGGTGATGATGGTGGCGTTCATCATCTACTTCGAGCGCAAGTTCGCCGGCTTCTTCCAGGCCAGGGTCGGACCCACCTACTTGGGGCCCTGGGGCTCCTTCCAGTCGTTCGGCGACATCTTCAAGCTGCTCTCGAAGGAAGATGTAGTGCCCGACCGGGCCGACAAGCCCGTGTTCAGGCTCGCGCCTTACCTGGCTTTCATACCGGCGTTCGTGACCATGGCCGTCGTACCCTTCGGTCCTGTGGGTGGTGAGGCCAACCTGTTCGGTTACCGCTTCGACTACGTCATCTCGAACTTCGATGCCGGCGTGCTGCTCATGCTGGCCATGGGAGCCATCGCCGTGTACGGCGTGGTCTTGGCCGGTTGGTCGTCCAACAGCAACTACTCCATGCTGGGGGGTCTGCGCGCGGGCGCCCAGATGATCTCGTACGAGCTCGCCATGGGTTTCTCGGTGGTGGGCGTGATCATCATGGCCGGGTCGCTCAACTTCGTCGACATCGTGGACGGGCAGGCCGGCAACTTCTGGCATTGGTACTTCATCCCCCAAGTGGTGGGCGGCCTCATCTTCTTCGTGGCCAGCCTGGCTGAGCTCAACCGTACCCCGTTCGACCTTCCCGAGGGAGAGCAGGAACTCGTGGCCGGCTATCTGACCGAATACTCCGGCATGCGCTGGGGCATGTTCATGTTCAGCGAGTACGTGAACATGGTGGTCGTGTCGGCCGTCATCTCCACGCTGTACTTCGGCGGCTGGAGGGCACCGCTGGAAGTGCTGGACTTCATCCCCGGGCCCATCTGGCTGTTCCTCAAGATCTGCGTGTTCGTGTTCCTCTACATGTGGATCCGTTGGACCATCTTCCGCTATCGCTACAACCAACTGATGTCCATGGGCTGGAAGATCCTCCTTCCGCTGTCCATCCTCAACCTCGCGGTCACCGCCATCATCGTGAGCGTGACGGCATGAGCGGCGGCGACGTGGACGGCGGCAGGACCACGGGATCGGTGGTGTGATGGGTCTGAGAGACATCATCAAGAAGGGTGCGTTCGTCGATATCCTGCGCGGGATGTCGGTCACCGGCACCTACTTCGTGGTGGACAAGGTGACCGTGGAGTATCCCAAGGAGAAACTCCGCCCGTTCCCGCGCTTCCGCGGGGCGCATGCGTTGCTCTCCGATCCGGAGACCGGCGACACCAAGTGTGTGGCCTGCATGTTGTGCCCCACCATCTGCCCGTCGGAGTGCATCCGCGTGGTGGGTGAGCAGACTGCCGACGGACGCAGCCACCCGGCCGTGTTCGAGATCGACCTGTCGCGTTGCATCTTCTGCGGACTGTGTGAAGAAGTGTGCCCCGTGGCGGCCATCGTCATGACCAACCGCTACGAGCTCTCCACCTACGACAAGAGCGATTTCCTGTTGGACAAGGACTGGCTCACGGCCAACGCGGCCAACGCGCACAAAGAGGTGTTCGTGCGTGGGCTCGAAGACGAGGCCGCCGGGCCCGCGGTGCGACCTGCCGGCGGACCCGGCCGGACGGCCGGAGTGCCGGGTGCCCCCGGACCCAGCATGGGCCGGGCTCTCGTTGCAGGCCTTGCGTCGGCTCCCTCGTCGGCCCCTGCGCCGGATGAGGGAGCGTCGAGCGAGGCAGTCTCTGTCGTCCCGGCTGAAGCCGGCGCGGCCTGGCGGCGCCCCGGTGCGCCGAAGGCGGGCTTTGAACTGGGCGGCGATGATCCCGCGGCAAAGCTGACGCGTCTGTTGTCGTTCGGGGGCGACCAGCCCACTCGCTCACCAAGCGCGGCTCCGCGCGACGACGATGCCGCCGACCCCGCCGATGCCGGCTCAAAGACCGGGCCGAAGGGCGGCCGGCGATGACAGAGCGCATCCTCTTCATCATCTTCGCTGTGCTCACCGTGGCCGGAGGTATCGGCACCATCACCCGGAAGAACGTGGTGCATGCGCTGCTGCTGCTCATCTTCACCTTCGTCAACATCGCGGCCGTGTTCTTCCTCACCCGGGCGTACTTCCTGGCCGTGGTGCAGATCCTGGTCTACGCGGGCGCCATCCTGGTGTTGTTCGTCTTCGTGCTCATGTTCCTCAACCTGCGCACGTTCGAGCAGGAGGCGCAGACCCATCGGTCGCAGCGCTGGGTGGCCTTGGTCCTGTCGGTGCTGGTGCTGGCGGAGTTCGTGGTCATCCTGGCCGGCATCACCTTCACCTCGGCCCGAGGCGGCTTCACGCCTGAGGCCGTCGCCGCCGCGGGCGGCGCCACCCGGGTCTTCAGCGAGGCGCTGTTCAACCAGATGCTGCTGCCCTTCGAGGTGGCGTCGGTGGTCCTGTTGGTGGCCATGGTGGGTGCCATCATCCTGGTGAAGAGAGAAAAGGGGACGCCTGTGCAGCCCCGTTCATGGGAGCCGGGCGAGGAGCCTTCGTCCGACGCCATCGAGGAGGAGGTGTAGGCTCGTGGGAGCGAACCCCGCCGACATGCCCATCCCGGTCGACTGGTACCTGTACCTCTCGGCGGTGCTGTTCATCGTCGGAGCCGCCGGCGTGCTCACTCGGCGCAACCTCTTCATCGTGCTCTTCTCCATCGAGTTGATGATGAACGCCGTGAACATCAACCTGGTGGGTTTCAGCCGTTTCCACGAGAACCTCATCGGACAGAACCTGGTGCTGTTCACCATGGTGGTGGCCGCGGCTGAAGTGGCTGTGGGTTTGGCCATCGCCACGGCTCTGTTCCGCAACCGGCAGACCCTCATGGTCGATCTCTTCGACAGGATGAAGGGTTAGGTGCTCGTGGAAAGCTACGTCTGGCTCATACCGGTCCTACCTCTGGCGGCGTTCATCGTCACCTTGCTGGCGGGCAAGTGGTGGATCAAGGATCAGGCACACTGGCTGCCCATCCTGGCCATGGCCGGTTCTCTCGGTCTGTCCATCGCCGCCTTCCTGCAGATCCGCGGGGCCGAGGAGCCGGTGGTGGTGGAGTTGTGGCGCTGGTTCTCGGTGGGCAGCTTCCAAGTCCCGTTCAGCCTGCACGTCGACCAACTCACCACGGTCATGTGCATGGTGGTGTCGGGGGTGGGCCTGCTGATCTTCATCTACTCGAAGGGCTACATGCACGGCGACACCGGTTACTACCGCTTCTTCGCCTACATGAGCCTGTTCGCCTTCAGCATGCTCATGCTGGTGATGGCGGGCAACTACCTGCTGCTGTACTTCGGGTGGGAAGCCGTGGGTCTGTGCTCGTACTACCTCATCGGTTACTACTATCACAAGCCCGAGGCGGCGGCGGCCGGTAAGAAGGCCTTCCTGGTCAACCGGGTGGGCGACTTCGGCTTCGGACTGGGCGTCATGCTCATCTTCCTCACCTTCGGCACGCTGGATTACACCGGTGTGTTCGAGCAGGTGGAAGCGGGCGTCGCCGGACAGGGCGCGCTCCTGGGTGTCGCGTTGCTGCTCTTCATGGGGGCTATGGGCAAGTCGGCTCAGTTCCCGCTGCACGTGTGGCTGCCCGACGCCATGGAGGGCCCCACGCCGGTCTCGGCTCTCATTCACGCCGCCACCATGGTCACCGCCGGCGTCTACTTGGTGGCGCGTAGCGCGGTCATCTTCGCCAGCTCACCTACCGCCATGCTGGTGGTGGGCGCCATCGGGACCTTCACGGCCATCTTCGCGGCCGTCATCGGCATCTGTCAGAAGGACATCAAGAAGGTGCTGGCCTATTCAACCGTCTCGCAGTTGGGCTACATGTTCATGGCCCTGGGAGTGGGTGCGTGGGCCATCGCCATCTTCCACCTGATGACCCATGCGTTCTTCAAGGCTCTGTTGTTCCTCGGGGCAGGATCGGTCATCCATGCGCTGGGTGGCGAGCAGGACATGGACAAGATGGGCGGCTTGGCCAAGCGCATCCCGGCTACCTACTACACGCTGGTGGCGGGTGCATTGGCACTTTCAGGCATCTTCCCTCTGGCCGGTTTCTGGTCGAAGGACGACATTCTGGGAGCCACCTGGCGTGAGGGGCAGTACGTCTTCTGGGCTGTAGGTCTGATCGCCGCGTTCATCACGGCGTTCTACACGTTCCGTATGATCTTCATGACCTTCTTCGGCCGCTCACGCATGGACGAGGAGACCGAGAAGCACGTGCACGAGAGCCCGTGGCCCATGATCGTGCCGCTGGTCGTGCTGGCGGTGGCGTCGGTACTGGGCGGCTTCCTGGGCCTTCCCGGCCGGCTGGGCGCTCTGCAGAGCTTCCTGGAGCCGGTGTTCGCTCCGGCCAACCACATCCTGGGCATCCACGAGCACACTCTGAGCGCCATGGACTACATCCTCATGGTCATATCGCTGCTCGTCGCCATGGCCGGCATCGTGCTGGCCTGGGTGTTCTATGTGCGCAGGCCTCTACTGCCGTACACCGTGGGCGCGAAGCTCGCCCCCGTCTACAAGGTGGTCTACAACAAGTTCTACGTGGACGAGTTCTACGACGCCACGGTGGTGCGCCTGAGCGTCGACGGTTCGCGTTGGCTGTGGCATCACTTCGACGAACTGGTCATCGACGGGGCGGCTCACGGCGTGGCCCGCTTCTGGCAGGGATCGGGACGGCTGGTCCGCCCGCTGCAGACGGGGCGGGTGCACAACTATCTGCTGGCCATGTTCATCGGCTTGTTCGTGATCGTGACCGCAGTGGTCTTCCTCTAAGGGCGGCAGGAGACAGGTGAGAGAGTGGATCTAGCGACAGAAATGGGTTCCAGAAGCCTTACTCTGCTGACCTTCCTGCCCATGGCCGGCGCGCTGGTCATGCTGCTGTTCATGCGTGGGAAGCCCAACGCCTACAAGGTGACGGCTCTGGTGACCACACTGTTGACCTTGGCGCTCGCCATCGTCATCGCGGCCCAGTTCGATGCCGGCAGCGCCAAGTTCCAGTTCGAGGAGAACACCTCGTGGATCAGCAGCTTGGGCATCTCGTACCATCTGGGCATCGACGGTATCTCTCTGGTGCTTATCCTGCTCACCACGCTGCTCTCGGCTCTGGCCATCCTGGGTTCGTGGAACTCCATCAAGGACAGGGGCCTGGCCTTCTTCATCAGTCTGCTGGTGCTCGAGACGGGCATGATCGGCGTGTTCGTGTCCATGGACCTCTTCCTGTTCTACGTGTTCTGGGAGATCCAGCTCATCCCCATGTACTTCATCATCGGTATATGGGGCGGCGCGCGGAGGGTCTACGCGGCCATCAAGTTCTTCCTGTACACCTTCGCCGGCTCGGTGCTGATGCTGGTGGCCATCCTGGCCGTGGTGTGGTGGTACGCCAAGAACGGCGGTCCGTTGACCTTCGATATCCTCACCCTGCAACAGGTGGGCTTCCCGGGCACGGTGGCGGCGTGGTCGTTCGCGGCTTTCTTCATCGCCTTCTCCATCAAGGTGCCCATGTTCCCGGTGCACACCTGGCTCCCCGATGCCCACACGGAAGCGCCCACTGCGGGCTCGGTCATCCTGGCCGGCGTGCTCCTGAAGATGGGTGTCTACGGCATGATCCGCTTCTGCATAGGCTTCTTCCCCGACATGGCGGTGAAGGCCATGCTGCCGGTGATGATCCTGTCGGTGATCGCCGTCGTGTACGGCGCGGTGATGTCGCTGGTGCAGCCCGACATGAAACGGCTGGTGGCCTACTCGTCGGTGAGTCACATGGGCTTCGTCACCGCCGGTCTCTTCACCTTCAACCAGCAGGGCATCGAGGGCTCGGTGCTGCAGATGGTCAACCACGGGGTCCTCACCGGCGCACTGTTCATGATGGTGGGGTTCTTCTACGACCGTACGCACACTCGGCTCATCAAGGACTACGGCGGTGTCGCCAAGCCCATGCCGGTGGCGGCGGCCTTCTTCAGCCTCTTCGTGTTGGGCAGCCTGGGTCTGCCGGGACTCAACGGCTTCGTGGGTGAGTTCCTCATCCTGGTCGGCGCCTTCCAGTACGCCAAGGTCTTCGCCGTCATCGCCTCTGTGGGGATCGTGTTGGGCGCCGCCTATCTGCTGTGGATGTACCAGCGCACCATGTTCCAGAAGGCCAACGAGAAATGGGTGTCGCTCAAGGATCTGAACGCCCGCGAGATCATCACCTTGGTGCCGCTGGTGGGGCTGGCGATATGGATAGGCATCTATCCTCACACCTTCCTCAACCTGCTGCACGTGCCCGCGCAGAACATCATGTCGCAGGTGCAGCCCTACCTGGCCGAGCACGGCGGCAGCCTGCTGCAGACGGCCGCGTCCTGGCTCGGGGGTTTCTAGATGCAGATAGACATCGTCACCATCGTCCCCGAGATCATCCTGCTGGTGGCAGCCTGCTTGGTGCTGCTGGTGGAGCCCTTCCTGAAAGCCGACAAGACCGTGGTCATGGCCATCGCTCTCACAGGCCTCATCGCATCGGCGGCAGTGTCTCTGGGACTGGTGGGTCAGGACCGCCTGAGCTTCAACGGCATGCTGGTGTTCAGCGACTGGGCCGTCTTCTTCAATGTGCTCTTCGCCATAGGCGGCGTCCTCACCATACTCATGTCGTCACAGTATCTGGAGGCGCATGGGCGGCATCTGGGTGAGTACTACGCCATCCTGCTCTTCGCCATCATCGGCATGGACCTCATGGCCGCGTCGCGCGACCTCATCCTCTTCTATCTGGCGCTCGAACTCATGAGCATCGCTCTGTACCTCTTGGCCGCCTTCTTCCGCTATCGCGGCAAGTCGAACGAGTCGGCCCTCAAGTACTTCCTCACCGGCACCTTCGCTTCGGCGGTGATGTTGTACGGGATCTCGCTGGTCTACGGGCTCACGGGGGCGACGAACTACGACGCCGTGGGACGGCTGCTGAGTGGGCACGGCTTCACCACCGCCGGCGCTCTGCTCGCCATCTTCCTGGTGGGCATCGGCTTGGCCTTCAAGGTCTCGGCGGCGCCCTTCCACATGTGGACGCCGGACGTGTATCAGGGAGCCCCCACTCCCGTGGCAGCCTTCTTCTCCGTGGGGCCGAAAGCAGCCGCTTTTTCGGTCATCATGTCGGCCTTCATCCTGGCTTTCCCCGGGGCGGGGGTGCGCTGGGGGGTGTTCTTCATCGTGCTCTCGGTGGCCACCATGGTGGTCGGGAACGTGCTGGCGCTGGTGCAGGACAACGTCAAACGTATGCTGGCCTACTCGTCCATCGCGCATGCGGGCTATCTGCTCGCCGGCGTGGGCGCCATGGGATGGAGTCTGAACTCGTACCCGGGCCAGGGCGTGCTGATGTATCTGGCCGCGTACACATTCATGAACCTGGGAGCGTTTGGGGTACTTACCTACCTGAAGGCGCAGCATCCTCATTCCTTCGACTACTCGCTGCGCAGTCTCTCCGGTCTGGGCCGGAAGTCTCCCTGGGCCGCCGTGCTGCTGACACTGTTCATGCTGTCGCTCACCGGCATCCCCGGCACTGCCGGCTTCATCGGCAAGTTCTACGTCTTCGCAGGTGTGGTAAGGGCCGATCTGGTGTGGCTCGCGGTCTTGGCCGTGGCTCTGAGCGCCGTCTCCGCCTACTACTACCTGCGCGTGGTCATCGTCATGTTCTTCCGCGAAGCCGAGGTGGAATACGGGTCTCGGGCTCCCATTTCCGGAGGCATGGCTGCGGCTCTGGCCGTCTGTGCCATTGCCACTCTCATCATAGGCGTGGTGCCGTCGTGGCTTTGGGACGCCGTGGTGGGAGCGTTCTCCACACTCTTCGGGTAAGCTGAGACATATCCCGGCTGCGGGTCGCCTCCTGGGCGCGAGGCGCAGTTGCGGGATGTGGGATGACGAGGGCACCGAACCCATGCGGCTCGGTCGCGGCTGGCCGCCGGCGGCAGGGCGACGACGGAGGCCATGGAGGCGGGATGCTCCTGGAAGCAGACTGGGTCCTTCCTATCACGGGTCCCCCTATCGGTGCGGGAGCCGTGCTGGTGCGCGAGGGGTCGATCGAGGCGGTGGGGCCCGCCGCGCAGCTGCGGGCCGCGTGCTCGGGCGCGGAGGATTCGGTGCGGTCGTTCCCTGGGTGTGCCCTTCTGCCCGGCTTCGTCAATGTCCACAGTCACCTGGAATACTCGGCCTTCCACGGATTCAGCCCTTCCTGTGGCTTCGGTGAGTGGATGCTGCGGTTGCTCCTTGCGCGACGCAGGCTGACCGCGGAGGACTACGCCGTCTCCGCGGCCTGGGGCGCGCGCGAATGCGCGCGCTGCGGCATCACGTGCATCGCCGACACTTCCTTCGAGGGATGGACCAGCCTGCGTGCCGCTGCGCACGCCGGACTGCGGGGCCGGGTGTATCTGGAGGTGATCGGTCTGGACGACGAGGCGCTACCTGCCATCATGGAGCGCACCGAAGCCCGCGTGGCGGCGCTGGAGGGCGAGCGTACAGCGCTGCTCGAGGTGGGCCTATCCCCTCACGCGCCGTATACGGTGTCACAGCGTCTCTACCGTGAGCTGGCGCGCTTCGCGCGCCGCAACTCCATGTGGACCGCGACTCACGTGGCTGAATCGCGGGCCGAGGTGGAGTTGCTCGAGCGCGGCAGTGGGAGCATCGCGCGGGCGTACAAGGCCGCGGAGTTGTGGAAGGGACGGCGTTGGACCGCCCCCGGCCTGAGTCCCGCCGCGTACGTGGCCATGGCCGGCGGCCTCGACCCCAACACCCTGGCCGTGCACTGTGTGCAACTCGAGGGACCAGACATCGCCACGGTGGCCGCCAGCGGCGCCGCGGTCGCCCACTGTCCTCGCTCCAACGCCCGCCTGCAGTGCGGCATCGCTCCCGTGGCCGGACTTCGCGCCGCCGGCGTGCGAGTGGGGCTGGGCACCGACAGCCTGGCCTCCAATGACAGCCTGGACATGTTCGCCGAGATGAGGGCTGCACAGGCCGCCGACCAGCGGCGCGGTTCCGCCGCGCCCCTCACGTCCGCTGACGTCCTGCGCATGGCCACGCTGGACGGCGCCTGCGCCATCGGTATGGAGGGGCTCGTGGGCAGCCTGGAGGCCGGCAAGCGCGCCGATGTGGTGGCGGTGCGCGTGCACTTCGGCGCCGGGCACGGTCCGGATATGTCTCCCGGCCTGGCGACGGAACCGCAAGTCTCTCACCCGATCGAGGCTCTGGTGCAGACGGCCACGGCGGGCGACGTGGTCGCCACCTTCGTGGACGGCGCGGTGGTGTACGAAGCCGCCTGCGAACACGAGGGAGACCCGGCGTCCTGCCCGAGTCGCCAAGGCGGCGGTCTCGCCGAAGCGTTCGATCGAGTGCGTGTTCGCTTGGGTCTGACCCCCTACGTGCCCAGGCGGTAGCAGTGTGACCGAGGATGCGGCATAATCTCCCAGTCATCCGCGGCTGTCCGCGGACCGGTCTCGGGAGCGGGGGTTCCCGGGGATCTATTTGAGGAGATCACTTTGCTGCTCGATCGCAAGCGCATCAACAAGTGGGCCAAATGGGTGGCCTTGTTCCTGGCCATCGTCTTCGCTGCAGGCTTTTTGTTCATGGGCGTGGGCTACGGCGGGGCCGGCTTCAATCTGTCGGAGATCTTCACCAGCGACAAGCAGGTGGACGTCAGCACGCAAACGCCCGAGGACAAGATCGCGGCGTTCCAGGCGACTCTGGCTCAGAATCCCGAAGACATGAACGCCCTGCTCGGCATCGCCACCGTGTATCAGCAGAACGACCAACTCGTGTTGGCCGCCGCCTATCTATCCAAGGCTCTGGAGGTGGACCCCAGCCAGAAAGACCTTTACATCCGTCTGGCCAACATCTACATGAACTCTGGAGTGGCCGACTATAGCGCGGCGGCGACGGTCTTGAACAAAGCTACCTCCGTCGACCCGGACAACCCGGATGTCTATCTCAAGCTCGGCACGGCTCAGAACAACCTGGGACGCACCGAAGCCGCGTTGCTGGCTTGGCAGAAGTATCTGCAACTGGCACCCGACGGCGAGTACGCCGAGATCATCCGAGAACAGGTCGCTTCGCTCAGCAAACAACCGACGACCACGACGACGACGGCGGCTGGTGGTACCACCACCACGGCTCCGTCGACCACGACCGTCGCCCCTACCGCTCCGTGACGAGGGGGCGGCGGCCGCGGCTGTCTATGGGGCCCGCGGCGTGGAGATCGATCATCGGGAGAGGCGCGTGAACCTATCCATCAAGACCGATACCTTCGAAGGCGTCACCGTCGTCCATGTGAAAGGTGAGTTGGACGTCTACACGGCTCCGATGCTCAAGGAGACTCTCGACAGCACTATGGACGCTCGAGAGCGCTTCGTGCTCGATCTGACGCAGGTGAGGTTCATCGACTCGACCGGCCTGGGGGTCTTGGTGGGAAGCCTGCAAGAAGCGCGGGCCGACTCCGCCGACTTCCCCCTGGTGCTTGACGATCCCTACCTGCTCAAGATCTTCCACATCACAGGGTTCGATGGCGTTTTCTCCATCTATCCCCAGGTGAGCGACGCCGTCCGCGGCAACTGACCCACCCGGGCGACGGCAGTCCCGCCATGCTATCTTACCGGGCTGACACGCCGCCTATGAGGAGCCTACCTGGTGCGACTGATCATCACTGAGAAGAACGACGCCGCGAAGAAGATCGCGGGGATACTGTCCCAGAACGGGGTGAAGGAAGAGTCGTTCTACAAGATCCCTTACTACCTCTTCACCGACGAGGCGGGCGGAGAGAGCGTCGCCGTCGGTCTCAAGGGACACGTGGTGCAGGTGGACTTCCCTTCGGAGTACTCCGACTGGCGCAAGGTGGAGCCCAAAGCCCTCATCGATGCACCGCTCATCAAGACCGAGACCGCCAAGGCGGTGGTGCGGGCCGTGCGGAAGCTCGCTCTCGACGCCTCCACGCTCATCATCGCCACCGACTTCGACCGCGAAGGCGAGCTCATCGGTCTGGAGGCGCTCAATCTAGCGCTGGAGGAGAATCCCAAGCTGGTGCGCGGCGTACGACGGGCGCGATTCTCGGCTCTCACCGCGGGTGAGATCAAGCGGGCCTTCGGCGATCTGGACCATCTCTCCGAGCCCTTGGCGCGGGCGGGTGAGGCGCGTCAGGACATCGACCTCATCTGGGGGGCTACGCTCACCCGCTTCGTGTCGCTGGCCACGTCTCGCTTGGGCAGCAGCTTCCTGAGCGTGGGCAGGGTGCAGAGTCCCACCTTGGTGCTCATCGCGCAGCGTGAGAAAGAGCGTCGGGCCTTCGTGCCCGAGCCCTATTGGGTGGTGAAGGTGGACCTCGACGCCGGGGGTCAGATCTTCGGCGCGGTTCACAAGGAGGAGCGCTTCACCGATGAGGCGCGGGCTCAGGCCGTCTTCGACAGATTGGCCGGTCCGGCTGTGGTCACCGCGGTCAAGAAGACCAGCCGCAAGGTGCCCAAACCGGCTCCCTTCAACACCACCAGCTTCACCAGCGCGGCTACGTCTCTGGGCTACAGCGCGGCGGCGGCCATGCGCATCGCCGAGGACCTGTACATGGCTGGGCACATAAGCTATCCCCGCACCGACAACACGGTATACCCCTCGTCGCTGGATCTGCGCGAGACCTTGGACATGCTGGCGCATGGCGAGTTCGCCGCCGAGGCCGGCCGTCTGCTGGCGCAGTCCGCGCTCCATCCCAGCCGGGGCGACAAGCGCACCACCGACCATCCTCCCATCTATCCCACCGGCAACCCCAGCCGACGCGAGCTGGGAGACAGAGAGTGGCGCCTCTACGAGCTCGTGGCCCGGCGCTTCATGGCCACATTGGCCGGCGAGGCCGTCATGGAGTCCAATCGTGTGGACCTGGAGTTGACCGACGAGCCCTTCTTCGCTCGCGGCAACCGCGTGGTGACCCCGGGATGGCTGGACTATTATCCCTACAGCCGGCAGAAGGATTCCGAGTTGCCCCTGCTGCACGAAGGTGACGAGTGCCGCCTCGTGGACAAGCAGTTCGAGGCCAAGGAGACCCAGCCCCCGTCGCGCTACGGTCAGGGCACGCTCATAGAGCTCATGGAGAAGCATAACCTGGGCACCAAGGCCACCCGGCATTCCATCATCCAGAACCTGTACGACCGGGGCTACGTACACGGGAATCCCATCGAGCCCACCGAGATGGGTCTCAAGATGGCCGAGGCTCTCCAGGAGTTCGCTCCTCGCATCGCCTCTCCGGAGATGACGGCCGAGTTGGAGAAAGACATGGACCTCATCTCGGAGCGGGACCTCTCCAAGGAACAGGTGGTCGCCATCTCGCGGGACCTGCTCCGTCAGGCCTACACGTCGCTGGAGCAGAACCGCGAACAGGTGGCAGCCAAGATCTACGAAGGCATCACCGACGACCGCATCCTGGGCGAGTGCCCGAAGTGTGGGAAGAACCGGCTGAGGATCATCCGGTCGAAGGCCACCAAGAAGCGATTCGTGGGCTGCGAGGGCTATCCGGAGTGCGATCAGACCTATCCGCTCCCCCAGCGGGGAGACGTGATCGGCACCGGCGAGGTGTGCCCTCAGTGTGGCAGTCCCAAGGTGAAGGTGCTCGGCGGCCGCAGGCCGTGGATCCTCTGCCTGGATCCCGAGTGCCCCACCAAGGCGGAATACAAGGAGAAGAAGGCCGCGCGTGCGGCTAAGGCGGCGGCTGCGGCCGAGGGTGACGCGGGACCCGCCGCGAAAGGCGCGGCTAAGAAGACCACGGCCAAGAAAGCACCCACGAAGAAGGCGCCTGCGAAGAAGGCCGTCCCCACGGCCGAAGCCACGTCCCCTACCGAGGGCTGACGAGATCCCGGTGGACGAGACCTTCTCCACCCTGCCACCCCTTCCCGAGGACGCCACACTCGATGAATCCGTGCTCGCCGGCATGGGCAGCGGTTATCAGGGCGTCTTCATCACCTTCGAGGGCCTTGACGGCTGTGGCAAGTCCACGCAGATGGATCTGCTGGCCGAGGGGTTGCGCGAGCGCGGGTACGTGGTCTTGGTGACGCGTGAGCCCGGGGGGACGCCCTTGGGCGAGGATATCCGCCGTATGCTGCTCGATCCCCGGCATCACGGCATGTCGCCGAGGGCGGAAGCGCTCCTCTATGCGGCGGCGCGCGCCAATCTGGTGGAGCAGGTCATCAGACCGGCGCTCGAGGACGGCCAAGTGGTGCTGTGCGACCGTTACCTGGACTCCTCGTTGGCCTACCAGGGGTACGGGCGTGGTCTGGGCACCGATGACATCACCACGCTCAACGTGTGGGGTACGCAGTGCCTCTTCCCCGACCTCACGCTGTTCCTCGATCTCGACGACGGGATCCGCACGACTCGCGTGGGCGCCGTGCCCGACCGTTTGGAGGCCGAGGACGAGGCGTTCCACAAACGGGTGGGTGACGGGTTCCGCGCGCTCCTGCTGGATCATCCCCATCGCATCCGGCGCATCGACGCGCGGGGGAGCGTGGCCGAGGTCCAGGCTCGGGTGAGGGCCGTGGTGGAGGACGAGTTCGAACTCTTCAGTCACTGAGGCCCGGGGAGGCAGCGATGACACGGGTTCTGTTCGCCGATATCGTGGGACAGGAGATGGCCGTGTCCATCCTGGCCCGGGCGCTGGAGCAGGGTTCGTCGCATGCCTATCTGCTCTCGGGTCCGCCGGGAGTGGGCAAGACCGACGCGGCTCTGGCGTTTGCCGCGGGGCTGGCCTGCCCGCATGGCGGGTGCGGCACCTGCACCACGTGCCGGCGGGTGCAACAGGGGCTTCATCCCGACGTGGAGATCGTCTCCCCCGAGGGCAACGTCATCCGCAAGGAAGAGATCGCTGAGATCAACCTGCATGCCGTCTACCGTCCCTTCGAGGCGCGGGCCAAGGTGTACGTGTTCCTGGAGGCCGACAGCTTCAACGTCGAGGCATCCAACGCCTTTCTCAAGACCCTGGAGGAACCGCCGGGGCACGTGTACTTCATCCTTGTGACCGATCACGCGGAGCGACTCCTACCCACCATCGTGTCTCGCTGCCAATCGGTGGTGTTGACGCCTGTGCCTTTGGCGGCCATCCAGTCCGATCTGCAGACTCGGTTCGGGCTTGCCGCCGGGGAGGCCCACCTGTTGGCCCGCGTGGCGGGGGGTAACCTGCGCTACGCTCGCGAGCTGGCCACTTCGGACGGCGCGCGGCGGCAACGTGACCTACTGCTGGACCTCGCCCGCGACCTGCCTAAAGGGTCGCTTCTGGATGCCGAGCTGGCTGTAGACGACGTCATGGCTACGGTGGAGGCGCGTTCGGCGGAGCGGGAGGTGTTGCTGGAGGCCGACTTGCGCCAGGCCCTGGAGTGGGCGGGCGATGCCCGGACGCGCAACTGGGTGCAGAAGCGGCACGAGGAGAAGGTCAAGCGGCAGCAACGGCGGGCCGTCACTCAGGGGCTGCAGACGGTCACGCGCACGTGCGCCGCGTGGTATCGGGACCTGGCGGCGGTCTCGGTGGGGGCGGACGACGCCGTTCTCAATCAGGACCGTCTTCCCGACCTGCGCGCCTGTTCGCAGCCCGCGTGTCTACTGGCTTACACGCGTGCGGTGTTGGCTGTGCGTCAGACGCAGGAGAGGCTCCGGTATAATGTCGATGCCCGATGTGCCATCGGGGACATGTTCCGAAGTATTAAGGAGGCCCTGACTCAGTGGCCGATGTCGTAGGGGTCGTCTTCCAAGAGGGAAGCAAGACCTATCATTTCGATTCCGCCGGACTCGAACTCGTTCGTGGGGACCGCGTAGTAGTACAGACCAGCAAGGGGGCCGAGATCGGCCAGGTGGTCGAGCCGCCCCATCACGTGGAAGACTCCGAGCTGCCCGCGTCGCTCAAGAAGGTCGTGCGGGTCGCCACCGGCAAGGATCTGGAGGCCGAGGCCTGCAATCAGTGCAGGCGCAAGGAAGTCATGGCCACTTGCCGAGAGCTCATCGCTCAGCACGGCCTGGACATGAAGCTGGTCGGTGCCGACCTCTCCTTCGGGGGTGAACGCGTCACCTTCAACTTCTACTCCGACGAGCGCGTGGACTTCCGTGCTCTGGTGGCCGACCTGGCGCGTGTCCTCAAGATGCGGGTGGAATTGCGTCAGATAGGGGCGCGTGAGGAGGCTCGCATGGTCGGCGGCCTCGGCCCCTGCGGCCGTCATCTGTGTTGTACGCTGTTCCCCGGAGATGACGAGCCCGTGTCCATACGCATGGCCAAGGAGCAGAACCTGCCCCTCAACCCGGTCAAGATCTCGGGGCTGTGCGGTCGTCTCATGTGCTGTCTCAAGTACGAGCAGGAGCAGTACGTCACCTTCCGCAGAGAGGCGCCCTCGCGGGGCACCAGGGTGATCACCCCGGCCGGCGATGGGGCCATCACGGGCTTCAACGTGCCCAAGGAAGCCATCACGGTGCGTCTGGAGGACGGCTCGTACGCCGACCTGCGCCTCAGCGATTGTGAGCTGCAGGAGGATGGCTCCCTGCTCTTCACTCCGCCGCAGGAAGAGGAACCGGCCTATCTGCCGAACGACATGAAGCTGCCCGAATTGGGACTGCCCCCGACGGTGGATCTGTCTGCGGTGTCGGAGACGCTCGAGGCCGGCGCGTCGCCAGCCGAGGTGCAGGCGCTGGAGAACCGTGCGGCTCCGAGTGAAGAAGGTCAGTCGAAGCGACGCTCGCGCCGCAGTCGCAACCGTCGTGGCAAGGCGAAGACGGGCGCCGGCGCTGGAAGCGGTGAGGGCGGCGCGGCCAAGACTTCCGGAAGCGGATCCGGCGCCGCGGGCGCGCAGAGCGGCAGACAGTCGCAGCGCCGTGACTCGCAGCAACACAAGGACGCGGGCAAGGACTCCTCGGCCAAGAATGAGCCTCGCCAAGGTGGAGCCGGCTCGCAGCGGGTCCAAGGCGAGGGCGGCGATCAGGCTGCCGGAGGAGAGAGGAAGCCACGACGCCGTAGGCGGCCGCGTCGTTCGGGAAGCGGCAACAACGGCGGCGAAAGCGGTGGAGGCAGCTCGTCCGGTAACGCCGGCGACAAGGGCGGCAACGGCGAGTAGTCCTCTTCCTGGGCCGTCGTCGTCGGGAGTCGCCGGGTCAAGGCCCCGCTGCGCGAGGCGCCTGCTTGTCAGCCGGCCTTCCAGCTTCTAAACTTACGACTCCCGCGCCGGCGTAGCTCAGATGGCAGAGCGGCTCACTCGTAATGAGCAGGTCCGGGGTTCGATTCCCCGCGCCGGCTTCCTCTTAGGACCGATAATCCCCGATAATAGGCTGGATTGCAAGCGGTCTGTTTACCTCCCACCTAAGCAGTGCTACGCTTTGAAAAGCATTCTGCTGCTTACCTAGTGCTTACCTCGTTGACCTGGAGGCGGTGAGGGGATGGAAGCGAAGATCACCAGGCGCACGATTGATGCCACGAAGCCGGACCCGGAGCGAGATATCTTCCTTTGGGATGATGCGGTCAGTGGCTTCGGGCTGCGCATCAAACCGTCCGGCGTCAAGTCTTACCTCATTCAGTACCGCAACCGAGAGGGGCGCTCCCGGCGCTACACCTTCCCTAATCAGTCCGGTATGACACCAGACGAGGCCCGCAAGAAGGCGGAGGAACTGTTTGTGCTGATTCGGCAGGGGCGCGACCCGGCAAGCGAGCGAGACGCGCAGAAGGACGAGCCCACGTTCGCGGAGTTCACGAAGCGCTTCCTGGCCGAATACGTGTGCAACAAGAAGCCTCGCACGGCAACCGAGTACGAGCGGATGCTGGAGAAATACGTCAGACCTCGGTTCGGCGCCCGCAAGGTCAACGCGATCACCAGGGACGATGTGAGCAAGTTGCATCACAAGCTGCGTGAGACGCCATATCAGGCGAACAAGGTGCTTGCGCTGCTGTCGAAGATGTTCAATCAGGCCGAGGCTTGGGGCTACCGGACGGACGGCACCAACCCGTGCAGGCATATCGAGCGCTACAAGGAAGAGAAGCGGCGGCGCTATTTGTCCGGTGACGAGCTGATGTGGTTGGGGCGGGCTCTGATTAAGGCCGAGACGACGGAGGAGCGCGAAGAGAAGGTAGATGCAAGCGCTCTCCGGGCGATTCGACTGCTGCTCTACACAGGTGCTCGACTGAATGAGATTCTGACGCTCGCATGGGAGCACGTGGACCTGGAGCATGGACTCCTGCTGCTTCCCGACTCCAAGACAGGGCAGAAGACTATCGTGCTCTCAGAGCCCGCCCTGGCGCTCCTGAACGAGGTTTCGCAGACGAAGGGTTGGGTCATCCCCGGCCGATTCGACGGCAAGCACCTGAACGATCTGAAGAAGCAATGGGTGCGGGTCAAGGGGCTGGTCGATAGCCTACAGGACAAGGCCGAGGCCGACGGCGACCTGAAGCACGATGATCGGGTAGATATCTCTGACGTTCGTATCCATGATCTGCGGCATACGTTCGCATCGTGGGGCGCGTCAGGCGGGCTTGGGCTACCTATCATTGGAAGCCTCCTGGGGCACACTCAGGCCGAAACGACCATGAGATATGCGCACCTGGCCAACGATCCTCTGAAGAATGCCGCTAATCTGATAGGCGGAGAGATTGCTGCTCATCTTGAAGGCAAGGAGCTTGCTCCAGTAGCGAAGATGGCGCGGTAGCGAAGTGTAAGAACATTTTCAAACATGTGTTAGTAGTTAGAATTGGATAGATTGTGGTATAAAGTCCAGGTTCGTTAATGACCATGAAGATGGGGGTTGCATTCCATAGCTAATTGTGCTATGGTAGGCTAGAGCGTGGCGGAGTGCGTTTGGGCCGTAGGGCACCCCCCCGCTAATTGAATACGGGCTGACCGTAACAAGCGGAGGCCAGTTTGGAGCATCTAGGTGCTTCAGGCTGGCCTCTTTTGCGTTCCTGGAGGTGATGGCGATGGAGTAGCGGGCTCACAAATTCAAGTAACCGATAGTCTAACGACGAGGCAGAAAGAGAGCTACCGATGAATCAGCAGACCATATCCCCCGGCAAGACCAACGACGATCCGTTGTTGAACAACGAAGAAACGGCAGAGTACCTCGGCGTTTCGCCCCGGACTCTAGAGAAGTGGCGACTGCAATCAAGCGAAGGCCCCATCTACCACCTGATCGGCAAGCGCCCGATGTACCGCAAGTCCAGCCTTGAAGACTACATCGCATCACGCACCCGGCGGTCCACCTCGGATTCCGGGCCAAGCGGAGGCAGCGATGGGAAGTAAGGCCACACGAAGAGAAAGCCCCTCGACCTGGTACGTCGAAGGGCTTCAGTTGCAGATTCCCCTTGCTCCTTGGCAGAGTATTTTGAGAACCGCTTATACTACACTAACAGAAAGCAAGCGGTCAGTCAAGGGCGGTGCGTCGTGAGCGGCTACGATCCCGCCGAAGTCGCAGCTGCGCTGGGGCAGCTGCACGCACCGGATACCGTCTTTGAGGTTCGAGTCCTCGGAAGTCGTTTCGGCACTGAGAGTGGGTACTTCAACGACCCTGCCGCTGCCGCTGCCGCCATTGGAGAAGTCGACGGCAAGGTTCCGGCAGTGTACGTCACCCTGAATCCTTGCCTACCAGACCTACTGTCCCGGACATGCAACAGGCTCCAGCGCCACGCGAGGGAGACGACCAGGGACGATGACATCCTCCGCCGCTCGAACTTGCTTATCGACGTGGACGCTCAACGGCCTTCCGGCATCTCAGCAACCGATGAAGAGCATGCCCTCGCCCTCGCCAGAACAGAGGCGATCAGAGACTACCTCTGCAACGTTGAGGGGTGGCCCGAGCCGTTGGTAATCGACAGTGGTAACGGCGGGCATCTCTGGTTCGCAATCGACCTTCCCAACAATCCGGAAAGCAGGCAGCTGGTAGAGCGTGTGCTGAAGGCGCTGCATGCCGTGTTCTCCGACGACCGGGTGCACGTTGATACCGGCGTGTCCAACGCGGCAAGAATCACCAAGCTGCCCGGCACCATGGTCTGCAAGGGCGATCACACGCCCGAGCGCCCACATAGACCGTCTTGTGTAGTCAGCGCACCTGCGACCCGGCAAGTTGTGACCACAGAACAACTGCGCACTGTCGCCCGCCGAGCACCTGTTCTGGCCGACCATGCTGCTGCCCGCAACAGTAGAGGGACTCCCCTAGACCTGGCCAGCTGGATACCGGCGCACGGGGTAGAGGTGGGGAAGGAGATCGTGAGCGGCGAATGGCGCGGGTGGGAAATCCCGACTTGTCCCTTCAACCCCGAACACGACCACGGCGAGGCGTTCGTAATGCAACGTTCGGATGGTGCCCTTTCTGCTGGCTGCCACCACGACAGCTGCACGTGGGATTGGCGCGATCTCCGAGCGAAGTACGACCGTGAATATGCCGAAAGGGGTTCATTTAATTCAGGATATTCCGCTAACACTCCGTGGGAGCGGCCTGTCTTGCTCGATACCCCCGCTCGGCTCCCCGTTATGCCGGTGGACGCCTTCCCCGATGTAGTCCGGGGCTTCATCCGAGAGATAGCGGAATCCCGCCAGGTGCCGGTTGATATGCCTGGCATGGCAGGCTTGGGCGCGATTGCCATCGCTGCGGCAGGGCGCTATGTCGCCCAACTTCCAACACACGCTGAACCGCTGAATCTCTACCTGCTAACGGGAGTTGACTCCGGCACGCGCAAAAGCCCGGTCATGAGCGACGCAACCGCCCCCATCTATGAGGTGGAGCGCGATCTGTGCGAAGCGAAGCGTGCCGAGATTGCAGAAGCTCGGGCAGCTTATGAAGCGGCTGAATCTCGGGCTGACCATCTACGCAAGCAGATAGGCAGGGAGCAGGACCCGCTAGAGCGCGGAGTATTGCAGGCCGAACTGGCGCAGCTTCACCAGACAACGAGCCAGCCACCGACGCCGCCGCGTCTCTTGGTCGATGATGTTACCCCGGAGCGCCTTACTGGATTGCTGGCAGAGAATAGAGCCCTAGGTCTCATGACCTCTGAGGGCGGGCCAATCGGCATGATGAAGGGCAGATATGAGAAGGCCGGGCCAAACCTGGACGCGTATCTGAAGGCCCACTGCGGCGATCCTCTGAGAACCGACCGCGCTTCAGACCCCACCAACGTTCGCATCGTTGAGCAGCCAGCACTGACGCTGTGCATCATGGCGCAACCGGAGGTGCTAACCGATCTAGCTGGCGTGCAGGGCGGCAGGGGCAAGGGGTTGATAGCCCGCTTCCTCTTCTCGCTGCCCGAGTGCAATCTTGGCCGTCGGTTCTACCGAGAGCGGCCGATAGACCCCGTAGCGCAGAGCCGCTATCGTCAGTGCCTCCGGGACTTGCTCTTGCCACCCCTGCCCCAGAAGCCTAGGCCCATCCGGCCAAGCCGGGAAGCGCTGGCCGTATGGGTGGCCTTCCACGATTCTGTAGAGGTTCGGCTAGGGGTCCAAGGCGACCTGCGGCCCATAGCTGATTGGGCCAGCAAGTTAGCCGGTGCTATCGCCCGTATCGCGGGCGGATTCCACGTTGTAGAACATCGGGCCGGTCGCCCCGAAGACGTGCCGATATCGGCGGCCACCATGCAGGCAGCGGTCTCGCTCGGGCATTACTTCATTGCCCACGCCAAGGCAGCTTTCGCTCTCATGGAAGATTCGGAAGAAATGAAGCTGGCCAGGCGAATCATGGGCTGGATTGAGCGCCACAGCCTGGAGGAATTCAGCCTTGCTGACTGCCACCAGGACATCCGCATGGAGAGGTCCTCTCAACTAGTGCCGGGTCTTCGGCTGCTGGAAGAGAGGAATATCATTCGGCCATTGGCTGCCCCGCCGAAGAAAGGTCCCGGCCGCCCCGGCAGCACACGCTATGCCGTGAATCCCATGCTTGCTGAGGCGCTACAACCCGTCCCTCCGGTCCCTTCGGAGGACAATTTCCTGAATATTCTGAACCCTTCTCCGCATTCAGAATGTGACTCTGTTGCCCTTTTCGACGATTGCATGGAGGTGGTGCTGTGAGCCTTCATGAGGTGCTGGAGCACTTGATCCATGAAGGCGTGGCCTTGGATCTGACCGACGAAGGTCGTCTACACCTCCGCGCGGTGGCTGAGGATAGGCCAATCCGCGCTGAAGTTCTCGACTCGTGCAGCAAGAACAGGGACGCGCTCATAGCCTGGCTTCGTCATAAACGAGGCGCAGACGTTCTCCTGCTCGAATCCAGCCGACGCATCGGCACCGCTTGGCCCTTCGGCTTTCCGCTGGAGGGTCCCGAATGGGATGCCCACGAACAGCACCTACACGAAGCCTATTGGTCTGGCGATCTCGAACAACTGAAATCCGCGTTGGAGGCCCGGGAGCAATACGCTCTCCGGGTCTTCGGCGCTCACCGAAATGAGGTTCGCAATGTCTAGGCAGGTAGAAATTATGATCGAAGACGACCGCCGCTTACTAATCGAGCCCGTGGAACTGAAACCCGGCCGTCTACTGGTGACGGCTGTTCCCCAATACAAAGACTATGCCGGTAAGTGGCACCTTTCGCACTCCGGGCTGCTGCTTACCCCGGACGTTGCCCGCAAGCTGGCTCCTGCTCTCACGGCCGTTGCAGACTGCATCGAGGCCGGAGAGGGTGAATAGCACCATGAAGCTGAGGCAATTCATCAAGGCCGAGTGCGCGAACTACTTTCACGAGGGACACCCTCCGACGGTAAAGGACTGGTGCGAGCCACGAGATCGGCGCTGCGCCGTGATAACGGAGAGCAGGCGGTGCGCGTACTTCGAGAAAGCGGTCCTCCCGGCCTGCCCCGACTTGGCGGGCGAGTACGCGGACACCACCGGTCAGAAGACCGAGATAGCAGTCACGCGTCTAGCTGTCTGCCGTCTCTGCGGCGAAGCATTCCGGACCCCTCATAACCGGACGCAGTATTGCTCAGAAGCATGCGCCAAGGCGGGCGAGAGGGAGAAGTCTAAGGCTCGGCAGCGACGCCGGAGAAGTCCCGTCCCGGTGCAGAGTTGAAAGGACGGGCTCATGTCACGAATTGAGCGTCGATTTTTGGTGCAACTTAAGCCAAATCGGGGGGTCGATTCCGGGAATTTCGTGCTGGCGGACGTTGCCCCGAACGGTCATACGAAGAAGCCCTGCAAAACAGCGGTTTCGGTCACGGTTTGGAGAACACACATTCTGGGCGGCAGACTATTGGGCAGGCATCAACTCGCGGCCAAGGCGTGCCGAGGTCTCAAGATCCGCGCTGCCTGCATCCCACTCCGCGTTGCACTGCTGCATGATTTCCTTGTCCTCCTGGATTATTGCCTGCATCATCAAGGCGACGGCAGTATCGTAGTGAGCCAGGGAACTAAGCAGATAGCGGTGTACTTCCTCGAATCCGGGGGGAGGCGTCAGCAGCCGAGCTGCCTGATACTGGTCCTCGATTGTCTCAAGGGCGTCCATAAAGTCTTGGTCGGACACTCCTTCCGAAGTCCACCAATCGTCCACCGTGCCGGTTGCATCGGCCATCGCCAAGGCTATTGTTGTGGACATTTCGAAGTACACATCCATGCTGGATGCAACCGTTTCCGACTGTGGAAAGTCGACAGACGATTCTGGCGACGATGGCTCGTTTTCAATTCCTTTGCCCGGAAGCACATCCATGTAGTTGCGGACGCCCTTTGGCTCCCCAGAATCGCGCAGGCTCCAGATTGCCAGAACGTGCCATTTAAAAGGCGCCTCTAGCCACCCGAGTTCGGTCATGGGGATGGATAGGGTCAACGTGTCGCCTTCTATCTGCGGCAATACGTCAAGTGTTGAATCAGACGAATCCCCCAGAGTGGTCCGTGAGACTTCCACTTCCCACTCGTCCCCGAGAGTAAGAGTGACTCGGGTGTAACCC
Organism: Thermoleophilia bacterium; assembly: GCA_040772905.1. Classification (GTDB taxonomy): domain Bacteria; phylum Actinomycetota; class Thermoleophilia; order RBG-16-64-13; family RBG-16-64-13; genus JAXGXJ01. The sequence continues at coordinate 226,418 of JAXGXJ010000004.1, read as the reverse complement.
GCATCGGAATCCATGGTGATAAGCCAACTCATCAGCCGCAGATCACCTGTTGCAGCGTCCAATAGGGGTGGCTGCGGCAGTGGGTTGACGTGCGAGAGCGTCATGGTAAGCATCCGCCCGTCTGATGACAGTCCGGCAGCGGTGAGGTCTGCGCCTACCTCTAGGTCCCCAACCGCATCGCCGTTTGCGTCCGCGGCGTCGCTCACGGGGTCTTGGTACTTCGCAACACCCGTGAAGGACGGCCCAACGGACCCTGGGGACGGCTCGATGGAAGATGTACTAGGAGACTGGGCCGCAGTTGCGGTCGGGATGGTGCTAGTTGTACTCGGAGCCTTCGCGCACCCGACAACAACAGCAACGAGAACCAGAATACTCAGAGCAAGCAGTAGCGGCGAAAACATCTTTGCTCTTCCCATATGGAACAATCCCCTTTGGCTTCAACACGTCCAGTCACAATGGAATTGCGATTCTTCCTTCATCACACTATAGAACTTGAAGCGGACAGGTCGAAGAGGTAGAAGGAACCCTGCCTGTTAATGATCTTCGAGGAATGGTTACTTAGGCGCGGGGGCAACGGCACCATTCCCAGCGTAGCTTCCAGCAAGGCCGTGCGCTAACTGCCCTAATATGACTTCAGAAGAGCATCCAAGTCCTCATCGGCCGCATTCGCTCGGATTGCCGCGGCGTCTATCGCCTCCACCGCGACGTCGAAGCCACCGGCCGAGCCCATGCTGATGGCCTGCGAAAGCGCTGAGTAGCCTTCTACTAGGTCGTGGTACGCGGCGCATATCTCGGAGTGGTAATCGGTGAAGTGTTCGAGAGGGACTATGCGCTCAAGCACGTCAAGTTGAGAGAATATTACCGCCTGGGTATCAGTTAGCTTCATCAGCACGGGTCCGGGGTCACCGGCTGAATTGACAACCTCCATGAGATCGTCAATTGCGATACGTATTTGCCGCCGGGGCTCCAGCAGCTCGCTCTCGTAATTGAGCAAGGCGATTCGACGTTCAAGGGTTGTGACCAGGTTCGCAGCGGCGTTGGTTGAAGTGGAGACTGGGCCAGAACTTGGTTTCTCCCCCGCGGTGAGACTCTCCAGTTCCTCCATGAGCTCCTTCCTCGCCTCGACCCTGTTGACGAGCGCGGCGGCCTCCTTTGCCTGGCTTAGGGCTTCCTCATATGCGACGATTGCGAGGTCAAGCTTTCCGAGACCTTCTCGGGCATGCCCTAGTCCCGACCAGCCCGAAGAGGCCGATGGGAACTTCTGGGTTACGGTCAGCGCCCATCGCTCGGCAGCCCCGTAGTCGCTCTTGTCGAGGAGCGCATAGGTCTTTCCGTGATAGGCTGAGCTGTATCCGGCATCAGTAGAGATTGCCTTCTCGTACAGGGCAATCGCTTCATCGTAGTTGCCAGCGTCACAGGCGGCGTCGGCCTCGGTAGCCAGCGCTTCGGCCTTCTCCCAGGATTGACGATCTCCCGCACCGCTCGTCAGAAGCGGATAGAACTGGTAGATGGCATAGGAGAGGATGGCCATGCCGATTAGGGCACCTGCTATGGCCTTGCCAGCCCGCATCCATCCGGACGGCTCGCTCCGTACCCTGCGAACCTCGGGAGTGAGGACGGCTGAGCGGCGGTCAGACTTGGCGCGACGCCGCGCCAATATCCTGGCTGCATCCTCGCTGGTCACCTCCTCCAACTGCGCCAAGAAGGCCGGGGGGATTTCTCCCGGATGGTCAGAAGCGCCCCCCTCTGGCGACACAGTCCGCCAGCAGTCCTCCTCTTGAATGTAGATTGAGGACTCCCCTTCGGTGTTTCGAGTGCGATAGAACCGAGTCACTTTGCCCCCAGACTGCAGAACTTCCGCCCATTCGCGCGCTCTCAAGGGGTGATTTGCACCAATCATCACCTCGACACCGCAGCATCCTTCTCATCTACAACCATAGAACATGAAGCGGACAGGTCAAAGTGGATGCGGGGAGTCTATCTGCAGGTGGTCTTCGAGGAATGGATGCCCAGGCACGGGGATAATACCAACCGGGGTATCACCCCTCTCTTTCCCCTAAAACGTGAATCAGCCCCGATGGCTCTCCCCCTGTAATTACTAGTAGTTACTTACTACAGTAGGGGAAACCAACGAAAACAGCCACCGTAGGTTGTCAGAAGGTGCCTCGACAGTTGAAGTTGAGCAGTCTGGCCTGCTGCAAAAAAAACACAACATATGGTCAGGACCTTTATAAGATGGAGAGTGAGAGCGCGCGCTTATAATGGGGTGTCTTGCCGGGCTCAGACAGGGAAAGTGCCGAGCAGCGCGGGCACCAGGGGCAGACAGAAGGCGACTACCACCCCGGGGGGAGTGTGAATCAGCGTGGCGGGTGCGAAGCGAAGCCCCCGGCTCCTCCTATTGGCGCAAGAGAAAGCCCCGTCCTGTGGTTCAGCTAACAGAACGGGGCGCGCTGGGCAGGGGAGTTAGTTGCAGGCCACGTCCTCGACGCGGAGCAGGGCGTCGGTGACGGTCAGGAGCGCGGAGACGCGGGGATAGAGCGGATCATCCAGCGGGACCCGCGACAACAGCACCCAAGCATCCTCCAGGGCTCTGCTACCACGCACGGGGGCGGGGTCGTCCATTTCGGCAAGTAGTTGGCCAAGGTCCGGCACTGGGATGCTGCTGATTGTTGCCAGGGTGGTGCGCATGCTAGCCTCTTTTCTGTTCGAGTACGTTGTGGCCCGGCTGACAGCTTGTGCAGTTTCTCGTCTCGCGATCACCCCCCGTGGTCTCCGTGAGGTGAGAAAGCCTTAGATACCGTCAGGGGTATCGAAATCCCTTCTCCGGCTTACCTCACGCTTACCTGACAAGAGGACCGAGTAAGAAAGCCCTGCAAAACGTCACAACCGCGCTCTCACTCGTAATGAGCAGGTCCGGGGTTCGATTCCCCGCGCCGGCTTGCTGACCCACTCGGGCATGTGGCCTCCGCTGTTGACTCAAGAATCCCACTTCGTTCGGAGATGCCCCTTCCAGATGGACGACCGGGTGAAATAGTCGGGCCTGTAGCGCCTCTGAGGATCGGCGAGGATGCTGCGGCATCCGCTTGACGGCGGCTTGGTCTGTGCTATATTTCGTCACATGACGAAATGTGTTCACAAAGCTTGCGTGGATCGATCGGGCCGGGCTGGGCTGTGACTGCACAGACCCTCAAGTCGACCCTGAAAGTGACCAAGGCGCTCGCCGACATGCAGCGGATCCGGATCCTGCTTCTCCTCGAAGGTGGCGAGCTCTGTGTGTGCCGGATCATCGCAGTGCTCGGGCTGGCGCCCTCCACCGTATCGAAGCACCTCTCGCTTCTTAGCGCTGCCGGGCTCGTCGACGCGCGCAAAGACAGCCGATGGGTCTACTACCGGTTGCCTCAGGGTTCCGGCGCCGGACCCGTGCGCCCTGTTCTCGACTGGCTGAAAGAGACATTGCGGGGCGATGTCACCGTCGAGGCGGACAAAGCTCTGCTCGAAGAAGTCCTCGCCCTGGACCAGTGTGATGTCGCCCGCAACCAGAGATCTCGGTGAGATCCGCGGAGAACGCGAAACACCTATGCTCCGACGAAGATAGGAGATCGATCATGACAGAAGAGATGGGCAAGGACACAGTCCGCGAGGCCGTGCGCGACCGCTATGCGGAGATCGCGAAAACGGGCTCGTCCTGCTGCTGTGGGTCGTCCTCGGACTCCGCGCAATACTTGGAGCGCAAGGTGGGCACCGAGGAGGCTCTCAGGCTCGGCTACACCGAGGATGATCTGGCCGCGGTGCCCGAGGGGGCCAACCTGGGACTGGGATGCGGCAACCCACAGGCTATCGCTCAGCTCAGGCCCGGGGAAGTAGTGGTGGACCTGGGAGCAGGGGCGGGCTTCGACTGTTTCCTGGCCGCCAGGGCCGTCGGACCGTCGGGTCTTGTGATCGGCGTGGACATGACTCCGGAGATGGTCAGCAAGGCACGCGAGAACGCGAGGAGATCGGAGTATCGGAATGTCGACTTCCGCTTGGGTGAGATCGAGCACCTTCCGGTGGGCGACAACGTGGCGGACGTGATCATCTCGAACTGCGTCATCAACCTCTCGCCGGACAAGCCGGCCGTGTACCAGGAAGCCTTCCGGGTGCTCAAGCCCGGGGGTCGTCTCGCGGTGAGCGACGTGGTGGCTACCGCCGAATTGCCCCAGCAATGGCGGGAGGACATGCGTCTGCTCTCCGCCTGCATCTCGGGAGCCTCCACCATAGGTGAGGTCACGGAGATGCTGAGGGGCGCGGGCTTCGTGGACGTCACAATCGAACCCAAGGATCAGAGCCGGGAGTTCATCCAGGAGTGGGAGCCGGGCAGGAAGCTGGAGGACTACGTCCTCTCCGCCAGCATGAGCGCCGTCAAGCCTCGGTAAGCGGAGCGGAGAGTGGTGCAGAAGGCTGCAGGTGCGCCGGTGCGGACGATCGAGAACCTGGCGATCTTCTCCGATGTTCACGGGAACAGCCTTGCGCTGGAGGCCGTGCTGCGCGACGTTGACGCCCGTGGGATCACGCGCATCTACTGTCTGGGCGATCTCGTCGGCTACGGGGCCGACCCCAACGGCGTGATCGATCTCATCCGCACCCGTGGCGTGGAGAGCATCCTCGGCAACTATGACGAAGGCGTGGCCTGGGAGACGGGAGACTGCGGTTGCTTCTACGCGGATGCGGAGGCTAGGCGGATCGGCGATGCATCCTATGCCTACACGGTGGATACGGTGACACCTGACCGGAAGGCTTATCTGCGCAGCCTGCCGAGAGAGGGGCATGTCGAACTCGTCGGCAAGAAGATCCATCTCGTACACGGGAGCCCTCGGCGTATCAACGAGTACCTCTTAAGAGACCGTGACGAACGGACCTACCTGCGTTTGGCGGAAGACGAATCGGACGATGCCCTCGTCTTCGGACATACGCACGACCCGTGGTTCCGCCTGTACGGAGACAAGTTGTTCGTGAATGTCGGGTCGGTGGGGCGACCGAAGGACGGGGATCCCCGGGCCGCCTATGTCGTCATGAGCGCAACTTCAGGAGACCCCATCGACGTGGAGATCAGGCGGGTCGCCTATGATGTGGAGGCAGCCGCCTACGCGGTCGCGGCCGCAGGGCTGCCGGACGCGCTGGCTGAGAGGTTGCGCAACGGCCGCTAGGCGTCGCGATGTCGCTCTCCGAGGCGCGCTCCTTCCTTGGGAGAGACGAGAAGACCGGCAATCGCCGGTCTTCTCGTCAGGGACCCGCTTGTAGAGGGCTCTACCGGCCGCCGCGCTGCTGCTGCTGGTCGCCGACACCGTCGCCGGTGCCGTCGCAGACGCCGGTGCCGTCGCACTCGCCGTCCTGCACGCGGCTCTGGGTGCCCGCGCCGCTGCCGGCGGTGTTACCGGGGGCGTTGCCAAGGGCGTTGCCCGCTCCGTTGGCGGGTGCGTTGCCGCCGGTCCGCAGCTGCTGCTGTTCGCTCCCGGCTTCGCAGGTGCCGTCACATTCCTCTGCCTGCTCCTGGAGGCGCTGCTGCACTGCATCGCCGTTGCCGCCCGCGTTTGCCGGAGCGTTGCCCTGGGCTCTGGCCGGAGCGTCGCCGCCCGCGTTGCCGGCGCGGTTCTGGATGGCGTCCGCGCCACAGTCACCCTCGCACGTCCCGTCGCACTCCTGAGTCTGCGCCTGCTCGCGAGCGCGGCTGGGGTCGCAGTCCTCGCATGTGGTGCCGGTGGTGACCTGCGCGCTCTCCCGGATACGGTTCTGGACCGTGTCACCCTGGTTCTGCTGGGCGGCCGTCTGCGCCTGTGCCTGGACCGCGGCCTGCGTGGTGAGAGTGGCACCGCTCCCCAGATCGCCGTCGCTCCCGCCGGCAAGGGCGGTGCCGGCCACGGCCACTGTCAACGCCAAAGCGGCGGCCGCTGCCACGAGGTACTTCTTGCTGTTCTTCATACGGACCTCCTCGGTCTCTGTCGATCGCTTACTGCCTGCGTGACTTCAGAGTCTTTCTGGCCACGACCCTAGTCTAGAGAGCGTGCATGAAGCCCTCATTAGAAGTTGATGAGAATCTTCTTAGTCCGGCACCCCTGAACGGGAACCTCTCGCGGGCGCGAGGCTGTCGCGCTCAAGGCAGTGTGATGACGAAACGGGTCCCTGCTCCGGGCGTGCTCTCCACCGCAATGCGACCCTCGTGCGCGTCGACGATAGCCTTCACCAGGGCCAGTCCCAACCCCAAGCCCTCAGCCCGCTCGTGCCCGGCCGTCCCCCGGTAGAAGCGTTCGAACACATGGGAGCGGGTCTCCTCGTCCATGCCCTCACCCTCGTCGCGCACCCACAGTCTGACCGCCCCATCCGGTGCCGTCTCGCCGCCCAGGGCGATCACGTCCCCAGGGCGGGTGTGCGCCACCGCGTTCTGCATGAGATTGAGGAAGACCTGTATCAGTCTGTCCTGGTCGGCCACGAGCACGCCGCCGGGCAGGTCGTCGATGCGCCACGCCCTTTCGCCCAGGTGCTCCCCCTGGGCGGCGAGCGACTGCACGAACAGATCGGCGTCGATGCTCTCCTTGCGCAGGAAGTCCACGCGGGTGGCGCGGGCCAGCGTGAGGAGATCGCCCACCAGCCGGTCCATCCGGTCGAGTTCGTCCAGCACTAGGGCATGCTCTTTGCGGATGGTGTCCGGAGTGGGGTCCTCCTGGCGGTCGAGCACCTGCAGATGGCCTTTGACGATGGTGAGGGGGGTACGCAGCTCGTGGGACACGTCGGAGATGAACTGCTCCTGGCTCTCGAACGACGCCTGCAGACGATCGAGCATGCCGTCCATGGTCCGGGCCAATCCGCCGATCTCGTCGCGAGGCCCCGTATAGTCGATGCGCCTGCTGAGATCCTCTCGGGAGATGGCCGCCGCCGTGTCGGTTATGCGCCGCACCGGGCCGAGCGCCCTCCCCAGCAGCAACCATGAACCGGCTCCCACCAAGATGACCCCCAGGAGACCTCCCAGGACCGAGAGCAAGAGCACACTGCGCAACGTGGTGGTGATCTCGGCCAGGGATCCGGCGAGTTGCACCGCTCCCACTTGGGCGCCGTCCTGCAGCACCGGCGTGCCGAGCACCCGGTACGGCTGGTCGGCGAGCGACACATCCACCAGGAACCGGGTGCCGGAGCGGAGCAACTCTTGGCTCTGGGCAAGTTCTTCCAGGCGGATCTCGCTTGAGTTCGACACCACGGCGCCGTCGCTGGTCTGCAGGGACAGGATGTAGCCGTTGCGACGCAGCGGGCTGGACTGCGGACCGGAGAGGAACTCGCGGGTCGAGTCTATCAACGCGCTCTCATCGGTCGCGGATTCGACGGCCTGCACGTAGCGGGTGATCTGCTGGGTGAGCTCGGAATCGAGCTGATCGTGCAGTTGATCCGAGAGCACTAGGTTGAGCGCCGTCGCCCCGAGGGCGGCGATGAGGACCACGCCGAAGACGAACCAGAGGGTCAGTTTGGTGCGCACTGCGGGCTACGTCTTGGAGGAGCGCAGCCGGTAGCCTCCGCCACGGACCGTCTCGATGAGCGGCTCTTCGCTGCTCTGGCCCAGTTTGCCGCGCAGGTAGCCCACGTAAACGTCCACCACGTTGCTTTGTGGGTCGAAGTCGTATCCCCACACCCCGTTGAGCAACTGCGAGCGGGTGAGCACTTGACCCTCGTGCCGGAGCAGGAACTCCAGAAGCGCGAACTCGCGGGAGGTGAGGTCGATCACGCGGTCGCCGCGCCGGGCCTGCCGCGACTTGAGGTCGAGCGTCAGGTCGCCCGACTGCAGAGTGGCGGCCTCGGGTTGGCGCGCGTGGCGCAAGGCGGCGCGTACTCGGGCGAGCAACTCGTCGAAATCGAAGGGCTTGGGCAGGTAGTCGTCGGCGCCGAGATCCAGACCCTTCACGCGCGAGGGGACGTCCCCTCGCGCGGTCAACATGATGATGGGAGTGCGCTGGTCGCGTCTGCGGATCTCCTCCAGCACGCTGAAGCCGTCCATGTCAGGCAGGCCGACGTCCAACAGCACCAGGTCGACGGGGTCGGAACGCCGCATCCTCGCCACCGCGTCGGCTCCGCGCTCTACGACCTCGGTGGGGAAGCCGGCATCGACGAGACCTCGGGCCACGAACGAGGCCACGCGTTGCTCATCTTCCACCAGTAGGAGTTGCATCCCGTCACCTGCCTTTGTAGGTATCCTCGGTTCCGCCGTCGCCGCTGCCGTGTCCCGCTCCGGTCCCAGTGCCCGGGCCGGCGCTTGTCCCGGGACTCGTCCCGGCTCCGGTGCTGCCGTCCGTGCCGCCCCCGGTCCCGCTGCCGCCCTGGTGACGAGGACCGCTTCCGTCCCCGCCCTCCGAACCCGGCTCGACACGCAGTTCGCCCTCCACCACTTGGCGCCCGCCGCCCGCCGTGGAGGCGGTGGAGGGACCGGTCACCGAAGGAGATGCACTAGAACCATTGCCGAACGACCCGGCTCCCGACGGAGGTCGTGACACCGCCGTGGTCACGACCGTTGTCCCGCCCGAAGTCCCCGCGGGAAGCATGACGGTCGTGACGGTAGGCTGCGTAAGGCCGGAGCCGTCGACTCCAGCCGTGGACTCTGCTCCCGCCGGGCTCTCGCCGGCCTCAGACCCGCGTGGTGCCAGCTCGACAAACGGGAGGGCAGCAACACTCGCGCCGCCGTCGGCGGGCGCCAACAGGATGACGGCGGCGGCAAGGACGGCCGCCAACAGACAGGCCGCGGCCAGAGGCACCGCGAAGCGGCGGGCGAGGGAGACTGTGCGTCCGGTCCTCATGGCGCGGATATTAGCAGAGCCATCCACCGCGCAGACTCCACATGCCCGGGCCGGGGTCGATAGTAAGGAGATTCTCATGGGGTTCTCATCCGGCGCTCATGTGGGTCTCAGCCAACGGTCCGGGACAGGTCCACCAGGTTTCGACCCTCCGATCCCCAGGGGATAAACGCGTGGGAGGGCGGTCCTCGCAGCACACCACCATCTTCTGGGGGGAGAGTGCAGATCACACACCGCGCACGTGAGCCGGTCGAGAGGCCGACACCTTTGGTGTCGTCGTTGGTGCTTGCGCCGGATCTCAGCGAAGCGGCGCGGGCCCGGCGTCTGCTCAAAGACGTGGCTGGAGAGGCGGGCTTCTCCGGCTCGCGCGTCTTCGACATCACCGTGGCTGTGTCGGAAGCGGCGGCGAACGCCATAGAGCACGCGCCTGTGAAGGGGCGGGTGGAAGTCACCTCCATCCTCTACCGCGATCGCTTGGAAGTCCGCATCGAGGGTCCGGGTGAGTTCCAGACTCCCGATCGCCTGGGAGAACGCATACATCGGGGCTTGGGCCTGCCGCTCATGGCCAAATTGGCCGATCACCTTGCTCTCTACTCAGCCCCAGAAGGCGGGACCCTTGTCACCCTCACTTTCTATCGCGAGGGTTACACGAGGGAAGAACCCGACGCGGTCCGCGGGGAGGAGGACATATCTGCGACGGAAGAGGGCAGTGGCCGCGCGTCGGCAGATGCGGGCGCCCCTCGGTCGCGGTCGGGGGAGCCTGAGGCGGCGGCCGAGTTGCGTGATCTCATCGATCTGCCCGCAGTGCAGTCGTTCCTCGACGACTTCTATGAGGTGGCGCACGTGCCGTTGGCGATCATCGACTCGCAGGGGCACGTCCTTGTGGGGGCGGGGTGGAGCGACATCTGTACCCGCTTCCATCGCATGAACCCCGAGGCTTCCTGTCACTGCCTGGAGAGCGATCTGCAGCTCTCCGCAGGCGTTCCCGAGGGTGAGTTCAAGCTCTACAAGTGCAAGAACAACATGTGGGACATCGCCACGCCCATGTTCGTGGGTGGGCGTCGGGTGGGCAGCATCTTCTCCGGTCAGTTCTTTTTCGAGGACGAGACTCCGGACTACGAGCTCTTCCGCGAGCAGGCGCGCAAGTACGGGTTCGATGAACAGGAGTACATGGCCGCCCTCGAGGCGGTGCCCCGGCTCAGCCGGCATACCGTGGACGCAACCATGGCCTTCTTCGCGAAGCTGGCTCGTCTTCTCTCGAGCGAGAGCTACGGCAGAGCGAGACTGGCTGAGGCGCTGCGCGAACGCGACACGCTGATTGACTCCTTGCAGGACAGCCGGGAGAGCTGCCGCCGGCTGTGCGAGGAGAACGAGTGTCTCCGCCGGCAGCAATCGCGTCCGCCGCGGCTGCAGTGATCCCCTGGTCCGCGGGCGCAGAGCACCAGCCGTGACCGATGCGGAGTACAACGAGTTCTTCCTGAGCGTGGAGGGCATGAACTGCGCCGGTTGCGTGGCCAAGGTGGAGGGGGCCATCAAACAGCTGCCGGGTGTGACCGACGTGGCCGTGAGCCTGGGCACTGGCACCGCTCGGGTCCGAGGCCTGCCGGGCGTCTTGCACAAGCAGCAGGTCATCCACGCGGTCGGCGACCTGGGCTACAGAGTGGCGGAGAAGCTGGAGGGCCAGGAACGGCTGGACCGAGAGCAGCAGATCCGCGCCGCCGAGTTGCGCCGGCAGAAGATCAACATGTGGACGGTGTGGCCGCTCGCAGCCGTCATCATGGTCCTCACCTTCCAGGGGATGTGGGTCATCCCCGAGTTCATGCCGGCGTCGGTGAAGAACTGGGTGCTGCTGGCGCTCACCGTCCCGGTGGTGGTCGGTCCGGGAAGGCAGTTCTTCTCGCACTCGTGGCGGGGGCTGCGGCGCGGCGTCACCGACATGAACCTTCTCTACGCCACCGGCATCGGGGCGTCGTTCCTCATCGCCTCGGTGAACACCATCTGGCCCGACGCCGGTTTCGGAGGCCGTCAGGCCACCTTCTTCGAGTCGGCGGCCATGCTCACGGGCTTCATCGTGCTGGGCCGCTATCTGGAGGCCGTCACGCGGGGGCGCACGAGTGAGTCCATCCGCAAGCTGATGAGACTGCAGCCCAAAGTGGCGCGCGTGCTGCGTGACGGCGTTGAGACCGACGTGGCCGCCGACGATGTGGAAGTGGGGGATCTCGTCCTCATCCGGCCTGGAGAGTCGGTGCCTGTCGATGGTGTGGTGGTCGAGGGCTACTCGTCCGTCGACGAGTCCATGATCACAGGCGAGTCCATCCCGGTGGAGAAGACGGTGGACGACCGCGTCATCGCCGGCACCGTCAACCGCACCGGTGCCCTCCGCTTCCGGGCGACCCAGGTGGGTAGGGACACCGCGCTGTCGCAGATCATTCGCCTGGTGGAGGATGCGCAAGCCAGCAAGGCGCCCATCCAGCGCGTGGCCGACCTGGTGGCCGGCAACTTCATTCTCGCCGTCCACCTGCTGGCGCTGTTGGTGTTCTTGTTCTGGTTCTTTGTGGGATACGAACTGTTCTTCACACCCGAGAGCCGTTTCGTTCTGTCGCCGCACAACCTGGCGGCCATGGGCGTGTTCGGCTTCTCCCTGCTGCTCTCCATCTCGGTGCTGGTGATCTCCTGCCCCTGTGCGGTGGGGCTGGCCACCCCCAGCGCCATGATGGCGGGCGCGGGCAAGGGAGCTGAATACGGTGTGCTGTTCAAGGGTGCCGATGCCATCGAGGCGACGGCTCGCGTGCGCACGGTGGTGTTCGACAAGACCGGCACCATCACCAAGGGGGAGCCGGCGGTCACCGACGTGTTGCCGGCGACTGTCGTCGACGGCGATGCTCTACCCGGCGGTCGCGACGGCGGCGGGCGCGGCGCCGGGCTGTCGTCCGAGGCGCTCTTGGCGTACGCCGCGGCCGTGGAGCAGAAGTCGGAACATCCACTTGGTGAGGCCATCGTCGCGGGCGCCCGGGAGCGGGGCCTGGCCATCCCCGAAGCCGGCGCCTTCGACTCCGTGCCGGGGCTCGGCGTACAGGGGACGGTCTCGGGCCGCGAGGTGCTCCTGGGGAACGCCCGCTTCATGAGGGATCGTGCGGTGGATGTCGCCGCCGTGGAGGCCTACGCCGTCCGGCTCGCGGCTGAGGGCAAGACCCCCATGTTCGTGGCTGTCGACGGCATCGCGGCCGGGATCGTGGGAGTGGCGGACGTGCTCAAGCCCTCATCCCGGGAGGCTATTGCCAGGTTGCACGCCATGGGGCTGCGCAGCGTGATGATCACCGGCGACAACCGCCGTACGGCCGAAGCCGTCGCTCGGCAGGTGGGCATCGACGAGGTGCTGGCCGAGGTGCTGCCGGAAGACAAGGCCGAACGCGTGAAGGCGCTGCAGGAGCGCGGTGACTTCGTGGCCATGGTCGGTGACGGGGTCAACGACGCGCCCGCCCTGGCGCAGGCCCAAGTGGGCATCGCCATCGGCTCAGGCACCGACGTGGCGAAAGAGACGGGGGATGTCATCCTCATCAAGAGCGACCTCATGGACGTGGTCACGGCCATCGAAGCCGGTCGGGCCACAATGCGCAAGGTCAAGCAGAACCTCTTCTGGGCTTTCTTCTACAACGCGGTGGGCATCCCGGTGGCCTCGGGCATCCTCTATCCCCTCACCCGCCAGATCGTGGGGCCCGAATTGGCCGCCTTCTTCATGGCGGTGTCGTCGGTGTCGGTGACGCTCAACACGCTGCTGTTGCGCCGCTTCCGGCCCAGTCGTGACGTGCTCGAAAGGAGAGCGGATGTCGTCGGCTGAGAGCAGGAGCACGCGTTCACGCGACGGCGCCGGTGGCGGCTGGAGGGCGGCCTCCATCTACGTGGGTGTGTCGCTCGTGGCGGCGCTCGTCTTCTGGGCGGTGACCACGTTCACGGGAGACTATCCCGCTGTGGCCCGTTACGGGGGGTCGGTGTGGGTGTTCATACTCTTCATGATCGTGCTCATGCCCCTCGTCATCCCACGCGTGAGGCGCCGGCTCGCGGCCCGGGCTGAGGCGCAGAGCGATGCAGGGGCGGTGGAGTGCCCTCTGGACGTCACCAATCGCTGAAGTTGGTGTTGTACCAGATCTTGTCGGTGCCTTTTTTGGCCCGCTTGTGCCAGGCCTTCGTCTTGGGTTCGGCCTCGATGCGGGCGAGCACCTCGTCACAGCGCGCCTTGATGTGGGCCTTCTGCCCTTCGTCGAATGCAGGCACACCGTCCACGTGTGCCTTCACCCGGCCGAGGTTGGTGGTAGCCGTGTACCAGAAGCCCCAATCGTCGGCGAGACGTCTGGCCACATAGCCGCGATTGATCTTGGCGGCGTCGTCCTCGCCGATATCGGCCACCGTCATCAAGAACTCCAGGTCCTTGAGGTCCTTGTCGTTGATCTCCCAGATCTGGAGTTTCTGCAGCGCGATGTCGGTGAGGGATATGCAGTAGTCGTCGAAACTGAGGCGGTCTTTGAAGTCGACCTCGTGGCAGTAGTCAAGCTTGTCCAAGAAGACATCGATCATGGGCACGGCGCCGCCGTAGTAGATCTGACGTGTCTTGCCGGTCATCATCAGGGTGTTCACGTCGCACTCGTAGCCCAATCCCTCGAAGAGACCCTTGAGCTTGCCGCTGCTCTTGCCGTTCGCGACGAAGTCGATGTCGGTGAAGTAGCGCTCGCCCAGACGCTCCAGTCTGGCGTAGAGGTCGATGTCGTCCGGGAAGTAGTAATGCAGTGCCAGAGGACCCATGACACGCAGCGTGATGCCTGCGGACGCGCCTGCGTCCACGATGCGCCTGCCCTCGGACAGGAACACCTCTGGTCTGGGGTAGATCTCCAGTGGGATGTCTTTGGGAAGGATGAACGGTCTTGTCATCAGCTATATCACCCTCTTCTGACTCCGGCCCCCGGGTCTAGCCCGAGGTGAAGACGTAGTCCTTTATCTTCTTGTCGAGCATCACCACGACGCCTTTGAGGATGCCCTCGGAGTACTCGCTGCCCGGGTTGATGATGAGGGTCCGACCCGCTTTCTGGGCGCCGCGAGACTCGTGGATGTGGCCGTGGAGCCCCAGCAGGGGCTGGTACTTCTCGATGACCAGTTTGGCTCCGATGCTGCCCGCATGGATCTTCTCCTCCGCGGCCATGCGCATGTTCGCGTCGAGCTTGGGGCATAGGTCGAGAGAATAGCCGTAGGGGGGGACGTGGAAGTTGAAGATGGTCTGCTCGAAGTCCTTCGGTGAACTGCCCACGCGCCTGCAGAGAGCATCGAGGTACTCGGCCAGTTCGTCCTCGGGGCCCTCCCGAGGCGTGTCCCAAGGCGTGGGATTGGAACGGGACGACGACACCATCGTGTAACCGTTGAACTCCACCACCATGTCGTCGCAGGGCCGAAGAGACCCGGACTCGGCGATCATGTCGTCGATCTCCCACCAGTCGTCGTTGCCGGGACAGATGTAGACGGTGGTCTTCTTTCCCGCAAGGCGCTCATCGGCGAGTTGCAGCCACTCCTCGATGCGTTCGATGGCGCGCCGCTTGAAGAGGGCGTCGATGGCCTCCTGGTCGCCCTTGATGGCCTCGTACTCTTCGCGCGTCTGCTCCACCCAGTAGTAGCCGGCGTTCTCGATGGTCTTCTTGACGGCGGCGACCTCGTCGGGCGAGTCCATGAAGGTGTACTGGCCCATGAGGTGACATTCCCGCCCGCCGCCGGCCTTCTCCACCAGGGGTACGAGCACCTTACCCAGCAGGTCGCCGTTGAGGACGGCGACGTCCACGTCGTAGATGGGCAGGGCGTTGAGGAACTTCCGGTAGCACACGTTCGAGCCATGGATGTCGGTCACGTAGAACAGCCTCAGCACGCTGCAACTCCTTACACTCTCGCCTCGAGCCTTCTGCGTGGCACCGTGACGAACCTATACGAACAGTGGGGCCGCCGCCGCGCGCGGCGGCCCCCGGCGGTCGCGGCAGTCATGCCCTCGGGGGCTGTCGCGACCGCACGTCCCACATCACTCGGGCGGAAGCTCGCCGGTGAGCATGCTGGTGCTGATGCCGGCGGTGCGTTTGGCCCTCCAACTCCAGAACCAGTACCAGAGGAGGCCCAGTGCCCACGTCGCCAGGATCAGCATGCCGGTGACGAGGGTGAAGCCCTCCAGGTTGGTGGGCTGGAAGAAGAAGAAGACGGCCAAGATGGCCAGGTAGGCGATGTTGACCACGGCACCCAGAGTCACCACGGGGATGCCCAGCAGCTTCCACTTGCGGTAGGGCGAGGCTTCCCAGATGCTCTTGGAGCGCTTGGAGAAGGGGAAGATGGCTGCTGAGATGGCGGTCACGCCGAATACCGAGAAGATCTCGAGGGCCGTCACCGAGAGACCCTGCATGGGTTCGTTGAGCCAGAACACATACAGCGCGATGAGCAGCTCGGCGATGACGAAGCCCAGTATGTAGTTCTTGACCGGCGAAGCCCAGCGGGCGTTGACGTCGGTGAACCACTTGGGACCCATGCGGTCCATCCCCCAGGCGAAGATGATGCGTGGGAAGGCCAGGTACGAGAGCGCGATCCACCACAGGGTGAAGAGCAAGAACGACAGGGCCATCAGGAACAGGATGACCTTGTTGTGCATCACCACGGCGGCCAAGCCCACGAAGTGCGGGCTCCAGGGCATGTTGTAGCCCTCCAGGCCGCCGTTGTTGTCCACCCAGGCGGTCGCCGACAGGAAGTTGAAGTCGACCAGGCGATAGAGACCCACCGCGATGAGGACCATGAACACCGCCGGGACGATGATGGCGAAGAGGTTCGACAAGATGATGCTCTTGTCCGGCCGCTTCACCTCGCCGGCGATGAACGTGATGCAGTACGAATAGGCGAACAGCCAGGACCCCGCCACCATCACGCCGAAGGTGTCGTACCAGTTCCAGGTGGTGGGTATCTCGGTGCCGGCGGCCGCGCTCGTGGCGGTGATGAAGTCCGTGTAGTTGAGCGACCCGTTCTCGGCGGCCAAGGTGTTCCAGGAAGCGATGAAGTCGGCCTTGCTGTACATGAACAACACGATGACGATGATCAGGGCGCCCAACAGGCCCAGACCCATCACCACCTTCTGCACGCGTGCGAACACCTTCACGCCGAAGACGACGAACAAGAAGGCGATGATGCTGGCGATCGTGGCGATGACGAACGAACCCCATTCGTAGGAAAGCCCGCCGAGGAAGGTGCCCGAGGCTGAATCGTAGAGCCACTCCCAGCCCATGAACTCCGACATCATCACGGCGCCCGGGTCCGCCATCCACGGCGCGAGCACGTAGATCCACATCAACCAGATGAAGGCGTTGCCGAACGACTCCCCGATCCCCACCAGAGGATGGATGATGCGAGAGTTGTAGATGTACTCACCGCCCGACCGGGGCATGGATCCTCCGAGGATGCCCCACACGAGCGGGAAGCCGATACCCGCCAGTACCAAAGACAGGATGGTGGCGATGATGAGGTTGCCACCCAGATAGACACCCAGACCCAGGCTGACCATCACCCAGATGCTCGGTGTGAGGCCCTGGTTCATGAAGCCGACGCCGAAGGCGTCCCACATGCTCAGACCGCGCACGAGGCCGCTGGCCTTGCGCGCGAACGCTATCTCACTCTCTCCTCGCATGAATACCCCCGTGTGTTCGGTGCGTGGATCTCGCGATCGGTGGTCTGAACGACCGAGTGGCAAGCGAGGTTCAGATCATGGAGGCACCCTGTCTTCGGCGGGGATGTCGCCGGGGGGCGGAAGCGACGGCTCTCCCGGAGAGGGAGCCACGGAGGTGCGGCAGCTTGCGTGAGGACATCTGTCCACGGCCCGCTCCGGATGCGTTGCTTCCTAGTCTTTGGGAATGTGAACAGACATCTCCCCAGAAGTCAATACCCCGCACGACTTTCTCAGCGTCGGAGCGCACGTACGCTCCCGGTCGGCCCGTGGCCGCCTTGCAGGGGTGTGCGCGACTGCCTATCATCTCAGGTGACCACGCGGTCTCCCAACTTCCGGGACAGGTCTGATCGCTGCCGTCCCGGCCTGCACCAGAAAGGCTCACGCGCGCATGGAAAAGCTCAAGTATCACGACATCCTCTACAACGACGCCCAGTTGGGTCCATATCCCGACCACCTGCTGAAGCGCGTCGACAAACCCACCAACGACATACCGGGCCCCGTGGAACGGCGCTCAGAGCGTGAGAGTGTGTTCAGTAAGTCGCTCATGGGCGATTTCGGCGAGGAGCTCTCGCGCGAGTTCAAGCGCATGACCAACCGCTACCCCATCGGGGGTGCGCTGCAGGACCTGCAGTGGTACATCAACAAGTACGCGAAGCGCCGGCCGCCCGTCGCGGCCAAGCGGGCCCCCATCCCCGACGACCCTCGGGTGCTGAGCCGCCACCTCAAGGCCATGGGCTACTTCCTGGGGGCCGACATCGTGCGCATCGGCCCGCTGGCCCAGTCGGCGGTCTACTACGAAGACATCATGCGCAAGCCCGTGGAGGCGCCGTACAAGTACGCCATCGTGTTCTGCGGACGAAAAGACGCCAAGACGTTGTCCGCATCCAACGGGTGGGACGACATCGTCGACCCGGTGAGCTATCAGGTCTATCAAAAGCTGGCCCTGCAGACCGAGGTGATGGCCAACTATCTGCGCCGCCTGGGCATCGACGCCGTCCCCACCAACATGAACAGCTACTCCACCCTCATGCCTCAGATCGTGCTCGACGCCGGCATGGGCGAAGTCTCGCGCATGGGGATCATCCTGAACCCGTTCCTGGGCTGCAACTGCAAGTATGCGGCCGTGCTCACCAACCTGGAGCTCGAGATCGACGGCTACGTGGACTTCGGCCTGCAGAAGTACTGCGGCAAGTGCACCATCTGCGCCGACCAGTGTCCCTCGGAGTCTATAGCCCGTGGTCCCAAGACACTCTATAACGGCTACTACACGTGGAAGCTCGATTCGCGCACCTGCTCCGACTTCGACATCCTCAACAAAGAGGGCTGCGTGTGCGGGCGCTGCACCAAGGTGTGCCCGTGGAA
Organism: Thermoleophilia bacterium; assembly: GCA_040772905.1. Taxonomy (GTDB): domain Bacteria; phylum Actinomycetota; class Thermoleophilia; order RBG-16-64-13; family RBG-16-64-13; genus JAXGXJ01. The sequence goes on along the minus strand of JAXGXJ010000004.1, from coordinate 208,526 downwards.
CCGGCCCGACATGGAACCTCGCGACTACGCCGGTTGGGACGGCAACCTGGAGTGGCTCTACAAGACCGTGGACGAGCAGCGGGAGCGCAACATCGCCAACGGTTTCGTCGATCCGCGCGAGTACACCAACAAGTGGTGGTTCCGGCTGGACGAACGCGACGGGGAGATCGTGGTGCCCACAGAGAAGAACGACCAGAAGCTGTGCCGGGAGTACCCCGTCCAGGAGTGAAGGGCGTGCGGCAAGCGGGTCCGGACCGGTGATTCGGACCCGCTTGCCGTTGATGCTGTCGTCGAGACTTGACACTTTTGGTTCAATGGCCTAGGGTATTGCCCAAACCTCGTGCCGGGTTGGGGAGGGCCGGCGGGGTGGAGAAGGGGGACGTGGAGAGGGGAGAGTCGGTGGCGCAGGCAGAAGGTGTGAGAGAGGGCGGAATCGTCTCTCTGGGGGCAGGCACAAATGGATAAATGGCTTCAGTTGCTGGTCACCGGCATCACGATGGGCTCCATCTACGCGCTCATCGCACTGGGGTTCGTCACCATCTACCGCACGTCGCGCATCGTCAATATGGCACAGGGCAGTTTCGTCATGTTCGGGGCCTTGTTCGCCTACTCGTTCCTCTATGAACTGGGCCTTCCCTTCTGGCTTTCGGGCATCATCGGAGTGGTGCTCACCGTGGCTGTGGCGGTGGCCATGTATGTGGTGGTGCTCAAACCCATCCTGAAAGTCTCCCTGGGGGCCATGATCCTGTGCACCGTGGCGCTCAGCCTCTTGTTCGAGAACGTGGCGCTCCTCAAGTGGGGAGGATACGGTCAGGGGCTGCCGTCGTTCACCGGCGATCAGTCGTTCGACCTGGGGGGCGTCTTCATCTCTCGCCAGAGCTTGTGGGTCATCGGCATCATGGTGCTGGTGCTGGTAGTGCTCTACTTCTTGAACAACCACACCACCACCGGCAAGCGGATGACGGCGACGGCCACCAACCCGGTGGCGGCCAGCCTTTCCGGCGTGTCGGTGAACACCATGATCATCCTGGCCTTCGTCATCAGCGCGGTCATCGGCGCTCTGGGAGGCATCTCCATCGCCTGGGTGGTGCCCATCTCGTGCTTCTCCGGCGGCATCATGGGCCTCAACGGTTTTGTCGCTGCGGTCTTGGGCGGCTGGGGATCGAGCACCGGCGCCGTGGTCGGGGGTCTGCTGCTGGGTATCATCCAGTCGCTCACCACCGGGGTGTTCCCGGCGGGCTACAAGAACGTGGTGTCGTTCGTCATTCTCATCATCGTGCTCTACTTCCGGCCGCAGGGCCTCCTGGGTACACGCATGACCGAAGGCGAGGCCTAGATGGCCGGTAAAGACGTCACGCAGGGACAGAGCAAGGGCGGGACCATGAGCAGGCTGCGCGAGCTCACCAGCGGCCGCTGGGCGACCATCGGCAAGGTGGTGTTGGTCCTCATCCTGCTCATCTGGCCGCTCGCCTATCAGAACTCGTATGCCATGAGTGTCATGACGCAGGCGGGCTTGTACGCCATCCTGGCCATCGCCGTTGGGCTCATCTTGGGCCAGGCCGGGCAACTCTCGTTCGGTCACTCCGCCTTCTACGGCATCGGGGCGTACGTGTGCGGCCTGCTGGTCATCAAGTTCGGGGTGCCTACATTCGTTGCCTGGATCGCCGGCGGCGCGGCGGCCGGTCTCATCGCGCTCGTGGTGGGACGTCCGGTGCTGAAGCTGAAGTACTTCTACCTGGCGTTGGCCACCATCGGTCTGGGGCAGATCTTCCTGGCCATCGTCAACGAGGTCAAATGGGTGGGCGCGGCCTACGGTTTCGGTGGCGTCTCGCCGCTCAACCTCTTCGGGTTCGAGTTCGACACCTACCTGCGCAAGTACTACATGGTGTGGGTGGTCGCCCTCATCATCCTGCTTTTCACCGCCCGCCTTCTCAAGTATCGCGTGGGCAGGGCGCTGCGCGGCCTCGCCGTGAGCGAGATCGCCGCCTCGACCCTGGGAGTGCGCACGGCCAACTGGAAGCTGTGGGCCTTCGTCTTCAATGCAGTCTACTGCGGCATCGCTGGAGGGCTCTTCGCCTTCGTCTTCTCAGCGGTCGCACCGGGTTCGTTCTCCTTTGCCGCATCCGTGCTGCCCATCGTCATGATGCTGGTGGGCGGCGACAAGACCATCTGGGGCGGCATCGTGGGCGCTATCATCATGACCTGGGTCATCAACGGTTTCTCGGGCATCCAGGAGTACAGCGGCACTGTGTACTCCGTCATCATGATCCTGCTGCTGCTGTTCCTGCCCGCGGGCATCCTGGGCTTCCGTCCCAAGCAGCGCAACCGGCTGTGGCGGCTCATCAAGGGCGAGAGCCTCAAGGAAGGACCGGCGGCCGAGGCGGTCGCGGTCGAGACGCCTGCGGGGACAGACACCTCCACCCCGGTGCGCGTCGCTGTCGATGCCGAAGTGGGCGGAGTCCTCAAGGAAGATCTGCGCCGCCAGCGCGAGGCGATGGGTACCGGTGGTCCCATCCTGCGGGTCGAGGACGTGTCGGTGCACTTCGGCGGCCTGAAGGCGGTGGAGAAGGTGACCTTCGAGGTGCAGGAAGGCAGCATCACCGCGCTCATCGGGCCGAACGGCGCCGGCAAGACCACTCTCTTCAACGCCATCAGTTCTCTTCAGCCCGTGGTCAACGGCCGGGTGCTGTTCGCCGACTACGACCTGGCTCGTCTGAAGCCGGCCGACACGGCGCGGCTGGGCATCGCTCGGACGTTCCAGAACCTGCGCATCTTCGTCAACATGAGCGCGCTCGAGAACGTGCTCGTGGGTTGTCATCGGCACGAGAAGTCGGGCTTCTGGTCGGGAGGTTTCGGCTTCCCGTCGCAGCGGCGTGAGGAGGCGCGGTCGCGTCAGCGGGCCTTGGACGCCCTGGCTCTCGTGGGCCTGGCCGAACAGGCCGATCTTCCGGCTGCGAGTCTTCCGTATGGCCAGCAACGTCTGGTGGAGATCGCCCGGGCTTTGGCCGCTGAGCCTCGTCTGCTGCTGCTGGACGAACCCGCGGCCGGTATGAACGCCGGCGAGCGCGAGGACCTCGTGGAGCGCATCGCGAACATCCGGGCGGCCGGTGTGACCGTGCTGCTGGTGGAACACGACATCGATCTGGTGATGGACATCTCCGACGCTGTGAACGTGCTCGACTACGGCAAGCTGATCGCCTCGGGCACTCCCGACGTGGTGAAGAAGGACCAAGCTGTCATAACGGCCTATCTGGGCGTTGAGCGCAAAGAAGCCGACCTCTGTACCACTCGCGACCTGCTCGAGGGACGGTGCGAGGAGATGCTTGTCGTCCAGGATCTGGTGACGGCCTACGGGAACATCGAGGCGCTTCACGGTGTCTCACTTCTCGTGCCCAAAGGACAGGTGGTAGCCGTCCTGGGAGCGAACGGCGCGGGCAAGAGCACGTTGCTCCACACCATCTCGGGCATCGTCAAGCCCAGCAGAGGGCATGTGTATCACCAGGTTAAGGACATCGCCCGCATGGCGCCCGAGAAGATCGTGAGTCGCGGCATCTGCCAGGTACCTGAGGGACGCCAGCTGTTCCCCACTCTGAGTGTGGAGGACAACCTGGTGGTGGGTGCCACGGGTCGTCGTGACAAGAGCGGCATGCAGGACGATATCGCGTATGTCTACGAGCTGTTCCCCATCCTGAACGAGCGTCGCAAGCAGGAAGCGGGCACTCTCTCCGGTGGCGAGCAGCAGATGCTGGCCATCGGGCGGGCGCTCATGGGGCGGCCTCAACTGCTGTTGCTGGACGAACCCTCCATGGGTCTGGCTCCGCTGGCCGTGGAACGGATCTTCGAGGCTTTGGCCAAGTTGAACGAGCAGGGTCTGACGATGCTCATGGTCGAGCAGAACGCCGAGATGGCGCTCTCGCTCGCACATCAGGCGGTCGTGTTGCAGACGGGCAATGTGGTGCTCTCCGGCACGGCCGTGGAACTACGGCAGGACGATCGCGTACGTGCAAGCTACCTTGGCCAGGAGTAAGTGCACGCACGGCGGTCTCTTGGCGACAGGGCCTGACAGGGGCCAAACACGCTTCAGAGAAAGGGGAGTAACTATGAGGAAGAGTCACTGGTTAGCTCTCGCGTTGGTGCTGGTGCTCGCTCTCAGCGTCTTCGGCGTCGCGTGCGGCGGCGAAGAAGAGCCTGCCGCCACCACCGCGGCGCCGACCGAGACCACCGCGGCGCCGACCGAGACCACGGCCGCGCCCACCGAGACCACCGCGGCTCCTACGGAGACCACGGCGCCGGCATCCACCGAGCCCATCAAGCTCGGCCTGATCATGTCGCTCACCGGTGTGAGTTCGGCGCCGGCCGAGTCCATCAAGCAGGCCGCCGAGGTGGAAGTCAAGTACATCAACGACAACGGCGGCATCAACGGTCGGCAGCTGCAACTCATCATCGAGGACGACAAGTCCGACCTCACCGCCGGCATGGCCGCGGTCACCAAGATGATCGAGCAGACCAAGGTCGATTTCCTGATCGGCCCCTACCCGCAGTGGACGGCGACCCCGGCCCGCGAGATCAGCGAGAAGGCCGGCATCCCGCACATCGTGTTCGGCCCGCCCACCATGGATGACCTCAAGGCCGATCAGACCAAGTTCAAGTCCTCGGTGATGGCCTCCACCGGCGCTGACGGCGAAGCCGACGCGTGGGCCAAGGCTATAGTGGCCGGCGGCTACAAGAACGTCCTCGCCATCGGCGATCAGATCCCTGTCCATCAGGAGGGTCTGGCTCTCCTGGCCGGCGGCTTGGCGGAGCAGAGCGGGTTCAAGTTCACCTTCATGCCCGACGCCTGGGCTCTGGACGAAGCCGACGTGACTCCCATCGTTAACAAGATCGCGGCGCAGGTGAAGTCGGTCAATCCCGACCTCTTGCTCATCGCCAGCAACCCCATCCATGTTCCCGCCCTCACGAAAGGCCTGCGCGGACTCGGCGTGACCCTGCCCATTCTCGGCAGTGGCGCCGGCTCGCATCCGGCCATCTTCATGCAGGGTCCGGACGCGGTCGTGGGCAACTTGTCCATCGGCCCCGGCGTGGTGAATCCCAGCGCGTTGCCCGACGGCTATCCCGCAAAAGAAGAGCTGGTCGCGTTCGTGGAGCGCTTCAAGGCTGCCTATCCCGACGCTATGGCTAGCCTGTTCCTGGGCTTCGGCTACGACGTGATCCACCTGGCTGAGGCTGCGCTCAAGGCCGGCGGGGACGATCCGGCGGCGGTGGCTGCCGCACTCCGCAGCCTGGAGTGGGACGGCGCCCAGGGTTCGTACAAGTACACCCCCGACGATGCCAACGGTATCCACGGCGGCTTCTGCCTGTGGGAAGCCACGCCCGAAGGCTTCAAGTTCGTGAGCACGCTCAACTAGTACACACAGCATGTGCTGGGTCCCCGTCGCCTGTCGGCGACGGGGACCTCTCCCGGGCGCAGCCGGAGGGACTCCTCCGGCTGCGCCCGAGCCTTTTTCGGCGCCACACAGGCCTTGCTCGCCCCAATCAGACGCAGGTCTTGGCAGCTATGTGCAATCCGCATTGCCCTGCGCCGGACCTACTGCTACTATGCTCTTAGTACAATGGAATAACCACTTGACCAAGGAGGTCTCATGGGCGATCGACTCAAGGGCAAGGTCGCGGTCGTGACCGGCGCGGGTGGCCTGGGCATCGGGCAAGGATGCGCGCTCGTTATGGCCCGCGAGGGTGCGGACGTGGTCATCTGCGACTGTGATCAGAACGGCCTTCGCGAGACCGAGGAGCGCCTCGCCACTGAGGGGCTCACCTGCACCAGCTATCAGGCTGACCTCACCGATCCGGCGGCCAACGACGCGCTCATGGCCTTTGCGGCCGAGCGGTTCGGCGGCGTGGACATCCTGGTGAACGCCGCCGCGTTTGTGGAGTTCGCGCCCATAGACCAAATGGATTACGAAGGGCAGTGGCGGCGCACTCTGCAGGGTGAGCTCGACTTGGTGTTCCTGGGCTGCAAAGCGGCGTGGCCCCACATGGTCGCGCGTGGCGGCGGTTCCATCGTCAATCTGGCTTCGGCGAACGCCTATGTCTCACTGCCGGGAGCCGGCGCGGTGGCTCACTGCGCTACCAAGGGCGGCGTGCTGGCCATGACCAGGCAACTGGCCTCCGAGGGGGCGCCTCACCACATCCGGGCGAACACCATCTCACCCGCCATGATCGTGACGAAACACACCAAAGGCCGCCTCGACAACGAACCGGGATTCAAAGAGCTGGTCATCGGGTCCATAATGCTCGATCGTCTGGGGACGCCGGAGGACATCGGCTACTGCGCCACCTATCTGGCGTCGGACGAATCGAGTTGGGTGACGGGCGCCGACATCCGCGTGGACGGAGGCGCCACCGCCTACTAACGGCGGTGAGCGCTCGGGCATCGCAAGCAGACACAAAGGAGACGAGCATGGATCTACCCCGCATGGAACTCAAGAGCGAATTCCTCTACAGAGCCCACATCGATGTGGAGGGCTTCTACGAGGTCGGCCAGACGTTCCGCGGACATCGCAACATCGTGAGAGTGAAGGGTGGCTGGTTCGAGGGTCCCAAAGTCAAAGGTGAGATCCTCAGCGGTACCGGCGACTGGTTCCTCACCCGCCCGGGAGGCGTGGGCGAGGGTGACGTGCGCGACACCTATCGCACTCACGACGGCCACATCATCTACGTGAGCTACCGGGGCATCCTCGACATCGCTCCCGATATCTGGGAGAAGTTGGGCAAAGGCGAGGACGTTCCGCCCACCGAGTACTACCTGCGCGGCCAGCCCATGTTCGAGACCGCTGTGGACACGCCGTACAGCTGGATGAACAACATCCTCGCGGTGAGCCTGGGCAAGCAGGAAGCCATGGGCGTCACCTACGACGTGTATCAGATTCTTTAGGACGCACTCTGCGCCGGGAGCGCCCGGCGTCAGCGCCGATCGGGCTTGAGGACGTCGGCTGCCTCCCACGCCCGGTCGATCAGACGGCGGATGAGCCGGATATGGTCGGCCATGAGGGCGGCGGAGGCGCCGGTGTCCTTGGCTCGGACGGCTTCGATGATGGCGAGGTGGGTCTCGTGCACCTCGTACTCGCGTTGTTCGAGCTGGCTCAGGTCGACGGGCGTGAAGAGCTCGGCTCGTGACTCCAGCATGGCTCGTTCCAGGCGCGGGCTGCGAGCGGCGCGGGCTATGGAATTGTGGATGTCCATGTCGGTGCGGAACAGAGACGACCAGTCTTGCGGGGCGCGTTCGTGGGCTGCGGCGCGCTCCATGGCCTCCAGGTCGGCCTCGGTGCGTCGCTCCGCCGCGAGCGCGGCCAACCTGCTTTCGACAGTCAGGCGGAACTCGAAGATGTCGGAGAGTTCATCGTGATGCTCGGCCATCCAGCGGTACCAACAAGAGTAGAGTTCCTCGGCGTCACTCACGCGCGACCCCCCCTGGGAGCCCCGGGTGGTCACGATGTATCCCGTGCTCTCGAGCGCCTTCAGGGCCAGACGCAGGGTCATGCGCGAGATGCCCAGATGAGCGCCCAGATCCCGTTCGGGCGGAAGTCTGTCGCCGGCGCGCAGCTGCCCCGAGAAGATCATCGCGCGCAGATAACGCACGGCGCGATCGCTCGCCGTCTCGGGGGTGAGGATCACGCTAGGTTCGGTCGCGTTGTTCTCTATAGCCACTGATAGGTTCACTTTCTCGATGGCCGGCCCACTATAGCAGAGCCCTTTTCGAACAATAACTGGTATAAATATAATACATATAGACCATGCACGCGATACTCCTCGCAGGGGCGCAGGGAGGATGACTGGGTACCATGAAGAAGCCTGCATTCGCCAAGAACATCGAACAAATCGGCTATCACGACCTCCACGGCAAGCCGGGCTTCCAGATGGCCATACAGAAGGTCGCGGGCCGCTACTACCTGTACGCCGCCACGTTCAAACACCCGGGCTGGCACATCCTCGATGTCACCGACCCGGCGCGACCGGAGCATCTGAGGTTCATCGAGGGGCCTGGGCTGCCCGGCCAGGGTACGCCCAAGATACAGGTAGCAGGGGGCCTGATGGTCACCGCGCTTGGCGGGACCCTCCCGCGCCTGCACGGGACCGAATGGGGCGATGCGTTCGAGCAGGGAGTCATCATCTGGGACGTGTCCGACCCGGTCGATCCCAAGAGACTGTCGCAATGGGATTCCGGCGGCATGGGCGGCGTGCATCGCTTCTATTACGACGGCGGCCGCTATCTACATCTGTCCGCCACCTGCAAGGGCTTTCGCAACTTCATCTATCGTATCCTCGACCTGCAGGACCCCCGCGACCCGGTGGAGGTGGGGCGCTGGTGGATGCCCGACCAGTGGCTGGCCGGGCAACTGCCTGAGGTGCATGGGCCCGACCACGACCCCGAGATGGCCATGCTGAACAGCGCGGTCATGCACGGTCCCGCCTACCCCAAGGGCGACCTGGCCTACGTGAGTTGGGGCGGCGCGGGGATGGTGGTGCTCGATATCTCCGACATCACTCTGCCGCAGTTGGTGGGGCAGTTGAAGCATCATCCGCCCCTGGCCGGCAAGCTGGCCGGGGCGCGCTGCCACACCGTGCTGCCGCTGTCGCAGCGTCCCTACGCCGTCATGACCAGCGAGGGCGAGCGCTACGCGGTCTTCGACGAAGAGATGACGCGCCGCTCGGGTGCCCAACCTCTGAACTTCCTGGGCATGGTGGACGTGCAGGATCCCACCGATCCCACCCTCATCTCGGTGTTCCCCTATCCCGAGATCCCCGAGGGCTGGCCCTACAAGAACTTCAATGAGATCCCGGGCGTGGGAGCGGGGCCCTTCGGGCCGCACAACATCCACGAGCCTCACTACCATCCGGCGCTGGAAGACCGCAACGACCGCATCTACTGCTGCTATTTCCATGCCGGCCTGCGGGTGTACGACATCTCCGACCCGTTCGTGCCCCGCGAGATCGCGTACTTCATCCCGCCCGACCCGGACGATTGGAAGTTCACCGACCGCCAGGGCAAGAACGTGTTCCCCGGGCCGCTGCTGGGCACGGCAGAGGACATCGTGGTGGATGACCGCGGCAACATCTTCATCGACACCTGGCAGGACGGCATCTACGTGGTGCGTTGCACCGTGTAGGGGCAAGGTGCGCCCTGTTGACGTCAAAGGTCTAATTAGTTATCATATAGACCAAGATACGTATACAGCCCTCGCAAATACGCATGTGGGGAGGCAACCGTGGACGAACGCACTGCTGCTGCTCTTATAGAGGACGCCCTGCGGGTCGGGCGGTCCGCCCTGGACGAGTGGGAGGCAAAGGCCCTTTTCGCCTCCTATGGCATCCCGGTTCCCGACGGCGAGAAGGTCATGAGCGCCGAGGCGGCGGCCGCGACTGCCGAACGTATCGGTGGACGCGTGGCCATGAAGGCAGTGGGCGGTGAGATCCATCACAAGACCGAAGCCGGGCTGGTGTTGCTGGGCATAGAGGGCGCGGAAGCCGCCGCCGATGCGTTCCGGCTGTTGCAGGAGCGGGCCGGCGCTGCCCTCGAAGGGGTGCTGGTCGAGCGGATGGTGGCAGGCGATCGTGAGTTCATGGTGGGCATGAAGCGTGACAGTACCTTCGGTCCCGTGGTGGTCTTCGGTCTGGGCGGGGTCCTCACCGAGGCGCTGGGCGATATCGCTCTGGCGGTGGCGCCGGTCGACGAAGGCGATGCCGCGGGTCTTCCCGACCTCATCCGGGCCAAACGTCTGCTGGGCCCGTTCCGAGGCTATCCCTCAGTGGACCGGGACGCGCTCTCCGCGGTCATCCAAGCGGTGGGGCGCATGGCGCTCGACCATCCCCAGATAGCCGAGATCGACGTCAACCCCCTGCTCATCGAAGACGGCCGTCCCGTGGCCGCCGACGCCCTGGTCATACTGGGCAAACCGTCACAGCCCCGGCGGCGCCTGGATTTCCAGCCCGATCTGGACGCCATCCTGCGGCCTCGTTCGGTCGCCATAGTGGGGGCCTCCGACGACACCGACAAGTGGGGCGGCTCGGCGCTGCGTAACATCCTGGACGGCGGTTTCGACGGTGCCGTCTATCCCGTGAACCCCAAAGGCGGCGAGTTCTTCGGACTTCCCGTCTATGCCAGTATCGACGACCTGCCCGAGGCTCCCGACCTGGCTCTGCTGGCTGTGGGCGGCCGCCAGGTGGTCCCCATGGTTGAGGCCTGTGGTCGCCGGGGCATCCGGGCCGCCATCGCCATCGCAGCCGGATTCTCCGAGACGGGAGAGGAGGGGGCTGCCGCCGAGCAGGAGTTGGCCCAGCTCGCCGCCGACAATCACGTCAGCCTCATCGGCCCCAACTGCATGGGTCTGATCTCCAACGAGCACAGCCTGCATGCCTTGGGTTTCATCGTGCTCCACCCCATCAAGGGGAAGCTGAGCATCATGTCGCAGTCGGGCAACCTGGGCGTGCAGATAGTGCATGCCTGCCAGCGGCGGGGCATCGGCATCGACAAGTTCGTCAGTGTGGGTAATGAGGCCCAGATCGGCGCCGTCGACCTGATGGAGGCGCTGCGCGACGATCCCGGGACCGCCAGTGTGATGCTCTATTTGGAGGGCATCGACGATGGGCGTCATTTCCTGGAGGTAGCGCGGCGGACCACCGCCGTCAAGCCGGTGGTGGTGCTGCGGGGCGGGCTGACCGAGTTCGGCGGCAAAGCGGCGGCTTCGCACACCGGAGCCATGGCCGGCTCCGCCCCCGTGTACGAGGCGGCTGCGCGCCAGGCAGGAGTGGTCACCTGCACGAGCACTCAGGAGGCGGTGGACCTGGCCTCGTCCCTGGCCTATCTGCCGCTGCCCAAGGGGCGCCGGGTGGCCATCCTCACCAACGGCGGTGGAGCGGGGGTGCTGATGGCCGACGAGATCGCGCGCAACGGCCTGCGACTTGCGGAGGTGCCCGCGGAACTCATCGAGGCTCTCAGTGAGATACTGCCTCCCTTCTGGAGCCGGCGCAACCCGCTCGACATGTGCGCGTCCGCCGGCGGCGACGTCGGTCCCCGCGCACTGGAACTGGTGGCCAGATGCGATGCGTTCGATGCTATCGTCGTGTTATCGGTGTTGGGAGTGCCGAACACGGGCGCCGGCCTCAGGGCCGGTACCGAACAGGGCGAGTTCGACTCTCTGAGCCCCTGGGAGACCAGGTTCATGCAGAAGGTCTCCACGCTCATGGAGGTCACGGGCAGGCCCATCATCAACGTGCCCGACACACCCATCCGTGGTTCTCTGTTCGACTTCGGTGATCGTTACGCACCTGTAGTCCTCTCGTCGCCGGCTGCGGCCGGCCGTGTGCTCGACCGTATGGCGTGGTACGCGGAGTACCAGCGCAAACAACATCCCAAGGGGGAGTGAACATGGCGGAGATCCTGTCAGGTAACGAAGCTATCGCGCGCGGCGCGTGGGAGGCGGGGGTCAGACTGGCCTCCGCGTATCCGGGCACGCCCAGCACGGAGATCTTGGAGAACATCGCCAAGTACGACGGCATCTACGCCGAGTGGTCACCGAACGAGAAGGTGGCCATGGAAGTGGGCACCGGCGCCTCGTGGGCAGGCGCGCGCGTGCTGGTGTGCATGAAGCACGTGGGCCTTAACGTGGCCGCCGACCCGTTCTTCTCGGTCGCCAACACGGGGGTGGAAGGCGGTATGGTGATCGTCTCCGCCGACGACCCGGGCATGCACAGCTCCCAGGACGAGCAGGACAACCGCAACTACGCCAAGTTTGCGAAGATCCCGGTGATCGAGCCCTCCGACAGCAGCGAGGCCAAGGAGTATCTCAAGCTGGCCTACGACCTGAGCGAACGCTTCGACACCCCAGTGCTGTTCCGTACCACCACCCGCACCTCTCACTCCAAGAGCATGGTGGAGTTCGGTGAGCGTCCGGAACTCGAGCCGCTCACCAAGATGACCAAGAACTGGACCAAGTACACCATGATGCCGCAGAACGCCATCGTGCGGCATCCCTTCGTGGAGCAGCGCCTGTTGGACCTCGCTGAGTACGCCGAGACCAGCCCGCTGAACCGCGTGGAGATGGGCGACACCCGGGTGGGCATCATCACCTCGGGCGCCGCCTACTCGTACGCCCGCGAGGCCTTCCCCGACGCCAGCTTCTTGAAGTTGGGCATGACCTATCCGGTTCCGGAGCGCATGATCGCCGACTTCCGGGCCAAGGTGGAGACGCTCTACGTGGTGGAGGAACTCGATCCCTTCCTGGAAGAGATCCTGAGGGTCAAGGGCATCGCTGTCGACGGGGGCAAAGACATCGTCCCCATCTGCGGCGAGCTCTCGCCTGGTCTCATCGCGCGCGTGCTGAGCGCGGCAGGCGTCCCGGGCGTGAACGAAGACCTGCTCGAGGTGCCGGCTCCCGTGGCCTCCGACCTGCCCGGTCGCCCGCCGACGTACTGCCCGGGCTGCTCGCATCGGCCCGTCTTCGCGGTGCTCAAGAAGCTGCGCGTGTTCGTGAGCGGTGACATCGGCTGCTACGCGCTGGGCGCGCTTCCTCCGTTCAATGCCATGCACTGCAGTACCTGCATGGGAGCCAGCATCAGCATGGCCCACGGCATGGCCAAAGTGCTGGAACCGCCTGCCGATCCCAAGGACAAGGTCGTGGCCGTCATCGGCGACAGCACCTTCTTCCACACGGGCATCAACTCCCTCATGGACGTGGCCTACAACAAGAGCAACATGCTGGCCTTGATCCTGGACAACCGCACCACCGCCATGACCGGCGGCCAGGAGAACCCGGGCAGCGGATCCACCCTGCTGCGCGAGCCCGCTGCCATGGCGGATATCCCCGGTCTCTGCCGTGACATGGGCCTGGAGCGCGTGACGACCATCGACCCCTACGACATGGAGGAAGTCGAGCGGGTGCTGCGCGAAGAGTTGGCTTTCGAAGGCCCGTCGGTGGTCATCGCAAAAGCGCCGTGCGTGCTCCAGTTCAAGATCAAGCGGCCGCCCTATCGCATCGATTCCGAGCTGTGCATAGGCTGCAAGCGCTGCCTGCAGGCGGGTTGCATGGCCCTTAATCTGCTGGTGGACGCGAACGGCGACCGCAAGGTCGAGATCCAGGCCGATCAGTGTGCCGGCTGCGGCGTGTGCAGCCAGCTGTGCAAGGAAGGCGCCATCCTGCCGCCCAATCCGGGTGAGACAGGGCTAAAGGGCGCGTACGCAAAGGGGGCGTGATGGCAGCCATGCAGCAAGATGCAGCCGGTAAGGCCGGCACCACCTTCAACATGCTCCTCTCGGGAGTGGGCGGCCAGGGCGTGGTCTTGGCGAGCTACGTGCTCTCGCAGGTGGCGATGGCCGAGGGCTACGACGTGAAGCAGAGCGAAGTCCACGGCATGAGCCAGCGCGGTGGCAGCGTCACCAGCCACTTCCGCTTCGGAGAGAAGGTCTACGCACCCCTGGTGACGCCGGGGACGGCCGACATCCTCATGGCCTTCGAGGCCCTGGAAGCATTGCGCTACATCCACTGGCTGCGTCCCTCCGGGCTGTTGATTTACAGCACAGTTCAGATCAACCCCAGTCCGGTGGCGTCGGGCCTTGCCACCTACCCTGCCGAGATCGACGCGCAGATCAAGACCGCCTGGCCCAACGTGCGCCCGGTGGACGCCAACGCCCTGGCTCAGCAGGCCGGTACCATCAAGGCCGCCAACGTGGTCATGCTGGGCGCGGTGTCGGGGGCCTTGCCCTTCAAGCCCGAGACTTGGGAGGCCACCATCCGCCGTGTGGTCCCGCCGAAGACAGTGGACGTCAACCTGGAAGCCTTCCGCTTGGGCAAGGCTGCCGCTGAGAAGTAACACGGGGTCTGAAACTGACGGGTCCGGGGCGGGCGGCGCACAGGCGCCGCCCGCCCCGTTCTGTCTCCACTCAGTCAGCGCGCGACTCGCATATCGCCCCACCGGCGTCGCCGGGCTCAGAAGTCCCGTCGGCGGAGATACTTTGGATGTAGCTCTCGATCATGCGCTCGTGCAGACCGCTCGTCTCGTATTCTTCGAAGCCCATCATGCATGCGTTGTCCTCTGCCCAGCACACGGCCCAGAACCCCCACGCGGCCAACTCGGCGTCGATGTCGGCACGGATGGTGCCCTTCCGCTTGCCGTCTTCGATGACTTCGATGAGGAAATCCACGTCTGCCTGGTGCTTGGGCTTCAACTCCCGCCGCAGGTCCTCCTGGGGAGAGGAAGCCAGAAACTCGTACCAGGGGTAGAGGAAGTCGGACTGCGACGGACAGTGGAGCCTGGCCGCCTGACGCAAGAACTCTGTAGTGTTGGTGCGATCCAGACTGCGGAGCACGGTGGCTGCGCGCTCGTACACACGATCGAGAGCGGCCAGCAGCATCTCGCGCCGGCTGGCGAACTGCTTGTACAGGGCTTTCTCCGAGATCCCCTCAGCGGCGGCTATGCGGGCCGTGGTGGCTCCGCTCAACCCGTGTTCCGCCACGATCTTCGCGGTGGTCTCCGCGATGCTCCTGCGTCTCGCCTCGCCGGTCATGCGCCTCCGCGGCTTGACCTGGGCAGTCTCGTCGGTCGAGTCCATCCCTCGGCCCCCCCAAGAGAACCATCAGCGTTCTGCGGCCGCGATCCGAGGGTATGGTCCTCGGACAGTGTCCACTGACTAAGAGTATACAAGAATCTTGACAGCAACTTCACCGCTTGGTATATAAGTCAGTCAGTAGAGACTGCTGCAGGGCAGGGGCCTTTGGACTGGGGGGTCCGAGTGGCGGCACACTGCCTCAGCCGGCTCGTAGTTGTGATGGTTCTGATGGGGGGAGGCTATGAGTCAGCTGCTGGTCACGGGATTGAACGGGCTGTCATACGCCTTCATCCTGTTCCTCCTGGCAGCGGGCTTCTCGCTCACCTTCGGCGTCATGGGAGTACTTAACCTCTCGCACGGCGCTCTTTTCATGTTCGGGGCCTACATCGGTCTCCAAGTCGTCTCCACCTTGGGCAGTTTCTGGCTGGCCATCGTGCTCGCCTTCATCGCGCTCGCGGTGATCGGGCTGGGTCTGTACTACTTCTTCCTTCGGCATCTCTACAACAAGGTCCCCGAGCAGGCGGTGCTCACCATCGGCATCTCGTACATGGTGGCCAACGTCGTCCTGTGGATATGGGGCCCGCGTGCCAAGATCATGCAGACCCCCGAGTTCCTGCAGGGGGCGCTTCAGATCGGCGGGCTATCCTTCCCCACCTATCGCGTGTTCGTGGTCGGGGTCGGCATCCTCATCCTGGCTGTCCTCTGGTGGATGCAGGATCGCACCCGTATGGGAGCCATCATCCGGGCCGGCATGGACAACAAAGACATGACAGTGAGCCTGGGCATCAACTACGGTCTGGTGAGCACCCTGGTCTTCCTGCTGGGTATGGCGTTGGCCGGCCTGGCCGGGGTCATGGGCTCGCCGATCTTGGGAGCCTATCCTTCCATGGGTGACAACCTGCTGCTCCTCACTCTCATCGTGGTGGTGGTGGGGGGGACCGGCTATATCCAGGGCACCATGCTGGGGGCTCTCGTGATCGGGCTCTTCGATACCTTCGGCAAGGCCTATGTGCCCGAGGTGGCTCTGTTCTTCTCGTACATCGTGTTCCTGGTCGTGCTCCTGGTCCGGCCCAGCGGCCTCGTCGGCAGGAGGGTGTTCTGATGAGCGACCGCCCGGAGGCGGCAGACGTGCAGCAGACCACCACTCCTGCTGCCTCGGTGACCGTGCCGCTGCGCGCGCCCGCCCGCAGTCCGCTCATCGAGGTGGTGTTGCCCTCGCTGGTGGTGGCCGTGATCATCCTGGTGCTGCCGCTGTTCATTCCGTCGTTCGTGTCCAGCCTGGTCGCCAAGATGATGATCTATGGGCTGTTCGGCATGAGTCTCAACATCATCTGGGGCTACGCGGGCATCCCCAGCTTCGGCCACGCCGCGTTCTTCGGCGTGGGCGGTTACGCGGTGGCCATCCTCATACTCAAGGTGGGCATCACCAGCTTCTGGATCAACTTCATCCTGGTCCTGGTGGCCGCCGCAGTGATCGCGGCCATCCTGGGGATCCCCGCATTCCGCGTGTTCGGAGTGGGAGCGGGCAACGCCAACCCCATCTACTTCCTGCTCGCCACCATCGCCTTCGGTGAGTTGATGTCCCGCCTGGCCATTGCTCTGCGTCCCGTCACGGGGGGTTCCACCGGCCTGGCCGGTATCCCCGAGCCCGATCTGGGGCTGGGCTTCCGGATGACTTCGGGCAGGTACTACTACTTGGTGTTCGTGGTGGTGGCGGTGTGCATCTACGTCATGTACCGCATCGTGAACTCGCATTACGGCTATGCCCTGCGTGGTATCCATGACAACGAGAAGCGCATGCAGGCTCTGGGCTACAACACCTGGCTGTACAAGTACACCGCGTGGATCATCGCCGGGGTCTTCGGGGCCGTGGCGGGAATGCTTTTCGCGCATTTCGGCGGGACGATGGTGCCCAACAGCCTGTCCATGGTCACCAGCGACATCGCCTTCCTGCTGGTCATCCTGGGTAGCACCACTACCTTCTTCGGCCCCCTGGTGGGCAGTGTGGTCTACGTGGGGGTGGAGTATTTGGCGAGTCTCTATCTGCCCGACAGGTGGCCGCTCATCCTGGGTGCCCTGTTCGTCTTCACCATCATGGTCGTACCCCAAGGTCTGGGTGTGTCCATCCTCAAGTACTGGAGGAGGCTCGTCCGTGGCGCTGCTTGAGACCCGCGATCTCTCCGTACATTTCGGCGGGCTGGCTGCCGTCAGAGACGTCTCGTTCGGCGTCGAACCGGGGGAGCGGTTGGTGCTGATCGGCCCCAACGGTGCAGGCAAGACCACGCTCTTCAACATGCTCACCGGTCAACTCAAGCCTTCGGCGGGCAAGGTCTTCTTCAAGGGGCATGACATCACGCATGCGTCGGTATACGACCGCACGCATATGGGCATGGCCCGGTCGTTCCAGATCACCAGCCTCTTCCCGCAGCAGAGCGTGTACGTGAACCTTCTCATCGCGCTGCAGGGGACGCGCAAGAACCGCTACAGCTTCATGCGCCGCATCCTCGGCGACCGGGACATGCAGGCTAGGGCTCGGGAACTACTCGAGTCGTTCGACCTGTGGGATCTCAGAGACGAGATCGTGAGTTCGCTCGCCTACGGTCAGCAGCGCAAGCTTGAGATGGCTCTCAGTCTGGCCAGCGACCCCGAGTTGCTCCTGCTGGACGAACCCAGTTGCGGGCTCACCATGTCTGAGAGCGCCGATATCACCAGTCGCATCCGTGCGCTGGGCGACAAGATCACCGTGCTCATGATCGCCCACGACATGGACCTGGTGTTCGGGGTGGCCGAACGCATCATCCTGATGAACCTGGGTGAGATCGCCTGCGAAGGCACTCCGGACCAGATCCGGGCCAACCAACTGGTCAAGGACATCTACATGGGCAGCCACAAGGCTTCCACGGCAGGGCCGGGGTGCCGCATATGATGGAACTGAACGACATCCACACCTGGATCGGCGACAGCTACATCCTCCAAGGGGTCAGCCTCAAGGTGGGTGATGCGCAGATCGTGGCCCTGCTGGGGCGGAACGGCATGGGTAAGACCACCACCATCCGCTCCGTCATGGGGCTCACACCTCCACGGAAGGGCTCCATCGTCTTCAAGGACCAGAACATCACGGGCATGGCGCCGCACAAGATCGCCCGTCTAGGCATCGGCCTCATCCCGCAGGGGCGGATGATCTTTCCGTCGCTCTCGGTGCTCGAGAACCTCAAGATGGCGGCGCGCACCAGCGGAAAGAGCGACCCGTGGACTCTGGAGAAAGTCTTCGAGGTGTTCCCGCGTCTGCAGGAGCGGAGCAAGAACAAGGGCAACCTCCTGAGCGGCGGTGAGCAGCAGATGTTGACCATCGCGCGGGCGCTCATGACCAACCCCGATCTGCTGCTGTTCGACGAGCCTTCGGAGGGGCTGGCGCCTGTGGTGGTGCAAGAAGTGTTCCGCATCATCGAGCAGTTGAAGGCCGCTGGGCAGTCGATCCTGCTGGTGGAGCAGGATTTCGGCATGGCCATGAGCGTCGCGGACTACGCCTATGTGATGAGCAAAGGGACGATCGTCCACGAGTCGGAGCCCGAGGGGCTGATCGACAACGAGAGCGTCAAGAGTATGTACCTGGGAGTCGGGGAGTAGACAGGCACGATCCTGTGGCAAGCTGGGGTTAAGGAGGGTGGCGATGTTGAACAAGAGATCCTTGGTCATGGTGCTGGTGGTGATGTTGACGGTCGGTGTGCTGGCCCTGGCCGGCTGCGGCGGTGATGACGGCGCGACCACTGATACCACTGCAGGGGGCACCGGATCGACGGCTGCGCCCGCCTCGGGTGAGCCCATCAAGATAGGCTTCAATGAAGGCTTCACCGGCTTTATGGCTTTGGATGCCCAGATCGCCGACCAAGGTATCCAGACGGCGCTGGCCATGGTGGACAGCCAGGTGCTGGGACGGCCCATCCAGTACATCAAAGCGGACAACGCTTCCGACCCTGTGCAGGCTGTGGACAAGGCCAGACAGCTGGTGGAGAGCGACAAGATCCATATGACCATGACCATCTTCTCGCCCGCGGTCAGGTCGATCTCGGACTATCTGGCCAAGTCGGGAGGGGTCCCGCAGGTAGGCATCAACCCCATGCCCATGACCACTCTTGAGACCGCCAATGACCTCCTGTTCATCCCCAGCGGCATCTTGAACTTGGGTGGCTACCTCTTGGGCAAGTACGCCACCGAGGTGCTGGGCTATAAGACGGCCAACTGCATCCACTACGATGATCTGCCGGCCTACGACTACCAGGCCGCATTCGAGAAGGGTTTCGCCGAAGGCGGAGGCCAGGTGCTCAGCCTGCAGTACGTGCCCATCGACACTCTGGACTTCAGTCCGTACCTGACCTCCATGAAGGAAGCCGACTTCTGCCTGTGGTGGATCTTCGGCAATGGCGCGGTCCCCTTCATCAAGCAGTACAACGACTACGGCCAGAAAGCGCTGCTCATCTCGCCCATGGCCCAGAACGTCACCGAGGAGCAGATGCTTGAGCTTGGCGACCTCGCCCTCGACATGCTGGGCTTCGACTACTACTCGCCCGAGATCGATACCCCGCTCAACAAGGAGTTCGTCGCCAAGTACCGGGAGATGTGGAACCAGTACCCGGCGCCGCAGGCGTTCTCGGCCTGGGCAGCGGTGAACCTCTTCTTGGAAGGCGTGAAGAAGACCGGTGGAGACACCACGCCTGCGAAGCTCATCGAGGCCATGTCGACCATGAGCTATGACACGCCCGCCGGAAAGTACAGCATGAGCCCCTACCAGGGCGCATATGTCGGCACCGGTGACTGCTACGTTCTCAAGACCAAAGAGGTCGGCGAAGGTCGAGTGGCGTGGGTGCCCGAGTACACGTATGAGCAGATCCTGTTCGAGTCGAAGTGAGCCGGACCGCCTGACGCGCTGAGGTTCTGAGGCTGCATCCGAGGGTGAGGTGGGTCCGCCTCGCGCGGCGGACCCACCGGCACCGACGTTGGTGGGGGTCGCAGCACGACCGCCGTCGACGGTCTGACCCCCGGAGCCTGGGGGACCGAGCCGGCTTCAGTGTGGTGTGCGCTGCCGAACAAGTCGATTGGAAGGAACGACATGATCGTCGGTGTTCCCAAAGAGATCAAGAACCACGAGTACCGCGTCGCGCTGGTGCCGGCCGGCGTGCGTGCGCTCGTGGAACACGGGCACAGCGTGCTGCTAGAGACTTCGGCCGGCGTGGGATCGGGCTTCTCGGACGACGAGTATCGGGAGACCGGAGCGGAGATCGTCCCCGGACCTGGCGATGTGTTCGCCCGGTCGGACATGGTCGTGAAGGTCAAAGAACCTCTACCTGCAGAGTACGGTCTGCTGCGCGAAGACCAGGTGCTGTTCACCTATCTGCATCTTGCTCCCGCGCTCGAACTCACACAGGCGCTGCTCGCGCAGAAGGTGGTGGGCATCGCCTACGAGACGGTGCAGACATCCACCGGACAACTGCCGCTGCTCACGCCCATGAGCGAAGTGGCCGGCAAGCTCTCCATCCAGATGGGTGCCCACTTCCTGGAGAAAGGACACGGCGGCTCCGGTGTGCTCCTGGGAGGCGTACCTGGCACTTCTCCGGGCAAGGTCACCATCATCGGGGGCGGCACCGTGGGCACCAACGCGGCCAAGATCGCCTTGGGGATGGGCGCTCGCGTCACCATCCTGGATGTGAACCTTGACCGCCTGCGCTATCTGGCCGATGTGTTCCCCAGCATCTCGGTGCTCGCCTCGAACGAGCTCAACGTGGCGACGGCTGTCGCCGAGGCCGATCTGGTGGTGGGGGCGTTGCTCATACCCGGAGCCCGGGCGAAGAGGGTGGTCACCAAAGCCATGATGGCCACCATGCGCAAGGGCTCTGTGGTAGTGGATGTGGCTATCGACCAGGGAGGGTGTGTGGAGGGGGCCTGCCCGACCAGTCACGACCATCCCACCATCGATGTGGACGGTGTGACCCTGGTGAGTGTGGCCAACATGCCCGGCTCGGTGGCGCGCACCTCTACTTTCGCGCTCACCAACGCCACCTTCCCCTACGTGCTCAAGCTGGCGGACATGGGATATCGGGAGGCCCTCGCGGCCGACCCGGCGCTGGCAAAGGGTCTGAACGTGCACAGAGGGAAGCTCGTCCACCAGTCGGTGGCGGACAGCCTCGGACTTCCCTATGAGCCCTACACTCCGGCGATCAGCTAGTCGGTGCGGCTGCGACGAGAAAGGACATGACGCATGATCTCTGAACAGGAACTCGCGAGCCTCTCGTACCCTGACGCTCCCAAGATGGTGACGAGCGTCCCAGGTCCCAAGGTCGCGGCGCTCATGGAGGAATCGAGCAAGTACGAAGCCATGACCAGGGGCGGCGCCGACTTCCCCTGCGTGCTCGAACAGGGACGCGGCGCCACCGCCAAGGACGCCGACGGCAACCTTTACATCGACATGGCGGCCGGTGTGGCCGTGAACGCGGTGGGGCGGGCGCACCCCAAGGTCCTGGAGGCCATCCGGCGGCAGAGCGAGAACATCATGCACACCACCGACATCACCAACCCCAAGCGCATCGCGCTTGCCAAGAGGGTGTCGGAGGTCATGCCCGAGGGCCTGCGGGGCAACTGTCACACCGCCTTCTTCCAGGCGGGCAGTGACGCTGTCGAGACTGCCATCAAGTTCGCGCGCAAGTACACGGGCCGCAACCAGATCATCGCCTTCCAGGGGGCCTACCACGGGGTGTGGTGCGGCACGGCCGCCCTCACCACCGGTTACATCTACCGGCACGGCTGGGGCCCGCTCATCCCGGGCGTGACCCACGTCCCCTACGCCTACTGCTATCGCTGCGCCTTCAACATGACCTATCCCGCGTGCCAGCATCAGTGCGCCAAGTACGTGGACTACATCCTCAACACCCCCTATACGGGCATGGACGACGTGGCGGCCGTCATCGTGGAATCGCAGCAGGGCGAGGGCGGCTATGTGGCTCCTGAGCCCGAGTTCTTCCAGATCATCAAAAAGGCCTGCGAGAAGTACGGCTGCCTGTATATTGCCGACGAGGTCCAAGCAGGAGCGGGCCGCACGGGCAAGATGTGGGCCATCGAGCACACCGGCGTCGTGCCCGACATGCTCACTTGGGGTAAGGGCATGGGCGGCGACCTGCCCATGGCCGGGCTCACCTATCGCACCGACATCGAAGAGAAGCTCACTCCTGGTTCGCAGCCCAGCACCTTCGCCGGCAACGCCCTCAGTGCCGAGGTGTGCATGACCAACATCGACCTCATCACCGACCCGGATACCGACCTTTTGGGGAGGGCACAGCAGCTCGGGGCCGAGATCAAGGCTCGTCTGACCGAAGCCATGGATGTGGCCAAGTGCATCGGCGAGGTGCGGGGACGGGGACTCATGATCGGCTGCGAGGTGGTGGCCGACCGCGAGACGAGGGAACCGCTGCCGCAAGAGCAGGTGGGGGAGATCGCGATGAAGTTGCTCAACCGCGGCATCCTCATGACGCCGTGTGGGCGCAACTTCAACGTGTTTCGTTTCATGCCGCCGCTCACCATACCGCGGGACTACGCTCTCAAGGCGACGGACATCATGATCGACATCTTGAAGGACTACTAGCGGCGGGATTTTGACATATGGGTCCGGCGCCGCGTGGGCGGCGCCGGACGCGAAGGCGGCGCTCCTTCTCCATACGGAGAAGGAGCGCCGTTCCTGTCATGCCCTCGCGCGCCCCACGTGCGCGGACTTTGCCCCGCCGCCCCTCATCCGGCGGTCGCGGTGTGGATAGTTGCCAAAGCGGGCCGCAATCCGTCTGACAACCATCCGATATGTGATAAGCTGCGCCGGTGTGCTTCCCTGGGGAGGGAGGCGGCGGGCTGTCAAGGACCACCGTCAAGGAGGGGGAAATGAGTAAGCGTCTATTCACATGTGCCGTCCTGATCCTGTCTCTGTTGCTGGCTCTGTCTGTGTTCGCGGCAGGGTGCGGAAGCGAGACGGAGACGACCGAGAGCACTGCCGGGGGTGCCGAGACCACCGCGGGAGGTCCTTCTACGACAGGAGGAGGCGCTGACACCACAGCCGGCGGTAGTGGAGAGCCCATCAAGTTCGGATTCGACGAGGGTTTCACCGGGTTCATGGCCTACGACACAGAGTTGGCCGACAAGGGTATCCTCACCGCTCTCGACATGCTTGGCAACCAGTGGGAAGGACGGCCTCTGGTCTATCTGAAAGAGGATAACGCCTCCGATCCCGTACAGGCCGTCGACAAAGCCCGCAAGCTGGTGGAGAGCGACAAGATCGACTGCATGATCGGCCCCATCTTCTCGCCGTCGGCGAAGGCGGTGGCGGACTACCTGGCCAAGTCGTCAGGTATCCCGCAGATCTCCATCGTGGGGCAGCCCACCGAGAACTTGGAGACGGCCAATGGCTTAGCTTTCATCCACACAGGGTTCTTCGATTCGCACGGCTATTACTTCGGCAAGTTCCTGGCCGAGAAGGGCTACAAGACCGCGAACATCATCAACTACGACGACACCCCGGCCTATGCACTCACCGCCGGCTTCAAGAAAGCTTTCGTGGAAGAGGGTGGCGGCACGGTGCTGAGCGAGAAGTACGTGCCCCTGGACCTCGTAGACTTCAGCGCCTACTTCACCAGCATGAAACCGGCCGACGTGACGGTGTTCTGGATCTTCGGCAACGGCGCAGTGCCGTTCGCGAAGCAATACCGCGATTACGGCATGGAGGCGCCTTTGGCTGCACCCATGTCGAACAACTTCAGCGATGCCCAGCTGGCCGAGCTGGGTGATATCGGTTTGGGCCTGCTGGCCTGTGACTACTACGCGTACACCGTCGACAACCCCCAGAACGAGGAGTTCATCGCCGGCTATCAGAAGCTGTACCCGGGGGAGTACCCCACGCCTCAGGGCTATGGAGCGTGGCAGGGGGTCATGATGTACCTCGAGGGTCTCAAGGCGACGGGCGGTGACAAGACCCCTGCGAAAGTCATCGAAGCCATGTCCACGATGAGCTTGGACACCCCCGCCGGGAAGGTGACCATCGTGCCTCACAAAACGGCGTTCATCGCGCAGCGCGACTTCTACATGTTGGAGGTCCAGCGTGTGGGCGATGTGCTCACCTGGGTGCCGGTGAAGACGTTCGAGCAGGTGCTCTTGGGGGAACTGGACGGGGCTGAGTAAGGTCCCGCCGGGGAGTCGGAGCGGCGCCGCCCAACCGGCGGGCGGCGCTCGCTCACTGCATCTGGGTACGACGGTGTGCGGTCTGCTACGCGTCCTCGTCTGTGACCGGCCGGAAATCCTCTTTGCCTACGCCGCAGTCTGGGCACACCCAGTCATCGGGCAGGTCTTCAAAGGGCGTGCCCGGCTCGACACCCTGGTCGGGGTCGCCCTGTTCCGGGTCGTAGATGTAATCACAGACTTCGCAGATCCACTTCTGCCCTGGGTTGGCGGCGTCCACTGGCCCTCCTCGTCGTCGGTGTCGCCTGCTTGTTCCCGATTCCTCGCGTTTTCAAGCACCCGGGGCGAGCGGCGCTCCTCTGTGCAGCAGGTCACTCGAACTCTTCGTGCTCCTCGGTGCCGCAGAAGAGGTGCCGGTCAATGGCGTCGGCCGGTCTCTCGCTGCCGGCCAGAAGGCGCTCCTCGGTGGCCTGTCGCTGGATGGCCGCCTGCTGCTCCATGGCAGCCAATCTTTCCGGGATGCCCCGCGCAGTCAGCATGGCCTTGGCTTGGGCGAAGATCCTCTCGCTTCCGGCGAGGAGCACTGCTTCGTCGAGAATCTTGCAGGGCACCATCTCCTTGAAGGTGCTGAACGCGGTCTGCTCGCGCATTCTCGAGAGGGTCTTGATGGTGTAATCGATCTCCTCGCGCACCGAGGGGTTGATGAGCTGCCGGTATTTCTGCCGGTAGATCTCGTCATCCAGCCTCTCAGCGAGGTCCGCGGGCGCCGAGTCGTCCAGCAGCACCACCAGGTCCAAGTCGGACCCCTGCACCATGCGGCCCGTGCTCCGCTCCGGCCGGGGGGCATCGTGGCCCATCTCGTAGACGATGTCGCCGGCCAGCAGCACCGCGAACAGATCGTGCGCCAGGTGATCAGAGGGCAGCCTTTCCACTACTTCGCCCACCAACCGCTCGGCCAAACGCAGCTTGGCTGCGCTGATCTCGCGCACTCGGGAAGCCAACGCCTCAGCGCGACGCTCCAGGTCGTCGGGTCGGGCGGCAAGTCCCACCACGGTGTACGTGAGGAACTCGCGCAGGATGGACGGCGAAAGCCGTGCATATCCGGGTACGTTCTCATCGAGACGCAGATAGCGCCTTCCCACCCGGCGGGTGGCCAGCAGTGGCGAGCGCATGCACGCACGCCACTGCTCGACGCACTGCTCCGGCCCTATGGCACCGCACAGATCCGCTCCCGTCTGCGGACCGGCATCCTCGATCAACTCGACGATGCGTGCTGCCAGGTCCGTGTCAGTCATGGTCACGCATGTCGATGATGTCCACGCCGCGTCGCTGTGCCTCAGCCTTTCGCGCAAGTACTTCAGACGCTGCAGCCTCATCCAGCACGTAGACCAGATGGCGGCCGGCTTCCACCATCCTCCACCCGTAGCTGATGGGTACCTCGCAGTCACATTCGCCGAAGATCGACTCCGCTACCGGCCCCGTCTTGCGGCCACCGTTGGCGAGCAGGACGATCTTGGCGGCCTCGTACACCAGTTCGGCACCCATGGAGACGGCATAGCGAGGGCTCTGCTCCACAGAGGGGAAGTGGCCGTCGGCCACCGCGTTCTCCACAGTGTTGTCGTCCAGGCGCACCAGCAGCACCCGCTTGCCCGGGAAGGGTATGCCGCTCTCGTGAAAGGCCACATGTCCCCGACCGCCGACTCCCACGACGTGGAGGTCGATGCCCCCGCACGCTTCGATCTTGCGTTCGTAGGCGTCGAGGATCGACGCGCGGATATTCCCCAGCACGCCTCCGGCATCCGGTCGGATGACGATGGCCTTGCCCTTGTCCGACCCATCGACGCGGTAGTCGTCGGGATGCTCGTCGAGCGCCCGCTCGAGTTCCTGCTGATCGATGAGCGTCCCCCAGGGGACGTTGGTCTCTATGAAGGGACGATCCATCAGGCCGAACAGCTGGCGGATCATGAAGTAGCTGTACGACTCGCAGTTGAGACTGCGCTGCTGCGCGTTCTCGCCGGGCAGGCCCACGTACTCGTCCAGGTTGAACGTGCGGATGCGCCCCGGGTCGATCCTGCCGTCGTTGCAGGCGCCGGCCAGGTGCCGATAGAGTCCGGTGGGCGAGTTGCCTGTGGCCAGACCCAGGACATACTCTCGTTTGACGGCCAGCTTGTCCCTGATGTCGTCCTCCACCACGGAGAACGCTACTCGACTCATCTGGTCGAAATCGCGGGTCACATGAAGGGTGAAGGGCACGGCTCTTCCTAACCGATGGCTTTCTTGACCACCTCTGCCAGTTGCTCGGCGTACTTCTCGGTGATCTCCTTGGTCGGGCCCTCCACCATCACCCGGCACATGTTCTGGGTGCCTGAATAGCGGATGAGCACGCGGCCCTCGCCTGCGAGTTCCGTCTCTACCTGCTTGGTGGCCTCCACGATCTCGGGCACGCTCTCCACGGGAGGTTTGGAGGTCACCTCCACGTTGATGAGCTTCTGAGGGAAGACCTCCATCAGCTGAGCAAGTTCGGAGAGCGGCTTGCCCGCCTTGAGCATGGCCGCCAGCAGCTGCACACCGGTGAGGATGCCGTCGCCCGTGGTGTGGTGGTTGAGGAAGATCACATGCCCCGATTCCTCGCCGCCCAGCACGCCGCCCATGCGCTGCATGTCCTCGAGCACGTAGCGGTCGCCCACCTTGGCGGCATGGTTCTTGAAGCCGTACTTCTTGCACGCGACGCTGAAGCCCATGTTGCTCATGATGGTGGATACGATGAGGTCGTTCTTGAGCTTGCCCTCATCCTTGAGCATCTTGGCGCAGATGATGAGTATCTGGTCGCCTGTGATCTCCTGACCCTTCTCATCCACAGCGATGAGGCGGTCGCCGTCACCGTCGAAGGCCAGGCCCACCTGGGCCCCCGTCTCGAGAACGGTGCGGCGCAGGTCGGCGGTGTGCTGAGAGCCGCAGTCCTTGTTGATATTGAGACCGTCAGGCGTGTTGTGGATGACGGTGACGTCGGCGCCGAGTTCCGAAAAGGTGGCCGGGCCTACCCGATAGGTGGCTCCGTTGGCGGTGTCGAGGACGATCTTCATCCCTTCCAGGGACAGTTCGCGTGGGAAGGTGTTCTTCAAGAACACGATGTAGCGGCCCTGGGCGTCGTCCAAGCGATGGGCGCGGCCCATGTCGCCGGCGCTGGGCACCATTTCGGGCAACTTCCCGCCCAGCACCAACTCCTCGATGGCGCTCTCCTGGGCGTCCGACAGTTTGAAGCCTGCTCCAGAGAACAGTTTGATGCCGTTGTCCATGAAGGGGTTGTGCGACGCCGAGATCACGGCGCCGGCGTCGGCTCTCATGCTCTCGGTGATGAAGGCGATACCGGGAGTGGGGAGGACTCCTACCAAGTAGGGTACGCCGCCCATGGAGGTGACTCCAGACTCGAGGGCGCTCTCGAGCATGTAGCCGGAGAGCCGGGTGTCCTTGCCGATGATCACGCGTGTGGTGTGGCTCGGCCGCCTCAGTGTGTGGGTGACGGCCTGTCCCACCGCGAGGGCAGTGGCCGCGTCCATGGGGTAACGGTTCGCCTCTCCGCGGATGCCGTCAGTGCCGAAGAGTCTTCCCATATACGTTCCTTCCACTATTGGTGTCGACGTCGACTATCGTCGGTCAGGACAGGTCAAGACTGGGTAGGGCTTTCGCGGCCTGCCCGCACAGTGTGTCCACTATGGTCTGCAGCCACTCCACCCCTTGCGCCTTCAGATCGGGCGTGAGCGATTGGATGGTCTCCAGGTAGCCGGCGGCAGACCGGTCTATCGCGCGGCGCAGGCCCCCAGGCATGGGGACGGCGGTATCTGCATCGTTGCCGGCCGTCGCGGCCGCAGTCCCAGAGAAGAGAGCGCACACCGCGTGTGCCTGATCGCGGAACTCACGGTTCTGCTCGGTCTCCGCCGACACTTTGCCCGCCATGGCGACCAGGCGCTTGGCGCGCTCCTCACGTGCGAGGGCGAGTATCTCCAACGCTCCGGAGTAGAGTGCTTGGCCGAACTCCTGGCGTGCGAAGAACGGCTGACGTACCTGTTCGTACCAGACCTCCAATGCCGCCAGGTTGGCCAGATAGACGATGTTGTTGCGCACCACCCTGGTGAGGTTGCCGTAGTGGTAGCCGGAGTGGGGGCGCTTGATCTGGCGCGGCGTGTTGGTGACGACCAGTTGACCGTCGTCGAGCACGTCTTCGCGGAGGATGCAGCCGGCGCCCACGACGGTGCCGTAGCCCATCCTCACGGGACCGACGGTGCCGCCCTGGCCGCCCAGGAAGATGGGGGGCCTATCGAGCATGACACCGCGCGGCACGTCGCCGAAGAGGGAGGGGGTGGTCTTATCGCCGTCAGGAGTGAAGTTGAAGTGGATGTATGAGCTTCCCACCTCGCTGTGGTCCTTCCGGCTGGTGCCTCCCGCCATGAGGCAGTCGCAGAAGTTGATAAGGCTGCCCAAGGTGACGAAGGGGAAGAGGATGGTCTGTTTCAGACCCACGCAATGAGCGCCGCCCGCTTCCTCCTCCAGCAGGCAGGCTTCTCGTACCTGCGCACCCGAGCCCATGTTGGCCCCCGCCAGGAACACCGATTGCTTGAAGTACCCGCCCCTGAGTTCCACGCGCGGGCCTAGGCGGCAGTCCTGCAACGTCACCGGCATCTCTGCGCCCAGTCTCGTTCCCGCGGAGATCACAGTCTTCGCACCGTAGAGTCGGCAGCCCGGGTAGATGATCACCCCGTCGGCTGAGATGAGATCGGGGTCGATCTCGTCGCCGACGTCGACGGTCAGGGGGTTCGGGATGGACACTCCCTTCTCAAGCAAGTGTACGATCTTGTCGTAGCCTCGAGGACGGAGGTCCATGATGCTGCCTTTCTGAGCGATTCACATCCGCCCGTCTGTCCGCGCGGACAACACGGCCGTGAGCAGCGGCTCGGGCCGGGCCTGCTGTTGACCCGAGAAAAAAACCGCCCGCAAGCGTCGCGCACCAGGCGGGCGTTGTCAAGAGCCCAAGGAGGCGCCGACCGACCTCAGGATGGGCTTGGCGCCGCTGGGCGTCACCCGCTATGATTTGCCGCACGATACCCTAGGAGGTTTCAGTGAAATTCAGATGTTTGGTGTGTGGATATGTACACGAAGGCCCGGAGCCCCCGGAGAGGTGCCCCCAATGCAAGGCGCCGGCTGCGAAGTTTGCGCCGCTGACCGAGGGTATGACCGACTGGGCTGCCGAGCACGTGGTCGGTGTTGCGAAGGATGTCGACCCTCGCGTGATCGAAGGCCTGAGGAACAACTTCGAGGGTGAATGCAGCGAGGTGGGGATGTATCTCGCCATGTCTCGCGCTGCAGACAGACAGGGCTACCCGGAAGTGGCTGAGGCCTACAAACGCATCGCGTACGAGGAGGCCGATCATGCCGCCCGTTTTGCGGAGCTTCTGGGCGAGGTGGTGTCCGCCGATTCGAAGACCAACCTGCAGATGCGGGTGGAGGCTGAATATGGGGCAACCGAGGGCAAAGTAGAGCTGGCCACGCTTGCCAAGGAGTTGGGCTACGACGCGATCCACGACACCGTCCACGAGATGGCTCGCGACGAGGCCCGACACGGCAAAGCCTTCAAGGGTCTGCTGGAGCGCTACTTCGCCTAGAAGCAGAGATCGCGTGCGCGACCAGCGGGGCCCCCCCGCCCGCAGGCGGCGGGGCCCCGCTGCTTTTTCGGTGTCGCGCGCGGCGTGGATCAGCGGAGGTAGGATGGTAGGACCAACGTTTTCCAGGCTCATCGCGGGACGGATAAACAACTGCTCGGTAGCTTATTTGCAGGTGAAATCGAAATCCTCGTATCAGAAATGGAACCGCAATATCATCAGAATCATGTTGTCATCTTGCGCTG
Organism: Thermoleophilia bacterium; assembly: GCA_040772905.1. Taxonomy (GTDB): domain Bacteria; phylum Actinomycetota; class Thermoleophilia; order RBG-16-64-13; family RBG-16-64-13; genus JAXGXJ01. Next base: position 178,824 of record JAXGXJ010000004.1, on the reverse strand, counting down.
TGATAATGTGTTTGGTAATGTCGACGTGACATGCTTTACCACCGAGAAGGGGGAGAAGCTCATACTATGAGATGGGGAATGGTCATCAACCTCGCGAAGTGCACTCGATGCCACGGCTGCATCGCGGCGTGCAGGATCGAGCACTTCTTGCCGCTGCGGGTCACGTGGCCTCGACTGGTGGCACTGGAGACCGAAGACGCCCTGAGCGTGGACGTCTCCACCTATCCCGTTCGCTGTAATCAATGCAAAGAAGCTCCGTGCGTGGAAGTCTGTCCCACGGAGGCGTCGTACAAGCGTCCCGACGGCATCGTCGCCATCGACAGCAACAAGTGTTTCGGTTGCCGGTACTGCGTCATCGCCTGCCCTTATCAGAACCGCACGTATGTCTCGCGGAAGCGGAATCCTGGCTACTTCCCGGACCACAAAGAGACGTCGTTCGAGAAGAAGGGCAAGAAGCTCTATCCCCATACGGTGGGCACCACCGAGAAGTGCAACTTCTGCATGGAGAAGATCGACGACGGGCTGGCCAGGGGTCTCACTCCCGGCATTGACCGCGATGCGACCCCCGCGTGCGTGAACACCTGCCAGGCGAGGGCTCTCACCTTCGGCGACCTGGACGATCCCAACAGCAACGTGTCCAAGCTCATCAAGGAAAAGAGCGGTTTCGTCCTTCATCCTGAGTACGGCACTGAGCCGTCGGTCTACTACATCGACTACAAGCTCGGCAACGCCCCCTCCAACAAGGCGCCTCTCGAAGACCAGACGGGCAGCCACATCCAGCACCTGAGCACGGTGTACGAGGTCTCGAAACCGTTGCTGGCCAAACGATACAGGCGGATGGGAGAAGAAGAGGGGGGCTCGGATGAACGCTAGAACCGCCCGTCAGTGGATGGTCACCCACGAATGGATGATCAAGCCCATGGCCCAGGAGGAGTGGATCAAGGGCAAGGGCTTGATGGTATGGCTGGCCGAGGTCTTCTCCGCTCTCGGCACCGGCCTCTATCTGGTCTCGCTCTTCTTCGCGCTGAAAGAGGAGTTCGCCGTCACCGCTTTCTGGGCCGGCGTGTTGGGCTGGGTGGGCATCGCCATCTTCAAGCTGCCCTTACACGCGTTCTACCTCGGCAAGTGGTATCGCTTCTGGAGAGCCTTCCCGCCATTCAGCAAGGCGTGGAGGACCTCATGGTTCGCTCGCGGCATCGTCCTCACCATGATCTTCCTCTTCTTCGGTGCCCTGCAGCTCATCATGCAGGGGCTCATCGCCTACGGCGTGAACGACGGAGCCGGCATTCATGCCGCCAACTACGTCTTCATGGTCCTGGCCGGTGTGTTCGCGGTCATGACCGCCATCTACTGCGGTTTCGCCATGAGCTACTGCAAGAGCGTGCCCTTCTGGAACACCGGTCTGCTGCCCATCGTCTTCTTGCTCATGGGCATCGCCGATGGTCTTGCCTTGATCATGGGCGTCGGCCTCGTGGTGGGCGAGGAGGTCATCCACCCTGCGGAGTCGGCTACCAGGATCATGCTTATCATCAACTCCCTCCTCATCGTGAGCTACCTGGTGAACGCCAACTACCAGTCGTCCACCGCTGAACTTTCCGTGAAGGAGCTCATCCGCGGGCACGTGGCTTGGGTGTTCTGGCTGGGGATCGTCATCCTCGGCATCATCGTTCCCTTCGTCATCTCGGTGGCGAGCTACTTCACCGGCGAGGAGGCCACCACCGGCCTGCTCGTGTTCGCGATCGTGTGTCACACCATCGGGGCCTTCTCCCTGAAATACGGCGTGCTCAAGGTCGGTATCTACAGGCCCCTGCTTCCTAAAGCCCAGGCGTATTAGGCTTTGGTCGTGTTGAGGAGACACTGATGGCTAACAGAGAGATCGTATATACGACCTGCAAAGGCTGTCACGGCGGCTGCGGGGTCAAGGTCACCAAGGAAGACGGCATCGTCGTCAAGATCGAGGGCAACCCCGATTCCCTCACCAAAGGCACCATGTGTGCCAAAGGGCTCTCGAGCATCCAGCACATCGACAACCCCTATCGCCTGAAGTACCCCATGAAGCAGGTGGGCAAGAAAGGCGAAGGCAAGTGGAAGCGCATCTCCTGGGATGAGGCTCTCGACACCATCGAGGCCAAGATGAGAGACGCGATCGACAATTACGGCGGCCACACCATCGCTGTCTCCCAGGGCACCGGTCGTGGCTACAACCGTTACACCATGCGCATGGCGCGTTCCGTGGGCAGCGGCAACGCCATCACGCCCGGATACGTGTGCCATAGCCCGCGGCTGGGGCTGTATGGCCTCGTCACCGGCTACGGTCGTCTCTACTGTGACTACCACGGCTGGGGTGGGGTGTTCCCGAAGACCCAGATCATGTGGGCCAAGCAGCTGGAGATCAGTAGCGCCGACTCCGAGATGTGCTACTGGTACATGAGGTCCGTGGATTACGCCAAGAACCTCATCATCATCGACCCGCGCGCCAGCGCCTACGCCACCCGAGCCAACCTCTGGATCCAACCGCGGCCGGGCACCGACTGCGCGTTGGCCCTGGGTATGATGAACGTCATCTATGAAGAGGAGCTTTGGGACAAGGAGTTCGTGGACAACTGGACCTTCGGGTTCGAGGAACTGCGCGAGCGGGTGAAGGATTTCACCCCGGAGAAGGTCTCCGACATCTGCTGGATTCCGAAGGAACACGTGATCGAGGCGGCGCGTATGTACGCCATCGACACCCCGGGCACCATCCAGGTGGGCAGCTCGCTGGAGCGCCAGGCCAACTGCGGTCACACGCTGCGGGCCATCACCTGTCTCATGGGCCTCACAGGCAACATCGAGCGTCCGGGCAGCATGATCAGCTGGGTGCTTCCCGAGACGGGGCTCATCGAGGACTTCAACCTAGAGATCCCCATCACCGACGAGATGAAGGCGAGGATCATCGGTGGTGACGTCTTCAAGATGGGTGCCACTCGTACCTGCAACCCCGACACCATGGTGCGCGCCATCAACTCCGGCGAGGCTCCCATCAAGGTGTGGCTGAGCGTGGGCGGTCAGCAGATCGTGCACATGGCCAACACCAAAGAGGTCGTGGCGGCCATCGAGAAGGTGGAGTTCATGGTCCACGTCGACCAGTTCATGGGCCCCATGGCCGAAGCGGCCGACATCGTGCTGCCGGCTGCGCATTGGCTGGAGATCGACGACGTCTACGACATGCACCCGCGCTTCATGATCGAGGCTCACAACAAGGTGGTCGACCCGCCGGGCGAGGCGCGTTCGGACGCCTGGATCTTCAACGAGATCGGCCATCGTGTGGTGCCGGACAAGTGGTGGGCCACCGTCGACGACATGCTTGACTACCAGCTGCGGCGAGGCAAGGGTGCCGAAGGCGGGCCTATGAAGTGGCAGGATTTCAGCGAACGGCTCGTCAGCGGCTGCTGGGGTCCCGACCAGGTGTACTACAAGTACAAGACCGACTTCTGGCGCGAAGGCGGCGGTTTCCCCACCGAGACCGGCAAGTTCGAGTTCTGGTCGAAGCATCTGGAGAAGCTGGGCTACGATCCCCTGCCGGTGTTCCGCGAACCCGGTGAGAGCCCGTACTCCACACCGGACCTCTTCAAGGAATACCCCATCGTCATGACCAGCGGCTATCGAGCTCCCTTCTACTTCTTGGGGCAGTACCGCAACATCCCCTGGCTGCGCAGCTTCATGGAGTTCCCCACCTGCCAGATGCATCCCGAGACCTGCAAGCAGTACGGGGTGGAAGACGGCGACATCATCTGGATCGAGTCGCCACGGGGTCGGGTGCGGCAGAAACTGCGCGCGTTCCCGGGCATCAAGAAGGGCGTGCTCATGGCCACGGCCAACTGCTTCTATCCAGAGGAGCCGGCCAAGGGCTATCACGGGCTGTTCATCTCGAACCCGAACGTGCTCACCAACAACAACCACCAGGACCCCATGTACGGGTCGCCCGACCTCACCTGCCTGCTCTGCAAGGTGTACAAGGCCAAGGACGAGGAACTGACCGAAGAGGTCTTCCGCAGCGAGGAATACGGGTTCGTGCCCGACAGAGGCCTGCAGCACGACGAAGGCTGACGTATCGCGCGCCCGTCTGTCGCGCGCGCCTGAACGACCTTGATCGGGGCCCCGGAAGCGATGCTTCCGGGGCCCCGATATTGTGCCCGTTTCCTTGATTTGGAAGCGACCGTATACTAGGATGAGACGACTACGGTATCAACCGTCTGCCAGCCGGTATATCTATACCAGCCACCCAATCCCTGCGGAGCAAGACGAGAGCGAGGCTGTTCGTGAAACTCGAGGATGTGAAGAAGATAGCGGTGTTCGGAGCGGGGACCATGGGTCCCGGTCTTGCCCAGGTGTTCGCCACCGCGGGCTACGACGTCTCCATGTACTCGCGCAAAGCCGAGACCCTGGCCAAAGGCATGTCGGTGGCGAAAGCCAACATGGCCACCTTCGTGGAGCACGGCCTACTCACGACCGCCCAGATGGATGAGGCCCTGGCCCGCATCAGCACCACTCAGTCGGTGGCCGAGGCAGCTGAGGGTGCGGACATGGTCATCGAGAGCATCGCTGAGAAGCTCGACGCCAAGAGGCCTCTGTACGAAGAGCTCGACCAGTTGTGCCGGGACGACACGGTATTCACCAGCAATACCTCCTATCTGAACATCTACGAGGTCATGCCCGAGCGGCGCCTGCCGCAGACGGTCATCGCTCACTGGTTCGCGCCGCCTCACGTCATTCCCCTGGTGGAGGTGGTGAAGGGCGAGAAGACGTCGCAGGAGACGGTCGATTTCGTGGTGGAGTTGCTGCGCAAGGTCGACCGTGCGCCGGTGGTCATGGAGAAGTTCGTGTCGGGCTTCTGCGTGAATCGCTTCCTGCGCATCATCGGCCGCGAGGTGTTCTTCCTCATGGACAATGGGTATATGACCGCCGACCAGATCGACTTGGCGGTGAAGGCCAGCATCATCCCGCGGGCGATGGTCTTGGGCTTCGTCCAGCGTTATGACTTCACCGGCCTCGACCTGAGCTACAACAACCTGCAGAACCCGGATTTCGTCGAGGCTCCCATCGACAACCAGCCCAAGAGCCTACTGGAGGCGGTGGAGCGGGGCGACCTGGGGGTGAAGAGCGGCAAGGGCTTCTTCGACTACAGCGACCGGCCTCTGGAAGAGGTGCTGAAGGCACGCGACGAAGCGCTCATCAAGATCTTCCACGAGAACAAGGAACTCATCTACAAACGCATCTGACCCCCGCGGATCGATGTTTCTATAAGGAGAGCGACCTGATATGAGCAAGCTGATACTCACCTGTGCACTCTGTGGTGTCGGCACCACGAAGGCCCAGAACCCGAACGTGCCCATCACTCCGGACGAGATCGCTGCCGATTCCGTCGAATGCGTGAAGGCCGGCGCCTCAGTGCTCCACGTCCATGTGCGCGACGAGAACGGCGTCAACGTCATGGACAAAGACCGCTTCGTGGAGGTCGTGGGCAAGATCCGCAGCAGCCTGGCCGCCGAAGGTCTCGACGCCGTCATCAACGTCACCACCTCGGGCTCGAAGTTCAGCTATGAGCAGCGCATGAGCCACCTGGAGCTGGTGAAGCCCGAGATGTGCTCCTACGACCCGGGCACGATGAACTGGGCGAACAGCTACGTGTTCCTCAATGAGCCCAAGTTCCTGGAGGAGCTCGGCACGCTCACGCAGAAGCTGGGCGTGAAGCCGGAACTCGAGATCTTCGACGCCGGCATGATCGGGAACATCAACTACTACATCAAGAAGGGCTTCCTCAAGCCGCCCTGCCATGTGCAGTTCGTGCTGGGTGTCCCCGGCGGCATGCCCGGCAACGCCGAGTCTGTGGCCTATCTGCTGCCGAAGATCCCTGAAGGCTCCACCTGGTCCATCACGGGCATCGGCAAGGACCATGTCCCGTGCATGCTTCTCGGCTTAGCTGAGGGCTGCAACGGTCTGAGAGTGGGCCTGGAGGACAACATCTTCTTCAGCAAGGGCGTACTGGCCACGAACGCCCAGCTCGTGGCCCGCGCGGCGGAGTTGGGCAAGCTGGCCGGCCGCGAGATCGCCAACGCGGCGGAAGCGCGCGAGATCCTGGGCGTCACCAAACCGCAGCTGTAAGAGACTCGACCGTCCTGCACACACTCGTACTAGGGAGACACAATGGCAGCCAACCTCTTTTCCCTCGAAGGTAAGAACGTCGTCGTCATGGGCGGCGCCGGCGGCATGGGCCAGTCGGTGGCTCGGGGCCTCTGCGAATATGGTGGCAGCATCGCCCTCTGCGACATCGCCGCCCACAGTCTCGAGAAGGCCGCTGAGTTCGTGAAGGGCGACACGGGTCGCGAAGTCCGCACCTACGTGGTACAGGCTACTGAGGAGAGCGATGTGGCCCGTTTGGTGGAGGACATCGTCAAAGACATGGGTTCTGTGGACGTGCTCGTCAACGCCCAGGGTTACAACGTCAAGAGTGAGGCCACCCAGTTCCCCATGGACGAATGGGGCAAGCTCTTCGCCGTGAATGTGACCAGCGTCATGATCAGCTGCAAGCATTTCGGCGGCCAGATGGTGAAGCAGGGCCACGGCAAGATCATCAACTTCTCGTCCATCCGCGGCCAGCGTGGCGCTCTGGGCGGCAACACCGGCTACTGCGCGAGTAAGGGCGCGGTGGACATGATCACCCGCAACATCGCCGTGGAGTTGGCGCCCAAGGGCATCACGGTGAACGCCCTCGGCCCCATCATCACCAAGACGCCCATGACGGCCGAGCGCATCGAGAAGGACGCCGCCCGCTACGAGCGCTTCCTGTTGAACGTGCCCATGGGACGCCTGGGCACCACGGAGGATCTCATCGGCCCGTGCGTGTTCTTGGCTTCTGAGGCCTCCAACTTCATCACTGGCACCATCCTCTACCCCGATGGCGGGGCGATGGCCTTCCTGTAGAGGCGGCTACACCGGGATCGCAGGCATCCGAAAGCTGTGGGCGGCATCTTGTGCCGTCCACAGCTTCTAGGTCTGGTCCGAAATCTGCTACTGTAATCTGGTATATGCGCTTCATCCACCGAGCGGGGGAGTCCATTAGGCGATGGCAAGACCACGCAGTAGAACAGCGGAACCAGACAAACAAGGGGAAGCGGGGAGCAGCGCCTTCTTGGTGAGGGCGCTCGCCAAGGGCCTCAGCGTCCTTGGGCTGTTCGATGCCGAGAACCGGGAATGGACGCTGGACGAGATCGCGGAGAAGGCGGGTCTGCCGCGCATGACCGCGTACCGCATGATCCGCACCATGGAATCTGCCAGCTACCTGGTTCGCGACCCCGTCACCAGCAGGTACCACCTGGGGCCGGCCCTGCTCGCCACCACCTATCTGTCGGAGTCGTACTCCGACCTGGTCAAGATCGCCCGTCCCTATCTGGAAGAACTCACGGCCAAGACCGGCGAGTCCGCCACCCTGGCCGTGGAGGTGGACGGCGTCGCGGTGAGCGTCTACATGGTCGACACACCTCGTCCGCTCAAACGCGAGGTCGCCGTGGGGCGGATCATCGGCGACACCGCCAACGCCAACGGCAAGATCTTTGCCGCCTTCAAGTCGAAACACGAACGGGCGGAATTGCTTTCTATGCCGCGCACTCGGCTCACTCCCTCCACCATCACCGAGCCGGAAGAGCTGGAGAGGGAGCTGGAGAGGGTGCGCCGGGAGGGCATCGCCTACGACAACGAAGAGCGCAATCCGGGTACCTGCGCGGTGGGAGCGCCGGTGCGTGACCAGTTGGGCAAGGTCATCGCGGCCGTGTCGCTCGTCGTGCCCACCGGGCGCTTCCAGCCCTCAGACCGCCAGCGGTACGCAGATGCGGTGAAGGAGACCGCCGCCGAGCTTTCAGCGTTCCTGGGGTATTCGAATCGGGGCGACGCGATCTAGGTCCGGCGACGTGCACTCCGGCACGGCGGTGCATCCCCGGTGATTGCATTCGATATCCCCCTTGAGTAGCATGGTGATGCCGCTCTGGAGTGTGTCTCTGGATGCGGCGCCAGGGGAGACAGCAAGGGGGGCCGCTGTGCAGGCGATCAGCCTCCTGATGCCCGAAAGGAGACGCTATGCCGCACGGATACGCCGGAAGACTCCTGTTCGTGGACCTCACGAACGGGACCCTATCTGAGGAGACGCCCAACGACGAGTTCTATCGGTCGACCGTGGGCGGGATCGGGCTGGGAGCCCGAGTGCTTCTCGACCGTATCAAGGGCAACGTCGATGCGCTCGGTCCCGACAACATCCTCGGCTTCACCACCGGGCCCTTGACCGCTACCGGGGTGTATGGAGGGGGCCGTTTCACAGTGGTGACCAAGTCGCCCATGACGGGCGGTTGGGCCGACTCCAACTCCGGCGGCACTTTGGGACCGGAGTTGAGACGGGCCGGTTACGACGGGGTCTTCTTCAACGGCGTCTCGGCGCGCCCTGTCTGCCTGGTCATCGACCAGGGCAAAGCCAGCCTCGTGGATGCGGAGGATGTGTGGGGCAAGGACACCTATGAGACCGACGACGCCCTCCAGGAACGCCTGGGCGATGCTGGAAGCTGGAAGATCGCCTGCATCGGTACGGCAGGCGAGCAGCAGTCCATCCTGGCCGGCATCGTCAACGAGAAGGGGCGCATCGCGGCCCGCTCGGGCGTGGGTGCCGTCATGGGCTCCAAGAAGCTCAAGGCTCTCGCCGTCCGCGCCGCCAAAGGCACGCGCATCCCGGTAGCCGACCCGGCCGCCTTAAAGGAAGTGCATCAGAAGTACGCCGAGGACATCAAGAACAGCCCGTTCCACAAGGGGCTCACTGCTGCGGGGACCGGTGGCGGCACCAGCTTCCTGCTCTCCATCGGCGACTGTCCCACCACCAACTGGGCCGAGACAGGCACCGACTCTCTGCCCACCACCAGCAACCTGGACAGCGCCAAGATGGACGTCTACAAACTGAAGCCCTACTCGTGCGCGACGTGCTCCATCCGCTGCGGGGCCATCATCAAAGTGGATGAGGGGCCCTACGCCACCGAGGACGAGGTGCATCGCCCCGAATACGAGACCCTGGCTGCGTACGGCCCGCTGTGCCGCAACGACAATGTCGAGGTGGTCATCAAGGCCAACGAAATCTGCAACCGGGCCGGCATCGACACCATCTCCGCCGGCACCACGGTCGCGTTCGCCATCGAGTGCTTCGAGAAGGGCCTTATCACCACGGCCGACACCGGTGGGCTTGAGTTGACCTGGGGCAATGGGGAGGCCATCGTCGAGTTGACCCGGCAGATGGCGGTCCGAGAGGGCTTCGGCGCCGTTCTGGCCGACGGCAGCAAGAAGGCGGCGGAGCGGATCGGCAAGGGCAGCGAAGAATATGCCATGAACGTGGGCGGGCGCGAACTGCCTCTGCACGACCCGCGTATCGCTCCCGCTCAAGGGGCCATCTACATGACCGATTCTCAGCCGGCCAATCACATGAACTACGTGGCCGCCGTGCTGCTGGAGCAGGGCCATCCTCTGGGACCCGACCCGGCTCTGGCCTCCGAGGGCAGCGAGATGTTCGGCGAGTGGGAGAAGAAGGCCGATTACTACACCCGCGGCAATGCGTACTACATCCTGCTCAGTTCGGCCGGCCTGTGCAACCTGTACGCGCACTTCTACGCGCCGCCGGTGGTCGAGCTCCTCGGCCCGGTGACCGGGTGGGACATCGACTGGAACGAGGGCCTTGAGATCGGCCGGCGCATCCTCACCATGCGCCAGCTGTTCAATGTGCGCCAGGGCATCAAGCCGCAGGACTTCAAGCTGCCCAAGCGCTTCGAGACTTCGCTCACGGCGGGGCCGGCCGCGGGTGCGCCTGTGCCGCCGTTCGAGCAGCTGAAGGCCGACTACTACGTGGCCATGGGCTGGGATCCGGTCACAGGAGAGCCCTCCGCGGAGACGCTCGAGAGGCTGGGGATCACTGCGTGACCTGATTCCCGCGCTGCGCGGGACCAAAGGCGCCTCAATGACGAAGGGGCCACCGCCGGATGGCGGTGGCCCCTTCGCTGTGTCTGAGCTGAGCCGGCGCGCGCCGCGAACGGTGCGCGCCGAGGCACATCTCGGAGACTACTGTTCCCTGGGCGGGTCGCCGTCGAAGCCGCCGTCGGGGTTCAGGAAGATCTCGCCGGGCTTGCCGGGAAGCGGCGTCAGCCAGTCGGGTGAGCTGTGCGGGAAGAGCAGACGCGCCTGCCAGTGGATGGCGAAGTCCTCCGCCTTCACGTCGGGGTAGAACTTGGTCATCATCTCCACCATCTCGGCGCCGGTCTTGGCCGTGTTGTAGACCTCTTCGTAGTTGTCGAGGTACTGGACCGACCAGTCCACACAGTCGGTGTAGGAGCGGGAGGTATCCTCCTGCACCTCCTCCATGATCTTGATCTTGGCCTGGTCGCAGTGCCCTGGTATGACCACGCGCGGATCGAACTCCAGCATGCGGCGGATGTCCTTGCGCCACTTGATGCGGCGCTCGACATTGCTCTCGATAGGCCACAAATGGCAGTCGTGGAAGGCTACGTCGGTGGCGCAGACGACCTTCAGCGACGGCACCCATACGATGGAGTTGTCCACACTGTCGCCCTCGTAGTCGCCATAGCAGAGGATCTCCTCGCCCTCCAATTCCAGTCGCGGTTCGCCCCGCATGGGCATGGGCACCACGGTGGTGGCGGGGATGTCATCGGGACCGAAGCGGTCGATGGCCCACATGTCGGTCTTGTCGGTGGAGGTGAAGACGATGTCGCGCACCGACACGGGCAGGCCCACGATCTTGGCTTTCGGGAACGCGGCCTTGAGCACGTGCAGCCCGAAATGATGGTCGGGATGGAAATGTGACACGTAGATGTGTGTGAGGTTCTTGCGCATGGTGATGATCTCAGCCGCCATGCGGTGGGCGTCGCTGAGCAACTGTGATGCGTCGATCAGTATCGCGTCCCGTTCCCCGTAGAACAGGGTGGAGTTGCTGTTGAAACCCAGGTAGCTGTGCAGGAAGACTCTGTACTTGAGCGCCACGTCATTCCCTTTCTCATTGACCCGCCGGTACCATCCGTATACTATCAAGCCCGCTGCGCCCGACACGTGGGTGTCCTCTGATGGGATCGTCTGTCGATCCCGCCGTGTGAGAGCTGGGGCGATGACCGAAGGCGGATCGACCACATGCGGACCTGTTGCCGGTGAGGCGCCCCAAGCGTCCCGGGCACGCACCTACGCGGTCGCAGCCTTCGTCCTGCTGGCGCTCATCTGGGGCCTCTCCTGGCCACTCATGAAGATGACCATGACCTACGCCGAGCCTTTCAGTTTCGCTGCCATGCGCGGGGTCATCTCGTCGTTGGTGCTGCTGGTGGCCTTGCCCGTGTTGCGCCGCCCCTTCAGGCCACCCCCGTTGGGATGGACGGCGCTCCTGGGGTTCTTCCAGACAGCCGGGTTCGCCGGGCTGTCGTTCTGGGCGTTGGAGTCGGGGGGCGCGGGAAGGATATCGGTGCTCACCTACACCATGCCCTTCTGGCTGCTGCTGATGGCCTGGATGTTCCTGGGCGAGAAGGTGCGCGGGTGGCAGTGGGTGGCGGTGGCGTTGGCACTCATCGGGCTTGTGCTCATCCTCAGCCCCTGGGAACTCCGCGGCGTCAAGAGCAGCCTTCTCGCTGTGGCCACCGGGGTCGCATGGGCGGCGAGCGCGGTGGTGGCCAAGGTCATCCACACACGTCACCGGGTGGACGTGTTCACTCTCACCGCATGGCAGATGGCTTTGGGCACCGTGCCTCTGCTCGTGCTCGCCTTTGCCACGGGCTTCGAGTCGCCGCAGTGGACTCTCCCCTTCGTGGCCTTGCTCGTCTTCCAGGTGGTGCTCTCGAACGGCTTGGCCTGGATCATCTGGTTGTTCGTGCTGCGCGTGCTCCCCGCCGGTACCACCGGCCTGGCAAGCCTCGCTAACCCGGTGCTGGGCGTGCTTTTCTCGTGGGCGATCCTGCGCGACCAGCCCGCTCTGGTGGAGGGCCTGGGCATGGCCTCGGTCCTTCTGGGCATCGCGGTGCTCACGCTGCGGGGTGCCCTTGTCAGGAGCGGCTCCGCGGCCGCTCGTGCGGCTAGGCCTTCGGCCCCTCGTTCCACCCCAGATAGGCGGAGAGAGAATCGGCCGCCTTCTTGACCGAGTGAGCGCAGAGTTCGCGTTCCTTGGGTCCGAAGCGGCCGGTGGGTACCACCACGGCGATGGCCGCCACCACCTTGCCCATCTGATCGCGCACCGGTGAGCCGACCGCGCAGGTGCTCATATAGAGGCCTTCCATGTCGTACGCCAGGTCGGTCTCTCTGATGCGGTCGAGTTCCTGCGTGAGCGCATCGGGCTCGGTGATGGTGTAGGGAGTGAGCCGGGCCTGGGGCCGCGACAGGATGGCCTCCCGCTCCTCCCGCGGTTTGAATGCGGCGAAGATCTTGCCTTGCACCGACGCCAAGCCGCCGGTGATGCGACCGGGCGCGGTCTGGCGTTGGAAGGGACGAGTGGTGTTGATGAGATCGATGCACACCGGGCTGCCGTCGACCTCGATGGCCAGGGTGACCGACTCGCCCGTCTCCTCCACCAGAGCTGTGAGGAACGGATGGGCCTGCTCCACCAGCTCGGAGTTGTCGGTGGAGACGTAAGTCATGGCCAGCGTCGCCGGCCCCAGGCGGTAGCGATTGGTGGTGGAATCGCGGACCAGGAACGACATGGATTCGAGTGTGCGTACCATGCGGTAGGCGGTCATGCGCAGCAGCCCCGTTTGTTCCGCCATCTCGTCGATGGTCCATTCCCGATGGTATACGTCGAACAGACAGAGGATTGACAGCCCTCGAGCCAGGGCTCGGACGACGAACGGGTCGGATTCGGTGGATTCCTTCATGTTCCCCCCTAGGCTGTCAGAACGGTTCCCGCTCTTGCTGCCGCTGGCCATGTCTCTCCTCCGGAGTATACTCAATCGCGGTAATGGCACGACCGCTTGCCTCGGCACTCAGTTGTGTTCTATGATACCGCGAGTGCTATCAGATGATATCACTGTACTGTAGTAACCGCAGGCAGAGGCGGCGGAACCGGAATACCGGTACGCAGCCGCAGTCACCCTCACTCACGGGAGCCGATGTCCTATGCCGGAAAAGGTCTTCACGAACCTGACCAATAGTGGACCTGTGTCCGTCTACGTGAAAGACGGGAAGATCACACGGATCCGCCCCCTGGTCGTCGATGAGAACGACTACCAGCCTTGGACCATCGAGTCCGGCGGCCGCAAGTTCTCTCCGCCCAAGAAGGCCACCCTGTCGCCGTACATCCATGCGGAGCGGCGCCGCATCTACTCCGAAGAGCGCATCAAGTACCCCATGAAGCGTGTCGACTTCGATCCCAAAGGGGAGCGTAATCCCCAAAACCGGGGCAAGTCGGGCTACGAGCGCATCTCCTGGGACGAGGCCCTCGACTTGGTCGCCGGCGAACTGAAGCGGGTCAAGGAGACCTACGGCGGCTCCGCTATCAGCGGCATCACCTCCTCTCACCACAACTGGGGCATCGTAGGTTACAAGATGGGCCCCTTCGCCCGTTTCATGAACCTCATGGAGTTCACCCCCGTGCTGGACAACCCGGACAGCTGGGAGGGTTGGCACTGGGGGGCCACTCACACCTGGGGCTTTTTCTGGCGATTGGGCATGCCCGAGCCCTACGACCACCTCACCGACGCGCTGCAGAACGCCGAGATGATCGTGTTCTGGTCGAACGACCCGGATTCCACCCGTGGCACCTACTCGGGACAGGAGTCGTCGCTGTGGCGCCAGTGGCTGAAGGAACTGGGTGTGAAGATGGTGTTCATCGACCCGTTCCACAACTTCACCAACGCCGCCATGGGTGGCAAGTGGTTGGCCCCGCGCCCCGGCACCGACGCGGCGGTTGCCATGGCTATCGCTTATGTGTGGATCACCGAGGGCACCTATAACAAGGACTACATCGAGCAGCGCACCATCGGCTTCGAGGAATTCAAGAAGCAGGTCATGGGCGACGCCGACGGACAGCCCAAGACCCCCGAGTGGGCTGAAGCCGAATCCGGGGTCGCGGCGCGCATGATCCGGGCGCTGGCTCGCGAGTGGGCTCTCAAACGCACCATCCTCTCCGGTGGCTCCCGCAGCGGCGAAGGGGGCGCGTGTCGCGAGGCGTACGGTACCGAGTGGGCGCGGATGATGGTGCTGCTGCAGGCCATGCAGGGTCTCGGCGCACCCGGTCGCAGCATTTGGGGCACCACCATGGGCGCTCCCTCCGACACCTCCATCTGGTTCCCCTGCTATGGCGAGCCACAGGGCCGCATCTCTTCGGCCACCAAGGCCGCGGATTTCATCCCCACCAACCCCACGAAGCAGCGTCTGTGGCGCCTCACGGTCCCCGACGCCATCCTCGATCCTCCGGTGAGCTGGTATGGCGAGGGCTTCTGCGGCCAGAGCCTCGAACAGCAGTTCACACCTTTCACCTATCCCATGGAAGGCTACTCCGAGATCAAGCTGTGGTATCGCTACGGCGGCTCCTTCATGGGCACCATGAGCGACACCAACAAATGGGTGCGCATGTACCAGAGCCCCAAACTCGAGTTCGTGGTGAACCAGGACATCTGGTGGAACAGCGAGACGCGCATGGCCGACGTCATCCTGCCGGCCTGCACCAACTTCGAGCGCGACGACCTGGGCGAGTGGGCCGGCGTGAACGGCTACACGGTCCACGCCAGCAACGGCTGCAACTACCGATACATCGTGCGCGAGCAGAAGTGCATCGAACCGCTGTGGGAATCGAAGTCCGACTTCCAGATCTTCGCCGATATCGCCGAGAAGTTGGGCATCAAGGAGCAGTTCACCGACGGCAAGACCGAGGTCGAGTGGTGCAAGGCTTTCTACAACGCCTCTGACCTGGCTCCCATCGTCAGCTGGGAGGAGTTCGACAAGAAGGGCTACCACATCATCAACATCGGCGACGACTACAAGCCCACGCCGTCACTGCGCTGGTTCTACGAGGGCCGCTCCTGCGACACCCCCGACCTGGGCAACCCCAAGCGGCTCACCGAGAAGTGCAAGGAACTCGGTACCTTCAGCGGCAAGATCGAATTCGAGTCACAGAGCCTCAAGGAGTACTTCCCCGACGACGAAGAGCGGCCCGTTGTCCCGCGCTACATCCCCAGCTGGGAAGGCCATCGCAGCGCGGCTGCCGAGAAGTACCCGCTGCAGCTCATGTCGCCGCACCCACGTTTCACCTTCCACTGCCACTACGACAAACACACCGACTGGCTGGATGACATCCCCGTACACCGCATCAAGAAGGACGGGTACGCGTGGTGGCCGGCCCGCATCCATCCGGATGATGCCGCCGCCCGCGGCATCCACAGCGGCGACATCGTACGCCTGTACAACGACCGTGGCTCGGTGCTGTGCTGCGCTGTGATCACCGGCCGGGTCCGCCCGGGTGTGATCCACTCCTACGCCTCCTCGGCCAAGTATGACCCGCTCCAGCCGGGTCAGGCCGGTTCCGTGGACAAAGGCGGCTGTGTGGCCGTCCTCACCCCGTCCCGCATGCTGTCGAAGAACGTGCCCGGCATGACCCCGAATTCCTGCCTCATCGAGATCGAGAAATGGGAGGGCTGAGAGAATGGCCCGTTATGGTCTGTTGATCGACGTCACCAAGTGCACCGGCTGCTACAACTGCTTCCTTTCCTGCCGCGATGAGTACTACGGCAACGATTACGCACCGTACTCTGCAGCTCAGCCCCTCGGGGACCCGCAGAAATGGATGCAGGTGAAGGAGGTCGAGCGCGGCAGCTACCCCAAGCCGAAGGTCGACTACATCCCGTTGCCCTGTCAGCACTGCAAGGATGCCCCGTGCATGGCGCCCGGGCCGGAAGGCGCCGTCTACCGGCGCGAGGACGGCATCGTGCTCATCGACCCCGAGAAGGCCAAGGGTGAGAAGCAGATCGTGAACGCCTGCCCGTACCGGGTGATCTTCTGGAACGAGGAACTCCAGCTGCCGCAGAAGTGCACCATGTGCGCCCACATGCTCGACGCGGGCGAGAAGGTGCCGCGCTGCGTCGAGGCGTGCCCCACCGGTGCCCTGCTCTTCGGCGACCTGGACGATCCGGCCAGCGAGATCTCGGTCGCGTTCGCATCGGCGAAGACCGAGGACTACCACCCGGAGTGGAACACCGATCCCGTGGTGAAGTACATCGGGATCCCCAAGCGTCTCATCACTGGTGAGGTGCTTTGTGAGGACGATCTGGGCGAATGCAAGCCCGGTGTGCTGGTGACGGCTGAGGCCGATGGGTGTAAGCTCGAGACTCGCACCGACATCTTCGGCGACTTCGAGTTCGATGGGTTGCCGAAGGACGTCACCTACAAGGTGCGTGTCGAGAAGGATGGGTATGCTCCCCGGGAAATGAACGTGACGACGCACCGTGACGTCGATCTGGGCGAGATCGTGCTCCAGCCTCTCAAGTGATGTTCACCTGATCGGAAAGGTAGCGATGAACGAAGTAGTAGTGGTGAGCGCCGTCAGGACTCCCGGCGGCAGGATCGGCGGCGCTCTCAAGACCATACAGCCCGAGGATCTGTCGCAGATCGTCATCAACGCGGCTCTGGACAAGGCCGGCGTCGAGAAGGAAGAGGTCAGCGAGGTCATCTTCGGCCAAGCCAAGCAGAGCGCGGATGCGGCCAACCTGGCCCGCGTGGCCGCTCTCAAGGCCGGCATCCCCATCGAGGTGCCGGCCTACACGGTCATGCGCCAGTGTGGTTCCGGGCTGCAGGCCATCAACAACGCTGCGCAGCAGATCATGCTGGGTCTGTCCGACATCGTCGTCGCTGGTGGCGTCGAGAGCATGAGCAACGCCCCCTACTACCTGAGGGGTGCTCGCTACGGCTACGGTGCAGGCAACGCGGTGCTGGTCGACTCCAACACCGAGAGCCAGCCGCGCTCGCAACCCATCGAGGTGTATGGCGCCAATCTCACCATGGGTCTCACCGCCGAGAACCTGGCCGAGAGGTATGGCATCGGGCGTGAGGAGCAGGACGTGTTCGCCCTGCAGAGCCAGGAGCGTGCGTTCGCGGCCATGGAGGCCGGCAGGTTCAAGGAAGAGACGGTGCCGGTGCTCATCCCGCAGCGCAAGGGTGACCCCATCGTCTTCGACACCGAGGAGCACCCGCGCCGCAGCACCCTCGAAGCCCTGGCAAAACTGCCTGCCGTGTTCAAACCGGGCGGCACTGTGACCGCCGGCAATGCGTCGGGTCGCAACGACGGTTCCGCCGCCTGCGTGGTGATGTCGGCGGCAGAGGCCAGCAGGCGTGGTCTGAAGCCCATGGTGACCATCCGCAGCCAGGCTGTGGCGGGTGTGTCGCCCGACATCATGGGGCTGGGGCCCGCGCCGGCCAGCCGTCTGGCCCTCCAGCGTGCGGGTCTCACCTTCGACGACATGGGTGTGATCGAACTGAACGAGGCCTTTGCGGGCCAGGCGCTGTCGGTCATCAAGGAGTTGGGCATCGGTGACCGCATGGCCGACATCAATCCAAACGGCGGAGCCATCGCCTTGGGGCATCCTCTGGGCTGCTCCGGCGCGCGCATCTTCACCACTCTGCTGCACGAGATGGGACGTCGCGGATGCCGTTACGGCATCGCCACGCTGTGTATCGCCGGAGGTCAGGGAATCGCAACGGTAGTCGAAGCCGCGGGCTAGTCTCCGCCGGTGAACGCCGGGGGAGGGCGTCCATGAACACACACGAATATCAGGCTCGGGAGATACTGTCCGCGTACGGCATCCCCTTCGTCGTCGGGCGGGTGGCGGAGACCCCCAACGAAGTCCTGAAGATCGCCCGTGAGTTGGGCGGCAAGGTGGTGGTGAAGGCCCAGGTGCATGCGGGAGGCCGCGGCAAGGCGGGCGGAATCCGTATGGCCCAATCGGCTGAGGAAGCTGCTGAGCATGCCACGCAGCTCTTGGGCTCGTCGCTGAAGGGCCATCCTGTCCGCAGGGTCCTGGTGACCCAGGCGGTCCCCATCGCTCGCGAGTACTATCTCGGCGCCCTCTTGGAGAGAGGCGGCCAGCGCGGCATCCGCGTGATGGCCAGCAGCAGAGGAGGGGTGGATATCGAGGAGGTGGCCAAGACCTCCCCCGCCGACGTGGTCAAGGTGACTGCCGACCCGCTCATCGGACTGTCGGACTACCAGAGCCGCGACTTGGCGCTGGAACTGCGGCTGCCCCGCGACCATGGCCGGCGGTTCTCGGCCATCGCTCGCGCGCTCTTCAAGGCTTTCACCCAGTGCGACTGCTCTCTGCTGGAACTCAATCCTGTCGCGCTCACGTTCGACGGCGAGATGATCGCTCTGGATGCCAGGATGGTGGTGGACGACAACGCGCTGTTCCGCCACCCCGAGATATCGGAACTGCACGACATCAACGAGGAGGCCCCGGTAGAGGTGGAGGCCGCCGAGATGGGCATCACCTACGTGAAGCTCGACGGTGACATCGGGTGCGTGGTGAACGGTGCGGGTCTGGCCATGGCCACCATGGACATGATCCAGCTCTACGGAGGCCAGCCCGCCAACTTCCTGGACTTCGGCGGCGGTCCCAGCGTGGAGCGCGTGCGCTCTTCACTGGACCTCATCCTGGAGGACAAGAGCAGCCGGGCTATCCTTGTGAACATCTTCGGTGGGATCACCCGCTGCGACATCGTCGCTCAGGCGCTGCTCGATCACATCACGGAGGGCAAGATCGGCGACATGCCTTTGGTGGTGAGGCTCACGGGCACCAACGAAGAAGAGGGCCGGGAGCTGTTGGCCAACACGAACGTCAAGTTGGCTACGACCATGTCCGAGGCGGCGGAGATGGTCGTAGCCGCCGCGCGCCAGGCGATGGAGGCGTCATGAGCATACTCATCAACAGCGCCACCAAGGTCCTGGTCCAGAACATCACAGGACGGGAAGGCACCTTCCACACCGCTCAGATGCTCGCGTACGGCACCAAGGTGGTCGCGGGCACAGCTCCCGGCAAGGGTGGACAGTCGGTATACGGTGTCCCCGTGTTCGATTCGGTGAAGGACGCCGTGAGGGCGACCAGTCCCAACACCTCCATCATCTTCGTGCCCGCTCCCTTCGCGGCCGATGCCATCGTGGAGGCTGCAGACAACGGAGTGCGGCTCATTATCTGCATCACCGAGGGCATCCCGGTTCTCGACATGATCAAGGTCTACGCACACGTCCGCTCGAAAGGCAGCAGGCTCATCGGGCCCAACTGCCCCGGGGTGATCACTCCCGGGCAGTGCAAAGTGGGCATCATGCCCGGTTCGACCTCCGTGTACACTCCGGGCAACGTGGGCATAGTCTCGCGAAGCGGCACCCTCACCTACGAGGTGGCGGCGGCGCTCACCGGTTTCGGCATGGGCCAATCCACCTGCGTGGGTATCGGTGGTGATCCCATCATCGGCTCGTCGTTCAACGAGATGCTCATGCTCTTTGAGACCGATCCTGTCACCAAGCTGGTGTTGCTCATTGGCGAGATCGGCGGCACGGCCGAGGAAGAGGCGGCTGCGTTCATCGCCACGGGTATGCGCAAACCCGTGGTCGCGTTCATCGCCGGCAAGGCGGCACCCCCGGAGAAGCGCATGGGTCACGCGGGCGCCATCATCCGCGGCTCCGAAGGGACCGCGGCCGGCAAGATCCAGGCTCTGGAGGAGGCCGGTGTCGTGGTCGGTGGTACGCCTCGTGAAGCTGCGGAGGCGGTTTCACGCATCTGGCGCATGTCCGACGAGTCGGGGATCTTTCCCCCGCAGCGCGACTAGCATCGCAGCGACGGCCGTCCCTCGCGAGGGACGGCCGCTTTCTTGCATCTAGGGTGTCAGCGAGAGCGAAGGGCTCGTCTCGGTGAGACGATCGATGCGGCACTGTCCCCCGCAGAAGCGTTCGATCAACTCCTTCGCCTCGGTACACGCGGTCTCCACGTCAGTCATCGTGACCGGGGGAAGCCCGTCCACATTGAACTCCACCGCCGTCGTCTGGGGCAGAGTGAGCGTGTGTTGTGCCTGGCGCCAGGTCCAGCGGCGCGTCAGC
Source organism: Thermoleophilia bacterium (assembly GCA_040772905.1). Classification (GTDB taxonomy): domain Bacteria; phylum Actinomycetota; class Thermoleophilia; order RBG-16-64-13; family RBG-16-64-13; genus JAXGXJ01. Next base: position 158,708 of record JAXGXJ010000004.1, on the reverse strand, counting down.
ACCACGTCGCCTTCCACGAACACGACCTCACCCGGCTGCGGATGTTCGGTCTCATCACTGCCGAAGGCGACGAACACCTCGTCGCCGCTGGCGAAGCGCACTTCGATGTCGCCGCGCAGAGTGTCGATGGCGTGGCTGCCTGCAGGGACGAGATGCCTCAGCGAGATGACATTGCCGATGTCGACGAGCGCATTGATGGAGGGCAACTCATCACCACGCAGCGCCCGCCGCGCCATGGCCTCCACTGACGAGCGGTACTCGCTGGGCTTGGCTCCGAAGACGCGGTAGGCGTCACGCCAGGCTCGGATGCGGGGTTCGTCCGCGATCTTGTCCGGCGGTACCCTGTCACGCACGCTCCGTTCCGCCTCTCGCAGCATTGACACCAATTCAGCGGGGGAGGGGCCGTTGCGCACCTCGTGGCACACCAGCACCCCCCGTACATAGCCTGGGAAACGCTCGAAGATCTCGGGTGCGATGCTGTAGGTGTAGGCGACCGGTCCGTTCATAAGGGTCATTCTAGCGGCTCGTGCCCAGGCTGCCCATGGACCTGTTCCTTCCCATCCAGGCACAAGGCGTGGTCTTCTTGTGTCCCGGTGCGGGGCTGGAGTATGCTGCGCACTGTCGTCCACGCCCAAGAGTCACACGGAGTCACATCATGCGCATCGACGTCCCCTGGGGCACCGGCAACATCACGGTGGAGGTCGCCGACGGACAGGTGGCCGGGGTGTTGGGAGCGCGTGTCGACGCGGCCCAGGATCCGGAGGCCGTATTGAGAGCAGCCATCGAGCGTCCCGGCCGCAGTCTGAGCGCTTTCTTGGCTGATGCTCCTTCTCCTCTCATCGTGGTGGTGAACGACGGCACTCGGCCGACGCCTTCGGCTGACGTGCTGACGGTCGTCCGGCCTCGACTCGAAACATGGCTGCAAAGCAGCGGCGGAGAGTTGGCCTTCGTGGTCGCCACCGGCACACACAGAGGGGCGTTGCCGCAGGAGTTGGACCACATCTTCGGTCCAGAACTGGTGCGGGTTCACGCCGAACGCATCTTCAGCCACGACGCGAAAGCGGCCGACCAGATGGTCGCCCTGGGACGGACCTCTCGCGGCAACGAGATCAGAGTCAACCGCCTGCTGGCCGACGCGGGGAGCGTACTGCTCATCAACTCGGTGGAGCCTCACTACTTCGCCGGTTACACGGGCGGACGTAAGTCGCTCTTCCCGGGACTGGCCGCGTACGAGACCGTGTGGGCCAACCACAGGCTCTCCATGAAGCCGGGGTCCGCGAGTCTGGTGTTGGAGGGGAATCCCGTGCATGAGGATCTGCAGGAGGCTCTGGAGATCGGCATCGCGGGAAAGCACGTCTACTCCATCCAACTCGTCCTCGACAAGGACCACCGCGTAGGTTTTGCTTCCGCCGGCTCCCTGGAGGAGACTTTTCGCGAAGCCGTGACGGTTGCCGACCGTCAGTTCGTGCTGGAACTCGAGCGGCCCTACGAGGTGGTGGTGGCGGTGGCGCCGCACCCCATGGACTGCAACCTCTATCAGACCAACAAGGCCATCCAGAGCGGCGCGCTGGCGGTCAAGGACGGGGGCATACTGATTGTGGTGTCGGAATGCACGTTCGGCCTGGGGGAGAACCAGACTCTGTTCGACATGCTCTCGGCTGCGGAGTCGCCGCAGGCCGCCATCAGGCAGGCGAACGTGGAAGAATATCGCCTGGGGGTTCAACAGGCCACCCGCATCGCATCCATCCTTGAACGCGCAGCCATCTGGACCGTCAGCACTCTTCGTGACGAAGACGTGAGGGCTATGTTCATGACCCCCTGCGCCGACCTGCAGACGGCCATCGACGATGCGCTCGCCCAGCAAGGGCCGGGCGCACAGGTGCTGTTTCTCATGGAAGCCAGCATCACCGTGCCCCGGGTGGGCACGATCTGACCGACCGGAGAGCCGTGCATGGCACACGACCATCGGCACGCATCCTTCCGCATAGGTCCGATCGGGCCGGAACGGCTGGAGGAGGCCGCCGAGGTCGCCTGCCGTGCGTTCGGAGGCCCTGCCGGCGAAGAAGAACGCCGCTACTTCCGATCGGGGTTCGATCTCGAGCGTGCGTTGTGCGCGTTCGACGGTGACGATCGCATCATCGCCACGTCGACGAGTCTGCCGCTGGAGCTGACGCTTCCGAACGGCGGCCTTTGCCGGGCCGGTGGTGTCGCGTGGGCCACGACCCTTCCCGACCACAGAGGGCAGGGCATTCTTCGCGCTCTCATGGAGGGTCAGGAGGGCATCCTGCGCGAGCAGCGGGAGGCCGTGGCGTTGCTGACCGCATCCAGCGGCACGCTCTACAGGCGGTTCGGATACGGTCCTGCGACCATGTTCGCGGGCCTGCGCATCGTCGGAGGGCTTCCGCGGCCGTCGTGCGCATCCACGGGCCACAGCCGTTCCCGGCCGCGGCTCTTGGCCTCGGCAGAGGCTCGGAAGATCCTACCCGGCCTGTACGGACAACTGCGGCCGCTCCATGTGGGCGCGGTGGACCGTTCGGCGGCGTGGTGGGACGTCTACCTCGACGACCGTCCCAACTTCTTCGGAGGGGATCCCGGCGCGGCCCCGCTCTTCCACGTCGTCTCGCTTGGAGCGGATGATGAGCCGGAGGGATACGTGAGCTATCGTCTGCTCTCCGAGTGGCTGAACGGGCAGCCGCTGCAGACGTTGGAGGTGGAGGAGCTGTTGGCGGCGACCCCCGAAGCCTATGTGTGTCTGTGGAGCTACTGTCTGGAGTCGGTAGGGACGAACCGGGTGGTGTACCCGCGCGGCCGTACGGACGAACCCCTGCGTTGGCTGCTCAGCGACCCGAGGTGTTTCGAGGTCGTCGGCCAGATCGACCACCTGTGGGCACACCTACTCGACATCCCGGCTGCTCTCAGCGCCAGGGGGTATGCGGAGGCGGGCGGACTGACGTTCGAGGTCGAGCACGGCTCGGGTGCCGAGAGAGGCTCGGAGCAGGTGGAGCGCTACACACTCGAGGTGGTGCGTCCCGGGGCAGGCGGGGCTCTCTGTGCCGCCGGTCGGACGCAGGCCGACCTGGTCGTCGACTCGGCCGATCTGGGCTCTGTGTATCTTGGCGCGGTCTCTTTCAGTGCTCTGGCCGCCGTGGGCCGGGTGCGCGAACTGACCCCCGGTGCCTGCAGACGGGCTGATCGACTCTTCGCCGTCGGTGGCGCACCGCACTGCACGACGAAGTTCTGAGCCGCGTTCGCCTTTCTTGAAATGGCCTCCCGCTTTGGGTATCATGCGGATTCGCCTCCGCGCGGGGTTTTCGCGTGTGGGGGGGTGCCCGAGTGGCCAAAGGGAGCAGACTGTAAATCTGTCGGCGCAGCCTACGGAGGTTCAAATCCTCCCCCCCCCACCATAACGACCCGGCCGGATGGTAGCGGCCAGTCCGTGACGCAAGTCGGCTGGCGTGGTGGGCCTCCATAGCTCAGTTGGCAGAGCACTTCCATGGTAAGGAAGGGGTCCTCGGTTCAAATCCGAGTGGGGGCTCCATCGGAGACGGGTCCTGATGGCGGCGTAGCTCAGTCGGTCAGAGCAGCGGAATCATAATCCGCGTGTCAGAGGTTCGAGTCCTCTCGCCGCTACCTCCGTATGTGGTAGCATGCACGGGCATTAAAGACTAGGAAGCGGTGAAGTAATGCGGGTACGTGTGACGATGGCTTGCCAGGAATGCAAGCGCCGTAATTACACCAGCATGAAGAACAAGCGTAACGATCCCGAGCGGATCGAACTGCGCAAGTACTGCAAGTGGTGCGACACGGTCACGCTCCATAAAGAGACCAAGTAGGTCCAGCGGACGACGCTGGGTGGGCATAGGGCAGTAGCTCCAACGGTAGAGCGCCGGTCTCCAAAACCGGATGTTGGGGGTTCGAATCCCTCCTGCCCTGCCACTCTTCCCTTGGCGAGCGAACAGAGGCGATGGCAAAGACAGTGAGTGACAAATCAGCCGACAAGGCCGGGGCCAAGCAGGTCTCGGGCATCAAGAACGCATTGTCGCGTTCGTCGTCGCGCGTCGCCGCCGCGCGTCCGACCCAGGCGCCCAAAGGAGCGGTGAGCGCCAAGCCCCACGGTCGCATCCGCACCTTCCTCCGCGAGGTCCGCATCGAGATGGGCAAGGTCACCTGGCCCCCGCGCAAGGAACTCATCACGTCCACGGGTGTCGTGATCGTTGCCGTCATCATCGCCGGTGTGTACATCGGCGTGTTCGACTTCATCTGGAACATCATCATGCGCGCTGTCGGTCTAGGCTGATCGGCGTACCCGGGTCCTAAGGCGACAGGAGTCCTTTTCATGGATGCGAAGTGGTACGTCATCAACACCTATTCCGGTCACGAGAACAAGGCTCGTACCAATCTGGAGCATCGCATCCAGTCGATGAACCAGGCTGAGTATTTCGAGGAGATCGTCGTCCCCACCGAACAGGTGGTGGAGACCAAGGGCGGCGAGAAGGTGCAGGTGGAGAAGCGCATCTTCCCCGGCTATCTCTTGGTGAAGATGATCCTCACCGACGACTCATGGTCTCTGGTCAAGAATACCCCGGGGGTCACGGGTTTCGTGGGTTCTGAGAACAAGCCCACTCCTCTCATGCCCTCAGAAGTGGACCGCATCCTGCATACCACCACGGTGGAGAAGCCCAAGGCCAAAGCCGAGTTCGTGGTGGGCGACCAAGTGCGGGTGGTCAGCGGACCTCTCACCGACTTCACGGGCGAGGTGTCCGAGGTCAACATGGAGCAGAGCAAGCTCAAGGTCATGGTGTCCATCTTCGGCCGGGATACACCCACCGAATTGGGTTTTGAGCAGGTCAAGAAGATCTAGGCGGGTCCGGAGCCTGGGTCCTGGTATAGAGACGGAGAATCAAGGTGGCAAAGAAGGTACGGGCGATAGTGAAGTTGCAGATCGTGGGGGGCAAGGCGACGCCGGCTCCTCCGGTCGGTCCCGCGCTGGGTCAGCACGGCGTGAACATCATGGAGTTCTGCAAGGCGTACAACGCGGCGACACAGGACCGCTTGGACCAGGTGGTCCCGGTGGAACTCACCGTGTTCGAGGACCGCTCGTTCACGTTCGTCCTCAAGACCGCCCCGGCGGCGGTGCTCATCCGTGACGCGGCCGGCATCAGCAAAGGTGCAGCCAACCCGCGCAAGGACAAAGTGGGCAAGATCACGCAGGAGCAACTGCGCAAGATCGCCGAGGTCAAGATGCCCGACCTCAACGCGCTCGACGTCGAGGCAGCCATGCGCATCCTCGCAGGCACCGCGCGCAGCATGGGCGTCACCGTCGTCGACTGACGACCGAACGAAAATGGTCCGCCGCGGTGCGCCGCTGGTGGGCTCGGAAGGTGGGAGGGCTGTCGCCCGTCGGACCACCAGGAGGTGTAAGAGATGAGCAAGGATTCAAAGCGCTTCAAGGAAGCGAAGCGCCTCGTGGAGCAGGGTAAGTTCTACACCCCGCTTGAAGCCGCCAGGCTTCTGAAGTCGATGGAGACCGCCAACTTCGACGAGACCGTCGAGGTCCACATCAAGCTTGGTGTCAACCCACGTCATGCCGACCAGCAGGTGCGCGGCACCGTCATGCTCCCGCACGGCACAGGGAAGTCGGTGCGCGTGGCCGTGTTCGCGAAGGGCGAGAAGGCCACCGAGGCTGAGCAGGCCGGCGCCGATCTGGTGGGTGCGGAAGACCTGGCCGCCCAAGTGGAGGGTGGCATGCTCGACTTCGACGCCGCCATCGCCACTCCGGACATGATGGGCGTGGTGGGCAAGTTGGGCCGGGTGCTCGGTCCTCGTGGCCTCATGCCGAATCCCAAGGCTGGGACGGTCACGTTCGACATCGCCAAGGCCGTGCAGGATATGAAAGCAGGTAAGGTGGAATACCGTACCGACAAGTTCGGCGTCATCCATCTCATCCTGGGCAAGAAATCGTTCGGTGCCGAGCAGCTGGTGGAGAACTACAGCGAGGTGCTGGGCGAGATCGTCCGGGCCAAGCCGGCTGCCGCCAAGGGCAAGTATCTGCGCACCATCAGCATGACCAGCACCATGGGCCCCGGCATCCCGCTGGATACCAGCAAGACCCGGGCGCTGCTGGAGGAAGAGGCCTAAGCCCGAGTAGGCCGTCTGGTCGAACGCGACCGGGCCGATACGACCTTTCAGCCCGGGGCGCCGCCCAACGCGCGGCGCCCCGGGCTTTCTGTCCGCGTGGTCGTGGGTGGCGAGATGCTCCGGGCCAGACTTCGCGGTGCCATGTGTGGTCGTCCACACGACACGCTGCTATAATCCGGGCGCAATCCGCCAGAGACAGCTGGTGCCGCCACGGCGGCATAAGCGGTGAAGGTCTTTGGACCAACCCGCCAGCCGAGGCAGAGAAGACAGGCATACAGGCTCATCAGGCCTCGACGTCATCGTCCGCCTCTGCATCGGGGGTGGACGATTTTTTTGTACGAGGAGGTGAAACATATGCCGAAACCAGGAAAGATCGCCGCGGTGCAGGAGATCGGTGAGGATCTGAAGTCGTGCGACGTCTATTATTTCGTCGACTATCGGGGGCTCACGTTCGCCGAAGCCACCGATCTTCGCGCCCGCCTTGCCAAGGCTGACGCCAGCCTCAAGGTGGTGAAGAACACCCTGGCCAAGATCGCGGCGAAGGATGCCGGCGTGGAGGGTCTGGAGGACCTGCTGAAAGGGCCCACAGCCATCGCATACTGCCATGGTGATCCGGTGAAGGCCGCCAAGATCATCCAGGACTTCATCAAAGAGAAGAAGAAGGCCGCCATCCGCGGGGGCAAGCTGCAGCGTCAGATGCTGCAGGCCACCGATATCGAGAAGTTGGCTACTCTGCCCAGCAGGGAACAGCTCATCGCCCAGTTGGTGGGGACGATGGCTGCGCCGCTGCAGGGTCTGGCCAACGTACTCAACGGACCCATCCGCGGCCTCGTGGTGGTCTTGGGACAGATCCAGGACCAGAAGGCCAGCGCCGCCTAGCGGACGCGTATCGCTCCGTCCGGGCGATCGCGCACGTGTGAGTGAACAAGATACTGTGAAGTGTGTTTGAAGGGAGTCGTACTGACATGACAGCGCAAGAGCTGATCGAAGAGATCAAGAAGATGTCCGTGCTCGAGCTTTCCGAGATGGTGAAGGCTCTGGAAGAGGAATTCGGCGTCAGCGCCGCCGTCCCCATGGCTGTCGCCGCCGGCCCCGCCGCCGGCCCGGCTGCCGGTGCCGCCGCCGAAGAGGAAGAGCAGACCGAGTTCGACGTCATCCTCAAGTCCGCGGGCGAGAAGAAGATCAACGTCATCAAAGAGGTCCGTGCCATCACCGGTCTGGGCCTGAAGGAAGCCAAAGACCTGGTCGACGGGGCCCCCAACCCGGTCAAGCAGGCCGTCACCAAGGACGAGGCCGAGTCGATCAAGAAGCAGCTGGAAGAAGCCGGCGCCGAGGTCGAAGTCAAGTAGTGGTCGGGGCGACACGGGGTCTCCTGCGGCTGCGTTCCACGCCTCCTTAGGAGATCCCGTACCGCCCTTTTGTGGTCGTCGGCCCGATGTTGCGGGTGACCGGCTTGTTGTGAGCTGGATCGCAGGCGGGAGATGACTGAGCGACGAGTCCGGTCGTGTGTCCATTGGGCAGGCGCGGCCGGACTTGTTGCGTAAGCAACAACGTGATAACATGCAAGTTTGCGCCCTGGCTGCGCCCTGTGCAAAAACCCTGGATGCGAGGAGTGATCCCCTTTGGCCGAAAGGAAGACTCCCAGACCGCGTACGTCTTTCTCCAAGTTACCGCAGATCCTCGACCTTCCCAACCTTATCGCAGTTCAGACCGAATCGTTCGAGTGGTTCAAGACCAAAGGCCTTCGCGAGACCATCGATGACATAACGCCCATCGAGGACTACACCGGCAACTACGCAGTCGAATTCGGGGACTACACCTTCAACGACCCGCCTCTGTCGCTCAAGGAGTGCCGCGACAAGGACATGACCTACGCGGCTCCGCTGTTCGTCACCATCCGGTTCGTGAACCGCGAGACGGGTGAGATCCGCGAGCAGAGCGTCTTCATGGGTGATTTCCCCATGATGACCGAGCAGGGCACGTTCATCATCAACGGCACCGAGCGCGTCATCGTCACTCAGTTGGTGCGTTCGCCCGGCGCCTACGTGATGGCGGCCAAGGATCCCACCAAGCAAGTGCTCATCGCCAACCTCATGCCGGCGCGTGGCTCGTGGCTGGAGTTCGAGATCGACAAGCGCGGCGCCGTGTCGGTGCGCATCGACCGCAAGCGCAAGCTTCCGGCCACGGTGTTCCTGCGTGCACTCGCGGGCATCTCGTCGGAGCGGACCAAAGACGATCCGGACCTGCTCTCCAAAGGCACCGACGAGGAGATCCTCGACCTCTTCGACGGCAATCCCTTTATCAAGGCCACCCTCGAGAAGGACTCGGTCCGCTCGGTGGAGGAGGCGCTGGTCGAACTCTTCAAGAAACAGCGCCCGGGCGAGCCGCCCACGCTGGAGGCCAGCCGCAACCTGCTCTGGAACATCTGCTTCGATCCCAAGCGCTACGACCTCACCCGGGTGGGGCGGCACAAGCTGAACGCCCGCCTGGGGCTCGACACCGACCTGGATGTGCGCACGCTCACCAAGGCCGACATCGTAGCCCTGGTGCGCGAGTTGGTGCAGGTGCCCCTGGCTATCGACCATGATCATCTGCTGGAAGAGGCCCGCGACCTGGCCGAAGTGGCCCCCAGTCTCCCCTGGGACGAGGTGGCCAACCGGCTGGACGAGTACGAGCACTTCGGCAACCGCCGCCTGCGCATGGTGGGCGAGTTGGTGCAGGAGGCCTTCCGTGTGGGCCTCTATAGGATGGAGCGCGTCGTCCGCGAGCGCATGACCACCGAGGACGTCGACACCATCACGCCGCAGTCCATCATCAACATCAGGCCTGTGGTGGCGGCGCTCAAGGAGTTCTTCGGCAGCTCGCAGTTGTCGCAGTTCATGGACCAGACCAACTCTCTGGCCGGACTCACCCATCGCCGCCGTCTGTCGGCTCTGGGCGCGGGCGGTCTCACTCGCGAGCGCGCCCCCATCGAGGTGCGCGACGTGCACCCCACCCACTACGGGCGCATGTGCCCCATCGAGACGCCGGAGGGCCCGAACATCGGCCTCATGGGGTCGCTCTCCAGCCACGCGACCGTGAACGAGTTCGGGTTCATCCAGAGCCCCTACCGCAAGGTGGTCGCCGGGCGGGTGACGGACGAGATCGAATGGCTCACGGCTTACACCGAAGAGAAGCACGTCATCGCCCAGGCCAACGCGCCTATCGACGCCAAGACGGGTGAGTTCCTCGAGGACACGGTCCTGGCCCGTGCCGCCGGCGGCGAGTACGTCAGCGCGCGCAAAGAGATCGTGGACTACATGGACGTGTCGCCGCAGCAGACGGTGTCGGTGGCGACGGCTTTGGTTCCGTTCCTTGAGCACAACGACGCCAACCGCGCCCTCATGGGCTCCAACATGCAGCGTCAGGCCGTGCCTCTGCTGCAGGCCGAGGCACCCCTCATCGGCACGGGCATGGAGTACCGCTCGGCGGTCGACACCGGCGACGTCCTTCTCGCCAAACAGGCGGGCAAGGTGCGTGGCGTGTCGGCGGACCGTGTCCTCATCGAATCCATCGAAGGTGACATCGATTCGTACGAACTGCTCAAGTTCGAGCGCTCCAACCAGGGGACCTTCATCCATCAGAAGCCGGTGGTGAACATCGGTGACGATGTGGTGCCCGGCTCGGTGCTGGCCGACGGCGCGTCCACCTCGTATGGCGAGCTGGCGTTGGGCCGGAACCTGCTGGTGGCGTTCATGAGCTGGGAGGGATACAACTTCGAGGACTCCATCGTCATCAGCGAACGGTTGGTGAAGGACGACGTCCTCACCTCGGTGCATATCGAGGAATACGAGGTAGAGGCCCGTTCCACCAAACTGGGCGACGAGGAGATCACCCGCGACATCCCCAACCGTTCCGAGGAATCGCTGGCCGACCTCGACGAGTTCGGTATCGTGCGCATCGGCGCCGAGGTCTCGTCGGGTGACCTGCTGGTGGGCAAGATCACGCCCAAGGGCGAGACCGAACTCACGGCCGAAGAGAAGCTTATCCGCGCCATCTTCAAAGAGAAAGCGCGTGAAGTGCGCGACACCTCCCTCAAGGTGCCGCACGGCGAGAAGGGCGTGGTCATCGATGTCAAGGAGTTCTCGCGCGAGAACGGCGACGACCTCTCACCGGGAGTCAACCGCCTGGTGCGGGTGTATGTGGCCAAGAAGCGCAAGATCGCCGAGGGCGACAAGCTGGCCGGCCGGCACGGCAATAAGGGCGTCATCTCCAAGATCGTGCCCGAAGAGGACATGCCTTTCCTGGAAGACGGGACGCCGGTGGACATCGTGCTCAACCCGCTGGGCGTGCCTTCGCGTATGAACATCGGTCAGGTGATGGAGACCCATCTGGGGTGGGCGGCACATCACGGTTTCTTCCGGCTGAAGCGGAACGGCGTGGAGATGGATCCGGCTGAGGTCAAGGACAGCGACGAACTGCCCGCCCATCAGCAGCTCGCGCTGGTGAAGAAGTACTACGATGTGGTCGACGCCTCGAGCGCGGAAGGGCCGCAACCCATCGCTACTCCTGTGTTCGACGGCGCCACCCAGACCGACGTGGACGAGGCCCTCATGGGCTGGGCGTTGGCCCATGCCGACACGGCCGGTGATCCGCTCGCGGTCAAGATGCCCATCAGCCTCGACAACAATCCCGGTACGCATGTGGCCGGGAAGGTGCGGCTGTTCAACGGCCGTACGGGTGAGCCCTACGACCAGAGCATCACGGTGGGCTACATGTACATGTTGAAGCTCCACCATCTGGTGGACGACAAGATCCACGCTCGTTCCACCGGCCCGTACTCGCTGGTCACGCAGCAGCCGCTGGGTGGCAAGGCGCAGTTCGGCGGCCAGCGTTTCGGCGAGATGGAGGTGTGGGCTCTGGAAGCGTACGGCGCCGCCTACACCCTGCAGGAGATGCTCACCATCAAGTCTGACGACACCCAGGGTCGCGTGAAGGCCTATGAGGCCATCGTCAAGGGTGAGAACATCGCCCGGCCGGGCGTGCCCGAGTCGTTCAAGGTGCTTCTGAAAGAGATGCAGTCGCTGGCCCTCGACATCCAGGTGATGAGCGAGGAAGGCGGGGCACTTGAAGTGGCCGAGGAGGAGGACGACCTCCTTCGGGCGGCTGAAGAGTTGGGTATCGACCTCTCTGCCCGCTACCGGGCGGAAGAGAGGGCCAGCGAGGCCGAGTCGGCCTTGGTGCCCACGCACACCGGATCGGAGCTCGACGAGCAGTTCGACGACGAGCAGGAGTCCGACGAGTTCGAAGGTGCCCCCGAGATCGAGACGCATGAGGTCGATCTGGGTGCCTCCCCGTCCGCTCCCCTGTTCTCGCCCCTCGCCGACGACGCGGAATAGGAGTCTTCCGTGATTGATATCAATGAATTCGATGCCATCCGCATAGGTCTGGCTTCGCCCGAGCAGATCCGAGCCTGGTCGTCGGGCGAGGTGACCAAGCCCGAGACCATCAACTACCGTACCCTCAAGCCCGAGAAGGACGGCCTGTTCTGCGAGCGCATCTTCGGTCCCACCAAGGACTGGGAGTGCTACTGCGGCAAGTACAAGCGGGTGCGCTACAAGGGCATCATCTGTGAGCGCTGCGGCGTGGAAGTGACCCGGGCCAAGGTGCGTCGCGAGCGCATGGGCCACATCGACCTAGCCGCACCCGTGAGCCACATCTGGTATTTCAAGGGTGTCCCCAGCCGAATGGGCTACCTGCTCGACATCTCGCCCAAGCAGCTGGAGCGGGTGCTCTACTTCTCGGCATCCATCGTCACGTTCGTGGACGATGACAAGCGCCAGCGCGATGCCGGCAAGCTGGAGGACCTGCTGCAGGCCGACATCGACAACACCTTTTCCTCGCGTGACGAGCAGAAGGTGAAGATCATGGCCGAGCGCGACAAGCGTGTCTCGGTGCTGCTGGGCAACTCCACCCCCGACGAGGACGACGAACTGGCCTTGGGCTTCGACGAGACCCCGCTCTCCGAGTGGAGCCAGGAGGAAGTCGAGAAGCGCGCCGGCGAACTCCGCCTCGAGGCCGACACACGACTGCGTGACCTCGAGCGCTACGCCGATCAGCAGGCCGCGCGCCTGCGCGAGATCTGGGCTGCCTTCAAGAACATCAAGAAGGGCGACATCATCACCGATGAGACGCTCTTTCGTGAGATGAAGGAGAAGTTCGGCTCGCCCTTCGGCTACGGCGTCTACTTCCGTGGCGGCATGGGCGCCGAGGCTATCCGCGAGCTGCTGGCGGCCGTCGATCTCCAGACCGAGGCCAAGTCGCTGCGCGAGACCATCAGGACCTCCAAGGGCCAGAAGCTGTCGCGCGCCGTCAAGCGCCTGAAGGTGGTGGAGGGTTTCCTTCGCTCGGACAACAAGCCGGAGTGGATGATCCTGGAGTCCATCCCCGTCATCCCGCCGGAACTGCGCCCCATGGTGCAGCTCGACGGTGGCCGTTTTGCCACCAGCGATCTGAACGACCTCTATCGGCGGGTCATCAACCGCAACAACCGGCTCAAGCGCCTGCTCGACCTGGGCGCGCCCGAGATCATCGTCAACAACGAGAAGCGCATGCTACAGGAGGCTGTCGACGCCCTGTTCGACAACGGCCGCCGCGGACGCGCCGTCACAGGCCCGGGTAACCGGCCGCTCAAGTCGCTTTCCGACATGCTCAAGGGCAAGCAGGGCCGTTTCCGCCAAAACCTGCTGGGCAAGCGCGTGGACTACTCGGGTCGCTCGGTCATCGTGGCCGGCCCGGAGCTCAAGCTGCACCAGTGCGGCATCCCCAAGACCATGGCCCTGGAGCTGTTCAAGCCCTTCGTCATGAGCAGGCTGGTCGAGCGCAAGCAGGTGCAGAACATCAAGGCGGCCAAGAAGTTGGTCGAGTCCGAGTTCACCGAAGTCTGGGACATCCTGGAGGAAGTGATCTCCGAGCATCCGGTCATGCTGAACCGGGCGCCGACGCTGCACCGCTTGGGCATTCAGGCCTTCGAGCCCGTGCTCATCGAGGGCAAGGCCATCCAGCTGCACCCGCTGGTGTGCACCGCGTTCAACGCCGACTTCGACGGCGACCAGATGGCTGTCCATCTGCCCCTGTCGGTGGAGGCGCAGGCCGAGGCCCGCATCCTCATGCTCTCCTCGAACAACATCCTGTCGCCCGCTCACGGACGACCGATAGCTGTGCCTACGCAGGACATGATCCTGGGTTGCTACTACCTCACCTACTTCGAAGACCCCGAGGATCCCACGGTCGATCTTGCCAAGCTCGATCCCTTCGATCCCGAGGACATGGAGAAGACGGCTCTCAGGCCGCGTCTCTTCGATGGTGTGGCGTCGCTCGAACACGCCTATGCCGAGAAGGCCATCGGCATCCAGGATCCAATAGTCTTCCGCTGGGACGGGGGCCGTGTGGTCACCACCGTGGGTAGGGCGTTCTTCAACGCCGCCGTGGTGGCTGCACTCGAGGAGTACTTCGGCGACGATTGGGCCGGGCCCGAGGGCGCAAACCGCACGCGCGACTACGAGTTCCAGAACCGTGTCTTCACGAAGAACGTCATGTCGGAGTTCGTGTCCGACCTGGTGGAGTACTACGGCGCCATCGCTGTGGCTCACCTGCTGGATGTCCTCAAAGACCTGGGCTTCCACTATGCCACGGTGGCCGGTGTCACCATCTCCAAGAACGACATCGTGGTCCCACCCGACAAAGAGCAGATCCTCCAGGGCTACGAAGAGCGCGTGAAGCAGATCCAAGACGAGTACAACCGCGGCAACCTCACCGACGCCGAGCGACGCGAGCGCGTGACCGAGCAGTGGACTGAAGCCACCGAGAAGGTGGCCGACGCCATGGAGCAAAACTTCCGGCGCTTGAACCCGGTCTACATGATGGCCAACTCCGGGGCCCGCGGCTCCTTCAAGCAGATCCGTCAGCTGGCCGGCATGCGCGGGCTCATGGCTTCGCCGAAGGGCGAGATCATCGAGCGCCCCATCAAGGCCAACTTCATGGAGGGCCTGGGCGTATTGGAGTACTTCATCTCCACGCACGGCGCTCGCAAAGGTCTGGCCGATACGGCTCTCCGTACCGCCGACTCGGGCTATCTCACCCGTCGTCTGGTGGACGTGGCCCAGGAAGTGGTCATCCGTGAGCACGATTGCGGCACCGAGAACTTCATCGAGATGCAGCTGCGCAAGGGCGGGCGCTTGAACGACCTGCTGCTGGGCCGCGTATTGGCCCGCGATGTCGCCGATCCTGAGACCGGGGAGATCGCGTACGAGCGCAACGAGATGCTCAACAAGCGCCTGCTGCAGAGGCTGCTGGCTCTCTATCCCGCGGAGACCTACGGCGACATCAAGATCAAGGTTCGCTCAGTGCTGGGCTGCGAGAGCGAGATCGGCGTGTGCCAGCTGTGTTACGGTCGCTCGTTGGCCGCCAACGACCTGGTGGCCATCGGTGAAGCGGTGGGTCACATCGCCGCGCAGTCCATCGGCGAGCCGGGCACGCAGTTGACCATGCGCACCTTCCACACCGGCGGCGTCGCCGGAGCCGACATCACCCACGGTCTGCCGCGCGTGGTGGAGCTCTTCGAGGCCCGCAAGCCAAAGGGGCAGGCCAAGATCACGCAGGTGGCCGGCACGGTGCACATCGAGGAGTCCGACAAGGCCAAGAAGGTGGTCATCCTCGACGACACCGGCGAGGAGCTGCACAGCTACGCCATCAGCCGGCGGGCCGAGCTCATGGTGGACGAGGGCCAGCACGTCGAGGCAGGTGACCAGCTCTACAAGGGCTCGCTAAACCCGCACGAACTGCTCAAGTACCGCGGCGCTCTGGAGACCGCTCGCTACATAGTGAGTGAGGTGCAGGAGGTCTACCACAAGCAGGGCGTGCAGATCGACGACAAGCACGTGGAGCTCATCTGCCGTCAGATGACCAAGAAGGTGCTTGTGGAGACACCTGGCGACACCACTTTCCTCCCCGGGCGCATGATCGACCGGCTCATCATCGACCGCGAGAACGAACGCGTGGTGGAGGCGGGCGGAGAGCCTGCCACCTACGAGGAGATCATCCTGGGTATCACCAAGGCGTCTCTGGCTACGGAGAGTTTCCTCTCGGCGGCCTCCTTCCAGGAGACCACCAAGGTGCTCACCGACGCCGCGCTGGAGGGCAAGATCGACGAACTCCGCGGTCTCAAGGAGAACGTCATCATCGGCAAGCTCATCCCGGCTGCCACGGGCCTCCGCGCCTACCGCAACATCGAACTGGTCACCACGGGCATACCGGCGGAGATGGACTTCTTCGGTGACGGGCTGGCCGGGCGTTTCGATGGGGGCGACGATCTCACACCCGAGCAGCAGTGGGCCCAGCTCACCGGCGCGTCCGGCGACCTGGAGGGCTACAACATGCTGGTGGACGACCTCGACCTTCCCACCTACGTGCACTCGGTCCTTACCAGGGCCGGCATCGAGCGGGTGGGCGATCTGGTGCGTCTCACCACCAAGGAGCTCCTCGCCGTGCCCGGTCTGGGCCAGAAGAGTCTGGAAGAGGTGCGCGCCCGCCTGGCCGAGCACGGTTGGCGCTTGGCCGGCGACGGCGAGGACGAATCGGAGGACGCATCAGACGGCGAGCAGCTGCTGGGCGAGAGCGACGGATACGAACTGCAGGAGGGCCCGGCCCTCCTCGGCGCCGACTCCGACCTGTTGGAGTAGCGGTCGCCGCGGCAGCGGTCCGAGGGCAGACGTCCGTGACAGGATATGACGTGGCGGGGGGCCGGATGTACACATCCGGCCCCGCGCCTTTCGAACCGGGCCAGAAAGAAGGATGGTGCGGCCGGCCTTCTCCTTGCAGGGTCCGCGCGGCTTTGTTATACTTCGCGGCCGCTGCGCGTCCAGGCGCGTGATTTCGCCTTGCGCATGCGACGGCTGAAAGAGCATTTTTTGCCAGGAATAGACGAGGAGCATTCGTGCCGACTATTAACCAGCTGATCCGCAAGGGTAGGCAGGACCAGTCCAAGAGGACCAAGACCCCTGCCCTCAAAGGTGCGCCCCAGAAACGGGGTGTTTGCACGCGCGTGTACACCACTACGCCCAAGAAGCCCAACTCGGCCCTCAGGAAAGTGGCGCGTGTGCGGCTGGTCAACGGGATGGAAGTCACGGCCTACATCCCCGGCATCGGGCACAATCTTCAGGAGCACTCCGTCGTCCTCATCCGCGGCGGCCGTGTGAAAGACCTGCCGGGCGTCCGGTACAAGATCATCCGCGCGGCGCTGGATGCCGCTGGAGTGGCCAACCGCAAGCAGGGCCGCTCCAAGTACGGCGTCAAGCTGAGCAGCTAGCACAGGAAGGCGAAGGAGCATGTCTAGAAGAGCCAGGGCACCCAAGCGGGACATCCAGCCCGATCCCATCTACCGCAGCCGTCTGGTCACCCAGATCGTCAACCGCATGATGCTCGACGGCAAGAAATCCACCGCCGAGCGCATCATGTACGACGCCATGAACATCCTGCGCGAGCGTACGGGTAACGACCCGGCGGGCGTGCTGAAGGATGCGGTCGAGAATGTGCGGCCCGCGCTTGAAGTCCGGTCCCGCCGAGTCGGCGGAGCCAACTATCAGGTGCCTGTCGAGGTTCCCACCCGCCGGTCGTACACGTTGGCCATCCGCTGGATCATCACCCACAGCCGGGCCCGGCGTGAGCACACCATGGCTGAGCGGCTGGCCGGCGAGCTCCTCGACGGCTACAACCGCACGGGTGTGACCATGAAGAAGAAAGAAGACCTCCTGCGCATGGCTGAGGCCAACCGGGCGTTCGCGCATTATCGCTGGTAATCGACGCGCTCAGGCGCGAGTCTAGGGAATATGACACTTGGCACAGGCAGCAGCACATAAGACCGACCCGAAGGCGGCCAGACAACATCCGCTCCAGAGGGTACGCAACATCGGCATCATGGCGCATATCGATGCCGGTAAGACGACCACCACTGAGCGCATGCTGTATTACACCGGCCGCACTTACAAGATCGGCGAGGTGCACGACGGCGCGGCCGTGATGGATTGGATGGCCCAGGAGCAGGAGCGGGGCATCACCATCACGTCCGCCGCTACCACGTGCGAGTGGCGTGATCATCGCATCAACATCATAGACACGCCCGGGCACGTGGACTTCACTATGGAAGTGGAGCGCTCGCTGCGCGTGCTGGACGGGGCCATCGCCCTGTTCTGCTCCGTGTCCGGGGTGGAGCCGCAGTCAGAGACCGTGTGGCGCCAGGCCGACAAGTACGGTGTGCCTCGTATCGCCTTCATCAACAAGATGGACCGAGTGGGCGCCGACTTCATGCAGGGCGTTCGCATGATGATCGACCGCCTGCACGCCAATCCTCTGGTGGTGCAATTGCCCATCGGGCGCGAAGACACCTTCCGTGGTGTCATCGATCTGGTGCGTATGGTGGCGTATGTCTACGATGACGAAATGGGCGTGGAGTGGCAGGAGACCGCCATCCCTGAGGAGCTGGCGGATCAGGCCCGGGCCCAGCGCACGCATATGATCGAGGCCCTGGCCGAGCGTGACGACGAGCTCATGATGGACTACCTGGAGGGTGAGGAGATCAGCGAAGCGCGCATCAGGGCGGCCATCCGCAATGCCACGCTCGACATGGCGCTCATCCCGGTGCTGTGCGGCTCGTCCTTCAAGAACAAGGGCGTGCAGATGCTGCTCGACGCGGTGGTCGACTACCTTCCCTCGCCGGTGGAGATCCCCCCGGTGGAGGGCACCGACCCGCGGACGGGCAACACTGTCGTACGGCAGGCTGACGACACCGAACCGTTCGCGGCCATCGCCTTCAAGATCATGTCCGACCCGTACGTGGGCAAGCTCACCTATTTCCGGGTGTACTCGGGCACGCTGAAGGCGGGCTCGTACGTGTACAACTCCAGCAAGGACAAGAAGGAGCGTGTGGGCCGCATCCTGCAGATGCACGCCAACCACCGCGAGGACATCACCCAGGTGTTCGCCGGCGACATCGCCGCCGCGGTGGGCCTCAAAGGCACCAGCACCGGCGACACCCTGTGCGACGCCGACGGCGCCGTGCTGCTCGAGTCCATAGAGTTCCCCGAGCCGGTCATCTGGGTGGCCATCGAGCCCAAGACCAAGGCCGATCAGGACCGTCTTTCGGAGAGCCTCATGAAGCTCTCCGAGGAAGATCCTACCTTCCGCGTGCGCACCGACGAGGAGACGGGCCAGACCATCATCGCCGGTATGGGCGAACTGCATCTGGAGATCATCGTCGACCGGCTGCTGCGTGAGTTCAAGGTGGATGCCAACGTGGGTCGCCCGCAGGTGGCCTACCGCGAGGGCATCACGCAGGCAGTGCCCAAGGCTGAGGCTCGTTTCGTCCGCCAGACCGGCGGCCGCGGCCAGTACGGCCACGTGGTCATCAAGATGGATCCCAACGACTACGGGGCCGGGTTCGTGTTCGAGAACAAGATCGTGGGCGGGGCCATCCCCAAGGAATACATCCCCGCCATCCAGGCGGGCATGGTCGAAGCCATGGAGACGGGCGTCCTCGCCGGCTTCCCGGTGGAAGACGTCAAGGTGGAGCTCATCGACGGCTCCTACCACGAAGTCGACTCGTCCGAGATGGCCTTCAAGATCGCCGGCTCCATGGCGTTCCGCGAGGCGGCCAAGAAGGCCAAGCCCGTCTTGCTGGAGCCCATCGAGGATGTCGAGGTCGTCGTGCCCGAGGAGTACATGGGCGACGTAATGGGCGATCTCAACTCGCGCCGGGGCCACATTCTGGGCATGGAGCCGCGGGCGGGTGCCCAGGTCATCCGGGCCAACGTGCCTCTAGCGCAGATGTTCGGTTACGCAACCGACGTGCGGTCGATGACCCAGGGTCGGGCCACGTACACCATGCAGTTCAGTCACTACGCTGAGGTGCCGTCGGCCCTCGCGCAGGAGATAATCGCCCAGCAGGGCGGCAAGAAAGTCACAGACTAAGTACCAAAGGGAAACCGGTCGCCTGGCTGCGGCGACCGCCTGAGCGACTCAGGGCAGAAAGGGAGGATTCAATGGCGAAGCAGAAGTTCGAGCGGACCAAACCTCACGTCAACGTCGGTACCATCGGCCACGTGGACCATGGCAAGACCACGCTGACGGCGGCTATCACCAAGTGTCTGGCGAACCTGAACCCGAACATCCAGTTCCGTTCGTTCGACTCCATCGACAACGCGCCGGAAGAGCGCGAGCGCGGTATCACCATCGCCACGGCTCACGTCGAGTACGAGACCGAAAACCGGCACTACGCGCATGTCGACTGCCCCGGCCACGCCGACTACATCAAGAACATGATCACCGGTGCTGCCCAGATGGACGGCGCCATCCTGGTCGTGTCGGCTGCCGACGGCCCCATGCCTCAGACTCGTGAGCACATCCTGCTCGCGCGTCAGGTGGGCGTCCCCTACATCATCGTCTACATGAACAAAGCCGATATGGTGGACGACCCCGAACTCCTCGAGCTGGTGGAGATGGAAGTCCGCGAGCTGCTCACCGAGTATGAGTTCCCCGGCGACGAGATCCCGGTCATCATCGGCTCGGCCCTGCAGGCTCTCGAGCATGGTTGCGGCGACCGCGAGTGCTCCCAGTGCAAGTCCATCTTCGAGCTGGCCGATGCACTCGACAGCTACATCCCCGAGCCTGAGCGGGCCATCGACAAGCCCTTCCTCATGCCCATCGAGGACGTCTTCAGCATCCAGGGCCGCGGCACCGTGGTGACCGGCCGTGTGGAGCGCGGTATCGTCAAGGTCGGCGACAACGTGGAGATGGTGGGTCTGCATCCCGAACCCACCAAGACTGTGGCCACCGGCGTGGAGATGTTCCGCAAGCTCCTGGATGAGGGTCGTGCCGGCGACAACATCGGTGTGCTCCTCCGCGGCATCAAGCGCGAGGAAGTGGAGCGCGGTATGGTCCTCGCCCAGCCGGGCAGCATCACCCCGCACACCGAGTTCGAGGCGCAGGTCTACGTCCTGTCTCGCGAAGAGGGTGGCCGTCATACCCCGTTCTTCAACGGCTACCGTCCCCAGTTCTACTTCCGGACCACCGACGTGACCGGTGATGTGACCCTGGAAGAGGGCGTCGAGATGATCATGCCGGGCGACCATACCACCATCCACGCCAAGCTCATCACGCCTATCGCCATGGAGGAAGGTCTCCGCTTCGCTATCCGCGAGGGCGGCCGTACCGTGGGCGCCGGCGCCGTGTCCAAGATCATCAAGTAGGAGTCACTCGGTGGCGCAACAGAAGATCAGAATCAGGCTCAAAGCCTACGACCACGAGCTCGTCGACAAGAGCGCGAGGAGCATCGTCGAGACGGCTGAGCGCACCGGCGCCACCATCTCCGGCCCGGTCCCTCTGCCGACTGAGAAGAACGTGTACTGCGTCATCCGCAGCCCGTTCAAGGACAAAGATGCCCGCGAGCACTTCGAGATCAGGACGCATAAGCGTCTCATCGACATCCATCAGCCCACCCCTAAGACGGTGGACTCGCTGATGCGCATGGATCTGCCCGCCGGCGTGGATATCGAGATCAAACTGTGATGAAGACGCTGTTAGGTACAAAGCTGGGTATGACCCAGTTCTTCAATGAAGACGGCACCATCGTCCGTTGCACCGTCATCGAGGCGGGCCCCTGCGTGGTGACGCAGAAGAAGACGGTGGAGACCGACGGCTATGCCGCCACGCAGATCGCCTTCGGCGATGTCAAGGCCAAGCGGCTCAACAAGCCCCTGCTCGGCCATCTGAAGAAGGCGGGCGTCAGCCCCAAGCGCCATCTCATCGAGGTGCGCGGAGAGCATGAGCTGGCGGTCGGCGACACTGTGACGGTGGATGCCTTCGCGGTGGGTGACAAAGTGAAAGTCACCGGTGTGAGCAAGGGTAAAGGGTTCCAGGGCGTCATCAAGCGACACGGCTTCGGTGGCGGTCCCGGGTACCACGGCGCCCACTTCCATCGGGCTCCGGGCTCCATCGGCGCGTCCGCCGACCCGGCTCGGGTCTATCCCGGCAGCAGGCTGCCTGGACAGATGGGTAATGTACGTGTGACGCAGACGGGTCTCACCGTGGTCGCGACCGACCCCGACAAGAACCTGGTGCTGGTCAAAGGCGCGATCCCGGGGAGCAAGGGCTCCCTGGTCGTGATCAGAGGTTAGGCCTATGCCATCTATCGATAAAATCGACGCAAAAGGCGCGGTCGTCGGCCAGTATCAACTGGCGGACGCCCTGGTGCAGGCGCCGGCCAACATCGGCCTGCTGCATCAGGTGGTCACCGCGGAACTCGCCGGGCATCGCCAGGGCACCGCTGCTGCCAAGGGCAGGAGCGAGGTGGCCGGCACCGGGGCGAAGCAGTGGCGGCAGAAGGGTACCGGCCGGGCTCGCGTGGGCTCGGGCAAGGTGTCTCACTTCACCGGCGGCGGTGTGGCGTTCCCGCCCATCCCTCGGAGCTATGCCGTGAAGATCAACAAGAAGGTCCGCGCGCAGGCCTATCGCATGGCGCTGGGCGACCTGGTGGGCGGTGGCACGGTGCGTGTGGTGTCGGGCTCCGTCTTCTCTGAGCCCTCCACTAAGCAGGCCTCGGCCCTGGTGGCCGGTGCCGGCATCGATACCCCGTTGTTGGTCTTGGTGGGCTCGGAGGAGATCGCGGCGCTCAAGAGCTTCCGCAACCTGGCCGGCACCCGCGTGCTGCCGGTTGGCGAAGCCGAGGTGCAGGACTACATCTGGGCCAAGAGCCTGGTGTTCACGGAAGCGGCCGTCTCCTTCTTGGAGGCCGGCCTGGGTGAAGGCGGTGAGGCCTGATGGATGCTCGTGAGATCATCATCCGTCCTGTCATCTCCGAGAAGAGCTACCGGGCCATCGACATGAACCGGTACTCGTTCGAGGTGAACTACCGCGCCACCAAGCCGCACATCCGCGCGGCGGTGGAAGAGATCTTCAAAGTGAAGGTCATCGGCGTACAAACGATCAACATGAAGCCTAAACCCAAGCGGCGCGGCGCCCATGCCGGCACCACCCGTCGCTGGAAGAAGGCTGTGGTCGAGCTTGCTCCGGGCAATCGGATCGAGTTCTTCGGCGCCACGTAGGAGCGAGGTAAGAGAGAGACATGGCGATAAAGAGCTACAAGCCGACTTCTGCCGGACGCAGGTTCGCGACGACGCCTGCCTTCGACGAGATCACCAAGACTGAGCCCGAGAAGGCCCTCACCCGTCCGGTGAAGCGCAAGGGCGGCCGCAACAACAACGGCCGTATCACCACGCGTCACCAGGGCGGCGGGCACAAACGGCTCTACCGGGTCATCGATTTCAAGCGCGACAAGGACGGGGTCCCCGGCCGGGTCGCCTCCATCGAGTACGACCCCAACCGCAGTTGCCGCATCGCGCTCATCGTGTACCGCGACGGCGACAAGCGCTACATCCTGGCTCCCAACAAGCTGAATGTGGGCGACACGGTCGAAGCCGGTCCCGGCTCCGACATCAGGATCGGCTGCGCGCTGCCGCTGCGGAACATACCCGTGGGTACGACTGTGCACAACATCGAGTTGCACAAGGGCAAGGGCGGCCAGATCGCGCGCTCGGCCGGGACCTCTTCGCAGGTCATGGCCAAAGAGGGCGATTACGCCATCTTGCGCCTGCCTTCGGGTGAGATGCGCATGATCCATCTGGAATGCCGAGCCACCGTGGGCGAGATCGGCAATGCCGAGCATGAGAACCTCACCACCGGCAAGGCAGGCCGCAAGCGCTGGATGGGCGTCCGTCCCACCGTGCGCGGCACCACCATGAACCCGGTCGATCACCCGCATGGTGGTGGCGAGGGCTCGACTCCGCCCGGACGCAACCCCGTGACTCCGTGGGGCGTCCCGACCCTGGGTCACAAGACCAGGAAGGCCAAGAACCCCTCGAACAAGTACATCATCAGACGACGGGGAAAAGGGAGGTAATAGAGAACCGTGGCACGTTCAAGCAAGAAAGCTCCCTTCGTCGAAGAGCGGCTTATGCAGCGGGTCGAGACTATGAACGAGACCGGCGAGAAGCGCATGCTCAAGACCTGGTCGCGGGCTTCCACCATCTATCCCGAGATGATCGGGCACACTATCGCCGTCCATGACGGTCGGAAGCATGTGCCCATCTACATCACGGAGAGCATGGTGGGCCACCGGCTGGGCGAGTTCGCGCTCACCCGCACCTTCCGCGGTCATGGCGGCAACAAAGAACGCCGCATGAGGAGGAAGTAGAGCATGGTCAACGCTACTGCCAAATATGTGCGGGTCTCTCCCCGCAAGGCCGGCGACGTCGCCTCTCTCATCCGCGGGAAGCGCGTGAGCGAAGCGAAAGCCATCCTCATGCTCAGCCCCCGGGCTGCCGCCAAGATGGTGGGCAAGGTCCTCGACTCCGCCGTGGCGAACGCCGAGAACAACGAGAATCTCGACGCCGACGATCTCTATGTCGTGCAGGCGTATGTGAACGAAGGTCCCACCATCAAGCGGTTCCGGCCGCGGGCGATGGGGCGGGCCAGCCGGATACGGAAACGTACCAGCCACATCACCGTCAGTGTCGGCGAGAAAAAGGAGTCGTAGCAGGTGGGTCAGAAAGTTCATCCCGGTGGTATGCGCCTTGGCATCATCCATGACTGGAAGGCTCACTGGTACACCGAGAAGCAGTTCGCAGGGTTCCTCCACGAGGACCTGGCTATCCGGAAGCACATCCAGAAGAAGATGGGGCATGCCGGTCTCTCCACCATCGTCATCCGCAAGGATACGAACAAGGTGGTCATCGACATCCACACGGCTCGTCCGGGCATCGTCATCGGCAAGTCGGGTTCTGAGGTCGACGCCCTTCGCCGTGAGCTTCACGACATGACGGGCAAGACCGTTCATGTGAACATCGTCGAGATCAAGCGTCCCGAACTCGACGCCAACCTGGTAGCGCAGTCCATCGCCGAGCAGCTCGCCAACCGCGTGAGCTTCCGACGGGCCATGAAGAGGGCCATCACCTCGGCCATGCGCTCCGGCGCCATGGGCATCAAGGTCAAGTCGGGCGGCCGGCTCGGTGGAGCCGAGATGGCGCGTACCGAGGGATACAGCGAAGGACGAGTGCCGCTGCACACGCTGCGGGCCGATATCGACTATGGCTTCTGGGAAGCCGACACCACGTTCGGCAAGATCGGCGTGAAGGTGTGGATAAACAAAGGCGAGATCATGCCCGAGGGGTTCGATCAGGGCTCCCGGGCCCAGTCGGAGGCTCGCGTAGGCTGATGGTCACCGGTTGAAGTCCGTGTGCCGGGGGGTGAGTGAAACGCCCGGGGCCGTGGACTGAAATGCCGGAGAAAACGAAGGATGAGAGATGCTACTACCAAAACGGGTTAAGCACCGGAAAGAGCACCGGGGCCGCATGGCAGGGAAGTCGAAGGGCCAGACTACGGTCCAGTTCGGCGAGTACGGCCTGCAGGCTCTGGAGCCAGGGTGGATCACCAGCCGCCAGATCGAGGCGGCACGTATCGCGATGACCCGCAAGATCAAGAGGGGTGGGAAGGTGTGGATCAACATCTTCCCGCAGAAACCCATCACCAAGAAGCCTGCTGAGACGAGGATGGGCTCGGGCAAGGGCTCTCCCGATCAGTGGGTGGCCGTTGTGAAGCCCGGCCGGGTGATGTTCGAGCTGGCGGGTGTTTCCGAGGAGTTGGCCAAGGAAGCCATCCGGTTGGCATCGCACAAACTTCCTGTCAAATGTAGATTCGCGACCAGGGAGGATGGAGGCATTGAAGGCTAAGGACTTGGTCGAACTCGCCGATGAGGAATTGGCTCAGCGTCTCAAGCAGTCGCGCGAGGAGCTGTTCAACCTGCGGTTCCAGCACGCCGCCGGCCAGCTGGAGAACACCAGCCGCCTGCGCCAGGTGCGCCAGGACATCGCCAGGATCTTGACGACGCAGTCCGCGAGAGAACGGGCGAGGGAAGTGTGATGGCCGACCAGCAGCAACAGATCAAGCAGCGGGAGCGCCAAGGCGTGGTCGTCTCCGACAAGATGGACAAGACCATCGTGGTGCAGGTGACCGCGGTCAAACCGCACCCGGAGTACAAGAAGGTGGTGCGCCGCACCAGCAGACTCAAGGCGCATGACGAGCAGAACGAGGCTCGTGTGGGCGACACTGTGCTGGTGCGTGAGTGCCGGCCGCTCTCTCGGGACAAGACTTGGCGCCTGATCCAGGTGCTCGAGCGGGCCGAGTAGCCCGGCCGACAGGAATGGGTGAAGAACGATGATTCAAGTGGAGACAAGACTCAGGGTGGCCGACAACACCGGCGCGCGTGAGCTGCTATGCATCCGCATCAAGGGCGGGTCGAAGCGGCGCTACGCGGGCGTCGGTGACATCATCGTCGGCGCGGTGAAGGAAGCCACTCCCGGCGGCACGGTGAAGAAGGGCGATGTGGTGCAGGCTGTGGTGGTGCGGGTGAAGAAGGCGTATGGCCGCAAAGACGGCACATACATCGGCTTCGACGAGAACGCGGCCGTCATCATCGACCGACAGATGAACCCGCGCGGGACCCGTATCTTCGGGCCCGTGGGCAGGGAACTGCGCGAGAAGAACTTCGCCAAGATCGTCTCGCTGGCTCCGGAGGTGCTGTGA
The DNA here is from genome assembly GCA_040772905.1 of Thermoleophilia bacterium. Lineage (GTDB taxonomy): Bacteria > Actinomycetota > Thermoleophilia > RBG-16-64-13 > RBG-16-64-13 > JAXGXJ01. The sequence continues at coordinate 132,902 of JAXGXJ010000004.1, read as the reverse complement.
TGGCCAAGGCTGCGACTCGGGACAAGAAGTTCCGCATCAAGACGGGCGACACGGTGGAAGTCATGCAGGGCAAGGAAGCCGGCAAGCGCGGCAAGGTGCTGCGGGTGTTGGCCAACGAGGAGCGCGTGGTGGTGGAGCGTGTGAACTTCATCAAGCGCCACGTGCGCCCCTCTCAGAAGACCCCTCAAGGCGGGGTCATCGAGCGGGAAGCCAGCATGCACATCAGCAACGTCCAGCTGGTCTGCCCCGGCTGCGGCAAGCCCGCCCGGGTGGGCGTGCGCACGGAGGGCCAGGAGAAGGTCCGCTACTGCAAGAAGTGCAACGTCCAGGTGGATAAGGGTTAGCGATGGCAGTCCCCAGACTCAAAGAGAAGTACAAGAACGAGATCGTGCCCGCCATGCGCGAGCAGTTCGGCTACGCCAACGTCATGCAGGTGCCCAAAGTGACCAAGGTCACCGTCAACATGGGCATCGGCGAAGGCACCCACGACGCCAAGGCCATGGAAGAGGCGGCGCTGCAGTTGGGCCAGATCACCGGTCAGAAGGCGCAGTTGCGCCGGGCCCGCAAGTCTGTGGCCAACTTCAAGCTGCGGGAAGGCATGCCGGTCGGCCTGCGGGTCACTCTGCGTGGCGACCGTATGTACGAGATGCTCGACCGCCTCATGAGCATCGCCCTGCCGCGCATCCGTGACTTCCGCGGTGTGGCGCCGGGCAGTTTCGATGGTCAAGGCAACTACAATTTGGGCGTGAAGGAACAGATCATCTTCCCCGAGATCGAGTACGACAAGATCGACCGGCTACGGGGCATGGATATCGCCATCACCACCACGGCCAAGACGGACGAAGAAGGGCGGGCCCTGCTCAAGCTGCTGGGCATGCCGTTCCGCGAGAGCTGAAGATAGGAGCATCAGCGCATGGCAAAAAAATCAATGATCGCTAAGGCGCGGCGCCCGCAGAAGTATGCCGTTCGGGCCCATAACCGCTGCCTCCGTTGCGGTAGGCCTCGCGGTTATGTCCGTCGTTTCGGCCTGTGCCGTATCTGTCTACGTGAGTTGGCCCACCAGGGAGTCATCCCCGGGGTCACCAAGTCGAGCTGGTAGGAGGGGTCATGTCGCATACCGATCCCATCGCCGACATGCTTACCCGCATCCGCAACGCCAACAAGGCGCTGCATGCTCAGGTCACCATGCCGGCTTCCGGACAGAAGGTCGAGCTTGCCCGTGTCCTCAAGGAAGAGGGTTACATCTCGGACTACTCGGTCTCCCGGGAAGGCAGCTTCGACACCCTGGTGGTCGAGCTGAAGTACACTGACGGCCGTCGCCGCGTCATCTCGCAGGTGAAGAGGGTCAGTAAGCCGGGCCGCCGCATCTATGCCAAGAAAGACAACCTCCCCAAGGTCCTCGGAGGCCTGGGCACGGCCGTCATCTCCACCTCCAGTGGCTTGATGACCGCTCGGGAGGCGCAACGGCTGGGTGTAGGCGGCGAAGTCGTCTGCTTCGTGTGGTAATGCTATGTCAAGAATAGGAAGAGCACCCATAACAGTCCCCGGCGGGGTGGAGATCACCATCGCCGGCCAGAACGTGGCCGTGAAAGGCCCCAAAGGCCAGCTGGCGTTGGACGTGCACCCCAAGATGCAGATCGCGCTGGAGGATGGCGTCATGACGGTCTCCCGGCCTGACGACACCGGCCCCAGCCGGTCCCTGCACGGTCTCACCCGCACGCTGCTCAGCAACATGGTCACCGGCGTCACCACCGGTTTTGAGAGGAAGCTCGAGATCGTGGGCGTGGGATACCGCGCCTCGAAGAAGGGCAACGACCTCGAGATCCTGGTGGGCTACTCGCATCCGGTCGTGGTCACCCCGCCCGAGAACATCGAGTTCGAGGTGCCGGCCCCCACGCAGATCGTGGTGCGCGGCATCGACAAGCAGCGCGTGGGCCAGGTGGCCGCCGAGATACGCTCCATCCGCAAGCCCGAGCCGTACAAGGGCAAAGGCATCCGCTACGAGGGCGAAGTGGTGCGGCGCAAGGTCGGCAAGCGGGCGTAGTAGGAAGAGGAGAGAATGAGCATTCAAGAGAACATCAAGCGGACGCGGGACCGGCGCGCCCTCCGGGTGCACAGCCGGGTGCGCGGCACCTCCGAGCGGCCGCGGCTTTCCGTCTTCCGCTCCAACAAGGGCATCTGGGCGCAGATCATCGACGACAGCGCGGGCCGCACATTGGTCAGCGCCGGCAGCGTCCATATCAACGAGAAAGACCTGTCCAAGACCGACCAGGCGACCAAGGTGGGCGAGCTTCTCGCCGAGAAGGCCAAGGCCGCCGGTGTGGAGCATGTGGTCTTCGACAGGGGTTCGTATCTGTATCACGGTCGGGTGAAGGCTCTGGCGGATGGTGCTCGCCAGGGTGGCCTGGACTTCTGAGGAAGAGAGAGGTAACACTTTGGCGCAGATCAAAGCAGATTCGCTCAACCTTCAGGAGAGCGTGATCCATATCAACCGCGTGGCCAAGGTGGTCAAGGGTGGTCGTCGTTTTTCGTTCACCGCTCTGGTTGCGGTGGGCGACGGCGAGAGCACCGTCGGCCTGGGCTACGGTAAGGCGAAAGAGGTCCCGCTCGCCATCCAGAAGGCCATCGAGGACGCACGCAAGAACTTGTTCGTGGTCCCGAAACACGGCAGCACCATCACCCATGAGGTGTTGGGGCACTACGGCGCGGGCCGTGTGCTGCTGCGGCCGGCCTCGGCCGGTACCGGCGTCATCGCCGGCGGCGGCGTGCGCGCCCTGCTGGAGCTGGGCGGCGTGAAGGACGTCCTGGCCAAGTGCCTGGGCACCACCAACCCCATCAACATGGTCCGGGCTGCGGAAGAGGGACTGCGTTCCCTTCGCCGTCCCGAGGATATCGCCATGCAGCGCGGCAAGACCGTGCGCGAGATCCTGGGCAAGGGTGATGCAACCGAAGCGGCGGCCGAAGCTGTGCCAGCCGCGGCGGGAGAGTGACGAGATGATCAAGATCACTCAGGTCAAGAGCAGGATCAACCGCAAGAAAGACCATAAGGCCACGTTGGATGCCCTGGGCATCTCGCGCATGGGCCAGACGGTCTACCACGAAGATACTCCGGCCATCAGAGGCATGGTGCACAAAGTGTCGTACATGCTCGAGGTGACCGAAGTCGACATCAAGGACGAAGGATAGCGATGGCAGACATCTTTCTGCACAATCTACGGCCCGATCCGGGCGCCCGGCGCGACAAGAAGCGCGTGGGCCGCGGCGAGGGTTCCGGGCTGGGCAAGACGTCGGGTCGCGGCCATAAGGGCTCCAAACAGCGTTCCGGCGGCCAGATCTCGCCGCGCTATGAAGGCGGCCAGATGCCGCTGCACATGCGCACGCCCAAGCTGCGCGGTCCCTATGCAAAGACCGCCATGCCCATCGGCCCGTTCCGCACCTACATGACCCCGGTGAACCTCTCCCGGCTCGGCGTGTTTGCCGCCGGTGAGGTGGTGTCCCCGGAGACACTGGCCGAGAAAGGCATCATCAAGAAGGCCGACGAACGCGTGAAGATCCTTGCCGATGGCGAGCTCTCGTACTCCCTCACCATCAAGGCGCAGGGTTTCAGCGCTGCTGCCAAGGCCAAGATCGAGGCGGCCGGTGGAACGGCCGAGGTGATCTAGCACGGTGCTGACTGACGAGCTGCGGACCATAGGGGTGAGGACCTGATGCTGCAATCCCTGCTGAATGCATGGAGACTGCCCGATCTGCGGAAGAAGCTGCTCTTCACGGCCATGATCATCGCGATCTACCGTCTGGGCTGCTTCATCCCGGTGCCGGGTATCAGTGTCGACGCCGTCAAGGACATGTTCAACACGGGCGGCGTGTTCGACTTTTACAACCTGTTCGCCGGTGGTGGCCTGGAGAGGGTCGCTATCTTCGCCATGGGCATCATGCCGTACATCACGGCGTCCATCATCATGCAGCTTCTGACCATGGTCATCCCCAGGCTCGAGATGCTCATGAAAGAGGGCGAATCCGGGCAGAAGAAGGTCAACCAGTACACCCGTTACTTCACGGGCATCCTGGCGTTCATCGAGGCCATCGGCTTCGTCTTCCTGTTCCGGAGCTACGGGGCCTTCCCGCCCGAAGCGCCGCTGAACCTGCTGCGTTTCTGGCTCATCGTCATGACGCTCACGGTCGGCGCCATCCTGGTGATGTGGATGGGCGAGCTCATCACGCAGCGCGGTATCGGCAACGGTATCTCGCTCATGATCTTTGCCAGCATCGTGTCGCGTCTCCCGAGCGGCCTGCAGAAGCTCTTCACGCTCAACCCGGGCTACTGGGTGCTCATGGGCATCGTGTCGGTGCTGGTGGTCGCCGCCATCATCTATGTGACCCAGGGGCAGCGCCGCATCCCGGTGCAATACGCCAAGCGCGTGGTGGGACGTAAGGTCTATGGCGGTCAGAGCACTTATCTGCCGCTCCGCATCAACATGGCCGGCGTCATCCCCGTCATCTTCGCCTCGTCGGTGCTGCTGTTCCCCGTCACTCTGGCGCAGATGACCCCTTGGTCCTGGGCACAAAGCCTGGCCAACGCCATCGGGCCTTCCACCTGGTGGTACATCGTGGCCGAGGTCATCCTCATCGTGTTGTTCACCTATTTCTACACCGCGGTGCAGTTCAACCCCATCGACCAGGCTGACAACCTCAAGAAGTACGGGGGATTCGTCCCTGGCATCCGCCCCGGCCGACCGACGGCGGCGTACCTGGATAGGGTGCTCACCCGCATCACGTTCCCGGGAGCCCTGTTCCTGGCTGCCATTGTGCTGCTGCCCACGGCGCTCATCAAGGGTGTGAACATACCGTTCTACTTCGGCGGCACGTCGCTGCTGATCGTCGTGGGCGTGGCCCTCGACACCATGAAGCAGATGGAAGCTCAACTGTTGATGCGGCACTACGAGGGATTCCTCAAGTAGGCCAGGCGAGTGATAGGGAGGGAAGCATGAGTCAGTTCAACCTCATCCTGCTGGGACCGCCAGGGGCGGGAAAAGGGACCCAGGCCAGCCGCATCGTGGCTGAGTACGGTATCCCCCACATCTCCACCGGCGACATCCTGCGTGGTGCGGTGAAGAACCAGACCCAGATGGGCCTGGAGGCGAAGAGGTACATGGACGCGGGCGAGTTGGTCCCGGACAGCGTGGTCATCGGCATCGTGAAGGATCGTCTTCAGGAGCCGGACACCGCCAAGGGCTTCCTCATGGACGGGTTCCCTCGTACCATCCCGCAGGCTGAGGCGTTGGACGAGGCTCTCAAGGCCCTCGATCGGGCCGTGACGAAGGTGCTGGCCCTCTTGGTGGATGAGGAGGAGCTGATCCTGCGTCTGACGGGTCGCCGGATCTGCCGCGACTGCCAGACCCCGTATCACGTCGAGTACAACAAGCCCGCCAAAGAGGGCGTGTGCGACAAGTGCGGCGGCGAGCTCTATCAGCGTGATGATGACAGCGAGGCCACGGTCCGCAATCGTCTCGAGGTCTACCGCGCTCAGACGGAGCCTCTCATCGCGTATTACGACGCCCAGGGTCTGGTGGCCCGCGTCGATGGCACGGGCAACACCCCTGACGGCGTGTACGAAGAGATCCGCGAAGCCCTCGGGCCGGCGGGCGAGTAGGCAGCGGGAACGATCGGAGTTCGACAGTGATCATCCGCAAGTCAGAATCTGAGATCGCCAAGATGGCCCGGGCAGGTGCCGTGGTCCGAGGCTGTCTTGACCTGCTTGCGCGAGAGGTCAAGCCGGGCGTGACCACGAAGGAACTCGACCAGATGGCTGAGGAGTACATCCGCAGCCAGGGCGGCGCACCCACCTTCAAGGGGTACCGGGGCTTCCCGGGTTCCATCTGCGCTTCGCCCAACGATATGGTGGTCCACGGCATCCCCGACAAGACGCGTCTGAAAGAAGGCGACATCCTGGGCGTGGATGTGGGGGTGACCATGGAAGGCTTCATCGGCGACGCAGCGATGACCTACCCCGTGGGAGAGATCTCGGAACTGGCCCAGCGGCTGCTTGCGGTCACCGAGGAGTCTCTTCGCCGGGGTATCGCTCAGTGCCGAATCGGCAACCGTGTGGGAGACATCTCTCACGCGGTACAGACCTACGTGGAGTCGCATGGCTTCTCGGTGGTCCAAAGCATGGTAGGCCACGGTGTGGGCCGCGAGATGCATGAGGACCCGCAGGTGCCGAATTTCGGACCTCCTGGGCGTGGGCCGGAACTGCGCGAGGGGATGGTGATCGCCATCGAGCCGATGGTGAACGCCGGCCGGTACGAGGTGGAGATGGGCGATGACTCCTGGGCCATCTACACCAAAGACGGCAGCCTCTCGGCTCACTTCGAGCATACGGTGGCCATAACGAAGAACGGCCCCCGCATCCTCACGGTGCGCCCAATGGCAGGGGAGAAGGCATGAGCACAGTAGCCGACAGACCCCACAGCCCAAGGCTTGTGGAGTCGTCTGGGCGCGACGTGGTATGATATTCGGCCGTTGTTCGGGCAGGTCTGGAGTGGCCATTCGTGTGTCCTAAAGAAGAAGCAATAGAGCTGGAAGGCGAGGTCGTCGAGGCCCTGCCCAACACTATGTTCAGGGTCAAGCTCGATAACGAGCTGGAGATCCTGGCTCACATCTCGGGGAAGATGCGTATGAACTACATCCGCATCCTGCCGGGTGACCGTGTGAAGGTGGAGTTGTCACCGTACGATCTGACCCGTGGTCGGATCACGTATCGCTTCAAGTAGAGAGACGTAGAGAGGTCATCGGATGAAAGTCAGAGCGTCGGTGAAACCGATGTGCGAGAAGTGCAAAATCGTGCGGCGGCGCGGTGTGGTGCTGGTCATCTGCCAGAACCCGCGTCATAAGCAGCGGCAAGGCTAGGCAGGAGAAGGTAGATGGCTCGTATCGCTGGTGTCACGCTTCCCCGCGAGAAACGGATCGAGATCGGTCTGACCTATGTCTACGGCATAGGTCGCTCGATGTCCAACAAGATCCTGGCCGCGGTCGATATCGATCCCAACACGCATGTCAAGGACCTCACTGAAGATGAAGAGGTGCGGCTGCGCGGGTACATCGAAGACAACATCCTGGTGGAGGGTGACCTGCGCCGGGAGCGCAGTCAGAACATCAAGCGCCTGATGGAGATCGGCTGCTACAGGGGTATCCGACACCGGCGCGGCATGCCGGTCAGAGGCCAGCGCACCAAGACCAACGCCCGGGTGCGCAAGGGTCACAAGCCCACCGTGGGCGTCAAGAAGAAGGTGCGGGTCTAGCCGGCCGGCTGCTCGCAGGATATCTAGGGACGGAGATAGAGGAAGATGCCGAAACCCAAACGCACTACCACCGGTCCGCGCGGGCGGCGCCGCAAGGTGCGCAAGAGCATCGCGGTAGGCAACGCGTACATCAAGACCTCGTTCAACAACACCTTGGTGACCCTCACCGACAAAGAGGGCAATGTGATCGCGTGGGCGAGCGCCGGTTCGGCGGGCTTCAAAGGCTCGCGTAAATCCACCCCCTTCGCTGCGCAGGTGACGGCTGAGCGGGCCGCGCGTGCGGCCATGGAGCACGGGCTGCAGAAGGTCGACTGCTTCGTCAAGGGACCGGGTAGCGGCCGCGAGACCGCCATCCGTTCGCTGCAGGCCACTGGTCTGGATGTCACCAGCGTCAAAGACGTCACCCCCATCCCTCACAACGGCTGCCGCCCCAAGAAGCGGCGTCGTGTATAAGGCGGAGTAGTAAGAATGGCGAGAGACAGATCTCCTCAGTGCAAGCAGTGCCGCCGGGAGGGCGAGAAGCTCTTCTTGAAAGGCGAGCGTTGCCTCACCGACAAGTGCGGCGTCGACCGGCGTGCGTATCCCCCGGGTGAACACGGCCGTGGTCGCAGGCGGAAGCAGTCAGAGTATCTGAACCAGCTGCGTGAGAAGCAGAAGGCCCGCCGCTACTACGGCGTGCTGGAAGGCCAGTTCCGCAGCTACTACGAGAAGGCCGCCCGTCAGCCGGGCATCACGGGTGAGAACCTGCTGTGCCTGCTGGAATCCCGCCTGGACAACGTGGTCTACCGTCTGGGTTTCGGCGCCTCTCATCGCCAGGCCAGGCAGTTGATCCGGCACGGTCATTTCACGGTGAACGGCCGCAAGGTCAACATCCCCTCTTATAGGGTGAAGACCGACGACGTCATCGCCGCGGTGCTCAAGAGCGAAGGGCTGAAGGCCGTGGTGGAGGACGCCACCGACCTGACGGCCTCGGTGCCTGCGTGGCTGCAGGCCGATCACGACAACATGGTGGGCAAAGTCCTGCGCCCGCCCACGCGCGCCGACATCGACATCCCCATCCAGGAGTCGCTCATCGTCGAGCTGTACTCCAAGTAGAGGCAGATGCAGGATGCTGGCGCTTCATGCGCAGCGTAGAGATAGGAGGGCCGATTGCTAGATTTTGCCACCCCGCATAGTACGTATGAGCCGGTCGGCGAGAACCGGGGCCGCTTCATGGTCGAGCCGCTGGCCCGTGGCTTCGGGTACACGTTTGGCAACTCACTCCGGCGGGTGCTGCTTTCCTCGCTGGAGGGGGCAGCAATCTCGGCCGTGAAGATCGCAGGCGTGGAGCACGAGTTCTCGACTGTGCCTCATGTGAAGGAAGACGTCACCGACATCATCCTGAACCTGAAGAAGATCGTCTTCGTGGTACACGGCGAAGCCGACGAGCACGAGGTGCAGCTGGTCAAGGAAGGTCCGGGCACCATCACCGCCGGCGACATCCAACTGCCGGGGAACGTGGAGGTCATGAACCCGGATGCCTACATAGGCAGCCTGGAGGACGGCGGACGCCTGGAGATGCAGCTGACCGTGCGTCGCGGCCGTGGGTACGCCTCGGGGGACGAGAACAAGAGGCCGGAGACGGTACTGGGCGTCATTCCCATCGACTCCATCTTCTCACCGGTGGTCCGGGTGGCCTACAGTGTCGAGCCGGCACGTGTCGGCCAGCGTACCGATTTTGACAAGTTGACGCTCGAGGTCGAGACCGACGGTTCCATCGAGCCGCTGGCTGCCGTCAGCAAGGCCGCCGCCATCCTTCGTGACGACTTGGCCATCTTCATCGCCGCGGGCGAGGACAAGGACGGATCTGACGAGGACGGCGAAGAGAAGGAGAGCGGGTCGGGCGAAGAGCAGGACGACCACGGCCTCTCTGACTACGACGATACTCCCATCGAAGAGTTGGAACTGGGGGTCCGTTCGTACAACTGCCTGAAGCGCGAGGGAGTCGAGACCATCGGTGACCTCATCCGCAAGACCGACCAGGAACTGATGTGCATCCCCAATTTCGGGCGGAAAAGCATCGAAGAGGTGCGCGAGCGCCTGGCCCAGAACAACCTGAAGCTTAGAGGAGAATAAGAGTGAGGCATCAGAGAAAAGGGAGACGTTTCGGCGTCCAGCCGGATCACCGCCGGCAGATGCTGGCGAATCTTGCCTGCTCTGTGCTCGAGCATGGACGCATCAAGACGACTGAGGCCCGGGCCAAAGAGGTCAAGCCCATGGTGGAGAAGATCATCACGATGGGCAAGGCCGGCGACCTCAACTCGCGCCGTGTCGCTATCAGCCAACTGCGCAACAAGCAGATCACGTACAAGCTGTTCAACGAGATCGCTCCGAAGTACGCCGATCGCCCGGGCGGATACACCCGTATCATCCATCTGGGCCCCAGGTTGGGCGATGCTGCCGAGATGGTGTACCTGGAACTGGTCTGAGTCCATCGCGAGTCCACGGGCGGCAAGAGGGTGGGCCGAACGGTCGAGACGCACAACGAGGCGCCGGGAGTGAGAGAACGCTCCCGGCCCTTTTTGCGTGAGGGATCACATCGATAGAGGAAGTTGATGGAACGGCCTACACCCTGGACCGAGCAGCAGACCTATCGGATGGACCTCCAGTACGACGGCACCCATCTGCATGGCTGGGCGAAGCAGGAGGGCCAGGCGACGGTGCAGGGCTGCCTGGAGCAGGCCTTCATCACCGTGCTTGGGCGGGCGCCCGGGCTGCGGGTGGCGGGGCGGACGGACACAGGTGTTCATGCCCGACGGCAGGTGGTAAGCCTTCGACTCCCTCTCGACGTCGACACGACGCGCCTGCTGCGGTCGCTCAACGCGCTCACCCCCCCGGCCATCACGGTCACGTCGCTTGTGCCCGCGCCGGGCTTCGATGCCCGGCGCCAGGCTCTCAGCCGCACCTATCGGTACTTCGTGCAAGTTGGCGGGGTCGACTCACCGTTCTGTGCGCGCTACGTGTGGCGCGTGAGCGGATCGCTGGACCTCGGACTCCTTCGGGAGGCCGCCATCGCCGTGCAGGGGCGGCATGACTTCACGGCCTTCACTCCCACGCAGACGGAGCACATGTTCTTCCAGCGACTCGTGACGTGCTGCAGATGGCGGCGTATGGGCGCCGAGCGAGTGTTCCTGGAGATCCAGGCGGATGCCTTCCTGCGCCACATGGTGCGGACACTGGTGGGCACCATGGTCGAGGTGGGCCGGGGAGACAGGAGTCCGGCCGACTTCCGGAGGCTGCTGAACGGCGCTTGCAGGGAGGAAGCGGGGCGCACCGCACCGGCGCGCGGACTCTTTCTGTGGGACGTGGCCTATCCGGCCGCGGAGGCGCTCCGCCCGTAGGGCGGTCCTACGCCAGCGCGATGGAATCACACGTAGTAATATGGCTATAACAGAAAGCCACTTATTCACTTTCATTTTTTCTGCGATGGATCGACGCGGGATGCCGAAGAGGAGGATGTGACCTGATGGGCGCTTTTCCGGAGCCGACACACGACCAGTGGGCCGCCCAAGCGGCCAAGGAGTGCAAAGGTAAGCCTCCGGCCGCTCTCAACTGGAGGACCCCGGAAGGGATCGAACTCGACATCCTCTACACAGCGTCCGACACCGAAGGCTTGGAGCATGCCAAGAGCCTCCCCGGCCTTCCTCCGTACGTGCGTGGTCCGCGGGCGACCATGTATGCCGGACGGCCTTGGACCATCCGCCAGTACGCCGGCTTCTCCACCGCTGAGGAATCGAACGCCTTCTACAGGCGCAACCTGGCCGCCGGGCAGCAGGGCATCTCGGTGGCTTTCGACCTCGCCACCCACCGCGGGTACGACTCAGACCATCCGCGCGTACACGGTGACGTGGGCAAAGCGGGAGTCGCCGTGGACAGTGTGGAGGACATGAAGATCCTCTTCGACGGCATCCCTCTGGACAAGACGTCGGTGTCGATGACCATGAACGGGGCGGTGCTGCCCATCATGGCTTTCTACATCGTGGCCGCCGAGGAGCAGGGTGTGGCTCCAGAACAGTTGGCGGGTACCATCCAGAATGACATCCTGAAAGAGTTCATGGTGCGGAACACCTACATCTATCCGCCTGAGCCCTCCATCCGCATCGTGGCCGACATCATCGGCTACACGTCCACGCACATGCCGCGCTTCAACCCCATCTCCATCTCCGGCTACCACATGCAGGAGGCGGGGGCGACCGCGGTGCAGGAGTTGGCCTACACCATCGCCGACGGCATCGAGTACGTGCGTGCCGCCATCAGTGCGGGTCTCGATGTGGATGCGTTCGCCTCGCGACTGTCGTTCTTCTTCGCCATCGGGATGAACTTCTTCATGGAGATCGCCAAGCTGCGGGCCGCCCGCCTGCTGTGGGCTGAGCTCATGCAGGAGAAGTTCCAGCCCAAGAAGCCGGAATCGCTCATGCTGCGTACGCACTGCCAGACCTCGGGCGTGAGCCTGACAGCGCAGGATCCCTACAACAACGTGGTCCGCACCGCCATCGAGGCTCTCGCGGCCGCGCTCGGCGGCACCCAGTCGCTGCACACCAACTCGTTCGATGAGGCGCTGGCGCTGCCCACCGATTTCTCGGCCCGCATCGCCCGAAACACGCAAATCATTCTGCAGGAAGAGACAGGCATCACCAAGGTCATCGACCCGCTGGGCGGCTCGTACTACATCGAGAGCTTGACGGACCGGTTGGCCACCGAGGCGCGGAAGCTCATCGATGAGGTGGAGCAGATGGGCGGCATGGCCAAGGCCGTCGCGGCCAACCTGCCCAAGCTGCGCATCGAGGAGTCGGCGGCGCGCCGTCAGGCGCGCGTGGACAGCGGCGCCGACGTGCTGGTGGGCGTGAACAAGTACCTGGCCCCCGAAGAGACCGAGATCCCCATCCTGGATGTCGATACGGCCAAGGTGCAAGAGTCGCAGATCAAGCGCTTGGAACAGGTGCGGGCCGACCGCGACCAGGCCGCCTGCGCGGCCGCCTTGGAGGCGCTCACCGAGTGTGCCCGCACGGGCGAGGGCAGTCTGCTCGCCTGCGCGGTCGATGCCGCCCGCGCCCGCGCTACAGTGGGCGAGATCTCGGATGCGCTCGAGAAGGTGTTCACCCGGCATCGGGCTTCGGTGCGCTCCATATCGGGCGTGTACGGCGCGGCGTATGAGGGAGATAATGCGTTCGTGGACATCCGGGAACAGGTAGAGGCTTTTGCTGAGGAAGAGGGACGGCGGCCGCGCATCCTGGTGGTGAAGTTGGGCCAGGACGGGCACGACCGCGGCGCCCGGGTCATCGCGAGCGCCTTCGCCGATGCAGGCTTCGACGTGGACATGGGTCCGCTGTTCCAGACCCCGGCAGAGGCGGCTCAGCAGGCCATGGAGAACGACGTCCATGTGGTGGGCGTGTCTTCTCTCGCCGCGGGCCATAAGACCTTGGTGCCCAAACTGGTCGAGGAGCTGAAAGCGCTCGGTGGCGAGGACGTACTGGTGGTCGTGGGTGGGGTCATCCCGCCGCAGGATCATGAGGCTCTGTTCGCCGCCGGTGCGAGCGCGGTCTTCGTGCCCGGTACCCGCATCCCCGAGGCGGCGGCTGAGATCATACGGCTGCTCAGGGCCCGACGGGCCAAGGCCTGATCGCGGCGGGACCGTCACGCGAGCGGGGCCTGAGGCGTCATGAGCATCGACAAGAGCCCTTCCGCGCTGGCGGAGGGCATCCTGGCCGGCCAGCGAAGGGCACTGGCCAAGGCCATCACGCTTGCCGAGTCGTCACGGGCGGATCATAGAGCCCAGGCCCTCGATGTACTGGAGTTGGTGGGCTCCCGCACCGGAGGCGCGCTGAGGCTGGGAGTGTCGGGTCCTCCGGGCGTGGGGAAATCCACCTTCATCGAAGCGCTGGGACTCCACGCCATTGAACAGGGGCGCCGGGTGGCGGTGTTGGCCGTCGATCCGTCGTCGGTGGTCTCCGGCGGCTCGATCCTAGGCGACAAGACGCGCATGGAGGCGCTGGCGCGCCACCCCGAGGCCTTCATCCGGCCCTCTCCGGCCGGGCGCACACTGGGCGGTGTCGCGCGCCGCACGCACGAGGTGATGCTGCTGTGCGAGGCTGCCGGTTTCGACGTGGTGATGATAGAGACGGTTGGCGTCGGTCAATCGGAGACCATGGTGGCCGACATGACCGACGTCCTGCTCTTGCTGCTCCAGCCCGGCGGTGGTGACGAACTGCAGGGGATGAAGCGCGGCATCGTGGAGCTGGCCGACATCGTGGTGGTGAACAAGGCGGACGGGGCACTCAAGACGGTCGCCGAGCAGACCGCCGTCGATTACGGCCTGGCCCTCATGGCCCAGAAGCGCTGGGACGGGGTCGGCTCGCCGCCGGTGCGGACGTGCTCCGCCCTTACGGGTGAGGGTCTGTCCGAGGTGTGGAAGGCTATAGAAGACTACTGCGCGGCCATGCGTGACGCCGGTCGCTTGGAGGCGCGCCGCGCGGAGCAGCGGCGCAAGTGGTTGTGGAGCGAGACTGCCGAGGACCTGCTGGAGGCGCTGCGTCGCGATCCTCGGGTGAAATCAGAATTACCGCGTATCGAAAAGGCTGTGGTCACGGGGCACGCGTTGCCCATGACGGCGGCTCGTCATCTGCTCGATGTGTTCTTACAGGGGAAGGACGACGCGTGACGACGCAGCCAGGTCCCCATACAGCCGTAGAGGAGGAGATCGTGATAGGGAGACTCAACCACGTGGCTATCGCCGTGCCCGACTTGGACAAGGCCATGGCCGTCTACAGGGACACACTGGGCGGCCACGTATCCGAGCCGAAAGCCCTGCCCGAACACGGTGTGACCGTGAGCTTCGTGACGCTGCCCAACACGAAGGTCGAGCTACTGGAGCCGTTGGGCGAGGACTCCACCATCAAAGGGTTCGTGGAGAAGAACCCCCGCGGTGGCATGCATCACCTGTGCTTCGAGGTCGAGGATATCCAGACAGCCGTGGAGAAGCTGGAGGCCGAAGGCGCGCGTGTGCTGGGCAAGGTGAAGATCGGCGCTCACGGCAACCCGGTGATATTCGTCCATCCGGCGGACTTCCTGGGGACGCTTATCGAGCTGGAGCAGGTCTAGCCGAGGACGCTCAGACAGGCGTATGACGCATCGGCTGCGGTCAGCGGATGCTCAGCGGGCGGATCCGGCCTCAGCCACGGCATGGCCGTCGCCTTGGCTCAGGAAGTCCAGGTTGCCGGTGCGGAACCCGGCGAACATGAGGTCGAGCCAATAGGTGGACACCTTGGGCTCCAGGAACGACGTGAAGCCCATCAAGTGACAGACGTCGCCGGCGAAGGCGAACCCGGTGATGAGCCAGGCCACCTGTTCGGCATCCACGTAGGCTGGGATGCTGCCTTCGCGTTTGCCGTCCTCCACGATCTGAGCGAACTGCTGCACGGTGGCAAGGTGCTTCTCGGCCAAGGCTTCCCGCAGCCCCTCGCCGGGCGCCCCTGCGATGAACTCCAGCAGCAACTGGGCGTGGTGGCGTTCCCCCTGGTCGGCCCAGAGCTTCACGTGGCGTTCGCAGATCTCACGTAGGCGCTCCAGGGAGTTCTCGTTGGTGGGCGTCTCGCGTGAGGCATAGATCTTGTCGTAGATCACGTCCAGGGCCGCCAAGAGGATGGCCTGCCGGCTTTCGAAATGCGTGTAGAGCGAGGCCTGCGTGATGCCCACGCCGGCGGCGATGCGCGACATGGTCACGCCCTGCAGGCCGTGGTGGGAGATGAGGTCGAGTGCGACCTCCACTATCTGGCGCTTGCGTGCCTCCGCGGTCATGCGATGTGTGAATCTGGCCAGATCGACCCTTTCTGACGGACGCCGTCGGCATCACGTACACATTGTATCGGTCGAGGGTAGCATGCCGGAAGCCATCCGCGCCTATCATCGCCGCCTTCCGTCCTGTCGTAAGTCCGTCAGATTCTGGGTATGCGCGCACTCTTGAGCCGGTTCGGGGCCGGCTTCGGACCTGCCACAGCATCTTGACAAACTACCAATCAGCCGGTAGTTTAGTTCCGCACATTTCTGCGATAACTGCCGACGCTCGGCGGCGGCGTGTCCACACGGAGCGATAATGAGAAAGAAAGCACATTTGATCGTCGATGTGGCCCGCTGTCAGGGCTGCAACAACTGCATGCTGGCCTGCAAGGACGAGCACGTGGGCAACGACTGGCCGGGCTATACCAGTGCTCAGGCTCTTCACGGCGAGCGGTGGATCGACATACCCTGCCACGAGCGCGGGCGGTTCCCACTCATCGATGTGACGTATCGTCCCACCCTGTGCACCCACTGTTCCGATGCGCCCTGCATCGCCCGGTCCGCCGGGGCGATCAGCAAGCGTCCCGACGGGATCGTGATGATCGATGTGAACAAGGCGCGCGATGCCAAGTTGGTGGAGGCCTGCCCCTACGGCATGATCGTGTGGAACGAGGGGACGGGCGCGGCTCACAAGTGTACGCTCTGCGCGCATCTGCTCGACGACGGCTGGGACAGACCGCGGTGTGTCACGGCATGCGGCCCAGGCGCGCTCGGTTTCGTGCGCATGGATGACGAGGAGTTCGCCGCCCACGCGGCACGAGAAGGACTGGCGACGCTGCATCCCGGGCGCTTGGAGGACACGGCGGTGGTCTACAAGAACCTCAGCCGCTTCAGCGACTGCTTCATCGCCGGAAGCGTGGCTGTGGAGCGTGGCGGCGTGGTGGATTGTGCGGCCGGGGCCGAGGTGGTGCTAGAGCGTCTCGCCGTCTCGCAAGGAGAGCCTGCCCAGGTCGCCGAGCGCTGGACGGCCACCGCCGACGTCTTCGGAGATTTCAAGTTCGACGGCTTGAAGGCTCGAAGCGGCGAGTACCGGCTCGGCGTGGGTCTAGCGGGCCATGAGGCTGCCGAGCTCACCATCACGTTGGGAGAGAGCCTCAATGTGGGCACCGTCCTCCTCCGCGTCGGCGCCGAACCGGTCATCACTCATCACGTCTCCACGGAGGTCACCGATGTCACTCTCTGATCGCCGGCATACGCTTCAGTTCAAGATCGTCACCTGGGGTCTTGGGCTGATAATGAAGATCCAGCGCGTACGCTACCGTGAGATCCGCGATCGCTTCGCGGAGCACGACCTGGTGGCCCAGGTCAGGCTGCGCGACGGGTCCGCCGGCAGGCACTACGTGTTCAAGGGGGGGAAAGTCTCGTCCAAGAAGGGCATCCATCCCCAGGCCGATGTGGTGATGTCGTTCCAGGATGCCGCTCTCGCTGGGAAGGTGCTTCGGCCCAAACGAGATCAGCTGGAGTTCCTCAGCGCCGCCAAGACCTTCAAGTTGGAGGTGGCCGGCAAGGACGACCTGGTCACGTGGTTCACCAACACGCTCACCCTGCTCCTCTCCGCGGGCCAGACCTATGGTGTCAAGATGAGTGGAGGGGTGACGCGCTACACCAACAACTCCAACGGCGGTCCGGTGTTCGTGTACGTGAAGGACGGCAAGATCGTACGCATCACACCCATGGAGTTCGACGGCGACGATGCCCAGCCGTGGAAGATCGAAGCCCGGGGCAAGACCTTCGCCCCGCCTCATCGGACGACGGTGAGTCCTCACACTCTCAGTTGGAAGTCGCTCGTGTACTCGCCCGATCGCCTGCTGTATCCCATGAAGCGGGTGGACTTCGATCCTAAAGGGGCTCCCGGTTCCACCGGCCCCGGCGGGCGCAACCATCAGAACCGCGGTATCTCCGGCTACGAGCGCATCACGTGGGACGAGGCGCTCGACATAGTCGCCTCCGAGATCAAGAGAGTCAAGGCCGAACACGGCCCGGGCGCCATCATGAACGGCAGCGGTTCGCATCAGAACTGGGGCGCCATCGGCTACTGGCTGTCGGCCCGCATCCGCTTCTTCAATTCGATCGGGTGGACTCCCATCGCCCACAACCCCGACAGCTGGGAGGGATGGTACTGGGGGGCCATGCATCACTGGGGGCACAGCACCCGTCTGGGCGGCGGCGAGACCTTCAGTACCGTGGAGGACTGTCTGAAGAACGCCGAGATGATCGTCTTCTGGTCGAGCGACCCGGAGGCCACCGCGGGCGTGTACGGGGCTCAGGAGGGCACTATCCGCAGGCAGTGGCTCAAAGAACTGGGCATCCCCATGGTGCACATCGACCCCTATTACAACCACACCGCCGCCTGGCTGGGCGGCAAGTGGCTGGCTCCCAGGCCGGGCACGGACAGCGCTCTCGTCCTTGCCATCGCCTATGTGTGGATGACCGAAGACCTCTACGACAAGGACTACGTGGCCGCGCGCACGGTCGGCTTCGACAAGTGGAAGCGCTACGTGTTGGGCGAAGATGACGGCATCGCCAAGACGCCCGAGTGGCAGGAGCAGGAGACCGGCGTGCCGGCCAAGGACGTACGCGCTCTGGCCCGCGATTGGGGCAGCAAACGCACCTATCTGTCACCGGGCGGATACGTGGGGTTCGGCGGCGCCTGTCGGACGGCCACCGGCACCGACTGGGCACGGGGCATGGTGTACCTCATGGCCATGCAGGGCCTGGGCAAGCCCGGCGTCAACATGGGCTGCCTGCAGCAGGGCGCTCCGCTGGACACGCGCTTCTACTTCCCCGGCTACGCCGAAGGCGGTATGTCGGGTGATCTCGACGCCACCGGTCTTTCACTGCACATGTACCAACGTATGCCGCAGTTGGTGAGCATGAACCCGGTCAAGCAGGCCATCCCTCGGCTCAAGATCCCGGAAGCCATTATGGACGGACACACCGACGCCTACGTCAACGACGGCAAGACCATCGAGGCGCAGTTCGCCCGTTTCTCGTATCCGTCGCCGGGTCATTCTCCGGTACGGATGTACTACAAGTTCGGCGGCTCGCATTTCGGCACCATGGTGGACACGAACCGGTACGCCCGCATGTACGCGTGCGAGACCCTCGAGTTCGTGGTGAATCAGTCCATCTGGTTCGAGGGCGAGGCCAAGTTCGCCGACGTCATCCTGCCGGCCTGCACCAACTTCGAGCGCTGGGATATCGGCGAGTTCGCCAATCCCGGCGGCTATGCCGAGCACGCGTTCACCCAGTGCAACCATCGCGTGGCCGTGATGCAGCACAAGTGCATCGCACCCCTGGGCGAATCGAAGTCCGACTTCGCGATCTTCCTGGAGTTGGCTGAGCGTTTGGGCTTGGGCAACGCGTTCGCCGAAGGCAGCAGTGAGCTCGACTGGTGCCGGCGTCTGTTCGAGGCCACCGACCTGCCGCAGAACATCTCTTGGTCGAAGTTCCTGCAGAAGGGCTATTACGTGGTCCCGCCCCTGCCCGAAGTGCTGCGCGACCCGGTGGCTTACGAGTGGTTCGCCGAGGATCGACTCAAAGACGTGCCCGACCTCTCGCCACTGCCTGGTGACTACACCGAGGAATGGCGCCGTGGCCTGCAGACGCAGACGGGCAAGATCGAGTTCGAGTCGTCCAGCCTCAAGCGTTTCGATCCCGACGACCCCGAGCGCCCGCCCATCATGACCTATCGCGAGTCGTGGGAGGGGCCTCACACCACCGAGTTGTTCGAGAAGTACCCCTTGCAGCTCATCACGCCGCATTCTCGCTTCTCGTTCCATACCCACCACGACGGCAAAGGCGGGGCGGTGAACGAGATCGCGGAGCATCGCGTGCTCATCGACGGTCACTACTACTGGGTGGCCCGCCTCAACCCGATGGATGCAGCTGCGCGGGGCATCAAGGCCAACGATCTCATCCGTCTCTATAATGACCGTGGCGGCGTCATCTGCGCCGCCCAGGTGACGGAACGGGTGCGGCCCGGTCTGGTACATTCATATGAGTCGTCCGCCGTGTACGAGCCGGTGGGACGACCCGGCGAGTCCGACGACCGGGGCGGGTGCGTGAACACGCTCACCCCCAGCCGGATGATGATCAAGAAGTCGCACGCTACCGCCGCCAACTCGTGCTTGATCGAAGTGGAGAAGTACGCGGCCTGACAGGGACGCGATGCGCCGGGCCGCGCGGCCTTCGTCCGCGCGGCCCGGAGACGCACAGGGAGGCACCATGACGCGCATCCTCATGCTCGACGGCGACCCCGATGTCGTCGAGGCCGGCAGGACGGTACTGCAGCGAGAGGGCTACACGGTAGCCATGTCGCCCAGTCTCGAGGGTGCTGTGGCGCTCCTCTCTCATTTCAAGCCCGACCTGGTGTTCATCGATGTCATGGCGCGCAAGTTGGACGATGCCGCCCACATGGCCGCGCACCTGCGCAGCGGCGGCCTCCAAGCGCCCATCCTGGTGCTGGCTACGGTCGGCAGGACCGTGGAGTTCTTCACCTATTGCGATGAGGCCGGGGTCGTTCCTGTGGGCCGGTTCGAAGAGCGGCCGATGGAGCCGGCGGCTCTGGTCAAGAACGTCCGCCATCTGCTCGAGCCCGAGAGGTAGGGCAGGGACCCGCGCGCCCCGTCGTCGCCTCAGCCCGCGCTCGTTCAACGCGGGCCTGGGCTGAGATGTCGACTCGTCGACTCTGTCGAATCCGTGATCAAGAAAAGGGCGCCTTGCGGCGCCCTTTTCGTTCTCTCACAGTGGCCGGACCAGCCGGCTCGCTCGTGTGGCTCAGGCGACCTGCGCCTCGAGGCCGTCCCACTTCTCGATCTCCACCAGGCAGGAGTTGGGCGCCTGTCCCGGGGAGGTGGGGGTGACGAAGCGCTTTGAGACCAGCGTGTTGATACATCCCGCCGTGTCCGCGGAATGTCCGGGCTCGCCCAAAGGCAGGTAGTCGGCGCACGATTCGTAGCTGTGCACCGTCCCGGGTTTGATGCGCTCGCTGACCTGCGCGGCCAGGATCACTTCGCCGCGGTCGTTGTAGGCGCGGATGAGGTCTCCGTCTTTGATCCCTCGGGCTTCGGCATCCGACGTGTGTACGCGCATGATCCAGTAGTACTTGCCGTCCTCTTTGAGCACACGGTGGTCTTTGATCTCGTTGCTCCACGATTCCTTGCTGTCGCCGATGGTGTGGAAGGTGTAGCGCGGATGCGGCGACACCATGGCCAGTGGGTACTTGGTGAAGAGCTCAGCGGTGTGGTGCCCCTCCCAGCTCTCCAGGTACTGCGGCCCCATCACCGGCCGCTCCGGATCCTCACCCTCGCTCTCGTAGAAGCGTTTGAGGCTGTTGGCCACGAACTCTATCTTGCCGGACTGAGTCTGCAGCCCCTTGCCGCCGATCTGGTCCCACGGTGGGGGGCCCCAGTCAGGGGTGTCCTTGACACGGTCCTCGGCGAACCAGCGCAGAGCCGGGGTGGCCTCTTGATCCTCGGGCACGGGCACCATGTAGTAGCCCTTGCGCTCGAAGTCCTCCCAGCTGATGCGCTTGGGCAGGTCGCTGGCGTTGAACACCCGCTTGATCCAGTCCAGTTCGGTGTGTCCGCCCTCGGTGTAGGCCTGTTCGAAGCCCAGGCGCTGCGCGAGCAGGCGGAAGATCTCGTAGTCCGACTTCGATTCGCCCAGCGGCTCGATGCACTTCTTCTGCAGCACGATGAGCCGGTGGTTCACCTGGTCGAACTTGTGCGTGCCGTATCCGGATGGATGGGCCCAGTCGCCGATGTCCCAGCGCTCGAAGTTGGTGCAGGCGGGCAGGATGATGTCGGCGAACCTGGTCTCACCTTCGAACCAGATGCCTTGGTTGACGACGAAGGGGACCTTGCCCTCGCGATACCCGCGGACGAAACGGTTGGTCTCGGTCATGGTGCCGATGAAGGCGCCCCCGTAGCGGTAGTACATCTGAGCGAAGGGGTAGCCCGGTGCGGGATACTCGTACTTCTTGAACTGCATCTCGATGGAGCCGCCGCAGAAGCCCCGGCTGCGCCATTCCAGGCGCTGATGATGCATCATCTCGGGGATGAGCAGGCGATAGCCTATCTGGCCGTCGGCACTGCGGTGGGGGTTGGCCATGGAGCCGCCGTCGGGCCACATGCGCGCCGCCAGGTACTTGCCGGCGGCGGTGCCGCCCACATCTCCGGAGATACCTCCCTCGGAGTACCCGGGGAAGTAGAAGTCACGGTCGGCGGGGGCGCCGCACGCGGTGGAGTAGATGTTGCTGCCCGGCTTGCCCAAACCCTGCATGGCGGCCAGGGCGATCATGGTGCGGGCGAACTCGGCTCCGTAGGAGGAGCGGCACGCGCCTCCCCAGCCTCCCAGGCCGCCGGCAGCCAGCATGGTCTTCTTGGAACCCCATTCGCGGGCCAGGGCCCGGATCTCGCGGGCGGGCAGGGCGGTCTCGTCCGCCGCCCACTCGGGCGTCTTGGGCACGCCGTCGCTCTCGCCCAGCACGTAGCTCTTCCACTCGTCGAAACCGTGGGTGTGGGTGGCCACGTAGTCCTTGTCGTAGAGGTCCTCGGTCAGCCACACGAAGGCGATGGCGAGGCCGAGGGCTACGTCGGTACCCATCCGCGGGGCGAACCATTTGTCGGCGACCAGACCAGCGGTGTGGTTGAAGTAGGGATCGATGAAGACCATCTTGACGCCCAACTGCTTGAGCCAGTCGCGACGCGGTGTGCTCTCATGGGCGCCGTACACGCCACAGGTGGTCTCGGGATCGGACGACCAGAACACCATCAGCTCCGTGTTCTGCAGCGCGTCCTCGAGCAGGTCGTACTGTTCGGGGATGCCCAAGCGGCTGGCGAAGCCCCACATGTGATCGCCACCCCACTGCCAGCCCTCCCAGCTGTCGGGGTTGTGCTCGATGTAGGTCATGCCCCAAAGATTCACGAAGCGGTTGTAGGCGCTGAAGCGGTAGCCCACGTTGCCCCACAGATGGTGCGAGGACGCCGTGGTCATGATGGCGCCCGGGCCGACCTCGCGTTTCAAGCGGATCATCTCGTCAGCGACGATGTCCAAGGCCTCATCCCAGCTGATGGGCTCGTAACCCGAAACACCACGGTTCTGGATGTTGCGGCCCCCAGGCCCGGTGGAGCCTGGTGCCCCTTTGGGATCGAAATCCACCCGCTTGAGTGGGGTGAGGATGCGTTTGGGGGAGTAGATGGTCGACTTGTGCGCCACCGTCCACGACGACAGGGTGGTCCTCCGCGGTGGGGTGAAATCGCGCCCCCTGGCTTTGATCGTCCACGAAGGCCCGTCGCTTGCATCGAGTTCCAGAGGGATGATGCGCACGATCTTGCCGTCCTGCACGTCCACGTGCACGGGTCCGCCGGTGGTGAGGTTGGTCAGCCGCTGAGTGTCTGTCATTCTGTCGCCCCTCGAGCGTGGATGCGAGTCTTCGAAATGCCGATGCTAAACTACCGAACGACAGTTCGGCGTCGGCCGCTAAGGTACCCGCGGCCGGCCTTGTTGTCAACCTTATATATAGTGGTCCTCCGCTTGAGTACCGCGTCCGAGAGGAAGCAAAACCACGGGCGGGCTCGGCGTGCTCCTTGACAGCGGACGTCCTTCTCCACTATTATCTGCGCTCGCGTTTTGGAAAGGCTGCTGCATGGCTTCATCCCGCAGCAACCTGCTAAGGAGGAAGTGTGAAAACCTATACGGCAAAACCCGGTGAGGTCCAGCGTAACTGGTGGGTCGTCGACGCTGAAGGCAAGAACCTGGGCCGTCTGGCGTCGGAGATCGCCGTTGTGCTGCGGGGCAAGAACAAGCCCCAGTACACCCCTCATGTTGATACCGGGGATTTTGTCGTCGTGGTCAACGCCGAGAAGATCGCGGTGACGGGCAACAAGATGGCGGGCAAGATCTACTATCGGCATTCCGGGTATCCCGGTGGCCTCAAGAGCCGCACCCTGGCTCAGATGATCGACCGCCGCCCCACCGAAGTCCTGCGCAAGGCCGTCAAGGGCATGTTGCCCAAGAACCGTATCGCGGCTCAGCAGCTGAACAAGCTCAAGATCTATGCCGGGCCGAACCATCCCCATCAGGCCCAGCGTCCGGAGGAGTTCCCATGGCAGCAGTAGTCTACTCGGCCACCGGCAAACGTAAGACCTCGGTGGCCCGCGTCCGTCTCATGCCGGGCACAGGCAACATCACCGTCAACGGCCAGGACGTCAAGGATTACTTCAACCGCCAGACGCTCATGCTGGTCGTCCGTTCCCCCTTGGTCGAGACCGGCACCGACTCCCGTTACGACATCATCGCCGACATCCACGGCGGCGGTAAGTCGGGCCAGGCCGGCGCTCTAAAGCATGGTGTGGCGCGCGCCCTGGTGGAAGCCGACCCCTCGCTCAAGACCGACATCAAGCGCGCCGGGCATCTGTCCCGCGACGCTCGTATGGTCGAGCGCAAGAAGGCCGGTCTGAAGAAGGCCCGCAAGCGCCCGCAGTTCTCGAAGCGCTAGTCGCGGTTCACATGGTGTATGGCGAGGCGAGGGAGCCTGCTCCCTCGCCTCGTTTGCTTTGTGGGTGTGCGGAGGAATCGGCTGAGGGCCCGCTCGTGGATCCTTCGCGGCGCCCACGTGAGGCGGAGTGATGCCTGAACTGCACGTCGATACACAGATCATCGGTCAGAACGCCGAAGAGGTGGCCGGGTTGCTGCGCGGGCAGGGGGTCGACTTGGTGGGGGTCACCAAGGGCTGTCTGGGCGAACCGGCTGTGGGCGCGGCCATGCTGGCCGGTGGAGCCGTGGCTCTGGCCGACACTCGCGACCGCAATCTACGCCGGCTGCGGGAGGCCCTGCCTCATGTGGAACTGCAGCGTATCTATTTGCCCTCGGTACGGGGGCCTTTCGAGCCGGGGGACCTCACTCACGTGTCATCCGGGCACGCGGCGGGGGCGGTGGCCGCCTGTGCTCGTGCCGGGGCGCCGCGCCGGGTGATGATCTCGTTGGAGACGGGTGATGCGCGTGAAGGCGTGCCGGCGGGGCTGTTGCCCGAGCTGGCGCAGCAGGTGTGTGCCGAACCTCGGCTGCGACTGGTGGGGCTCTCGACCAACTACGCTTGTTTCCAGGGCGCGCCCACCGGGATCCGCGCATCGCTGGAGGCCGTTGCTCGAGCTGCGCGCGAGCTCCGCGAGGCGGGCATCGAAGTGGCGCGGGTGTCGGGTGGGAACTCGAGCGCGCTCGCCCTCGTTCTACAAGGTGAGGACCTGCCCGAAGAGGTGACCGAACTGCGCTGCGGCGAGGCGCTGCTGCTCGGCCAAGAAGCCCTCACCTACCAGCCCATCCCGGGCTGTGGATGTGCCTGCACGCTGCGGGCGGAAGTGCTCGAGGAGTATACTAAACCGCCCCATAGTGACGGACGCAGACGTCTGGTCCTCGGGTTGGGCCGGCAGGATCTGGCCTCCGGGACGGTGCACTTCTGCGACCCGGGGCTGAGCGAGATCGGACGGTCCGGCGATTATCTGGTGGTCGAGGCTGGGCGTGAGTGTCCCGGGTATGGGATCGGCACGGACATCGACATGATCCCGTCGTACGAAGCCCTGGTGGCCGCGTGGACCTCGCCTTACGTGGAACTTCGCCTCCGCTGAAGGAGGCTCGCGACGACGGAGGTTTGCTAGATGTGCGGTATCGTCGGCTACGTGGGGTATAGGCCCTGCCGGGACATCCTCTTCCGTGGTCTCCGCAAACTCGAATATCGCGGTTACGACTCGGCCGGCATCTCCATCACAGAGGGCGGTCGTCTTCGTCTTGTCCACTCGGTGGGCAACCTCGATCATCTGGAAGGGCTCCTGGAGCAGCTGGGAGACACGGGGACGGTGGGCATCGCGCACACCCGCTGGGCTACACACGGTCGCCCCTCCGATGAGAACGCCCACCCGCACACCGATTGCTCGGGGCGCTTCGCCATAGTGCTCAACGGTATCGTGGAGAACTACCTGGGTCTGCGGGCCGAACTGCAGGAGCAGGGGCACATCTTCACCTCGGAGACCGACGCCGAGGTCGTAGCGCATCTCATCGAGCGTGCCTATACGGGCTCTCTCCGCGACGCCGTGGTGGCCTCGTACCGCCAGATGGAGGGACATTTCACCTTCTGTGCTGTGGCGGTGGACGAGCCCGACGTCATAGTGGCGGTGCGCAAGGAGACCCCGCTGGTGATCGGCGTGGGACACGACGAGAACTTCCTCGCTTCGGCCGTCCCGGCCTTTCTGGCCGAGACGCGCGCGGTCATCTACCCGGACGATGCCGAGGTGGTGGTCGTCCGCCGCGACCGAGTGGACCTGTATAGCCTGGATGGCGAGCATTTCGAACGGCCCACCCAGGAGGTCGATTGGGACGAGGACGCGGCAGAGAAGGGCGGCTATGAGACCTTCATGCTCAAAGAGATCCACGAGCAGCCCATCGCGTTGGCGGACACTCTGGCCGAGCGCATCGGTCCCGATGGCAGCGTGATACTGGAAGGGCTCGCACCGGACGGTGGTCTGCTGGACGGCGTGCGGCGCATCGTGATCGTGGCCTGTGGCACCTCGTACCACGCGGGTCTGGTGGGCAAGTATCTGCTCGAGCGCTGGGCGCGGATGCCGGTGGAGGTGGAGGTCGCTTCGGAGTTCCGCTATAGGGCTCCGGTGCTGGGAGGGGACTGTTTGTGTGTCGCCATCAGCCAGTCGGGTGAGACCGCCGATACCCTGGCTGCCATGCGGCTGGCCCGGCAGGAAGGTGCCCGCGTGTTGGCCGTCACCAACATCGTGGGTTCGCAGGCGACCCGGGAGGCGCACGGCGTCCTGTTCACCCGGGCCGGGCTGGAGATCGGCGTGGCCGCCACCAAGACCTTCTTGACCCAGGTGCTGGCCATGATCCTGTTCGCGCTCCACTGCGGAAACGCCAGAGGCCTCTTGGCTCCCGAGGAGATCAAGGTCTACACCGAGGAGTTGCGACGTATCCCTCGACTGCTGGCCGATCATCTGCAGAGCGGCGCAGGGGCCCGGGTGGAGAAGATGGCTCGGGGCTACGCCCGCGACCGGTTCTTCATGTGCTTGGGCCGCAACCTCGGTCTGCCGGTGGCCCTGGAAGGCGCGCTGAAGCTCAAGGAGATCTCATACATCCCCACCGAGGCGTACGCGGCCGGTGAGATGAAGCACGGCCCCATCGCCCTGCTTGAGGACGACTCCCCCGTAGTGGTGGTCGCCACTGAGAGTCCCGTCTACGACAAGCTCATGTCGAACATCCAGGAGGTGAAGGCTCGCGGAGCGCGTGTGATCGCTGTGGCGTCCGAGGGTGATGAGGCCATCGCCCGGGTGGCCGACGACGTCCTGTACGTGCCTCGCTCGGCAGAGGCTCTGTCCCCGCTCTTGTCGGTGGTGCCGCTCCAGCTCTTCGCCTACTACGTGGCCAAGCACAAGGGTGAGAAGGTGGACCAACCGCGCAATCTGGCCAAGACCGTCACCGTGGAATGACCTGCGGTCTGGATCTGGTGGAGGTGGAACGCTTCCGGGCTGCACTGGCCCGTCGCCCGCGCTTGGCCGAGCGGCTCTTCACCCCGGCGGAACTCGCCTACTGCCGCAGCCGTGGGAGGCCGCATCTTCACATGGCCGCCCGCTTCGCCGCCAAGGAAGCGATTGGTAAACTCATAGGTGAAGGAGTGTTCTCCTGGCAGGAGATCGAGTTGGTGGGAGAGGCTCCACCTCGCCCCGTCCTTCGCGGCGGTACGGCTGCTCGGGCGCGCGCGAAGGGAGTAGGAGGGTTGCAGGTGTCGCTGTCGCACGTGGATACGATGGCCGGCGCCTGTGTGGTCGCCGTTGCGAGAGCTGAAGAAGGAGCTGCGATGGGGCATCCGGCGTGGGAACATCATGGCTTCGCGCGCGGCGGGACGGTGCCCGGCGGGTGTGACGGCGCTCAGGACTCCGTGCCGGCGGCGTCTCTCGTCTCTCTGCACTCAGTGGAGTCCCGGCCGGCCGTGTTCACGCCGGCTCAGGTGCGCGAACTCGACCGTATGACGATCGAAGAGGTGGGCATTCCCGGTGCAGTGCTGATGGAGCGGGCCGCGTTGGGAGTGAGCGCACTGGTGCAGTCCCGCTTCCCCGACCGGCATACCCTCATCGTCTGCGGACCGGGGAACAACGGTGGCGATGGGCTCGCCGCCGCTCGTCAACTGCATCTGGCCGGTCATCCGGTGGCCTGCGTGCTGACCGTCTCCTCCGCGTCGGGACTGACTCCCGATGCGGCGCTCAACCTGCGCGCGGCGCAGAAGGCGGGCGTCAACCTCCGTCTGGGAGAGGTGCCCGATTACTTGTGGGATGAGACCGAATTGGTGGTTGACTGCCTGCTGGGAACCGGCGCAATGGGCGAGATGCGCGGCCACATGGGCGAGTGGGCGCGCCGCGTGAACGCGGCGCGCGCCCGTGGGGTGCCTGTGCTGGCGGTCGATGTCCCCTCGGGCGTGGACGCCGGCACCGGGAGCAAGGCCAAGGAAGCGGTGGCGGCCGACCTGACCATCACCTTCCACGCGGCCAAGTCGGGCCTGGTGTGTCCGCCGGGATCGGAGGCGGCGGGCGAGGTGCTGGTGTGGGACATCGGTCTGCCCGTCTTTCTCGAGCCCGAGCCCGATTTGTGGGTGGTCGGCGGTGAGGACGTGAACGTTCCCGGCCGCCGGGTGGATGACCATAAGTACCGCGCTGGGTACGTGGCCGTGTTGGCCGGGTCGAGGACCTATCCGGGCGCGGCCTGGTTAGCCTCGCAGGCGGCTCTCCGCTGCGGCGCCGGGTATGTACGTCTGCTGCTGGACGCGGGTTCCGCGGACGCGCTCCGCGGCCGGTTGGTGGAGGTGGTGCTGGACGAGATCGGACCCGGTGACCACCTGGCCGACGCGACCAGGGCGCTCACCTGCCTGGCCGACGAGCGTCTGGGGGCCGCGGTGGTGGGCCCTGGGCTGGGACGGGCTGAGGAGACCCTGGAGGCAGTCAGACGGGTGGTGCAGGAGAGCCGTGTGCCCATGGTGCTCGACGCCGACGGACTGCTGGCGTTCGCAGGCAGGTGTGCGCAACTTGCGTCCAGGCCCGGGCTGGTTCTCACGCCGCACGCGGGGGAACTGGCTGCGTTGTTGGGTATGCCGGTGGCGGATGTAGTGGCTGCGTCACTCGTCGCGGCTCGTGGAGCGGCCGAGCGCACCCGCCAGGTGGTCTTACTGAAGGGCTCATCCACCGTGGTGGCCGCACCGACGGGCCAGACGAGGGTGATCGTCCAAGGGCCGCCGCAGTTGGCCTCGGCAGGTACAGGTGACGTGCTTGCCGGTATCATCGGCACATTGCTGGCCAAGGGGCTGGAGCCCTTCGAGGCAGCGTATGCGGGTGCGTGGCTCCACGCGGAAGCCGGCCGTCTTGGGGCCGCGCGCGATCCGCAGGGCATACGGGCGGGTGCTCTTGTGGAATGGCTGCCGGCAGTCATGGCCGAACACATCTATGAAAGGGGGCCCTCGTGGACCAGCTGAGCATGCGCGAGCTCACCGTGCGCGACATCATGCAGCCCGACGTCATCACGGTCGGACCCGAAGCCACCGTGCGCGAACTGGCTGCGATCCTGGCTGAGCACAAGATCAGCGGCGTGCCAGTGGTCGACGAAGAAGGTGCCCTTCTGGGCATGGTGAGTGAGTCCGACGTCATCCTGCAGGACGCCGAGTTCCACTTCCCCTACTACATCCAGTTCCTGGAGAGCGTCATCTACCTGCAGAGTCTGGCCAAGTTCGAGGAGCGCTTCCGCAAGACCTTCGGCACCAAGGTGAAAGAGGTCATGAGCGACGAGCCTGTGGAGATATCCCCCGAGGCCTCCATCCACGCGGCGGCGACGAAGATGGCCGATTACAAAGTCGACCGTCTTCCCGTCATCGAGGGGGGACGGCTGGTGGGGATCGTGACCCGTGGCGACATCGTGCGTGCGATAGCGGAAAGCAAAGCGTAAGACCACATGGAGGACCATGTCTAAGAAAGAGACGCGTCGAGCCGCCCGGCAGGCCTTCCCGGGTGGGGCTCCGCAGGTGCGGCGCCGCGACAACATCAGAGGCACCAAGCCGCAGGCGGTGAGCAAGAAGTCCTCCTCAGCAGCGCGCGGAGGGGCGCGGGGAGGAACGCGCCAGACCGTGCGCCCGCCCTCGCTCAAGCGGGCGGTCATCCAGGGGGTCATCCTGGCTGTGCTCTACTTCATCCTCATCCGATTCATCTGGAAGGATCCAGGAGCGACCACGGCCACGTATGTGATCGTCCCCTTGGTGGGCTTCTTCATGTTCACGGGCGTCGCCTACGCGGTGGATAGGTTCACGTACCAGAGGCGCCTGCGCAAGCTCAAGGGATCGTCCAAGTAGACACGGACACGGGAGGCTCGGTGGTCCAGGAGGTCGTGGCCGAAGTCCTGCGCCGCCGCGGAAGCCCGGGCTGGTTCGTGGGCGGCACGGTCCGCGACCGCATGCTCGGGCGGTTCTCACCCGACGTCGACGTGGTGGTGCAGGACGACCCCCGTGCTGTGGCCGCTGAGGTGGCCGCTGCGCTTCACGTCCCCTGGTTCCCACTCTCCGCCCGCCACGGCGCCTATCGCGTCATGGGCCCTGCGGGTCATGTGGACGTGGCGCCGCTCCAAGGAGGGGCCATCCTCGACGACCTAGCCCAGCGCGATTTCACCATCAACGCTATGGCCGAGCCTGTCGGCGGAGGCGAGGTGGTCGACCCGTTCGGGGGAGACGAAGATCTGCGCGCGGGCGTGTTGGCTGAGGTGTCGGAGGGCATCTTCCGCGCCGACCCCCTGCGTTTGATGCGCGCGCCCCGCTTCTGTCACGTCCTGCATCTGCGCCTGAGGCCGTCGCTGGAGCATTTGCTGCGCCGCGACGCCGGCTTGGTGGTGAGGGCGGCCGGAGAGCGGGTGACGAACGAACTGGCGCGCACCCTGGCCGAGGGGCACAGCGCGGACGCCGTGAGGTCGTGGGACGAGCTGGGGTTGCTCCGGATGGTGTTGCCCGAGGCGGATGTCCTACGGCCCGGGAGGATGCGGGTCGGATCACAGGAGCGGCTGGCCGCGTTACGGCGTCTGGACGGGCTCTTGGCTCGTGGGCCCGACCTGCTCCCACTGGGTCTGGGCGAAGCGTGGGGATCGCGCCTGGCGTCGCCGGTCGACGGTGTGCTCTCGAGGCCCGTCGCTCTTCGCCTGGCTCTCATGCTGTGGGGGATCGGCTCCGACGAGGCGGCCGGCGTGGCCGGACGTCTGCGTCTCTCGGCCTCCATGCGCGGCCTTCTCCTTGCGGTGGCGCGCTGCATCGGGTCCGGCCGCTGCGACACCGCGAGCCTCGTTCGCGGGGCCCAGCCGGGCAGGCCCTCGGTGGCGCTGCTGTGGGACTTGGAGCCGTGGGAGCCCGAACTCCTCCTGTTGGCCTCGGCGGCTCATGGTGACAACACGTGGTCGAGCGACGATGAGTCTGCACTCCCGCATGCGACGGCTGCACTGCTCAAGCGCTGGGCTCAGCGCACTCTGCACCCGTGCCCGCCCTCGCCGGTGGACGGTGAAACGCTCATGGCGAACTTGGGGATGGCGCCGGGCCCGCGTCTGGGCACCGTCCTGCATGAAGTGCGTCTGGCGTGGGAGGCTGGAGAGGAGACGACCATACCAGGGCTGCTCGAGGTGGCGCGTCGTCACTCGAGGGTCCTCGGCGAGTCCGGCCTCACCTGACCATGAGGGGCCACGCCTCCGGGGTGCGAGGCCGGGGAGCGTGGTATCATATCGTGCCTTTCTGGCTTCATGTGTAGTGCATAGCGTGTCATTGGAGGCACCTTGAAGGACGGCATTCATCCTAACTATGTAGAAAGCAGGGTCGTCTGCTCTTGCGGCGAGACCTTCACGACCCGTTCCACCCTGCCCGAGATCAAAGTCGAAGTGTGCTCTGCCTGCCATCCGTTCTATACGGGCAAGCAGAAGCTGGTCGACACTGCCGGCCGGGTCGAGCGGTTCAACAAGAAGTACCGCCGCGCCGAGAAGACCAAGTAACCCAGGATCGGCATGCCCGCCGATCTGAGAGTAACGCTGCTGCAGCACACCCCGTCGCCCGAGCGCGCCGTAGCCTCGGCCGGGCGGCTCTGCTATGCCCCTGTGAGCGCCGCTGAGCTGAAGCAGGGCATGGATGACGACGAGGTGCGGAGGCTGGTCGGCGGCTTGGTGCGCTCGGGCCACATGAGCGCGCTCGAGCACGCCAGCTTCACCTTCGCCATCGACGGCATCTCCCGGGCCTGCTCGCACCAGCTGGTGCGGCACCGGGTGGCGTCGTACAGCCAGCAATCGCAGCGCTACGTGCGTTTCAGCTCCGACGAAGAGTTCGTGGTCCCGCCGCACATCATGGCGTCTCCGGAGGCCCGCGAGGTGTTCTACGAGGCTATGAGCAATGCCCGTCGTGCCTATGAGCGGTTGGTGGAGTTGGGCTTGGCGGAAGGGCGAGGTAAGGAGTCGGTGTTCGAGGACGCGCGCTTCGTGCTGCCCAACGCGGCTGAGACCAAGATCGTGGTGACCATGAACGCCCGCGAACTGCGGCACTTCTTCTCGCTGCGCTGCTGTCGGAGGGCGCAGTGGGAGATCAATCGTCTGGCCTGGGTCATGCGGCACTTGGTGTTGGAGGTCGCTCCGACCCTGTTCGCCGGCACCGGGCCGGGCTGCATGTCGGCGGGGTGTCCCGAGGGCAAGATGACCTGCGGGCAACCCTACACCGACGAGGAGATACTGTCTCTCGACCTGGTGCGCTCGGTAGCGCGGCCCGCATGAGAGCCGCGCTGCAAGGCCGTCGGCAGAGCCCCGCGGCGTGTCCCGAGCACAGCTTCGGCGGCCAGGCGGTCATCGAAGGCGTCATGATGCGAGGCCGCAATTCGTGGGGACTGGCTGTACGCCGGCCCAACGGCGAGATCGCGCGTGTGGCGTATCCGCTCGCTCCACCTGGGTCGCGTCACAAGGCCCTTCGTCTGCCGGTGGTGCGCGGTGTCGTGGCTCTCTACGACTCCATGAGCCTGGGCATCAGGGCGCTCGGCATCTCCGCCAATATCGGGCTCGAGGATCCCGAGGCAGACCAGCCCTCTTCCGTGGAGATCTCTGCCGCCGCCGTGTCCGACGTGGAGTCGGCTGAGAAGGCGGTCAACGCAGCCGCCTCTTCCGGTGACGACCCCTTCGGCTGGAAGCAGCTCGCTGTCACCGTGGTGGTGGCTCTGGCGCTGGCCGTCGGTCTCTTTGTGGTCATACCGCTCACTGTGGTGAAGCTCCTCGAAGACATCTTCGCCAATCCCTTCCTGTTCAATCTGGTGGAAGGCATCATCCGCATAGTCATCTTCCTGCTCTATATCCTGGGCATCTCGCTCATTCCCGACCTGCGGCGGGTGTTCATGTACCACGGGGCAGAGCACAAAGTCATCCATGCCTACGAGGCCTGCGGCAGGCCGGACGCGCGGCAGGCCGCCGACCGTTCGACGCTTCATCCGCGCTGCGGCACGGGCTTCCTGCTCATCGTCATGGTCATCTCGGTCTTCGTGTTCGCCGTCGTCGGCAAGCCCAGTCTGCCTTGGTTGGTGTTGTCGCGTCTGGTGGGCATACCTTTCATCATCGGCATCTCGTACGAGGTGGGCATCAAGTGGCTGGGCAGGCATCCGGACGGCGTGCTGGCCCGTTTCCTACTGTGGCCGGGTCTGCAACTACAGCGTCTCACCACCCGCGAGCCCACTCCCGACCAGCTGGAAGTGGCCGCCGCCGCCCTCGAAGAGGTGATCGCCCTCGACACCGCCGAGCAGGAGGCGCCCAAGACGGTGCCTGCACCTGTGTCCGCGTGACCCGTCCTCACCCCAGCCCTTCGCTATGATCGATCGTCTTGCCACAGAGATAGAAGAGAAGTACGCGGCCTTGACCGAGGAACTGGCCGATCCCGAGGTCTTGCGCGACCCCGCCCGCTACGCGGAGGTCTCCAAGGCACACGCCGACATCGCCGAGGCCCACGGTCTGGCGGTGGCATACCGCCAGGCGCGGCAGTCTCTCGAGGAGGCCGAAGCCATGCTGGCAGAGGGCGGTCTCGACCCGGAGATGAAGGAGTTCCTCAGTGAGGAGCGGGCGGTTGCCCGCGAGAGGATGGAGAGCCTGGAGCAGGACTTGCGCGTTGCGGTCTTGGAGAAAGACCCACGTGACGACAAGAACGCCATCGTCGAGGTACGTGCCGGCGCGGGCGGCGACGAGGCCGCACTCTTCGCGGCCGAACTGCAGCGCATGGTCATGCGCTATGCCGAGCGTCTCCGTTTCAAGACCGAGATCCTCTCGACCACTGAGGGCACGCTGGGCGGCATCAAGGAGGTCATCTTCGAGGTGAAGGGCCGGGGCGCCTACGGTGCCCTCAAGTACGAATCGGGTGTGCATCGCGTGCAGCGCGTGCCGGTCACCGAATCGACGGGGCGCATCCACACCTCCACAGCCACGGTCGCCGTACTTCCCGAGGTGGAGGACGTCGAGATCCACATCGACCCGAACGAGGTGCGGGTGGACGTCTATCGTTCCACCGGTCCCGGCGGACAGTCGGTCAACACCACCGATTCGGCCGTGCGGCTGACGCATATCCCCAGCGGTCTGGTGGTGTCGTGTCAAGACGAGAAGTCGCAGTTGCAGAACAAGGAGCGTGCGTTCCGCATCCTGCGCGCCCGCCTCTACGACATGGCCCAAGCCCAGCAAGACGCTGAGCTGGCGGCGCAGCGGCGCAGCCAAGTGGGCACCGGCGACCGGGCCCAGAAGATCCGCACCTACAACTTCCCTCAGGGGCGGGTCACCGACCATCGCATCGGTCTCACCTCCCATCGCCTGGAGGCCATCCTGCAGGGAGAGTTGGAGGAGTTCACCGAGGCCCTGCAGGCGCACGACCGCGCCGAACAGCTCGCGGCTGCCGAGATCTGACTCTTCCGGAGCCTGCACGTGGAGACGTGGACCATCGGGTCGCTGCTGGAGACGGCGGCAGGCTATCTGCGTGGCAAAGGCAGCGATTCCCCCAGGCTGGATGCCGAGCTGCTGCTGGCTCATGCTCTGGGGATCGACCGCATCCATCTCTACACGCAGTACGATCGACCCCTGGTGTCCACCGAGGTGGATTCCTACCGGGCGCTGATCGCGAGGCGGGCTGCGCATGAGCCCGTGGCCTACCTGCTGGGTGTCGCGCATTTCCGCCGTCTTGAGTTGGAGGTGACGCCGGCCACCCTCATCCCGCGGCCGGAGACCGAGGAGTTGGTGGGACTGGCCTTGGAAACGCTACGTCTACGGCCTCCGTGGGACGCTCTGGAGCCCGGACCGGACCCGGGGGCCGGGTCCGACCGGCGGGAGGGGGTGGCCCCCCGCATCGTCGACGTGGGTACGGGCAGCGGCGCCATCGCCTTGAGCCTGGCCCAGGAGAGCGGCTTGGGCGTGCTGGCCGTCGATTCGAGCGCTGCTGCGCTGGCTGTGGCCGAGCGGAACCGGTCGAAGGCGGGTCTTGACCGGCTCGTGTCGCTTCGCCAAGGCGATCTGCTCTCCGGGGTGGCCGATGACAGCATGCAGATGGTGGTGAGCAATCCTCCCTACGTCACCTCTGCTGAATTGCTGTCGTTGGCCCCGGACGTACGTTCGTTCGAGCCGAGGGCCGCACTCGACGGAGGGGTCGATGGTCTCGACGTCTATCGTCGTCTGGTCCCAGAGGCGTTCCGTGTGCTGGGGCCTGGAGGCACGCTGCTCCTGGAAGTAGGTCATCGGCAGGCGGAAGCAGTGAGGGAACTCGTGCGGCAGGTGGGCTTCGCCCTCGCGGTCAGCCATGCGGACCTCTCCGGTAAGCAGCGCATGGTGCAGGCCACCATGCCTGGGACACCCGTCAAAGACCCCGACGAGTTGGACGAGACCCGGTTGCGGGCGCTGGCGGCCGGCTTGGCGGCAGGAGCCATCATCGGCCTTCCCACCGACACAGTGTACGGTCTGGCGGCCCGGTGGGACTCGCAGGCCGGCGTGCGTCGGCTGTTTGACGCCAAGGGTCGCGCACAGGCGCGACCTGTCGCGGTGATCTTCCCCTCGGTCGACAGCATCGTGGCGGCTCTGCCCGACCTCGACCCCACCGCTGTGCGGGTACTGCGCAACCTGCTGCCCGGACCCTACACGTTCGTGGTGTCCACCTCTGTGCCGCGGCCGGAGCTGGTGGGCACAGAGGACTCTTTGGGGGTGCGGGTGCCCGCGCACCCTCCTCTTCTGCGTCTCCTTTCTCGTTTGGGAGTCGGGGTCGCGGCCACCAGTGCCAACGTGAGCGGCGCCGAGGACGCCGCCACCTTGGCCGACGTCGACCTCACGCTTCTCGCTCACTGTGCGCTGGCCTTGGCGCCCAGCGCTGGGACGGTGGCGGCTGCCGGGGGTACGCCCTCGACGGTGGTGGACCTGCGGCCGTTGGCCGAAGCCGGGCAGCCGCAGGTCTTGCGGGAAGGTGCAGTGAGGGAAGCCGAGGTGCTCGCGCGCATCGCGGCCCTCGTGCGCGATCCCGGTCCCGGGGGCAAAAGCCCTATCTGATATTCTTGTCCTCGTTTGTCAGGAGGCAGAGAGATGCGCTACGGATTTGGATGTGACCACGCCGGTTTCGAACTGAAGCAGCCGCTGGTGGCGGAGCTCATCGCCCAGGGCCACGAGGTGGTCGACATGGGAACGGATGGACCCGAACGGGTCGATTTCCCTGTCTACGCCGCTAAGGTCGCGCAGGCGGTCGCGGAGGGCGAAGTGGACATGGGCGTGTTGGTGTGCGGCACGGGGCTCGGCATGGCACTCGCGGCCAACCGTTTCCCCGGCATCCGCGCCGTGTCGGTGAGCGAGTCGTTCTCGGCGCGCATGGCCCGCAGACACAACGACGCCAACATCCTGTGCCTGGGCGCCCGCGTCCTGGGCGCGGGCGCCGCCGTCGAGATCCTCGATGCCTGGTTGGAGGAAGGGTTCGAGGGCGGCCGGTATGCCGAACGCTTGGAGATGATGCGAGGGGGCTACAAGGGAGGACGATCATCGTGATCGCTGAGTCGGGGCCGGCCAGTTACGCCGACCTGCCGTTGGAGAGAGTGGACCCCGTCCTCGCCTCGCTCATCAACAAAGAACTGGAGCGGCAGCAGCGCAACATAGAACTGATCGCGTCGGAGAACTTCACCCCCGTGCCCGTTCTGCAGGCCGTGGGGACGATCCTCACCAACAAGTACGCCGAGGGATATCCGGGCGGGCGCTACTACGGCGGCTGCGAGGTGGTGGATGAGGTCGAGAGCCTTGCCATCGAACGTGCCTGCGCGCTCTACGGCGCCGAGTACGCCAACGTGCAGCCGCATTCGGGATCCACCGCCAATCAGGCGGTCTACTGGGCCTTCCTCGAGCCGGGGGACGCGGTGCTGGCTATGAGTCTGGCGCATGGTGGACACCTCACGCACGGCCACACGGTCAACTTCTCGGGCAGGAGCTATCGGTTCTGTCACTACGGCATCCAGCGCGAGACCGGCCTCATCGACATGGAGGAAGTGCGGGCGCAGGCGCTGCACAACCGCCCCAAGCTCATCGTGGCGGGGGCCAGCGCCTATCCGCGCCTGCTGGACTTCGCCGCTTTCCGCGCCATCGCCGACGAGGTGGGAGCCCAGTTGATGGTGGACATGGCTCACATCGCAGGGCTGGTCGCCGGCGGGGCGCATCCCTCGCCGCTGCCGCACGCGCAATGGGTCACCACCACCACCCACAAGACCCTGGCCGGTCCGCGCGGGGGGGCCGTCTTCTGCCGCAAGGAGGACGGCGCCCGCTTGGACAAGGCGGTCTTCCCCGGTCTGCAGGGTGGGCCCCTGGAGCATGTGATCGCGGGTAAGGCTGTGTGTTTCCTCCTGGCTTCCACCGAGGAGTTCAGGGTCAGGCAGCACCGCACCGTCGTCAATGCCCGGGCTTTGGCTGAGGCGCTGCTGGAAGGCGGACTGAGACTGGTGTCGGGCGGCACCGACAACCATCTCATGCTGGTGGATTTCAGCGGCACCGAGATGACCGGCAAGCGGGCCCAGGAGTTGCTCGACCGCATCGGCATCACCGCCAACAAGAACAGCGTGCCCTATGATGAGCGTCCTGCCACCGTCACGTCGGGCCTTCGCTTGGGCACTCCCGCCATGACCACCCGTGGCTTCGGCCCGGAGGAGATGCGGCAGGTGGGGCAGATCATCGTGGAGGCGCTGACGGGCGATCCCAGCGAGGCCGAACTCGACCGCTTGCTGGCACGCAGCCGGGAACTCACGGCCTCGTTTCCGCTGTACCCGTCGATGGCGCTCTGATGTCCGCGCCCGGGATGACTGCGGGTCGCGCACCGCGTCCCTCCTGGGAAGACTACTTCATGGAGATCGCCCAGGTGGTCTCCACTCGCTCGAGTTGCCTGCGCCGCAGCGTGGGCGCCGTCTTGGTCAAGAACCGGCAGATCTTGGCCACCGGTTACAACGGGGTCCCTCGAGGACTGCGGCATTGCGAGGAGCGCGGATGCCTACGCGAGCAGTTGGGCATCCCTTCGGGCGAGCGGCACGAACTCTGCCGAGGCCTCCACGCGGAGCAGAACGCCATCATCCAGGCTGCCTATCACGGCGTCTCCATACGTGGGGCGGAGCTCTACTGCACCCATCAGCCCTGCGCCGTATGCGCGAAGATGTTGGTGAACGCCGAGGTGGTGGCCGTCTACTACGCCGGGGACTACCCTGACAGTCTGGCCATGGAGGTCTTCGAAGAGGCGGGTACGCTCCTCATAAGAAAGGACCTGCCCACACGACCCGCGGGCCGCGATCCGATACCAGAATAGATATACACTTATCAAATCGGGATATTCGGATATTTCTCCTTGCGATTCATAGCCTCATTGTTTTATAATGCGAGCGCTGCGCCTCCCGGCGCGGCTTGCGGGTAGGGGAAAGGCAAAGCGGTCGGAGTAGGAGGATCCTCTGGGGCTTACTCTGGTATCTGTGGCTGTTGGCGTAATTCTTGCGGGGATGTATCACTATCTCTCCATCCGTCTGCAGAGATGGGCCTCGCAGCGCAGCATCACCATGCTGCCGGCCGTCACCATCGTGGGCTTCGTCATTCGCCTGGCGATCTTCGTCGGCATCCTCGTGGCCTTGGGGCTGTGGACGCCGCTCAACATCTTGGCTCTTTGCCTTGCGTTCGTGGTCGTCTTCACGGCGCTCAACGCCGTGTGGCTCTTCATCGTGGTGTCCAAGCGACATGGCGCGCCGCCCTCTGCCGGGGCGAGCAGCGTACTCTAGGAGGCAGGGATGGCTGCTGAGGAAAGCGGCGGCAAGATAGTCGAGGCACTGCACGAACTCAACGTGCAGACCATCATCCCTATCCCCAAGGTGGGGCCCTTCGACTTCTCCATCACCAACGCCGTCATCTATCTGTGGGTGGGGGCGTTCATCGTCTTCATCCTGTTCTACGTGGCGGCGAAGAGGTCCAAGAAGGAACCCGAGGGTCTGCAGACGCTGGCGGAGATCCTCATCGGCATGGCCACCGGTCACCTCTGCGGCCAGATAGGGGAGAAGGGCAAGAAGTACTACTATCTCATCCTCACCATATTCACCTACATCATGGTGACGAACCTCATAGGCCTCATCCCGAAGCCTGAGGTCCTCAGGCCGTACACACCGACGGCCAATATCAACGTCACTTTCAGTATGGCCATCGTAGTGTTCGTCCTCACACAGTATCTGGGCATCAAGCACCACGGGCGCAAGTACGTGCGGGAGTTCATGACCCCTCCGGGTGTGCCCCCCGCGTTGGCCAAGCCGCTCAACGTCCTGTTCATCCCGGTGGAGATCATGGGCGCAGTGTTCAAGCCTCTGTCGCTCTCCGTCCGACTTTTTGCCAACACCATCGCCGGCCACCTCATCATCCTGGTGATGATCGGCCTCCTGCTCGAGTTCGCGGGAGCCATCATCCTGCCGGCCGGCTTGTTCGTGATCATCATGAACGCATTCGAGGTGTTCGTGGCCTTCATCCAGGCCTACATCTTCGCGTTGCTCTCGACTGTTTATCTGGAAACCGCTATCTACGGTAGCCACTAGGCACAACCCTGGACCAAGGAGGACACGAGTAATGGATGCAGCAACCGCCGCCAACCTCGCAGCAGGCATCGCTATGGGGTTCGCCACGATCGGCCCGGGTATCGGCATCGGTTACCTCACCGGTCATGCCACCGAGGCCATCGCCCGGCAGCCTGAGGCCTCCGGCGACATCCGTACCGTGTTCATCATCGGTATGGCTCTGACCGAGGCGTTGGCTCTGTATGCCTTCGTCATCGCCATCATCCTGCTCTTTGTCGTCTAGCAAACATCCGCGTGCGTGACCCCTCGGGGTCGGAGGCACGAGTGCAGGAGAGGCCAGGAACAGAATGCAGATATTCGAGATAGACCCAGGGTTGTTCGTCTGGTCGCTCATCACCTTCTTGGTGTTGATCGCGATGCTGTACAAGTTCGCCTTCAACCCGCTGGTGAAGCTGCAGAAGAAGCGCCAAGACGACATTCACCAGGCCATCCACGACGCCGAGAGACTGCGCGACGAGGCCCAGGAGTTGCTGGCCAACTACAAAGCGCAGCTGTCCGAGGCGCGCCAGGAGGCCGAGGGCATCCTCGACCGGGCCCGCAAGCTGGGCGAGGCCAGCAAGGCCGAACTGTTGGAGGAGGCCCGCGTCCAGGCCGAAGCCACGTTGGCGAGAGCGCACAAACAGATCGAGCGCGACACCAGTCAGGCCTTGGAGCGCATCCGTGAGGAAGTGGCCGACCTGACCGTGGCGGCCACCGAGCGAGTGACCCGCAAGGGACTGACCGGCGAGGATCAGTTGCGACTCATCCAGGAAGCCATAAACGAGATCGACCTGAGCAAGGTCAGCGAGAATTAGAAGAAGAGCACAGCCTTGAGCCAGAGCAAAG
This sequence comes from Thermoleophilia bacterium, assembly GCA_040772905.1. GTDB lineage: Bacteria > Actinomycetota > Thermoleophilia > RBG-16-64-13 > RBG-16-64-13 > JAXGXJ01. Next base: position 92,743 of record JAXGXJ010000004.1, on the reverse strand, counting down.
TATCGCGTGTATATGCCACCGCCCTCTACGAGGCGGCCCTGGAAGAGGGCCGCGTGGCTGAGGTGCGTCGTGACCTGGGCGCGTTCGTCGCCGCCCTGGAGGAGTCGTCCGAGTTGCGCCGGTTCCTGGTGGCCGAGGAGATATCCGACCATCAGAAGAAGCAGGTGCTCGACGAACTCACGGCCGGAGGCGACGAACTCGTGCGCAACCTCCTTCGCCTGCTGGTGGACAAGAGCCGGGAGGCCTACTTGGCCGAAGTCCATGAGGGATTCGTGGCGCTGGTGGAGGAGGCCGAGGGCATCGTCCATGTGCAAGTCGTCACTGCTGTGCCCCTCACTGCCGAACTGGAGCAGGCACTCAAGGCGAAGATAGAGTCGTCTCTGCAGAAGACCGTGCAACTGACGTTGTCCGTAGACACGGAGATCCTTGGCGGGTTGAAGCTGCGCATCGGCGATCGCATCGCCGATGCGAGCCTGCGTCACCGGCTGGAACGGCTCCGCGAACTGTTGATCAGCCCAATGGCTAGCTTGGAGGGTTCAGTTGAAGCTGCGTCCTGAGGAGATAACCAGCGTCCTTAAGTCCCGTATCAAGCAGTATGAGACGGGCGTTGACGTCCAGGAAGTTGGCACCGTGGTGCAGGTCGGCGACGGTGTGGCGCGTATCCAGGGCCTGGAGAAGGCGGTGGCTTCCGAGATGCTTGAGCTGCCCCACGGCGTCATGGGTCTGGTGCTGAACCTGGAGGAAGACAGCATCGGCGCGGTGCTGATGGGTGAGGACACCCTCATCAAAGAGGGCGACGAAGCCAAGCGTACAGGCAAGGTCATCCAGGTGCCGGTGGGCGAAGCGCTCGTCGGCCGGGTAATCAACCCGCTGGGTGTGCCTCTGGACGACAAAGGCCCCATCGATACCACCGAATTCCGTCCAGTGGAGTTCAAGGCTCCCGGTGTCATCCGGCGTCAGCCCGTAAAGGAGCCGCTCCAGACAGGTATCAAAGCCATCGACTCCATGATCCCCATCGGCCGCGGACAGCGCGAGCTCATCATCGGCGACCGCGGTACGGGGAAGACGGCCATCGCCCTCGACACCATCATCAATCAGAAGGGCCAGGACGTCGTCTGCATCTACGTGGCCATCGGCCAGAAGGCGTCCACTGTGGCCGGGCTCGTGCAGAGGCTGGAGCAGCACGGCGCCATGGATTACACCATCGTCATCATGGCGCCGGCGTCGACCTCGGCTCCTATGCGCTACATCGCCCCGTATGCCGGCGCGGCCATGGGCGAGTACTTCACCTACTCGGGCCGTCACGCCCTGTGCATCTACGACGACCTCACCAAGCACGCCGACGCCTACCGGCAGATGTCACTGCTGCTGCGCCGCCCGCCGGGTCGCGAAGCGTTCCCGGGCGACATCTTCTATCTGCACAGCCGCCTGCTGGAGCGGGCCTGCAAGCTCAGCGACAAAGAGGGCGGGGGCTCGCTTACCGCGCTTCCCGTCATCGAGACGCAGGCCGGCGACGTGTCGGCCTACATCCCCACCAACGTCATCTCCATCACCGACGGCCAGATATTCCTGGAGAGCGACCTGTTCTACTCGGGCATCAGGCCGGCCATCAACGTGGGTATCTCGGTGTCGAGGGTGGGAGGCAACGCGCAGATCAAAGCCATGAAGAAAGTGGCCGGCTCGCTGCGCCTCGACCTCTCCCAGTTCCGCGAACTGCAGGCGTTCGCCAAGTTCGGCTCGGAACTCGACCAGGAGACCGTCCGGGCGCTCGCCCGTGGCGAGCGCCTCGTCGAGACCCTCAACCAGCCGCAGTTCGTCCCCTGGCCAGTGCAGGATCAGGTGATGATCATCTTCGCGGCTACGCAGGGATATCTGGATGACGTGCCCGTGTCCCGCGTGACGAGGTTCAACGACGAGTTGCGCGACTACCTGGCCGGCTTCCATCCTGAGATCGGGGCCCGCATCGCGGAGAGCAAAGACCTCTCCAAGGAGACCGAGACCGAACTCCGGGCCGCCATCGCGGCCTTCAGGGAGACCTGGAAGGATTCTGTCGGTGAGTTCGTGGCCACCGCGGCCACTGCGTGAGCCCGGGACAAGGCGATAACTAGGACCACATGGCATCTCAACAAGACATCCGCAGACGGATCCTCTCGGTACAGAACACCAGGAAGATCACCAAGGCCATGGAGATGGTGGCCGCGGCGCGACTGCGCCGGTCGCAGCAGCGCATCGAGGCCGCGCGGCCCTACGCCAACAACATGCTGGAGTTCATCGGCGGGTTCGCTCGTTACCTGCCGGCCGACGTGAGCATGTCGCCGCTCGTACGCGAGCACCCCGAAGTGAAGACGGTCACCATCATCCCCGTCACCGCCGACCGGGGGCTCTGCGGCGCCTTCAACTCCAACGTGGTGCGTCGGGCCATCGAACGGTATCGGGAGTACGAGGCTCAGGGCAAGAACATCCACCTGGTGCCGGTGGGGCGGAAGGGCATCAGCACCTTGCGCTTCCAGGGCTTCAAGCTGCACAATACGTACGCCGACATCACCGATCGGTCTGCCTTCCTCGACGCGCAGGCGCTTGCCAACCGGGTCTGCTTCCGCTACAGCAACGGCGAGACCGACCGCGTGCACATCATCTACAACCAGTACAAGAGCCCCATGGAACAGTACGTGATGGACCAGGTCATCCTGCCCATCCAGGAGCAGCTCTCTGAGGTCTACAGGCCCGCCGGAGCGTCTCAGTACATGGACTTCATCTTTGAGCCCTCGGAAGCCGCTATCCTACAAGACCTGTTGCCTTCCTACGTGGAGGTGACCATCTTCCGGGCGTTCTTGGAGAGTATGGCCAGCGAGCACGGGGCCCGCATGACGGCCATGCGCAACGCGTCCGACGCAGCGAACGAAATGATCGATGATTTGACCCTGGCGATGAACCGGGTGCGGCAGGCGTCCATCACCAATGAGATCTTGGAAGTGGTCGCGGGCGCCGACGCCCTGTCCGGATAGAAGGAGAGGCGATGAACAAGGGCAGAATCGTGGAGATCATCGGGCCGGTACTGGACGTGCAGTTCGACGACGTCCTCCCGGCCATCTACAACGCGCTCGATGTGGATGTGGAGACCGGTTCGGGCCGCATCCACCTCATCGCTGAGGTGCAGCAGCACTTGGGCGATAACAAGGTGCGTGCGGTGGCCATGGATTCCACCGACGGCTTGGCGCGCGGCATGGAAGTGGTCGACACGGGACAGCCCATCGCCGTCCCCGTGGGCCAAGACACCCTGGGCCGCCTGTTCAATCTGCTGGGCGATCCCATCGACGAGGGCGAGGCGCTGCCCAAGGATGTCGAGCGCTGGCCCATCCATCGACCGTCACCCACGTTCGAAGAGCTCGAGCCCACCACCGAGATCCTTGAGACCGGCATCAAGGTCATCGACCTGCTGGCCCCGTACGTCAAGGGTGGCAAGATCGGCCTGTTCGGCGGCGCGGGCGTGGGCAAGACCGTCGTCATCCTGGAGCTCATCCACAGCATCGCCACCCACCACGGTGGTATCTCGGTGTTCTCGGGCGTGGGCGAGCGTACCCGCGAGGGTAACGACCTCTACCTCGAGATGAGCGAGTCGGGCGTCATCAACAAGACGGCCATGGTGTTCGGCCAGATGAACGAGCCGCCGGGCGCGCGTCTGCGCGTGGCCCTCTCGGGCCTCACCATGGCCGAGTACTTCCGCGATGTCATGGGCCAGGACGTGCTCCTGTTCATCGACAACATCTTCCGTTTCGTGCAGGCAGGTTCGGAGGTGTCGGCCCTCCTTGGACGTATGCCCTCGGCCGCCGGGTACCAGCCCACACTCACCTCGGAGATGGGTGAGTTGCAGGAACGCATCACCTCGACCAGGCGTGGATCGATCACCTCGGTGCAGGCCATCTACGTGCCGGCCGACGACCTCACCGACCCGGCTCCGGCCGCGAGCTTCGCCCACCTCGACGCCACCACGGTGCTCAGCCGGTCCATCGCCGAGATGGGCATCTACCCGGCCGTCGACCCGCTCGATTCCACCAGCCGGGCGCTCAGCCGCCAGGTGGTGGGCGACGAGCATTACGAGACGGCCACCAAGGTGCAGGAGATCCTGCAGCGCTACAAGGACCTGCGCGACATCATCGCCATCCTGGGCATGGATGAGCTCTCCGACGAGGACAAGGTCATCGTGCGGCGGGCCCGCAAGATCCAGCAGTTCCTGTCGCAGCCCTTCGCCGTGGCCGAGCAGTTCACCAACATCCCGGGCAAGTTCGTACCGCTCAAGGAGACGGTGCGCAGCTTCAAGGAGATCCTCGAGGGCAAGCACGACGAGTTGCCCGAGAAGGCTTTCGCGTATCAGGGCAGCATCGACGATGTGCTGGCGGCGGCTCGAGCGTCGCAGGCGCAGGCCGACGCTGTGACCGCGTAGGAGCGTGGATGGTGGCCGACCAGGGAGGGCCCAACCTCATATTGGAGCTAGTCGCCCCCACCGGCATGGTGTTCGAGGGTGAGGTGGAGATGGTGGTCATCCCGGCAGTGTCCGGGGAGATGGGCATCCTGCCCCGACATGCGCCTCTCATCACCCAGCTCAGCATCGGTCGTCTGCGTGCTCTCGGCCTTGACGGAGCGTGGATGAACTTCGCGGTGGCCGACGGTTTCGCCGAGGTGCAGAACAACAAGGTCATCGTCCTCGCCGACAGCGCGCAAGAAGCGAGCGAGATAGAGATAGACCGCGTCGAGCGGTCGTTGGAACGAGCCATGAAACGGCTGGAGATGTACCGCCAAGGCACTGTGCCGGAGGGCGAGGACGTGGATCCCTACAGGGAGCAATTGGCCATCCGCCGCGCTCGGAACAGGCTCAAAGTCGCAGAGATGGCTTGACGCCATGACGGCAGACTCCGGAGAGCCTCGGCTCATCGTCCGGGGGGGACAGCAGCTCACCGGCCAGATCGCGGTCTCCGGGGCGAAGAACTCGGCTCTGAAGCTCATGGCTGCGTCGTTGCTCGCTCCCGGCGTGAGCGTGCTTCACAACGTCCCCGACATCCAGGACGTCCACACCATGAGCGAGGTGCTGGAGTATCTGGGGGCTGTGGTCACCTCCGTGGACGGTACGCTCACCATCGACACCACCGCCGTCCGCTCCCACGTGGCACCGTACGAGTTGGTGCAGCGCATGCGTGCGTCCATCCAGATCATGGGTCCGCTGGTGGCGCGTTTTGGGCATGCGCGGGTGGCCATGCCCGGCGGCTGCAACTTGGGCCCGCGCAAGATCGACATCCACCTGCGCGGTCTGGCTCAGATGGGGGGCGAAGTCCTCTCCGACCACGGTTTCGTCGAGGTGAGGGCCGAACGCCTGCGGGGAACGGATGTCTTCCTCGACTACCCCAGCGTGGGGGCCACGGAGAACCTGCTCATGGCGGCCGTGCTGGCCGAAGGGACGACCACCCTGGAGAACGCGGCGCGCGAACCCGAGATCGTTGACCTCTGCAAATTCCTCATGAGCATGGGCGCGGATATCGATGGGGCCGGAAGCTCCACCATCCGCATAAACGGCGTCAAGGAGATGTTTCCCGCCGAGCACACGGTCATCGGCGACCGCATCGAGGCGGGGACGTTCCTCATCGCCGGAGCCATCACCGGTGGGGAGGTGGAAGTCACCGGCATCAGTCCGCATGCGCTTGAGCTCTTCCTGTTCAAGCTCCGCTCGGTCGGCGTGCAGTTGCAGGAGAACCCGCGCAGCATCAAGGCTACCGGGGACCCCCTTTCGTATTCGGCCACCGATGTGGCCACGCTCCCCTTCCCAGGATTCCCCACCGATCTGCAGGCGCAGATGATGGCCTTGCTGTCTGTGGCCCACGGGGTCTCCCTGGTGACCGAGAACGTGTTCGAGAAGCGTTTTGGCTTCGTTGACGAGCTCATCCGCTTGGGGGCCGACATACGGGTGGAGGGCAACCATGCCGTGGTCGCCGGAGGTCGCTCGTTGACCGGCGCCATCGTACGCTGCCCCGACCTGCGGGCCGGTGCCGCGCTGGCCCTCGCCGGGCTGGTGGCGGAAGGGAGCACCGAGTTGCGCGACATCTTCCACATCGACAGGGGCTACGAGCATTTCGAGGAGAAACTGCGCTTGCTCGGCGCCGATGTCGAGCGGGTGGGCGACAAGGATCCCTACCGCTGCACGTAGACTCGAGGAAGACCCTGCAGGTTTGGCTCTCGGCGGGCGCAGGCGTTAGAATCTGCTCTTCACCTCGCAGTGGAGCACGCCGCTGAAAGACAGATCCTACACCGTCTATACAGTCGAACGGCTTCGCAAGCGGAGAGCCCGCCGTATCGTGGGTTGGTCGCTTACCGCCGTGATCCTGCTGCTCGTCGCGGCTGGTGCCGGCGCCTACCTGTGGTTCTATCTGCAGGTGGAGGGCTCGTCACCCGATGACCCCCGCATAGGCGCGGCGGTCGACGACACCTTCCTGGATTCCATCGGCACTCCCAACGGCATGGATATCCTGGTGTTGGGCTCCGACAAGCGCATGAGCGAGGCAGATGAGGAGCGTCGTTCGGATACCATCATCCTCGTCCATGCCGACCCGGACGAGGACTATCTCGCCATGCTCTCGTTCCCGCGCGACCTGCGGGTGGAGATACCCGGTCGCGGCATCGACAAGCTCAACGCCGCCTACGCATACGAGGGGCCCTCGCTCACGGTGAAGACCGTGGAGTTGCTCACCGGGGTGGACATCGACGAATACCTCGAGGTCGACTTCGCCGCCTTCGCCGACATCACGGACGCGCTTGGAGGTGTCTATCTGGACATCGACCGGCGGTACTACAACGACGATCCGGAGTGGGAGCTCATCAAGATCTCCCCTGGGTATCAACTGCTGAACGGCGGCGACGCGCTGGATTACGTGCGCTTCAGGCACGATCTCAACTTGGACTTCGGGCGCATGGACAGGCAGCAGCGTTTCATCACCGCCATGAGGGAACAGGCGCTGGGTTGGAACCTGGCCCTGGAGTTGCCGAGCATGGTAAACGCGCTTTTCAACAACGTGGTCACGACGCTGGACACCACCGACATCCTCCGTCTCGCCAAGTGGGGACTCGGTCTCGACGGAAGTCGCATCCGGCAGCTCACCATCGTGGGTGACACCGTCACTCGCGACAACAAGTCCTTCGTCATCCCGCCTGAAGGGACGGTGGAGCAGGCGGTGGCCGACCTCATGAGCCCGCCACCGACGTCGACTGCCGACGAGAGCACCACCACCGCACAGACGGTGGCCGACGGGACGACCACCACCTCGGAGGAAGAGGTGCCCTTCACCACGAATCCCAAGGCGATCGAGAACAGCAACCTGTGGCACATAGTGGCCGCCGCGGCGCCGTTCACCGTACGAGCGCCCGGCTATCTCCCCAAGGGCTATGCCTACGTCGATCGTCAGCCCAGGGAGGGCGGCGTGACCTACGACATCGATCCGGACGGGGGCAGGCCCGCCTTCAAGATGGTGTACCAGCTCACCCGAGAAGGCCAGGCCACCGACCAGTATCTCGGTCTCATGCAGACCTCTTGGCTGGACGCTCCGGCGGCCGGCCCCGGGCAGGTGGTGGAGAGGGGCGGTATCGAATACACCATCGTGGGAACCAATCAGCGGGTCGACCGCATCTGGTGGAAAGCGGACGATACCCTGTATTGGGTCTCCAACACGCTGTCCTACTACTTGAGCAAGAAAGAGCTTATGAAAGTCGCTGAATCGATGATCGTCATACCCACCGATGAGGTGAGTGCCACAGACGCGGGGTCACGGGCCGGGGAAGGGCTGTGACCATGAAGCCGTACACCGTCTACGCGGTGGAAGGCAAGCCGGGTGGGAGGTGGAAACGGGCGCTGCTGTGGGGCACGGTGGCTCTTCTGCTCATCCTTGTGGCGGGGGCAGGGGGCTCCTACCTGTGGTTCCGCAGCCAGGTGGCCGCCTCGAACGAGCGCGTGGACCCGGCTGTGATCAGCGTCCTCTCGTCAAAGCCCACCAGTACCCTGGTGGCGGTAGCGGCGGAGGATCCGGAGGAGCCGGCGCCGGAACCGGACGATCCCGATGTGATGAACATCCTTGTGTTGGGCTCCGACCGCCGGGCCGACGATGACGGAGAGAAGTTCGGACGCTCGGACACCATCATCTTGGTGCGCATCGATCCTCACAAGGACTACCTGGGCATCCTGTCTCTGCCTCGTGATCTGCGCGTGGCGGTGCCGGGCTACGGGCGCGAGAAGATCAACGCCGCCTTCGCCCTGGGCGGGCCTGCTCTGACCATCCAGACCGTGGAAGACCTCACCGGGGTCGACATCAACCACTACGTGGAAGTCGATTTCCAGGCCTTCAAAGACATCACCGATGCCTTGGGCGGAGTGTATGTCGACGTCGATCGCCGCTACTACAACGACGACCCGCAGTGGGAACTCATCAAGCTGGCCCCCGGTTACCAGCTCCTACACGGCGCTGACGCTCTCGATTACGTCCGCTTCCGCCATGATCTGAACGCCGATTTCGGCCGTATGCTCAGGCAGCAGCGTTTCCTGTCGGCCATGCGAGAGCAGGCCATGGGTTGGGACCTCACCTTCAAGCTGCCTCGTCTCATCAGCGCGCTGTTCCACAACATCAGCACCGATCTGCAGGCCAACGACTTCATCAGCCTGGCGTATTGGGGGGTGAGGCTGAGCGGCGACCGCATCCGCCAGGTGAGTCTGGAGGCGGCCACCGACACCATCGACGGCATCTCGTATGTCATCGCCTCGGAGCGTGAGTTGGCCAACGCCGTGGCCGCGTTCCTCAGTGTCCCCGGCAGCGACACCGATGAGGAACCCTCCACCACCACGGCGAGCAGCGTTTCCGCCACCTCCTCCACCTCGGGCGTGGACGCGGCGCCGGATCTCGAGGGGGTCGAGGTGGAGGTCCTGAACGGCAACGGACGCGGGGGAGAGGCGGCGAAAGCCAGGGCGTGGTTGGACGAACTCGGGGCCGAGGTGCCGTCGGTCGGGAACGCCGGCTCGGGCATCCGCCAGACGACCGTGGTGCTCTATCCTCGAGAGAAGAAGGATGCGGCCGCAGCCGTGGCTCGCGCTCTGGGGACGACCAAGACGGAGGCGAGCGATAGTGTGGGACGTGTGACCGTCGTCCTGGGTCTGGATTTCGCCATCCCCACCAGCTTCTCGCCCCCGGCTGCGATCGACACCATCCCGAACGCCAGCGAGTGGAAGGCTCTGGCGACCATGATCGACTTCCCCCTGCAGGCGCCGGCGCATATCCCCGAAGGTTACGCCTACTACGACCGCATGCCGCCCGAAGGCGCTACGTATGACATCGAGGTGGGAGGAGGCACCAAGCCCGCGCTGAGGATGATCTATCGCCTGACCAAGGACGGCGGCAAGACCGATCAGTACATGGGCATCACGGCGACCACGTGGTTGGACGCACCTGCCGCCAGCCCTGGACAGGAGGTCGAGGTCGACGGGGTGACTTTCACCATCGTGGGCTCCAGCCAGAAAGTGGACCACATCTGGTGGAAGGCGGACGGGGTACTCTACTGGGTCTCCAACACGTTGTCGTACCTGCTGGACAAGCAGGAGATGTTGGCCGTCGCCACGTCCATGATGCCGGTGCCTCGGCCGTGAGGGTCTTGATAGCCCCCGATATCGACCTGGCTGCGGGTAGCCGGGGGACCGCAGTCGCCGCTGCTCTGGCGGGTGAAGGCGGCGAGGTGGTCTCGCTGGCGCAGGTTGGTCTGTGTGCGTGGAGAGGGCGGATCCTCAGCGCGGCTGAGACTCTGCTCGTACGTGAGGCTTTGGGCGCCGGCCCTGCCGCTGTGCGCGGCCGCGAGTGCCCGGGCGCTGAGGGCGATGAGAGGCCGGTGGTGGGCTACGTCTGCGCGGGCCGGTGGACGGATGCCTGTGCGCAGGCGCGGGGCGATGTGGTGGCGGTGGTGGACCATGCCGGCCTCACCTGGTATTCACCCCTGGCTGGTCCCAACGACGAGGCGGTGGGGCCCCGCTTTCCCCGCGTCGATGGGGTTTACGTCCCCGAGATAGTGAGCGAGCGAGTCGGAAGCCTTCCTGGTGTTACCATCAACTCAGCGGTTGTGGCCGGTGTGCGTCACCAGGATGCATCGAGTGAGTGGGAGCAGCACATGGTGGACTCGCTTGGATTCCCGGCATCGAGCACGACGCTCGTGCCTGTGGCCCTCATCGCGTCCCATGTGGGTATGCGGATGGCGGCGGCCGTGCTGTTGTAGGACAAGTACAGAAGGAGACACACTGTGGTCGATCACGACGTCAAAGACCTGGCTCTGGCTGCAGCCGGGGTGCTGCGCATAGAGTGGGCCGAGAAGGAGATGCCGGTGCTGGCGCTCATCCGCGAGCGCTTTGCCAAGGAGAGACCGCTCGAGGGTGTGCGTATAGGCGCCTGCCTGCATGTGACCAGCGAGACTGCCAGTCTCATGCGCACGCTGGCTGCAGGCGGGGCACAGCTTGCGCTCTGCGCATCCAACCCGCTTTCCACTCAGGACGACGTGGCCGCGGCGCTGGTGGCGGAATACGACATATCCACCTTCGCCATCAAGGGCGAGGACCGTGACACGTACTACCGCCACATCCAGAGCGTCATCGACACGCTCCCGCAGATCACCATGGACGACGGGGCCGACGTGGTGGGGCTGCTGCATACCGATCGCACCGACGCTGTGGCAGGGGTCATCGGTGGGACGGAGGAGACGACTACCGGGGTCATCCGTCTGAAGTCCATGGAAGAGGACGGTGTGCTGCGCTACCCCATCGTGGCCGTGAACGAGGCCATGACCAAGCACATGTTCGACAATCGCTACGGCACCGGTCAGTCCACTCTGGACGGCATCATCAGGGCGACCAACCGTCTGGTGGCGTCGAAGGTGGTCGTCGTGGTCGGTTACGGCTGGTGCGGACGGGGCGTGGCTATGCGGGCCAAGGGGCACGGCGCCGACGTGGTGGTGCTCGAGATCGACCCGCTCCGCGCGCTGGAAGCGGCCATGGATGGGTTCCGCGTCATGACCATGGAGGAAGCTGCTCCCGTGGGCGATGTGTTCGTCACTGCCACGGGTAACATCCACGTGGTGCGCGAGGAGCATTTCGCCGCTATGAAGGATGGGGCCATCGTCGCCAACACCGGCCATTTCAACGTGGAGATCGACATCCCCGCGCTGGAGGCCATGGCCTCCTCGCGCCGCACGGTCCGCGACTATGTGGAGGAGTTCACCCTGCCCAACGGCCGCAACGTCTATCTGCTGGCCGAGGGGCGGCTCATCAACCTCGCCGCCGCCGAAGGCCATCCTTCTGCAGTCATGGATATGAGCTTCGCCAACCAGGCGTTGGCGGCGGAATACATGGTCAAGAACGCGGAGTCGTTGGAGAAACGTGTCTACGACGTGCCCGAGGACATCGACCAGGCCATCGCCCGGCTCAAACTCGATTCCATGGGCGTGGCCATCGATGTGCTCACACCCGAGCAGGAACAGTACCTGGCCAGCTGGAACATGGGGACCTGATCAGGTGACCACCGACAGCATCCGCACCGTCGAATGGCACGACGGGAGCGTGGTGATGATCGATCAGCGCCGTCTGCCTCTGGAGGAGGTCTACCTCACGTGCCGCACGTGGCAGGAGGTGGCGGATGCCATCCGCGATATGGCTGTCCGGGGCGCTCCCGCCCTGGGGGTGGCCGGGGCTATGGCCATGGCGCTGGCCGGTCGCACGGCGCTGGCGAACCACGGCTCCGACCCCGCGCAGTTCCGAGGCTTTCTCCAACATGCGTCCAAAGTCTTATTCGAGACTCGCCCCACCGCGGTTAACCTTCCCTGGGCACTGAAGAAGATGGAGCAGGTGTGGGGGCGGCAGGACTTGGCGCCGGCCGCCGTGGCGGAGGAGATGGAACGCAGGGCGGTGCAGATCTACGAGGACGACCTGGCTTCGTGCCGTACCATCGGTGAGAACGGTGCCCATCTCATAACAGGAGATGAACCGGTGGTGCTGACGCACTGCAACGCCGGGGCTCTGGCCACCGCAGGCTACGGGACGGCCTTGGGGGTCATCCGTTCGGCCTTCGCTCGGAACCCGCGGTTGCGCGTGTTCGCCGACGAGACGCGGCCGTTGTTCCAGGGGGCCAGGCTCACGGTGTGGGAGCTCATGCGCGCGGGCATACCGGTGGAACTCATCAGCGACAACATGGCGGGGTACTTCATGAGCAAGGGCGCCATCACCCACGTGGTGGTCGGCGCCGACCGCATCGCTGCCAACGGTGATGTGGCCAACAAGATCGGTACCTACACCGTGTCGGTGCTGGCTCGTGAGCACGGCGTGCCGTTCTTCGTGGCAGCGCCGTTCTCCACGGTGGACCTGTCTCTCGCCGACGGAAGCGCCATCCCCATCGAGGAGCGTGCCGCCCATGAGGTGACCGGGTATGGAGGGGTGCGCTGGGCGCCGGAAGGTGTGTCGGTGCGCAATCCCGCCTTCGACGTCACTCCGGCGCGCAATGTGACGGCCATCATCACCGAGAGAGGGGTTGCCTTCCCTCCCTTTGGGGACAATCTGAAAAGACTGGCAGTGGATGTGAGGTCGCGCCCCGGCTGAGGCGGGCCCTGATACAGGAGGAGCGACTATGAGAGCCATGATCATGGCGGCCGGCAAGGGGACGCGATTGCGTCCGATCACCGACCTGGTGCCGAAGCCAATGGCTCCCATAGTCAACCGTCCTGCGCTCTACCACATCCTGCGCCTCCTGGGCCGCCACGGTATCCGTGAAGTGGTGATCAACCTGCACCACCTACCGGACGCCATCACCGACTACTTCGCCGACGGCTCCTGGATGGACATGAGCGTTACCTACTCCTTTGAGGAGGAGTTGCTGGGCACCGCGGGTGGGGTCAGGAACAACGAGGACTTCCTCGGCGGCGACACTTTCGTGGTGATGAGCGGCGATTCTCTCACCGACTTCGACCTCACGGGGCTGGTGGCCACCCATCGTCGTCGGGGTTCGCTTGCCACGCTGGCCGTCAAAGAAGTGCCCGACCCCAGCCTGTTCGGGGTGGTGGTCACCGATGACGATGACAAGGTGCTGGGCTTCCAAGAGAAACCCGACCGCGATGAGGCTCTTTCGCGCATGTGCAACTGCGGCATCTACGTGTTCGAGCCCCAGATCTTCGACCACATCTTGCCCAAGGGGCAGTTCGACGACTTCGGCCGGCGCGTGTTCCCGGATCTGGTACGCCGGCGCATACCGTTCCACGTGTGGGAGGGCAAGGGCTATTGGAGCGACGTCGGCAACCTGGGTGAGTACATCCGGGGCAACCAGGACGCGCTCACCGGCAAGGTGGACGTCGAGATCCCCGGTCGTGAAGTGCGACCCGGGGTGTGGATCGATGAGAGGAGCAAGGTGCCGGCTTCGGTGCGTGTCGAGCCACCGGTGGTCATAGGCGGCGATTGTCGACTGGGCGAGGATGTGGTCATCGAGGGGCCGGCGGTGTTGGGTGACGGGTGTGTGCTGGGCGAGGGCGCGCACGTGGTGCGCGGCTTGGTGTTGCCGCAGTCGCAGGTGGTCGCGGGCACGCTCTTGGTCGAAGGGGTGATGGGCTTGCGCGTCGGAGCAGGGACGCGGACGGAGGGGTAGTGGAGGCGACTGTCCACGATCCCAGGAGTGTGATCGCCGATCCCAGCGCCGGACGGCGTTCGTTGCTCGGGCGCGCGCTCGATCGACTACGCGAGAGTGTGGCTGAGCCGGTGCTGACGGTGCTGTTCCCGCCCCGCTGCGTGATGTGCGGAGAGTTCGAGACGCACCTGTGCGACCGTTGCCGCGACGGGCTCGTGGCGGTGGCGTCAGGCAGCTGTCCACGCTGTGGTGAGCCGGGTGTGGAAGCGCTGGTCCAGGGCCGTTGCGCGGCGTGCATGGGCCGCGAACTCGAGCACGATGGGGCGCGGAGCGCCTACCTCCACCAAGGGGCGGCCAAACGCCTCGTGTCGGAGTTGAAGTTCGGCGGACAGCCGGTGCTGGGCAGGCTCATGGCGGGTCTTGCGCAGCCCATGTTCGATGAATACGCGCGTTCACTCGCACTGGAGACGCGGTTGTATGTGAGTTGGGTGCCTGCGCATCGCCGGGCTCAGCGCGAGCGCGGCTACAACCAAGCAGAGTTGCTCGCGCGCCATCTCGCGGCCGGGTACGGTCTACCGGCCGGGCCTTTGGTGCGCAAAGGCGTGCCCACCAAGCACCAGAAGGGCCTGGGTCGGGCAGGGCGGCAGAGCAACCTGCGGGGGGCCTTCAGCCTTCATCCGGCCGCGGCGGAGTCGCTGAAGAGGCACGGATGCGGTGCGGTGATCATGGTCGACGACGTCTACACCACGGGAGCGACGGCGGGTGAGGTGTCTCGAGTGGTGAAGGCCGGTCTGGGCCTGCCGACCTTCGTGTTCACCTTCTCGCGAGCGACCTCGGGAAAGGCGGTGGGGCACGACTGAAGAAGCTATGTGGTATCTTTCATCGTTCCGCAGATGGCGACGAAATGCCCAGCATATCGCTGGGAACGTCATGACGAGTCAAGGAGTTGGACCGGCGTGAATCTCACGGTCAAAGGCAGGAACCTGGTTCTCACAGAGGCTATCAGCTCGTACACCGAGGACAAGATAGGTCGTCTCGGCAAGTACCTCACCGACGGCTCTCGTTGCGAGGTCGAGATGTGGACCGAGAAGAACCCGAGCATAGCCGATAATCAGGTCGTCGAGGTGACGATCTTCACCAAGGGCCCGGTCATCAGGGCCCGTGAGGCTTCTCCCGACATCTACGCCTCCATCGACCTCGTCTTCGAGAAACTGGAACGGCAGGTGAAGAAGTATCGGGGTAAGCTGGTGCGGCACCAGGGCACGCCCATGAACGAGGCGTTCGCCTCCGAGGGCTTCAGGTTGCCCGAGGGTCCCGAGGGACGCGAGGAAGAATCCGCGATGCCGCGCATCGTGAAGACGAAGCAGTTCACGGTCAAACCCATGACGCCGGAAGAAGCCGCCCTGCAGCTTGAGCTGGTAGGGCATGACTTCTTCGTGTTCACCAATGCCGAGAGTCAAGAGACAGCGGTGGTGTACCGCCGCCGTGATGGCAACTACGGCCTGATCGAAGCTCAGAGCTGACGGGCCGGTCTGGAGTCCACACTCCAGAAGCGGCGATGGCTGGATGGTCCTGGTCGCATCGGCGCGGCCATGCGCGCGCCCGTTGGGAGGCGCCCAGGGTCGTGCGCGCTGTGACCATGCGGTGCCATTCCGGTGATGCTGACATTGTGATCCGAGGGGCTGAGCGATGATCAAGGTCGTTGACAAGGTCCTCCGCTTCGGCGAAGGCAAGAAACTCAGGCAGCTCGAGGACGCGGTCGCTCGTGTGGCGGCACTCGAGCCTGAGATGGCTGCTCTTTCAGACGAACAGCTGCGGGCCAAGACACCGGCGTTCAGAGCTCGGCTCGCTCAGGGGGAGACTCTCGACTCGTTGATGCCCGAGGCCTTCGCTGCGGCTCGCGAAGCCGCCCGGCGCGCTGTGGGCATGCGCCCGTTCGACGTCCAGGTGATGGGAGCTGTGGTGCTTCACCAGGGTTCCATCGCCGAGATGAAGACGGGCGAGGGCAAGACCTTGGTGGCCACGATGGCCGTGTACTTGAACGCGCTCGCCGGTCGTGGCGTGCATGTGGTGACCGTCAACGACTATCTGGCCGGCAGGGACGCGGTGTGGATGGGTCCCGTGTACGAGTTTCTGGGCCTCAGGGTGGCGGCGCTCCAGAATGAGATGGACGCGACCGACCGACGCGAGGCCTACGCCGCCGACATCACCTATGGCACCAACACCGAGTTCGGCTTCGACTACCTGCGCGACAACATGGTCCTGCGCTCGGACCAGCAGGTGCAGCGTGGCCACTTCTACTGCATCGTGGACGAGGTGGACTCCATCCTCATCGACGAGGCGCGTACCCCGCTCATCATCTCGGGTCCCGGGGAGCGGGCGGCCAAGACCTACTACGACTTCGCCCGCATCGCCCGGCGGCTCAAGGCGGGCGAGGACGAGGACTACGAGGTCGACGAGAAGAAGCGCACCGTGGCCATCACCGAGCAGGGTCTGGCCAAGGTGGAGAAGGAACTCGGCATCGACAACATCTACGAGGACCTCTCCGGCCAACTGGTCAACCATCTCATGCAGGCCTTGCGGGCCGCCGCGCTCTTCAAGCGTGACGTGGACTACCTGGTGCAGGATGGTGAGGTGAAGATCATCGACGAGTTCACCGGGCGCATCCTCGAGGGCCGGCGCTACTCGGAGGGGCTCCACCAGGCCATCGAGGCGCGTGAGGGTGTGAAGATCAAAGAGGAGAACCAGACCCTCGCCACCATCACCCTGCAGAACTACTTCCGTCTTTACGACAAGATCGCGGGCATGACCGGTACGGCGGTCACCGAGGCCGACGAGTTCCGCGAGATCTACAACATGGAAGTGGTGGTCATCCCCACCAATGCGCCCATGATCCGCGACGACCGCAACGACCTCATCTACAAGACCGAGAAGGCCAAATTCAAGGCTGCGGCCGATCTGATCGCGGAGTGCCATGCACGTAGACAGCCTATCCTCGTCGGCACCATATCGGTGGAGAAGTCGGAGCGCCTTTCGGAGATGCTCAAGCGCCGCGGTGTCCCGCACGAAGTCCTTAACGCCAAGCATCACGCCAAAGAGGCGAGCATCATCGAACAAGCGGGCCAGCCGGGTGCAGTGACCATCGCCACCAACATGGCCGGTCGGGGTACCGACATCAAGCTGGGCGAGGGAGTGGTGGACGTGGGCGGCCTGTTCGTGCTCGGCACGGAGCGGCACGAGGCGCGCAGGGTCGACAACCAGTTGCGTGGCCGTTCCGGACGCCAGGGTGATCCAGGGGCGAGCCAGTTCATCATCTCGCTTGAAGACGATCTCCTGCGCATCTTCGGTGGCGAGCGTATCCACCGTCTCATGGACCGGCTGGGCCTGGAAGAGGACATCCCGATCGAGCACAACCTTATCTCCCGCTCGGTCGAGAGTGCGCAGAAGAAGGTGGAGGAGCAGAACTTCCAGATCCGTAAGCGTGTCCTCGAGTACGACAACGTCATGAACAAACAGCGTGAGGTCATCTACGGCCAGCGCCAGCGTATTCTAAGCGGCAGCGACCTGCGCGACGACGTGTTGACCATCGTGGAGCGCGTATTGCGCGGGCAGGTCGCGCTCTTCACCGGGACCTCGCGCTTCTCCGAGGAATGGGACCTGGAGGAGTTGTTGACGACGATCCGCAACTACTTCCCCACCTCGCTCACCGTCGCTTCCTTCGGTGACACCTCCTCCCTCGATGCCGACGAAGTGGCCGATATGGTCGTCGAGGACGCGATAAAGGTGTTCGAGGCCAAGGAAGAACGCTTCGGAGCCCCGTCCATGCGCGAGCTGGAGAGATGGATACTCCTTCGCACCGTCGACTCCAAGTGGCGGGACCATCTGTACGAGATGGACTACCTGCGCGAGGGCATCGGACTGCGGGCCCTGGCTCAGGTCGACCCCCTGGTGGCGTACAAGAGCGAGGGTTTCGACATGTTCCAGGAGATGATGGACTCCATCCAGAGCGACTTCGTCCGCTATCTCTACCATCTGGAACTGGTGAAGCAGGAGCCTGAGGCCGCCTCGGCGGCTCCCACCCAGGGTCTGGCGTACTCGGGAGGCGGTGACAGCAGTCTGGCACAGAACTTCGCCGGGACAGCGGCTGCCGCGCGGGCGCAGCGCATCGCCGACAGTTCGGGCGAAGCCTACGAGGCGGCCCAGAGCGCCGCCCGCACGGTGGTCGCCCCGCGTAGTGTGGGTGTGCAGGTGGGCCGCAACGACCCGTGCCCGTGCGGCAGCGGCAAGAAGTACAAGAAGTGCTGCGGGGCGTAGGGCGGCTCGTGCCGTCACCGCCTCGCGGGATCCCCTGTTGCCCGCAATGCCCGTCGCGGACCGCGCGAGCCGCCGGTCCTCGGGGCCGGGTGTGAGCGCCGGCGAGGTCAGCGAAGAGCGGGCCATACGGTCGCCTTATGCGGGGTGGGCTATAATCCCCGCACAATGGCAGAAAAGATAGAAACTCAGACCCCGTCTCTTGCTCCGTACCGCGAGTTACTGGCCACGTTCGGCGAGAAGCTCCTGTGGGCAAGGGACTATCTTTGACCCGGATACGCTGAAACGCGACATCGCCTCCCTTGAGGAGACGATGCGTGCGCCGGGCTTCTGGGACGACCAGGTCGAGGCCCAGACCGTCAGCACCAAGTACAGCCGGCTGAAGCATCGGCTGGAGGACTACGACCGTCTTCACGGGCAGGTGGAAGATCTCGAGGCTCTTGTGGAGATGGCGGCTGAGGAGACGGGCGCCGAAGAGGTACCCCCTGAGCTGCGCGAGGAACTGGAGCGTCTGACCCAGGACATCGCGCGCGAGGTGGACCGCCTCGAGGAGCAGCGCTTGTTCACGGGTGAGTTCGACTCGGGCGACGCGATCGTCAGCATCCATCCGGGCGCAGGCGGCACCGAGAGTCAGGACTGGGCCGAGATGCTGCTGCGCATGTATCTGCGCTGGGCTGAGGGCAGGGGCTTCCAGGTGGAGTTGAACGAGGCCAGCGAGGGCGATGAGGCCGGTATCAAGAGTGCCACCTTCACCGTGCACGGTGAGAACGCATACGGTCTGCTCTCCGCCGAGCGTGGTGTGCATCGCTTGGTGCGCATCTCGCCGTTCGATTCTGCCAGCCGCCGGCACACATCCTTCGCCTCTGTGGACGTGACTCCGCTGGTGGACGGCGATGTGGACGTGGAGCTCGACGAGAAGGAACTGCGCGTGGAGACCTACCGCTCTTCCGGAGCCGGCGGCCAGCATGTGAACAAGACCGATTCCGCTGTGCGAATCACGCATGTGCCCACCAAGACGGTGGTGCAGTGCCAGAACGAACGCTCACAGATCCAGAACCGCGAGACTGCCATGCGCATGCTCCGCAGCAAGTTGATCCTGCTCGAACACGAGCGGCGCGAACAGGAGATGGCCAGGGAGAAGGGCGAGCAGAAGGAGATAGCCTGGGGCAGCCAGATCCGCTCCTATGTGTTGGCCCCTTACACCATGGTCAAAGACCACCGCACCAATCATGAGAAGGGCAACGCTGAAGCGGTGCTCAACGGTGCCATAGACGAGTTCATCCACGCCTATATATGGCAACGGTCGGTCGGTAAGTTGGGGGCTTCGTAACCGACTGGTCGTCGACCCCAGCCCATGAGCCGCCGCGCGTGGCTCGGGAGGCTTTTGCAGTTCCCCGCAGAATTAAGGCCAGATATCTATTTGGAGGTCATGAGTAGCACGTGATCAGGTTTGAAGATGTGACCAAGATCTACCCTCCCAGTACTGTCGGTCTGGAGAAGGTGAGCCTGCATATCGAGAAGGGCGAGTTCGTCTTTCTGGTGGGACCTTCCGGCTCCGGGAAATCTACATTCATCCGCCTGCTCATCAAAGAACTCGAGCCCGACAGGGGCCGCGTGATCGTGGGCGGCCGCGATCTTGGGACCTTGCGCAGGTGGAAGGTGCCCTCCCTGCGACGCAACATCGGCTGTGTGTTCCAGGATTTCAAGCTTCTCAACAACAAGACCGCTTTTGAGAACATCATGTACGCCTTGGTGGTCACGGGGCAGGCGACGGGGGCCTCGAAAAAGAAGGCCAACGAGATCCTCGGCTTGGTGGGCTTGGGCCACAAGGCCAACAGCTATCCCAACGAGCTGTCCGGGGGCGAGCAGCAGCGTGTGTCCATCGCTCGAGCCTTCGTCAACCATCCACCGCTGCTCATCGCCGACGAGCCCACGGGCAACCTCGACCCCGAGACGTCCATGGGTATCATGCAGTTGCTCTACCGCATCAACAAGACCGGCACCACGGTGCTGATGGCCACGCACGACCGGGAGATGGTCGACCGTATGCGCCGCCGTGTCATCGCGCTCGACGAGGGCAAGGTCATCCGCGACCAGAAGCGAGGCGGATATGGGGAGGATTAGCTTCTTCCTCAAGGAAGCCTTCGGCTCCTTGAGGCGCAACTACTTCATGACCATCGCCGCTCTGGTGACGGTCTTCCTGTCCATCCTGGTCTTGGGAGCGGTGCTGGTGTTCGTGTACACCACGAACGCGCTCTTGGCCGAGGTGGAGAGCAAGGTGGAGATCACGGTGTATCTCACTACCGATCCCGATCCTGCCCAGGACGAGGTCGCAGCCATGCAGTCCGAGATCATGACCTGGAACGAGGTCAAGAGTTCCACCTACGTGAGCAAAGAGGACGCGCTCGAGCGCCTGAAGAAGGACTACGAGGACAATCCCGAGATCTTGGAAGGCTTGACCGGCAACCCGTTGCCCGCCTCGTTCGAGATCGCGCTCAAGGACCCGCAGACGGTGGAGTTGGTGGCCGGGCGTTTCGAGGGGAATCCTATAGTCGATGAAGTGAGCTACGGCAAGGAGATCGCCGACAAGCTCTTCAACTTCACGGCCCAAGCCCGGAACTTCCTGCTGATCTTCATCGTGCTCCTGGGGGTCGTGGCCATCCTGCTCATCTCCAACACCATCCGGCTGTCCATCTTCGCGCGCAAGCGTGAGGTGGAGATCATGAAGTTGGTGGGGGCCACCAACTGGTTCATCCGCTGGCCTTTCCTCATCGAGGGGGTCACAGTGGGCTTCGTGGGCGCGCTCATCGCCGCAGTGGTGGTATTGGTGGCGAACAGCTTCCTGGTCTCAAGGATCAGGGACAGCCTGCCCTTCATGTCGGTGCCGCTCGATGCCGTGCCGTATGTGCTCGTCACCCTCGTGCTGCTGGGCGTGGGGGTGATCATCGGCGCACTCGGCTCGGGCATCGGACTGCGACGCTTCCTAAAGGTCTAGTAGAGGTAGAGCCTTTGCGGCATCACTCTTTTTCGGTCCTTCGGGCGCCCCGGCCGCGTCGCGGCCGGGGCGCTTCGCGCGCAAGGATGAGCGCGGCGATCCTGCCTCCGGCTGTCGCGGTGGCCATGATCCTCGTACTGGGGGCGCTGCTAACGCTGACCCCTCTGGCTGCGCCCTCGGGGGAGGGCACAGCCTTGGCGGTCTCCACCGCCGGTCTGCAGGAGAAGTTGCAGGACAACAAAGCTCAACTGGAGAAGATCCGTCAGAACATAGCCAAGGCCGAAGCGGCGCGCAAGGCCGCTCTGGGTGACATCGCCGCTCTGGACCAGAACATCGACGCCGCCGAGAAGGAGCTTCGTATCGCCACGGCCGCGTATGAGGAAGCTGCGGCCAAGCTGGACGCTCTGCGCACCGAGCTCGACGCGGTGACCATCCAATTGAACCAGAAGCGCGACGAACTCCAGCGTACCGAGGCCGATCTGCACACGCAGCAGAAGGTCTTCAACGAGCGCATGGCCAACATCTACAAGTCGGGCGGCAGGACGATGTTCTTGGCCGCTCTGCTCGACCCGGGATCGATCACTGATCTCATGGGCCGCTTCGATCTGCTCTCCAACATCGCCGAGCAGGACAACGACCTCCTCACTCAGATAGAGGATCTCAAGGCCAAGGTGGAGGGGCAGAAGGCGGCACTGGAGGTCGAGCGGGCCGCGGTGTCGCAGCTGGAGCAGGCACAGCGGGCCACCACCAAGGCTCTCGATGCCCAAGCCGACAAGAAGCAAGCCGCCGTGGATGAGCTGGAGACGGCTCGGTCGGCGAAGGAGAAGGTGTTGGCCGCCGCGGAGAAGGACAAGGCGTCCTGGGCCAGACAAGAGGATGAACTGTCCGCGGAGTCCGATCGCATCACCGCTCAGTTGAAAGCCGCGCAGCAGGCCTCCACGGTGCGGGCGAGCAGCGGCGGAGGCGGCGGGCAGCTCTACCGCCCTGTGCCGGGCCCCATCACGTCGCCGTACGGATACCGCATCCATCCCATCTTCCACGTGCGCAAGATGCACACGGGCGTGGACATGACAGCCGGCATGGGTACACCCATCCACGCTGCTGAGGGCGGCAGCGTCGTGTCGGCCGGTTGGCGCGGCGGCTACGGCAAGTGCGTGGTCATCTCGCACGGCGGAGGCCTGGCCACGCTCTACGGTCATCTCTCCACTATCTCGGTCTCGGCAGGCCAGAAGGTCGGCCGGGGTGAAGTCATCGGCAAGGTGGGCAGCACCGGGTACTCCACCGGCCCGCATCTGCACTTCGAAGTGCGGGTGGACGGCTCACCCGTCAACCCGGCCAACTACCTGTGAAGAAACTCCCCCTCCTCATAGTCGCCGGCTTCATCGTGGCGTTCCTGCTCGTGTGGGGCGGAGTGCTGGTCGGTCTGAACCCGTCGGTGCAGGACGCCCTCCGGCGCGTGCTCCCCGCAGGCGCGGTGGCCGACGAAGACAGGCTGCAGCAAGAGGTGCTGCGGAAGCTCGGAGAGAACTTCTACAAGCCCGTGGACAGCGACGCTCTCCAAACCAAGGCCATCGAGGGTCTCGTGGCCGGTCTGGACGATCCCTACACCGTCTACATGGATCCCGAGCAGTACGCCAGCTTCATGGAACAGACGAGCGGCTCGTACAGCGGCGTGGGCATGGTGGTGGAGATGAGCGAGCAGGCGGTCACCATAGTGTCCACCTTCAAGGGCAGCCCCGCCGCGGAGGCCGGCATCGAGCCGGGAGACATCATCATAGAGGTCGATGGGGTGTCGACCGAGGGGCTGAACCTCGACGAGGTGGTGGGCAAGATCAAGGGGTCCGAGGGCTCGACTGTGGTCCTAGGCATCTACAGGCTGCCGCCGATCACCGCCACGACGGTCGCGGAGGACGGCGGCCAGGGATCCGATGCGGAGGCTGAGGAAGACGGAGGGGTGGGCCAGGAGGCGTTGGGTGCGTCACAGTTGCCTCCGGGAGGAGAGACCATCTCGTTCACCCTCACCCGCCGCACCATCGAGGTGCCCGTCACGGAGAGTGAGATGCTCGAAGTGGGCGACAAGGAGGTGGCCCTCATCAGTTTCTTCACCTTCTCCGACGGCTCGGCCAAGGAACTCCGCGAGCAGATCAGGATCGCAGTGGAGGAGGACCGAGTGGACGCGGTGATCCTCGATCTGCGCAGCAACGGGGGAGGGCTGTTGGACGAGGCCGTGGACGTCACCAGCATCTTCCTGGACAAGGGCGTGGTGGTGACCACGGAGGGACTGCATTCGCCCAAGCAGACGTTCGAGGTCACCGGGGGGGCATATAACGACATACCCTTGTACGTGCTCACCGATCGTTTCACCGCCAGCGCGTCGGAGATCGTGTCCGGTGCACTGCAGGACGAGGGGCGCGCGACTCTTATCGGCGAGACCACGTTCGGCAAGGGACTGGTACAGAGCCTGGAGCCGCTCAGCAACGGCGGGGCACTCAAAGTCACCACGGCGGTGTACCTGACTCCCGACGGTCGCGACATCAACGAGACGGGCATCGCGCCCGATGTGACGGCTCCCGACGACGTCGCCACCGAGGCTGACGAGACTGTGGAGGCTGCGCTAGACCTCATCGGCGGGCGCCCCACGAACCCACGTTAGGGTGAGCGGTGGGAGACGACGCTCGTAGAGGCTTCTCGCCGCGTTTCTTCCTGAGCGATCAGCCCGAACAGACGCGGAAGCGTGTCTCCTCGGGCGACCGTGTGCAGTTGGGCCGCGAGGACTCTCACCATGCCACCCGGGTGCTTCGTCTGCGTCCCGGGGACGTGTGTGAGGTGGTGGCCGGCGACCGGACCGTGTTCCAGGCTACAGTGGAGCGGGTGGGCGACCAAGTGGGACTCACGGTGGGGCGACAGGCGACCGGAGCCGACATGGGCGCGGTCTACAGACACCAAGTGGGGCTGGTGCAGGCTCTCGCGCGCCCCGCGGTGATGGACTACGTTATCGAGAAGGGCACCGAGGTGGGAGCGGACATGTTCGTCGTAGCGGCCTCCGCCGGCTCCCCTCGACACGGCGGCCTGGGCGAGGAACGCCTGGAGCGCTGGCGGCGCATCGCGCGCGAGGCCGCCAAGCAGAGCAAGCAGACCCGCGTCCCCCGTGTGGTGTCGGCCGCGTCACTGACCGAGGCCCTGGCCTTGCTGCAGGAGTGGGCGGCCTTTCATGTGGTGCTTGAACCCGAGGCGGAGGACGGGCTCTGCGACCTCCTGGCGGGGACGCTCCGCCCCGCCGGCGCGGCGGAGGACGGCCTGCGTGTGTCTTTGTGGGTGGGGCCCGAGGGTGGCTGGCAGGCCGGCGAACTGGCAGCACTGGCGGCGGCGGGGGCATGTGCGGCGCGATTGGGGCGGAGCATCCTGCGCACCGAGACCGCCGGGCCGGTGGCGGTGGCTATGGCCCGGCTTGCGCTGGGGGATTGGTAGTATAATCCGGGTAATGGACGACTGTATTTTCTGTAGGATAGTACGCGGCGCCATACCCAGCGACATCGTTCTCGAAGACGACCTCTTCGTTGCTTTTCGCGACATCGATCCCAAGGCTCCCCAGCATGTGCTGATCGTGCCGCGGGAACATATCGTCTCCCTCAACGAGCTCGAACAATGGCAGGACTGCCAGGGTCACGCGCTGCTCCAGTTCATCGTGCGGGTGGCTGAGACGTTGGGCATCGACCAGAGCGGCTACCGCGCGCTGACGAACGTGGGCCCCGACGGGGGGCAGGAAGTATCTCATCTTCATTTCCACATCCTGGGCGGAAGAAAGCTGGGTGATCTGGGGTGAGCATCCTCACCGACCTGCAGGAAGCAGTCAAGGCGGCGCTCAAGGCCGGTGACAAAGACCGGGTGACGGCTCTGCGCATGATCGTGAACGAGCTCCAGAAGGAGGCCAAGCAGGCCCGCCAGGAGCTCGACGAGGCGACTGAGTTGCAGGTGCTTCGGCGCGAGCTGAAACGGCGCGAGGAATCCATCGAGGCGTTCCGCGCGGGGGGTCGCGAGGACTTGGCCGCCCACGAGGAGCAGGCGGCCCTCATCATCCAGGAGTTGCTTCCCCAGCAGATGGATGAAGCTCAGTTGAGCGGACTCATCGACCGGATCATCGCCGAGACCGGGGCCTCCTCAGCCAAGGAGATGGGCAAGGTCATGGCCGCGGTCATGGCGGAGGGGGGCGTGCAGGTGGACGGCAAGCTGGCTTCGCGTTTGGTGAAGGAGCGTCTATCCCTGTGAAAAAGGCTCGAGGGACCTCGCTCGAGGTCACGGAGGGTCGGGGGGTGAGCAGCGTGGCCACGGAGGGCTTCACCGAACAGATCGACCTGGACAATCGCGAAGCCGCCCTGCTCGTGGGGACCAACGACGCGCACCTGCGCGCGCTGGAGGACCTGCTCGAGTGTGACATCTGTCTCCGGGGCAACCGGCTGCGACTCGAGGGGACGGCTGAAGAAGTGGCCCGGGGACGCGCGCTGGTGGAGGAACTGCGCTCGCTCCTTCGCTCGGGCGAGGGCTTCGACAAGGCGACTCTCGAGCTGGCCGCCTCGTTGAGCGCCGGCAGTCCCCGTCCGGAATGGACTCGCGACCTCGAGAGCATAGTGGGGGATGTCATCCTGGAACACCGGGGTCGGCGCATCCGGCCGAAGACGGTGAATCAGAAGGCCTACGTGGATGCCATCCGCACCAACACCATCACGTTCGGCATCGGGCCCGCAGGGACGGGCAAGACCTATCTGGCCATGGCCATGGCCACGAGGGCCCTGCTGTCAGGCGACGTGGCCCGCATCATCCTCACCCGGCCCGCTGTAGAGGCGGGCGAGAAGCTGGGCTTCCTACCCGGCGGCCTCATGGAGAAGGTCGACCCCTATCTCCGCCCCCTTTTCGACGCCCTGTACGACATGATGGACACCGATCGGCTCACCGATCATCTGCAGCGGGGCAGCATCGAGGTGGCGCCGCTGGCCTACATGCGCGGCCGCACGCTCAACGACTCGCTCATCATCCTGGACGAGGCCCAGAACACCAGTCCCGAACAGATGAAGATGTTCCTCACCCGCCTGGGCTTCGGAGCCAAGATGATCGTCACCGGGGACGTCACCCAGATAGACCTTCCGCGTGGGCAGCGTTCCGGTCTGGTGAACGTGCGCGAGGTGCTGGCACGGGTCTCCGACATCGCCTTCGTGTACTTCGACAGCCATGACGTGGTGCGGCACCGGCTGGTGCAGGACATCGTCTCCGCGTACAAGGTATACGGGGAGCAGCATCAGACGCCGGTCCGCAAGGGAGCGCGCAGGCCAGGCGACAAGCGTCATAACGGCCGGACCGGGGACTCCGGCGCTCAGTCCTAGGACTCAGACTCATGGATAGACTACGTCTTTGGCTGGGCGAGCGCCTTGCGGGTTACCGAGAGTGGATAGGGCAACGCGACCCGGTGCGCTTCGAGTGGGTCATGCTCGCCTGCGTCATCCTGGGCATCACCATCATCCTACTCACGGCGTATCTCCCTGGATTGGGCAGTCTCTCGGCGGGCGACACCGCGCCCTACACTGTCATCGCCGATAGGAACGTCACTGTCGTGGACAGCGTGGCGACAGAGGCGCTGCGCGACCACGTCGCCGAGCTGGTGGAGCCGGTCTACACGGCCGATCCCGCGGCGCGGGATCGGGCTTTGGCCGAGTTGACAGGCCTCTTCGCCACCATGGACGGGCTGCGCGCCGGCCTCGCGGCCGCAGGCAAGTCGGACGCCGCGTTGGCCGCGGCTAAGGAGCAGCTGCGCGCGGCGGCGCCGGGTGCTCTCACCGACGAGACACTGGGGTACCTGCTGGCCGGCGACGCGGCTGGATACGCTGTGGTGCGCACTCAGGCCATCGGGACTCTCCAGGCCGTCTTCAACGATCCCATCATCGAGGCTACTCTCCCCGATGCGCGTGCCAGAGCGCGCTCCCTGGCCGTGACTCTCAGCACGTCGACCGCGGTGGCCAATGCCGTGTACGAGGTGACCGCCGGTTTCCTGCGGCCCAATCAAGTGGTGGACGAACAGCAGACGCTCGCTCGGCAGGAGGAAGTGCGTGAGGAGGTGGCCCCCATAACCCGCACCGCGCGCGAGGGCGACGAGGTATTGGTGCAGGGTCAGATCATCAGCGGGGAGGACCTGCTGACCTTGCGGGCTCTGGGACTCACGCAGGCCAGGTCCGGCTGGAAGATCTGGTTGGGCATCTTCCTGGTGGCTGTCTTGGAGGGCGTGGCCTTCTCGCGTCTACTCCATCGCTTCAACAAGACCACGGGACTGGAGAACATAATGCTCCTGGCCCTGGTGGTGCTGTTGCTCTTCTTCACGGTGCTCAGCCGTCTCCTCATCATCCATCCGCTTTCGGCCTATCTCATCCCCGTGGCGGCCCTGGGGATGATCGTCACCATCATCCTCAACGCTCGCAGCGCTTTCTTGATGGTCGTGTTGATGTCGCTGAACGTCGGTTTGCTGGCCGACCTCGACATGCGCTATGCCTTGGTGGCCATCATCGCGGGGGTGTTCTCCGTGTATTTGGTGACCAGGGTAGTGCAGCGCGTGGCTCTTCTGGGTGCCGGGGCGGTGACCATGGTCCTGGCGGCTTTTACCATCTTCTCTGTGGAGCTGTTCCGCGAGAGCGCGCTTTCTGAGGCTCTGCGACTCGCTGTGTGGGGTCTGGCTCACGGAGCGCTCGCGTGGGTGCTGACCGTGGTCCTCCTCCTGCTGCTTGACACGGTGTTCAATCTGAACACGCCGCTGCGGCTGCTGGAACTTGCCAATCCCGCCCATCCGCTGATGAAACGACTGCTGCAGGTGGCCCCGGGTACCTACAATCACAGCATCATGATGGGCAATCTGGCCGAAGCAGCTGCCGAAGCCATCGATGCTGATCCCCTACTCGCCCGTGTGGGTGCGTACTACCACGACATCGGTAAGACCGTCCGCCCCGAGTACTTCGTGGAGAACCAGATCTACGTCGACAACCCCCACGACCGGCTGAGCCCCAACCTCTCCAAGCTGGCCATCGCCGCGCACGTGCGGGACGGTGAGCATCTGGGCAAGCTCTACGGGCTTCCGGCTCCTGTCATCGACATTATCCGTCAGCACCACGGGACCACCATCATGGCCTTCTTCTATCACAAGGCGCGGCAGTCGTCGCGGTCGCGTGTCGATGAAGAGGACTACCGCTACGAAGAACAGAAGCCGCGGACCAAGGAAGCGGCCATCATCATGCTGGCCGACGGCATCGAGGCCGCGGTGCGCGCCTTGCCCAACCCCACCCGGCGCAAGATCCAGGGCGTCATCCAGGAAGTGTTCAAGCAGAAGATCGAGGACGGACAGTTGGATGAATCCGATCTGACGCTGGCCGATCTGCGCAAGATACGTGAGGCTTTCGACGTGACCCTGCGCGGCATGTTGGGACATCGCATCCGCTATCCCGGGCCCGCGGAACAACAGCCTCGGCTCGCGCCCTCGGCAGGGGCAGGACCGCTGGCGGCGGGTTCGACCGAGGCGGTGAAGGCGCCTGCGGGGTCCGCTCCTGGTATAACGCCGACCGGCGTTCCACCGACCGGGCCTCTCGCGGGCGCCGGTGTGGAAGTCGAGGGATCGACCGGGGCGGGCCCAGCGACTCAGGCTCCGCCCACGGTCGCGCTCGGGCGTCCCCGGATACCGCCCAGCGCCGCAGCCCTGCGGGCGCGGCGCTCCGCGGCAGCGCACGCAGCCGCGGACCTCGAGCAGCCAGCCTCCTCGTCCGATGGACAGGATCGAGGACCGGACGACCCCACGTCATGACCGGCGACGTGGAGGTGCTGGACCAGGCCGGCTGCGGTCTCTCCAGCCGGGCCGTGGCCGACATCGTGGCGCAGGTGATGGAAGCCGAGGGTGTGCAGGGCCTGGTGAGCGTGGTCCTGGTGGATGAGGCGACCATCGCCGGGCTCAACGCCGCGTATCGAGACCTTGCCCACGCCACCGATGTGCTCTCCTTCCTTGAGGAGCCTGATGAGGCGGCCTGGCTCGAGCCTGATGCCCGTCGCTCTCTGGGCGAGATAGTCGTCTGTCCCGACGTGGTCGCTCGATATGCGGAGGAGGATGGCGTGCCGTACGTCCATCAGCTCGGTTGGACTCTCGTCCACGGGGCGCTCCACCTGCTAGGCTACGACCACGAATGCGATCAGGGCCAGATGCGGGCGCGGGAGTCGCAACTCGTGCAGCGGTTCAAAGAGGATTTCCCGCGGCTGTCGCTGGAAAGGCAGTGACCCGGAAGCGAGGGCGAGTTACATGACATCGACGCGCCGTCGGACGACCATGTTGCGCAGCTTCAACAATGCTTTCCAAGGCTTGGTGTACGCGGTCCGGCGCGACCGCAACATGCGCATCCACATGGGCATGGCTCTGCTGGTGCTGCTCGCGTCGCTATTCTTCAACCTCACCCGCCTGGAACTTATGGCCATCGCCGCGGCCATCACGTTCGTGCTCATGGCCGAGATGGTGAACTCGGCCATCGAGGCAGTGGTGGACATCATCACCGACCAGTTCGACCCGCGGGCCAAGGTGGCGAAGGACCTCGCGGCCGGAGGAGTGCTGGTCGCTGCCGTGAATGCCCTCATCGTGGCCTATCTCGTCTTCGCCGATGATGTGGCCAACTTCTCCTTCGATCTGCTGATACTCATCAGACGCTCCCCGACGCATCTCACATTGGTGGCGTTGGCCGTGGTGGTCTTTGCGGTGATCGTGCTCAAAGCCTTGCGCAAAGGCCCGTTGACGCTGTCCGGCGGCCTGCCTTCGGGCCACAGCGCCGTGGCGTTCGCGGGTTGGACGGCGGTGACCTTTCTGGTGGCCGGTTCCGCACAGGGAGTGCTGGTCAGCGCCATCACCCTCATCATGGCGGTGTTGGTGGCACAGACCCGGGTGGAGGTCGGCATCCACTCGCTGCTGGAGGTCACGTTGGGAGCCATCCTGGGGATCATCGTCGCCACCCTTGTGTTCCAGTTCTGGTTCTGATCGGAGGCAGGCTCGTGGACAAGGACACCCTCTCGCCCCTGCTCGGCCGCCTCATCGACGCGGCTAAGGCGGCCGCGGCTGAAGTGACTGTGAGTGGGGCTGCCGGCACCGAGGCTGGCGAGACCTCGAGGGCCACCGCGCCTGCGGTCGCCACGTGCGTCGACGGGGCGGCGCTCATGACCGAGAGCGAGTATCTGTTCAGCGGGCACCGAGGTCCCTCGGGAGAGTGCGCGGTCGCCTCTGCCCTCGATGCGTGGCGGAGCGACGGTGGCGCCGAGATAGTGGCGGCCTGTGTCTCGCGCGTGGATGCAGCCGCCGACGTGCTGCCCTGCGCGGACTGTCGACAGGCGTTGGCAGGTCTCTCTCCCTATCTGCCGGTGGTACTGAAGCTCAAGGGTCGCTGGGTGCTGACCCACCTTGCCGACGTGGATCAGGAAGAGACCGGCGCATGATCCCTCCGTCCCCAGAGGCCTCGGAGATGCGGCTCGTCCGTATCCGTAGGCCGGATCACCAGCTGCTGGTGGAACTCGCTGCCTACGACGAAGAGGCCTTCGGTCCCACCGGCTTGCGTACATACGATCTGGCCGTGGTCGCCCAAGCGGGAGCTCTCTACCTGGCGTACGAGCAGGGAGATATCGTGGGCAGCTGCCAGCTCCTGCGGGTGTTCGACGAACCCGGCTTTTTCTATGTGGTGGGCTTCTACGTGCGTCCCGCATGGCGCGGGAGGGGTCGGGGAAGACGACTCCTGGAGATGATCGCTCAGGAGTGTAAAGAAGCCGGGGCGGAGGGGATAGTACTCACCGTGTCGCCGGTCAACACCCGAGCTCTCGCGCTCTACAAGGGTGCGGGGTTCACCGACGAAGCATATGTGGACGACTTCTATGGCGAAGGGGAGGATCGCTTCATCCTGCGCTGGCGGTTCGAGCGGCCGGGCTTGCAGGGCGGTGTATCATAGAAAGCCCAGCATAGGAGACGAGGACCTTGAGAATAGAGGAACTAGCCAAGACCATCGACAGTGCGCTCCTAGAAGCGACCAGCACCAACACTGCCGTCGAAGGTCTGTGCCGCGACGCTATCTCCTATCACTTCGCTTCGGTGTGTGTGCTGCCATACTGCGTGCCTGTCGCGCGCCAGCTCTTGCAGGGCTACGACGTGAAGGTGGGCACAGTGGTCTCCTATCCCTACGGTGCCGACTCACAGCGCACGAAGATCACCGGCGCCGAACAGGCCGTGGCTCTGGGTGCCGACGAGCTCGACGTGGTCCTCAACATCCCGGCTATGCTGTCCGGCGATTTCCGCTACGTTCGTGACGAACTGCGCAGCGTGGTGAGGGCCGTCCGCATGACCAGCGTGAACACCGGTCGAGGGTTGGTGCTGGTGAAGGCCAACGTCGAGGCTTACTACCTGGACGAGAAGCTCAAACGGCTGGTGTGCAAGATCGTGGAGGATTCCGGGGCCGACTTCATCAAGACCTCCACAGGCAAGGCCCCCGGCGGCGCGACCGCCAAGGATGTGGAACTCTTCCGCGACCTCCTGCCCGAGAGCGTGGGCGTGGACGCGTCCGGAGGCATCCGTACGGCCGACGACGCCGAGCTGATGATCAATGCGGGAGCGGCCCGCATCGGTACGGCGTATGCGGTGGATATCATCAAGGAGTTCTCCACCGACCGAGAGTAGGGTCCTTCGGCGGGAAGCCGGGCCGCTACGCTTCGGCACCAGCGCTCTGTGAGCGGGTGCCCGCAATCGAGGGCGATGGTCTGAGGGAGGCCAGGCAGTGAGCTCGCGCTTCTTCACCACTGATGCCCTGGTCATCGGCTCGATGCGCTACCGCGAGGCCGATCGGATCGTCACCTTGTATACGCGCGATCGGGGGCGTCTGGGCGCTATCGCGAGGGGGGTGCGGCGCACCAAGTCCAAAGTGGGTGGCCGCTTGGAGCCGTTCAGCCTCGTCCAGGCCAGCCTTCACGTGGGCCATGGTCTCTATACCATCTGCGGCGTCGAGACGGTGCGCACGTTCCAAGGTGTCCGTGACGAACTCTTCCGCATGGAGGAGGGTGCCCGGCTTTTGGGGGCCGTGCGCCATCTCTTTCCCGCCGAGGAGTGCAGTGTCCCCGCTTTCAACCTGCTGGTGCGGGCCGTGGCGCGTCTGGCGGAATCTCCCGACGCGGCTGCCGCTGCCGCCTTGGTGCTGTCGGTGCGCCTCAAGTTGCTGGCTCTACTCGGCTATGCCCCCGAGACCGGGCATTGCGCACTTTGCGGAGGTGACGCACCCGCCTACAGCTTCTCACCGGGCCTGGGCGGGGTCCTCTGCTCGGCCTGCGCCTCCACGGGTTCGTCTGCATGCTTCGAGATCAGCCCGGGAGGACTGACCACGCTCCGCGTTCTCCTGGAGGGCTCCTTGTCGCAGGTGCAGGACCTCGATCTCGACGACCGAGCCACGGCTGAGGTGCAACAGGTCCTGGCTCAGACGCTCGCCTATCACGGGCACTGAGCGTCGTACGTCGAGTCGCCCGAAAGGCTCCGGCTATGCCAGGGCTCCTCGCTTGACAGTAGCCAGCCGCGTGACTACTATGGACTAATCATAAGACCAATTTACCTGCATCTGGGCGAGGAGCCAGGCAAAGAGGAGGGTCCATGGACAAGGGCAGTATGAGCCGGCGGCAGTTCCTCAAGGTCGCGGGGGTCGCGGGGGCCACAGTGAGTCTGGGAGCGGGCCTGGGTGGCCTGGTGGCGGCCTGTGGCGAAGAGGCCGAAACGACCACCACCACGGCGGCTTCAACCACCACTTCGTCAGGGGCGACCACCACGACCGCCGCTGCGAGCACCACTACTGTCAGTGCGGGCGCCGAGGCCGGACGCGAAGTGAAGATCGGCGTCGTCTCGCCGCAGACAGGCCCACTGGCCACCTTCGGCATCGCCGACGAGTGGTCGGCCGACCTCACCACGAAGACCCTCGGCGACGGCCGGGTGTTGGGCGACGGTAAGAAGCATCCGGTGAAGGTCATCTTCCGCGACACCCAGTCCGACTCCAACCGTGCGGCTCAGGTGACCGGCGACATGATATCCAACGATAAGGTAGACATCTTGGTGGTCTCCGGCTCCCCGGACACCGTCCTGCCGGCAGCCGACCAGGCCGAAGCGTTGGAGACACCTCTGCTGTCGGTGTTCTGCCCCTGGTCTGCCTTCGTGTTCGCCCGCGGCGGCTCATTCGAAGCCCCGTTCAAGTGGACCTATGGGCATCTGCTGGGCCAGGAACAGGCGGTCACCTCGTGGATCGACATGTTCAACATGACCGAGACGAACAAGAAGATCGCCTTCATCGTCCCCAACACCACCGACGGTCTCACCTGGATCGATCCCAACACCGGCGCCCCGCCGTTCTTCGCCGCCGCCGGTTACACCATGGTCGATGCAGGGCAGTATCAGCCCGGTGCCGAGGACTACACCGCCCAGATCAGCCTCTTCAAGAGAGAGGGATGCGAGGTCATGGGTGGCGCCATGACCACGCCCGATTTCACCAACTTCTGGAAGCAAAGCCTGCAGCAGGGCTTCAAGCCCAAAGTGGGCAGCATGGGCCTGGCGCTGGGCTTCCCGCAGGCGGCCGAGGCCATCGGGCCGGCGGTCTATGGCCTCTTGGTCGAGGGCTCCTGGCATCGCACCTTCCCCTTCACCGACACGCTCACCGGCATGACCTGCGACGAACTGGCCGCTGATTTTGAGGCCACCACAGGTACTCAGTACACCGGGGCCATCGGCGGTCACGCCAAGATCAGCTGGGCTGTGGACGTGCTCGATCGGGCCACCGACCTGGATGACAAGGAGACCATTGTCGCCGCCATCCAGCAGTCGAAGCTTGAGACCATCCTGGGGCCGCTGGACATGACGGCTCCGCTGGATCAGAACCCGGCCGATCCTGCAGGCACGCATCCCCACCCGAATGTCACCAAGACGGTCATGACCGGGCAGCAGTGGGTCAAGGGCGAAAAGTGGCCCTACGACGTGGTGGTGGTCAGCAACAGTCTGGCTCCGGACGTCCCCAAGGTGCCCATCCAGCCCATGCAGTACTCATAGGCCGGGGTGCATAGGCCGGGGTGGCGCGCAGGATAGCGTAGCTGACGGAGGCCCGACGGGCGAACGGAGGTCCATAGATGGCGGATGTGCAGATACGGCCGCACCATTGCGGCATCAGCGTGAGTGACTTGGATGGAGCTGTGGCCTGGTTCGAGAAGGTGCTCGACTTCACACTCGACAAGACCGGTGAGCTCCCCGGCTGTCGTCTGGCCTTCGTCAAGAACGGCGATTTCTCCGTGGAACTGTTCCAGCACGACGAGACCCGGCCGGCGTCGCCGGAGCGGAGCCTCCCCAACGAGGACATCAAGACCCAGGGCAACAAGCACATGTGCTTGATCGTGAACGACCTCGACGCCCTGCTGGCTCGGTTCGAGGAGAACGACGTCGAGGTGGTCTTGGGGCCGTTCGTGGCTCCGGATGGTTACCGGGCCTGCTTCATCCATGGCCCCGACCAGGCCCTCATGGAGTTCATCCAGGCGCCGCGTTCGTAGCGACCGGTGCGGAGTGGACTTGGGCGCCCGTGGGCACCCAAGGCCACCCTTCCCGTCCCGTTGTGCGGAGCCTGAGGTAGGCGATGAGTGACTACATGTCGGGCCCCGACCGAGCAGAGGGCGCCCCGCCGCGAACACCGCGGCGCCAACTGGACTTGGCTCTACGCTGGGCCGGGATCCTGCTCCCTCTTCTGCTGACCTATCCGCTCATCCCGGGGACCCCGTGGTTCGGCAGCCCTTTGTCATTCCAGATCCGCATGGCCTGCGGGGCGGCGATCATGGTGGGCCTGGCTGTCACCCTCCTCTGGCGCCGCGACTGGCGCGGCGCGATGGCCATCGTTGTCTTCTACGTGATCGCGGACGCGTTTTGGTGGACCTTGGCGTTGGGTGTGATCCACATCGACTGAGCCCCTACGCAGCCTCGAGGGCGAGCGAGGGCAGCGATGCGATCCCCTTTCGGTCAAGCGTCATGGAATCGAGACAGACGAGTGGCGCCAATCTCGTGGCTTTATGTTGTAAGCTTACGACGTAAAATACCTTAGCATCTTGCGCAGCAGGGCATCAATCACGCTCGGAATGTGGTCCCCGAGTCACTGGGAGAACGGCAATGCGAAACACCCCCGGCAACAAGCGGCCGGCGGACGACGCCGGCAAGAGAAGACGGCAAGAGCCTGAGCCGCGAGAGCCACTCTCCAAGGAGCGCATCATAAGCACGGCTGTGGAGATGCTCGATGAACGCGGCTTTGGCGGTCTGACCATGCGCGCGCTGGGAGAGCAACTGGGTGTGGAGGCGATGGCCCTCTACCACTACTTCCCCAACAAGCAGGCACTGTTGGAGGCCGTGGCGAGCGAGATGGATCTCGCCGCCTTCTTCGGAGAGTTCGTGGGACAGTGCGCGGTCGGCGATTCGTCTGCCGACACCGTGGTGGAGCTCGGCATGCGTTATCTGCAGTTCGCGCGCGAGAACCCATCGCAGTTCGCACTGCTGTTCTGCGTCCTTCCACTCAAGTATGAGTCCTGGGAGGGACTCGTCGGGGGAAACTCAACCTTCCGAATACCCCAAGCCGCCGTGCAGAGGGGCATGGACGCTGGGGAGTTCGTGGCCCGACCAGGCTTCGGCGTGAATGAGATGAGTTACGCTCTTTGGGCGTTTGTGCACGGGCTGGCTACGCTTCGCCACACCAGGCTGCGTACGGTGCAAGCCGACTACGAGGGGCTACATCGGGTCCTGCTTGAGCAGTTCGTGGAGACCCTGAAGTGCGGTCGACCGCTGGAGGCACCGCCGAACTCAGACGGCGAGGGCCAACATGTCGGCTAGCTCTGCGGCCCGGCGAATAGCGGTGCCTCTGAGCATCGGCCTCGATCCCATGGAACGCTTGGTCGTGGCCAGCTTCAGGGGTGATCCGGAGTACGTGGGGCTCGAACCGCAGGTGTTCGATGACCCCGTGAACGGCAGGGGGATGAGGGTCCTTCGGCAGAGAAGGGACGGCAAGATCGACGTCTACTGGCAGGCCGGCGTCAACGTCGACCCTGCCAGAATATCGATCGGCGCCGGCATCGGTGATTTCGCCGAAGTGAGCATCGACCCCGCCCACCTTGAGATCACGCCGTCCGGAGTCGACCTCCACTTCGCCTTTCGGGATGCCCAAGGGCGCAAGGTCGAACTCAAGGTCATCGAGCGCGGCGACCGACCCAGCCGGTTCCCCTTCCTCGCCCCCGTGGGAGACCAGGTCTCAGAACCTCAACGGCTGTTCCTGGTCTACATGCTCGACTTCGATTTCGTGCGCAGGCACGGTACGGAGGTGCATGCGGCCATCGGAGACCGGGAGCTGCGGCCGGCATCGATCCCGTTGCCGCGTGCCGGCCGGCGCATACTGCTGATCCGATATTCCGATCGTCCCGTCATCGGCTTCCTCAACCCGCCGATGGACAGGCCCACTCTGTTCGAGACGACCGTGCCGGGAACGGCGGCCATCGATGGCATGAGGATGCGTGTGGATCCGTCTGGCAGAGTGGCTCAGGTGGCATCCGGGGAGGGCGTCCACTCCGTTCAGTTCGACTTCGCTCCCGGCTTTCCCAACCTCCTCGGTCTGAGTGAGACAGAGACCGAGGAGGGCACGTGGATCGTGCATATCGCTGAGGCAGCGATCACCGGTGGCACCTACTGCGTGCGCCGATTGGGCAGTACCGTGGCGTCCCGGATCGACATCACCCGGAAATGGTCACCCTCCGGGCTACCTCCCAGCTGCAAGTTCTT
This sequence comes from Thermoleophilia bacterium, assembly GCA_040772905.1. Lineage (GTDB taxonomy): Bacteria > Actinomycetota > Thermoleophilia > RBG-16-64-13 > RBG-16-64-13 > JAXGXJ01. The sequence goes on along the minus strand of JAXGXJ010000004.1, from coordinate 55,917 downwards.
GACGAGGGTCGTCCCTTCGTTCCGCAATTGGCCCACCACCTACAGATGGGAGGGCACCGTCGAGTTCGACGAGGGGTTGGCGCTGACCGGCGGGTGGAAACGGACATCAGGGAAGGGGGACCAATGATAGGGACTGGGGAGAGCGAGGTGAGATCGACAGCCAGACCCCTCATCAAGACACTGCTTACGATTCTGCTCGTCATTGTGGCCGCTCTGATCGCCCTCGGCATGCATGCGGCATTGCCGGCCAAAGTGGATGAAGCTCGGCTTGACGGCTTCCTTGTAGAGCAATATGGCTTCGTACCCGTGGCCGCAGCCTACTTCGTCATTCTTCTTGCTCATGTGGCAGTAGTTCTGATTCTCAACCGTCGTAGTCTGCTGCGCCCGCGTCTTGGAGCGGCCCTTCTTCTTGGACTCTCCTTTGCTCTCATCTACATGATAGGCATGCAGGAGATCGTTCTCAGCGCGAGCCCGTACGAGAAATGGGGAGCAGACTTTCTCGTCTATCAGTTGCTCATGGGGATAGGTGACGCGATACCGGCAGTACTATTGAGTCTGCTGGTCGGCTGGCTATTCTTTCGACAGATCAGCGATACTGCCAAAGAGATGGACAGGGGCGCCGTACTCACGGTCCTACTCTTTGCGGTGATCGTCGGGACCGTAAGACTGTTGTCGTACTTGGGTGGTGCCATAGACAACGAGCTGGCCGCCTACCCTGCACCAGTGGCCTTGTGGAGCTATGTGCTTGGTCTGATATTTGGCATAGTCTACTTAATGATTGGCTGGACCACTCTCGCGAAGGCAAGAACTATGCTGTTGGGAGTTGGCGTAAACTGGATGATCTTCAATGTGTTCATAGGGTTGGTGAAGAAAGATGCGATGGGGGATTCGCTCCTGCGGGGCGCGATTGACATGGTAGCGATCGCCATCGCAATGGGGTTGTCAGCGATGGTGGGGCGGAGCCGACTCTGGAGGAGTGCTGCGGCGCCGTCTGGCCCCATGCCGGCTCCAAGGGATTGACTCCAGAGATCTCAAGAAGGATCCAGAGAAGCGAAGCACGAAGGGCCTGAGTCAAACGCTCCGGAGGTGCACACGAGCATGGAGGGCCTCATGGGGTCCAGATTCTCAACGATGGCGGCCATCGTTGTCTGCATGCTCCTGGTCGGGATGAGTCTGACGTCCTGGGCCTGTGATGGACGGTCCGCTGCCGAGGCGACCAGTGAAGGAGCTGCTGCTCCGGCGAACGGCGTGACTGATCGAACTGTCGCGGACATCGTGCTCGAGTATTTCGCCACTGCCGCCGCGGTTCATATGCAGGGCGTCGTCATCGAGGGCATTCAGGTCGCGACCCAAGCGGGCCAGCGGACTCTCAGCCTCTACCTCGTGTCCGACGGGTCCGATGAGGCTGACGGATCGCTTGCCTGGCTCTGCTTCGGGGCGAGCTCCGAGGAAGGCTGGACGGGGGAGCTAAACCGCGACTGGGGCCTCGGGTTGGTCTGGGCGCACATCTACACCACCTACCCGTGGGGCGCTTCGGAGCATTCAGTTGTGGACATCGCGGGCCAGTCGCTGACCACCTACGGTGGGGCGCCTCACTGGCGAGGCAGCCCTTCCACCACGGCACTCTCTACGCCCAGCACATCCACCACGCTGGCACCTGACTTCCATACCTTCGGCACTGGGACGGTAGATTCGACTGACCACAGTGCGGTCTCGTCATCTGCATTCAGCCCTCGAAGGCGAGCGAGCGTAGCAAAGCGACCCCCTCCATCCCCCACCCATCAGTGAAGGCAGCAGGAGGGTGAATCCCGCTGGAAGGGTCGCACAGGCTTCTGTGCGCAGCTGGAAGCGGGGTTCACCCTCCTGCTAGCTGAAGGGCAAACGTCTCTCGTAGTTGGGCGCCTCTTTGGTGATGGTCACGTCGTGCGGATGGCTCTCTGCCAGGCCGGCGGCCGATATGCGCAGGAACCGTGCCTTCTTGTGCAGTTCCTCGACAGTGCCCGAGCCCGTATAGCCCATGCCGGCACGCAGTCCGCCGACGAGCTGAAACACCACGTCGGAGAGCGGCCCCTTGTGAGGCACCATGCCTTCGATGCCTTCCGGCACCAACTTCTTCTGGTCTTCCTGGAAGTATCTGTCGGCACTGTGGCCCTGACTCATCGCCCCGACCGAACCCATGGCTCGGTAGGCCTTGTAACTGCGTCCCTCCCAGAGCACCCGTTCGCCGGGGCTCTCGGTGGTACCCGCGAAGAGCGATCCCACCATGACGCTGTGCGCGCCCGCGGCCAGCGCTTTGACCATGTCGCCGGAGTAGCGGATGCCGCCGTCGGCCACGATGGGTATGCCGTGTTTGTACGCCTCGGCCGCGCAGGTGGAGACGGCCGTGATCTGAGGCACGCCGCAGCCCGTCACTACGCGTGTGGTGCAGATGGAGCCCGGGCCGATGCCTACCTTGACGCAATCGACCCCGCGCTCGATGAGAGCTTTGGTGGCCTCGGCGGTGGCAACATTGCCCGCCATGAGCTGGATCTCGGGATAGCTCTCACGGATGCGCGCGACGGCGTCGAGGACCCCGCGCGAATGACCGTGGGCGGTGTCGATGCAGATGATGTCGGCCTGAGCCTCCACCAGCGCGGCCACTCGGTCGTCGGTGTCCTTGGCCACACCCACGGCGGCACCCACGCGGAGGCGGCCCAGCTCGTCCTTGCATGCGTCGGGGAACTCGATCATCTTGGTGATGTCTTTGATGGTGATGAGCCCGCGCAGCTTGTATTCATCATCCACGACCATGAGCTTCTCGATCTTGTGGATCTTGAACTGCTCCAAGGCCTGATCGAGCGTGGTACCCACGGGCACGGTCACCAGGTTCTGCGAGGTCATGAGGCTCGTGACGGGCTTGCTGAAGTCGGTCTCGAAGCGGGTGTCGCGGTTGGTGAGGATCCCGGCCAGCTTGCCGTCCTCGTGGATGATGGGTACGCCCGAGATGCGGTATTCCTTCATGAGGGCTTCCGCGTCGCCGTAGGTGGCGGTGAGGGGCAGCGTGATAGGATCCACGATCATCCCGGCCTCGCTCCGTTTCACCTTGCGCACCATCTCGGCCTGGCGCTCCACCGGCTGGTTCTTGTGGATGATGGTGAGGCCGCCCTCGCGCGCGAGGGCTATGGCGAGCGCTGTCTCGGAGACCGTGTCCATGGCCGCGGAGAGCAGCGGGATGTTGAGCGTGATCTTGCTGGTGAGCCGGGCCTGCACGTTCGTCTCTTTCGGCAGCACGCCCGACTCTGCGGGTATGAGGAGGACGTCATCGAAGCTCAGCCCTTCGCCGGCGAGTTTTCCTTCCCAATCGATCACGCCCGACCTCCTTTTTCCGGTGATTCTACAGAAAAGCACCAGGGAATGCATGACCCTGAGGCTTCCTGTCCGCCGCTCCCGCTATAGTGGTACACATGCTGCTCGCACTGTCGGTCATAGTCGTCGTCCTCCTTGTCGCGGTGATCGTTCTGTTGGTCGTCCTCTTGGGTCGTGTGCGGGGCGGGATGGCGGAGGCTGCCCTCGACGATGTCCTTGACGGGCAGGAACGTTCCGACCGTGCGCTTCGCGAGGAAATGGGACGGGCCAGGCTGGAGGCGGCTCAGAACTCGCAGCAGGTGCGGGACGACGTGGCCCGGGCGCTCGCCGGTCTGGCAGACTCGACAGTGGCCAGCATCGGGCAGATGGGTCTGCAGCAGGCGGCCCAGTTCGAGAGCTTCAGCCAGCGACTCCAGGCCCTCACGCAGCTGAACGAGCGACGCTCCGCGGAATTGCGGGCCATTGTCGACGAGCGGCTCAGGCAGATGCAGACCGACAACGCGCAGCGTCTGGAGCAGATGCGGCAGACCGTGGACGAGCGGCTCACAGCCACCCTCGAGCAACGGTTGGGTGAATCGTTCAAGCAGGTGAGCGAGCGGCTGGAGCAGGTGCACAAGGGGCTGGGCGAGATGCAGACCCTGGCACACGGGGTGGGTGACCTCAAGCAGGTCCTCACCAACGTCAAGACGCGGGGCACGTGGGGCGAGGTGCAGTTGGGCGCGTTGCTGGAGCAGATGCTCAGCCCCGAGCAGTACGCTCAGAATGTCGCCTGCAAGCTGGGCTGCGCTGAGAGGGTGGAGTTCGCCGTCAAGCTGCCCGGCCAGCCCGGGCGGGACGGCGAGCCGGTGTGGCTGCCCATCGACGCCAAGTTCCCCGTGGAAGACTATCAGCGCATGCTCGACGCGCAGGACAGAGGCGACCTGGCCGCCCTCGATATCGCCGCCCGGGCTCTCGAGGCCCGCATCAAGGCGTCCGCGCGCGACATCCAGTCCAAGTATCTCGACCCTCCTCGCACCACCGATTTCGCCATCATGTTCCTGCCCACCGAAGGGCTCTATGCCGAGGTGCTCCGCAAGCCGGGGTTCGCCGACTCGCTGCAGCGCGACTTCCGGGTGTTGGTCACCGGCCCCACCACCCTGGGGGCGGTCCTCAACAGCCTGCAGATGGGCTTCCGCATCCTCACGGTGGAGAAGCGCTCGAGCGAGGTGTGGCAGCTCCTGGGCGCGGTGAAGACCCAGTTCGGCCAGTTCGGAGTCTTGCTCGATAAGGTCCACAAGAGACTCGATCAGGCGTCCACCACCATAGAAGACGCAGCCCGCAAGAGCCGCACCATCGAGCGTCGCCTCAGCACAGTGCAGGAACTGCCCAGCGAATCGGCGGCTGCGCTGCTGTCGCCGGCCTGGACCGACGGATCGCTCGAGGACGGACTGGACCTTCACGGGGCCGGCGATGAGGGCTAGAGTGGGTCTCCCAGGGGAATGACAGATCGCATGGACGTCCAGGCCGTCATCTTCGATCTCGACGGAGTCATCCTCGACTCCGAGTCGGTGTGGCATGAGGTGCGCCACGACTACGTGCTCGGCCACGGCGGCCGGTGGACCGAGGACGACCAGAAGGCCGTCATGGGGGCCAACTCCATGCAATGGGCGCGCTACATCAACGAGGTCTGCGGTGTCGCATTGGCGGAGGGCGAGATCTACGCGGGTGTGGTGGCCGGCCTGCGGAAGGCCTACGGTGCACATCTGCCCCTCTACCCCGGGGCGGTCGAGGCTGTGCGAAGGCTCGCGACCGCCTATCCTCTCGCGGTCGCGTCCTCGTCGCCGCGGGAGATCATAGAATACGTGCTCGATCTGTCCGGTATTCGGCCGCTCTTCCGGGTGCTGGTCTCGTCGGACGATGTCGAGCACGGTAAGCCCGAGCCGGACGTATATCGGGAGGCCTGTGCCCGCATGGGTTGTGCGCCCGTGCACACCGTAGCCGTCGAGGACTCGACCAATGGCATCAGATCCGCCTTGGCCGCTGGTCTCGTGGTCGTCGCCATTCCCAACCCCGTCTTCCCGCCGCCCGCCGACGTGGTGGCGGCGGCTCATGTGGTCCTGGGCTCGGTCGCTGAGCTCGAGCCACACATCCTCTCATCGCTGGACTCTCCCCATCCTCGGAGGTGAATCTGTGGTGGCCGACGCGGAGAAACAGTTCTTTCAGGGCGGACGCTGGGCGGTAGTAGGCGCCTCGCGTGATCCCGACAAGTTCGGGCACATCGTCCACCGCCGGCTCAGGGGGCGGGGTGAGGATGTCTATCCGGTGAACTCCCAGGCGAAGGACGTGGATGGAGAGCCCTGCTACGCGAGTCTGGCCGACCTGCCTGAGCCTGTGGACCAGATCGTCATCGTCGTGCCTCCACGCAGCACCGAACGGGTCGTCGAGGAGGCGGCTGAGCGAGGGATCACACGCGTCTGGATGCAGCCCGGGGCCGAATCGAGTGCGGCTGTGGAGTTCTGTAAGGCCAGGGGCATCAATGTCGTCTCAGGGCGGTGCATCCTACGGTACATGGACCAGATGGATGCCGATGCCCGCTACCGATAGGACGCGAGCGTCGGACGGTGTGTGACCGATGGTGCACGTGAATCAGGAACTCGATATCCCCGAGAGCGAGTTGACTTTCGTCACCTCGCGCAGTAGCGGTCCCGGCGGACAGAACGTCAACAAGGTCGACACTCGGGTGACGCTGCTGTTCGACGTCGGGGCTTCTGCGAGCCTCACTGATGAGCAGCGTCGTCGGGTCTTTGAGCGGCTCGCCGGCCGGATCAATCGTGAGGGAATACTCCGCGTGGTCTCGCAGCGTCATCGCACGCAGTCGGCGAACCGTGAGGCTGTCGTGTCGCGTTTCGCCGGTCTCCTGCGTGACACGCTGATGGAGGAGCGCGAGCGCATACCAGTGACAGTACCAGCCGGGGCCAACGAGCGACGTCTGGCAGAGAAGCGGCATCGGAAGCGCATCAAGCGCGAACGTTCGCTGGATCCCAGCCAGGAGGATTGAGCCCGGGCGTCGTGGGTCGTCAGGCTACGGGAGTGGGACCGCGCGTGTGCCCGAGGCCACAAGAGCGAACATCATCTCGCCCACGTCCTCGACGGTCACATGTTCGAAGTATGGCAGGAAGATGGCGGTGGCTTTCTCATTGCTGATGCGGTGACTCACCGGGGGGCCACCCTCGAACGTGGCGGCTTCGACGCGAAAATCGACTATCACCACGCGGCCGGGAGAACGGAGCGCGGGCAGAAGGTGCTCCAGGCCTAGGTCTCCCTTGATCTCGTGCAGAGTGGCGATGGAGTAGGCCACGTCGATGCTCTCGGCCGGCAGCGGCACGGCGCGGATGTCGGCCTCCATCAGTCGGACGTTGGCCGGCACTCCCTTCTGGCGATAGGCGTCGTGCATCTGGGGGGCGAGGTCGACTGCGTAGACGGTACCCGTGGTGCGGCGGGCGACGATATCGGTATAGAAGCCGGTACCGCTCCCCAGATCGGCCACATCCTCGTCGCCTCTGAGGGCGAGAAGCCGGAGGAGATCCTGTTCGCTCACATGCCGTTCGAGGCGACCGGGGTCGTTCAGACGGCGCGCCCGGTCGGCGGGAAAGTGGGCGTGGTCGAACAGCGGACTGTGCTCGTGTGAGGCTGAGGAGGTCAAAACATGGTCTCGCAGTGGGGGTTGGGCTGCACGAGGAACATCGCGTCAGCGCGTGCGAGTGAGCCCTGTCGCAGTTCACGCACCCTTCCGGCGCCGGCCAGTGCACTGAAGGAGACGCCGCCCAGGTAGGCAGTGCTGAAGGCGGAGAGATCCAACCGGAGATCGGGCTCGCGGTCAGTCATCCGGCAGGTCGGTAAGGCCGGATCGGCGGTGTCCAGCAGGATCGTAGAGGCCTTCTGTCGGGGGAAGCCTTCGACCACCTCGAAGGCCAGTGCGCCTGTCGCTCCGTAGGTACGGGCCCCGAGGGCACCGGGCAGATCGAGCACGCGCAGCCACAGGTAATCGATGAGGGCCTGTACCTGAAGAGCCCGCGGATCGGCCAGCAGCCAGCGCAAGGGTTCATCAGGGCGTCCGTTCTCGAACGACACCCCGCGGCTGAGGTCGATGGAGAGCAGGTAGTGCCACAATGCCGCGTAGACATCGGGCTCGGCAGCCACGAGTTCAAGCAGACGCACCTCATTGGCCGGCATCCAGCCCGTCCACTCCTCCTTCACCCTATACGTGGCGTAGCCGTTCGGCTGCCCGTCGGCTCCCTCATGCAGGACGTGCAGCATACGGCCGGCCCCGGCCTGCTCGGATGCGGGATCGCGCAGGTACTCGTCCCACCAGGTCGCCGAGCGGCTCACCTCGCCGGGCCGCCGGCTGCGAAGCCGCTCGTACAGAGGCGGCAGCTTCGCGGCCGCCTCCTCATCGGTGAGCAAAACCAGACGCCCGTCCGCCTCCACCGGGCGCAAGAAGGCGGCTCGGTCACGGCTCACGTGGATGCTGTTGACACTCACGGCCGGTCCCATGTCGAAACGGCCGTAGATGCCGCCCTCGGCGGCTATGAGGGCCGCAGCCGCCTCTCCCCGAGCGACAGCCTGCTGCAACTGGCCGCGCATGAGCTGCGTGAGGATGCCCTGCCGGCGGTGCGTGGGGAGGACGGCTATCCAGGTGATGCCTGCGGTCGGCAGCGAGCGACCGCCGGGAAGTGTGAGCCGGAGCGGGAGGGATGATGAGACTCCCACCAGCCGGCCGTCGTCGAAGGCGCAGAGAGAGCGCTCGAAGTCGAAGGCCTTCTGGAGGAACGGGATGTCAGCTGCCGAGTGCTGCTCGGCGAACGCGATGACGTCCAGACGGACGGCCTCGGCGAACTCTTCTTCCCGCAGACATCTGTACTCGAATGGTGCCATCAAACAATGCTACCTTATGCCTAGGCTTCCTGACTGCCGCCACGGCAGTCGGCCCAGCCGCACGGGCGTCGTCTCGGTCCTTGGGGAGGGTGAAGATGCCTACTGACAGCGCCATGCTCGATGGCAACGAAGCGGTCGCGCGCATCGCCTATCACTTCAACGGTGTCATCGCCATCTATCCCATCACCCCGTCGAGTCCCATGGGTGAGCATTGTGACGCCTGGGCGGCAGCGGGCAAGAAGAACCTGTGGGGAGTCGTGCCGTTGGTGGCGGAGATGCAGTCCGAGGCCGGTGCGGCCGCCGCGGTGCACGGCGCTCTTCAGGGTGGTGCGCTCAGCACCACCTTCACCGCGAGCCAAGGGCTCATGCTCATGATCCCGCATATGTACAAGATCGCGGGCGAACTCACTCCCACCTGTTGGCATGTGAGCGCCCGTTCGCTCGCCTGTCAGGCTCTCAGCATCTTCGGCGATCATCAAGATGTCATGGCGGTGCGTCAGACCGGCTTTGCCCTGCTGAGCTCCAATTCGGTGCAGGAGGCCCAAGACCTGGCCCTCATCGGTAGCGCGGCCACTCTCGAGGCGCGGGTCCCCTTCCTCCATTTCTTCGAAGGATTCCGCACCTCCCACGAGGTGCAGAAGATCGATCTGGTCTCGCACGACGTCATCAGAGCCATGGTGGATGAGGAGAAGGTGCTTGCGCACTACCGCCGCGCCATGACGCCGGATGCGCCCGTGTTGCGTGGCACGAGCCAGAACCCCGACGTCTACTTCCAGGGGCGCGAGGCGGTGAATCTCTTCTATGAAGCCTGTCCGGGGATAGTCCAGGCCACCATGGACCGGTTCGCGTCGTTGACCGGCCGGCAGTATCACCTGTTCGATTACCTGGGAGCGCCGGACGCTGAGCGCGTGGTGGTGCTCATGGGTTCGGGCGCTGAGGCGGCGCACGAGGCAGTGGAGTATCTCAGCGCCAGGGGCGAGAAGGTGGGCGTGGTGAAGGTACGGCTCTATCGTCCTTTCTGCAGCGAACGCTTCCTGGAGGCTTTGCCAGCCACTGTGAGGGCGGTGGCTGTCCTTGACCGCACCAAGGAGCCGGGGGCGGCCGGCGAGCCTCTGTATATGGACGTGGTGGAGGCACTGGCCGCGGCCGAGAGGAGGGTGAAGGTGATCGGGGGCCGCTACGGGCTCTCCTGCAAGGAGTTCACTCCGGCCATGGTGAAGGCCGTCTTGGACGAACTGGCCAAGGACAAGCCAAAGAAGCACTTCACTGTGGGCATCGATGACGACGTCACCCACACCAGCCTCAGCTACGACGAGGACTTCAGCACCGAGGCGGAGCACGTGGTCCGGGCTCTATTCTACGGCTTGGGCTCCGACGGCACGGTGGGCGCCAACAAGAACACCATCAAGATCATCGGAGACGATACCGACAACTACGCGCAGGGCTATTTCGTCTACGATTCCAAGAAGGCCGGGGTGATGACCGTCAGCCATCTGCGTTTCGGCCCCGAGCCCATCCGCTCCACCTACCTGGTGAACAAGGCGAACTTCATCGCCTGCCATGTGTGGGCCTTCATGGAGAAGTTCGACATGCTCTCGGCGGCGGTGCCTGGGGCGACCTTCCTGGTCAATGCCCCGTTCCCGCCCGAGGAGGTGTGGGACAAGATCCCGCTCGATGTCCAACACCGCCTCATCGATCTGAACGTCAAGCTCTACACCATAAACGCCTACGAGGTGGCCAAAGAGACGGGGATGGGCGGCCGTATCAACACCATCATGCAGACCTGCTTCTTCTACCTGTCGAACGTCATGCCTCAGGAAGAGGCTATCGCCGCCATCAAGAAGGCCATCGAGAAGACATACGGCAAGCGCGGCGAGAAGGTGGTGCAGATGAACTACGCCGCCGTCGACCATGCCATCTCGGCACTACACAGGATCGACCTGCCGTCCGCGCCCACGAGCCACATGATGAAGCCGCCCGTGGTGCCCGAGGAAGCCCCCGAGTTCGTGCGCACCGTGACCGCCACCATCCTCTCCGGCCACGGCGACGACCTGCCCGTCAGCCGGATGCCGGTGGATGGCACGTGGCCCACGGCCACCACTCAGTGGGAGAAGCGCAACATCGCGCTGGAGATCCCGGTGTGGGAACCCGAGCTCTGCATCCAGTGCGGCAAGTGCTCGTTCCATTGCCCGCATGCCACCATCCGCACGAAGGTCTACGACGGCGCGTTGCTCAGCAAAGCGCCCATGACCTTCAAGTCGGCCGACGCCAAGGGCAAGGACCACGCCGGCATGAAGTGGACCGTGCAGGTGGCGGCCGAGGACTGTACCGGCTGTGGCGCCTGTGTGCACGTCTGCCCGGGCAAGGACAAGGCTGACCCTACGCGCAAAGCCATCAACATGGCCTTCCAGCCTCCTCTCCGCGACGCTGAGCGCGAGAACTTCGAGTTCTTCCTCGGCCTGCCCTACCTCGATCGGGCCACCGTACGTGTAAACAGTGTCAAAGGCAGCCAGTTGCTCGAGCCCCTGTTCGAGTTCTCCGGCGCGTGCGCCGGCTGTGGAGAGACGCCCTACGTCAAGCTCCTCACCCAGCTCTTCGGCGACCGCCTGCTCATCGGCAACGCCACCGGCTGCTCCAGCATCTACGGGGGCAACCTGCCCACCACCCCGTATGCCAAGAACGCCGACGGCCGCGGCCCCACCTGGAGCAACTCCCTGTTCGAGGACGCAGCCGAGTTCAGCTATGGCCTGCGGCTGGCGGTGGACAAGCGCACCGAGATCGCCCGCGATTACACGGATGCGCTGCGCGATGTGGTGGGAGACGAGCTTGCCGATGCCCTGCTCTCCTCGCGGCAGACCGACGAGGCCGAGATCGCCGCCCAGCGGGCCCGTGTGGCGCAGCTTAAAGAACGTCTCGAGGCGGTGATGGAGGGCGATTCCGTGGACTTCCGCTACGGCCGTCTCTTCAGTGTCGCCGATTACCTGGTGAAGAAGAGCGTGTGGGGCATCGGCGGCGACGGCTGGGCCTACGACATCGGCTTCGGCGGCTTGGACCACGTCCTGGCCTCCAACCGCAACATCAACCTGCTGGTGCTCAACACCCAGGTGTATTCCAACACCGGCGGCCAGTGTTCCAAGGCCACTCCCATGGGCGCCGTCGCTCTCTTCGCGGCGGGTGGCAAGCTGACCGCGAAGAAAGACCTTGCCGCCATGCTCTGCCACTACGGCAACATCTACGTGGCACAAGTCGCTATGGGCTACAGCGACTCGCAGACACTGCGCGCCTTCATCGAGGCGGAATCGTACGACGGCCCCAGCATCATCATCGCCTACAGCCACTGCATCAACCAGGGCATCGACATGACCACCGGCTATGACCAGCAGAAAGCCGCGGTGGATTCGGGGTCCTGGCTGCTCTGGCGCTTCGATCCTCGTCTGGCCGCCGTGGGCAAGAACCCCTGGCAGATCGACATGAAGGAACCGTCACGGCCGGTCACCGATTTCGCCTACAACGAGAACCGCTTCAACATGCTCAAGAAGTCGCATCCTGAGACGTCAGAACTGATAATGACATGGGCTCAGAACAACGTGCGCACGCGTTGGAAGATACTCAACCACCTGGCGGCCATCCCCTTCACCCCCGAGCAGCCATTCGACACCGGGGCCGTGGACGAGGCTGCCCTCATGGCGGCGGGAGCGCCCGGCACGGCGGGCGAGGTGGTGGGTGTGAAGAGCGGGCCCAACTGTCCCATCGCCTGTGACCTGGAAAGCACGCCCACCCGGCGTCGCACCAAGATGTCGCCGCCCGCGTGACGCCGCAGTGGGCTGCGCGCACCGCCCCCCTGTGACCGCCCTGCCCGCCCGGAGCCGCCCGCCCTGAGCCCGCCAGGTGAGTGCTATACTACGCGTCGCTATATGCCTTGCTAGGGGAGCGTCTTGCTGAGAGTGTGGCTTCGGTCACAGACCCTGCGAACCTGATCTGGGTAATGCCAGCGAAGGGAAGTAACGGTTTCGACTGCATCTCGCCGAGTCCGCCCGGGTGATCACTCGGTGACGGACCGCGCGCTCCCCGTCGTCACGGAGGTGGATGGGTGCGTGCGGTCGTAGTCGCCGGATCGGATCTCGCTGAGGCTCTCGATGTCTCCTTGCTGGAGGCCGCCGATCTGGTGGTCGCGGTGGATGCGGGGGCCGACGCGCTCGCCCGCGTGGGCATCGTGCCTTCCGTGCTCATCGGCGATCTGGATTCCATCTCTCGCCAGGCCCGCTCCGCGCTGGAGGCACAGGGCGTGGAGATCGTCCTTCTGCCCGTGGCCAAGGATGTCACCGACACCGAGGCGGCACTCCGCCTCGTGGTCGAGCGGGGAGCAGACGACATCATCGTGCTGGGTGCGCTGGGTGGACCGCGCCTGGACCACCTGGTGGGGAACCTGCTCCTGCTTACCTCGGAATGGCTCATCGGTCATCGCGTGCGCTTGGTGGACGACCGACACGAGGCCTTTCTGGCCCACGGAGATGCCCGGCTCGTCGGTGTCGCCGGCGACACTGTGTCTCTGCTCCCCCTGAGCTCGGAAGTGAAGGATGTCCACACCCACGGGCTTCTCTATCCATTGCAGGGCGAGACGCTCCGCCGTTCCGCCCTGCGCGGGGTCAGTAATTCCATGACCGAAGGCCGCGCCCGGGTGACGCACGGCTCTGGTCTGCTCCTCATCATCCACTATCGAGAGAGGTGAACCACATGAACAGCGACCATACGCGACCCCAGGATACCGGCAAGGGCGAGGGCTACATGTCCTCCGACGTGCTGGGCTGCCAGTTCTCCATCTATCCGCTGCGGCAGTCGAGCCTTGACGGCCCCGTCCGCGGGGCGATCCAGGCCGCTGTGGACCAGGGCTGCCAGGCACGGGTGCAGAACCTGAGCACCCTCATCTCCGGCAGCGAGGAGGAGGTGTTCGCCGGGTTGCGCGCGGCCTTCCGGGCCGCTCAGACCTACGGCCCGACGGTGATGGTGGCGACCTTCGCGGCCGGCATGCCCACCGACGACTTGGTGGGGGAGATCCAGCAGGGGCTGGACGCCGTCGAGGAATAGACACATGAGTCTGCGCAGAGATGTGGCTCCGCCCGTGTCGCTCCTGGTGGTGCTCGCCTTGGCCTGGTATTTCGCGGCGGAGTTGAGCGGGCTGGGATCGTTCGTGCTTCCCTCGCCGGTGGACGTCGTCCGGGCCGCCTGGGAGACGCGGGGCCTGCTGCTGGATGCAGTCGGCACCACCATGCTGGCCACGGTGGTCGGGCTGGTGCTCGCTCTCGCAGCGGGGATCGGGTTAGCGGCCCTGATCGACTTCTGGTCCCTGGCGCGGCGGGCCCTCTATCCTTTCCTAGTGGTCTCGCAGACGGTGCAGATACTCGCCATCGCGCCCATCCTGGTCATCTGGTTCGGATTCGGCATGACCCCTACCATCTCCATCGTGGTGCTCTTCTGCTTCTTCCCACTCACGATCAGCACCGCCGATGGGTTGGCGTCGTCAGATCCAGAACTCGTGGCCCTGCTGCGGTCCATGGGGGCCAGCAGGCGTCAGATCTGGCGGATGGTACGAGTGCCCTCGGCTCTGCCGGCGTTCTTCACCGGCCTGCGCATGGCGGTCACGTACAGCGTCGTCGCAGCCACCGTGGGCGAGTGGGTGGGAGGTTCTCCCGGGCTTGGCTTGTACCTGCTGCGGTCCAAGAACTCACTGGCCACGGACCAGGTGTTCGCAGCCATGTTCATCACCTCGCTGCTGAGCGTGGCCCTGTTCCTGCTGGTGCGGGCCATCGAGCGGGTCGCTCTGCCCTGGTACTACTCCTCGCAGCGCCAAGAGCACTGGGAGGGGCAGGGCATCTACTGAGTCATCATCCAAGAAAGAGAGAGGATCGCTGTATGAAACGTATGTTCTCCATCGTCGTCGCGCTGACGCTGGTGCTGATGCCGGCGGCGTCTATGACCGCGTGCGGAGACGAGACGCCGGCGGAGTCCACGTCGGCTCAGTCGACGTCCGGCGGTACGGCACCGGAGGCACCGACCGAAGTCAGTCTCATGCTGGACTGGGTGCCCAACACCAACCACACGGGCATCTACGTCGCACAGGCCAAGGGATACTTCCAGGAGGCCGGACTCGACGTCAAGATCATCGAACCCGGCGAGATCTACCCCGAGGGAGCGGTGGCCAGCGGTGCCGTCGACTTCGGCATAAGCTTCCAGGAATCCGTCACCCTCGCCCGGGCTGAGCAGGCGCCCCTGGTCTCGGTGGCAGCCGTCATGCAGCACAACACCTCAGGGTTTGCCTCGCTGGCCGAACTGAATGTCACCGGACCCGCCGACTTCGAGGGGCTGAGGTACGGTGCCTGGGGCGCGCCGTCGGAGGTCCCCACTCTCAAGGCTCTCATGGAGGGCGCGGGCGCCGACTTCAGCAAACTGGAGATGGTGAACACCGGGTTCGGCGACTCCTTGGCGTTGCTCGCTCAGAAACAGGTCGACCTGGTGTGGATCTATTACGGCTGGCAGGGCATCCAGGCCGAGCAGCAGGGCATCGACCTGGACATCGTCATGATGCAGGACTATCTGGACTCCATCCCCGATTTCTACACGCCGGTGGTGATCGCCAGCGAGACTACCGTGGCCGAGCGGCCGGAGATAGTGGAGAAGCTCGTGGCTGCCTTGTCGCGCGGATACACGTTCGCGGCCGAGAATCCCGACGAAGCTGCGGACATCCTCCTGGCGGCGGTGCCCGAACTGGACTCGGAGCTTGTGAAGGCCAGCCAGATGTGGATCTCTCCCTACTACATCGCCGAGGCGCCGCGCTGGGGCGAGCAGAAGGAGAGCGTGTGGCAGGGCTATTCCGACTGGCTGGCTGCCAACGGTGTGGTCTCTGCTCCGGGGGATGTGAACGAAGCCTTCACGAACCGGTTTCTACCTTGAGGTGCCACCCGCGATGACGCCGCGTATCGAACTGCGGCACGTCAGTAAGACGTTCGTCGGTGACGACCGCGTCGTGCCGGCCCTGCGCGATGTCTCTCTCAAGGTGATGCCAGGGGAGTTCGTCACCATCATCGGTGGGAGCGGCAGTGGCAAGAGCACCTTGTTCAACCTGCTGGTGGGGCTGCTCGAACCCGATGAGGGCACGATCGTCATCGATGGCGAAGAGCCGCAGAGCCGTCTGGGTCTACTGGGCTACATGCCCCAGCGCGATCTTCTGCTGCCCTGGCGGAGCGTGCTGGAGAACGTCTTGCTGCCCATGGATGTGAGGGGCGTCCCGCGCAGGGAGTCGCGGCAGGAGGCGTTGGACATGTTGCAGCACTTCGGCTTGGGCGGCTTCGAGGACGACTACCCCTCGGCTCTGTCGGGCGGCATGCGTCAGCGTGCCGCCCTGCTGCGGACCTGGCTGACGGGCTGCGATACTCTGCTGCTGGACGAGCCGTTCGGAGCCCTGGACGCTCTCACGCGCAAGGAGCTGCAGGATTGGCTGCTGAAGGTGTGGGAGGAGTTCGGCCGCACGGTCATGTTCATCACCCATGACGTGGAGGAGGCTGTCTACCTGGCCGACCGGGTCATCGTACTGAGCTCGCGCCCAGGCGCGGTGCAGCGGGAACTGACCGTGGACTTGCCTCGGCCGCGCCGGCAAGGGCTTGTCGCAGAACCCCGCTTCGGTGGATACGTGCGGGAGCTGCTTCGCGATCTGGGCGTCGATACCTGACCGGGGGCTCGGCCGGCCTAGCGGTAGAAGCGCAGCTCCGCGATGTCGACTCCCCAACGTCCGTCACTCAGTTCCGCGAGTTCGGTGAACCACAGCCGGCCCGAAATGAGGCCCTCACGCAACGGGATCAGTTGACGCGCATGCCCATCCAGAGTGGCCAGCCTGGCTCCGGCGCCCTCCGACAGGTTCTGCAGCAGCTCGCCCTTCCAGCCCTCCACCGGCGTGATGACCTCCATCATGAAGGCCTCGTCTTCCAGCGTGAACTCGAGCCCCACCCCGGTCTTGTCGATGTTGCCGAAGGTGGCTGAGCGATAGAGTTCCGTGGTCCAGCCCGAGGTCTCTTCGCCATCGGTGAGCTTGGGCAGCAGGTCCGGGTTCTCCTCGTTGTCACCCTCCGGGTCGTAGTCCTTGATGTTGGTGATGCGCACAGGTTCCGGCGCACGGGCCACCGTCAGCCGCAGGATGTCGTCCTCGCCGCTCTCCTCAGCCACGGGATCTTGCGCGAGTACGGTACCGGGGTCCTCGTCGAACGTGGCCTCTTGCGCGATCACCTGCACTTCCATGCCGGCGTCGTCTGCCAGGACGCGGGCCTCGTCGAGAGACAGGCCCACCACAGCGGGGGCTCCGCCGCCCGTGAGAGTGAGAAGCAGGATGACAGCGACGATCACGACCAACACTGCGCCGGCGGCGAAGGCGATGGAGCGTTGTCGGGCGGCTTTCTTGCGGGCCAGCACGCGGGCTTGCGTGCGGTCGGGAGGCGACTCGGCTGCAGCATCACGACGCCGCGATCCCGAATCGAACGAAGCCCCGCCCGCCGAGACCCGCGTGCGCCGCTCTTCGTCGCGGCGGTGGAGCAATCGCCGTCCCGATGGAGCCTCAGGCACGGCCTGTAGCGTGTGCAGGCCTAGTCCGGTGAGGGCTCCCAGCAGTTCGTCCATGGAGTCGAAGCGGTGTTCCGGCAGCTTCTCCAGGCAACGCATGACCACCTTCTCCAGGCCTTCGGGCAGATCGTCGCGGATCTGGGAAAGCGGCGGAGGGGGCGTGTTCAGATGTTGACGGGCGATCTCCGGCATGCTGGTGCCGTCGAACGGTGGATGGCCGGCCAGCATCTCGTACATCACCACGCCCAGGGAATAGATGTCGGAGCGGGCGTCCACCGGTTTGCTGCGCACCTGCTCCGGCGACATGTAGCGTGCACTGCCGATTATGGAACCCGCGCGCGTGACCCTGGTCCAATCGGCCCCGGTGGCGATGCCGAAGTCGCTCACCTTGGCGTGGCCCTGGCGGTCGATGAGGATGTTCTGCGGCTTCACGTCGCGGTGTATGATGCCGGACAGATGAGCAGCGGCCAGACCTTCGGCCACTTGTCCCGCGATGTGTCCCGCCTCGGCTATGGGCAGAGGCCCGTTGCGGGTCATCTCCTTGAGCGAGCGGCCCTCCACATATTCGAACACCAGGTAGTCTTCGGTCTCGGTGGAGCCGCGGTCGATGAGTGTGACGACGTTGGGATGGGAGAGCTGGGCAAGCGCCCGACCCTCGCGGTCGAAACGGGCCCTGGTGCGCGGGTCTTCGTTCAGGGGAGGCTCGAGGCGTTTGACGGCCACGTTCCGCTCCAGGCGCGTATCCCAGGCCTGGTAGACGATGCACATGCCACCTCGGCCCAAGATGCGGCCGAGCCGGTAGCGGTTCTTAAGCAGGGGGGCTTCGCTGTTGTCTTGGTCCTGATCGTGCTGGGTGGTATCAGCCATAGGCGTGCTCGGATATCCTGTGACGCTTTGACATGGGCTGTGTAGACACTATGATAATACCTGTATGAGCCTTGGAGGTGGCGACGAGTGATCTATTACGTCATCCCGCGCGAGCTGGCGGACGAGTATTTCGAGGAATTCAAGAAGCGCTTCGAGGGGCTGGAAGGAGTGGAGGTCATCGTCGACCGGCGTCACGGTGAGCGCCGCAGCGGCACCGAAGGCGGTGGGCAGCGTGTGCTGCGCGATCGTCGCCGCAGGCGCGTCGACGGTTCGATCCCCGATCTTTGATCATGACACCGTCCGGCTTCAGGCTGGATCTTCACAACCACACGGCGTACTCCTCTGACGGCGTGTTGGCTCCGGCTGCACTTCTGGCCAGGGCGAGACAGCGAGGGCTGCACTGTGTGGCCGTCACCGACCACAACACGGTGGCGGGCGCGTTGGAGGCCATGGCACTCGCGGATGCGGACCCCAGCCTGCCCCGAGTGATCCCAGGAGTGGAGCTCACCACGCGTGTGGGGGAGATCATTGGACTCTACGTCACCCAGGAGATCCCCTCGCGCCTCTCCCTGATCGACTCAGTGGCTCGCATCCGCGCCCAAGGGGGCTTGGTCTATCTTCCGCATCCGTTCGACCGCGTGCGCCGAGGGGCCATCCAGCCCAGGGAGCGTCTGCATGCCGCGCGGCTCTCGGATATCGTGGAAGTCCTGAACGGTCGCGCGCTCACGCCGCGGGCCACGGCCAAAGCGGCCGCCCTGGCCGAGCAGACCGGCCGACCTGCAGGAGCGGGCAGCGACGCTCACCGGCCGTCTGAGGTGGGCACCGCGGTGGTGGTGGTCGACAGGATGCCCACGGTCGACACGCTGGTCGAGCTGTTGGCCGACGGACGCCTCCAGGCCGGGCTCCGCTCGCACGAATACGTGCTCAATTGGGGGTTTCAAGGACTCTCGCCGGTCACCCGGCTGCGCCGCAGGTTGCCGCTGCGGTTCTGATGCTGTTTGACTGTGGCCCGGCGGGGTACAGAGCCTGTGTACGGCGATCGGATGGACAGAAGCCGGGAGGCGTGATGGCCGTCGCCCGCGATGACAGCGAGAGAGGGTGTCCGGGGCCGGTGCGGGCCGCGCTGTGGGAGCCGTGGCGTGGGTCGGACCGGGTGCACTGCTTCCTGTGCGCTCACCACTGCCGCATCGCGCCGGGTGAGTGGGGCCTCTGCGGCGTTAGGCAGAACATCGACGGCATCCTTCACACGCTGGTCTACGGATGTCCCGTGTCCACCGCGGTCGATCCCATCGAGAAGAAGCCCCTCTTCCACTTCCTGCCCGGCACCCTGAGCTTCTCGCTTGCCACCGTGGGCTGCAATCTCACGTGTCGTTTCTGTCAGAACGCCGAGATCAGCCAGATGCCGCGCGATGAGGGGCGGATCGTGGGCCACCCGCTGTCGCCGGAACAAGTGGTATCCATGGCCCGCCGGTCGGGCTGCAGCAGCATCTCCTATACCTACACCGAACCCACCATCTTCTACGAGTACGCCCGTGACTGCGCTCGTCTCGCGTCCGCGGCCGGGCTGAAGAACGTCTTCGTCACCAACGGCTACATGACCCGGCAGATGCTCGCCGACATCGACGGCGACCTCCACGCCGCCAATGTGGACCTCAAGGCTTTCTCCGACGAGTTCTACCGCACCATGACCGGCGCCAGGTTGAAACCGGTGCTGGACTCCATTCGCCGGCTTCACGACATGGGGGTCTGGCTGGAAGTCACCACCCTGCTCGTCCCCGGGCACAACGACCATGCCGATGAGTTGCGCAGACTCGCCCGTTTCCTGGTGTCGGTGTCTCCCGACATCCCCTGGCACGTCTCGCGCTTCTATCCCACCTATCGCCTCGTGGATGTGCCACCCACCCCGCGCACGAGTGTGGAGACCGCGATGGCCATTGGCCACGAGGAGGGGATTCGTTACATCTACGCGGGCAACATGCCCGGACACGGGTCTGAGTCCACCGTCTGCCCCGCCTGTGGGGAGGTCGTGTTGGAACGTCAGGGCTTCGTCGTGGCACGGGACCGTTCGGTGAGGGGCTGCTGTCCCGCCTGCGGCGCACCCGTAGCCGGTCTTGCTCCGCTCGGCCGGGCTGAGTCCCCTGTCCCCGACCGATCACGTGAAGGGAGGTAGAGCTATGACGCTCGTCGGTTGTTTCGCTGCCCCGCATCCCCCTATCGTCGTGCCCGAGGTGGGAGGGCCCGAGGTGTTGCGCGTGGATGCCACCCTGCGGTCCATGCGGCAACTCGGCCGGAGGACGGCGGAACTGGCTCCCGACACCATCGTCTTCCTGTCGCCTCACAGCCCCCTGGCCCGCTCGCGCATGGGCGTGTCGCTCGCGTCGGCCTATCGAGGTTCACTCGCCTTCTTCCGGGCTCCCCAGGTGCATCTGGAGGCCTCTGCAGACCAGGTCCTTGCCCGCGCCATCCATGATGCGGCCGCGGCCGAGGGAGTGCCTGTCACCGCCACGGCCGCTCCGGGTGACGTAGCCGACCTCGACCACGGCGCCATGGTGCCCTTGCACTTCCTCACCGAGGGGCTCTCGTATCCATACAAGCTGGTATCCCTGTCCTTCTCGTACTTGGATCTGGACGAGCACGTGCGGTTCGGCGAGGTGGTGGGGCGGGTGCTCATGGAGAACCCCGGGAAGACCGTCTACCTCGCCAGCAGCGACTTGAGCCATCGACTCATCCAAGGGGCGCCTGCAGGCTACGATCCCCGCGGGGCCGAGTTCGACCAGACCGTGGCTCGGACCTTCGCCGACGGTGACTGGGAGTCTCTGCTCAGCATCGATGCCTGCACAGTGGAAGCGGCCGGCGAGTGTGGATATCGTTCGCTGGCCGTGCTCAGGGGCCTCGTCAAGGCGGTGGAGACGGCAGGCGTGCGTACCGAGAACCATCTGCTTTCATACGAGGGGCCGTTCGGCGTGGGTTACCTGGTGGGCGAGGTGCGGCTGTTCCCGGCTCCTGGGTCGGAGGCCCCGGCCCGCGTCGCGGAGGAAGGGGGCGTGCATGAACAGTGATCCCGGCCGGGACGATGAGCCCGACCTCGATGGGCGGATGAGCGCCGTGCGCGGCGGTGACCCTCTGGTGGCACTCGCGCGCCGGGCCATAGAAGGCTACGTCCGCGAGGGCAGCCGCATGCGACCACACGAGATCCCCGGCCTTGAGCCTCGTCAGGCCGGAGTGTTCGTATCGCTGCACGAGGCCGGCGGCGCGTTGCGGGGCTGCATCGGGACCCTGCAACCCACAAGGGCCACCATCGAAGAGGAGATCGTGGGGAACGCCATCAGCGCCGCTACCCGCGACCCCCGTTTCCCGCCTCTGGCTGCCGAGGAACTCGAAGGTCTGGACGTGTCGGTGGACGTCCTGGGCCCGCCTGAGGAGATCGCGGATGCCGGGTTGCTCGATCCCAAGATCTACGGTCTCATCGTGCAGACCGCCGACGGCCGGCAGGCTCTACTGTTGCCCGACCTCCCGGGGGTGGACACGGCCGAGCAACAGCTCCAGATCACCTGCCGCAAGGGCGGCATCGATCCGCGGCGCGACCACTACCGGCTGTTCCGTTTCCGGGTGGAGCGCCATCACTGAATCCCGGGCTTCGTCCGCGGGCGCGTGCGGACGGTCGTGCGCCAGTCTTTGCACAGAAACCCCCGTGGGTTATGATTGGGACAACTCTGACAAGCGTCGGTGATAGGGGAATACCCGTGTCGAGTAATGCAGCCATCCTCACCACGAAGCAGCGCAGGACGAAGTTCCGTCCCTTCCCGTTCACGCGTCATCTGGTCTGGAGCGGACTCCTCAAGGTCCTCCAGCGCCTCACGCATGTCAAGCACAGCAACCTGTGGGAGTACAAGCTGGGCTACAGCGTACGCGACGTTGTGAGCGACAAGAGCCGGGTGGTCAAGGACCAGATGGAGGCTCTCGCTCAGGCTGTGCAGAAGGCCGGTTCGTATCAGGCCAAGGAAGAGGCCACCCGCGCCCTTCACGCCGTCATGGAGGCGCTCAACGAGCGCGTTCCGCCCGATGTGCTCATGAAGCTGAGCGAGTCCCTGCCCGTGCGGGAAGCCGCACGCCTGCGCCGGGCCGCCGCCCAGCGCCTGCACAAGGGCGACGACGACACCCCGGCAGCCTGAGGCTCTAGCCCTTCACGACTCCCAGTGGTCGCAGCCGGGCCACGCGCGGCGAGATGCCGGCGCGGTCCATGACGTCTACCACGCGCTCCACGTCCTTGTAGGCCTCGGGCATCTCCTCACCCAGGGTCTTGGGGCCATGCGAGCGCACCACGATGCCCTTCTGGGCCAACTCCCGGTCGATGGCTCTACCGCGAGCTCGTTTGAGCGCCTGACTGCGGCTCATCACCCTGCCGGCTCCGTGGCAGGTGGAACCGAAGGTGCGGCTCATGGCTTCATGGGTCCCCTTGCAGATGAACGACGCCGTGCCCATATCGCCCGGGATGAGCACGGGCTGCCCCACCTGTCGGTAATCCGCGGGCACTTCGTCGCGGCCGGGCGCGAACGCCCTGGTGGCGCCCTTTCGATGCACGCACACCTCGAGTTCTCGGCCCTCCACCTCGTGGGTCTCCAGCTTGGCGATGTTGTGGGCCACGTCGTAGACCAGACGGAGGTTGAGCTGGCGCGGGGAGATACCGAGCGCGCCCAGCAAGGCCTGTTCCGCCAGGTGCATGATCATCTGCCTGTTGGCCCAGGCGTAGTTGGCTGCGCAGGCCATGGCGGCCAGATAGCGCCGGCCCTCAGGCGAGTTCACCGGCGCACACACCAACTGGCGGTCGGGCAAGGCGATCTCATAACGACGGCTCGCCTCAGCCATGACGCTCAGATAGTCTTCGCAGATCTGGTATCCCAGGCCGCGCGAACCGCAGTGGAGCATCAAGGTCACTTGGCCCTCAGCCAGTCCGTAGGCCCGGGCCGCGGGGCGATCGAACACAGCATCCACCGTCTGCAGTTCCAGGAAGTGGTTTCCCGAGCCGAGGGTACCCACTTGGTCCTGGCCGCGGAGGTAGGCCCGCTCACTCACCGTCTCGGGATCGGCTCCCGGCAGGAGACCCTCGCTCTCCGTATGAGCCAGGTCGTCCATCGCGCCGAAACCGCGTTTGACCGCCCAGGCGGCCCCTTCCCCAAGGAGTCTCACCAGTTCGTTTCGTGACAGCCGGGGGATGGCCCCCTTCGAGCCCACACCCGAAGGGACATCGCGGAAGAGTCGTTCCACCACGGCTGCCGTCCTGCCGTGCAGGTCGTCGGCGGTGAGATCGGTGGCCACCACGCGGCAGCCGCAGTTGATGTCGTAGCCCACCCCACCGGGCGAGACGACGCCCTCGTCCACACGGAACGCGGCCACTCCGCCGATGGGGAAACCGTAGCCGAAGTGGATGTCGGGCATGGCCAGAGAGCAGCCGACGATGCCCGGCAGGCGGGCCACGTTCGCCACTTGGGTGAGGCTTTCGTCGCCCTGCAGAGTGTCCGCCAGCACCTGGTCGGCGTAGACGCGTCCGGGCACACGCATGCCTGCCTCTGCGGGTAACTCCCACAGCACGTCCTCGATGCGTCTGAGGCTCACCACGGCTTCTCCTTCACACGTCCAGGAGCACCGTCGCCCGCCATCCACCCTCGGGCGTGGAGGTCACAGTGAGGCGGTGATAGGTGACGGCTTTCACCTCAGCCAACAGCGAATGACGCGCCAGATCGGCGGTCTCGCCCCAGAGATGGACGGTCACGTGCACCCGTGGGCCCTTCGTGTCGCATGCGCGCACAAAGGCTCCGGCGGCGAGGAACCCCTTGGTCTCCAACAGGAAGAGGGCCTCGGCGAGCAGTGCCCGCAGGCAGTCCTCCACGGAATCACCCTCCGCCTCGAGGTCCACCTCGCGCGCCGGGTGCACGCCGTCGAGCTCCACCACCTGGCGATAGAAGGCATACAGGGCGTGCTCGAACAGAGCCGGCAACGTGTCCGCCCTCACCTCGAGCCACACGTCGGCAGGATGGTCCAGTTCCACGTAGACACCGTTCATGTCCCGCCGTTCCCACAGCGGCCTATCGTCCCGGACCGACCTTGACACAGGCACCGCTCTTGTCTAGGAGGAGGCTCCTTTCTTGGAAGTCCGTGGACGCGTCGGCGCCACCTTCGCGCCGCCCTTTGCGCCCGGGGCCTTCGTCTTCGCCGCTGGACTCTTGGGCGCGGCCGCCTTCGGCGCCGCGGCCCGGCGCTTCTTGCCGTTCTGCAGCACCTGGTCCAGCACCGTGCTCACATGGTCGGCGTAGATGAACTCCACACCGGAGAGGACGTCGTCGCCTTTGATCTCGTCCACGTCGGCTTCATTGCGGTCGGGCAGGAAGACGCGGGTGATGCCGGCGGCGCGCGCGGCCAGGACCTTCTCTTTGATGCCTCCCACCGGCAGCACCTGCCCGGTGAGCGTCACCTCGCCGGTCATCGCCGTATCGGAGTCGACCGGACGCCCCGAGGCCATGCTGGCCAAGGCCACCGTCAGGGCCACACCTGCCGAGGGGCCGTCCTTGGGCACGGCACCGGCCGGCACATGCACGTGGATGTCGTGCTTCTGGAAGAACTCGTCGTCCACGCCCAGCGTGTCGGAGGCACTTCGCACCACGGTCATGGCCGCCTGGGCCGACTCCTTCATCACGTCACCCAACTGGCCGGTGAGGATGAGATGGCCGGTGCCCGGCATAGCCCGGGCCTCGATGAAGAGGATGTCGCCCCCCGTGGGCGTCCAGGCCAGACCCGTGGAGACCCCGGGGTCGCTGGTGCGCCTCTTGGTCTCGCGGAACACCTTCTTCTTACCCAGGAAGTCGGGTATCTGCTCGCTGTCCACCGTCAGGGTCTCTTTGCCTTCCTCGGCAACCATCCGCGCGAACTTACGGGCGATGGTACCTATCTGACGCTCGAGGTTGCGCACGCCTGCCTCACGGGTGTAGTTCTCGATGACGGTGCGCAGCGCCTCGTCGGTGAGTTCAAGCTGCCCCTCTTTCAGGCCGTTCCGTTCCAGCTGCCGCGGCACCAAGTACCGCCGAGCGATGTGGAGCTTGTCCTCCTCGGTGTAGCCGGCGATGGAGATGATCTCCATGCGGTCACGGAGCGGTCCGGGGATGGTGTCGAGCATGTTGGCGGTGCACACGAACATCACCTTCGAGAGGTCGAAGGGGAGGTCCAGGTAGTGATCGCGGAAACTGCCGTTCTGTTCGGGGTCGAGTACCTCGAGCATGGCGCTGGAGGGGTCGCCGCGCCAGTCCGAGCCCATCTTGTCGATCTCGTCGATCATGAACACGGGGTTGCTGCTGCCGGCGTCGCGGAGAGCGCGGATGATGGTGCCGGGCATGGCGCCCACGTAGGTACGGCGATGACCCCGAATCTCGGACTCGTCGCGCACGCCACCCACGCTGATGCGGATGAACTTGCGCCCCATGGCGCGGGCGATGCTCTTGCCCAAGCTGGTCTTGCCCACGCCCGGAGGTCCGGCGAAGCAGAGGATGGGCCCTGAGACCTCGCTCTTGAGTTTCTGTACGGCCAAGAACTCCAGGATGCGGTCCTTCACGTCCTCCAAGTCGTGATGATCCTCATCGAGCACAGTGCGGGCGTGGGCGATATCCAGGTTGTCCTCGGTCACCACCGACCAGGGCAGCGAGAGGATCCAGTCAAGATACGTGCGGATGACACCGTACTCAGCGGCGGCCGGCGGCAGTTTCGACAGACGGTCGAGCTCCCGCCGGGCCTGTTTGTCCACCTCCTCGGGAAGCTGGGCTTCGTCCAGCCGGTCGCGCAGTTCGTTGGTCTCGGCTTGGGTCTCGTCACCTTCACCCAGCTCGTCCTGGATGGCCTTGAGCTGCTGGCGCAGGAAGTACTCGCGCTGGTTCTTGTCCATCTCCGATTGGACCTGGTCTTGGATCTTGGAGCCCAACTCCAGGACTTCCAGCTCACGGTTCATGAACCCCGTCAGGCGCCGCAGTCTCTTGGAGACCTCTACTTCTTCAAGCAGTTCCTGCTTGTCCTCGGTCTTCAGGCGCATGGTGGAGGCGATGAAGTAACCCAGCGCCGAGGGGTCTTCGATGTTGGCCGCGGCCATCTCGAGTTCGTCGGGCAGATTGGGCACCAGTTGGATGATGCGCGTGTACACCGATACCAGGTTGCGCTGCAAAGCCTCGAGTTCCGTGCCTTCCTCCACCACGTCGGGCAGGTCGCTCACGTCGGCGCGCAGGTAGGGCTCTTCGGCGGTGTACTTGACGATGGTCACGCGCCGTATGCCTTGGGCGATGATGCGCAGGGTCCCGTCAGGAGCCTTGATCATCTTCTGGATGCTGGCGAGCACGCCCACCTGATGGACGTCGTCGGGCATGGGCGTCTCGATGTCCGGGGACTTGGCCGCCGCCAGCACCACCTGCTTATCACCTCGCAGGATGTCGTCGATCAACTGCACGGAACGCGGCTGGCCCACGGCCAAGGGCAGCAAGGTGTCGGGGAAGATCACCGTGTCCTTGAGGGGCATGACGGGCAGGTTGAGAGACTCAGGGATGGTCTCCTGGGAGTCCGCCTCCCGCGAGAGGATGACGAACCCGTGTTCGCCGTTCGCTTCGCTCGCGGAATCCTGTTCGATGTCGTATTCGATGGGCGTCATCGTCAGCGCCCCCCTTCATCTGAGGGCTGGACGTGCTCGGCCACGCTGGGGATGTCCTCTCCGGTCTCGTTCGCGCTGATCTCGATGCGTCTGCGTCCGCGGCGCCTCAGGGGGAGGACGATCTCCAAGAACCCGTTGCTGTAGTCGGCCGATGCCTGGCCGGCGTCCACTTCCGGAGGCAGGGGTACCACCCGCTCGAAGCGGCCGTAGCTGATCTCCATCTGCTGGTAGACGGCGTCGGGATGCTTGCTGTCGAGGCGCGTGCCGCTCACGCGCAACACTCCGTTGTCGACCTCCAGGTCGATGGCGGTGGGATCTATGCCCGCCAACTCCAGTCTCACCACGAGGACTTTGCGCCGGCTGTCGAAGTACACGTCTGCGTTGGGGCGTACGGCGACACCGCCGTAGCGTCGTGCCCGCTCGCCGCGCAGCAACTCCAGGAACATCCTGTCGACGTCGTTCTGCAGGCCGGGGAAAGCGGGCGGATCGTTCTTGCGTTTGGGTTCCACCGTGACCTCGTCTGGACGTGGTTTGTCTGTGTTTACGTTTACGCTTGTGTGTTCGTACGTAAGTGTATTGCCTCATCGTGCCGCCGCCAAACCGGGGCGGCCGGCGTCCAGCGCGCAGAGGTCCGACCGGTCCGCACCCTGGAGGTGCGGGGCAGCGCGCAGCTGTCCAACGGCGACGCGCCGCATGCTGCGCATGCGGCGCGTGTCTTGCCAAGTCTGTCCTCCTGACTACTGCTGCTGCAGAGCCTCCAGCGCCTCCAAGACTTTGCCCAACTCCTCGATCTGCCGGCCATACTCTGCCCAGTCACCGCGCTGCTGTGCCTCGAGTGCGGCTTGGTAGTACTGGTTGGCCTGTTCGATGAGGGCCTGGGCATCACGGCTGAGGGTGGTGGTGGGGCCGCTCGGGACGGTGGTGCTGGTCGTGCTGGGCGGCGCCGTCGTGGTCGTGCTGGGGGCGGTGGTGCTGGTGGTCCCCGGCCTCGCGTCCTCGCCGAAGACGGCCACGAGTCCATCGATGATGCTGGGCTCCATGACCACCTTGTCCCCGTAGCTGATGATCACCCTCGTCAGCTCTGGGATGGGGCTCTGCTGCGCCTGCAGGTACAACGGCTCGAAGTACATCACCGAATCATTGATCGGCACCACCAGCAGGTTGCCACGTATGACCTCGCTGCCGGCCTGGTCCCACAGCGTGAGCTGTGAGGAGACCACGGGGTCGTTGGTGATACGGGCTTCCACCTGGGAGGGACCGAACACCAACTTATCCTTGGGGAAGTCCACGAGCACCAACTCGCCGTAGCGCTCGCCGTCCTGACGGGCCACCAGTAACGAAGCCAGGTTCTTCTTGCTGAGCGGCGAGAACGGTTGCAGGAGGGCGAACTCGGGCTGGGTCTCACCGGGCAGCGCCAGCACCTCATAGTAGGGCACCACCGGTATCTCTTCCTTGCCGTACATCTCGGTAGGGATCTCCCACACGTCTTCCTTGTTGTAGAAGATCTGCGGGTTGGTCATGTGATAGATGCTCAGCACCTCGGCCTGGGTCTTGTACATGTCCTCCGGATAGCGCATGTGGGCGCGAAGGTCGGGCGGCATCTGCTCGAACGGAGTGAAGAGGCCCTCGTAGATGGCGCCCCAGGCGCTGGCGATGGGATCGTCCGGGTCGACCTGATAGAGGGTCACGTCGCCGTCGTAGGCGTCGATGACCACCTTGATGGGGTTGCGCAGGTAGTTGGTGCCATCCTCCCGCGGCTGCGAGTAGGGGAAGCGGTCGCTGGACGTGTAGGCGTCCCACATCCACACCAAGGACCCGTCGTCTCTGAGCACCAGATAGGGATCGCTGTCGTAGGTGAGGAACGGCGCGAGAGCCTCCACGCGCTCCTTGAGCGTCCTGCGGTACATGATGCGCGACTGGTCGGTGAACGAGCTTGAGAACATGAGCTTGCTGTCGCCGAAGCGGAAGGCGAACGCGGCCTGTTTCAGCCTGTTCCCCATGGGGACCCCACCCTTGCCCACGTAGCTGGCGGTGGCGTTGCTGTCACCCTGAGGATAGTCGAACTCGGGGCTGGTGGTACCCACCACCACGTACTCGTTGCCCAGTTCGCCGTAGTAGATCTCCGGCCGCGTGATCTTGAGGTCGGTGTCGGTGCGCGGCGGTATGTCTTTGACCATGAGCACGGGCAGGCCGTCGGATCCTGCTTCGTTCACCGGGCTGAGCACGAACCCGTAGCCGTGCGTGTAGGTGAGGCGCTGGTTGACCCAGGTCTGAGACTGCTCCTGCAACTGGCTCTGGTCGAGTTCGCGGGCGCTGATGAGCACCTGGCGATACTTGTCGTCGATGGTGTAGCGGTCGACGTCGACGTCCTGGAAGGAATAGTAGAGCCGTATCTCCTGGATCTGTGAGTAGGTGGAGAGAGCCGGGCGCGGTTCCCAAAGGCGGATGTTCTCGATGGTGGCCGTATTGTTGCGGATGTCGTCGGCCGTGAGGTCGTCCGCTGCGCTGGAAGCGACGCTCCGTATGTCGCTCAGACCGAAGGCCCAGCGGGTCGCCTCGATGTTGTTGGCGATGTAGGGACTCTCCGCAGAGATCTCGTTGGGGGTCACGCGGTACTGCTGGATGATGGCCGGATAGGCCTTCCCGCCGATGGCCCAGGTGAGGATCATGATGAGGATGGCGATGATGGGCAGCCGCCAGCCGCGGTAGCGGATGTTGGCCAGGAAGATCACGGCCGCCACCAGCGACACGATGGCCAGGAAGTGCAGGACGGGCAGGCGCGCGTTCACGTCCGTGTAGCCGGCGCCGAACACCACCCCGTTCTGGCTGAGGTTCAGCGACCACGACTGGATCATGTAGTCGCCGGCCTTCGCCACCATAGCCAAAGCCAAGATCACCGACATGTGAGCCTTCACATGGGGAGCGAACGAGACCCGGTTCTTGGCGTTGAGGACCATGGCCCGGTCGAGCAGGTAGACCAAGCCCGTGAACACGAACGTCACCGCCAGGGCGATGCCTACGAAATCCACCAGCATCTTCCACACGGGCAGGGTGAAGATATAGAAGGAGGCGTCTTTGCCGAACACCGGGTCGGTGTAGCCGGAGGCGCTGCGGTTGAGGAACAGGAACACCTGCTCCCAGCGCGAGGCGTAGATGATGCCCACCAAGACGGCCAGGACGGCGGCCACGATGAGCATCAGGCGGCCGGGCCACCGTCTGCGCGGCTTGGTGTCGATGCTCGCGTCTCCTGTCGCGTCCCCTGTCGTGGGCGTGGGCGCAGTGCGGGCCGCGAGGAGTCTGGGCGAAAGCCGGCGGGCGGCGTAGAGACTCCCGTAGAGGATGACGAAAAAGACGGCGGCGAAGAACAGGCCCACCACGACCCGGGCCCACACTGGGGTACAGAAGACCGTGGTGTAGCCCACCTCTTGGTACCAGAGCAGCTCGGTCCAGATGCGCGAAAGGAACCCGCCCACCCCCAGGACGATGACGAGGATGATGGCGATGATGACGGCCCGGCGCAGCGGGCCGGGCTTCAGCTTGAGTATGCGGCCGCGCTTGGCCGGCTTGGCGGTCTTGCTCGCGGTCTCCTTGGGTGTGGAGGCTCCAGGCTCTGGTGAGATGGCTACGGCCCTCCTACTCGGCTCGTGCTCAGTTGCGAGGGGAGAGCACCATCACGGTGCGCTCCTTGGGCAGGGTGGCGGCTGTCACCTCCACCACCGAAGACTCTTTGCGTTCCACGCGGCTCTGTCCGGCCAGGAAAGCGTCTACCCCCGCGATGGGGAAGTCTATCTTGTCGGTCTTGTAATGCATGGGTACGACCAGGGAGGGCTGCAGCAGTTCGACAACATCAGCAGCCTGGGCATGATCGATGGTGAAGAAACCGCCCACCGGGATCAACAGCACGTCCACTCTGCCGATGGCGGCTACGGTGGCATCGTCCAGCGGATGGCCCAGGTCACCCAGATGCACCACGCGCACATCGCCGTCGTCGAGGGTGATGATGGTGTTGCCGCCCCTCTCCGCACCGCCGCTCTCGTCGTGGGCGACCGGGATGCCCGTTATCTGGAGGTCGCCGATCGACTCGGCCTGTGGCTGCATGAGGGTGAGAGGCTCTCCGGCAATAGAATCGAACCCGCAATGGTCGGGGTGCTCGTGACTGGCTATCACCACGTCGGCTGCGTCGGTGATGGTGTCGTAGCGGACCGCCCCGTCGTAACAGCCGTGGATGTAAGGGTCGAGGATCGCGCGGGTACCGGCGCGAGTCTCTACTAGGAAAGAAGCGTGGCCGTAGTAGGTGAGTCGCATGTGATCGCCTCCTGTGGCAGCTGTCGCATGACGACTAGGTTAGCCGATTGCGAAGAGGGGTAACAATAAGCGACTGTGCCGGGCTCGGGTGGACGCCATGCGGCGTAGCTGGTAGAATACCCCCCTAGGTATATAACAGCGCGAGGAGCCACGGTCGCACTCAGTGCATCCGTCGCACCGGCTAGAATATGAGATAGTCCATCGGTCGCGCATCCGAGACAAGGAGAGCAACATGAGCGGGGCAGTGCAGGAAGTCAACACCCAGGGTTTCGACCAGATAGTCTCCACCTCCACCACCCCCGTGGTTGTCGATTTCTGGGCGCCTTGGTGCGGGCCGTGCCGTATGGTCGCCCCGGTGCTGGAAAAGTTGGCCGCCGATCACGGCGACAAAGTGGCAGTGGTCAAGGTGAACGTGGATGAGAACCAGGAATTGGCTGCCCGGTACGGGATCATGAGCATCCCCACCGTGATGATGTTCGAGGGTGGTCAGCAGAAGGCCCAGCTCATCGGTGCTCGCAGCCAGAAGGACTACGAGGCGGAATTCGGGCTGGCCTAGGCGGCCCCGCAAGGAGAGACACACATGGAAGCGACCTCCACTCAGTTGGTGATGGTGGGCTCGCGGCGCATGGATGCCATGCGCTCGGGCGGTGGCTGACGGCCCACGCTATCTCTGGAAGAGATAGTCGGTTATCTGAACCAGGATCTGCGGCGTCGGCTCGATGGAGCCATCCCGCTGCGTTATGTGGATGTGGACGATCACGAGCTCGATGAGTACCCGGTTCTGGTAGAGGCGGTGTCGAGGGGTGACCGGTTGCCTCTGGTCTTGGTGGGCGACGAGATCAAGTCCCCGGCTGCCATCAGCGTCTATTGGGTCGAGGAGCAACTGGCGTCGTTGGGCGTCCAGCCGTTCGCCGACCGGCCGAAGGGGCAGGGCTGATGGCTTCCTACGACCTTCGCTGTTCTTCCTGCGGGCACGATTTCGAGGTGTTCGTCTTGGGCTTCCTCAAAGACGAGGCCAAGGTGTGTCCCGACTGTGGCAGCCGTGATGTAGAGCAGCGTTTCACCGGTTTTGGGGGGATCACCGGTCTTGCGACCGGCGCTTCCTGCCAAGACACCGGGCGGTGTGCGCCCAGCGCGGGTTGCACGCCCCGCTCGGGCTTCAGCTGAGCAGGCTGACAGGGCCCGTGCGGTCCTCACTTCTCGTGCATTCGTCGAGGCCGCAGGCGCGCAGCGCCTGCGGCCTCGAAGCTGTCTGGCCGCAGCGTCTGGTGCTCGTGCGATACTCTGCTCCCACGCACACCGGCTTGAAGGGGCGGCATGTACCCTGAGTTGTTCCACATCGGTGGCTTCACAGTGAATTCGTTCGGTGTGATGCTGGCCCTCGCCTTCCTGGTCGCGGGCGCGGTGGCCTACTGGCAGTTCAAGAAGCGCGCGGTCAAGCCAGACTTCATCTACGGTCTGCTCATAGCCGCCGTCATCGGTGGGCTGCTGGGAGCGAAGATCCACTATCTCATCATCCATCCCTACGAGTGGCCGCAGAATCTGCTGAGCGGGGGAGGGTTGGTCTGGTTCGGCGGTCTGTTCGGAGCCGTCGTCGCGGTGGTGATCGTCACTATGCTCTCTCGGCAACGGCTTGCGGCTGTGATGGACGCCGGCGCGCCTGCGGTAGCCGTGGGATACGCCGTGGGCCGGATAGGCTGCTTCTTGAGGGGTGACGACTACGGCATCCCCACCGACCTGCCCTGGGGCATGTCGTTCCCGGAGGGCGTACCGCCCACGACGGTGGAGGTCCATCCCACCCAGCTCTACGAGAGCGCAGCCTCGCTGGTCATCTTCGTGCTTATCGTGTGGGTCATCTCGCCGGGGTTCAAGCGGGAGGGCGGACTTATCTTCGCCTACCTGCTGCTGGCCGGCGTGGAGAGGTTCTTGGTGGAGTTCATCCGTACGAATCCCGTGGTGGCTCTGGACCTCACCCAGCAGCAATGGATCAGTATCGTCCTGATGGTGATCGGTATCGCGGGGATGTGGTGGTTCGAGACCCACGGACGGCTACGCCCTGTGTCTCGGAGCGCGGTCGATCCAGATCGGTCGGCTACGATTACCGTCTCGGGTTCACCGCCCAGTCTGCCGGGCAGGTCCGCCGGCTCGGGGGAGGCGGACTACTCAGCAAGGAAGGGATGAGTACATGACGAAGTCTGCCGCTCTGCTGCTGTCCTTATTGGCCATCGCCCTGGCGGCCGCCGGGTGCGGTGCGTCAACGCCGGATGGCACGGACACCACACAAGGGGTTTCGACCACGTCCGGAGCCGGTACCACCGTCGTCACCGACGCGGTGCTGGCTCCAGAAGTGAGCGGGGTGACCCTCGCGGGCACAACCGTCTCATCGAGCGAGTATCGGGGCAGACCGCTGGTGCTGGCCTTCATGGCCAGCTGGTGACCCTCCTGCCGGGCGGAGGGGTCCGAACTCGATAGGTTCTATCGAGAAGGAGCAGGAGACGCGGGTCTGTTGGCGGTGACCGTGCAGGACAGCAAGGAAGCCATGGAGCAGTTCATGGCCGCCGGCGGGTTCGACTTCCCGGTCATGCTCGAGGGAGAGCAGGCGGCTCGAGCCTATGGCATCCAGGCCATCCCCACCATCGTGCTCATCGATCCACAGGGCCGCGTGGCCGAAACGCTCATAGGCGGGGCCTCCGCGGAGGAACTCTCGCGCCTGGTCGCCGCTCTCGCGGGCTGACGGACACCGGCCGGCTCAGTCGGAACCAGGTCTCTTAACCCGAGCGTCTGAGGGCCGACAGGGTCCCGGACAAGGGGGTGCGACATGAGGGGCATGGGGGCTACCGTTCGGGCACACAAGACGGCGTGGGTGATCGTCACGGTGCTCATCTTCGTGGCGCTGGCGGCCGCCGTGGGGGTAAGCGGCTGCGGCGCTGCGGAGGAGTCGGTCACCACGACCGCGGCGGCAAGTATGACCACTGCCGCCCCGGCCGCTGGGTTCGGGGATGGGCGGGGCGAGGAAGGCTGGACCCCGGGCCAGACAGCCGATCAGGACTCTTCTGGAAGTGCCACGCCCTCGGAGGGCCGATCGGACACGGGGGGCGGGGGCGCCTTGGCAGCCTTGGAGGGCTCGCTGGGACAGAAGGTCATCAGTGACGCGCAATTGGAGATCGAGGTCGAGAGCGGCAGGTTCCAGGCTGTGTTCGACCAGGCGCTGCTGTTGGCCGACCGCTATGGTGGATATCTGGTGAGTTCCGGCTCGTACGCGGGCAAGGAAGAGACGGGGTTGAGGAGCGGCACCATCGCCCTCCGTGTGCCGGCGGACTCCTTCGCGCGGGCGTTGGCCGACGCCGGCACCCTGGGCGAGGTGAAGAGCAGACGGGTGGAGACGCAGGACGTCACCGAGGAGTACGTCGACCTGCAGGCGCGCATAGCCAACTCGCAGGCCCACGTGCAGGCCTTGCTGAATCTCCTGGCCAAAGCCAAGACCGTCGACGAGATCCTCCAGGTGCAGCAGGTTCTTACCTATGCCCAGCAGGAACTGGAGCAGTTGAGGGGCAGGCTGCGCTATCTCGACGAGCACACCAGCTACTCCACTCTCACTCTCACCATCTTCGAGAGCGGCGCCGCATTGACGGCGGCCACCGAAGAGTGGGGCTTCACCCAGGCGCTCAAGGACGCGGTGCGCAACTTGGTGCGGGCGGTCAACGCCATCGTCCGCGGTCTGGGCATCCTGGTTCCAGTGGTGGTGGTGCTGGCGATCATCGCCCTCATCGTCTACCTGATCTGGCGTGCGACAGCGCGCAGGCGGACACAGCGCGAGACGCGTGGGTACCAGCGCTATCCCCAGGGATGGCATGGCCAGGGTCCAGGCATGACACCGCCGGTGAGCACCGCCACCACTGCTGCGGGGCCCGCGGCCACGGCGACTGCGGACCAAACGACTGCGGACCAAGCCCTGACGGGCGAGACGACTCCTCCCGCGACAAGAGGCGATGCCTGAGCGAGGAGCCTCTGAGCGAGAGCGAGGGAGCGACCACTTAGAACCGCAGCCGGCCACTCAGACATGAAGGTGTGATCTCACCGACCTGACACGAGCGGGCCCTGCCAGCCCCGAGGAGTCTCTGAGCGAGAGCGAAGGAGCGACCACGCAGAACCAGGGGTCGCTCAGCCATGAAGCTGCGACCTCACTGACCTAAGACAAGCGGGTCCTGCTGTCCCCGAGGAGCCTCTGAGCGAGAGCGAAGGAGCGACGAGGGGACAGCAGGACCCGCCCCATCGTGTATACTGCCTTCTTCGCGGACCACGACGCCTCAAAGAAGATCCGTCCGACCCCGCGAGTACAATTCCATACCACACCCCTGTTCCGGCAGAGAGGCCGGGACCGCACAGACCGTAGGAGGTGACCCAAACTGAACAGCTATGAGCTGGTTCTCATCCTGCGCACCGACGTCGAGGATGAAGAACGAAACGCGGTGCTCGATCGCACCAAAGACATCATCACGGGTGACGGTGGCGTCATCGTGAAGATCGACGAGTGGGGTAAGCGTCGTCTGGCGTACGAGATCAAAGACTCTCTGGACGGCGTCTACTACATCCTCTACTTCGAGGCCACGGCAAACACGCTCGACGAGGTGACCCGAGTCCTCGGCATCACCGATGGCGTGCTGCGTTACATGCCCCTCAAGCACGAGAAGCCTTTCAACTTTCAGCAGTCCGCCGCGCCGGCGCCCGCCGCCGAAGCGACTGAAGAGGCCTAGGCGAAGGAGCGCACATGGCTCGTGGCATCGCACACGTGACGTTGGTAGGCAACCTTACCCGCGACCCCGAGCTCCGGCAGACACCCAGTGGCACGTCTGTGTGCCAGCTGGGAGTGGCCGTGAATTCCTCGTACAAAGACAGCTCGGGGCAGTGGGTGGAGAAACCCAACTTCTTCGACGTCGTCGTATGGGGCCAGCAAGGCGAGAACTGCGCCCGCTACCTGTCCAAGGGCCGCCAGGTGGCCGTCGATGGACGGCTCGACCAGCGGACCTGGGAGGCACAGGACGGCTCCAAACGCAACAAGGTCGAGATCATCGCCGACACGGTGATGTTCATCGGTGGCCAGGGCGGCGGCGAAACCCGTGAGCCCGGTTATCGAGGCGGCGCCCAGCCTGCGAGCGGGCCTGCGGCCGACGATTTTCGTGATATCGATTTCGGTGGGGACGACATCCCGTTCTAGTCGTTCTCCAAGGAGGTAGACAAAGTGGCAAATCCCAAGAAGCAGACCCGTCGCACCCGGCCCGCGACCGGGAATCGGCGGCGCAAGTACTGCTTTTTCTGCAAAGAGGGCGTAGAGACGGTGGACTACAAGGACTACACCACCCTGCGTCGCTTCATGTCTGAGCGGGGCAAGATCCGTAGCCGCCGCACCACGGGCGCGTGCCGCCGGCATCAGCGCCAGGTGGCGCTGGCCATTAAACGGGCTCGCGAGGTCGCGCTGCTGCCCTACAGCAGCCGCTGAGAGCCGCCGCGCCGATGGATCGACCCTCCCAGGTCGCGCTCGTCCGCTTCGGCAAGGCGACGGCCGCCACCGTGGTCTTGGGGCTGTTCATGGCTCTGTTGCCCCTGGGCCTGGCGGTACTGATGCCTTTCTTCGTGTTGCCTGCGGCGTACGTGGTCGCGCGGGCAGGCCTGGTGCAGGGGGCGGCCCTGGCAGTGATCGCCACTCTGCTGGTGACGTTGGTGCTCGGCACGTCAATGGGAGCTATCGCCTTCCTGATGCTGCTGGGGGTCGGCGTGACCTTGGGCGTGAGCCTGCGGCGGCGATGGTCGCTCGGCAGAGTGGTGGCCGCGACGGCGTCGGGGGCCACCGCGGCGTTGACCGCGTGGGGAGTGATGTTGTGGCAGGTCTGGGGTGTCTCTCTGAGCGCCTTGCGTGCAGACGCGTATGCGTCCATCGAGAACGCCGCCGCACTCTATCGGAGCATGGGAGTGACAGGCGACACCACCGAGCTGGTCACCGGGCAGATGCGACAGTTGGTTGACATCGTCCCCTACCTGGCCCCGGGCCTGTTGGGGATGGGTGCCATCTTGCTGGGTGCCTGCACCATCGGTCTGGCGTATCTGCTCTTCCGGCGGATGAAAGATAGAGTGGAGGTAGCGCTCAGTCTGTCGAGCTTCCGTCTGCATTGGTCTATGGCGTACGTGTCCATCGCCGGACTGGCCATGCTGGTGCTTTCCCGGGGCGATGGGCTGTGGCGCGACGTGCTGCTCTTCGCGGGCATCGACCTGCTGCTGGTGTCTCAGACCCTGTTCTTTCTGCAGGGCTTGGCCGTCGTGCGCTGGTTCATACTCAGCCGGCAGGTGCAGCCGGGCGCGCGAGCCGGGCTGTACGTGGTCTCGGTGCTGGGCCAGGTCTTTCTCCAGCTGACCGGATTGCTGGGGTTGTTCGATACATGGTTGGATTGTCGCAAGAGGTTCGCCCTCAAGAGCCCTGCGCAGGGCAGTTGAGGTGTACTCGGTAAGGAGTGAGATATGGAAGTGATCCTGCTGCAGGACGTGGACAAGCTGGGCAAGAAGGGCGAGGTCGCGACCGTCACCGACGGCTACGCGCGCAACTACCTCTTCCCGCGCAAGCTGGCCGAGACGGCTACCGCTGCTCGGATCGCCAACGTGCGCAAACTCATGGAGGACAAGCAGGCGGCCGAGCGTCGCGAGGCCGAGCGGGCCGATGAGACCCGTGACATGTTGTCCAAGACCGTGCTGACCATCCCGGCGTCGGTTGGCTCCGCGGATCGTCTGTTTGGATCGGTGACGAACCAGGACATCGCCGACGCCATCTGGGCCGCGCGCAAGGTCCGCATCGACAAGCGCAACATAGACCTCGAGGACCCCATCAAGATGGTGGGCACCTACATGGTCAAGGTCTCCGTGCATCACAGTGTCGAGCCGGCTGAGGTCAAGGTCATGGTCGTGCCGGAGGCGCCCAAGGCCTAGCGGGCTCGCGTCTCCTTGAGAGAGGCGTTCATGGACGCAGAGGCGAGCAGGGGCGTCCCGGCAGGGACGCCCGGCGGGGAGCAGGTCATCCCCCAGAACATCGACGCCGAGATATCGGTGCTGGGCGCGAGCATGCTCACGCCCAACGTCATCCCCGGCGTGAGTGAGATCGTCCGGCCGAACCATTTCTACCGGCAGTCGCACCAGCTCATCTTCGAGGTCATCGAGGACCTGTTCTCACGGGGAGAGCCGGTGGATCCCATCACGGTAAGCGAGGAACTGGCCAACAGGGCCAGCCTCGAGGCGGTGGGAGGACGCGCCTTCATTCACAGCCTGGCCAGCGCGGTCCCCACAGCCACCAATGCCAGGCACTACGCCGAGATCGTGCGTGAGAACTACTGCCTGCGCTCGCTCATCAGGGTGGGGGGGCAGATCGCCGAGATGGGGTATCGGCGCGAGGCTCCTCCCATGGAGTTGGTCGACCGAGCCGAACAGATGGTGTTCGACATCTCGCAGACCCGGGTCACTGGTGAGTTCGAACCCATCGGCGAACTCATCAGTGAGAGTTTTGCTGAGCTCGAGCGCACCATGTCCGAAGGCCATCAAGCCGTCGGTTGCCAGACCGGGTTCCGCGATCTTGACAACCTCATCACCGGCTTCGCGCCGGCGAACTTGGTCATCCTGGCCGCTCGGCCCTCCATGGGCAAGACCGCCTTCGCCCTCAACATCGCTCGGAACGTGGCCGTGGACCAGGGCAAGGGCGTGGCCGTCTTCAGCCTGGAGATGTCGAAGATGGAGATCGTGCGCCGCATGATGTGCGCCGAGGCTCGCGTGGACAGCTGGCGCGTGCAGCGCGGTATGTTGCAGGCTCAGG
This sequence comes from Thermoleophilia bacterium, assembly GCA_040772905.1. GTDB lineage: Bacteria > Actinomycetota > Thermoleophilia > RBG-16-64-13 > RBG-16-64-13 > JAXGXJ01. The sequence goes on along the minus strand of JAXGXJ010000004.1, from coordinate 17,359 downwards.
AATGGAGCCGCCTGGCCGCCGCGTGCACGCCGCTCCATTCGGCACCCATCTTCATCGATGACAGCGCCTCGGTGAACCTCATGGAGATCCGGGCCAAAGCTCGGCGACTCAAGGCCAAACACAGGGATCTGGGTCTCATCCTGGTCGACTACCTGCAGCTCATGATGGGTGACCTGGGAGTGGAGAACCGCCAGCAGGAGATCTCGCGCATCTCGCGCGGCCTGAAGATCCTCGCCCGCGAACTGGAAGTGCCCGTGATGGCGTTGTCGCAGCTCTCCCGCCAAGTGGAGCAGCGCGCGGGCAACCGGCCGGTCTTGTCGGATCTGAGGGAGTGCGTCACGGGGGATACGCTCGTGTGCGTGGCGGACGGGCGGCGGACCCCCGTGAGCGACCTCGTGGGTGAACGACCCTGGGTGGTCGCGGTGACCGCAGAAGGGCGGCTCACCGAGGCCAGGAGCGATCTTGTGTGGTCGGTGGGGCGACGACCGGTGTTCGAGGTGCGGACGGCGAGCGGCCGACGGCTGCGGGCCACGGCGGAGCATCGAGTACTGGCCGGATCGGGGTGGACCACGGTGGCCACACTCCGCAAGGGCGACCGCTTGGCACTTGCCCGTCGCCTTCCGCAACCGGCGCGCACCGAAACATGGCCTGACGGCAGGGTGGCGCTGCTTGGACACATGATCGGCGACGGGAGTTATCTGCCCGGACAGCCACTGCGCTACACGACGGGTTCGCTCGAGAATGCGGAACTCGTCGCCGATGTGGCGGAGGAGGAGTTCGGGCTCACCGTGCACTGGCGTCGGGGCCGTGGGAACTGGTTCCAGCTGCTTCTCTCCGGCAATGGTGACCGCTGGCACCCGCGAGGCCTCAACCACTGGCTGCGGGATCTGGGCATCTTCGGCCAGCGCTCGCGGGAGAAGCGTTTGCCTGGGGCGGTCTATATGCTCGATGATCGCCAGGTGGCCCTTCTCTTGCGGCATCTCTGGGCGACGGACGGGACCGTCGCTCCCCGGAAGGGCGGATCTCGCGGCTCGGCCGGAGTGCACTTCTCCACCGCCAGCCAGGGTCTTGCCGACGATGTGGCGGCGCTGCTTCTTCGTCTCGGTATCGTGGCGCGCATCCGATCTGTCAGCCAGGGTGCGGACAGAGGGTACACAGTGAACATCTCTGGGCGTGACTCTCTTTGGACATTCGTGGAGAAGGTCGGCGGTTTCGGCACTCGCGCTGCTGGCGTGGATGCCCTTAGGCGGAGTCTTGCCTATTCCGTCGGCAACACCAATGCCGACACGCTTCCCCATGAGGTGTTCGATCGCGTCCGCGAGAGGGTGGTCGCTCGCGGCGTGACCCAGCGTGCGATGGCTTCCACGAGGGGGACCTCGCATGGGTGCAGTGCACACTTCGGGTTCTCACCGTCGCGTGCCGTCCTCCTGGAATATGCTCGATTGCCTGACGATGAGTCGCTGGAATGCCGAGCGACGTCCGATCTCTTTTGGGACGCCGTGATCGAGGTGGCACCTGTCGGTGAAGAGGAGGTATTCGATCTGACAGTCCCTGGGCCTTCCTGCTGGCTGGCGGACGGTCTGGTGAGCCATAACTCCGGCGCCATCGAGCAAGATGCAGACCTGGTGCTCTTCATCTACCGCGACGAGGTCTACAACCGCGACAGTCCCGACAAAGGGACGGCCGAGATCATCGTGGGCAAGCAAAGGAACGGGCCCATCGGGGACTGCAAGCTGGCCTTCATCCAGAGCTACACGCGGTTCGCCGATCTAGCCGATCGGCGCGGGCCTCAGTAGCGGCGGCGATACGGGGGAGGGGTCTCGTGCCGGGTGTCGCGCAACCGTCTGATGAGTACGACGCCATCATCGTCGGCGGCGGGCCGGCCGGCATCTTCGCCGCCTTGGAGTTCGCTCGGCAGGGCCGGCTGCGCGTGCTGTTGCTCGAGCAGGGCGCGGATATCTCCGCCCGCCGCTGCCCGGCGCGGGACTCGGGGTCGTGCGCGCACTGTCCCACCTGCGACATCACCACCGGCTGGGGCGGGGCGGGCGCGTTCTCCGACGGAAAACTCACGCTGGGTACCGAAGTGGGAGGCTGGCTGGGCGAGTATCTGGGGGAGGAGGCTCTGCGGTCGCTCATCCGCCGGGTTGATGACATCTACGTGGAGTTCGGCGCTCCCCACCGGCTCTATGGCGATGATGCGGGCAAGCTCGACCGCTGGGGAGACCTGGCTGCGCGGCACGGGCTGCGTCTGGTGCGGTCGCCGGTGCGTCACATGGGCACCGAGAACGCGGCTGCGGTGCTGACCGCCATGAGAGCTCACCTTGAGGGTAAGGTAGAGGTTCGTACCGACACTGAGGCGGTGGAACTCCTCACCGAGCCGGACCTCACCGCGCCGGACACCGCGGGGCCGGGGGCCTGGACCGGGCAGCCCGAGGCCGGCACGGCGAAGGCGGGCGCCACGGGCGCGCGGGCCGCGGGTGCGCGAGGCGCCAGGGTGACCGGCGTGCGCACTGCGGCTGGGCATATCTACCGGGCTGCGGCCGTGATCGCGGCGCCGGGGCGGCAGGGGTCGGAGTGGCTCACCCGGGAGGCGGTGCGGTTGGGTATCCTTTGGTGAGCAACGCGGTGGACATCGGGGTGCGGGTGGAGGTGCCTGCGTCGGCCACCGATCCCATCACCGATGAACTCTACGAGCCCAAACTCCTCTTCACGTCGCGGCATTTCGAAGACCAGGTGCGAACCTTCTGTATGAACCCGCACGGGGCGGTGTGTACCGAATGCTGGGGAGACGCAGTGACGGTGAACGGTCACAGTTACGCCGGTGCCGAACACCGTACGGAGAACACCAATTTCGCTCTGCTCGTCTCCACCCGCTTCACCGAGCCCTTCGATGAGCCCATCGCCTACGGCAAGCACATCGCCCGCTTGGCCAACATGCTGGGGAAGGACATCCTGGTGCAGCGGCTGGGCGATCTGCGCGCCGGGCGACGCACCACTGCGGCGAGGTTGGCGCGCAGTGTGGTGCAACCGACACTGCGCGCCGCCACTCCGGGTGATCTCAGCTTCGCCCTGCCTTACCGCCACCTGCGCGACCTCCTCGACATGCTCGACGCGCTTGACGCCCTGCTTCCCGGTATCGGAGGCCGCGACACGCTGCTGTACGGCGTGGAGGTGAAGTTCTACTCCTCGCGCCTGGCTCTCGACGCCACGCTGGAGACGCCGGTGGCCGGTCTGTTCGCCATCGGCGACGGAGCTGGGGTCACCCGAGGGCTGGTGCAGGCGTCGGCGTCGGGGCTGGTGGTCGCTCAGGCCGTGGCCGGACGGCTGGCCGGCGCTGCTGGCTGATCCGCTTCGCCCGCGCGTGCCGCCGGCCCTTCGGCTCGGAGCGTCGCGGGCCTGGTGTAAACTGTCTTCGGCGCCTCGGGCCGTCTGCGGATGGGGCGCCGGGTGGCGAGTGCCGCCATGTTCATTGTCACGTCACCGAATCATCGGGAGGCATGGTGCCGGTTCTCGTCGTTTTGGGCGCCCAGTGGGGCGACGAAGGCAAAGGCAAAGTCGTCGATCTGCTGTGCGAGCAGGCCGACATGGTCGTTCGCTATCAGGGCGGCAACAACGCAGGTCACACAGTCGAGAACGAGCGCGGCAAGTTCGCTCTTCATCTCGTCCCTTCCGGCATATTCAACCCGCAGGTGACGGCCATCATCGGCAACGGCGTGGTGATCGATCCCACGGTGCTGCGTCAGGAACTGGACGATCTGGAGGCCCGCGGTGTGTCCACCGCCAATCTCAAGGTCTCGCCGGGGGCGCATCTCATCATGCCCTACCACATCATGCTCGACCATGTGCAGGAGACCAGGTTGGGCAAGGGCAAGATCGGCACCACGGGCCGGGGCATCGGTCCCTGTTACGCCGACAAGGCTGCTCGTATGGGTGTGCGCATGCAGCACCTGGTGGACGAGAAGGATTTCCGCGAGCGGGTGGGCGCGGCCATGCAGGCCAAAGCGGAGATGATGGCCAAGGCTTACGACCAGGACGTCAGCAGCTTGGACGCCGATTGTGAACGCTACATCGAGGCCGCGCTGTCGCTCAAGGGTCATCTGGACGACACCTCTCTGCTCATCTGGGACGCGCTTCGGGCCAACAAGGCCGTGCTGTTGGAGGGAGCCCAGGGCACCATGCTCGATCTCGACCACGGCACCTATCCTTTCGTCACCTCCTCCAACCCGGTGGCCGGCTACGCCTGCGTGGGCAGCGGCATCGGCCCCATGGAGTTGGCCGACGTGTGGGGCGTCACCAAGGCCTACGTGACCCGGGTGGGAGAGGGGCCGTTCCCCACCGAACTGCACGACGAGATCGGCGCACAGTTGTGTGAGATCGGTCACGAGTTCGGCACCACCACGGGCCGGCAGCGCCGTTGCGGCTGGCTCGACCTGGTGGCGCTCAAGTACGCGGCCCGCGTCAATGGACTCACGGGTCTGTGCATCACAAAACTGGACGTGCTCAACTCGCTGGATACCATCAAGGTCTGCACGGGTTATCGCGTCGACGGCAAGGAGACAGGCGAGTTGCCCGCGTATCAGGCGAAGTTCTCCGAGGTGGAGCCCATCTACGAGGAATTGCCGGGCTGGAAGACCGACATCTCCGGGGTGCGCCGGGCGCAGGATCTGCCCCAACCGGCCATCGACTACCTAAACTTCATCGTGCGCCGCGTGCACGTGCCCATCGCGCTCATCTCGGTCGGTCCCCGTCGCGAGCAGCACATCAAGGTGCCTCATCCCAGCATCACCCAGCAGCATCAGCAGCAACAACAGCAGAGGAACTGAGGGAGACATGATGGCTGACCGGCAGTACAGCGTGCTGGTCGTCGGCGGCGGGGCGCGTGAGCACGCCCTCGTGCGCAGTCTGCGCCGGAGCCCCCAGGTGAAGCGTCTGTTGTGCGCCCCCGGCAATGCGGGCATCGCGGGAGACGCCGAGGTGGTGGCGGTACAGGCGAACGACATCCCCAGTCTGTTGGCCCTGGTGGAGCGGGAGAAGATCGACCTGACCGTGGTCGGGCCCGAGGCTCCCCTGGTCGACGGTCTGGCCGACCAGTTGCGCATGCGCGGCTTCGCGGTGTTCGGTCCCGGAGCCGACGGCGCCCGGATCGAAGGGTCCAAAGCCTTCGCCAAGCAGGTGATGGAGGCGGCCGGGGTCCCCACGGCGCACGCCGCCGCCTTCACCGACTTCGAGAGCGCACTCGCGTTCGTGAAGAAGTACGAGCCCCCCGTGGTCATCAAGGCCGACGGCCTGGCGGCCGGCAAGGGCGTGATGATCGCCCGGACGCTGGAGGAGTCGGAGGCTGCTCTGGCCGAGTGCTTCGTGGAGCGTCGGTTCGGTGCAGCGGCGCAGACGGTGCTGGTTGAGGAGTTCCTGCAGGGCGAGGAGGTCTCGCTGCTCTCTATCGTGAGTGGTGAACACATACTGCCCCTGGCGCCGGCGCAGGATTACAAACGGGCGCTCGACGGCGACCAAGGCCCCAACACAGGCGGCATGGGATCGTACTCGCCCGTGCCTGCAGTGGACGACGAGCTGTATGCGCACCTGGTCGACATCGTCGTAGGTCCCACGGTGGCGGAGATGCGCCGCCGCGGCATCGACTATCGCGGCGTCCTCTACGCCGGGCTCATGCTGACGCCGGAGGGCCCCATGGTGTTGGAGTTCAACTGTCGCTTCGGGGATCCGGAGACCCAAGCACTGCTCCCGCGTCTGCGCTCCGATCTGTTCGAGTCGCTGTGGGCTGCGGCCAACGGAGAACCGCTGCCGGACGTCGTGGAGTGGGCTCCCGGTCCTGCGGTGGGCGTGGTGCTTGCTTCGCGCGGGTATCCCATGTCGAGTTCGAAGGGTGACGTCATCAGCGGCCTTGGCCGTGTGCGGGCGCTGGATGGTGTGGAAGTGTTCCATGCCGCCACGAAATCGGTCGGCAACACCATGGTCACCGATGGGGGCAGAGTCCTCACCGTCACAGGTCTGGGCGACAGCTTCGCTGATGCCCGTGCGCGCGCGTACGAGGCGGTGGCGACCATCAGCTTCCCAGGAGCTCAGCATCGTTCCGACATCGGCCTGCGGGCTGAAGAATGGGAAGCCGGGTCTCGGAACGGGGATGGAGACAATTAGGGACGGGAGAAAGGACGCATGATGGCCGAGCAGCCGCTGGTGGGGATCCTCATGGGGTCGCAGTCCGATGGAGAAGTGATGGATGCGGCCGGCAAGGAACTGGAGGAGAGAGGCATCGCCTTCGAGGTCAACGTCCTTTCCGCTCACCGTGACCCGGAGGCGGTGCGCGAGTACGCGCTCAGCGCCGAAGCGCGCGGTCTGAAGGTCATCATCGCCGGGGCGGGGAAAGCCGCCGCCTTGCCCGGTGTCGTGGCGGCCATGACCGACCTGCCCGTCATCGGGGTGCCCATCCGCACCTCCGATTTGGGCGGCCTGGATTCGCTGCTCTCCATGGTGCAGATGCCGGCCGGCGTGCCCGTGGCCACCGTGGCTATCAACGGGGCCCGCAACGCCGGAATACTGGCCGCGAAGATCCTGCGGGTGGCCGGTCTGACCGGCCCGGCCGGGGCCGCGTCCGCGGCTCCCGGCGGCTCCGGCGACGCGGGGGGCTCGCGATGATCCAGCGCTACTCCACCCCCGAGATGGCGGCGTTGTGGACCGACGACGCCCGCATGCATGCCTGGCTGGAAGTGGAGATGGCGGTGTGCGAAGCCTGGACCACTCTGGGACGCATCCCGCAGGACGCCATGCTCGAGATCAAACAGAAGGCCGGTTTCGACGTCGACCGCGTGAACGAGATCGAGGCGGTCACCCAGCACGACGTCATCGCTTTCGTCAGTTGCGTGGCCGAGAACGTGGGTGGGGCCTCCAAGTATATCCACTACGGTCTCACCTCCTCCGACGTGCTCGACACAGGGTTGGCTCTGCAACTCCGTTCCGCCGGGACGTTGCTGGAGGAAGAGACCAAGCGGCTGGGGCGCATCCTGCAGCGCCGCGCCCTGGAGCATCGCGACACGGTGATGATCGGCCGCACCCACGGGGTGCATGCCGAGCCCATCACCTTCGGCATGGTACTGGGGTTGTGGGCCTTCGAGGTGCAACGCGGCCTGCAGCGGCTGCAGCGGGCTGTCGAGCAGGTGGCCGTGGGCAAGATCTCCGGCGCCGTGGGCAGCTACGCCAACGTCGATCCCGAGGTGGAGCGCATCACCATGTCCATCCTGGGCTTGGGCGTAGCGCCGATATCCACCCAGATCGTGCAGCGCGACCGGCACGCCGAGTTCATGGCCGCGCTGGCCTTGTTGGCGAGCACCATCGAGAAGATCGCCCTGCAGATACGGCACTATCAGCGCACCGAGGTGCTGGAGGCCGAGGAATACTTCGCTCCCGGGCAGAAGGGCTCCTCGGCCATGCCGCACAAGCGCAACCCCATCATCTCCGAGCGTCTCTGCGGCCAAGCCCGCATCATCCGCGGCAACATGATCACGGCCTTCGAGAACATCGCGCTGTGGCACGAGCGCGATATCAGCCACTCCAGCGCTGAACGCATCATCCTGCCCGACAGCACCATCCTGTTGCACTACATGCTCAAACGGGCCTGTTGGCTGGTGGACAAGCTCAACGTGTACCCGGAGAACATGGCCGCCAACCTGGAGCGCAGCTACGGGCTGGTGTTCAGCCAGCGCGTGCTGCTGGCCCTGGTGGAGGCGGGCATGCTGCGCGACGATGCCTACCGCGTGGTGCAGAAGAGCGCCATGCGGGCGTGGGAGCAGAAGACGCAGTTCCGCGACCTGCTGGAGGCCGACCCTGAGGTCACCGGTCTCCTTTCGCCGGAGACGATGGCCGAGTTGTTCGATCCGGCCCATCATCTGCGCAACATGGCCGTCATCTTCGAGCGGGTGGCGGCTCTGGAGTGGTAGAGCGCACGACGGGGCGGAGAGACCGCGGCAGGCTGGTAGAATCATGGCTGGAAGTACACGGTCGACGTGGCGCCCGAGGCCGGCCCAGGCTCCGGCGCCGGCCGGGGAGGAGATGACGTGACCGCCCAGATAGTCTGCCCGCGTTGTGGCGCGCGCGACTCCTTCATAAAGGGATATCTGCCCGACACCTGTCTCTGTCGCGTGTGCCAGAGCCAACTCGATTGGCGTGAGATCCCGGGCTGCGGGCCCGATTGCGAAGCTGCCTCCGAGGCTGCTCCAGGTGGAGCGGGCCAGGACGGCGACAACATCCCGGACGACCCAGGAGAATGATGCAGGACCCCCGGTACGACCTCCGCGCCGATGACTCTCCCCGCGAGGAGTGCGGGGTCTTCGGCATATACGCTCCCGGCATGGACGTCGCCCGACTCACCTTCTTCTCTCTGTTCGCGCTGCAACATCGTGGCCAGGAGTCGGCCGGCATCGCCGTAACTGACGGTTCGCGCCTCATTGTGCACAAGGACATCGGTCTGGTGTCGCAGGTGTTCTCCGAGCAGACCCTGCAGAGCCTGCCCGGGTCGCTCGCCATCGGGCACGTCCGTTACTCCACCACCGGCGCCAACGAGATGCGGAATGCTCAGCCGTTCGCGCGCACGCGGAACGGCTCCTTCATCGCCCTGGCTCACAACGGCAACCTGGTGAACACCGACCAACTGCGCGCCGACCTGCTGCGCAGCGGGCAGGTGTTCGCCAGCACCTCCGACACCGAGGTCATCGCTGCGCTCTTGGCCGAACATCCCTCGCGCGACATCCGCGAAGCGTTGCGCGACATCATCCCGCGGCTGCGTGGCGCCTTCAGTGCCGTCCTTCTCACCAAGGACGAGGTCATCGGGTTCCGCGACCCCTTCGGCATCCGCCCACTGGTGCTGGGGCAGCTCGACGGGCGCTACTGCCTGGCCAGCGAGACCTCGGGGCTGGACATCATCGGGGCGCGGCTGGTGCGCGAGATCGAGCCGGGGGAGATCTGCTGCATCGATGAACAGGGCTATCACATCGAGCAGGTGATCAGTCGCGAACGGGAATCGCTGTGCATCTTCGAGTTCATCTACTTCGCCCGCCCCGACTCGGTGATGAAAGGACAGACCCTGTACGCGGCGCGGAGCCGCATGGGCGAGGAGTTGGCCCGCGAATCGCCGGTGGACGGTGACCTGGTCATCCCCGTCCCCGACACGGGCAACTCGGCCGCCATCGGGTACGCGGCGGCGAGTGGCATCACCTACGGCGAGGCGCTCATCAAGAACCGCTATATCGGGCGGACTTTCATCAATCCCGACGACCAGGTGCGCAAGCTGGGCATCCGCATGAAGTTCAACCCGCTGGCGTCTGCCATCAAGGGCAAGCGCCTGGTGGTGGTGGACGACTCCATCGTGCGCGGCAACACCACCCGGGCTCTGGTGCGCGTGCTGTTCGACGCTGGAGCCAAGGAGGTGCACCTGCGCGTCAGCTCGCCGCCCATCATCTACCCCTGTTTCTACGGCATCGATATGGCCGATCAGGACGAGTTCATCGCCTTCGGTAAGAGCGTGGAACAGATCAGTCGCGAACTGGGTGCCACCTCGGTGGCTTACCTCTCCCTGGAAGGGCTGCTGCGCGCCACTGGTGCCGACTGTGGAGAGGACTGCTTCTGTGCCGCCTGCTTCAGTGGTGACTATCCCTGTGAGGTGCCCGAGAGTCTGCGCCTGTCCAAGTTCCGCTACGAGCAGGGGGCCTGCGTCTCGCTCGAGCGCTGAGCGCCCGCGCGGCCGAGCGGCGGGACCGGATCAGGCCGACGTGCGGCTGAGTGCTGCGAGCACCTCGGCGGTATCTCTCACCTTGACTGCCCCCGCCTGGATGAGCTCGTCGACCAAGCGTTCGGCTTCGCCGTCGGTGAGGTCGCGTTCGTGCACGGGGGGGTCGTCGAGCAGCAAGACCTGCTTGCCGGCGGCGCGGCCGCGCAGCGCCGCGCGGAGTGACTCCAGGTTGCCCGGGCCGAAGAAGATGGGGGCGACGACGATCACCTCAGCCTCGGCAAGCAGGGCCTCCAGCTGGTCTAGGGCGTCGGCCGGGAAGGGCTGGAAGGGCGGGGCCGAGACCACTTCCAACTCGTAGCGCTGAGCGGTGGTGTAGTCGGTGTCGAACACGCTGACGATACCCACGCTGGGGGTGAAGCCCTGCATCACCAGTTCCTCCACCAATCCCGAGGCTGCCCCACCCCCGGCGATGACGTGGACACCGGTGCTGATCTCGCGGCACACCTTGATGTGAGCCTTCGTCCACAGAGGGGTGACGTACGGTCGCTGACTCTGGCGGTGCACGGCCACGCGTACGCGGAACACATCGAGTATGAGTCGCGGATCGAGGACTGTGGCCGGATCGCCCCGGGCCGCCACGCGGCCTTCGTGGAACAAGACCAACTCCTGGCAGTACTGCGCCGCCATGTTGAGGTCGTGTAGCACCACGCCGATGGTCCGGCCGTTCGCGTGCAGCCGGGACAGCAACTGCATGATCTCCAGCTGGTGGTTGAGATCCAGGTTGTTGAGGGGTTCGTCCAAGAGGACGATGGGGGTCTCCTGGGCCAAGGTCTGGGCGATGAGGGCTCGCTGTCGTTCACCGCCGGAGAGGCCGGTGACCAGACGGTTTGCCAGGTCGACCAGGCCTGTCTCTTCGATGGCCGCCTGCACAGGATCGGCAGCCGAGTCGCGGTCCTGAGGGCGTTCGCCTCCATGAGCGTAGCGGCCCATCGCGATCATCTCACGAACAGTGAAGCTGAAGTCGAGGTGGAACTGTTGGGGTACGACTCCTACCACGCGGGCCAGTTCGGTGGCTCGGTAGTGGGGGATGGGCCGGCCGTGGAGCAGGGCCACCCCGGCGGCCGGTTTCACGGCGCCGGTGAGGGCACGGAGCAGTGTGGTCTTGCCCGAGCCGTTGGGACCCAGGATGCCCAGGAAGGTGCCGCGGTCGATGGTCATGTCGAGCGGGCCGAGCACGGTGCGGCCGCCCAGGACCACCTCCAGCCCGCGGGTCTCGAACACGGTGGTCGTGCGCCCCCGCACAGTGGCGCTGCCTTCTCCGGTCATGCGCCCCTCCTCACCCGCAGCAGGTACAGGAAGAAGGGCCCTCCTGTCGCGGCGGTGATGATCCCCACCGGGATCTCCGCGGGGGCCAGGGCGGTGCGGGCCACGGTATCGGCCAAGAGCAGCAGTAGGGCGCCGAAGAGGGCCGTGGCCGGCAGCAATCGACGATGGTCGGGGCCCACCACCAGGCGCATGATGTGCGGCACCATCAGGCCGATGAAGCCGATGAGTCCGGTGAAAGCGACGGCGGCGGCGGTGGTGAGCGAGGCCACGATCATGAGGTTGCGGCGGGTGCGCTGGCTGTCGACGCCGAGTTCACGGGCCCGTTCCTCCCCCATGAGAAGGAGGTTCATGCGCCGGGACATGAGCATCATGTAGACGAAACCGGCGGCCACCACCGGCAGGGTGATGAACACCTTGGTCCAGCTGGCCGTGGTGACACCGCCCATGAGCCAGACGATGACCGTGTGCAGGTCGCGTTCGGTGGCCACCATGAGGAACGACATGACGGCTGTGAGGGTGGAACCCACGGCCACGCCCGAGAGGAGCAGCGAGGCGCTGCCGGTCTGGCCGGAAAAGGTGGCCAGACGATAGACCAGGAAGGCGGCCAGAGCGCCGCCGACGAAGGCCAACACAGGCACCCCGAACACGCCCGCGCCCAGCGGCTTCCACACGATGGCGATGGTGGCTCCCAGGCCGGCGCCGGCCGATACGCCGAGCAGGTAGGGCTCGGCCAATGGGTTGCGGAAGACACCTTGGAAGGAAGCGCCGGCCGTGGAGAGCGCGGCGCCGGCCACCAGCGCGAGGACCATGCGGGGCAGCCGCAGATCGAGCAGCAGGCGGGGGGCCCAGTCGGGGAACGCGCCCGTGGCGTCGGCGCCGCCGGCGAACAGGGCGAAGAGGGCTCGCAGAGCCTCCCCCGCAGTGAGGCCGGCGGCGCCGACCACCGTCGCCGTCACCACCGCCGCGATCAAAGCCGCCACCAAGACGGCCATGACCAGGCGGTAGGACACGCGACGGCCGGTCGGCGTGCTCACGGCCGACTCCTCGCGGGACACAGGCGAGGAGTCACAGCAGGCTCCTGGGCGGAGCGCACAGCAAGCTCCTGGGCGGAGCGAGACTCATGCCTCTAGAAAGCCCCCGGGTGCACGGCTGCAGCCAGCGTCTTGAGACCTTGGCCGATGCGCGGACCCGGTCGGGTGATGATGACGTCGTCGATGAGCACCACGCGCCCCTCCTTCACCGCTCGCAGGCTGGCGAAACGGGCGTCGGAGACGAACTCATCCACGCTCGTGTAGGCCGTGTTGGGCAGCAGGATGACGTCGGGGTCGGCGGCGATGAGCTGTTCGGGCGCGAACTGGAAGTAGGGCTGGACGGCGGCGCTGTCGCCCTGCATGGCCCCCACGTTGGTGGCGTTCACCAGGCTCAGCAGCTCGTCCACGAACGAGCCCGGGCCCGCGGTCCACAGGGTGTTGTCCAGCGCGTAGAAGACCTTGGGGGACTCGGTGATGCCCTCGGTGACCTTAATGACGGCGGCCACCTCGGCCTTGATGGACTCCACCAGCTTGGCAGCGGCGGCAGCCGTACCGGTGGCGGTGCCCACCAACAGGATGTCATCGTAGATCTCTTTGAGCGTGGTCGGATCGAGGATCATCACCGGGGCTCCAGCCGACTGCACGGGGGCTAGAGCCTCCTGGTTGCCGGCGTAGCCCACCACCAGATCGGGGCTGAGGGCCATGACCGCCTCGGTGTTCACCTGGAAATCGCCCACCTTGGCCACATCGGCGGCTTCGGGGGGATAGTCGTCCAGGGATGTGACGCCCACGATGCGCTCGTTCAGCCCCAGGGCGAAGAGCATCTCCGTGTTGGCCGGTGCGGTGGACACGATCCGCATGGGCTCGGTGGGGATGGTGACCTCCACGCCTAGGTCATCGGTGAGAACAACCGGGAAGCCTCCGGGCACGATGGGGCCGGAGGCCGCCGCCGTGGTGGTCGTCTCTTCCGCGGGGGGAGCGGCCGTCGTCGTGGTCTGGTCGTTTGAGCCGCAGCCTCCGGCCAGGGTGGCCGTGGCGAGCAGCGTGACGAGCAGCAGGGCGATGAGCAGGGACGTGGTGAGAGAGAATGCGTTCCGTCGTGCCGACGGCGAGCGGCGCCCCATCCCTTGGCGATGGGGCCGTGGGCGTCCGTTCATGCGGACTCCTTTCAGTTCGACCTATGTCACGGCCGCAAGATGGTGGAGAGCAGGTCAGCTACTCCCCGGCCGGACCAGCATGTGGTCGAACCGAGTCGGCGTCCCGAGATTCGGGACGGAGTGCGCTCTCTCCACGGAGAGCGTCTGCTCCTCCTCCCCAGCAGGTATCTGGCTTCCAAAGTCTTGCCCGATGGTGTGTCCTTCCATCGACGCGAGCTTCGGTGACAGTGGCGGGACCGCGCCGGCATCTCACCGGCTTCCCTCTCGGCTCCACTCACGCGGAGCCTGACTGCGGAGGCACCATGCTTGCAGGTGGACTCTAGCACTCGCTCGGGGATTTGTTCAACCGCGCCGGTGGCCCCCGGAGACCTTAGGCAGAGACGCCCTGTGCGGACCCACGCGGGTAGAGACGCGGGACGCGTTCTGATACGCTGTGGTGCGTGAAAAGCTCTATCGGTGTCGTACTCTTCTTCTTGCTCAGCGGGTTCTTCCTGAGCACGCTGCGGGGCACGCTCGAGCGCAGTCGCAGACTGCTGGGCGTGGCCGGGCTGTGCCTGGTGGCCGTGGTGTGCGTCATCGTGTTCCTCACCCCGGTGCAGCTTCCGTCTTGGCGCTTAGGCCTGGGCGGCGATTCCGAGCCGGCGAGTACCACCGTCAAGACGACTGCGAAGGCCACAGCCGGCCAGACCACTCTCACCTCGGAGGCGGACCGTGTCAACGCGTACTGATGGCGACGGACTCACCTATCGCGCCGCCGGCGTGGACATCGAGGCGGGCGAGGAGGCGGTGCGTCGGATCAAGAGGGATGCGGAGAGCACCTACATACCCGGAGTGGTGGGGTCGCTGGGGGGCTTCGCCGGACTGTTCGAGCTGCCCAAAGGGTTGGAAGACCCGGTGCTCATCACCGCCACTGACGGGGTGGGCACCAAGCTGCTCATGGCTCAGGAGACAGGACGGCTGGACACAGTAGGTATAGATCTGGTGGCCATGTCGGTGAACGACGTGCTCTGCAGCGGCGCCCGGCCGGTGCTGTTCTTGGACTACGTGGCTGTGGGGCGGCTGGAGCCGGAGGAGATGGCCCGCATCGTGGGCGGCGTGGCCGAAGGGTGTCGCCAGGCGGGTTGCGCCCTGGTGGGCGGCGAGATGGCCGAGATGCCGGGGCTTTACTCTCCGGGGGAGTTCGACTTGGCCGGCTTCTGCGTGGGGCTTGGTGAACGCGCCAAGCTGGTGGATCCGGCCTCGGTGCAGGCCGGCGACGTGGTGCTTGGGCTCGTCTCGAGCGGGTTCCACTCCAACGGCTACTCTCTGCTGCGCAAGGTGGTGGAAGTGAGCGGCCGCGGGCTGGACGAGCCTTTCCCCGGCGGCTGCGATCCGGCGGAGACCTTTGCCGACGTGCTTCTGCGGCCCACGCGCATCTACGTGCGCAGCGTGTTGAGCGTCTTGGACGCGGGCCTGCCCGTGCGGGCCATGGCGCATATCACGGGTGGCGGCATGACCGGCAACCTGGCCCGGGTCATCCCCGACGGACTCTGCGCCCATCTGGATTTCACTGAATGGCAGGTGCCCAGCGCGTTCCGCGTCATACAGGAGTTGGGCGCAGTCCCCGAGCAAGAGATGTACAAGACTTTCAACATGGGTATCGGGTTCGTGCTGGTGGTGTCGGCGGCCTCGGCGGCGGAAGCGGCTGAGCGCCTGCGGGCGGCCGGTGAGGAGGTTGTGAGATTGGGCGAGGTGGCCGCGGGTGCGGGCGACGTCCGGGTGACCCTGGAGGGTGTGGCGTGAGGTTCACCAGCGGGCAATCCTGGGTGCCGGGGGATCCCTGTACCTTCTTCAAGATCGTGGTGCTGGCGTCGGGGAACGGCTCGAACTTCCAGGCCATCGTGGATCAGTTGCAGCGGCGCATCCTGGCCGACACCGACGGTGCGCCGGTGTTGGCTCCGGTAGCGGGTACGGGGACCCCCCCTGTGATGGGCGCGCTGGTGTTCGACGTGGCGCTCATGATCACCGATGTGCCGGGCGCGCCCGTCATCCAACGGGCGTGGTCGCGGGGCGTGCCCACTGCGGTGCTGCCGTACGATGCTTACGAGAGTATCGAGGCCCACGACGCGCATCTCATCGACGCGGTGCAGGAGTCGCACGCCGACCTGGTGGTCATGGCCGGCTACATGCGGCTGGTGACCCCGGCCTTCGTGCGGGCGTTCGCGGGCAGACTCATCAACGTCCATCCGGCATTGCTGCCTTCTTTCAAGGGCACCAAGGCCATCGCCGACGCGCTCGAGTACGGGGTCAAGGTCACCGGGGTGACCGTGCACTACGTGGAGGAGGAGATGGACAGCGGGCCTATCATCGCCCAGGAGGCGGTGCGGGTGCTGCAGGGAGACACGGTGGACTCTCTGGCCGAGCGCATCCACGCGGTGGAGCACGAGTTGCTGCCCGAGACCATCCGTCAGATCGCGGCCGGCAAGGTCATGGCGCCGCAGGCGGGCAGCCGAGTGGTGCGGGTGGAGGACTAGCTACGACGAACCGACCGGGGTGGGACCGGTCTCAAACGAGGAGGAAAGAGTGAAGGAAAGGCGCGCATTGGTGTCGGTGTCGGACAAGCGGGACTTGGAACCGTTCGTCCGCGGGTTGGTGGAGTTGGGGTACGAGATCGTGTCCACCGGGGGGACTGCGCGTTCTCTGAAGGAGTCCGGTCTACCCATCGTGGGCATCTCAGAGGTGACAGGCTTTCCCGAGATCATGGACGGTCGCGTCAAGACCCTGCATCCCGCCATCCACGGCGGCATCCTGGCCGACCGCAGCCGCACCACGCACATGAAGGCCATCGCCGACCTGGGCATCAAGCCCATCGACTTGGTGGTGGTGAACCTCTATCCGTTTGAAGAGGTGACGTCGCAGCGGGGCGTGAAGGAAGCCGACGCGGTGGAGAACATCGACATCGGCGGGCCCTGCATGGTGCGGGCCGCGGCCAAGAACTTCGGCGGCGTGGCCGTGGTGGTCGATCCTGGCGACTACGACGCGGTGCTGGACGAACTCAAGGCCAACGACGGCGAGTTGCCGCTGGCCACGCGTAAGCGGCTGGCCATCAAGGCCTTCCATCACACCGCGCATTACGATTCGGCCATCGCCACTTGGTTCGCCGAGCAGGAGAGCGACTTCCCGGGCAACCTGATGCTCGATTTCGTCAAGGTCAAGGACCTGCGCTACGGCGAGAACCCGCATCAGCGGGCGGCGTGGTACGTG
This sequence comes from Thermoleophilia bacterium, assembly GCA_040772905.1. Taxonomy (GTDB): domain Bacteria; phylum Actinomycetota; class Thermoleophilia; order RBG-16-64-13; family RBG-16-64-13; genus JAXGXJ01. Next base: position 866 of record JAXGXJ010000004.1, on the reverse strand, counting down.
GAGGCCGCCACTGCCGAGGAACCCAACGGCATGCTGGAGCAGCTCCACGGCGGCGCGCTGTCGTTCAACAATCTGCTCGACCTCGATGCGGCCCGCCGCACCCTGGACGAGTACAGCCTGCCCGGATGCGTGATCATCAAGCACAACAACCCCTGTGGTGTGGCCCTGGCCGAGACGCTGGCCTCCGCCTATGACAAGGCTTTTTCGTGTGATCCTGTGTCGGCCTTCGGCGGCGTGATCGCGGTCAACCGCACAGTGGACGAGGATACGGCCAAACTGCTCTCCACCAACTTCGTGGAAGTGCTGTGGGCGCCGGCTTACGCGCCGGAAGCCATGGAGATCCTCACGCGCAAGGAGAACATCCGCATCCTCACCGGGCAGCAGAGGCGCGAGGTGTGCGGCAAGAGCTTCGACATGAAACGAATCCATGCCGGCCTGCTGGTGCAGGATTGGGACTGCGAGGCCGACGAGCGCGAGAACATGGAGGTCATCAGCAAGCGCAGCCCGACCGAAGCCGAGTGGGGAGACCTTCTGTTCGCCTGGCGCGTGGCGAAGCATACCAAGTCGAACGCCATCATCCTGGCCAAGGACCTCATGACCATCGGCGTGGGCGCGGGCCAGATGAGCCGGGTGGACTCCTCCAACCTGGCGGTGAGCCGGGCCCGCTTCCCGCTGGCCGGATGCGTGGTGGCGTCGGACGCCTTCTTCCCCTTCCCCGACGCGCTGCAGGTGGCCGCCGATGCCGGTGCCACCGCGGTGATCCACCCGGGAGGCTCGAAGCGGGACGACGAATCGCTGGCGCTGGCCAACGAGCGAGACATGGCCATGGTGGTGACAGGACGGAGGCACTTCAGGCACTGATCCAG
>JAXGXJ010000003.1:0-1824 GCA_040772905.1 Thermoleophilia bacterium | reverse complement strand
GTCGATGCCGAGCGCGACCAGGAACACGAACCCATACAGGGGGACGGCCGGGTCGGCGCCGGGGAAGTCGAACAGATGATTGAAGAGCAGGCTGGAGACGCCAAGGGCGGTACCGAAACTGAGCACCGTGCTCACCATCAGCAGCAACGGCGCGACGATACTGCGCAGCAGCAACATCAGGATCACGGTTATCACCACCAGCACCAGCGGGATGATGAGGTTGCGATCGCGGGTGCTGGTCAGGTTGGTGTCGAGGTCGAGAGCAGTGGACCCGCCGATGATGGTGGAGGGGTCGAGCAGCCGGAGCGTGGTCCGAAGCGCGGTGACCGTCCGCTCTGCCTCCAGCGAGTCCGCCTTGTCGGCGAGGGTGAGCTGCAGCATGACATCGCCCCCGGCCACCGTCGGAGTGGCCTGCGCGAACGGGCCCTCCGGCGGTCTGGGGATGGGGATAGAGCCGCTCGGCGAGTCCGCGGAGACGACCGAGGCACTGCTCACTCCCGCGTTCTCGAGAGCGGCCGCGGCGACCGCGTCGAGCTTGCCCTCGGGGACGATCACCTGGACAGGCTGCCCCGAGCCGCCGGGGAAGTGCGCCGCCAGGATGTTCTGGCCGTCGCGCGACTGCGACTCGCCTATCACCAGGTCGCTGGCCGGCACTCCGCCGGCATTCAGACCGACCAGGCCCACACAGCCAAGCGCCAGCACGACCCCTACTATCACCCACATCAACCGGTCACGGGTGTGGATCGCGGCGGCGATCCGCTCCCATACGCCCGTACGCCGAGGGGCCGTCCGGTCGACGACGCCGCGCAGATGTCGCGGCCAGAAGGCGACGCGTCCGGCCAGCAGCAGCATGGCCGGCAGGAACGTGAGAGCCACCAACACCGCGAACAGTATCCCGAGGGCCGCCACCGGGCCCAGCGCCTTGTTCGAGGCCAGGTCGGACAGGAGGAGACACAGCAGCCCCGCGATCACGGTGCCGCCGGAGGCGATGATCGCCTCGACCGAGCCCTTCCAAGCCGTCCTGGTGGCGCTCCACACCGAGTCGCTCACTCGAAGAGCCTCTCGGAAACGCGACACGTACAGCAGCGAATAGTCGGTCGCGGCTCCGATGACCAGGATGAAGAGAATGCCCTGCACCTGCCCGTTGATCTTGAACACCCCGGCCTTGGCCAGATAGAAGCTCGCAAGGACGGCGCCGCACAACGCGCTCATCGAGGCGAGGAGCACCAAGACGGGGAGCAGCGGAGACTGGTAGACCACCACCAGGATGACGAAGACGGTGAGGACGGCGACCAACAGCAGGAGGCTGTCGACGCCGGCGAACCCGTTGCCCAGGTCGGCGCTCAACCCGGCTGCCCCCGTGACGTACACCGCGAGACCCTCGGGGGCGCCCTCCAGAGCCGTGCGCAGCAGCTCGACGGAATCCCTGGGCGGCGTGTCGGTGGACAGCGGCACGAACATCTGGGCCGCCATCCCGTCGTCGGACGCGATGGCCGGTGATACGCCACCGCTGATGGCCTGGACCTCCTGAGGCAGGCTCGCCGACTGAGCCGCAAGCCAGGCTTCATCCTCGGGGGTCAGCCCGCCCGCCCGTTCGGCCACCACAACAGCAGGGATGGCGTCGTCACCCAGGAACTCGGTCAGCCGTTTCTGCACCTGGGTGGATTCGGCGCTGCTGGGAAGATACGAGGCCTGCTCGTTAGTCGAGACTTCGCCGATGCGGCCGAAGTACGGGCCGCCGATCCCAGCCACCGCCAGCCAGACGATGGTCAGCGACACTCCAATCAGAGGACGTACCCAGCGTCTCGAGGGTCGCGTGGTCAT
>JAXGXJ010000002.1:0-1702 GCA_040772905.1 Thermoleophilia bacterium | reverse complement strand
GGGCAAGTGAACGATATTGGCCGCCGCGGACGCTCTCATGTTTGTCAAGGGCATCCGGGACTGACAAGGGCGCGGTAGACTTCTCTCGCGACGTAACGCTTCAGACACCGCATCACCTCGCGCTTGGAGAGACCTTCCCCAGTCCGCCGGTCCACGTAGTCCTTGGTGGCCTGGTCGGTTCGCATGCGGAAGACGACGACCATGTGAAGGGCGGAGTTCGCCTGTCTGTTCCCGCCGCGGTTGAGACGATGCCGTTGAATCTTGCCACTGGAGGCAGGAAGGGGGGCGGCACCACACAGCATGGCGAATCCCGCTTCGGAGCGCAGCCGCTCTGGATTATCTCCCGCGGCCACCAAGAACTCACCGCCGTTCTCTATGCCGACGCCGGGAAGCGCGAGTAGATTGGGAGGGAGTTCAGTGACAAGCAGCCGGATGTGACGGTCCAGATCGGCGATCTCGTCATTGAGGTCGAGGATGCGCCGGGCGAGAGACTTGAGTGCCATCTTGGTCGCAACCACGGGGTCACGGAAGGCGATCGTGTCCGGCCGCCAGGCGGCGCACGTGCGGATGAGCTGCATCCTCGTCATGTGTCGCACCAGATCCCGCACCTCCTCCGGAGCCGCGACGATGGTGTTGTGTACTTGCTGCAGCGTGGCCCGTCGGCATCGTACGGCCGTCTTGCGGGTGGTGCGAAGGACTCTTAGCGCCTCCACGGCGCCGGACCGATCCTTGGCCACGCTGGTGCGCTGGCCGGTGAGAGCCGCCCGGGCGGCGGAAATGGCGCAGGTGGAGTCGTCTTTGCCATACCCGCGCCTGGTCGCGGCATCGGGGCCGGTCACCTCAAGAACGGGAATGCCGGCCAAAGCGAGATGACGGGTGATACCGGCGCCGTAGCTGCCCGTCGCTTCCACGCCGACGCGCAGGAGATCGCCCTGGCTGCGAAACCAGGCAAGCATCGCCCGGTAACCCGCTCGGGTGGTGGAGAAGTCCTTGACTCCCAGGACCTCCCCGTCGGTCGTCACCACTGCGGCAGTATGCAGATCCTGATGCGTGTCGATGCCACCCACCACCTGCGGGACCCGCTCCTTCTTCTCGGCCATGTGCTTGCTCCTTTGGGATGATTGACCACAATACAGGCACACCCCAGACCGACGGCCGACACGACAGCGAAGGGACGGCAGGTCATGCTCTCATCAGGTCACGCTCTCGGCCCAAGGCTGTGCCTTGATGCCGGCAGCCCTCGGGTGACCGACAAGTCCGGGGAATGACATCATGAGTCGATCAGAGTGTGGGTCAGATCACCCGAGTGCCACCGACCCACCTATCCTCTCGCGTCGAGCGCTGTGAGGGTCAGGCCACCCTAAGGAAACCGGCCCCTTTATATTCACTGTCGGAGTGATGGATGAGGCCGGGTCCGGGCCGGCGGCGTGTCGTAGCCATGCCGAGAGCATCATCCACGAGATCGGCTTTGAGATCATCACGCACGGGCCAGCCGCGCACCCGGCGGGAACAGGCATCCACGACCACGGCGAGGAACAGCCGGCCCTCCCACGTCGAGACGTAGGTGATGTCGATGGTCCACAGCTCGTTAGGGGCGTCGGCCGTGAACCGGCGGCGCACCAAGTCCGGTGCGACCGGCGTCTCCGCTCCGGCGCTCTTGGCCCGGCGCTTCCCGCGTCGAGAGACACCTTCCAGGCCTAGC
>JAXGXJ010000001.1:0-12899 GCA_040772905.1 Thermoleophilia bacterium | reverse complement strand
ACCCACAACCTGCTCAAGCTGTTCAGAGCCGGGGTGACCCCCAAGCCGACCCAGGGAGGGAAGTCACGCCCAAATACCCGGGCCACAAGCCTCTTGTCCCTGTCTCTTGCCCTGGTTTCACCCTGACTTGGCTGACTCGGTGACTATTGCGCCTGTGACAATCGTCCGTTTGCCCGGTCGAGCGTGATTGCCCGACAGGCTCCTAGTCGGCGGAGACACCCGCCAACGCCCGCAGAGCCGACTGTAGCCCGGCACTCACGAGGGCTTCGACCCGACGCCGATCGCGGACACCCACTGCTCCTACGTCCCACGGGCGCTCACCCCCGGACTGCGCGAACCACTTCTGGATGCCGGTCACCACGCCGTCCACAAGCACACTCCCGGACGGGATGGTCGTCGGGTCGAACGCGCTTACCAGCGCCTCCGTCTCCTTGATCGGGCCGACCGGGTTGTCGAGAACGCTGGCTCTACCCTCCGCAGAGACGTAGCCCGCTGCAAGAAGCGCCGCCTTCGATACGACGGTCCAATCTTCTTCTCCGATCTCGGACCGGAGCTCCTCCTGCCAGTCGGCATCCGCGGACGCCCTCAGCGCCACCACGCGTTTTCGTCGCCGATGATGCTGATAGCGGCCGTTTCCTTCCGCGACGCCGCGGCCAGACCACCCGCGTCCAGACCCTGCTCGGGCACCGTCTGAGCCACCCTGGCAAGACCCAGCGGAAGAACCACTTTCAGAACGCGGCTGATCTCGGGAACGCCGGCGGCGCGAGACAGGCTCGTGGCGATCCCTCCGGCCCGGTAACCAAGCGAACTGTCGACTACCCTGCCACCCAGACTGCTCAAGGTCAGCCGATCGAGCGGCAGGCCTTCGTCGGCAGCCACCTCAGCCGGGACTATATCGAACAGATCCGAGACGGCGACGTGATCCTCGGACTCAGCCGCCTGGCGACCGAGCGCGGCCACGGCGAGAGGTCCTACCAGCGCAGCTACCTTCCTGACTCCGGCTCCACGCCCAGCAGTCCGGCCACCTTCTCGACCATCTGGGACGTGAACCCGGACGTTATGGAGTCGTCGAGGGAAGACATGAGGACGGCTCCTTCCGGTGGACCGAGGAGTCTGCTCTTCTATTTTTTGTGCCTCAGACCGCGCGGTCGCTAATCAAATCGCCGTGACTACGCGCGGACGACGGCGGGCGACGCTTGCTATCTTCAGGTGGCCTTCGGAGCCCTGCAACAGAACACAGTCGCCGAAAGCATCGGCCACCTCGCCCGAGGCGCGCAGGCCATCCGCAGATGACAACGGTTGGGCGGCCATCGGCGGCCGCCGCAGGGGCAATAGGTTGCGCGGCGCGAGAGACCGCAGCAACAGGTTGCACCACGGGCAATGTGCCGCGCTACGAGGGCCGTGCGGTGCGTGGCGTGCCCGCCGGCGCTTCGCCCAGACCGGCCGGTCCGGTCGGGTGACGCCGACCAAGCAAGTCCGGCGTGACGATTCGAGCTATCCTATGTGTATTGAGCAAGGGGCCGGCGCGTAGCCCGGCCCGGCCGGTCCGGCACAAAGCAAGGAGGAAAAACGCATGAGCTCTCCCGTCACCGTCTCTGAAGCCCTGAAGGGGCGGCGGGCCGTCCGCAGGTACCTGCCACAGCCGGTCCCCGATGACCTCTTGCGGGAGATCCTGGCCGAGGCCCGGTGGGCACCTTCGGCGACCAATACCCAGTCGACCTACGTCTATGCGCTGTCGGGTGAGCCGTTCCAGCGGTTTAAAGCCGACCTCCGTACTTACTCCGAATCGGAGGCTCCCGAAGCACCCGACCTTGTCAACACGCGGGAGATGCGCCCCGAGATCAAGGCCAGGCAGGACGATCTGTTCAAGACGAGGATGTCGTTCATCGCCGCCGAGGAGGCGAAGATGGGCATCCTGCCGCCGGATCCTCCGATCCCCCCCATGGTCGCCGCCTCCGAGATCTTCGGGGCGCCGCTGATCCTGATCCTGGCCAAGCCTAAGGAGATGGGGCTCCCCTACTCCTGCCTAGACGCAGGGATGCTCGCACAATCCATCGCCCTGGCCGCACACGCCCGCGGACTGGGCACCTGCATCGCGGCGTCGTTCCTCCGCTACGCCGAACTGCTGCGCAGGGTGATCCCGGGAACTGAGGACAAGGAGTTCGTCATCTCGATCGCCATGGGATATCCGGACTGGGACGCCCCCGTCAACCGCTTCCCGCGGACGCGGATCCCGGTGGACGAGTTCACCACTTTCGTGAGGTAGACCGACAGAACCCGCGGGCGCCGGCCGGCGCACCCCGCCGGCGCCCCTCCTTATTGCGTTCTCGACCCTTCCGGTCTCGACTCGGAGTAACGACGCTCACGGCCATCGACCTGACTGGAGCTCGGTGGGCCTCGTGTCGCCCCTATGGACAACCGAAGCAAGGGGGGTAGTATCCATGGGTAGACTCCGCGTCGGTCCTCTCTTCTCCGGGTGGCGTTGGCTCTATGGCAGCCTTCTCGTCTTGGCGCCTCTCGCACTCATCCTCGTCTGGAACTCCGTGGCTCCGGCGCTCATCGTACCGGCGCTGGGCTCCCAGGGCAGGCCGACCTTCGCTGCCGGCGAATTCCATTCCCTGGCCATCAGGGCAGATGGCTCGCTCTGGGCCTGGGGCGACAATGAATCGGGGCAACTAGGCGACGGAACCACCACCGACCGGCCCCTTCCCACCCGGATCGGTGGTGATACCAACTGGGCCGTCGTCACTGCGGGCGCGAAACACTCAGTTGGTCTGAAGTCCGACGGCTCGCTTTGGGCCTGGGGCGACAACTCCCAGGGCCAAGTGGGCGACGGCACGACTCTCCGGCATGGCACTCCCGTCCGCATTGGGGCGGATAAAGACTGGGTTGCCCTGAGCGCAGGTGAATGGCACTGCATGGCCCTGAAGTCCGATGGATCACTCTGGACTTGGGGGTGGAACTTCCGTGGCCTCCTGGGTGACGGCACCGGTGTCAACCGCTACGTCCCCACCCGCGTCGGAGCGGATACCGGCTGGGTGGCTGTAGCCGCCGGCAACCATCATTCGCTCGCCTTGAAGGCAGACGGTTCTCTCTGGGCCTGCGGATGGAACGAGCATGGTCAACTGGGCGACGGCACCAGTACCGACCGGTTCGCCCCCACCCGCGTCGGGGCCGAGCGCAGCTGGGTAGCGATAGGCGCGGGCGATAGCCATTCTTTAGCCGTCAGTTCCGACGGCTCGCTTTGGGCCTGGGGAGCCAATGCCAGGGGACAGGTGGGCAACGGTACAACCGCCTACCCTCACGTCCCCACACGCATCGGTACGGACACCGATTGGGTGGCCGTGGCAGGAAGCAAGTACGACTCGGTGGCCTTGAAGGCCGACGGCTCGCTTTGGGCCTGGGGTGAGAACGAGAACGGGCAGGTCGGTGACGGAACCACCACCGACCGGCTCGTCCCAACACGTATCGGCGCGAGGACGGACTGGATCGCCGGGACAACGGGGTCGCCTTCCCGCCACGGCCTCGCCATGAGATCCGACGGCTCGCTCTGGGCCTGGGGCAGCAACGCTCAGGGCCAGCTGGGCGATGGAGCCGCCAACGACCGGCTCATCCCCATCCAGGTCCTGGCCGGAGTCAAGTACCCCGGAACCACGGCTACGACCACTACGAGCTGGTCGACCACCACGAGCAGCCAGACCACCACAAGCAGCCAGACCACCACGACCACATCGACCACGACAACGACCTTGCCGGGTAGCCCCAGCTTCCCCGACGTCTCCGCCTCCCACTCCTACTACGCCGCCATCACTGATCTGGCCTCCCGGGGCATCATCGGCGGATACGCCGACGGGAAGTTCGGACCGGCCGACCCGGTTACCCGCCAGCAGTTCGCCAAGATGATCGTGCTCACGGGAGTGAATGTGGGCGCCTACACGGTCTCGGAGAGCGACGTGTGCCCGTTTAAGGACGTGCAGGTAGGTGGCTACGCCGATCCCTTCTTTCCCGACAACTACATAGCCGTCTGTGCGGCCAAAGGCATCACCAAAGGCAAAGACGCCACCCACTTCGACCCTTCCGGCAAAATCACCCGCTACCAGGTGATCAGCATGGTGGTCAGAACCGCCGATGACCTCAAGCCCGGTCTACTTACCCCTCCCCCGGCCGCCTTCACCCCCACCGGCGTCTGGGCAGCCGACTCCACCCACGGGGCCAACGCCGTCCGGGCCGAGTACAACGGACTGCTCGCCGGCTTCGACCTCGTCAGCCTGAGTCCCTACGGCAACATGAGCCGGGGGGAAGTGGCCCAGGTGTTGCACAACCTGCTGGATAAGCTGGCGGATGGCTAGACGACGACCACCGTCGCGGCTGTTCAGGCCAAGTTCGCAAGCCGGGACGGCCAGTTCGCCTCCGGACCGAGGGTCTGCGCCCATTCTGGCTTCTCCACCGCCGACATGGCCGTTCTGGTTCGCGCCCCCAACGGCACCCTGTAGGAGACGGAGAGGAGTCACACGACGGACGCCTGGGTCTCCTGGCCCGCTGCCGAGGAACCCGCGCCCGGGAATCCCGCGACCGCCGACTGGGGTGACCAATGGGACGGCGCGTACCGGCGCAGCGCCGATAACGCCGTCTTGAACCAGGGGTTCGACACAGGCTGGGCGCCGGCGCCATCCCGGCGCCGGCGCCCCCTCACCAATAATCTCGATCGCCCTACAGGGCCGTAAGCAACTTGACCACCGCATCTTCATCGTCGGACGAATCGACTCCGACATGCACGACGAACCTCGTGCCGAGGACTGCGGCGGAGAAGCCCCTCATGTTGATCCCTGCGTCCCCAACAGCCTGCGCCACTTTTGCGGCAGCCCCAGGTTCATCCGGGCCTTCGGCCCGTACTGAGTGCAGCTTCGATGTGACCTGGAACCCGACAGCTGCCGCCGCCCGCACCTCCCGGTCGCCGCGGAGCGGGGTCACGAACACTACTCCTGTGCCCGGGTTCTCAGGGGCCCGACGCACAACAATGAAGCCCAGGTCGGCCCCCGCCTCAGTCAAGGCCAGCAATTTGGCTGCTAAGGCCCCAGGCTTGTCGTCGACGCTCGCCGCCCACACATCTTCCCGTTGTACGTGTAGGTCCATGGCAGCTCCTTTCTTGGTGGCGATCAGCAACCTGCTTGAAGGCCAGGTACCCATATCGCTCTCGACATATTCGCGCCATTGCTCACTGCGAGCGAGCGGCAACGGCGCCGCCTTGCAAAAGAACGGCAGGCCAGACAACGCTGCGGCTATTGCTTCCGGAGTTCCACCTTCAGGGCCTCGATCACGTCCATCGCATCGGCGACCACGCCGTAATCGGCCACCCGGAAGATGGGCGCCTTCTTATCCCGGTTGACGGCGACGATGGTACCCGCTCCGCTGATGCCGGCCACGTGCTGGTAGGCCCCGCTGATACCAAGGGCCAGGTAGACCTTAGGCCTCACCGATCGCCCCGAAGTTCCGACCTGGTGGTACTTTGGCAACCACTTCTTGTCTACCACCGGCCGCGAGCAGGAGAGAACGCCTCCCAGAAGGTCGGCGAGTTCCTTGGCGACGGGGACGTTGTCCTCCTCCCCTATGCCTCGACCGACAGACACAAGGAGTTCGGCCTGAGTGACATCCACTTCACCTTTGCCGGTGTCCCGATATTCGAGGAACTCCCGGGTGCCGGCCCTGCTCAGCGCCGGCAACGGGGGACGGACCACCTCACCCTGCCGATCGCCCGGCTCCCCAGCCGAAAAGGATCCCGAACGCACGGTGATCAGATACGCGGTCGCCTCTCGGAAGGCCATGCGGGCAAAAAGCCTGCCGTTGTAGATTTGGCGGACCACTTTCAGCCGCAAACCGTCCTCTATGATGTCGACGCAATCGGTAGCCAAGGGATAACCGGTTCTGACCGCAAGCGCGGGAGCCAAGTCCATAGACCACGGGGTGTGTCCAAGAAGAGTAAGGAGAGGCATCCGTTCTGCGAGAACGGCGATCAACACCTCTGAATAGAAGGCGGGATCGAAGTGTTCCAGCCGGGGATCGTCGTACACAACGACGGTATCTGCTTCATCTCTGAGGCGGTCAACGAGACCGTCGACACCGCTCCCGAGCAGCACCACTGAGGTCCTGTGGCCCCGCTCCCGCCCCAGTTCGGATGCCTTGCGCAGCATCTGTAGAGTGACGTCGCGCAACTCGCCGGCCCGGTGTTCTGCCACTACCATGATCTCAGCCATTACAAACCCACCTTCTCCCCGATGAGGCGCAGTATCTCAGCCGCCACGGTGGTCGCGTCGCCCTGCAGCATCGCCGCCCCTTCGGCTTCCGGAGGCACATAGATCTCTTCGGTGATCAGTGCCGGTTCAAGATCGGCGGCCGTGAGCCCCAAGCCGCTAGCCGGTAATACCGTGATCTCGATGCGCGAAGCCCGGCGGATCCCCATGATCGACACGTAACGAGGCTCATTGATACCCGTCTGGATGGAGAGTAGCGCGGGGAGCGGCACTCGGGCGACCTCGTCCTGGCCCCCTTCCAGTTCCACTGTGACTAAGGCCGCGTCGTCCTCGATCTGCAGGCCGTTAACGACTGCCACGTGCGGCAACTCCAGGCGCTCGGCCAGTAGGGCACCCACGACACCGTGGTTGAAGTCATCGCTCTGAACGCCGGTCAACACCAAGTCGTGTGGCAGGGTCCTGACCGCCGCCGCCAGAAGAGCCGCCGTTACAGAGGCGTCAGGCTCCAGCTCCCCGGGGTCGACGCGTACTGCGGCATCGGCCCCCATTGCCAAACAACGACGAAGAACCTCCTCGTCCTCCTCGCAGCCGAGGGTCACCGCGGTCACGGTTCCGCCCCGCTCCTCTTTGATACGCACGGCCGTCTCAGTGGCGTAGTCGTCCCACTCGTTGGTCACATAGACGAGATTGTCCGTGCAGATACCTCGCCCGGTCGCATCCACCGTCAGGTCGGCTTCCCGCGTGAAGGGCACATTCTTGACGCATACGACGATGTTCACGGCCAACGCATCCTTCGGTCATTTGTCATGTCTCATCCTCACCTATTCCCAGCGTCTGCGCAACCAACTCGTTCAGATCAATGACCTTCAAGTAGAAGTCGAGGTTCGCGGTCTTGACCGCATCTTCGAGCATTATCAGACAGTAAGGGCAGGCCGTGACCACCACCTCGGCGCCGGAGGCCGCCGCTTCCCGGATACGCACCTCGGAGAGCTTCATCTCTCCTTCGAGTTCCTGCCACATCCTCCCGCCGCCCCCTCCGCAACAGAGACTATCGGCGCCGGAGTGGGCCATCTCGACGAGCTTCACCCCGGGGAGAGAGCGAATAACTCGGCGGGGCGCCTCGTAGATGTGGTTGTACCTGCCCAGGTAACAGGGGTCGTGGAAGGTGACCGTGAGGTCCAGAGACACATGGGGCCGAAGGGCTCCCTGAACCAACAGTTCGTCGAGTACTTGGGCGTAGTGCCGCACCCGGAAAGGCGCCCCAGGATGAGGCGGATACTCGTTCTTCATCACGTTGAAGCAATGCGGCGACGAGGTGACCAGATCGACGATGCCGTATGTGGCGAAGAGGTCTAGGGTCTTTGACACCTGCTCTTCGAAGAGACCTTCTTCCCCCAATCTCCGAGCAATGTCGCCGCAGCAGACCTCCTTCTGCCCCAGGGTGCCGAATTCGACCCCGGCCTGAGTAAGAATCCGGACGAAGGCCCGGGCCAGGCTCTGGGCCCGAGTGTCGTAGGAAGTCGTGCATCCCACCCAATAGCAGAGACCCGCGGTCACCCCTTCGGTCAGATCCGGCACGGTCAGGGTGCGCGCCCACTCTTTGCGCTTCTTCTTGGAAGGTTCCCAGGGGTTGTCGAAACGGTAGAGCATCTCCAAAGCGTTCATCACGGCAGGTGAGACCCGGCTCCCGTCTTCGATCTCGGCTCTCCGCACCTCCTTGATAGGTTCGTGGGCTCCGATATAGACTGGACAAACTTCGAGGCAGGCCCGACAGGTAGTGCAGTACCAGATCTGTTCGGGAGAGATCTCTGGGACGGTCGAGAGCGACCGGAACAGGCCCTCGCGGAACCACCGCACCCGGCTCAAGGGATTGTGGAGCGCCCGAGTATACGCATTGGCTTGAGCGATGAACGACTGCGGGGAGAAGGGCTCGGTAGCCGAGGCCGAAGGACACACCTCGTCGCACCGTCCGCAGCGGGTGCAGATTGATAACTCGAGCAGGTCCCTGAGGGTGAATTGGGGCCCCCCTAGGGCCGCACGGTCGCCCAGGACCGCAACTCCGCATGCGCCATCCTCCGAGGCGGCGTTTCCAGATCCTCCCTCATCTACCGGCAGGATAGACACCGGCCGTGGTGCGGCGAAGATGTTCACCGGCGCTCCCAGGGAGTGAAAGAGTTTACTGAAGGGAAAGTAGGCGACCAACCCCAGACAGATCAGAGCGTGAAACCACCACAGATACGGATAGATCGTCTGCGCCCATGCGTCCGAAGATAGTAGGTGCGAGAACACCACTCCTGCGAACGAGTACGACTCCCAGTCAGGCATGTTCACGGCCAGACGGGTTCCCTCCACCACAAAACCGGTTACCACGGCCGCCGCCAGCAGGAGGAGGATCCAAAGATCCTCGGCTTTGTTCTCCAGCCGCGGCACCCGCAGGAGATAACGTCTGACCAAGGCAATCAGAAGCCCGACGATAAGCATCAGACCGACGATCTCCAAACACAGGGAGAAGACCTGGTAGGTCCGCCCGGTCAAGAAGTGTACGAACCAATGATCGACGGTGGAAAGGACGGTGCCGACGAAGAGTCCGAGAAAACCCCACATGATGAACAAGTGCATGAGGCCGCCAACGACATCCCCCCGCAGTATTCTTCGACCCAAGAGGGCGTCCAGTCCTAATCTGCCTGCGCGGGTCATGCTCCGGCGCAGGGTTGCGGCCGCCCGTCCGACGGCCGACCGTCCGGCCGACCACCATCCGACCCTCGCCTGGCCAACGGGTCCCCGTCCGGCCATCACCCGCTCGACCGCGACTACCCGCCTAGCCTGACGTCCGGCACAGGCGCGCGGTGTGACACCGCGCCCTCTCCCCGCCATCCACACCGCCACCCGCAGGTACACCCCGGCCAGAAACACGGCAATAGCGATCCCCGCAAGGACGTAGAAGAGCCAGACTGCGCTTATTCCCCAGAAATGAAGGCGCTCGATCGGCATGACCTCAGACCCCTAGATACCGACTGTCCGGCGCAGACAACGTACCGGTCATGGGCTCCGCCCCACTCCCCACCATCTAAGACAGCAGGCTTTTGGCGACGATGAGCTTCTCCACTTCGGTGGTGCCTTCGTAGATCTCGGTGATCTTGGCGTCCCGGTAGAGACGGTTCACCTTGTAATCGGCCAAATATCCGTAACCCCCATGCAACTGGAGGGCGTAGTCTGCACATTTCACCGCCATCTGGCCCGAGAAGGCTTTGGCCGCCGCCACCAAAGCGTGGTCGGTCTTGCCGTGGTCGATCCGCCAGGCGGCTTCGTAGACTAAGTTCTTGGCCGCACGCATCCACGTGTACATCTCGGCCAGCTTGAACTGGGTCGCCTGATACGATGCCAGCGGCCTGCCCCCGATCAGGCGCTTCTTCGCGTGCTTGATGCTCTCAGCAATGCAGGCACGCATCACTCCGACCGCCTGAGCACCGATACCGATACGGTTGAAGTTGAAGGCGTACATGGCTTGAGCGAACCCCGCCCCCGGCTCTCCTAGAAGATTAGAGTAGGGTACACGCAGGTTGCTGAAGGAGATCTCGCAGGTCTCTGATGCCCGGATCCCCAGCTTGCCGTACAACTTGTTGGCTTCATAGCCGGGCCGGTCGGTCTCGATTATGACCATGCTGTGCCGTCTGTGCCTGTTGGGATTCTCGGGATCGGTGAGCACGAAACAGACTAAGGCGCCCGCCCTCGTCCCATTCGTGATGAACATCTTGGGCCCGTTGATCACCAACTCGTCACCGTCACGCACGGCGCTGGTGGAAGCAGCAGCCAGGTCGGATCCGGCGTCAGGCTCGGTGAAGGCACTTCCCAGTATGAGCTCGCCCCGAGTGACCGGCGGAAGATACTTCTGCTTCTGCTCTTCGGAGCCGAACTCCTGGATGACTTCGGCTCCGAATGAGCCCGTAGTGACTGCTACGTTCAGACCAAGATCTACGGCGGAGAACTCCTCCTGCAGGATGCATTGCTCCATGATACCCAGCCCCGCCCCCCCATACTCCTCGTCCACGAACAGGCCGATGAATCCCAGAGCGGCGGCCTTCTTGGAGATGGCCTCGTCGAAAGTCTCGTCCCGGTCGAACTCCTCAGCCCGATCGGAGAACTCCTTCTCAGCGAATTCCCGAGCCGCCCTAGCTATGTCTTTCTGCTCTTTGGTGAACTCGAAGTCCACGGTGACCTCCGTGCATAGTCTCTCAAGAAGCACCTTGTTTTCGAACCGATCTCTACCGCGCTTCTGAACCGGTACGCTACCGATACGGTAGCCAACACTCCATAAGTTCGTCGATGGGCCACAGGCTCAGGCGTTCATAACCGTCCTTGGTAACAAGAACGTTCTCTTCGAGCCGGACTCCGAATGGATCGCCTTTGTGCCCGGCGTATGTCTCTACGGCCAGCACCATGCCCTCTTTGAACGTTTGCTCCGGCACACCAGCCAACTTCTGCATCTGGTTGAAGAACGGGCGGTCGTGCAGAGTGAGGCCCAAGCCGTGACCGATTGCGTACGGTCCGACCTCGCCCCAGGTCTTGTGGCCCCAATACTCGGGGGAATCGGGCCACTTTTCCAAGAGTTCCCAATCGGTCGACCCATCTTTGATGGTGTCTATGCCGGCATAGAGCATGGCCCGGCATTCCTCGTAAACATCTTTCTGGGCCTGAGAGGCCTTGCCGCAGCAGAAGGTCCGATACACACACGACTTGTACCCTTGGTAGGAGGCGCCGTCCACGTCGATGTAGATAAGATCACCTACCTGGATGGGCTTGTCGGTGAACGACCAGCCGTAGGGATTAGTGTTGTAGCCAGAACAGACGACCAAGTCTTCAGTATGGTCGACGCCCTCTTCGTAGAGGGCCTTGATGCCGATGGCCACCAAGTCGCACTCACGCACGCCTGGGCGGATGGCATCGACAATGGCAGCGAAAGCCTTCTCAGAGTTGGCACAGGTTATACGCATAAGCTCGATCTCGTCCACGGTCTTGATCACCCGGGCGGCATCCATAGTGGGCTTCGCATGCACCACCTGTATACCGCGCTTCTTGAAGGCTTCAGCGTAGACGTACGACAGAGTGGTGCCGTCCAGGCCCAGAGGCTCTTTTTCCACTCCATACTCGGCCATGAGGCGGGCGATCTGGTCGACCAGTTTCTGCACGACCGGGTCGTCGGGTGTGCAGGCCGCCATCTTGGGAATAGAAGCGGGAGCATGAATGCGCTCACCCATCCAAGGCATCCGCCGGATCAGTCCCGCCTGGTCGTTGCCGCCTACCAGATGCGGCTCGCCATTACGCGCACAGAAAGCCCACTGGGCTTCGAGATAGCGGATAGGGGTAGTGACGTAGTAGCCCGTGAGATAGCGAATATTGGCCTCATCCCAGGTCACTAGAGCACCAAGGCCGTCGTGATTGATCTGGTCTTTCGCGCGCTGCAACCGTTCGGCACGCAAACGCGGGTAGTCCACCCTTTGTTCGTAGTCAACCGCATATTTGCCGAATGCCATGACGTCCCCTTCGCTCTTGTATCATTGATTGCTTTCAAACTATCATATAGTAACTAGTAATTGAAATCAGAAATCGCTGCGAGCGCGTTACGGACGACCTGATGACATTTGACCCGACACCCATAGGGTTGTTGACCATGCGCCGGTTGGTCGCGGCCACCGGTGTGCCCCGGTCGACCATCCAGTTCTACATCCGTGAAGAGCTGCTCCCCCCACCACAGCGACTGGCCAATAACCGGGCCATCTATGGACAGGTCCACGTGGACCTACTTGGACTGATCACCCGTCTGAAGGCCGAGGGCATGAGCCTCAGAGAGATCAGGCCTCTTGCAGAAGAAGCGGCCCGTGCTTCTCCTTTCTTTCAGATCGACGCAGCCCAGGCAGTAGATGCGGCCACCAAGGCGAGGATCCTCGTAGCCGCCGCCGCTCAGTTTGGACGCAAGGGCTACCAGCGGACCCGCCTGTCCGACGTCATCAAGCAGGCGGAGGTGACCCCCCAGGTGTTCGCCTCCCACTTCGCCTCGAAGAAACACCTGTTCGCCGAGTCATTCGGGACCGCCAGCAAGAGGGTGATGGAGCAGGCGATTCCCGCCATGGAGCGAGAAACCGACCCCACAACAAAGCTACTTGCCCGCTTCAATAGGCTCCTCCGGTCGCTGCTGACACCCGATCCGGCACTGTGGGCGCTGGCCCGGGCCGAGGCCCTCCACGAGGGAGGGGAACCGGCAGCGGGGGCGCAACAGGCCTACCAGACGATGGCTTCACTGCACGCGGCGGAACTCGAGCGCCTGCGCGGCAGGGACGAAAGGAGGCCGCCGAGCAGACGTGGTGATCGGGGGCCTGTCCCCGCCAAGATCCGTAAGCGCAGGGAGAGCCGCCCCGTCGACGGATGGCCGCCCATCTCCGACGAACTGATGGCCTACTGCTTTCTGGGGGCCGAGGAGTACCTGACCATGCGTTTGGCCTGGGACGAGCGGTTCATGCCGGAAGATGCCCTCAAAGCGTATCTGCTTCTGATCGCAGCCGTGCACGCGCAGTATGATGATGAACTCGATGTCAAAGAGCGCTGGGACGGGTACATGGAGACGGTCCGGAGACTTGTTAGGCAGCGAAGATCAGA